>NZ_PVBM01000005.1 GCF_002968575.1 Neorhizobium huautlense | reverse complement strand
TTGTTGAGATCTCGAAAACCCCAACAGGATAAGCCGAAAGCCTGGAAGTGTGACTGTCCCTCCATCATCACCTGCATCTCAGTGATCCGTTCTCTCAGCGGGTGCACCCTCTTTCATGTCACCTCCTTTGGTTTAGTCTTTTCCAGTCCTGGGAGGCTGGTATCTCAAAAAAAATCAGGCCTTGCGGTTGCGCTTGTCGAAGCGGCGGGCGAGCGCATCGCCCGCGCTTTGCACGAGCTGCACGAGCACGATCAGGACGATCACGACGGCGAGCATCACCTCTGGCATGAAACGCTGGTAGCCGTAGCGGATTCCGAGGTCACCGAGCCCCCCGCCGCCGACGGCGCCGACCATGGCCGAATAGCCGATCAGGCTGACGATCGTCATGGTGAAGCCGAGCGTGATCCCGGGTTTTGCTTCGGCAAGCAGCACCTTGAAGACGATCTGCAGCGGCGTGGCACCCATGGCGCGTGCAGCCTCGATCAGTCCCTTGTCGATTTCCCGGATCGCGGCCTCCACAAGACGCGCGAAAAACGGGATGGTTGCGATCGTCAAAGGCACGATTGCCGCATTGGTGCCGATCGAGGTGCCCGTGACAAGCCGCGTGAAGGGAATGATCGCCACGACCAGGATGATGAAGGGTGTCGAGCGGGCCGCATTGACGATCGCGCCGATCACACGGTTGCTGACCGGTGCCGGAAAAAGCTCGCCCTTGCCGCTGGTGGCCAGGAAAATGCCGATCGGCAGGCCGACGAGCGAACCGAGAAGCCCTGCGATCGCCACCATCTGCAGCGTCTGCAGCAGCGATTTCGAAAGCAGGCTGAAGAGCATATCAGGCGACATAGCCGAGCACCTCCGTCTTGAGGCCGGTTGCGGCATAGAAGCGATCGGCGCGTCCCAACACGGCAGGATCCGCCGGATAGGCGACGACGAGCGAACCATAGGGCTCGCCGGCGATCTCCTCGATGGAGCCGGCCAGAATGTTGACATCGGCGCCGAGTTCGGAGACCAGACGCCCTGTCAGGGGCTGGAAAGCCGTCGAGCCGAAAAAGACAAGCCGCACCAGGATGCGGTCGCCGATCGAGGGCTGCGGCTTCAGCTTTGAGCCGATCCAATCCGGCAGCTTGGTTCCGAGTGCGGCGGAAAGCAGCGAGCGTGTCGTTTCGTGTTTTGCCCCGGTGAAGATATCGAAGGTGCGACCCGCCTCAACGATCCTGCCGCGATCGATCACCGCAACGTCGGAGGCGATCGTCTTCACCACCTCCATTTCGTGGGTGATCAGCAGAACGGTAAGCCCGAACTCGGCATTGATGCGCTTCAGGAGGTCGAGGATCGATTGCGTCGTTTCCGGATCGAGCGCCGAAGTGGCCTCGTCGGAGAGCAACAGCTTCGGCGACGTGGCGAGCGCCCGGGCAATGCCGACGCGTTGCTTCTGGCCGCCCGATAGTTCCGCCGGATAACGGTTGGATTTGTCGCCCAGGCCGACGAGATCGAGGAGCGGCGCCACCTTGTCTCGGATTGCCTTCCCGTCGAGGCCGGCAATTTCCAGCGGCAGCGCCACATTCTCGAAGGCCGTGCGCGAAGACAAAAGGTTGAAATGCTGGAAGATCATGCCGACCTGGCGGCGCAGGTCGCGAAGGCCGGTTTCCGAAAGGCCGCCGACCTCGATGCCGTCGACGACGACGCGGCCGGAGGTTGCCTTTTCCAGCCCATTGACGAGGCGGATCAGGGTCGATTTGCCGGCCCCGGACCGGCCGATAATGCCGGTGATCGCGCCGCGCGCAACCGAGAGGTCGACGCCGTCGAGAGCGAGGAACTGGTTCTGTTCACTGCTGCCGAAGCGCTTGGTCACCGCTTCGAAGGAAACCATCGGCTGGACGGCGGCGTGCGGCACCGCCTCGGCAGACGCCGGAAGGCTGCCCGCCTGCGCTTGCTGCACTGTCTGATTTGTCGGGTTCATTTGAGAGCTCATTTCAGCCGCGCAAGCTGGCGCAGCTCAGGTCACGGAAAAGGATGTGCTGCCGCTCAGCAACACATTCGACGTGTGAAGCGCCGATCTACCATTCTCCAGGGCCCTCTTTCAACGACTGATATGCAAGCCGGCCATGCGGCTGCTTGACGCTTTATGACACTGCGCCGCTGCAAATGCCGAGGAAAGAAATTCCAGATAACTCTCCGCATTGAAAAAATGTATGCCGACGGAAATCCGTCAGGCACGCGCCGTCAGGTCAACCCCAGACATTCAAAGTTAGAGCTTGCCTGCCTTGGCCACGCGGATTGCACCGGAATTGCCATGCGGGAATTCAACCGCCAGATCACGATACCATTTACCGCTTTTCTTGATCGTCCGTTCCTGGGTTTCGTAGTTGACGTGGACAAGGCCGAACCGCATCCGGTAACCTTCCGCCCATTCGAAATTATCCATCAGGCTCCAGGCAAAATAGCCCTTCATCGGATAACCGTCCGCGATGAGATCGGCCACCACCGACAGGTGCTCGACATAATAGTCGAGGCGCGGCTGGTCATCCACCTCGCCGGCCACCGGCTCGATGTTGTAGCAGGCCCCGTTTTCGGTGATGTAGCAATCCGGCAGGTCGTAGCGGCGGTAGAGATCCTCGACAAGCAGTTTCAGGCCCGGCGCATAGACTTCCCAGCCGATATCGGTCTTGACGTCGCTGGCGCGCTTGGCCTCCACCGTCCACGGAAAATCGCCCTTGCGCTCCGGATCATCATGGACCCGCAGCGGCGTGTAGTAGTTCAGTCCCCACCAGTCGAGCTTTTGGCTGATGGTCTTGAGGTCGCCTTCTTCCACGACCGGCATACGGTCGCCGAGCGCTTCCAGAAACTCCTCCGGATACGCGCCCTCGAAGATCGGATCAAAAAAAGCGCCGTTGTGGAACTGGTGGGCGCGTTGGCCCGCCGCGCGATCGGCAGGGCTGTCGGAGCCCGGGATGACGGAATTGGCATTGATGACGATGCCGACCGGGACCTTCGGCGAAACCTGACGGATCGCCTCGACGCCGAGCCCGTGAGCGAGGTTGACGTGATGCATGGCGTGAAGAGCCGCCTGCATATTCTTCTCGCCGGGCGCATGGATGCCCCAGAGGTGACTGAGCCAGACGATGCACCAGGGCTCGTTGAAGGTCGCGACCGCATCCAGACGGTCTCCGAACCGGTCCATGACCACCTTGGCATAGCGCTGGAAGGCATAGGCCGTCGAGCGCGCCGCCCAACCGCCCTCGCCCATCAGCGTGAGCGGCAGATCCCAGTGGTAGAGCGTCGCATAGGTCTTGATGCCGCGCGCCTTGCAGCCGTCGATCAGGCGGTCGTAGAAATCCAGCCCCTTTTCGTTGATCGGCCCGGTCCCCTCCGGAATGATACGCGGCCAGGCGATCGAGAAACGATAAGCCTCGACGCCCATCTCCTTGATGAGATCGAGATCCTGTTCCCAGCGATTGTAGTGGTCGCAGGCGATATCGCCGTTGTGGCCCTGATAGACACGGCCCGGCATGTTGGAAAACGCGTCCCAGATGGAGGGCTTGCGTCCGTCCGCCTTGGTCGATCCTTCGATCTGATATGAGGCGGTTGCCACGCCCCACAGAAAATCGCCGGGGAAGCGGGAGGCGAATTTTTTGGGATTGGGTGTCTTGGGATTGGTCATGGGGGCCGCCGTAGCTTGTTGCGGATCTATCGAACCATCTTCGGCGGCGGTTTAACCAAGCCCGGCGCAGTTGTACAGGGTGCGAAGTGATAATTCTGAAACGTTGCAGGAAGAAGGAGACAACTTCTGACAAAAGCCTCTTTTGACCTGACCAACCGGGCATGAACCCGGCTGGCTTTATCAAAGGATTGATGGATGGCCGATCAGGCCCCAGGCTTCACCCAGGCCCCATTCCTCTTCGAAGAGGCGACGCAGGCTTCGACGAAAGCAACGCCCTTCACGCCGTCGTCGACGGTCGGATAGACGACGCCGCTATCCAGTTTGGCGCCTTTCTTTCTGGCATTGATGGCGCGCGCAGCCTCGGTGTAGATCGTCGCGAAGGCTTCGAGATACCCTTCCGGATGGCCCGAGGGGATGCGGCTGACGCGAGCGGCCGCAGCGCCGGCCCCTGCTCCGGCACGGGTGAGCAGGCGTTTCGGTTCGCCGAAAGGCGTGAACCACAGATAGTTCGGGTCCGCCTGAACCCATTCGATGCCGCCTTTGGTACCGTAAACGCGGATCTTCAGGCCGTTCTCATTTCCCGGCGCCACCTGACTGCACCAGAGCATGCCCTTGGCGCCGCCTTCGAAGCGCAGCAGCACATGGCCGTTGTCGTCAAGCCGGCGGCCTTCGACGAAGGTATCGAGATCGGCGGCAAGGCTTTCGAGCGTCAGCCCGGTGATGAAGCAGGCGAGATTATAGGCATGCGTGCCGATATCACCGGTCGAACCACCGGCACCGGATTGGGCCGGGTCGGTGCGCCAGACCGCCTGTTTGGCGCCGGTCTGCTCGACCGCCTCGGTCAGCCAGTCCTGCGGATATTCCACCTGAACGATGCGGATCTGTCCGAGATCGCCGTTGGCAATCATTTCGCGGGCCTGCCGCACCATCGGGTAGCCGGTGTAGTTGTGGGTGAGGATGAAGAGCGCGTCGCTCTCGTCCGCCACTTTCTTGAGCTTCTTCGCATCGGCAAGGTTCGAGGTCAGCGGCTTGTCGCAGATCACGTGGATACCGCGGCGCAGGAATTCCTTCGCCGCGTCGTAGTGAACGTGGTTCGGCGTGACGATGGAGACGGCTTCGATGCCCGTCTTCAGCTTGGCCTCACGGATCGCCATGTCTTTATAGCTGCCATAAGTGCGCGACGGATCGAGTCCGAGGTCGCGGCCGGACGCAGCGGCCTTTTCCGGCGTCGACGACAGCGCACCCGCGACGAGCTCGAACTGGTCGTCCAGCCTCGCCGCCATGCGGTGCACCGCCCCGATAAAGGCGCCCGCGCCGCCGCCCACCATGCCGAGCCGGATCCGCGGCTCCCGCGCCTGTTCGTCCTTGCCTTCGATTGCCATGAAATATCCTCTCCTGAAACCTACAATTGATGAGAGAGCGACCGCCCCTCATCCGCCCTGCCGGGCACCTTCTCCCCGCCCGCGGGGAGAAGGAAACATGCTGCAACCTCTGCGCTCCCTCCGCCACCAAGGCAGGGCACATACCCTCTCACCGTCAAAACGGGGAGAGGGTTAGGGTGAGGGCAATAGGTCCTAAAGCCCCAGCATCCGCCGGTTGGCGGCGTCGTCGGTGCCGCCGCTGGCGAAATCGTCAAATGCTCTTTCGGTGACGCGGATGATGTGAGCCTTGACGAATTCAGCCCCTTCGCGAGCGCCATCTTCCGGGTGCTTCAGCGCGCATTCCCATTCGACCACCGCCCAGCCGTCGAAATCGTTGGCGGCCATCTTGGAGAAGATCGCACCGAAATCCACCTGCCCGTCGCCCGGGGAACGGAACCGACCGGCCCGGCCGACCCAGCCCTGATAACCGCCATAAACACCCTGGCGGCCGGTCGGATTGAACTCCGCGTCCTTGACGTGGAACATCTTGATCCGATCCTTGTAGATGTCGATGTGATCGAGATAGTCGAGGCACTGCAGCACGTAGTGCGACGGGTCGTAGAGCATGTTGGCGCGTTTGTGGTTCTTCACCTGCGCCAGGAACATCTCGAAGGTGACGCCGTCATGCAGGTCCTCGCCCGGATGGATTTCGTAGCAGACATCGACGCCGCAATCCTCCGCATGATCGAGGATCGGCGTCCAGCGTTTTGCGAGTTCGTCGAAAGCTGTCTCGACGAGCCCCGCCGGGCGCTGCGGCCACGGATAGATGAACGGCCAGGCGAGAGCGCCGGAGAAGGTCGCGTGAGCCTTGATGCCGAGGTTCTTTGACGCCGAGAGGGCCATCTTCACCTGCTCGACCGCCCAGGCCTGCCGCGCCCTCGGATTGCCGCGCACTTCCGGTGCGGCAAAGCCGTCGAAGGCCTCGTCATAGGCCGGATGCACGGCGACCAGCTGGCCCTGGAGATGGGTGGAAAGCTCCGTCACCTCGATGCCGTTCTGGCGCGCGATCCCTGCGAATTCGTCGCAATAATCCTTGGAGGTCGCCGCCTTCTTCAGGTCGATGAGCTGTCCGGCCCAGGTCGGCACCTGCACGCCGATATAACCCTTCTCCGCCGCCCATTTGGTGATCGCATCCCACGAATTGAACGGCGCGGCATCGCCCGCGAACTGACCGAGAAAGAGGGCGGGTCCCTTGATCGTCTTCATGGTTTTACTCCCTGGGTAATGACGGCGAAAATGACAGACATGAAAAAAGGCGCGCTCCGTCGACGGCGCGCGCCTTGGCAATAAATTAGAACGGAGAATCCGGGAAATAGAAGTCCTTGGCGTTCTCCTTCGTCACCAGCGTGGCATCGAGGATATATTCGCCGCTGACCGGAACCTGGTCGTAGAAATGGGCGGCGGTGAGCTGCATGGCGGTTGCCACCATCGACGGCGGATAGAGCACGTCGACCGGGATCATCTTGTCGCCGTCCATGACGCGCTTGACCATGTCCTTGGAGCCGGCGCCGGCAACCACATACTGGATGTCGGTGCGCTTGGCTTGCTGGATGGCTTCGAGCACGCCGACCGCCATGTCGTCGTCCTGACACCAGACCACGTCGATCTTCGGATATTTGGTGAGGTAGTCCTGCATGACGCGGAAGGCGTCGTCGCGGTTCCAGTTACCGTACTGCCGCTCCAGGATCTTGACGCCGGAGCCTGCGATACCCTTGTCGAAACCATCCTGGCGCTGCTGGTCGATCGGGATGGGCAGGCCACGGATGACGACGACTTGGGCGTTCGGCGTGGTCTTCTTGATGTATTCGCCCGCAACCTGGCCAAGCGCCGGGTTGTTGCCGGCGACATAAAGGTCACGAACCGAGTTGTCATTGTTCGACGGCGCACGGTCGACCAGAGCGACGAACTTGCCCGAATCCTTGACCTGCTGGATGGCGTTGACAAGCGGATCGGGATCGGTCGGCAGGATGACGAGGCCGTCGATGCCCTGAACGGCAAGATCCTGCACTGCATTCGCCTGGCTTGCCGGATCGGGCGAGGTCTTGACGATGACGTTCAGACCCTTGTGCTCCTGCATCAGAAGCTTGGCGACGCGTTCGGCATGGAACACGACGCCCGCCGTCCAGCCGTGGTCGGCCGCCGGAATGGAGACGCCGATGGTCACCTTCTTCTCCTCCTGCGCCCAGCCGAGGCTGGGACCGACGGCGACCGAAGCAGCGAGCGCCGCGGCAGCCATCCCGAAAGTTCTTCTACGCATGTTCTCTCTCCCTAGCATCAGGTCTTTTCATTCGTGATCGGACGCGACCCGGAGCCCGACCAATCTCCTCACGTGTTGCGTTTCATTTTCGCATCAGCGACCGCTGCACCAGCATGGCGATGATGATGATCGCTCCCTGGATGGCGCCGATCAGGTATTCGCTGACGAAATTCGAAAGCAGCATGATATTGCCGACGATTTCGAGAATGAAGGCGCCGCAGACCGTGCCCCAGATGCGCCCCACCCCTCCGCGCAGCGCCGTGCCGCCTACGACCACCGCTGTGATCGCCTGCAACTCCCACAGAATGCCGGTTGTGGCAGAGGTGGAGCCCAGGCGCGGGACGTAGAGCAGCACGGCGACTGCGACGCAGAGGCCCTGGATGACGTAAGCCACCGTGCGGACCCTGTTGACGGAAATACCGGAATAACGCGCCACGTCCTCGTTCGACCCGACGGCGACCACATGCCGGCCGTAGCGGGTGCGATAAAGAACGAAGGCACAGATGGCCGCGGTCACGAAAATGATGATGATCGGCACCGGAATGCCGCCCACCGAGCCGAAATAGACCGGCCGGTAGAGCGCCTGCAGCTCGCGGTCGCGCAGCGTGATGGCGCCCCCCTGGGAGAGCCAGGTGGTAAGCCCGCGATAGATGCCCATCGTACCGAGCGTAGCGATAAAGGGTTCGATGCGGCCGATCGTGGTGATCAGCCCGTTCGCAAGCCCACACGCGGCGCCCATCGCGATCGTCAGACCCATGCCCGCAATCAGCAGCAGCGTTGGATCGGCAATCGTTCCTGAATTCAGAAACAGGATCATCAGGCTCGCCACAAAGGCGACCATCGAGCCGACGGACAAATCGAGCCCGCCCGACGAGATCACATAGGTGGCGCCGAGCGCGATGATCGCGATGAAGGCGCTGCGGGTGATGACGTTGAGAATATTGGCGACCGAAACGAAATTCGGGTTGGCGAAATAGCCGAGCACCAGGAGAAGTGCGAGCGCAATGAACGGCGCGATCGCCGCCATGTCCCAGTCCTTGGATGTCTTCGGCGCCTTCGCCGGTTCGGTTGCGACGGAACTCATCAGGCCGCCTCCCCCGTTTTCACGCCCGTCGCAAGCTGGACGATCTCATTCTCGTTCATATGCTCTCCCGTCACCTCGCCGACGATCCGGCCGGACCGCATCACCAGAATGCGGTCGCAAATGCCGATCAGCTCCGGCATTTCGGAGGACACGACGATGATCGAACGCCCTTCCTCAGCCAGCCTGGCGATAAATTTGTAGATCTGTTCCTTGTTGCCGATGTCGATGCCACGCGTCGGCTCGTCGATGATGACGATCGAGGGGTCGAGCATCATCATCTTGGCAAGCAACAGCTTCTGCTGATTGCCGCCGGAAAGCTGACCGGCCAGGATGTCCTTCCGGCCGGTGCGAATGTCGAAATCGCGGATCGCCTGATCGAGCGCCTCGCTCTCCCGCTTCCGGTCGATCTGCAGCGCGCCGACGAACTTGCCGAGCGAAGAGAGCGTCAGGTTGACGCGCAGGTCCTTGCTGAGCAGCAGGCCCTTGCCTTTCCGGTCTTCGGAAAGGTAGGCGATGCCGGCCTTCAGGCTCGTATGGACGTCACGGAAATCGACGGGCCGGCCGTTGAGACGTACGGCGCCACGGCTCGGACGAAGGCCGACCAGACCTTCCATCAGCTCTGTGCGGCCCGCGCCGACCAGCCCGGCGAAGCCGAGGATTTCGCCCTTGCGAAGCTCGAAGGAAGCGTCCTGCGCATAACCGGGGACATTGAGATGAGCGACCTGCAAGACCGCTTCTCGCGCCGCCGCTGCCTGACGATCGGGATAGAGCTTCGCCACGTCGCGGCCGACCATCAGGCGCGCCATGTCGGCCGGCTCAAGCTCGCTTGCCGGATGCGATGCAACCAGACGACCGTCGCGCAAGACGGTTACGCGGTCGGCGATCTCCTTCACCTCCGGCAGGCGGTGCGAGATATAGAGCACCCCAACACCCTTGGCACGGATGTCCTTGATGACCTTCAGGAGCGCTTCGGTCTCGTGAGGCGTCAATGAGGCGGTCGGCTCGTCGAAGATGACGATCCGGTGCGGCACCAACAACACCCGGGCGATCTGCACGATCTGGCGCTGGGCGATCGACAGTCGCGAAACGATCGCATTGGGATCGATATCGCCGCCGAGATCGCGGATGGCGCTTGCCGCGCCTTCGTTCATGGCTCGGTCGTCGATGAAGATGCCCTTGTGCAGTTCACGGCCGAGATAGATGTTCTGTGCGACGGTCAGATCCGGAGCGAGCAGGATTTCCTGATGCACCAGAACGATGCCGCGATTTTCCGCATCCACCGGGCCCGAGAAACTCACCACCTCGCCGTCCATGCGCATTTCGCCGCGAGTCGGCGGCTGGTTGCCCGCAAGGATTTTCATCAAGGTTGATTTGCCGGCGCCGTTTTCGCCGATGATGGCATGCACCTCGCCGGGACGGACAGTGAGGTTGACGTCCTTCAGGACCTCGACAATGCCGAAGGTCTTGGAAAGGCCGACAGCCTCCAGAAGCGGCGCTAACGGACTCGTCTCCGGTTCCGTCATGGATGGACACCCCGCAGGCTGCAACGGCCGATCCCGCAAGGGGTCGCCGCGGAACCGACAGCGCGTATCGAAACAGCGAACTGCACCCTGAATTTCCTCCCGACGACGACGCTAACCGAGTTTCTGAGGTACGTAAAGCAGGATTGTGCGAAAATAGTGGTTTGCCTGGATGGCCTTTACAACCAAGGATGCGGACGCGACTTCCGCCGTTCCGGCAACTACCTCGAATTACTTAGGGAGTTCATCGGCAATTCAACCGGTGAACGAGGGTTTGCGGTGCCTCTCGGTCGCGACGAGGATCAATGGTCGGTGTATGCTTGCGGAAAAATGGTTTTGGGAGCGACCGCGATGACGACTGAGACACTGTTTTCCATGGCGGCACGCCTTGCAGCGGATTTTCGCGCATCGGTCCTCAACCGCCCTCATCGCCCTGGCCGGGACTATGCAGCATCGGTCGAGGCTTTTTCCGAAGATTTGCCGAAGCAGGGAACCGATATGGAAGATGTCTTGGCTTTGCTTGCCGAAAAGGCAGATCCGGGCCTCCACCTGATGGTTGGGCCGCGGTTTTTCGGCTGGGTCATCGGCGGCTCCCATCCGGTGGGCGTCGCCGCGGATTTTCTCACCAGCGCCTGGGGACAGAACGCCGGAAACCACACGGCCTCGCCCTCGGCAGCCGCCGTCGAGACCGTTGCGGCCCGCTGGCTGCTCGACGTTCTGTCGCTTCCGCCGGGATGTTCGGTCGGTTTCGTCACCGGTGCGACGGTTGCCAATTTCACCTGCCTTGCAGCGGCGCGAAGCCAGGTGCTGCGGAACGCCGGCTGGGACGCGGATGCCAGAGGCCTGTTCGGCGCACCTCCGATCACTGTCCTGATCGGGGATGACGCTCATACCACCGTCTTCTCGGCGCTGCAGTTCCTGGGGCTCGGACATGATCGCGTGGTCCGGATAGCGACAGACGACCAGGGCAGGATCGACAATGTCGCCTTCGCCGGGTCGATTGCCGAAGTGAACGGCCCGGCCATCGTCATCCTGCAAGCCGGACAGATCAATACGGGCGCCTTTGACGATTTCGCCTCGCTCATCCCGCTGGCAAAGAGCAAGAACGCCTGGGTCCACCTAGACGGAGCCTTCGGCCTTTGGGCGCAGGCCTCTCCCAAAACCCGTCACCTCGCCGTTGGCTTGGATCAAGCCGACAGCTGGGCGACCGACGGGCATAAATGGCTGCAGACCCCCTATGACAGCGGCTATGCGATCGTCAGGGACGAAACCGCCCACCGCCGCGCCATGACGATCGCCGCCAGTTATCTGCCGCTCGCCAGCAACGACGAGCGCGATCCCTCCCATTATGTGCCTGAGCTTTCGAGACGTGCCCGGGGGTTTCCCACCTGGGCGATGATGAAGCATCTCGGTCGCGACGGAATCACTGGACTTGTCGACAACGCCTGCGATGCAGCGGTCCTGCTGGCGGAAAGGCTCGCGGCTGAACCTGGAATAGCCGTCGTGAACGAAGTGGTCCTCAATCAGATCGTCCTGCGTTTCGGCAGCGACCTGCCACCGGAACAGGGCGATCAACTGACGAAAAATACGATTTTAAGGCTGCAGCAAGAAGGATCGATGTTTGCCGGCGGCGCGAGCTGGCGGGGCAGGCAGGTGATGCGCCTTTCGGTCATCAACTACCAGACGACGACCGATGTGGCGGCGGATGTGGCCGAAACGATCGTCGAAGCCTATCGCGCTGTCAGATTCGGCCATGCTTCGGTCTGAAACACCGACGGAGGGCTGTTCTAGCCCTCCGTCGGAGCCCAGGCTCCTGAAAACCTGGGCGTTCTCCGAGAAAGAGGCGGACCGTCAAACGTAGCGGTTGACGACGTTTTCCAGATATTCCTGGCGGCCGGACTTCGGCTCGGGGTTGATGTTGTTCTTTTCGACCCACGCGGCGATATCGTCCAGCTTGTATTCGCCGCGCAGCATCTTCTGGTATTCCGGGCTGTCCCATTTCTCGTAGCGGGCATCCAGCGGCTTCTTGAGCGCGCCGTCGTCCAGCATCTTTGCCGCCGCCTTGATGCCGCGGGCGCAGCAATCCATGCCGCCGATATGGCCGATCAGGAGGTCCTGCGGGTCAAGAGACTGGCGGCGGAGTTTGGAGTCGAAATTGGTGCCGCCGTTCTGGAAGCCGCCGCCGGAGAGGATGTGGTAATAGGCGAGCGCCATTTCCGGCACGTTGTTCGGGAACTGGTCGGTATCCCAGCCGGATTGGTAGTCGTTGCGGTTCATATCGATCGAACCGAAGATGTCGAACGTATTCGCCATGGCGATCTCGTGTTCGAAGGAATGTCCGGCAAGGATGGCATGGCCCTGCTCGATATTGACCTTCACTTCCTTCTCGAGCCCGTTCTTCTGCAGGAAGGCATAAACGGTCGAAACGTCGTAGTCGTACTGATGTTTGGTCGGTTCCTGCGGCTTCGGCTCGATCAGGATCGTGCCTTCGAAGCCGATCTTGTACTTGTACTCGACCACGAGATTGAGAAAGCGGCCCATCTGGTCGAGCTCGCGGGTGAAATCCGTATTGAGAATGGTCTCGTAACCCTCGCGACCACCCCAAAGCACGTAATTGGCGCCGCCAAGGCGCTTGGTGGCATCGAGGCAGGTCTTCACGGTCGCGGCAGAAAAGGCGAAGACATCCGGATCCGGGTTGGTCGCGGCACCGGCCATATAGCGGCGGTTGGAGAAGAGGTTCGCCGTGCCCCAGAGAAGCTTCACGCCGGTCTCGGCCTGTTTCTTCTCGAAATAGTCGACGATCTCGTTGAGGTTCCGGGTGTTTTCGGCAAAGTTGTTGCCTTCCGGGCGCACGTCCGCGTCGTGGAAGCAGTAGAACGGCGCGCCGAGCAGTTGGAAGAACTCGAATGCGACGTCGGCTTTCAGCTTCGCCGCCTGCATGGTGTCCTCGAACCAGGGGCGCAGGAAGGTCTGGCCTCCAAAGGGGTCGCCGCCCGGCCAGGTGAAGGTATGCCAGTAGGCGACCGCAAAGCGCAGATGGTCTTCCATGCGCTTGCCGCCGACGATCTCATCAGGATTGTAGTGACGGAAGGCGAGCGGATTGGTGCTCTCCGGCCCCTCGTATTTGATCTTCTGGATGTCTCCGAAAAAGCCTGTGCTCATGGTTGTTTCTCCTTGGGTATTCAAATTGTCCGGTTGGTTCATGAAGCGCCCCCTCATCCGACCCTTCGGGCCACCTTCTCCCCAAGGGTAGAGGGGGACTGAAGCACCGCCGCGATCCTTCTCCCCTTGGGGAGAACGTGCCGGCAGGCGGATGAGGGGGCGCCTCGGTTTAATGCGCCAAGACCCGCACCGCCGGGTAGGCAGCTCGGTAGCGGGCGTAGGCGGTTTCGTAGGCCCCGCTCAGCGAAGCGACCGGCTCGATCGTCTCGTCGGTCTTCGGCGCCGAGCAGACGGTAAGCGGATCAGCACCCGTCGCCGCGATCAGGCCAAGGCGAGCGGCACCGAAAGCTGCGCCGAAATCACCGTCCGCAGGGATATCGACCGGCACGCCGAGCGACGTTGCGATCGAAGCGAGCCAGTAGCGCGAGCGCGAACCGCCGCCGATCGCAGTCACCCGGGAAATCGAGGTGCCTGCAGATTTCAGCGCCTCGAGATTGTCGCGGATAGCAAAGGTCACGCCCTCCAGCACCGCCTGCGTCAGCGCCGCACGGTCGCTTTCGTGCCCGAGGCCGATGAACGAGCCGCGGATCACCGCGTCATTGTGCGGCGTGCGTTCCCCGGAGAGATAGGGCAGGAAGGTGACGCCGGTCGGCGCCTTCAGCCTGTCGCCAAGTTCCTGGGTCAATTCGGCGGCGGACCGGCCGGCAATGTGCGAATACCAGTTGAGCGCGTCGGTTGCCGACAGGATGACCCCCATCTGGTGCCAGGTCTTCGGCAGCGCATGGCAGAAGGCATGCACGGCACTTTCGGGCTTCGGCAGATAAGAGCCATTGGCAGCAAAGAGCACGCCCGATGTACCGAGCGAAACAAAGGCATTGCCCTCTGCAACCGTGCCCATTCCGCAGGCGGAGGCGGCGTTGTCCCCTGCCCCGCCGGCGACCACGACACCGCCGGAAATACCCCAGGCAGCCGCCAGTTCGCCGCGCAGCTTGCCGGCCTGGTCCGTGCCTTCGACGAGCGATGGCATCTGGCTTTCGGAAAGGCCGGTTGCCGCAAGCAATTCGGACGACCATCTGCGCGCGCCCGTATCGAGCCAGGAGGTTCCGGCCGAATCCGACATTTCCGAAATATGTTCGCCGGTCAGCCAGAGACGCAGATAATCCTTCGGCAGCAGCACCTTGGCCACTCTGGCGAAGATTTCCGGCTCGTTGTTCTTCACCCAGACGAGTTTCGGTGCGGTGAAGCCGGGGAAAACGATATTGCCGGTCAGCTTGCGGAAAATCGGATTGGCGTCGAGCGCTGCGGCTTCTTCATAGGAGCGCGTGTCGTTCCAGAGGATGCAGGGACGCAGCACCTTGTCCTCGGCATCGAGCAGTGTCGCGCCATGCATCTGACCGGACAGGCCGATGCCCTTCACCGCGGCCAGTTCCTTCGGGAACTTCGCCTTGAGGCCCGCGACCGCCTCCTCCGTCGCGCGGATCCACTGGGCCGGCTCCTGCTCCGACCAGCCGGAATGCGGACGCGAGACGTCGAGCGAACCGGTCGCCGAGCCGATGATCTTCTGATCGCCGTCGATCAGCATCGCCTTGACGCCGGAGGTGCCGAGATCGAGTCCCAGATACATGGTGTTTCTCCTTTTTCCGCCGACTTTTCTCCGGCGGTTTGTTTGTTTTAGGCGCACCCGCAGCCGCCTCACGCTGTGCGTGCGGCACCGTTCAGGGCAGATTGTCCTTCAAGAAAATGTCGATGCGGATGCGCTCCTGCGCGGCGATCACCGGCAAGCCGTCCGCCTTGGCCGTGAGCACCCGGATGGCGCTGCGGACTTCGTGCCCCGCATCCTGATTCAGAACGGCATCGATAACCCCGCCGACAAGGGCGGAACGTGTGGAATTGGTAAGCTCGTGAGCAATCACGACCGGCCGCTTGACGATGTCCGCCTTCTGGATCGCGCGGATCAAGCCGCGATTGCCGGCGCCGAGGCTGTAAATGCCCGCGATATCCGGGTGCCGACTGAGCGTATCGGCGACCATGCTCTCGGCAAGCACCGGATCGTCGCGCCCTTCCAGCACCGGCAGGATGACGATGTTAGAATAGTGGTCGCCGATGACGGCCGAAAAACCTTCCAGACGCTCCCGATGGTCGCGCACCAGCATGGAACCCGCCAGCACCGCAACAGTCGCCTCGCGACCGCTCAGAAACCGGCCCATCAGGCTGCCCGCCGTGCGCCCGGCAGCGATATTGTCTATCCCCGCATAATGATCGCGCGACGAGTCGGGCAGGTCCGAAACCAGGGTGACCATCGGAATGCCCGCCTCACGAAGGCGCATAGCCGCCTCCCGGACGCCCGGCGCATCAATGGCGACAAAGGCGACGCCGGCCGGCTTTTCGGCCAGCACGTTCTCGAGCGCGGCAACGAGAGCCTTGGCATCGAAGGGCGGAACGTCGACGATCCGGATCCTGGTCCGCTCCGCGCTTGACCGGGCAACCGCGCCGCGCACTTCCTCATGCAGGCCGATCATGAAGGAATTGTCGTTTTCCGGAAGGATGAAGACGAAGGAATAGGTTCGTCCCTTGGCAAGGTTTGCCGCCGCCAGATCGCGCACGTAGCCGAGCGAGGCGATTGCCTCCTCCACCCTGGCACGCGTCACGCCGCGAACACCCGGCCGGCCGTTGAGAACCCGGTCGACGGTCGCAAGGCTGACGCCCGCACTTTTGGCGATGTCATGCACTGTGGGCTTCATGAACTCCTCCGCAAAGAGGTCCTAGCTCAATTTTTGAGGTACGTAAATCAGAATTTCGCAGACGCCGCTCGAAGTTCTGGAAATCTACCCCAATCGGGATAGGGGGGAGCCTATTGGCTCCGCCCCTCCCACACCACCCGGCATGCGGGTCCGCACCGGGCGGTTGGAGCAGTTGAGGTCGTCAGGCCCGTAGTTCTCCCGGCCTGGCGCCTGGGTTTGCTTATTCTGGTTCGGCGGATTTGATTTCTCGCTGCCGTGGCCCTTCGGGCTTCACCCTATCTTCCAGATCGGCGAGCTTCGCTGACGCGACCATCTGAGACCATTCAAATCCGATAACCAGCGGCTCTCCCTTCCGCTCCTTCGGCCCTTCGTTCGCGCAAGGCGCTCCTACTACGGCCTCTGCTGACTTCTCGCTCCGGCTCGACACCGTCGCCCTTTCAGGCACAAGGCGAGATCTCCCCAGGTAAGAACGCATTCCTTCGCTGCACGACCGCCGGATTTACGCCACCGCCCCTTGGTCACAAGAGCTTCGCGGAATGTTGCCCGCTCGCCCTGGTCGGCACCGCCTCATATCCGGTTCTTGTCCATCGGCCCGCAGGTTCGATCCACGCTTCCTCCCCACGGTCGGTCGCCCTTCCGCAGTTGCGCTTCACTTCGCTCGCCATGACCAGCTTACGGTGGGACTTCCACCCACAAGAATGCGCCCATGCTGGGCGCACAACGAAAAAGGCCGTCGCTTGCGCGGCGGCCCTTTCCGGCGGTGGAATCTCTGGAACCTAGTGGCCTCCGCCTCCGGCGCCGGCAGGCGCCGCGGGTTTGGCAATCAGGAAGACGAAAAAGATCAAGCTGGCAAAAAGGCCGGTGAGCAACAGGAAAACGTCCATGAAGGAAAGCAGCCAGGATTGCTGGGTGATGATCCCGGAAATCTTCTGAAGCGCCGCAGAACTGCCGTCGAGTCCGTAGGAATTGAAGTTGGCGCCAACGCTCTCCAGCCAGTCGAGAGCTGCCGGATTGGCGTAGTTCACGTGTTCGGCCAACCGCTGGTAATGCGCGTCGGAACGCTGGGTCAGCATGGTGTTGATGATCGCCAGGCCAACGGCACCGCCGAGATTTCGCGTCAGGTTGAACAGGCCGGAAGCACCCTGGATGCGCGAGGGATGCAGCGTGCCGAGCGCGATATTGTTGATCGGCACCATGCACATCATCATCGACGCGCCGCGCAGGATCTGCGGCAGGAGCAACTCGTAGAAATCCCAGTCCGCCGTGATACCCGTCAGCAGCCAGGTGCCGAGTGCGAAGCCGCCGAAGCCGATCGCCATCATCACCCGAAGGTCGAGAACGTTCGTCAGGCGCCCGACGATCGGAGCGGAAACGAACATCGCAATGCCGGAGACGAACATGGTTTCGCCGATCATCAGCGAGTCATAGCCCCGGATGCGGCCGAGATAGAGGGGATAGAGATAGGTCAGGCCGTAAAGGCCGACGCCCATGACGAATGAAAAGAGCGAGCCGAAGGCGAAATTGGCATTGCCGAAGGCCCTGAGATCGACCACCGGGAATTCGATCTTGAAGGCGCGCCAGAAGAACACCACCGCCCCTAGGACGATGAACACCGTGCCCATGACGATATGTTCGTCGCTGAACCAGTCCTTGTTGTTGCCCTCCTCCAGGACGTATTCCAGCGAGCCGAGGAAAATCGCCATGGAGGCAAGCCCCCACCAGTCGAACTTCTTCCAGAGCTGCATCTGCGGCTTGTCGAAATCGATCATGCTCCAGGCGACGGCAGTTACCAGGATGCCCGGAATGACGTTGACGAGAAAGAGCCAGTGCCAGGAGAAGGCATGGGAGAGATAACCGCCGACCGTTGGTCCGATGGTCGGAGCCAGTGTCGCGACGAGGCCGATGATCGGCGACACGATGCTGCGCTTCGAGGGGGGGAAGATCGTAAAGGCAGCGGCGAAGACGGAAGGGATCATGCCGCCACCGATGAAGCCCTGCAGCGCCCGGTAGACGATCATCTGCTCGATATTCGTGGCGGTGGCGCAGAGCACGCTGGCGATCGTGAAGCCGCCGGCACAGATGGAAAAGAGTACGCGCGTCGAGAGAATGCGGGCGAGCGTTCCCGACAGCGGGATCATGATCACTTCGGCGATCAGATAGGATGTCTGCACCCAGGCGACCTCGTCCGAACCGGCCGACAGGCCCGCCTGGATTTCAGACAGCGATGCCGAGACGATCTGGATGTCGAGGATCGACATGAACATGCCGAAGACCATCGCGAAAAAGGCGATGAGCTTGCGCCTGTCCATAGGTTGGTCGGCGGGCATGACACCCGCCGCGGCCGTTGCTGTAGCCATGGCCGTTCTCCTTGATGGGTTACTTGGCCGCTGCCACGGTGGTGTTGTCCGGCGCGGTGCGCGTGTCGACATCGACAACGACGCTCAATCCCGCGCGCAGATGTTCGCGCTCCAGATCCTCCTTCGGGATCGAGATGCGAACCGGTACGCGCTGGACGACCTTGGTAAAGTTGCCCGTGGCATTTTCAGGCGGCAGCATCGAGAAAACCGCTCCTGACGCTGGCGCGATGGATTCGACAGTGCCGACGATCGGCTGGTCCTCATAGGCATCGACATGCACGCGCACTTTCGAGCCCGGTTCGAGGTGACCGATCTGGGTTTCCTTGAAGTTGGCTTCAATGTAGAGTTCGGTGAGCGGTACGAGCGAGGCAAGCCGCTTGCCGGCCGAAACCAGATCGCCGGTCTGGACCGCGAGATTGCCGATCACGCCATCATAAGGCGCCTTGAGCACGGTGAAACTGAGATCGCGGGCTGCCTGGTCGCGGGCGAGTTCCTGGGTGCGGACCGTATTGACCGCTTCCTTGCGCTGCGCCTGCAGGAGGCCAATATTCGCCTCGGCGGAGGCGACGGCGGCCTGCCCGGCGACGAGATTGGCGCGGGCCTGTTCGAGCGCGATCTTTGCATTGTCGAGGTCGGCGGTGGTGCCTACGGATTTCGCGGCGAGCTCGCTTGCCCGCTTCTGGGTAATCTCGGCGCCGCGTACCGCCGCCTCAAGCGCTCCTTGCTGCGCCTTGGACTGTTCAAGAGCGGCCCGCCCGCCGACGATCTGGGCGTCGATGCGGGAGATTGCGAGATTGGCGGATTCGATCGCCGCTTCTGCTTTTTGGAGCGCAAGCTTATAATCCCCGTCATCAAGCGTGACGAGCGGATCGCCGGCCTTGACGGACTGGTTTTCGACGACGTTTACTTTCGCAACATAACCGGAGACCTTGGGAGAAATGACGGCAAGGTTGCCTTCCACATAGGCATCATCGGTCGAAACGAGGAACCGACCGTCCGTCCACCAGTTGTAACCATACCATCCGGCGCCGCCGAGGAGGGCAAGCGCAATGACCGGCAACAGAAATCCACGCCGCTTCTTCTTTTCAGGCGCCTTCGCGGCGGCCGGCGCAGCGATCGCTTCCGCCGCAGGCTGCTCGGTTGTCGGCCGCTCGTTGCGGGCTTCGGCTTCGCTGGTGCCAATGTTATCCGTCGTTACGGCGCGCAATGCGCCGCCATTTTGAGAGGCCGTCATGTTCGTATACCGTCAATGGGAGTTCAGCATTTCATCGAACCGCTCGGTTCAATGAGCTTGACATAGACCTTTCGATGACACATATCAAGGGCAATCGAACCGCTCGGTTCGAAAAGGTTAAAAAAGGCATCCAATGGCCAGACAGACAAGGAAGCAGGAGAAATCCGATCCGGTTGCAGCCGGACGTTTCGCGGCAGGGGAAGACCCCGCGAAACGGGAGCAGATCATCGACGGCGCAAGCCGCGTCTTCATGAAGCTCGGCTTCGACGCGGCGAGCATGAACGATATCACCCGCGAGGCGGGGGTGTCGAAGGGCACGATCTACGTCTATTTCCAGAACAAGGAAGATCTGTTCGCGGCACTCGTCGCTCGGGAGAAGGAACGCGTCACGCTACGGATGCGCGATATTCTCGCCGGCAGCGAGGAGGTCGAAGTAGGACTCTACCGATTCGGAATAAACTTCGTTGCGCATATCACCTCCTTGCAGGTGATCAACGCCATGCGAACCGTGATCGGTGTCGTCGACCGCATGCCGAGCCTCTGTCGGCAGTTCTTCAATTCGCCTTCGATGAACGTCCGCACCGTGCTCGACGATTTCATCAAGCGGCATGTGGCGCTGGGCAATCTGAACGTCGAGCACAGCGATCTCGCTGCCCGTCAGTTCATTGACATGACAAGCGGCACATTCTTCAAATTGAGGCTGTTCGGCGATCTCTGCGACGCTCCCCCGCAGGTGGAAGTCGATGAGGTCGTCAAGGGAGCCATCAAGGTTTTCATGGCTGCCTATGGCGTTCATGACACATCCGTGATCGCAAAAGAGGCGGAACACGCCTGATTTTGGCGGTCGTCGCGCGACCGCCTCTTGTCTTCCCGCTGCCGATCCTTAAATCGGCAGGCGATTGTGTTTTGCGATTGAAAGGGAAGATTGGATGGACATTGCAGCGCTTGTAGCAGACCCGGCGGCCTGGGTAGCGCTCGTTACACTTGTGGTCATGGAAGTCGTGCTCGGCATCGACAACCTGATTTTCATTTCCATCCTCACCAACAAGCTGCCTCCTGAGCACCGCGACCGAGCTCGCAAGATCGGCATCGGCCTGGCGCTCATCATGCGCCTTGCTTTGCTCGGTACGATCGCCTGGATCGTCCAGCTCACCAATCCGCTGTTTGAGCTTTTTGGCCACCCCTTCTCCTGGAAAGATATCATCCTCATCGCCGGCGGCCTCTTCCTCGTCTGGAAGGCGACGAAGGAAATCCACCACAACGTCGATCCGGAGGATCACAAGGAGGATATGGTTGGCGGCGCGGCCAGCATGTCTTTTGCAGCCGCCATCGGGCAGATTCTCCTCCTGGACCTGGTCTTCTCGATCGACAGCATCATCACGGCCGTCGGCATGACCGAACATCTGCCGATCATGATCGTCGCGGTGATCGCGGCCGTGACGGTGATGCTGGTGGCCGCAACTCCGCTCGCCAATTTCATCGAGAAGAACCCGACGATCGTGATGCTCGCGCTCGGTTTCCTGCTGATGATCGGCACGACGCTGATCGCCGACGGCATGGGCTTTCACGTGCCGAAGGGCTACGTTTATTCGGCCATGGCCTTCTCGGCGCTGGTCGAAATCCTGAACATGATCGCCCGCAACGCCCGCCGGAAGAAGAAGGCGGGGCAGCAAACGCTGCACTGAGACCGGAGAATATGAAAAGGGCGCCCGCGGCGCCCTTTTTCGTTTGCCCGCGGTATACGATTGTGCTCCCTCCGGCGGATACTGTCTCCATGCGACAGCCCTGCGGAGCAATATCCTGCGCCAGGGTTGTTTAGCATTCGAACCTGCTTTATCGGAACTTTGGACTGCCGGCGGAATTGATGCGCTACCTCGGAGCGGCGATTTCCTCCAAAAGCGGAAACTCATTCGCCGACCTCTCAAAGCTGCGGAGCCGCATGACCACACAGCAGATCCTCGCCTTCACCCTGATCGCCCTCATGATGGCGGTCTTCATCTGGGATCGGTTCCGTTACGACGTCGTCGCCTGTTGTGCACTGGTGCTGGCGGTGGCACTGGGCGTCGTGCCGGTCGACAAGGCATTTTCCGGCTTCTCGGACGATATCGTCATCATCGTCGGCAGCGCACTCGTCGTCAGCGCCGGCGTCGCCCGCTCGGGCATCGTCGACATGGCGGTCAAGAAATTTTTCCCGAACCTCAACACGCTGCACACGCAGCTGGCGCTGCTGATGATCGCGGTGGCACTGCTTTCCGCCTTCATCAAGAATATCGGCGCCTTGGCTATCATGATGCCGGTCGCCTTCCAGTTCTCCAAGAAATCCGGCGCATCGCCTTCGAAATACCTGATGCCGATGGCCTTTGCGGCTCTTCTCGGAGGGTTGATGACGCAGATCGGCACCTCGCCGAACATCGTCGTCTCGAGGCTGAGACAGGAACTCACCGGCAGTTCCTTCACCATGTTCGACTTTACGCCGATGGGTGCGCTGCTGACCGTCGTCGGCATCACCTTCCTGCTCTTCTTCCATTGGCTGGTGCCCAGCCGGACGAAGCAGAACAATTCGATCGAAGAAGCGATAGAGATCAAGAACTACACCTCGGAAGTATCGGTCACTGCGCAATCCGCCGTGCTCGGCAAGCCGATCAGCGATCTGCTGAAGCTGGGCGACGGCGAGGTCATCGCCACGGCCGTTCTGCGTGGCACGGCCCGCATGTCGCCGTTTCCCGATCTCCAGTTGCGTGAAGGCGACGCCGTATTGCTCGAGGGTCCCTCGAACGAACTCGACCGGATCGTCTCCAGCGGCCGATTGAAACTTTCTGGCAAACCGCTGAGCGGCAAGGGCCAAGCCCGCCCGGATGTGATTTCCGTCGAGGCCGTCATCAGCCAGGAATCGACGCTGAGGGGGCTTTCCGCCAAGGAACTGGCCCTATCCTACACGCGCGGCGTCAATCTCCTGGCGATCAGCCGCCGCGGCGAGCGGCTCAAGGAACGGTTAGGGAACCTGACGCTGATGGCCGGCGATGTGCTGGTATTGCAAGGAAGCCGCAAGAACCTGCCCGGCGTGCTGCAGGACTTTTCCCTGTTGCCGCTTGCCCAGCGCGAAATTCTGCTCGGCACCCACCGGCGCGCGTTCGTGCCTCTGATCATCCTGGCGCTCGCCATGGCGGCGACCGCCGTGGGTATCGCTCCGGTGCCCGTCGCCTTCTTCGCGGCAGCGCTCGGCATGGTCGTGTTCCGTGCCATACCGCTTGCCGACTTCTACAAGTCGGTCGACGGGCCGATCCTCGTCATGCTGGCGGCATTGATCCCGGTGTCGGATTCGCTGCGGACCACGGGCGGCAGCGAACTGATCGCCGGCTGGCTCGGCGGCGTGGCGGCAAGCCTGCCCGCATGGGGAGCGCTGGCGCTGATCACCATCACGGCCATGGCCGTCACACCCTTCCTGAACAATGCCGCGACGGTACTCGTCATGGGACCGATCGCCGCGAGCTTCGCGACCAATCTCGGTTTCAGGCCCGAGGCTTTCCTGATGGCGGTGGCGATCGGCGCCGGTTGCGATTTCCTGACCCCCGTCGGCCACCAGTGCAACACGCTGGTCTTCGGCCCCGGCGGCTACCGGTTCTCCGACTATCCGCGCCTCGGCCTGCCGCTTTCGTTCCTGATCGTCCTCGTCAGCGTCCCGGCGCTGCTCTATGTCTGGCCCGTGAGATAGGATAGCGGCTAAGAACCTTGACGCCTGCGGCTGAATATGCGCTAAGGCCTGCCTCAAATCCTTAGTCCCGATAAGCAGGTTCGCGCCGCTGAAGGCGCAAAGATCGAGCAGTATTCATGACAATCACCGGCCCCCGCGTCCGCATCGCCCCCTCGCCCACCGGCGAGCCGCATGTCGGCACCGCCTATATCGCTCTCTTCAACTACCTCTTCGCCAAAAAGCACGGCGGTACGTTCATTCTGCGCATTGAAGATACCGATGCGACGCGCTCGACGCTGGAATTCGAACAGAAGGTGCTGGATGCACTGAAATGGACCGGCCTCAGCTGGTCTGAAGGTCCGGATGTCGGCGGCCCCTACGGCCCCTACCGCCAGTCGGACCGCAAGGCGATGTATCAGCCCTACGGCCAGGAGCTTCTGAACAAGGGCCATGCCTTCCGCTGCTTCTGCACGCCGGAACGCCTCGAACAGATGCGCGAGGCCCAGCGCGCCGCCGGCAAGCCGCCGAAATACGACGGCCTCTGCCTCAATCTGACCGCAGAAGAAGTGACCGCCAAGATGGCGGCGGGCGAAAGCTCGGTCATCCGCATGAAGATCCCTACGGAAGGTTCCTGCGATTTCCACGACGGCGTCTACGGCGACGTGTCGATCCCATGGGATTCGGTCGATATGCAGGTGCTGATCAAGGGCGACGGCATGCCGACCTATCATATGGCGAATGTCATCGACGACCACCTGATGAAGATCACCCATGTGGCACGCGGCGAGGAATGGCTGGCGTCCGTGCCGAAGCACATCCTGCTCTATCGCTATTTCGGTTGGGAGCAGCCGGTCTTCATGCATCTCTCGCTGATGCGAAATGCCGACAAGTCGAAGCTGTCGAAGCGCAAGAACCCGACCTCGATCTCCTATTATTCCGCGCTCGGTTACCTGCCGGAAGCACTGATGAACTTCCTCGGTCTGTTCTTCGTGCAGATCCCGGAAGGCGAAGAAATGCTGACCATGGACGAGCTGACGGCAAAGTTCGATCCGGACAACCTTTCGAAGGCCGGCGCGATCTTCGACATCCAGAAACTCGACTGGCTGAACGGCCGCTGGATCCGCGAGAAGCTTTCGCCGGAAGACTTTATTGCCCGCACGCTCGAATGGGCCTCGGAAAACAGCCGCCTGACGGAAGGCCTGAAGCTCTCCCAGAGCCGGATCTCGAAGCTCGGCGAACTGCCGGGCCTCGCCGGCTTCCTGCTTTCCAACGATGTCGGCCTGACGCCCGCCTCCTTCGCCGGCCTCAAGACCAACCCGGCCGAGACGCTTGAAATCCTGCAGACGGTCCAGGCCGATCTCGAAAAGATGATCGAATGGAACGTCGAGTCGATCGATGCGGAGCTGCGCGCAATCTCCGACAAGCTCGGCAAGAAGCTGCGCGTCGTCACGCCGCCGCTTTTCGTCGCCGTCTCGGGTTCGTCCCGCTCGCTGCCGCTGTTTGACTCCATGGCGCTGCTCGGCCGATCAGTGGTGCGCCAGCGCCTGAAGATCGCCGCCACGGTGGTGGCTTCGATGGTGGGAAGCGCGGCCTAGTCCGCAGCCCCCTCATCCGCCTGCCGGCACCTTCTCCCCGAGTGGGAGAAGAAAGTTGCGGCACCGGCGGCATACTCTAATTTCCCTCTCCCCTCAGGGAGAGGGTGGGGTGAGGGGCCAAAGGCTCCGCATTGCAAATTGATCTGCGGCGATATCGCCGAAAAGGCAAACACGATGACCGACAATAACACGACTGAAACCGCCCTCTCCTCCGACGCGACGCAGGTGCGCGCCCAGAAGCTTGCCATCCTCCGCGAGAAGGTCGGCGACGTCTATCCGGCGCATTTCCACCGGACGCTGACGAATGCGGAGCTCGCCGAGAAATACAAGAACCTCGAGGCAGACGTGGAAACGCAGGATATCGTCACCGTTGCCGGCCGTGTCTATTCCTCGCGCAATTCTGGCATGTTCATGGATATCCATGACGCTTCGGGCAAGGTGCAGATCTTCTCGCACAAGGACACCACCCCGGAGGATGCCCGTGCGCTTCTGTCGCTTATCGATATCGGCGACATCGTCGGGGTCACCGGCGTCGTGCGCCGCACCAAGCGCGGCGAGCTGACGATCAACGCCCAGTCGATCATCATGCTCACCAAGTCGCTGCTGCCGATGCCGGAAAAGTGGCATGGCCTCTCCGATATCGAACTGCGCTACCGCAAGCGCCATCTCGACATCATGACAAACGAAGAATCCAAGCTTCGTTTCCAGCAGCGTTCGAAGATCGTCTCCGGTATCCGCCGCTTCATGGAAAACGATGGCTTCATGGAAGTCGAGACGCCGATGCTGCAGGCGATCTACGGCGGCGCCACTGCCGAGCCGTTCAAGACGCATCACAACACGCTGAAGCTCGACATGTATCTGCGCATCGCGCCGGAACTCTATCTGAAGCGCACGCTGGTCTCGGGCCTCACCGACAAGGTGTTCGAGATCAACCGCAACTTTAGGAACGAAGGCGTCTCGACCCGCCATAATCCCGAATTCACGATGATGGAATGCTACTGGGCCTATGCCGACTACGAGGACATGATGGATCTCGTGGAGCGCATGTTCCAGACGCTCGCCTTGAGCATCCACGGCTCGACCGAGTTCAAGTTCCAGGACAAGGAGCTTTCGTTCAAGGGCCCATTCAAGCGCGTGTCCATGCCCGACGCCGTCAAGCAAGCGACCGGCATCGACTTTCTGTCGATCAAGGCCGACGAGGAAGCCCGCGCCGCGGCACAAGCCGCCGGCTTCGAGGTGGAGAAGGACTGGACCTGGGGCGAATGCCTCGCTTTCATCTTCGAGGAAAAGGTCGAGCCGACGCTGATCCAGCCGAGCCACGTCACCCATTTTCCGAAGGACATCTCGCCGTTTGCCAAGGAAGTGCCGGGCGAACCGCGCCTCGTCGAGCGCTTCGAGACCTATTGCAACACCTGGGAGCTCGGCAACGCGTTTTCCGAACTCAACGATCCGGAAGAGCAGCGTCGGCGCATGGTGGAGCAGCTCGAGCAGGCGCATGCCCGCGGCGAGAAGGACAAGCAGCTGGACGACGAATTCCTCGACGCGATGGACCAGGGCATGCCGCCCGCCGGCGGCTTGGGCATCGGCGTCGACCGTCTTGTCATGCTGTTGACGGATTCGCCATCCATCCGCGACGTGATCCTCTTCCCGGCGCGCCGCGCGAAGGCGGATTGAGCAGTTCTGCTTATTTCGGGATTGGCAAGCCTTACCAACGAAATCCATGGTCTTAGCTTCAGCTAAGACCATGGATTTTATAGCCTCTCCTCTTGCAGGGAAATCGCAAGGGAGGGATCACCTCCAAATTCAATGCGCCGGCCTTACGGAAGCTTCCTCGTCCGGCTTGGCTGCAGCGGGCGGAACTTGACCCGGTTCCTTGCCTTTCACCGGCTGCTGGCCCTCTTCGCCGCGCATCTTGGCAAGCCAGGCAGCGCCTGCCGCATCGGCATCCATTTTTCCGCCGGTCGGCTGCGTGGCCGCTTCGCCATGCACGGTTTCTGCCCGTTTTTCATCCGCATCGGTCGCCTTCGACCAACGCTTGCCGCCTTCTGCCGCAGTCCTCGGCTCCGGAGCAGGCTCGTGCGGGCCTGGCTTTGCAGCCGGGGCAGAGGCCTGATCGCCGTGATCCTCGGCTGCCGCGTGATTGTCTGCAGGCGCCCCATGACCATCGGCCGGAACCGGCGCGTGGTCCGCAGCTTCGGCCGCGTGACTTTCGGCCGGAGCCTCCGCATTTTTGCCGGAACCGAAAATCATGCCCGTTACGGAACTCAAGAACCCGCCGCCATCCTTGGCTGCGACCTCGTCCCCATGCCCTTCGGCGGGAGCTCCGTGGCCTTCGGCCGCCGGTTCTTCGCCATGTCCGCCACTGCTTTCACCGTGTCCGCCTGATGGCTCGCCGTGCCGGCCAGCAGTCGCACCGTGCCCGTCAGCCGATGCGCCATGTGCCCCTTCCGGAACCGCAGCCGCAGGTTCGACGCAATCGGCATGATCGGTCAACCGCGCCGTGACCGCCTCGACATCCTCGACCGGCAGGTCGATGCGCATGCCGTAATATTCGCCGCTGGCATTGGCCGAACCGTCGAGATAATAGGCGGAATAGACCGCCGCGGCAGTCCCCTTCGGCATCTTGCCGGGATCAGGAATATAGATGACCTGCGCGCCGATCATCCGGCCGCGCATCAAGGCCCGGTCCGTCGGGCCGGCCTTGTCGATCAGCGCCACCTGGACGAGATCCGCCTTCTCCTTTTCCTGCACCGCGCGGGCGACCCGGAGCGCCGTGCGGATACGCGCCATGCCGTCGCCCGCTTCTTCGGTGGTGACATATTTGCGGACCCAATAGCGCTGATCGCGCTTGATCTTGATCGTCTCCAGAGCAGTGCATTCGAACCCGTTCATCTCCAGATAGGACGGGCCGAGAAGCTTGTCCGCACCAACGAAGACCGCTGCCGCGCCGCTGCCGCCGCCCAGCACGACAATGCCGCCCATGATCAGGATGAGCTTTTTCGAGACCCGGAACGCCAGGCCCTTCACTTGCCGAACTCCGGCATGGTCAACCCCACTTTACGCAAAACAACCGAGGGAATATCGGCGGCATAATCGGTCATTCTCCTTGAAGAAGCTTTAAGCCCGCGCGGATGTTTCGACCGATCATCCGAAACCGGCCCTGCCTTTTCCATCGCTCAACCACATGTCTAGTTGCAAATGATTTGCAATAGCATTGACAGAAGCAAAATCCCGACTAGGTTAGATTGCGAATGAATTGCAGCTAGGGATCCGTCGCCGCATGTCTTTCCGAAAATTCCTCCTCATCGCAGCCGTTCTGGCGGTGCCCGCGTTTGCCAATGCGCAGGAGAAGCCGAAGGTCGTGACCACCTTCACCGTCATCGCCGACATGGCAAAGAACGTCGCGGGCAATGCAGCCGACGTGGAAAGCATCACCAAGGCGGGCGCCGAGATTCACAACTACCAGCCGACCCCGCGAGACATTCTGCGCGCCCGCGACGCGGATCTCGTTCTTCGCAACGGACTGAACCTCGAGCAATGGTTCGAAAAATTCCTCGCCAATCTCGGCAAGGTGCCGAGCATTACGGTCTCCGATGGCGTCGAGCCGATGGCGATCGCCGGAGGCGCCTATCAGGGAAAACCGAACCCGCATGCCTGGATGTCGCCGGAAAACGCGGTGATCTATGTCGAAAACATTCGCAAGGGTCTTTCCGAAATCGATCCGGCGCATGCCGACACCTATGCCGCCAATGCCAAGGCTTATGCGGACAAGATCCGGGCTGCGGTCCAGCCGATCCGCGATATACTTGGCAAACTGCCGGAAGATCACCGCTGGCTGGTGACGAGCGAAGGGGCCTTTTCCTATCTCGCCCGCGATTTCGGCCTCAAGGAACTCTATCTCTGGCCGGTGAATGCCGACAGCCAGGGCACGCCGCAGCAGGTGCGCGAAGTCATCGACGCGATGCGCGAGCATCAGATCAAGGTCATTTTCAGCGAAAGCACGGTGTCCGACAAGCCGGCGAAGCAGATCGCCTCCGAAACCGGCGCGACATATGCGGGCGTCCTCTATGTCGACTCGCTTAGCGAGGAAGGCGGACCGGTGCCGACCTATCTCGACCTACTTCGAGTGACCACCGAAACAATCGCAAAAGGTCTTTCGCAATGATGATGGGCAAGACGGCGCCGACAAGCGCCGGACTGAAACTGGACAACGTCACTGTCGCCTATCGCAACGGGTTGACTGCGCTCAGGCATGCGAGCTTCGTCGTGCCGAAGGGCACCATCACGGCACTGGTCGGCGTCAATGGCGCCGGCAAGTCCACCCTCTTCAAGGCGATCATGGGCTTCGTCACGCTCACCGAAGGTTCCGTCGAAATTCTCGGGATGCCCGCCCGGGAAGCGCTCCGCAAGAACCTCGTCGCCTATGTGCCGCAGGCCGAAGAGGTGGACTGGAACTTCCCGGTGCTTGTCGAGGACGTGGTGATGATGGGCCGCTACGGCCACATGAATTTTCTGAGGATCCCCTCGCGCCACGACCACGACATGGTTACCCGGGCTCTGCAGCGGGTGAACATGGAGGACTACCGCAAGCGCCAGATTGGTGAACTCTCCGGCGGACAGAGGAAGCGCGTCTTCCTCGCCCGGGCGCTCGCGCAGGAGGGACAGGTGATCCTGCTCGACGAGCCTTTTACCGGTGTGGATGTGACGACCGAGGAACAGATCGTCGAACTTCTGCGCGCACTGCGCGACGAAGGCCGTGTCATGCTGGTCTCGACCCACAATCTCGGCAGCGTGCCGGACTTCTGCGACCGCACCGTCTTCGTGAAGGGCACAGTGCTTGCCTATGGAAAGACCGAGGACACGTTCACGGAAGCCAATCTGGAACTGGCCTTCGGCGGCGTGCTGCGCCATTTCATCCTCGGCGGCTCCGATCTCCACGACGACGCCGACGAACGCAGGGTCAAGGTCATCAGCGACGACGAACGGCCCTTCGTGACCTACGGCAACGGCCAACAAAAGGCTTCGGTGAAGACAGATGCTCCAGACGCTCCTTGAGCCCTTCACCTATGGCTATATGCTGAACGCCATCTGGGTCAGCGCGCTGGTTGGAGGCGTCTGCGGCTTCCTCTCCGCCTACCTGATGCTGAAAGGCTGGTCGCTGATCGGCGATGCGCTCTCCCATTCGATCGTGCCCGGCGTGGCGGGAGCCTACATGCTCGGCCTGCCCTTCTCGATCGGCGCCTTCCTGTCGGGCGGACTGGCGGCCGGCGCGATGCTCTTCCTCAACCAGCGCACGCGGTTGAAGGAGGACGCCATCATCGGCCTGATCTTCACCTCCTTTTTCGGTCTCGGCCTCTTCATGGTGTCACTGTCGCCGACTTCGGTGAATATCCAGACGATCGTGCTCGGCAACATTCTCGCCATCACACCCGCGGACACGATCCAGTTGGTCATCATCGGCGGCGTCAGCCTTGCGATCTTGGCGCTGAAATGGAAGGACCTGATGGTGACTTTCTTCGACGAGAACCATGCCCGCACCATCGGCCTGAAACCCGACCTCCTGAAAATCCTGTTCTTCACATTGCTGTCGGCTTCCACCGTCGCAGCACTCCAGACCGTCGGCGCCTTCCTCGTCATCGCCATGGTCGTGACGCCCGGCGCAACCGCCTATCTGCTGACCGACCGTTTCGACAGGCTCGTCCTGATGGGGCTCGTGATCGGCGCCGCAACAAGTTTCGTCGGCGCCTATCTGAGCTACTTCCTCGACGGCGCGACAGGCGGCATCATTGTCGTGCTGCAGACAGCACTTTTCCTCGCCGCCTTCCTGTTCGCTCCGAAACACGGAATGCTCGCGGCCCGCAGGCGGCTGCGCAAGACGCTGGAGGAAACCGCATGAGCGAGATCCTAGAACTGGCGATCCTGCCCTTCCAGTTGCCCTTCATGCAATCGGCCTTCATCGTGACGCTGATGATTGCCGTGCCGATGGCGATCCTCTCCTGCTTCCTGGTGCTGAAGGGGTGGTCGCTGATGGGGGATGCCGTCTCCCATGCGGTGCTGCCGGGCGTCGTCGTCGCCTACATTCTCGCCATTCCGCTCTCCGTCGGCGCCTTCGCGGCCGGCATGATCTGCGCGCTCGCCACCGGCTTTTTGAAGGAGAACAGCCGGATCAAGGAGGATACGGTCCTCGGCATCGTCTTTTCCGGCATGTTCGGGCTGGGGCTTGTGCTTTATGTGAAGGTGCAGTCCGACGTGCATCTCGACCACATCCTCTTCGGCGATATGCTCGGCCTCCTGCCCTCCGACCTTGTTGAAACCGGCTTGATCTCGCTTGCCGCGACCCTGTTCCTTGTGATCCTGCGCAAGGACCTGCTGGTCCATTCCTTCGATGAACAGCATGCCAAGGCGATCGGCCTGCCGACGCGCCTGCTGCATTACGGATTGCTCGCGGTGCTGTCGCTGACCGTCGTCGGCGCGCTGAAGGCGGTGGGCATCATCCTTTCGGTCGCCATGCTGGTCGCGCCCGGCGCCATCGCCTTCCTGCTCACCCGCCGCTTCACGGCGATGCTGCTGACGGCGGTGGCGATCGCGGTCGGGGCCTCAGTCTGCGGCATCCACCTGAGCTTCCTGATCGACAGCGCCCCCGCCCCCACCATCGTCCTCTTGATGACGGCACTGTTCATCCTGGCCTTTATCAGGACCATCCTGACGCCACGCACTGCAGGCTAAAACTTCTCGCTTGCGCAATCGCAGTCGCGGGTATATACCCGCAGCCATGCCAAGCGAAACCTGTCACTGCATTGTCCTGCGCCAAGCCTCCCGGAAGGTCTCGTCCTATTACGACGAGGCGCTGGCGCCGCTCGGAGTGAACATTGGCCAGTTCAGCCTGCTGCGCAACATCAGGCGGCTTGAGCCGATCTCGCTCACCGAGCTTGCCGGCAAGGTCGAGCTCGACCGCTCGACGGTCGGCCGCAACACGAAGGTGCTGGAGCGCATGGGGCTGGTTGCGATCGGTCACGGCGAAGACCAGCGCGAGGCGATGCTGACGCTGACGGAAAAAGGCCGCGACCTGCTGAAGGAAGGCGGGCCCCTTTGGGATAGCGTTCAGGAAGATATCGAAGTCCGGCTTGGCCCGGAGAAGACGAAACAGCTTCTGGATCTGCTCAAAGAGCTCTGATTTTTTGCCCAAAAGCGGGCATATACCCACAAAACGCCGCAGCCGCGGCGACGATCAGGAAAGGGACAGTTACATGATCTCCACCAGCGCCGCCCGATGGATGGCCGGCAGAAACCTCCACTACGGATGGGTGGTCGCCGCCACCACCTTCCTGACCATGCTGGCGACCGCCGGCGCCATGGGCTCGGCCGGCGTGATGATCCAGCCGCTGCACCAGGAATTTGGCTGGGACATCGCCGACATCTCCTCGGCCATGGCCGTTCGTCTCGTCCTCTTCGGCCTGCTCGGCCCCTTCGCCGCCGCCTTCATGAACCATTTCGGCGTCCGGCAGGTCGTATCCTTCGCGCTCGCCCTGATCATGGGCGGCCTCGTCGTCTCCCTGTTCATGACCGAGGTCTGGCAGCTCGTGGCTCTATGGGGCGTGGTGATCGGCGTCGGAACCGGCATGACGGCGCTGGTGCTCGGCGCCACCGTTGCAACCCGCTGGTTCTCGCAGCGCCGCGGCCTCGTCGTCGGCCTGATGACGGCGAGCAATGCCACCGGTCAGCTCGTCTTCCTGCCTCTCCTTGCCGCAATCACCGAAGCCTATGGCTGGCGCGCGGCACTCACGCTCACCGTCGCCGTCATCGCTGCGGCTATGCTGCTGGTGCTTCTCCTGATGCGCGATTATCCCGCCGACGTGGGCCTGCCCGCCTACGGCGACACAGCGGTGTCGAAGGCGCCGAAGCAGGATCACAAGTTTCTGGCGACGCTCGTCTCGCCGCTCGTGGCTCTTCGCGAGGCGTCCGGCAGCGCCACCTTCTGGGTGCTGTTCGGCACGTTCTTTGTCTGCGGGCTGTCGACCAACGGCCTCATCCAGACGCACTGGATCTCCATCTGCGGCGATTTCGGCATGGCTGCCGTAACGGCTGCGGGCACGCTTGCCGTCATCGGCATCTTCGATTTCTTCGGCACGATCTTTGCCGGATGGCTCTCCGACCGTTACGACAATCGCTGGCTGCTCTTCTGGTTCTACGGCCTGCGCGGCCTGTCCCTGATCTACCTCTCGCTTTCGGGCTTCAGCTTCGTGGAACTGTCGGTCTTTGCGATCTTCTACGGCCTCGACTGGGTGGCGACCGTGCCCCCAACCGTCAAGATCGCTGCCGAAAAGTTCGGCCGTGAAAAGGCGGGCCTTGTCTTCGGCTGGGTATTCGCCGGACACCAGATCGGCGCGGCAACCGCAGCCTTCGGCGCCGGTTTCTTCAAGAGCGACTTCAACACCTATATGCCCGCGCTCCAGATCGCCGGCGTGATGTGCATGATCGCCGCCGTCTCGGTTCTCCTGCTGCGGAAGCCCGGCTCGGCAATGCCGGTGCCCCAAGCGGCGTAGACGCCGCTTCCACAAAAAAGGCCCGTCGCGGGACGGGCCTTTTGTTCATGCAGGCGGTGGAATATCAGGCGGCGGCGAGAGTCAGTTCCTTGCGGACCATGGTGCGCAGGGCGACGAGGTCCTTGGCAAAGGCGCGGATGCCTTCAGAGAGTTTTTCGGTCGCCATGGCGTCTTCGTTCAGCATCCAGCGGAACTGCTTCTCATTCAGCGACTGCAGCGGCTCGGCCTTGAAGGTTTCCGGAAAAAGCTTGCGCTCCAGCTTGCCGGTATCCTTGTCGAGTTCGTCGAGGAGGGCGGGGCTGATCGTCAGACGGTCGCAGCCGGCAAGGGCTTCGATCTCGCCCGCATTGCGGAACGAGGCGCCCATGACGATCGTCGAAACGCCGTTCGCCTTGTAGTAATTGTAGATCTGGCGGACCGAAAGCACGCCGGGGTCAGTCTCGGCGGTATAGTCCTGGCCGGTCGATTTCTTGTACCAGTCGAGGATGCGGCCGACGAAAGGCGAGATGAGGAAGACCTTGGCCTCGGCGCAGGCGATTGCCTGGGCCTGGCTGAAGAGAAGTGTCAGGTTGCAGTCGATGCCTTCCGTCTGCAGGACTTCGGCGGCACGAATACCTTCCCAAGTGGAAGCAAGCTTGATCAGGATGCGGTCGCGTTCGATGCCGCGCTCCTTGTAGGCTGCGATGATCGAACGGGCCTTGGCGATCGAAGCTTCCGTATCGAAGGAGAGATCGGCATCGACTTCGGTGGAGACGCGGCCCGGAACGAGTTCGGCAAGTGCCGCACCGACATCGATGGCCAGACGGTCCGCCACCGCAGATACGACCGCATCGTCCTGGCCGCCCTGCTTGCGGCCCCAGGCGATTGCTTCCTTCACCTTGTCGGCGAAGATCGGCGTGCCGAGCGCCTTTAAGACGATCGTCGGGTTGGTCGTGCAATCCACGGGTTTCAGGCGGGCAACCGCCTCGATATCGCCAGTATCGGCAACGACCGTGGTCATGGAACGAAGCTGCTCTAGTTTCGACGTCATCCGAATATTCCTCGTTGGAAACTTAGGTCATCCACTTATAACCTGAACGCCTGTCGCGGGAATTTGCTCCTCCGGCGCGTGGAGAGACTATCGACCTTCCGTGGTTAAGAAGTCAAGACATTTGTCATTCCGAATTGACATATGTTTCACATGAGTTGATGATCTGCCCACCTCATGCCGACCTTTTTCCGGAGCCCCGTTGGCCAAGCTCAGACGCGAGACCCATACCGCCTTTTCCGAAGCCGCGTCGCTGAGGCTGCGCGCTGCATGGCTTTATTATAACCAGGGATTGACGCAAAAAGATGTCGCCGAGCGTCTCGGCATCAGCCGCTCCACCGTGATCCGCATGCTCGATGAAGCGATGAAACGCTCTGAGGTGCAGATCTGGATCAGCGAGGGGATCGACAACTGCGTCGAACTCGCGACCCGGCTGGAAAAGCTTTATGGGCTGGACGAGGCCGTCGTGGTGCCGGCGCCGCGTGACGAAAGTGCCACCGCGATGGCGAGCGCGGTCGGGCTGGCGCTCGGGCAGTTCCTCTCCGAGGTGGTGCAGAACGACATGACGATCGGAGTCGGCTGGGGCCGCACCATGACCGCCTCGCTGTCGAGCTTTCGTCCGCCGCGACGCGAGAACTGCAAGGTCGTTTCGCTGCTAGGCGGCATCGTCGCCGTCCACCAGACCAACCCGATCGACTATACATGGCGCTTCGCCGGCCAGCTCGGCGCCGAATGTTACATGTTCCTGGCACCGCTTTTGGTCGACTCCATCAAGACAAAACGAGCCTTGATCGAGCAGTGCGGGCTGAAGACCATCTACGATCTTGCCGAAAACCTCGATCTCGCGGTGGTGAGCTGCGGCGACATCGGCCCGCATTCGACGTCATTGTCAGAAGGGTTCATCTCCAAGGGGGAACTGGACCGGCTGATTGCCGCCGGCTGCGTCTGCGATACCATGTTCAATTTCCTCGACAAGGAAGGTCGTTCCGTCGATCACGCGCTCAACGAGCGGGTTATGTCGATCGATCTCGATACCCTCAAAAAGGCCAAGCACATCGTGCTTTCCTCCGGTGGCGCCCACAGGGCGGTGGCGATCCGCGCCACCATCCGCCGCATCGGCTGCAATACGCTGATCACCGACGAGACGGCGGCAAGGGAGCTGTTGAGGCTGGGCGAGGAGTCATTGCCTGCGCATTGACCTTGAAACTCAACAAGCCGTCAGGAAGACGTCTTTTTGAATTGCGATGGCCAGAACAGCATCCGGGTGAACGTCTGCTGATAGACTTGGCCATTGGCGCCTTGCGGCCTCTGAACAAAGACGGAAATGCCGTCGGTGAAGTCTCCGTAGCCTCGCGCATAGGACCAGCCTATGAGCGAGGAGGAAAGCTCTGCGGCGCAATCTTCGATCAGGTCGTTGAGGGTTGCACGGCTCTCCGGCAGTAGCGAGGCCGGATGCTCGAACAGGGGAAAGCTATCTAATTCCTTCCCTTCGTCCGGTTTGGCTGATGCCAGCGTTTTCCAATTCATCGCGATATCGACGCAGGCGCCGCAGATCGCCACGCCCGGGCCGCTAACGATATTGCCTACATTGGCATGCCGGTCTTCTCCGCAGAAACTGCAGACCACGGCATCGTCACCTCTGCCCTTCAGCAACCGCAGCGCGCCGCGGACTCTCTCTCCAAACGATGGATTGATGTGCATGTAGATCCCCTGAAGCTGCCCAACGTGACGGCAATATAGAACAGCTTCATTCCCGATCCATGCTCGGCCGAATAATCCTGGCCGGTCACGCCGCTCCTGCTTCCCAGCCGAGGATCGCCCGTTTGCGGGTCAGTCCCCAGTGATAGCCGGTCAGTGCGCCGCTTTTGCCGAGCGCCCGGTGGCAAGGCACCACGAAGGAGATGGGGTTGCGGCCGATCGCGGCACCCACGGCGCGGCTGGCGGTCGGCTGGCCGATGTCATTTGCCACATCCGAATAGGTAACGGCTTTGCCGAATGGTATCTTCAAGAGGCTCTGCCAGACCCGCACCTGGAAGTCCGAGCCGATCAGCACCACCTTGAGCGGCTGGTCCCCAGACCATTTCGAACGGTCGAAAATGCGCGTGATGTAAGGCGCCGTGATCTCGCGGTCCTCCACATACTCGGCATTCGGCCAACGGCAGGTCATGTCCTCGAGGCAGGCTTTTTCGCCGTTCTGATCGGCAAACGCAAGGCCCGCCAGTCCGCGGTCGGTCGCCATGACGAGCGCAATGCCGAAGGGTGACGGATGAAAGCCGTAACGGATCGTCAGCCCGCCGCCGCGCGCCTTCCACTCGCCGGGAGACATGGCTTCGTGGGTGACGAACAGGTCGTGCAGGCGTCCGGGGCCGGACAGGCCGAGCTCGTAGGAGGCTTCGAGCAGCGGCAGTTCTTCCTTGCCGAGCAGCCGCTTGGCGTGGTCGAGCGTCACCGCTTGCAGAAAGGCCTTGGGCGAGAGCCCTGCCCAGCGGGTGAAAACCTTCTGCAACTGGGTCGGCGACTGGCCGAGTTCGGCGGCAATGGTTTCGAGCGACGGCTGGTCGCGGTAATCCAGCGTAATCATTTCGATGACGCGGCGGACGGTTTCATAATCGGAACCTTCAGGCGTCACGTCGGTGACGGGTTGAGCAATCTGAGCGAAAGCGTTCATGACATCTCTCCTTTCACCCATAGATGCTCCTTCGGCTCTGCCGAAACCACCCGTTTCTTGCAGTATCAGACTTTTCGTTTCACCGTGGCGAGAGCGCCCTTGAAGGCCTTTGCGAAGCTCTCCCGGTCGTCCGGATTGAGAAAAGAGCCGATATCGGTAAACCGCCCCTCGCCCGTCACGAACATGCCGGTAATGCCGAATTCCTCATGCCGCTTCACCCGGAATCGCGCCCAGAACGGATTGAAGCGATGCTCCACCATGCGCCCCGCCGGCGAAAATTTGCGGATCGAAAGATTGGTGCGCGTGACGGTGACTTCCTCCCGCGCCTTGCCCGAGCGGTAGCTCATCTTCAGCGCGATATAGAGGCCCAGAAAATCGAGCCCGAAGAAGAGGCCGATCGGATAGGCGCCGGCAACCAGGAAAAACCCGCCATAGACCAGGCAGACCGCACCCGACAACGCCAGCACGACACGGAACCCGGTCTTGCCGAGCGAACGATGGGGCGTGAGTTCGGCTGCGAAAACCGGCCGATCTTCTGGCATGTCCACGTTGCATTCCTTCATGCAGGCTGGCTATAGACGCATATGGCGACTTCCAAGACCAAATCCAGCACCAGCACTTTGCAAAAGTCAAATCACGGCTCTGCGCGAAAGCCCAGCCGTTACAAATCCACCTATACCAAAGCGGAGATGGAGGAGATCTTCCGCCGCTTTTCCGTGCAGCGGCCCGAGCCGAAGGGCGAGCTGGAGCATGTCAACCCCTTCACGCTGGTGGTGGCCGTAGCGCTTTCCGCACAGGCGACGGATGCCGGCGTCAACAAGGCGACACGCGCCCTCTTCAAGATCGCCGATACGCCGGAAAAGATGCTGGCGCTCGGCGAGGAAGGTGTCACCCAATACATCAAAACGATCGGCCTCTACCGCAACAAGGCAAAGAACGTCATTGCGCTCTCGCGGATGCTGATCGAGGAATTCGGCTCCGAAGTGCCGAAGAGCCGCGAGGAACTGATCCGGCTGCCGGGCGTCGGCCGAAAGACGGCCAACGTCGTGATGTCCATGGCCTTCGGGATCCCGACACTTGCAGTCGACACGCATGTCTTCCGCATCGGCAACCGCCTGCTGATGGCGCCGGGCAAGACGCCGGACGAGGTCGAGGCGCATTTTCTCAAGGTCATCCCGGAGCAGTATCTCTATCACGCCCATCACTGGCTGATCCTGCACGGCCGCTATACCTGCAAGGCGCGACGCCCGGAATGCGAACGCTGCGTGATCGCCGATCTCTGTCGCTCGCCGGAAAAGACCTGCGACGTGCCGGCGCCGCTGGTCGAGCTACCGCCTCAATTCATCGGGGCGGAGGCCGTCGATTAAGGCTGCAATCGCTGCTTCGTAATTCTTGCGGTTGCCGCCGCAATCGATGGCGATCGCCGCCCGTTCGAAAGCCGCCGAGACCAGCACGGTCAAAGGATCGAGAAGCGGAAGAAGTGCGGCGCCCTCCAGGAGATGCGAGAGCCCCACCTTGAGGCTCGATTCCGCTGGATCTTCGCCATTCCCGGAATCCACGACGGTCTGGGCCGGAGCCTCCTTGAGCAGCAGCCGCGTTCGCCCGGGCGCGGCCATGGCATCGAAATATGCGCAGGCACCTTGCAAAAGAGCCTCCCGTGCCGATGAAGCCTCGGCCGACCGCGCCTCAATATCCGCAGCGACCTCCCCCGCTTCACGCTCCACCACCGCCCAGAACAGCGTTTTTTTGTCTGGGAAGTGGTGGTAAAGAGCGCCGCGCGTCACCCCGGCGGCCGCGACGATGTCGGGCGTCGCCGTCTCGGCATATCCCTTTTCCACGAATAAGCGTCTGGCCGCATCCAGAAGAGCGGTGCGGGTCGCATCGGTACGTTCGCGGTTGCTGCGCGCCATCTTAATCTCGCTGTTTACATACAGACTGAATGTATCTATAAATTTACATACAGACTGAATGTATCCGTAAAGTCCTAGGAGGGAAAGCCATGAAGATCTGCAGCTATTATCCCGTCATTATGACCGGCGATGTCGCCGGCACATCCGATTTCTACATTCGGCACTTCGGCTTCGAGGCGCTGTTTTCGGCAGACTGGTATGTGCATCTGCAATCCAGGAAAAGCGAACACGTAACCTTGGCAATCCTCGACGGTAGCCATGAAACCATCCCGAAAAGCAGTCGCGGCAAAGTCTCCGGCCTGCTCCTGAACTTCGAGGTTGAGGATGTCGATGCGGTCTACGAACGTCTCAAAGCAGCCGGTTTGCCGATCCGGCTCGATCTCCGCGACGAAGATTTCGGCCAGCGGCATTTCATCACGTCAGACCCCAACGGCGTGTTGATCGACGTCATCAAGCCTATCCCGCCAAGTGCCGAGTTTGCATCAATGTACGATGGTTTGGCTCTGCCGGCCTAACCCTTGAACGCCGGATCGCGCTTCGAGATCGCCTTGTGGAGATGCACCATCAGGCCCGCGGCAAAAAGCGGCGTCAGAAGGTTAACGATCGGGACGGCCAGAAAACAAGCGATCAGAAGGCCCGCCATGAACACAGTCGAGGAATGTTTCGAGCGGAAGGCGCGAGCGTCCGTCGGCGTGCGAAACCGCATCGCCGCGAACTCGAAGAATTCCCGCCCGAGCAGATAACCGTTCACCAGAAAGAAGGCGATCAGGTTGATGCCGGGAATGAACAACAGAAACAATGCGATGATGTTGCCGACGATGACGACGCCCAGAAACTTGATCGAACTTGCCATCGCCTCGGCAAGCGGCATCGCCTTGCCGGGCACGTCATTGGGATAATCGCGCTTCTCGACCACCTCGGCGACATCGTCGAGAAACAGGCCGGCGATCAGCGCCGTGATCGGCGCGATCAGGAGCGCCAGCGCCAGGGCTAGCCCGATGCTGGCAGCGATGGCGGCAATGAAGGTGAGCCAGCCGGTCCAATCCGGCAGATCCGGAAAGAACGCAGCCATCCACGGCCAGGCATAAAAGGAAAAGAGCTCCCGCAGCCCGAACCAGAGGCCGACCAGGACCAGGATCGTCAACCCCAGCGTCTTCCAGAAGACATTGCGTGTTTCCGGCGCGAAAAGATTGAGAAGCGAAAGGCGTGCTGCGTCGAGGATCATGCAAGGTCTCCGGTTGCCGCCAAGATGTAGGTGGGAGAGTGCGCGCGAACAAGCACGAGCGCCCCTCCTCACCGGCGGCGGCCAGGGCGGAACACCGTAATAAATTATGCAAATGCCACTTCGCGTTTCCCGCTTGACCAATTCATAGCTCACCAGCTATACATCAATTCATAGCCGACGAGGTATGAATTGACGTGACAGCCGCCCATGACGAGATCTTCAGAACGCTTGCCGATCCCACCCGGCGGGCGATCTTCGAACGCCTGTGCCGGGAAGGAGAAAAGACGGTCGGAGCCCTGACGGCCCGGGCCGGAGTTTCGCAGCCGGTCGTTTCGAAACATCTTGCGGCCCTGAAGCGGGCCGGATTGGTGCGCGACCGCCCCGAGGGACGGCAGACGCATTACAGCGCGGAATTCGCCGCGCTTGCTCCCCTGGTCGACTGGGCAAACGAGATGACCAGCTTCTGGGAAAAGAAGTTCGATGCTCTCGAAGATCTTCTTAAAAGGATGGACCAATGAACGAAGTATCGCCTGAGGCCCGCACCGTGATGGTGGAACGGGAGATCCCTCACCCGCCGGAAAAGATCTGGCGCGCGCTTACCCAGCCGCACCTGATCCAGGAATGGCTGATGAAGAACGATTTCGCACCCGTCGTCGGACACCGTTTCAATCTCCGCGGGGAATGGGGCGGCGTGCTGGATTGCGAAGTCCTGATCGTCGAGCCGAACGAACGGCTCTCCTACACCTGGAACTTTGCGCATGACGATGCGGCCTATGACCTGAAAAGCGTGGTGACCCTGACCCTCACGCCGACCGCCAAGGGAACGCATCTGCGCATTGAGCAGACCGGCTTCCGGCCGGAGCAGAAACAGGCCTTTCACGGCGCCCGTCATGGCTGGCAGGGCTTTTTGGAGACGCTGGAGAAGGTTTTGGACGCACAGGCCTGAAAACCGCCCGTCATGGGAACCGCATCCGGCCATCCGGCGGACAAGCCGGCAACCATCAACGACCGATTTTGAAAGAAAAGACCATGACCTGGAGCAACGCAATCCGGCAGTCCCACCGCTGGCTGTCGATCATCTTCACGCTGACCGTCGCCGCCAACTTCGCCGCCATGGCATTCGGCGAACCGCCCGCCTGGATCGTCTACTCCCCACTGCCTTCCCTATTTCTGCTGCTGTTCAGCGGGCTCTATATGTTTGCACTGCCTTATGTGAGACGCAACGTCTGAGCAGAGGGATGACGAGCGGAGGTAGGCATGTGGCATCGCGAGCAAGGGAGGCCTATTGTTTAAGCTGAACCTCGATGGCGGCCTTGTCGATGACGGACCAGACCTCCGTGATCTTTCCCGTTTGGAATCGGTAGAAAACATTCTCGGTGAAAGAAACTTGCCTTCCGTTAACGTCGAGGCCGAGAAACGTGCCCTTTGGGGCGCAATCGAAGGCAAGCCTCGCCGCCACATGAGGTGGTTCGCAGACGAGCAGATGGATGGAAAAATGCAGGTCGGGAATCTGCTCAAAGTCGTGGACCAGCATGCTCCGATAGCCTGACAGGCCAAGCCGTCTGCCATTGTGGACAACCTCGTCACTGACGAAGCAAGCCAGATTCTGCCAGTCCTGGCTGTTCAGGCAGGCAATGTATTCGCGATATATTTCGTCGAGGTCCGGGCTGTTCATGGTCAAATCCCCCGCAATTCCTCCCGATGCCTGACCATCGCCAGGAACCGCCGGTAATCCCGGGCGTATTGCGCCGCACGCGCCGAATCCGGCAGCCGTTCGCTGCCGCCGCCGTCCATCGCCCGCCCCGCCTCGAACAGGCTCGGCTGCACGCCGCCGGCGACCGCCGCGGTCATTGCCGTGCCGAGCAGAACGGCGTCTCGGTTTTGTGGGATCACCACCTTGCATCCTGTCACGTCCGCATAAAGCTCGACCAGCAGCGGGTTGTTCACATGGCCGCCGGTGACATGCAGGGTGTCGAAACGATAGCCGTGATCGGCGAGCGTTTCGAGGATATGGCGGATGCCGAGCGCGATGGCGACTGAAGCGCGCCAGTAGAGCCGGCAAAGCCCGTCGAAGGAGGTGTCGAGAGTGAGCCCGCTGATGACGCCTGTCGCATGCGGATCGGCAAGCGGCGAGCGGTTGCCGTGAAAATCCGGCAGGACGTGAAGGTTCGGGGCAATGTCGCCATCGGTCTCTGCGCGCAATTCGCCGATGCGGGCGATGATGCGCCCGTGCAGGTCCGCTGTCGGCTCGCCGCCGGCGGCATGCATGTGTACCATATGGTCGAGCAGCGCGCCGGTCGCCGACTGGCCGCCCTCGACCACCCAATGGTTCGGCAGGACCGCTTCGTAGTAGGGGCCCCAGAGGCTTCGCCCGGGCTTTGCATCCCGTGCGAAGGCGACGACGCAGCTCGACGTGCCGCCGATCAGGGCAACGCTCGCCTCGAGTTCTGCTCTTCCCGACGCACCGCCGAGCACGCCCAAAGCGCCCGCATAGGCGTCGATCAGACCCGGCGCCACCTGAACGCCGGTATCGAGGCCGAGTTCCTCAGCTGCCTTCGCGCCGAGGCTGCCCATCGTGGCTCCGGCGCCGAGGGTCTCTTCCGGCAGGCCGCCCTTCTCCTTGAGGTCCTCCAGCCCGGCAAGCGCCCAGAAATCGGCGTTCCAGCCGGGATTTTCGTGGGCGAGATAGTTCCATTTGGCCGTCAGCGTGCAGCGTGAGCGATGACCCGAACCGGTCGCCTTCCAGGTGAGGAAATCGGCAAGGTCGAAGAAATAACCTGCCCTCGCCCAGCTCCCGGGCAGGTGTTTCTTCAGCCACATCAGCTTCGGCATTTCCATCTCGGGCGACAGCGAGCCGCCCGAAAATTCCAGCACCTTGTGGCCGGTGGCCGAAAGCAGATCGGCCTCCTCGATTGCCCGATGGTCGAGCCAGACGATGGTGTCCTGCGCGTCCCTGCCGGTCGTCGAGACGCTGAGCTGATTGCCATCGCGATCACGGGCGACGAGCGAACAGGTGGCATCGAAGCCGATCGCGGCGATGCGGTCCGGCGTGATTCCGGCCTCGCCCAGTGCTTCCTTCACGACGCGGCAGGCGGCGGCCCAGATGTCCTCCGAATCGTGCTCGGCGTGGTTTTCCTTCGGCCGGAACATCAGGATCGGCTGCTTAGCCTTTGCTAGGAGCCGCCCGCTGCGGTCAAACACTCCGGCACGTGCGCTGCCGGTGCCGATATCGACCGCGACGAGGTGATCACGCATCCGGATCTGTTTCCTGTCCCTGTGCCTGTCCCATATGCCGCTGCAAGCCTAAGCCTGCTGCGAAACGGAGCCATTGCGGCCCTCGACATATTTTCGGACAAGGTGGATCAAATCCGGCATCGCGTCAAACACCACTTCGGGCGAAAGCGCGTCGATCCTTTCCCGGTAGCCCGGAGTGCCGGCATGCGAACCGCCGACGAAGGCAAAAACGGCCATCCCGGCACGGTGGCCCGCCTCGATGCCGGCGGGACTGTCCTCGATGACAATGCAATTTTCCGGATCGGTCCCCATCTGGCTTGCCGCATGCAGGAAGAGGTCCGGCGCCGGCTTGCCGTGTGCAACCATAGCGGCGGAAAAGATGTTCGGTTCGAGCTTGTCGATGAGGCCCGTCAGCGTCAAGGACAGCCGGATGCGCTCCGGCTGGCTGGACGAGGCGACGCAGCGACGCAGATCAAGACCATCGAGCGCATCGGCAATGCCGGCCATGGGCTGCAACTCCCTGCGAAAGCGGGCGTAGAGATCGTGGCGCATGTCTTCCAGAAAGCTCTCGTCCGCCTCGACGGCGAATTCCTCGCGCATGGTCCTGGTAATGGTGGCGAGGCTGCGGCCGAGAAAGCGGCGATAGGCTTCCGTCTCGTCCATGTCGAGGCCCTTGCGGCGAAGGGCATCGACCAGAACGCGGACCGAAACGGGTTCGCTGTCGACGAGAACCCCGTCGCAATCGAAGATCACCAGTGGTCCCGCCGTTTGAAGCACTTTGCCAACCCGTTATTTGACAAGTTCGTCCCGAAGATAAAGTTCGAGCGTCCTGGCCGTCCCCTCCCTCCAGAGCGTCGAGAGCGCATGGGCGAAGCGTTTCCGGAACAGCTCGGATTTCGAAACCTCGCCGAAGATCTCGTCGAACACAAGAAAGGCGTCCGGGTTATCCCTGGCTTTCAGCGCGGCCGCGTGCAGCTTGTCGGCGCTGGCGTCGTTGAAGACGATCTCCCGGCCGCTATCTGACGTGCCGGCAAAGTAGCGGCACCAGAGCGCCGAGACGAGCGACAGGCCGATGATATCGAGGCCCTTGGCGAGCCGGTCGCGGGTGGACGGCAGGATGAATTTCGGCTGCCGGTTGGAACCGTCCTGCGCCAGCCGCGGAATGGTGTCGCCGATCTTCGGGTTGAGGAAACGGCGCTCGATCAGGCCGTAATAGTCGTTGAGATCGGTATCGGGCACCGGCGGCACGATCGGGATGATCTCGTCCTTTTCCAGCTTGGCGAGGAACGCGCGGATCAGCGGATGCTCCATCGCCTCATGCACGAAATGAATGTCGAGAAGTGCTGCCGGATAGGCGATTGCCGCATGGCCGCCATTCAGGATGCGGATCTTCATCAGCTCGTAGGGCGCAACATCGGGCACGAACTGGACGCCGACCTCTTCCAGCCGCGGTCGGCCGGAGGGAAAATTGTCCTCCATCACCCATTGCTTGAACTCTTCGCAGAAGACCGGCCAGTTGTCATCGATATCGAAATCGTTCCTGAGGATGCCGATCTCGCGCTGGCCGGTCGCGGGCGTGATGCGGTCGACCATCGAATTGGGAAACGCGACGTTGTCGTGGATCCAGCGGGCAAAGTCCGGATCGGCAAGTTTTGCGAGCCCTATGACGGTGTTCTCCGTCACCTCGCCGTTTCCGGGAATGTTGTCGCAGGACATGATGGTGAAGGGCGCAATACCCCTCGCCTTCCGCTCTCTGAGGCCGGCAAGGATGAGGCCGAAGACGGTTTTCGGACTATCGGGATTCCTGCTGTCCTCGGCGATCGCCGGATGGGCCGGGTTGAAGTGGCCGGCGGCATCGATGAAATAGCCTCCTTCGGTAATCGTCATCGAGACGATACGGATCGTCGGGTCCGCGAGCTTCTCGATCAGCGCCGCGGTTTCGCCCGGAGCGATGATATCGGTCATTGGCGCGGTGACGCGGGCGGCGGTCCTGTTGTTGTCCTGTTCGACCACGGTAGTGAGGAAATCCTGGGCCGCGAGCTTGTCGCGCATCGCCGCATCGGATGGCATGACGCCCGCGCCGATGATCGCCCAGTCATGTGCCTTGCCGGTGTTGAACAGGTCGTCGAGGTAGATCGCCTGATGGGCACGATGGAAATTACCCACCCCGAAATGCAGGATGCCGGGGGTCAAACTCTTCGGATCATAGGCCGGCACGGCGGCGGTGCGCGCCACGTCTTTCAAGCTCGCCAGCGAAAGTTTTACCGTCATTATCTTAACTCCAGTATGGCCTGAGAAATCCCAAGCCAATAATTCAGACCAAGACCTGGACCCCGATTGAAAGCCGCGGTCGGCAGGCGTCTTGCACTCCCCTCGCCGTCATCCTCGGGCTTGTCCCGAGGATCTATCCACGCCTACCCTGCTGAACCGGCTTAGATGCTCGGGACAAGCCCGAGGATGACGGCGGAGAACACAGCGCCCCCGTCGGCATCTTATCCCCGGATCGCCAGCCCCTTGTCGTCGAAACGATGCAGCTTGGACTCGTCCGGGGTCATGTAGACCGTATCGCCATGATAGGCGCCGAACTCGCCGTCGCAGCGCGCGGTGATGGGACCGATACCGTCGACATCGAGGTGCAGGAACGTATCGGCGCCGAGATGTTCGGCGACCTTCACGGTGCCGCGCCAGGTGCCACTGTCCTTCGAGAGGCCGAGGTGTTCCGGACGGATGCCGGCGGTCCTGGCGCTCCTCGACTGGGCATAGGCTCCGTCGATGAAATTCATCTTTGGCGAACCGATGAAGCCGGCGACGAAGAGGTTGCGCGGCGACTTGTAAAGGTCGAGCGGCGAGCCGACCTGCTCGATATTTCCGCGGTTCAAGACGACGATCTTGTCGGCCATGGTCATGGCCTCCACCTGGTCATGGGTGACGTAGACCATCGTCGTCTTAAGCTGATGATGCAGATCGCTGATTTCGAGCCGCATCGTGCCGCGCAGGGCCGCGTCGAGGTTCGACAGGGGCTCATCGAACAGGAAGGCAGAGGGTTCGCGCACGATGGCGCGGCCGATCGCGACACGCTGGCGCTGGCCGCCGGAAAGCTGCGAGGGGCGGCGCTCCAGATAGTCGGTGAGGTTCAGAACGCGGGCGGCGGCCTCTACCTTCTTGTCGATCGCCGACTGCTCCATCTTCGCCATCTTCAGCGGGAAGGCGATGTTCTTCCTGACGCTCATATGCGGATAAAGCGCATAGGACTGGAAGACCATAGCCAGGCCGCGCTCGGCGGGTGCTGCGTGGGTGACGTCCTTGCCGTCGATCAGGATCTGGCCGCCGGAAACGTCTTCGAGACCGGCAATCAGCCGCAGCAGCGTGGACTTGCCGCAGCCCGACGGGCCTACGAAAACGACGAATTCGCCGTCGTTGATCTCGAGGTCGATCGAAGGGATGACCTTCGCTTCGCCGAAGACCTTCGACACTTGTCTGAGCGTGATGCTGCCCATATCCGTATTCCTTACTTAACCGCGCCGAAGGTCAGGCCGCGAACGAGTTGTTTCTGGCTGAACCAGCCGAGGATGAGGATCGGCGCGATCGCCATGGTCGAGGCCGCCGATAGTTTCGCCCAGAAGAGGCCTTGCGGACTGGAGAACGAGGCGATGAAGGCCGTCAGCGGCGCCGCATTGGTTGTCGACAACCGGATCGTCCAGAAGGCTTCGTTCCAGGCGAGGATGATGTTCAAGAGCAGCGTCGAGGCAATGCCGGGCACCGCCATCGGCGTCAGCACGTAGACGATCTCCTGCCAGAGGCCGGCGCCGTCCATGCGTGCCGCTTCCAGGATCTCGCCCGGAATCTCGCGGAAATAGGTGTAGAGCATCCACACGACGATCGGTAGGTTGATCAGCGTCAGCATGACGGTGAGCCCGATGCGAGTGTCGAGCAGCCCGAAATCGCGGAACATCAGGTAGATCGGCACCAGCACCGCCACCGCCGGCATCATCTTGGTGGAGAGCATCCACATCAGGATGTCCTTGGTTCGCTTGGTCGGCGAGAATGCCATGGCCCAGGCCGACGGGATCGCGATGATCAGCGCCAGGATGGTCGAACCGACCGCCAGCACGACCGAGTTCATGAACGGCTTGAAATAGTCGCGTTGCGTCTGCACCGTCACATAGTTCTCGAACGTGCCGGAAGGGATCAGGCTGAAGCCGGCGATTGCTTCCGGCTCCGTCTTCACGCTGGTGATCAGCGTGTAGAGGATCGGGAAAAAGATGATGAGGGCGACGATCCAGGCAAAAACCGTGGCGGTGACCTTGTGTCTTGTCGTGACATTGCGAGCCATATCCGTCTCCTATCGATCCAGGTTCTTGCCGACAGCGCGCATCAGGAAGAAGGCGACGATATTGGCGAGAACGACCGCGATGATGCCGCCTGCCGAGGCGCCGCCGACGTCGTAGCCGAGAAGCGCCGTGCGGTAGATCAGGAAGGCGAGGTTGGTGGAGGCATAACCCGGGCCGCCATTGGTGGTGACGAGGATTTCCGCGTAAACCCCAAGCAGGAAGATCGTCTGGATCAGGATGACGACCGTGATGGCGCGGGCGAGATGCGGCAGCACCAGATAGATGAAGCGGTTGAAGAAATTGGCCCCGTCCATCTCCGCCGCTTCCTTCTGTTCGCCGTCGAGCGACTGCAGCGCAGTGAGCAGGATCAGGGTGGCGAAAGGCAGCCATTGCCAGGCAACGATGACGACGATCGAAAACAGCGGATATTGCGCGAACCAGTCGACGGGCCGGAGACCGAAGAACTTGGCGATATCCGCCAGCACACCATAGCCCGGATGCATGATCATGTTCTTCCAGATCAGCGCCGCGACCGGCGGCATGACGAAGAAGGGCGAGATCACCAGGATGCGGACGATGCCCTGGCCGAAGATCGGCTGGTCGAGCAGAAGCGCGATCGCAATACCGCCCACCACGGTGATCAGCAGCACCCCGCCGACGATGACCAGCGTATTCCAGATCGACTGGAAGAAGGCCGGATCGGTATAGAAATACTCGTAGTTGAAGAAACCGGTGAAGCTCACATTGGCGGGATTGAGCAGATTGTAGTTCTGGAACGAGAACCACAATGTCATCGCCAGGGGAACGATCATCCAGACGAGAAGAAGCAAGACGGAGGGCGCCATCATCAGGCGCGCCAACGTTTTCGTGTTTTGCGTTGCCATATCGACGCCCTCCCTCTGTTGCCCCGCGCCTTTTTTCTTTGGGAAGGAGACCGGCGCAGGAACATCGCTGCTTTTGTTGTATCAGTGACGGATTGTAGCTTGACCGCCCGGTGGAAAAGAGGACCGGGCGGCCGATGCTCGGGAGGTTACTTGATGTAGCCGGCGCGGGTCATTTCGCGCTTGGTGGCCGACTGGGCCTGTGCGAGCGCATCATCCACCGAGGACTGCCCGGCGACCACCGCGGAGAAGAGCTGGCCGACATTCGTGCCGATCGCCTGGAATTCAGGGATCGCGACGAACTGGCCGCCGGTGTAGGGCACCGGCTTGACAGTCGGCTTGGTGATGTCGGCCGCACCCATCGCTGCAAGCGTCGGAGCCGCGAAGGCTGCGGCCTTCTTGTATTCGGCGTTGTTGTAGAGCGAGGTGCGGGTGCCCGGAGGAACGTTCGCCCAGCCTTCCTTGGACGCGACGAGCTGGGTGTATTCCTTGCTGGTCGCCCAGGAGATGAACTTCTGAGCCGCGTCGCCCTTCTTGGAGGAGGTCGGGACGGCAAGGTTCCAGGACCACAGCCAGTTGCCGTGGTTGTTGACGCCTTCCTTGCTCGGGAAGAGCGCATAGCCCACCTTGTCGGCAACGGTCGAATCCTTCGGATTGGAAACGAAGGAAGCCGCAACCGTGGCGTCCATCCACATGCCGCACTTGCCCTGCTGGAACAGCGTCAGGTTCTCGTTGAAGCCGTTCGAGGAAGCGCCCGACGGACCGGCATCCTTCATCAGATCGACGTAGAACTGAAGAGCGGCCTTCCATTCCGGCTGGTCGAACTGCGGGTTCCACTTTTCGTCGAACCAGCGGCCGCCGAAGGAATTGGTGAGTGCCGTAACAAAGGCCATGTTCTCGCCCCAACCGGCCTTGCCGCGCAGGCAGATGCCGTTGATGTCGTTGGCGCGGTCGGTGATCTTGCGGGCAGCATCGCCGATGAATTCCCAGGTCGGGTTTTCCGGCATCTTGAGGCCCGCTTTGTCGAACAGGTCCTTGCGGTACATGATCATCGCGGACTCGCCATAGAACGGCGCGGCGTAAAGCTTTCCGTCGACCGTCAGACCGCCCTTGATCGCCGGCAGTATGTCGTTGGCGTCGTATTTGTCGCCGAGCTTGTTGAGCTCCAGCAGCCAGCCCTGTTTCGCCCAGATCGGCACTTCGTAGTTGCCGATCGTGAGGATGTCGTACTGGCCGCCCTTGGTGGCGATGTCGGTGGTGACGCGCTCACGCAGCACGTTCTCTTCCAGCGTGACCCAGTTGATCTCGATATCCGGATTGGCCTTGGTGAACTCCGAAGTCAGGCCCTGCATGCGGACCATATCGCCGTTGTTGACGGTAGCAATCGTGAGAGTTTCAGCCGAAGCCGCGGTGGAGAAAATGCCGGCAAACGCCAGCGCCGAGCAGGCGCCCAGCAAAACCGTCTTCAATGTCATATCTTCCTCCCAGAAGATGAGTAACGAGCATTCGCTTTGCTCGTGGGCAATTACTCATCAACCCACACGGAAAGTCAATCGCCTTTCGTCGCTGCACTGCAGCGGAGACGGGACATGCCATTGATTCAACAGTGGATAATTTTGCTCAAACGGAGAGCAATTGCTCGGCAGTGGCTTCATCCGTGATGATGCCGTTGATGATTTTGCCCTTCAGCGCGCCGGAAATTGCCGCAAACTTTTTCCTGCCCAGGGCGATTCCGATAACCGAAGACTTTTCGCGGGACGGGATTGGAACACTGGCAACGCGATCATTGATGGAATTGCCGAGCAATTGCCCTTCGCGATCGTAAATCCAGCCGCAGATCTCGCCGGCAGCGCCGCTCTTGACCAGGTCCAGCATCTCCTCCTTGCCGAGGAACCCGTCAATGCACAGAGGACCGTCGACGCCCAGTTCGCCGATGCCGACGAATGTGACGTCCGCCTGAGCGCCGAGTTCCAGTGTTGAACGAACCAGCGCTTGGCCGTGCAGCGTTTCGCGCTCCGCCGCCGACGAACAGAGGACCGGCAGCGGCATCGGGAAATGCCGTGCCTTGATCGCGTCCGCCATGGAGAAGATGACGTTGTAGTAAGCGGCTGAGCCGTCTGGGCCGATATTGCCGGTGAGCGAGACGATCCGGTGCTGCAGACATTCCATCGGCGGCAATTGGTCGACGGCGGCTTTCAGCGTACGGCCTGTTCCGATGGCGATGATGATCGGGTCCGGACGCTTGAGCCAGCGCTCGATCTCGGCAGCAGCCGCTTCGGCGATGCCGACCGTGCTGGAGACGCCGGCAGGATCGCTCGGCACGACCTCCGAATGGCGCAGGCCGTATTTCTTGCGCAGCGCTTCGGCAAGTTCCAGGCAGGCCGCTATCGGATGATCGAGACGCACCTTGATGAGACGTTCGGCCACCGCGAGCGAGACCAGCCGCTGTGCCGATTGCCTCGAGATGCTCATGGCCGCGGCAATCTCGTCCTGGGTGCGCCCCGCAACATAATAGAGCCACCCGGCCCGCGCCGCATCATCGAGCCGTCCTTGCGTATCAGACCGTTTTGCCATGGCAGAAAATCTCCTCCGCGCGTTGCTGCCACGTTTTGCGAGTTTCTGTCAAACGGGTGTAAAGGCGATAGGAAACCTCAAGCCACCTGCACCAGATGCCCCACGCCCACCTCGCGATATTCCCGTCTCGGCGGTACGTAGCCGACGGGGCGGATCGGGCTTTTGATCTCATCCGTCGACATGTTGCGCTTGACCCTGCGGCGCGAGGGATCGGGGATCGGCACGGCCGACATCAGCTTGCGGGTATAGGGATGTTGCGGATTTTCAAATACCGCCGCCCGCGGGCCGATCTCGACGATTTCGCCAAGATACATGACGGCAACCCGGTGGCTGACCCGCTCCACCACCGCCATGTCGTGGGAAATGAACAGGAAAGCGAGGTTCAGGCTCTGCTGCAGGTCCAAAAGCAGATTGCAGACCTGCGCCTTGATCGACACGTCGAGTGCGGAGACCGCCTCGTCCGCCACGATCACCTTCGGATCGAGCATCAGCGCCCGGGCGATCGCGATGCGCTGCCGTTGGCCGCCTGAGAATTCGTGCGGAAAGCGTTTCATCATGTCGGCGGAAAGGCCGACCTTGTCCATCAGGCTCGCCGCCTTGTCGCGCGCCTGTTGCTTGGTCCCGAGATTGTGCTCGATGAACGGCTCCATCACCGCCGACCCGATGCTCATGCGCGGGTTGAGCGAGGCGAAGGGATCCTGGAAGACCATCTGGATCGAACGGCGCATCTTGCGCAGCGTCGGCTGGTCGAGCTTCATCACCTCATAGCCGTCGAGCATCACCTCGCCGCTGGTCGGCGTGATGAGACGCGTGACCGAGCGGCCGGTGGTCGACTTGCCGCAGCCCGATTCGCCGACGAGCGACAGCGTTTCGCCTTCGAAAAGATTGAAGGAAACCTTCTCCACCGCGTGCACGGCGCCGCTTTTGCGGCCGAAAAGGCCGGAATGGATGTCGAAGCGGGTGGTTAGATCCTTGACATCGAGGATCGGCGTCTTTCCCTTGGCGACAGTGTCGGCGACATCCGCTAGCGGTTGCTGTTCGCCGGTTTTGACGTCGATGATCGGGAATCGCAAGGGAAGCTTGCGCTCGCCCATCGACCCGAGCCGCGGCACGGCGGACAGGAGTGCTCGCGTGTAGGGATGCCTGCCGCGATGGAAGATGTCGTCGGTTTCCCCCGTCTCCACGGCATCGCCCCGATACATGACGATGGTGCGGTCGGCGACTTCGGCCACGACACCCATGTCGTGGGTGATGAAGAGAACCGACATGCCCTCCTCTTCCTGCAGCACCTTGATGAGGTCGAGGATCTGCCCCTGGATGGTGACGTCGAGCGCCGTGGTCGGCTCGTCGGCGATCAACAGCTTCGGCTTGGAGGCGAGCGCCATGGCGATCATCACCCGCTGGCGCATGCCACCCGAAAACTGGTGCGGATATTCATCGAAGCGGCTTTTCGCGTTCGGGATCCGCACCTTTTCGAGCAGGCGGATCACCTCCGCCTTGGCTTCGGCCTTGGAAATCTCCGTGTGGACGGTGAGAGCTTCGGCGATCTGCTTGCCGATCGGAAAGATCGGGTTGAGCGAGGTCATCGGCTCCTGGAAGATCATCGAGATGTCGTTACCGCGCACCTGCCGCATCTGCTCTTCGGGAAGGGATAGAAGCTCCCGGCCGTTGAGGAAGACCTGTCCTTCGATCCGGCTCGAATTCTTCGGCAGGAGCCGCATGATCGAAAGCGACGTGACGCTTTTTCCCGAGCCGGATTCACCGACGATCGCCACCGTTTCACGCGGCGCCACGTCGAAGGAAATATTGCGGACCACCGTGCGCCATTCGTCGTTCACGCGAAACGAGGTTGACAGATTACGCACCGAAAGGACCGGGGTCACCGAACCGCCGCCCTGTTCCATTGCAGTTCCCGAAAGCAGCATGGAAAATTCTCCTTGAGGTTCGGATGTCAGGCGGCGAGTGCTGTTTCGGCGAGCGTCACCCAATAGCTGACGCCGTAGGGAATGGCCTCGTCGTTGAAATCATAAGCCGCATTGTGGAGGCTTGCGGTATCGCCGTTGCCGATGAAGATGAACGCGCCGGGCCGGGTTTCCAGCATGTAGGAGAAATCTTCCGCTCCCATATGCGGCGGAACATTGGTGTGCACGGCTCTGGAGCCCGCAACCTTGCTGGCGATCTCCACAGCGAAATCGGTCTCCTCGTCATGATTGAAGGTGACGGGGTATCCGCGGTTATAGACGATCTCCGCGGTCGCGCCATGGGCGATTGCGGTCGACTGGGCTACTTCCGTCAGTCGTTTTTCGGCAAAATCGCGGGTTTCCGGAAGCAGGGTACGCACCGTGCCGGCCAGCTTGACATAGGCGGGAATGACGTTGCTCGCCTCGCCGCCGTGGATCGATGCGACGGTCACCACGAGCGACTTCAAAGGATCGGTCTCGCGTGAGACGATCGACTGCAGCGCAACGACGATATGCGAGGCCGCGAGGACCGGATCGATCGAAAGATGCGGCTGCGCGGCATGGCTGCCGCGGCCATGGACGGTGATCTCGAACGTGTCGGCAGCCGCCATGGTCGAACCCTTGCGGATCGCAAAGCTGCCGACCGGCAGGCGTGGCTCATTGTGCATGCCGAACACCTGGGCGATGCCGAACCTCTCCATCAGGCCGTCGTTGATCATCGCCAACGCGCCCGCCCCACCCTCTTCGGCCGGCTGAAAGATTACCGCGACGGAACCCTTGAAATTCCGGGTTTCGGCGAGATATTGGGCAGCGCCGAGCAGCATTGCGGTATGGCCGTCATGGCCGCAGGAATGTGCCTTGCCAGGTGTCTTCGAGGCCCAGGGTTTGCCGGAGGTTTCGAGGATCGGCAGCGCGTCCATGTCGGCCCGGAAACCGACAACAGGGCCTTCGCCCTGATTGCCCTTGATGACGGCGACGACGCCGGTCTGGCCGATGCCCGTCTCGACGATATCGCAGCCGAAGGATCTCAGCTTTTCGGCGACGAATTTGGAGGTCTCGTGAACGTCGTAGAGCAGCTCCGGATTCTGGTGCAGATGGCGCCTCCATTCGGCGACTTGATCCTGCATTTCCGCGACGCGATTGATGACTGGCATGATCGAGACCTCGTTGTCTTTCTCTGTTTCCCACTCTGGTCGGGGCGGATATTGCGACGCATAAAGCAGGTTTTGCAAGCTTCAATTTTCCGGCTTGAACGGAAAATAGGCCTATGCTTAGATGGCTCAAATTTTGATCATGCTCGCTTCAGGCGACACGGTTTAACTTGTTTTGAGTATAATTTTCGAGGAGGATAAAAGGAAAAATCGTCCTGCGAAGTCAACAAGTTACAAAACGCCTTCGCGGACCCCAGGCTCCAAATTCCGGCATGACCGGAAGGCCCGTCAACACAACTCATAAGAGAACGACAAGGGGAATAACAGCATGAAAAACCGCAAACTTCTTCTGGCTGGCACGGTTGCCGCGCTTGCCTTCGCCGGCTCCGCCGCCCATGCCGAACGAGGCACCGACGGCGACCTGAAGATCCTCTTCTGGCAGGCCGTCTCCACCCTTAATCCTTACCTGTCCGGCGGCACCAAGGAAGTCTATTCATCCTCTATGGTGATCGAACCGCTCGCCCGTTACGACGAGAAGGGCGAACTCGTGCCGATGCTGGTCACCGAGATCCCGACGATCGAGAACGGTGGCGTCGCCAAGGACCTGCTTAGCATGACCTGGAAGCTGAAATCCGGCGTCAAGTGGTCGGATGGCACGCCTTTTACGGCCGATGATGTCATTTTCACCTGGAAATATTGCGTCGCGCCGGATGGCGGCTGCGCGCAGAAGGCCCAGTATGAAGGCGTCACGAGCGTCGAAGCTCCGGACCCGATGACCGTCAAGATCACTTTTTCCGAACCGAAGCCCTATCCCTACAGCGCCTTCGTCGGCGCCCAGTCCCCGGTGATCCAGAAGAAGCAGTTCGAAAACTGCGTCGGCGCCAAGGCTCCGGGCTGCACCTCGGCCAACTTCGGCCCGATCGGCACCGGTCCCTTCGTCGTCAAGGAATTCAAGCCGAACGACGTCATCACCTTCGAGGCCAACAAGAACTATCGCGATCCCGCCAAGCCGGCGTTTGCAACCGCGACCCTGAAGGGCGGCGGCGATGCCGCTTCGGCCGCACGCGCCGTTCTGGAAACGGGCGAGTTCGACTATGCCTGGAACATGCAGGTCGAGCCGGAAGTGCTGGCCACCATGCTGAAAGCCGGCAAGGGCGAACTCGTGACCGCCTTCGGCACCCAGGTCGAACGTATCAACCTCAATTGGTACAACCCGGATCCGAAGCTCGGCGACAAGCGCTCCACCAAGGAAGCAGGCCCGCATCCGGCCCTGAAAGACCCGGCTGTCCGCCGCGCGCTTTCGCTGGCGATCGATCGCAGCGTGATCGACGAGGCCGGTTACGGCGAAGCTGGCAAGCCGACCTGCAATATCGTTCCTGCGCCGGAAGCCTATGCATCGACCAAGAACGACAGCTGGTGCCTCAAGCAGGACGTTGACGCGGCCAACAAGCTGCTCGACGACGCCGGCTGGAAAAAGGGCGGCGACGGCATCCGCGCCAAGGATGGCGTGAAACTGTCTTTCCTCTACCAGACTTCGACCAACTCTGTCCGTCAGGCGACGCAGGAACTCGTCAAGGACATGTGGTCGCAGATCGGCGTGGGTGCCGAACTGCGCAACGTCAGCGCTTCGGTTTTCTTCGGTGGTGACCCGGCAAGCCCTGACACCTTTCAGAAGTTCTATGCCGACGTCGAAATGTACACCAACAACTTCGACGGCACCGACCCGGAAAAGTACCTGGCCGAATGGCTGTGCGACAAGGTTCCGAGCCCGGAGAACGGCTGGCAGGGCCAGAACATCCCGCGTTACTGCAACCCGGCTTATGACAAGCTCGTCGGCGAGCTCTCCAAGACCGCTGATATTTCCAAGCGTGAAGAACTTGCCAAGCAACTCAACGACATGCTGACCGAAGAGGGTGCGCATATCCCGCTCATCCACCGCGGCAGCGTCTCCTCGCATTCCGTAAAGCTTGACGGCGTTCGGATGAACGCCTGGGACTCCGAACTTTGGAACGTCGCCGACTGGTCGCGCAAGAAGTAACGACGATCGCCGGGCCTCGCCTTTGAGCGTAGGCCCGGCGAACGCCCTTCCTTCCGCGCCAGTTCGGAGAGTTCTCGATGTTCACATACACTTTGCGGCGATTGCTTTTTGCAATCCCGACGCTGCTGGTTATCAGCTTCGTCATCTTTGCGCTGCTGGATCTTGCGCCCAGCGATCCGACCGGCGACCTGCCGTTGACGATCCCCCCGGAAGTCCGCGAACAGATCCGCGCTTCTCTCGGCCTCGATCAACCTTTCCTCATCCGCTACCTGAAATGGCTGCAGCAATTCTTCATCAATGAACCGCTCAACATTTTCGAAAGCCTCACCGGCTGGCAGGTCGGCGACGGCGAGCGCATGCGGGTGCTCTCCTGGGCGACCCGAAGCCCGGTGGTCGATCTGATCGTCCAGCGCCTGCCGCAGACCCTCTGGGTGGTCGGTCTCGCCTATCTCTTCGGCGTCCTGATCGCCATCCCGATCGGCGTCATTTCCGCCTACAAGCAGTATTCGATCTTCGACCAGATCGGCACCTTCCTGGCCATGGTCGGCTATTCCGTTCCGACCTTCTTCACCGGCGTCCTCCTGATCGTCATCTTCTCCTCCTATCTGCAATGGTTTCCGTCGGTCTACGACACCAATCTGAGGGTCACGGACTTTGGAAGTTTCATTGCGCAAATGAAGCAGATGATACTGCCCGTCACGGTCCTGGCTCTCTTCAACGCGTCCCAGATCACCCGTTTCGTGCGGGCCTCGATGCTGGACAACCTGCATCAGGACTATGTGCGGACCGCCCGCGCCAAGGGCGTCAAGGAAAAGTCCGTCCTGCTCATCCATGTGCTGCGCAACAGCCTGATCCCTGTGGTGACGGTCATTGCGCTCGGCGTCCCGACGATCTTCTCGGGCGCCATCATCACGGAGCAGATCTTTCGCGTAAATGGCCTCGGCCAATTGCTGATCACTGCCGTGCAGGGGGCGGATATCCCGCTCGTGCAGACGCTCACCTTCATCTTCGCGGTGCTGATCGTGCTCTTCAACCTCATCGCCGACGTACTCTACGGCATTCTTGATCCGAGGATCCGTTATGACTGATGCGACCATCGTAACCGCACCGCCCGCCAAGGCCGCCTCGCCCGCTCGTTCCGCCCTCGTCGATATATGGCGACAGTTTCGCGCTCACAGAGGCGGCGTCGTCGGGCTTATCGTCTTCACGTTCATCGTGACGGCGGTCTTCGTCGGCCCGTATATCCACCGGGTGGCCCCGAATGCCATCAACATCCGCGACAAAAACCAGTGGCCGTCGCTCGCTCACCCGTTCGGCACCGACAACCTGGGCAAGGACATGCTTGCCCAGGTGCTCGCCGGCGGACGCATCTCGCTTGCCGTCGGCATCACCGCCATGCTGCTGGCGCTCTTCCTCGGAACGCTGGTCGGTGTCGTCTCCGGCTATATCCGAAGGCTCGACGGGCCACTGATGCGCATCACCGACCTGTTCCTGGCGCTGCCGCTCCTGCCTTTGCTGCTCGTCATCATCATGCTGTTCCGCGACACGCTCCGCGCCGCCTTCGGACCGGAAACCGGCATCTTCATCCTGATCGTCTTCGTGATCGGGATCACCAGCTGGATGCACACTGCCCGTATCGTCCGCGGCGACGTGCTGGCGGTAAAAAGCCAGGAATTCATCCTGGCGGCGAAATCGAGCGGCATGCGGGAGTACCGGATCATCCTGAGGCATATCCTGCCCAACGTGCTGAGTTCCATCATGGTCTCGGCCACGCTCGGCATCGCTTCGGCGATTATCACGGAGTCGGCTCTTAGCTTCCTGGGCCTTGGTTTCCCCTCGGATTTCCCGACCTGGGGACGCCTCCTGTTCGACGGCGCAAATTTCCTGCAGCTCACACCATCGCGCGTGCTCTGGCCGGGCCTGGCGATCTCGCTCACTGTGCTCAGCGTCAATTATATGGGCGACGCAATCCGCGACGCGCTGGATCCAAGGGCGTTGAAACACTGATCCGCCCCCATGCACCCAGATGGCGGCTTCGGCCGCCATTTTTGTTTTGTCCTCGGCCGGAACCCGCAACCGGATCATCTCGTTCAACTGCGTGGTGGAATGACCCACCCCACAAACACGGGAGCAAGACGATGAACTGGAATCAGGTGGAAGGAAATTGGGAACAGTTCAAAGGCAAAGTTCAGAGCCAGTGGGGCAAGTTGACCGGCGATGATCTGGATGTCATCGCGGGCAACCGCAAGCAGCTCGCCGGCAAGATCCAGGAACGCTACGGCAAGGCACAGGACGAGGCCGATCGGGAAGTCGACGACTGGCTCCGCCGGCACTGAATTTTTTTTCGAGGGTCCCGGAACCTATTCCGGGACCACTCGTTATAGCAGTGTTCGAAGGCAACCCCCCGTCCCCCGCCCTACAAAAGCCTTCGGACATACTCTTCAATCCCCCTCGAAGAGACGAACTGGCTCGGCTCCGTCAATCGGAACCGGGCCAGCTCAGTTTTGGGGACAAGCAAGCAGGCAGCGGTATCTTCCATCACGGCGACACACGGAGGTAGCATCCCTCGTCGCGACGTCGAAGTCTCCCTCGATCTTCTTAGTCGTTGGCGCCTTCCAGAGGAAAAACCAGCCTGTAGCTGATGCGGTCATAGGCGATGACATATTGAGCCTTGCCGTTGACGGCAGCCGGGACGACGCGCTCCAGCACGGTGCTGCCGAAATGCGCCTTCAACGCCTCTTCATGCTCCTGCGAGTTGACGGCCGCTTCCAGAACCTCGTCCCAGACGATCTCCAGCACGTCATGGCCGTCAAGTTGCATGCGCCCGCAGGTGATATTGATGACGCGGCCGCTGCGCAGAAGCGACCCGTGGCTTACCGCATTGACGATCAGTTCGTGCAAGGCGAGCCCGAGATGCAGCGATGCGTTCGGCGTCAGCAGCACGTTGTCGCCCTCGACACGCACCAGATGTTTGTTTTCCGGCAGGTATTTTTCCGTCTGCTGCTGCACGAGCTCGAAGAAATAAGCGCCGCGCCAGCTGGAATCGGTAATCAGGTCCTGGGATTGCGAAAGCGAATAGAGCCGCCCCCGGAACTTGTGCAGGAAAAGCTCGAGAGAGCCGGAATAACGGGCCGTCTGCAGCGCAATGCTCTGGATGATCGCAAGCAGGTTCTTGGAGCGGTGGCTGACTTCTCTCAACAGCGCCCGCAGCAGCCGCTCGCGATGGCGCTCCTCCGACCGGTCGATAATGGTGGTGACGAGGTGGATGCCGCGCTTTGAAAATTCCACCGCCTGCACGCGAAATTCGTAGACCTGCTCGGTTCCGACGGTGATTTCGATATGGCCGTTTTTGCCCGGCTCGGTGATGGCCGACTTGAGAGCCTTAAGCTTGGCGGCTACGTCTTCGCCAAAGAGGCTGATATCGCTCGGCGTCGTCACGTGCTCGGTTGCCCAGACCTCCGGAAGGTTTGTGACGAAGAGATAATTGAGGCGGGAATCCTGGATGATGACGCTCACGCCGAGATCCACGAGTGCCGGCATGAAAAATTCACGCAGTTTGTCATCGCTCTGACCAGCCTGCTGCCATGTCAGGGGATGCGACAATTTCCTCACTCCGTTGCGGACTTCCGGGGAAACCGGGGTGCCCGCTGGAGAGACCCCGGATTTGCAAGTTTGGCATTTATAGGACGTCGCAAGTGCTGGAACAACCCGGCAGCGACGACATCAGCTGCCGCTAAAGGAGTAGGCAGGGTCGCGCCAGCTGGCGACGACCGCTGTTCTCCTTGCGTCGCGCAGATCACGCAGCCGCCTTCACCGCCTCGTTGAAGAAGAGCGCCTGGCTGATCAGTGCCTTCACCATGTCCGGATTGAACGGCTTGGTGACGAGGAAGGCAGGCTCCGGGCGTTCGCCGGTCAGGAGCCGCTCCGGAAAAGCGGTAATGAAGATGACCGGCACACTGGACGACTTCAGGATTTCATTGACGGCGTCGATACCGGAGCTGCCGTCCGCAAGCTGGATATCGGCAAGCACCATCTTCGGATGAGACGTATTGAAGAGCGAAATCGCTTCCTTGTGGGTGCGCGCGATGCCCGTGACACGGTGTCCGAGGTCCTGCACCATCTGCTCGATATCAAGCGCAATCAGCGGTTCGTCTTCGATGATCATGATCTCCGTTGCAACCTGGCGGGAGATCTCGCGGGTCGCTTCATCGAGCAGGCGGTTGACTTCGCTGACGCTGACATCCAGCACCTCGGCTGTTTCCTCGATACTGAAACCTTCGACCGATATCAGCAGAAAAGCGTGCCGGGCCTGCGAGGGCAATGTCGACAGATTGGATGCCGCACGTTGCTCCCACGCGAAAGGCGACTCGATCGGCCGGATTTCGATGTTGGTGGAACCAAAAATCGTGACGAATAGTTTATAAAGCGAGACACGGTCCTTGGACGTTTCCGGGAATATAGAAACGTCTGCGATCAGCGCTTCCAGGACCGCAGCGACATAGGCGTCTCCCGAGGTCTGAGATCCGGTGACTGCCCTTGCATATCGACGCAGATAAGGAAGGTGAGACGCAACGCGTGTGGTAAGTGACATACAAAATCTCCCCTGATGCCCGACGGGCAATTGACCCATTATGAACGTGGGCAAGTAAAAAAAGTTCCGGAAGGGGGAACTTATTTTCCTCCCAGGAATTCTCATGCCCGAGATATCGCAACAGGCTGCCCGCGTGATGAGTGAAGAAGAAGATAGAAAAAAAGATGATATGACGACAATTCAACCCCACGAAGTCAGACCTGGAGCGGTGCAGCCTAACGCTTCCATTTCTCGCAAACTGCGCGAATTCTACGATGCCGTGCAAGAGGAAGGAATTCCGGACCGTTTTCTCGACCTTCTTGAGCGCCTGGAGCAGGCCGAGAGAAACGCAAAGCCGGTGAAAGTAAAATGAGCAAAGAAGACGAGATCGACGATCGCGGCTTCAAGCGCGACCTCCTGGCGTCGCTGCCCAATCTGCGCGCTTTTGCGGTATCCCTGACCGGCCGGCACGACAAAGCCGACGACCTGGTGCAGGACACGATCATGAAGGCCTGGGCCAACCAGTCCAGCTTCACTGCCGGGACCAACATGAGGGCCTGGCTGTTTACGATCCTTCGCAACGAATTCTACAGCCAGATGCGCAAGCGCGGCCGCGAGGTCCAGGACAGCGACGGCCTCTTCAGCGAGCGTTTTTCGGTGCATCCGGAGCAGTATGGCCGCCTCGACCTTCAGGATTTCCGCAAGGCTCTCGACAAGCTGCCCGACGATCAGCGTGAAGCGATCATTCTCGTGGGAGCTGCCGGCTTTGCCTATGAAGAGGCCGCCACGATCTGCGGCTGTGCCGTCGGCACGATCAAGAGCCGTGTCAGCCGGGCCCGTACCCGTCTTCAGGAATTGCTCGGCGTCTCCGGCGAAGGCGACTTCGGTCCCGACCCGGACCACGCCGCAATCACCGCCCGCGCCTTCGGCAGCTGAAAATCAAGCGGTTGATCAACAAGGAAAAGCGGCCCCCGAAACCGGGGGCCGCTTTTTATTATTCGGCCGGTTCGTCAGCATGACGCTTGGCCGGCGCCATCTGTCTCGTCAACAGGAAACCAAGGCCGGCCGCAACCGAAACAAACAGGAGCGGCCGCGACTTTACGATCAACGGCAGTGCCGAAAGTGCCGCGGTTGCCATCAGCGCCTTGCTGCTGTTGGCTGCCGCTGCTTCGCGTTTGCGCCTCGCCTCAGCCCGATTTGCCGTCGCGACCCAGAAATACATAATGAGAGCCAGGACGAGCGCGCCGCCTGCGACGACCAGCAAGGCCATCGGCATGCCCCACAGGCCACCGAGATAGACGGCGAGCGCCGCGACCACCAGCGCATAGGCCGTCAGCAGGAACAGCAGTGCGAAACCATAAAGAATTGCGTTTCGCCTGAACCGGCTCATGAACGCCGCGATGTCGATCGCGGCGAGCGAAGCCAGGAGAGGCCCAAGTCCCGTCATCATCAGCGGCGCGTCATGAGTGCGAACAGGAATCCGACGCCTGCGGCGATCGCGACGGCCTGAATGGGGTTTGTCCGGATCTGACGCTCGAGGTCGCGCTCCAGCGATACGGCCTGTTCGCGGGCGGCCTCCACCATATGCATGGATGCGTCGGCCGCCTCGTGGGCAGCGCGGCGCGCCTTGCCGCGCACTTCGCTTGCCTTCTCGTTGCCGACGGTGGCGACAGAGCGGGCGAGCGAGGCGATGTCCTCCCGAAGCTGCTGCAGCTGCGCTTCGATGTCCTTCGAAGCGGCAGAGTTCTGGCCGTTGCCGCTGCGGGCGAATTCGCTGGTCGGATTGGCAGTGGGCATATTCGATCTCCTCGGTTTATCGGTTCTTTGAAGCACTCAGGCCGCGATCCGGCTTTGCGAAAAATCAAATGACGCAGAAGTGGGTGAGCAGATCGGTCACCGGAATCCGGTCACCCAAGGCCACAGGAATATACCTCTCATCTTCACCCCTCCTCGACAAATACGTGACGAGCGCGCGGCTTTGCGGTCCCGTTTCGGACTGCCCGCGTTGAACGCGGCAGAAACGTGATTGTTCCGAGACAAGGTATGGAGCAGAAGACCTGCCGATGAATCGTAGGATCAGTTCGTGGCGGGCGGCTCCGGCCAGCGAGCGATGCCGCCAGTCCATTCTTCGAAGGCTCGGGAGAGCTTGAGGACGAGCATGTCGTCGAAGCGCGGCCCGACGATCTGCAGGCCGATCGGCATGCCGGATTTCGAGAAGCCGCAGTTGATGGACGAAGCCGGCTGCTCCGACATGTTCCAGGGAACGGTAAAGCCGATATGCTCGAATGGCAGCGCCGGATCGTTAGTGGGTGACGCCCATTCGGCCGGATAGGAAACGATCGGATTGGTAGGCGAGAGGACCGCATCGACGGTTGTAAGCAGTCTGCCGCAGGCCTTGCGCATCTCGATCGTCTGATTGAAGCCGCGCACTGCCTCGACGCCGGAAACAGAAGCGCCTCCTTCCGCCCATTGATAGATATAGGGCAGGATCAAGGCTCTGCGCTCCTCCGGCATCTTCTCGATATCGCCCCAGAAGCGTGAGCGCCAGAAATTGTCGAGCCCATCGAGCATGACGCGGGTCATCACCGGCTCGACCGGGACGACGATGGCGCCCGCCTCCTCGAAACGTTTGGCCGCCGCGACAACCGCATCGCGGACCTCGTCGTCGAGCGGCAGACCGACACCCGCGTCGAGCATCAGCCCGATCCTCATGCCCTTCACATCCAAGTGGAGGTCGAGCCAGTCGAAGGCGTTGGGCGGCAGGCTGGTGCCGTCACGCCAGTCCGGCCGCGAAAGCGTCGCCATGGACATGGCGGCGTCCTCGACCGTTCGGGTCATCGGACCGGCGCAGCGGCCGACGTAATAGGGATCGACCGGGATCCGGCCCTGGCTCGGCTTGAAGCCGAAAAGGCCGGTCCAGCCGGCCGGCAGACGCACCGACCCGCCGATATCCGTGCCGATATGCAAAGGTCCGAAACCGGCCGCACCGGCCGCCGCTGCTCCGGCGCTCGACCCGCCCGGATTTTGTGTCAGATCCCAGGGGTTGCGGCTCAGGTGATGGAAGCTCGAAAGGCCGGAGGAGAGCATGCCGTAGTCCGGACACGTGGTCTTGGCGAAGATCACCGCGCCGTCTTCCCGGCAGCGTGCGGCGATCGGCGCGTCCTCGGCGGCCGGCACGAGTTCCACCGCAGCCGTACCGAGCGGTACCGGCTGGCCCTTGGTGGCGATCAGTTCCTTGAGCGTGACGGGCACGCCGTCGAGGGGACCGAGCGTCTCGCCCTTCATCCATCGTTCGGTGGAGGCGGCGGCCTGGCCGCGCGCGCTGTCCGGATCGTAGAGATAAAGCGCCTGCACATGCGGCTCGAAAGCCGCAATGCGGTCTTCGACCGCCTGCCAATATTCGGAAGGAGAGAGCTTGCTGGCCGCATAGAGGCCCTGCAGCTCGCGGATGGTCAGTTTCAGGAGGTCGTTCATCGCAATATCTTCGTTCTTGAAATCAGGAATTGTCGCGCGGATCGAGAAGGTCCCGCAGCCCGTCGCCCAGCATGTTGAGGCCGAGGACGGCAAGCGCGATGGCAAGGCCCGGCATCAGGGCCAGCCACGGCGCCTGGCCGAGAAACGTCTGGGAGTCGGCAAGCATCCGGCCCCAGGTCGGCGCCGGCGGCGGCATGCCGAGACCGAGAAACGAAAGCCCCGCCTCGGTCAGGATCGCAAGCCCGAGCTGGATCGTCACCTGCACGATGATCTGATTGGAGATGTTCGGCAGCACGTGGACGAGCGTGATCTTGGCTTTCGATCGTCCCATTCCAACCGCCGCGGCCACATAGTCTCTTGTCCAGATCTGCAGCGCCGCGCTCAGCGTCAGCCGGGCAAAGACCGGCACCATAAATACGCCGATCGCGACGATCGCGGTGAACCGGCCGGAGCCGATGAAAGCGCCGAGCATCATGGCTGACAGGATCGGCGGCACGGCAAAGATAATGTCGCAGCCGCGCATGACGATGAGTTCGAGCCAGCTGCGCCGCATGGCCACAACGACGCCGGCCATGGTGCCGATGCTGGCGCCGAGCGCCACGGCAAGAATGGAGGTGGACAGCGAATTCCAGGCGCCGACCATCAGCGCGGAGGCCACGTCGCGGCCGAACTGGTCGGTACCGAGCAAGCCGAATTCGAGCGGCGCCTTGAGCTTGTGGACGATGTTCATCTTGGTCGGCGGCAACGGCGTCCAGACGAGCGAGAGGAGTGCCACGGAAAACAGCCCCAACGAGATGAAAAGCCCGATCAGAAAGACAGGACGGCGAAGCGTTTTCTTCATCGCACACCGGCCCTCAGGCGCGGGTCGATCGCCAGGTAGGCGAGATCGACCACGAAATTCATGAGGATCACCAGGCCTGAGAAAAACAGCACGACATCCTGCATCACCACGATATCCCGCTGGGAAAGCGCCTGATAGGCAAGCCGTCCGAGCCCCGGCAGATTGAAGACGTTTTCCACCAGCACGGCGCCGGCAATCAGGAAGGTGAATTGCAGGCCGAGCATGGTGACGACAGGCACCAGCGCGTTCGGCACCGCATGCCGCCAGATGGCGGTGCCGTCGCTCAGGCCCTTGGCGCGCGCAGTGCGGACGAAATCCTCGTTCATCACTTCAAGCACCGCCGCCCGTGCCACCCGCGTCAGCACACCCGCCTGCGGCAAGGCGAGTGCCACCGCCGGCAGGATGAGAGCCTTGAGGCCGGCGGACAATCCGGCCTCCCAGCCGGGGAAGCCGCCCGCCGGCATCCAGCCAAGCATGGTGGAAAAGAGAATGATGAGGATCAGCCCGACCCAGAAGGCCGGCACCGCAATGCTGATATAGGAGAACAGTCCGGCGGCGAAATCGAAGGCGCCGTTATGCCTGCGGGCCGCCTGCACGCCGAGCGGAACGGCCACGAGAACGGAAATGACGATCGCGATCAGCGCCAGCGGGAGGGTGACGACAAGCCGTTCGGCAATCAGACCGGCGACAGGCACCCCGTAGGTATAGGACTGGCCGAGGTCGCCTTGCAGGACCCCACTAAGCCAGGCGAGGTATCGCACCGGCAGCGGCTGGTCGAGGCCGAGCTGCTTCTGGAGCGCGGCAAGCGTTTCCGGACTGGCCGACGTGCCGAGCATGATCGCCGCCGGATCGCCGGGCAAAAGGTCCATGACCGTGAAGATGATCAGGGAAACGACGAGAAGCGTCACGACGAGGCTGAGAATGCGGCGGATAAGGATGGAGATCATGGGGAGACCTCCTGATTTTGAACGATCCTCATTCCTGTGCTTGTCATAGCGACGAGGGTACGGGAAGCGGTGCGGCAGGCTCCCACCGATCTCCCCCCTTGAGGGGGAGATGTCACTGAAGGTGACAGAGGGGGGTAGCAACGGCGCGGCAAACACGATGGCTCAAGAATATGCTGAGAGGTTACCCCCCTCTGCCCTGCCGGGCATCTCCCCCTCAAAGGGGGAGATCGATATGCCGCACCAACCCCGCTCCAACTCATGATCCAGGCTTCACTCTTCCCAATGAACATCCGTGAGGACGTTCGACGGGATCGGCTCGTTTTCCCAGAGCCCCTTCACCTTGGCGTTCCAGACGCCGAGTTTCGGCATCACGAAGAGGTAGAGCGCCGGCACGTCACTGGCGAGAATGGTCTGCGCCTCGCCGTAGAGCTTTTCCTGCTCGGCAGGGTCCGAGGTCGCCTCCACCTTTTTCAGGACGTCGTTGAAGACCGGGTTCTTGTAGTTGAAGTAGTAGGGATCGCGGGCATAGATATCGATGTCCATCGGTTCGGCATGAGCGACGATCGTCATGTCGTAGTCCGCGGCCTTCAGTACGTCCGCCACCCACTTGGCGGGGAATTCGGTCGTTTCGATATTCATCGTCACGCCGATTTCGGCAAACATCGCCTGCAATATCTGCGAGGTCCGCTGTGCATAAGCCATCTGCGGCGCCTTTATGGTGAAGGTAAATCCATCAGGATAACCGGCCTCCGCAAGCAGCGCTTTCGCCTTTTCCGCGTCATAGGCATAGACGCCGGTCAGATCCTTGTAGCCGCGGTCGTTCGGCGTGTAGTGGCTGCCGATCGGGGTCCCGAAGCCGGACCATGCTCCTTCCACCACGGTCGCGCGATCGACCGCCATCATCAGCGCCTGCCGGACCTTCTTGTCGCTGAACGGTTTGCGCGTGTTGTTCATCCCGGCAACCACCTTGAGTTCGGTATTGCCGATCACGGTCGCAAGCGTCTTGTCGCCTTCGAAGGACTTGATGAGTTCCGGTGCAGCGAATTCCGGAAACGCATCCACATCGCCGGCCTTGAGCGCAGCCGCCTGGGCCTGCGGATCGCTGATGAAGCGGAACAAGGCCGTGTCGAGCTTCAGCGACACGGCCTTGTTCCAGTAGTCGGGATTTCTGGCGAGATCGACCTTCGATCCCTTTGCCCAGCTTACGAACTTGAACGGGCCTGTACCGATCGGAGTCGTCTTGTTCTCAGCCGCTGATCTCGGTTCCACAATGCTGGAGGACGGCCAGCCCAGCCAGTAGAGCAGGCTGCCAGCCGGCTGCTTGAGCTTGAGGACCAGTGTCGATGCATCCGGCGTCTCGATCGTGTCGATCGAAGCGAAATAGCGCTTCTGCGGATTGACGGAATCGGCACCGCGAGCCCGGTCGATCGAAAATCTTGCGACGGAGGAATCGAAGGCAACGCCGTTGTGGAATTTGACGCCCTCGCGCAGCTTGAACGTGTAGGTGAGGCCGTCCGGCGAAATCTGCCAACTCTCGGCAAGCTGCGGCTGCACCTTGCCGGCCTTGTCGATGGTCGTCAGGCCCTCGAAAATGTTCTGCCAGGTCACCTGGCCGATGGCGACCGGTGCGGCAATGGTCGGGTCGAGACCCGCAGGCTCGATCGTCATGCCGACTGTGATTGCAGTTTTGGGCGCCGCTTCAGCGCCGCTTTCCGCAAAGAAAGTACCTGCAGCTACAGCCAGCGCGAATGTCGCGCCTTTCAGCATCGCAGCCGAGCTCAACAACGTAATCCTGCCCATCAATGTCCCCTTTTGGTTCGCGATCCGGCCTGATCGGCACCTGCAGGACCGCTGTTTAACCGGAGTGTGTCATTTCGCAGGTGCACACACAATGCAGATTTTTGTGTTCTCTGTGTAGCCGAAATCGATACACGAAAGCGTTTAGCTCGCCGCTTTGCGGGCCGCCGGCTTGCGGTTGCCGGCGCCCCGCATGAACCCTTCGATGAAATCGATGAGCTTGCCGGCCGCAAAAGAAAGCTGCCGGTCCGGCGCGACGCAGAGATCGATCGGAGTACGCACACCCTTGCCGGCCGCAATCGGTACGGCGACGAGCTGGCCCGCATCGATCTCGCGCTGCACGGCAAGCGCCGGCAGCAGCGTTATCGCGGCGCGGCGCAGCACCAGTTCCTTGAGCATTTCCAATGCCCCGGTGACGAAGACCGGATCGAGCTCCAGCCCGTCCCTGGAAAAGATCTCCTCGAAAGCCTGTCTCGCGCCAAAACTCTTGTCCGGCAGCGCAAGCGGCATCTGGGCGAGATCGCGCAACGTCATTTCCCTGGCTCCGGCCGCCGGGTGATCGGCCGCCATGATGACGTCATAGGTGATTTCGGAGCGCAGCCGCACCTTCACGCCGGATATCTTCGGCGCAAAAAGCGTCACGACGAGATCGGCTTCGGCGGCAGCCAGCGCCTCCACCGCCTCGCGGGCGCTGGTGATCGTCACCTCGAACCTCAGCTTCGGATATTTCAGGCTGAACTCCGCCAGGACCGGCGCAAGGAGATTGGCGACCGTCGCTCCATTGGCATAGATCACCACCCGCCCGCGCTGAAGCCCCTGCAGGTCGTCGATGAGCTGATGCACATGCTCCAGCTCCCGCAGCGTGCGCCCTGCCCTTGCCGCCAGCAGCTCGCCGGCGGCGGTCAGCTTGATGCCGCGATTGCTGCGCTCGACAAGCGGCGTCCCGAAATAATGCTCGAGGTTCTCGATCTGCCGCGACACGGCGGTGGCAGCGACATTGAGGTTCTCTGCCGCCGCCCGCATGGAGTTCGTCCGCACCAGTTCATCGAAATACATAAGCGCGCGAAGCTGCATGCGACCCTTGTCCTGTCAAACCTGCCCTGTCAGCCGCGGCGGAAACCTTCGCTGGCGACAAGCAGCTGGCGGGTATAATCGGCGGAAAACTCGCGCTTTTCCAGCGCTTCGACCGGCATAGTTTCCACCACCTTGCCGGTCTTCATCACCGCCAGCCTTTCGCACATGTGGCTGATGACGCCGAGATCGTGGCTGACCATGACGAAGGTGAGGTTCCGGTCGCGCCGCGCCTGTTCGAGAAGGTTCAGGATTTCCGCCTGGATCGAGGCATCGAGCGCCGAGGTCGGCTCGTCGAGGAGCAGGATCTTCGGCTCCAGGATGAGTGCGCGGGCGATTGCGATGCGCTGCCGCTGGCCGCCGGAAAGCTGGTGCGAATAGCGGAAACGGAAACCCGATCCCAATCCCACCTCGTCGAGCGCCCGGGTGATCCTCGCCTCGATATTGTCGAAACCGTGGATGACGAGGGGTTCCAGCAGCAGGCGGTCCACCGTCTGGCGCGGATGCAGGGAGCCATAGGGATCCTGAAAGACCATCTGGACGGTCTGGTAGAAGTCCTTGTCGCGCCGCCGCCCTGAATAGGAGCGGCCGTTGACCGTAAGCGTGCCTTGGGAAAACGCTGTCAGACCCGAAACGGCCCGCAGCAGCGTCGATTTGCCGGAACCGGACTCGCCGACGATCCCGAAGGACTCGCCCACGCCGACATCCAGGCTGACATGGTCGAGCGCCGGAAAGCCGTCATAGCTGACGAGCATGTCGCGGATGGAAATCGCAGAGGTCATAGCGCCCACTCCCGCTTGCGATCAAGCACCGGCAAGGGGTGCCGGTCGGAGCCGATGGTCGGCAGGCAGTTCAAAAGCCCGCGTGTATAGGGATGTTGCGCATCGGCAAGGTTGGCGGACGGCAGCTCCTCCACGATCTTGCCGACATACATGACGATGACGCGGTCGCAGAAGGAGGAAACGAGCCTCAGATCGTGGGAGATGAAGATCAGCCCCATTCCGCGCTCGGCCACCAGCTTGTCGAGGATCGACAGGACTTCGAGCTGCACGGTGACGTCCAGTGCCGAGGTCGGCTCGTCGGCAATCAGCAGCTCGGGGCCGCAGATCAGCATCATGGCGATCATCGCCCGCTGTCCCATGCCGCCGGAAACCTCGTGCGGATAAAGGCCGAACACCCGTTCCGGATCGCGGATCTGCACCGCCTCCAGCATGGCGAGCGCCCGGCTCTTCGCTTCCGCCGAGCTTACCTTCTCATGGGTCTTGAGAGTTTCGACGATCTGCCGGCCAATCGTCGAAACCGGGTTGAGCGAATATTTCGGGTCCTGCAGGATCATCGCGATCCGCTTGCCCCTGAGCGCCCGGCGCTCGGTCTTCGGCATGGCCAGAAGATCCCGATCCCCAAAGGCGAGCTTCCTTGCGGTGATCTTCGCGTGGCCCGGCGTCAGCCCCATGATGGCGCGGCCTGTCTGCGACTTCCCGGAACCGGATTCGCCGACGATGCCGAGCCGTTCCTTGCCGAGCGTGAAGGAGACGCCGCGCACCGCGTTGACTTCACCGGTACGCGTCGGGAACGTGACGCGAAGATCCTCGACCGTCAGGAGCGGGCTTGGTGATCCGGTCATTGGCCGGCCTCCTTCGGATCCAGCGCGTCGCGCAAGCCGTCGCCCAGAAGGTTGAATCCGAGGCTGACGATCAGGATCGCAAAGCCCGGCATGGCGGCGACCCACCACTGGTCGAGAATAAATCGGCGGCCGGATGCGATCATTGCCCCCCATTCGGGAAGCGGCGGCTGGGCGCCGAGCCCGAGGAAGCCGAGGCCTGCGGCGATCAGGATGATACCCGCCATGTCGAGCGTGACGCGGACGATCAGCGAGGAGAGGCAGAGCGGCATGACGTGACGCAGGACGATGCGGAAGGGCGACGCACCCATCAGCTTCACCGCGGCGATGAACTCGGAATGGCGGAAGGTCAGCGTTTCGGCGCGGGCAATGCGGGCATAGGGCGGCCAGGACGTGACGGCGATGGCGAGGATGGCATTCTCGATGCCGGGGCCGAGGGCCGCCACCAGCGCAAGCGCCAGCACGAGTTTCGGGAACGCAAGGAAGATATCGGTGATGCGCATTAGCACCGCATCGATCCAGCCGCCGGCATAACCGGCAACCGTACCGACGATCAGCCCGATCGGAGCCGCGATGACCGCCACCAGCACGACCACGAGCAGAGTCAACCGGGAGCCGTGGATGAGACGCGAGAGGATGTCGCGCCCCTGGTCGTCGGTTCCGAGCAGATAGCCTGCTGTTCCAGGCGGCAGCAGGCGTGCATTGCGCAGGTCCCCCTGCACCGGATTGTAAGGCGCCAGCACGTCAGCCAAGGCCGCGACCACAAGCAGAAGGATGAGGATGCCGAGCCCCACCAATGCCAGCCGGTTTTCCGCAAACCGCCGCCAGACGATATAGGCACGTCCGAGCCGCGCCTGCTTGCGCGAGGTCGGGCGGTCGGAGAGCAGCCATTCGCGGCTATAGGGTCTCGTTTCGGGTTCCACGATGCTCATCGGTTGCGAGTCCTCGGGTCAAGCGTGCGGTAGAGGAGATCGGAGAAGATGTTGATGCCGACGAAGACCGACCCGATGATCAGGGTGCCGCCGAGCACCGCGTTCATGTCCGCATTCTGCAGCGAATTGGTGATGTAAAGGCCGAGCCCCGGCCACGAGAAGATGGTTTCAGTCAACACCGAACCCTCCAGCAGGTTGGCGTAGGAAAGGGCGATCACGGTCACCAGCGGCACCGCTGCGTTTCTCAGCGCGTGAAACCAGATGATGCGGGCCTCGGAAAGCCCCTTCGCCCGCGCGGCCACGACATACTCCTGCGAAAGCTCGTTCAGCATGAAGGAGCGGGTCATGCGGCTGATATAGGCGAGCGAGAAATAACCGAGCAGCGATGCCGGCAGGATGACATGCCGGAACACGTCCCAGAACACATCCCATTGTCCCTGCCAGGCTGCATCCAGAAGGTAGAAGCCGGTGATCGGCGTGAAGGTATATTCGTAGACGATGTCGATGCGGCCCGGATAGGCAACCCAGTTCAGTCGCGCATAGAACAGCACCAGCGACAGGAGCCCGAGCCAGAAGATCGGCACCGAGTAGCCGATCAGTCCGATCACCCGCACCACCTGGTCGGCGATGCTGCCGCGCTTGACGGCGGCCAGCACTCCGAGAGGAACGCCAAGCAAGGCTCCGATTAGCGTACCGATCGTTGCAAGTTCGATCGTCGCCGGGAAAACCCTCGCGATATCCGTCATCACCGGATTGGTGGTCAGCACGGACGTGCCGAAATCGCCCGAAAGGGCCTGTTTCACATAGAGGTAGAACTGCTGGTAGAGCGGCAGGTTGAGCCCCAGCTCCTCCCGCACGCGCTCGACCACATGGGCAGGCGCGCGATCGCCCACAATGGCGAGCGCCGGATCGATCGGCACGACGCGGCCGATGAAGAAGGTGACGGCCAGGAGACCAAAAAAGGTGGTGACCGCGGTGACCACGAAACGCAGCACGGCGGTCAGCAACGACGAGGCACGGCGCCTGTTGCGCCGTGTCGCGATTGTCGAATCGGTGAGGGTCAAGGAACCGGCCCTTCCGGTTATTCCTTGGAGACCGTATAGACGAAGTTGGTATCGAAGCTCGGGCCCAGCTTGAAGTTCTTGAGCTTGGAGGAATAACCCGCGACTTCCGTCTGCTGGAAAACGATCACGAACGGGCTCTGGGCCAGCACCTTTTTCTGCAGATCCTCGTAGGTCGCGGCACGCTTTGCGCTATCTTTCTCGAGCAGCGCGCCCTTTGAGGCGTCGCTCAACTCCTTCGGCACGTCCCAGGCATTGCGCCATGCGAGCGTCTTGTTCTTGCCTTGGTCGGAATTGTCCAGGTTGATCGTAAAGGTCTCCGCATTCGAGTTCGGGTCGAAATAGTCCGAGCCCCACTGACCGATATAGATGTCGTGCTGGCGGGCGCGATACTTGGTCAGCGTCTGCTTGCCGTCGCCGGGGATGATGTCCATCTTGATCCCCGCCTGGGCGAGCGTCTGCTGCACGCTTTCGGCAATCCCGGTAACCGGCTGGGTGTTGCGGACATCCATGGTGACGGTGAAGCCGTCCTTCAGGCCCGCCTTCGCCAGCAGCTCCTTGGCCTTGGCGACGTCCAGCTTGTACGGATTTTCGTTAAGCGCCCCAAGCTGTCCCTTCGGCAGGAAGGTCTGATGGATTTCGCCGATGCCCTTGATCAGCGTGGCGCCGATCGCATCGTAGTCGACCAGATATTTGATCGCCTCGACCACTTCCGGCTTGGCAAGGTTGGGATTCTTCTGGTTAAGGCTGAAATAGTACAGCGTGCCCTTCGGAGCCGAGGTCGTGGAGATGCCTTGCTTCTTGGTAACCGCATCGAGGTCGCCCGGCTCGAGGTTGCGCGCAATGTCGATGTCACCGTTTTCAAGTGCCAGCCGCTGGCCCGCGCTTTCCTTCATATGGCGATAGATCACCCGCTTCAGCTTCGGCTTCTCGCCGAAGTAATTCGGGTTGGCTTCCATGATCACCGCCTCGTTGGCGCGCCATGCAAGCACCTTGTAAGGTCCCGAACCGGCATAACCGGTCTTCAGGAATTCGTTGCCGAAATCGGTATCGTATTTGTATTCGGCGCTGGGCGTGACCTTCTTGGCCTTTTCCATCACGACCTTCTTGTCGACAATGGACGCAACCGTCGCGGTCAGCACGTTCAGCACGAAGCTCGGTGCATAGGGCTTGTCAACCACGAACACGAAGGTGTTCGGGTCGGATGCCTTCGCTTTTTCGGCCACGTTGTCGCCGGTCAGGCCGAACTGGGTGAGAAGGAATGCCGGCGACTTGTCGAGCTTGACGGCACGCTCGAACGAGAAGGCGACGTCGTCCGCCGTGATCGGGTTGCCGGACGCGAATTTCAGGCCCGACTTGAGCTTGAAGGTATAGGTGAGCCCGTCGTCGGAAACGGTCCAGCTGTCGGCGAGTTCGCCGACCACCTTCGACGTGTCGCTCGGATCGAGCATGACGAGCTTGCTGTAGCTGTTGGCGGTCACTTCCGCGGTCGACAGTTCGAAGGCTTCGCCGGGGTCAAGGCTGATGATGTCGTCGATCGCGAAGCCTTCGACCAGCGTGTCGGCGGGCGTCACCGCGAAGGCCTGCGGTGCGGCCATCAGCAATACGGAAAGGGCAGCGCCGGTCGTAAGCACGCGAAGGCTTTTGTTCAGCGAATGAATCATGGTCGTTGTTCCCTGTTTTTCCTTTTTTGGACCCCTGGAGAAGCAACCTATTCGTGCCAGGCCTTCCCCAAAACTCTCAGCCAGTTTTCCCGGCACATCTTTATGAGTTCGTCGTCAGCGTATCCCTCAGTTTTGAGGGCCGCAACCAGATTCTGATTGCCCGCAGCATCCTGAATCTCTTCGGGAATCGACGCTCCGTCGAAGTCCGAGCCAAGTGCCACGTGATCGATGCCCATGCGGTCGACAAGGTGGTTCACATGACGCACCATGTCGGAAAGCGGCGTCGATACATTGTCGCGCCCGTCGGGGCGCAACATCGTGACCGCATAGTTGAGCCCCACCAGGCCGCCGCTCTCCTTGATCGCGTCGAGCTGCTTGTCCGTCAGGTTGCGGGCGACCGGCGTCAGCGCATAAGCGTTGGAATGGCTGGCGATCAGCGGCTGGTCGGTGGTCCTCGCCACATCCCAGAAGCCCTTTTCGGTGATATGCGCAAGATCGATGAGGATGCCGAGCCTGTTGCAGGCCCTGACGAGTTCAAAGCCGAGATCGGTAAGCCCCGGGCCGGTGTCGGGCGACATCGGATAAGCGAAAGGTACGCCGTGCCCGAAGATGTTGTGCCGGCTCCAGACGGGTCCGAGCGAGCGCAGGCCGGCGGCGTAGAAAACCTCCAGATTGTCGAGGTCGGGATCGATCGCCTCGCAGCCTTCCATATGCATGACGGCGGCAAAGATGCCGTCCTCCATTGCCTGACGGATTTGGGCGGACGAACGGCACAGGCGCCACGCTCCCGCACGATCGAGACGGAGCGCAATCGCGGCCTTCTCCAGCGCGATCGCCAGCGAAGGAAGGTGATCGAGCGGCGCGGAAAGCGGCGTTTCGTAGCGGCCGTTAGCGTCGGGCTCCTTGAGAACGAGGTCACCTGACGGAATATAGATGGCGCAAAGCCCGCCCGCGAGGCCGCCGGCCTTGGCGCGGGGGCCGTCGATATGGCCGCTGGGCGTACCGTTCATGAACTCGGAGACCGGGTCGCCACCCGCCTTCATGGTTCGCCAGAGGCGTAGAAGCACGTCGTTATGGCCATCGAACACCAGTTCCATGAAGCTATTCCCGATTTTGTGAGAATCCCGCGGTGAGTGATCTGTCGATCCTATTCAGACATCAGCCTTTCGCAAGGCACAAAACGCCTCAGGCGGTCCAGATCCCCTCGCCCGCCTTCTTCAGCATCGGCGTCCTGAAGACCCCGACGACGCGCGGGCGCCATTGAGGGCCGAAGCCGTCGAGCCGGTCCTGCCAGCGCTCCGATTGCAGCATGGCGGCACCGACTGCCACCGGCTCGATCCCGAGCGATGCCATCAGGGAAAGGCCGGAGACGATCGACGCGCCGCTTGATATCACGTCGTCCACCAGGGCGACGCGCTTTCCTTCAATGAGCGGCAGCATGCGCGGATCGACGTAAAGCCGCTTCTGCTGTTCGGGCGTCGTGATCGAGGATAGCGGCACCGACAGGCCTTCGTCGTACCAGAACTTCTTCGAGGTCCCGAGCGGCACATAGCGGGCGAAACCGAGAGACCGGGCGACGGCCGCCGCCAGTGTCAACCCGAGCGTCGGCAGGCCGACGACTACCTCCGGCCGATGCGCCGCAAGCTTCGGAGCAAGATCTGCGGCAAGCGCGTCCTGAACGTCGAAGCTGGCCTGGTTGATGATCAGCGACGCCAGCGCATGCTCCCCATCGGCGAGAGGACGGATCGGCAGCCTGATCTGGCGGCCGTCGTCGAGCGTGGCGGGAAAAAAGCCGGAGAACGGTCCACCACGATCGAATGTGCCCGCCGGGTGGACGTCCTGCCAGAAATCGTGCGGCTGCATGCGCGTTTCCTATTCGAGCACTTCGAGGATCGGCGATTCCATGAGCGTGCCGGTGGCGACATCGGCAATGCCGCGATCGGTCTGATGCGGACCTGCATTGCAGGCAAGCGTCGCGCCGAAACAGGCTTTGAAGATTAGGTAGGGCGGCTGCCAGTCCACCACGCGGTCCATGGCCGCGCGGATTTTCTCAAAGCTCGCGGAAACCTCCTGCATCGAGGCCTGCGAGACGAGGCCGGAAAGCGGAAGAGGCAGCAAGGCTTCGATCTTTCCGCCGATTGCCACCGCCATTCCGCCGCCCGCGGTTATCACCGCATTGGCGGCCGCCGCCATGTCGGCGGGATCGGACCCGAAGACGGTGAGGTTGTGGCTGTCATGGGCGAGCGTGGTTGCGAAAGCGCCCTTCCATTTGCCCCAGCCGGTGAGGAACCCAAGACGGGTGCGGCTGTCGGCGCGGCCGTGGCGGTGGGTCACGGCGATCAACGTCGCGCCCTCCGGGGGTACCACATAGCCGTCGACGACATCCGCATCCGTCTGCCCCCAGTTCGTGAAACGCGGGCGATCGATGGTCGCGAGCCGCACCTTCCTGCCCGTCGCGGGAAGCCTGAAATCCTCGGCCTGGAGGGGCTCAAGCTTGACCGAGTCGCGAAGCAGCGACGGGTCGGCGGCAAACAGATCGATCGTCATGGCCCCGGCCCGCGCGGCCAAGGTGCCGCTTGCAAAGACCTGGCGCGCGCGGAAATCCTTGAGATCCTCGAACAGCACGATGTCTGCCCGCCGACCGGCGGCGATGAGGCCGAGGTCGGCACGACCAATCCTGACGGAACCGTTCAAGGTGGCCGCCTGCAACGCCCATTCCGGTTTCATCCCATAGCGGACGAGCCGGCGCACCACATCGTCGAGACCGCCGTTCTTGGCGAGATCGTCCGGAAAGACATCATCCGTCGCGAGCGTCACGGTCTGCGGCAGCTGGCCGAGTCCATTGAGCGCCTGGACGAATTCCGGCAGCAGGTGGTCATGCGAGCCGCGCAGCTCGATTGTAAGGCCTGCGCGCAGTTTGGCGATCAGATCCTCGCCCGAGACGAGCTCGTGGTCGGAGGTCACGCCTGCCGTCATGAATGCCTGGAGATCCGGTCCCGCGAGGCCGCGCGCATGGCCGCAAACGAGTTTCTCCGAGGTCAGCGCGGTTTGCACGATGGCACTGATGCGAGGTTCGCGGTCGATGACGCCGCGCATGTTCATCACCTCGGCAAGCCCGGCGATCTTCGGCCAGAAAAGCATCTCCTCGATGGCCGAGACGTCGAAATCGGCTCCTGCCACCTCGAAACCGGGAGCGGAAGGGACCGAAGACGGTGCCAGCACGACGGCCCGAAGCGGCAGCAGCTTGACCGAATCCAGCGCCCAGCCGACCCCGTCGATGCCGTGCACATTGCCGAATTCGTGGGGATCCCAGACGACTGTCGTGACGCCGCGCGGCAGGACGGTGCCGGCATAGGTCGCAGGCGTCACCATCGAACTCTCGATGTGCATATGGGTATCGATGAGGCCTGGCGAAATGAAGGTGCCGGACGCATCGACGATCTCAGCCGCATCGGACCGGCTGCCGGCCTCATGAACGCTGGCGATCAACGGGCCGATGATGCCGATGTCGGCAGGGCGTAGCTCGCCGGTCACCACGTCGACCAGGGTACCGCCGGTTATCAGGATGTCGAACGGACCGTCGCCTCGCGCGGCCGCCACCGCGCGGTCGCGCAACCCGGGCTCTGTAAACTCCTGTACGGTCGCTATGATGCTCTTCACCAGCTTGCCTCCGCGCGCAATGTTTCGAGGATAACGGTTCTTGCCTTCTCGACGTCGATCTCGACGCCGAAGGCTGCATTGAATTCCCCACGGCCGGCCCGCGTCTCGATGACGGTGCGTCCGCGCGTGAATGTTCCCGCAAGCTCCACGTCGAGGCGAGCCTTTCGCCAGATGACTTGTTCGGGATGAGCGAAGGCGACCGCCGCCACTGCATCGTAGAGTGGCATGGCCGGGCGGCCCCGGCTCGTGGCAATGGCGACGAACCCGGCGAGCAGATCGGCGAGCAGCGCCGCATTGCGCCCTCCCGCAGCTCGGATCGGCGCCACGTCCTCGGGCGCACAGAGAACCTGGCGACAGAGATCGAGATCGATCATCCGGAACGGGATCCCGTGCGCCAAAAGGATTGCCAGCGCTTCGGGATCGGCGAAGGCGTTGAATTCGGCGGAAGCCGTGTGATTGCCGGAAGTCACCCCACCGCCCATCCAGGTGAGATCGGTGATCCTGTCGGCTAGATCCGGCCGGGCAAGCGCCACGGCGGCGATATTGGTAAGCGGGCCGAGTGCCAGGACGCGCCGTTCTCCCTCATCCTTCTCCAGCCAGGCGCAAAGCGCTTTAAAGGCATCGTTGTGGAAGGTATCGGCGAACTCGGGAAGGTGGAGACCAGTCGTCGGCATGCCGGCATCGCCCAGAACGTTGGCCGCCGTTTCCAGCCGGCCAAGTGCGGGAGCGGCGCGTCCGGCATGAATTGGGAACGGCCAGACGAAGGCTGACGCTGCGCCGGCGGCGTTGTGGCGGACACGCTCCAGCGGCGCATTGCCGAAGACGAGCGAAACACCGTCGATCGCAAGTCCCGCATGCGCAGCCACCATGACCGCTGCTATGTCGTCGAAGCCCATGTCGGTATCGATCCAGATGCCCATGTCAGCGACGCCTTACGAAAACTTGGAAAGGAGCGCGGCCTTTTCGGCCGGCAGGTCGAAGAGAAGATCGGCACCGAGCGGGTGAGCGGACAGACCTGCCTCGACCTCCGCCTTGATCGGGCCGAGCGAAGTATCCAGCAGATATTCCCGGCTATCGCCGGCAAAGGATGTGCCGCGCACAGTGCCCCGGAAAGGACCAGTTCCCAGGGTCACCATACGCGGCCGCCAGGCGAGACCCGCCGCTGAAGGGGCCTCGCCTGAGAGTTCGATCAGGCCGCCGCTCGTCCTGAGCCTGCCGCCTTCAAGAGGAAAGATGTTTTCGAAGCCGACGAAATCGGCAACGAAAGACGAGACGGGGCGGTTGTAGATGTCCTCCGGTGATCCGATCTGCTCGATCGCCCCGCCCTTCATCACCACGATCCGGTCGGCGAGCGCCAGCGCCTCGGCCTGGTCGTGGGTGACGAAGATCATCGTCACCCCTGTTTCCTTCTGGACGCGCTGCAGTTCGGTGCGCATTTCGAGACGCAGGCGGGCGTCGAGGTTCGAGAGCGGCTCGTCGAGCAGCAGCACCTTCGGCTCCATGACCATGGACCGGGCCAGCGCCACGCGCTGCTGCTGGCCGCCCGAAAGCTCCGCCGGCTTGCGGTTCGCAAAACTCGACAGGCCGACGGATTTCAGGCCGGCCTGAACCTTGGCATCGAGATCGGCACCCCGCATTCCCTTGAGCTTCAATCCGAAAGCGACGTTTTCATAGACGGAAAGATGCGGGAACAGCGCATAGGACTGGAACACCAGGCCGACGGCGCGCTTGTTGGCCGGCACCCAGGTCATGTCGGCACCGTCGAGACGGACATGGCCGCTTTTCACCGGCAGCAGGCCGGCGATCGCGCGCATGGTCGTCGTCTTTCCGCAGCCGGACGGGCCGAGAAGCGCGATCAGTTCGCCCTTCCTGATGTCGAGATCGAGATCGGCGACCGCGACCGTGTCGCCATAGGCGAGCGTCAGCTTTTCGAGCGAGAGGTAGGACGCATCAGACATAGCGGGAAAATCCGAGAAAACGTTCGGCGGCAAAGACGATGCCGATGGAAAGAAAGGCGAGCAGCGAGGAAAGTGCGGCAACCGACGGATCGAAGACGATCTCCATATAGGCGATCATGTCCACCGGAAGAGTGCGCACGCCCGGCCCGGAAAGGAAGAGCGACACCGGCACCTGGTTGAAGCTGGTGACGAAGCCGAGGATGAAGGCCGACATGATGCCGCCGCGGATGTTCGGCATCACCACCCGGAAGAAGGCACCGAGCCGCGACGAGCCGAGCAGCACGGCGGCCTCCTCGATATCGGAGCGCAGGTTGTCGAGGCTGGCGGAAACGACCCGCACCGCATAGGGCAGCACCAAAGCCGTATGGGCGACGAACAGCGCCAGCGTTATGCCCACCTGGAAGGGGACCACGATATAGCGCAGGAGCGCCAGGCCGACGATGATGCCCGGCACAATGATTGGCGCGGAAACGACGGTGCGGACGATTTCCGCGCCCGGCAGCTTGTAGCGCGACAGGGCATAGGAGGCCGGAATGCCGAGCACCAGCGCCGCCGCTGTGCCGCCGATCGCCAGAAACAGGGACATGGCGAAACTTGCCTGGAAACTCTCGACCGTGAAGACCTTGGCGATCCAGCGGAGGGAGAAGCCCTGCGGCGGGAAATTGAGCGTCTCGCCGGCCGAGAAGGAGGCTGCCACGATGATCAGGAACGGCCCGATCAGGAAGCCGAGCACCAGAACCAATGTAATGGGGATGAAGAGGCTGCGCGCATTCATGGCCGGCTCCTCATCTTGTTCCTCGCGGTCGCAACGCGCTTCAGGAGAATATTGGCGGCAAAGCTCATGACGATCAGGATGAAGGCGATGACGCTCGCCGAGACGAAATTGTTGGAGACCGAAACCTGCTGGTAGAGCAGCGTTTCCAGCATCAGCACTTTGGAGCCGCCGAGGATGGCCGGCGTGATATAGGCCGTCAGACAGCCGGTGAAGACCAGCGTGCCGCCGATGACAAGACCCTCCTTGGTCAGCGGCAGCACCACTTTCCAGAACACCTGGAACCAGTTCGCGCCGAGTACCCGGGCGGCAGGAATGGCGTCCTTCGGCATGTTTTCGAGCGCCGAGATCAGCGAGATGATCATCAGCGGCAGGAAGAGCTGCAGAAGGCCGATGAAGATCGCCGTCTCGGAGAACAGGATGCGCAGCGGCACTTCAGTAATCCCCAGAGCCTGAAACGCCTGGTTGACGATGCCGGTGCGGCCGAGGATGACGATCCAGGCGTAGGTGCGAGCCACCGGCGAGATCATCAGCGGCAGCACGACGAGCCCCGTCATCCGGCCCTTGGCGCCGGGCTCCAGGCTGACGATCGCGAATGCCGCCGCATAACCGATCACCGCCGAGACCACCGTCACCAGCGCTCCGAGCTTCAGCGTGCGCAGGAAAACGGTCTGGTTCAGAGAATTGGAAAAGAAATCCGTATAGGCCGAGATCGTCCAGCCGCCAGCGGAACTGCGAAATCCGTCGGAAAGCAGGATCACCACCGGCACGAGGAAGACCGCCGCGGCGAAGAGCGCGGCGGGCAACGCAAGTGCAAGCGCTTCGGCCCTGTTTTGAAACATCTGAAGTGACCCTGTTCCGCAGAAAGTAGGGATGCGGACAGGCATTCGCGCGCTGCCCGCATCCCTCAGCCTTGGGAGGCTATCTCGTAATTACTTTATGGATTGCTTATTGACCGACCGCCTCGTTCCAGCTCTTGATCCAGCCGGCCCGGTTGTCGAGTGCGACGGCGGATGGAATGAGCTTCAGGCTTTTCGCCGTTTCCTCGCCATAGGTAAGGTTATTGGCGGCGGCTTCCGACAGCTTCACCTCCTTGTTGGCCGGGCTGTCGATCATCTTTTCAGCCACCTTGGTCTGAACGTCCGCCGAGAGCCAGAAGTCCATGAACTGCAACGCCAGGTCGCGGTTCTTGGAACCCTTTGTGACGACCATGACGTTCATGCCGCCGGTCTGGCCTTCCTTCGGAGTGGCCCAGGCGATCGGCATGCCGAGCTTGGTGAACGGCGCCCAGGTGAAGCGGCCGATCGGCGCTGCCCAGATTTCCTCCTGCTGCATCAGTTGCACGAGCTGCGAGGACTTTTCGTAGAAGGTGACGATCTCGTCCTTCTTTTCGCCGACCGCCGCGATCGCCGCCTTCAGGTCCGGCGTATCCTTGCCGAGCGCCTGCCCCAGCATGTAGAGCGCCGGCGGCCCCTGGTTGGTGGTGACGTTCGGCCAGGCGATATGGCTTGCATATTCCGGCTTCAGGAGATCTGCCCAGGATTCGATCTTCATCTTGTCGGAACGATAGGCGATCGAGGTGGCGTAGAACGTGTAGCCGACGCTCATACCGTCCTTGTTCGGATCCTTGGCGATGTCGTAGAGCTTGTCGAAGTTGGAGAGCTTGGACGTGTCCACCTTGTCGATCAGCCCGGCGCGCGAAGCGGCCAGCGCATCGGCCATGGAGACGACCGCCATATCGACCACCGGATTGGCCTTGTTGGCTTCCATCTTGGCGATGCGCTCGACGCTGTTGCCGGTCTCCACGACAAGCTTGCAGCCGCAGACCTTTTCGAAGGGATCGTAGATGATCTGCTTGTATTCGTCCTGCGCCAGCGCATAGACGGAGATTGTCAGCGTCTTTTCCTGGGCCTGAGCCGCCCCTGTGGCGAGCATCAGAACAGCGCCCGATGCAAAAATGACCTTTTTCATCGCGTAAGTTCTCCTGCTGTCGGTTTTATCGTTGAGGTTTGGGCATGCGAATTCGGAACGCCGCTCGACTGGCGGACGATAAGCTGCATGGGCACGCGGTCCCGGGCGGACGAGACCTTTTCCGCCGTCTCCGGCTCGATGCCGCCGGCAGCCTCGATGGCGCCGGTAAGGGCTGCAACCGCCAGATCGGCGATTTGTGCCATGTCCATGCGCATGGTGGTCAACGCCGGAGTGACCACGGGCGACCAGACGAGATCGTCGAAGCCGGTGACGCTGACCATTTCCGGCACGCGAATGCCCGCGCGCTGCAATTCGGTAAGCGCCCTCAGCGCCGAAAGGTCCGAAACCGCCGCAAACGCAGTAAACCCGGCCCTCGCCTTGGCCACGAGACCGAGAGGACAGCCTTTGCCTGAAAGAGCCTCCACCTTTTCGATCCACAGGGTTTCGCATTCGACTTCGGCGCCGAGGCCCGCCTTCAACCCGCCGATCCGGTCGTTCTGCACGTTGGAGGAGCTGCCCGTCCCGATCAGCAGGACCTTTCGATGTCCGAATGCGGCCAGATGCCGGCCCATCTGCGCCCCGCCATCCCAATGGTCGGCGGAAACGGTGTTACCGGGGGTCGACGGCGTATCGATGACCGCGACGGGACAACCGACATCGGCGATCCGCGTGCCGCGCCGGGGTACGATGACCATGCCGTCGACGCCGCGTTCGAGAAGCCGGTTGATCGCCTCGGTCTGCTGGCCGATATCGCCGCGGGAGTCGGCAATCAGCACGCCGAAGCCGGCATTCGAGGCGGCATTTTCGATCGCCTGGGCGATCTGCGGGAAAAGCGGATTGGCGATGTCAGGCAGCACCAGACCGAGCACTCCGGTGCGGCCGGTCCTCAGCGCCCGCGCCGTCAGGCTCGGCACATATCCAAGCTCCGCCGCCTTGGCGCGGACCTTCTCGACGAGTTCCGGAGATACCCTCCCCTTGCCGGAAAGCGCATTCGACACGGTCGCCGCCGACACACCCAGTGCGGCCGCAATCGCGCTCATGTTCGATCCGGTTCGGACAGCCTTCATCAGGGACCCTGCTTAAACGTTTAATCAGGATAGAGGGGCCGTACTGTTTTGTCGAGTCGTTTACAGGCCTCTCGCAACTTGTCCCGGGCTTCTTGACTTTTTCAGCTTCCCGGAAGGAAATCCAGACCGCCATCGGGAGACAGATATGCAGGACGAGGAAATTACCGGGCTTTCCGCCATTGAGCTTTCGGAGGCGATCCATGATGGCCGGCTCTCCTGCATCGATGCAATGAAAGCCTATCTCGCACGGATCGGGAAATTGAACCCGGCGATCAACGCCATCGTCAGCCTTCGCGACACTGGCGCCCTGCTTGCCGAAGCGGCCGCCTGCGACACGGAACTGGCCGGAGGGACTTCGCGCGGCTGGATGCATGGCTTTCCGATCGCCATCAAGGACCTCTGCGAGGTAAAGGGCATCCGCTGCACCTACGGTTCGCCGCTCTTTGCCGATTTCGTGCCTGATAAGGACGAGGTGATGGTCGAGCGGATCCGCGCGGCGGGCGCGATCATCATCGGCAAGACCAACACGCCCGAACAGGGCTTCGGCTCGCAGAGCTACAATCCGGTGCACGGCACGACGAAAAATCCCTACGATGCGACCAAGACCGCTGGCGGCTCGAGCGGCGGCGCAGCCGCAGCCCTTGCCGCGCATCTGCTGCCGGTGGCCGATGGCAGCGACATGATGGGGTCGCTGCGCAATCCGGCGGCGTTCAACAATGTCGTCGGTTTCCGTCCGAGCTACGGCCGCATCCCCTCGTCGCTGAAGCTCGAACTCTTCATGGGTCAGCTTTCGGTACTCGGTCCGATGGGGCGCACCGTGCGCGATGCCGCCGCATTGCTCTCCACCCAGGCCGGCTATGATCCCCGCGACCCGCATTCGCTGGCGACCGAAGACCTGACGCCTGAAATCCGCCATGACTTTTCCGGCACCCGCATTGCCTGGCTCGGCGATCTCGGCGGCTACCTGCCCTTCGAACCCGGCGTGCTGGAACTCTGCAGCGCCACCCTGCCCCTCTTCGAACGGCTCGGCTGCAAGGTCGATGATCTCGTGCCGGATTTCGACATGGCGGATGTCTGGCGGTCCTGGACGACGCTCCGAAGCTGGCTCGCCGCCAATGGCATGCGCGACAGCTACGACGATCCGGAAAAGCGCGCGCTTATGAAGCCGGAGATCATCTGGGAAATCGAACGCGGCCTCGAGATGACCGGACGCGAGGTGCATTTCGCCTCGAAACGTCGCAGCGCCTGGTATCAATATATGCTGGCGCTTTTTGAGCGCTACGACTACCTGATCCTGCCGTCGGCTCAGGTTTTTCCCTTTGATGCGGACATTCATTGGCCCAAGGAAATCGCCGGCCACACAATGGATACCTATCACCGCTGGATGGAAGTGGTCATCGGCCCCTCGATGGCTGGGCTGCCGGTCGCCGCCATGCCCGCAGGCTTTTCGCAAAAGGGCCTGCCGACCGGCATCCAGATCATCGGCCGACCGCGGGCGGACAAGGCGGTGCTGGAAATGGCACTTGCTTATGAAGCTGGGACGGATTGGTTGGATATGAGGCCGAGGCTTTAGCCGCGAGGGCGCAACGGGCTCCCTCTAATCTCCCCCCTTGAGGGGGAGATGTCACGAACGTGACAGAGGGGGGTGCCGCCGCAAACTCAACAGCAGAGGGAGTATGCCACCATACCCTCCTCTGCCCTGCCGGGCATCTCCCCCTCAAGGGGGGAGATCGACATGCCGCACCGCTTTGCCTTGCTCAGCCCTTTTGATTCAACCGGTTGAGCCTAAGCCTCTGCCCTTGCGGGGAGGATTAAGGCCACCTCAGCGCCTTACCACCCCACCACCTCTTCCTTTTCCCGATACCGCCCGACCTCTTCCAGCAACCACGCCCGAAAGGCCACCACCGGCCGGAAATCCTTCTTGCTCATTGGCGCCACCGCATAATAGGCGCTCGGGCTCCTGACCTGATGCGGAAACGCCTCGACCAACTGCCCGCTCGCGAGCTCTGAGTCGATCAGGAAAAGCGGCATCAGCGCCACGCCGAGCCCGGCGATGCACGCCTGCGCCACATTGCCGAACTGCTCGAAGCGCATGCCCTGCGACGGCGTGCCGGTTATGCCGAGGCTTTCGAACCAGTGGCTCCAGGCACCCGGTCGTGAGGCCATGTGCAGGAGCGGCAGACGCAGGAGGTCTTCCCCCTTGCCGATCGGATGCGTCTTGAGAAAGGCGGGTGAAGCGACCGGCGCCACCATCTCCTCCATCAGGAAGGTGCATTCGGCGCCCGGCCAGTCTGGCTCGCCGATATGGATCGCCATGTCGATGCCGTCCCGATCGAAATCGAAGACGCCGATGCGGGTCGCGAAATTCAGCGTGATCTCCGGATGACGCGCGACGAAATGCGGAATACGCGGCATCAGCCAGCGGGTACCGAAGGTCGGCAGGATCGCGATATTCAGCTGGTCGCTATGCCGTTTGGTCATGGCGGCCAGCGACGCGGAGCGGATCTGCGCGAGTGCGCCGGCAACCGCCTTGGCATAGTCTGCGCCCGCTTCGGTCAGCACCACGCCGCGGCTGGTGCGGTCGAAAAGCAGGATGCCCAATTGCTCCTCCAGCCCGGAAACCTGGCGGCTGATCGCCCCTTGCGTGAGCGACAACTCGTCCGCCGCACCGGAAAAACTGCCTAGCCGTGCAACGGAATCGAAGGCGGCGAGAGCCGAGGTGGAAGGAAGGAATTTTCTCGAAAGGTTCACCATGGTGCTATTACTATAGATCATGGCGGATTGAGTAAACGGTGCTTGCTCTCAGCCCCGCTGCGGCGATAATTCCTTCAACTTTGAAATTGGAGGCAGACCCTTGGCTTTTTCCTGGAGCGATCCCTTTCTCATCGAAGACCAGCTGACCGACGAGGAGCGGATGATCCGCGACGCGGCGGCCGCCTTTGCCAAATCCGAACTCCTGCCGCGCGTCCAGGAGGCCTATCTCGATGAAACGACGGAGCCCGAGCTTTTCAGGCTGATGGGCCAGACCGGCCTGCTCGGCGTCACGCTGCCGGAAGAATACGGCGCGGCCAACGCCTCCTACGTCGCCTACGGCCTCGTTGCCCGCGAGATCGAGCGCATCGACAGCGGCTACCGCTCGATGATGAGCGTCCAGTCCTCGCTGGTCATCTACCCGATCTACGCCTATGGCTCCGACGAACAGAGACAAAAATACCTGCCGGGCCTCGTCTCCGGCGAGCTGATCGGCTGCTTCGGCTTGACCGAACCCGATGCCGGCTCCGATCCGGGCGGCATGAAGACGCGCGCGGAAAAAATCGAAGGCGGCTACCGCCTGCGCGGCTCCAAGATGTGGATTTCCAACGCCCCGATCGCCGATGTCTTTGCCGTCTGGGCAAAATCGGAAGCCCATAACAACGAAATCCGCGGCTTCGTGCTGGAAAAGGGCATGAAGGGCCTCTCGGCGCCGAAGATCGGCGGCAAGCTCTCGCTGCGCGCGTCGATCACCGGCGAGATCGTCATGGATGGCGTCGAAGTCGGCGAGGATGCGCTGCTGCCTGGCGTTTCGGGACTGAAGGGTCCGTTCGGCTGCCTGAACCGCGCCCGCTACGGCATTTCCTGGGGCGTCATGGGGGCTGCCGAAGACTGCTGGTTCCGCGCCCGCCAGTATGGCCTGGACCGCAAGCAGTTCGGCAAGCCGCTCGCCGGCATGCAGCTCTACCAGAAGAAGCTCGCGGACATGCAGACCGAGATTGCGCTTGGCCTGCAGGCCAGCCTGCGCGTCGGCCAGCTGATGGATCAGCACAAGATGGCCCCGGAAATGATCTCAATCGTCAAGCGCAACAACTGCGGCAAGGCGCTGGATATCGCCCGTCAGGCCCGCGACATGCACGGCGGCAACGGCATCCAGATCGAATTCCACGTCATGCGCCATTCGCAGAATCTGGAAACCGTCAATACCTACGAGGGCACCCACGACGTCCACGCGCTGATTCTGGGCCGTGCCCAGACCGGCATACAGGCCTTCTTCTGATCCGCTTTCAACCGGCATTTGAGCGCAGGCGCGGGCTTCCCGCGCCTGCGCTTTTATTAGTATTACTTTTTCGCCAGCCCATTGATTGGGGACGGCTTTTATCTTACGTCAGCACCGGAATTTCCATCTGCCTCGGCGATCCCGACTACGCCGATCCCCCTTTGATCATGAAAGTGGACCTCATGCAGACCTATCCTGACGTAAAGCTTTTCATCAACGGCGAATGGCGCGATGCCATCGGCGGCGAGACCTTGTCCGTCGTCGATCCAGCAACCGAAGAGGTGATCGGCAAGATCGCCCATGCCCGCAAGGCCGATCTCGATCTGGCGCTGGAAGCGGCAGGCAAGGGCTTCAAGATCTGGCGCGATACCTCGGCCTTCGAGCGCTCGAAACTGATGCGCAAGGCCGCCGACATCATGCGCTCGCGCGTGGAAACCATCGCCTATATGATGACGCGCGAACAAGGCAAGCCGCTCGCCCAGTCGAAGATGGAAGTCATGGGTGCGGCCGACACGATCGACTGGTTCGCCGAGGAAGCCCGCCGCACCTACGGCCAGATCATCCCGGCCCGCTTCAGCGGCGTCTCGAACATGGCGATCAAGCTGCCGGTCGGTCCGGTGGCCGCCTTCACGCCCTGGAACTTCCCGATCAACCAGCTCGTCCGCAAGCTTTCCGCGGCACTCGCCACCGGTTGCTCCATCATCGCCAAGGCACCGGAAGAAACGCCGGCTTCCCCGGCCGAACTGATCCGCGCCTTTGCCGATGCCGGCATTCCGGCAGGCGTCGTCAATCTGGTCTACGGGATCCCGGCCGAGATTTCCGAATACCTGATCCCGCATCCGGTCATCCGCAAGATTTCCTTCACCGGCTCCACGCCCGTCGGCAAACATCTGGCGGCGCTCGCCGGCAGGCACATGAAGCGCGCGACGATGGAACTCGGCGGTCATGCCCCGGCGATCATCTTCGATGACGCCGATCTCGAAAAGGCGATCGAAGTAACGGCGGCGGCGAAGTTCCGCAATGCCGGCCAGGTCTGCGTCGCGCCGACCCGCTTCCTCGTGCAGGACGGCATCGCCGACAGGTTCATGGAAGGTTTCGTCAAGGCCGCGCGGGCAATCAAGGTCGGCAACGGCCTGGAAGACGGCGTCACCATGGGGCCGCTTGCCAACGACCGCCGCATTCCTGCCATGGAAGAGATGATCCATGATGCGGTATCGAACGGCGCCGAATGGAAGACCGGGGGAAAACGCATCGGCAACAAGGGCTATTTCTTCGAGCCCACCGTGCTTGCCGACGTGCCGACCTCGGCGAAGGTGATGAACGACGAGCCCTTCGGCCCGCTTGCAATCGTCAACCGCTTCTCGCATTTCGAGGACGCGATCGCGGAAGCCAACCGCCTGCCCTTTGGTCTCGCCTCCTACGCCTTCACGGGCTCGGTCAAGACCGCTCACGCCCTCGGGCGCGAGATGGAAGCCGGCATGCTGACGATCAACCATAACGGTCTTGCCATTCCGGAAGTGCCCTTCGGCGGCATCAAGGATTCCGGCTACGGCACGGAAGGAGGTTCGGAAGCGGTCGAAGCCTACCTCGAAACCCGCTTCGTCAGCCAGATGAGCTGAACGCGCACCCGCCGACAAACCAACCACAACCGGCCGACGCCTCAAGCATCGGCCGGTTTTCTTTTGCCCTTGCCTCCCCCAGACGAGTCGAATAGCAAAACAAAAAGGGAACATCTGAAGGTGAGGACATGGCCGAGACTGAAGCCGAAGCAGCTCCGCTGCTGAAGGAAATCTTCAATCGCGAACGCCTTAGACACTTTGCAGCCGAAACCGCCGCAATCTATCCCGCATTCGACTGCGAGAAGTTTCTCGCGCTGGCCTCGGAAGGTCTCGACGGCCTCAGCATTATGCAACGGCTCAGGCAGATCGCGGTCGCCTACCACCATGTCCTGCCCGGCGGTTTCGAACGAAACCTCGAAATTCTCCGCGCGCTCGCGCCGCGCATAGACCACGGCTTCGCCTCCATCACCCTGCCGGAATACGTGGCCCTCTACGGCCACGACCATTTCGATCTCTCCATGGATGCACTCGCCTTTTTCACCCGCTTCGGCTCCTCGGAATTTGCCGTGAGGCATTTCCTCCTGAAGGACCTCGAGCGGACGCTCAAGGTCATGCAGCGCTGGTCGCTCGATGAGAATGAGCATGTGCGACGCCTTTCGAGCGAAGGCTGCCGGCCTCGCTTGCCCTGGTCTTTCCAGTTGAAGGCGCTGATCGCCGACCCCTCACCGGTCGCGCCGATCCTCGAAAACCTGAAGAGCGATCCAAGCCTCTATGTCCGCAAATCCGTCGCCAACCACCTGAACGACATCACCAAAGACCACCCGGAATGGGTTTTCGACACGATCGCGCATTGGGATCAGAACGATCCCCGCACCGGCTGGATCATCAAGCAGGCACTCAGAACGCTGATCAAAAAGGGGGATTCCCGCGCCCTCCATCTTTTCGGCGCGGGCCACAAAGCGGAGGTGACGGTCGATGCCTTTGCCGTAACGCCCCCCGCAGTGAAGCTCGGCGGTTCGGTAAAGATCGCAGCAAGGCTCACGTCGACCGCCACTGAACCGCAGAAGCTCGTCATCGACTACGCCGTCCATTATGTGAAGAAGGCCGGCGGCACGTCGAAAAAGGTCTTCAAGTGGAAGGAGATCACGCTTGCGTCCGGAGCAGCCTGCGAGCTTTCGATCAGCCGCGCCATCCGAAATTTCACCACGCGTGTGCACTATCCCGGGCGGCACCCGGTCGAACTCATCGTCAATGGCGAGGTTCTGGCAACGAGCAGCTTCGAACTTCTGCCTTGACGCAGTTGCCAGTCCCGGATCAGGTATGGCGCCCGAGGATACGCGACCGTACGGAATTCATTGGGAAGGCCGGACCGGGGTCCGACTTTCGCGGCCACGAGATGTCGTCATGGCCCAAAATGTCGAGGAAGTTGTATTTTGCATGCAGTGCGTGGGCGACCTCGATCAGCCTGTCCAGCTGCTTCTGCGGATATGTATGCCAGCCGCGCACAGGCCCTCCCCGCTCGTGAGCTGCCTCCATGACCTCGCCATCCGGGATTTCCTTGCCGAACCACGTCGTGAACTTGCCGTTCGCAAGTTTTGTCAGAACACCGCCGTTGGAAAGTTCAATGCCTATCGAATGACTGTTGAGGCCGGCGATTTCTCCCCACTGGCTCCGCCCGGCATGCCAGGCGACACGATTGAACGGCACGATCTGCGCCACCTTTCCGTCCCGCCCGATGAGGAGGTGGACCGACGCCTGGGTCTCCTTGTCGCGGGCAAGCGACTGAAGGTCTCCATCGAAAGAGGCCCCGGCGGTATAGTGGATGACCAGAAAACGGGGATCGAGCGCCCCGCCCATTTTGGTCGTGCCCTCATCGAGAATATCGACGCCCTGCGAAACAAGTTTATGGTTTGCGATTGAAAACGACATGCGCCCCTCCAAGCGTAGGTGGCGCCCCGTGAACGCCGGCAGTCGGATCGCTCACGCAAAGGAGAACCCTGGCGCGCGGCGAGCCGGCGACCTCCAGAAGGGTGACAACGATAGCTGACGACATGCGGGGCAGGTATGCTTACGCAACAACCTTCGCATACAGTATCAATAATTGCAAATGCAATTTTAATACAACTTTAAGTAAGCAGGAACACTTTCGCCCGCCGCAATGTCACGAAGCCGCCATCCCCTGCTTTCACGAGGCGTTCCGGCTCGACATCGAATTCCAGATGCTCGCCAGTCTCGGCCGTCGCCAACACCCGGCGACCGTCGGCGCGGTCGAGTACGCGGATGATGCTGGCGGGAATGCCGGGGCCTTGCAGCGACCAGTCGAGATCGGTCGGACGCGCATAAAGCTCGGCCTTGCCGTTCGCCAGGCCGGAAACCTCGATCGCGGCGCCGCTGGCATAGGCCCTGCCGTCGCGCACTTCGGCAGCGATCACGTTGGCATCGCCGAGGAATTTCATGACGAAGGACGATTTCGGATCACGGCAGACCTCTTCCGGGGTGCCCTGCTGGACGATCTGGCCGTCTTTCAGGATCACAACCCGGTCGGCAAGGTCGAGCGCCTCTTCCTGGTCATGGGTGACGAAGAGCGTGGTGATGCCGAGTTCCGAATGGATCTCGCGCAGCCAGCGGCGAAGGTCGCGGCGGACATTTGCATCGAGCGCGCCGAACGGTTCGTCGAGCAGCAGCACCTTGGGATCGACCGCAAGTGCGCGGGCAAGCGCCACACGCTGCCTTTGGCCGCCGGAAATCTGCGCCGGAAACCGATCGCCGAGGCCTTCGAGGCGAACCAGACGCAACAGATCCAAAACGCGGGCGTCGATCGCCGCCTTTTCGCGTTTCACCCTGGACACCTTCATGCCGAAGGCGATGTTTTCCGCGACCGTCATATGCGGAAAAAGCGCATAGTGCTGGAAGACGAAACCGACGCCGCGATCGCGCACGGGAATATCGGTCGCATCCTGATCGCCGAAATAGATGTGGCCTTGATCCGCATATTCGAGGCCGGCGACCATGCGCAGGATCGTCGTCTTGCCGGAACCGGATGGCCCGAGCAGCGCGACGAGTTCACCGCTTTCGATCTCCAGCGAAACATCTTTCACCGCACGGAAGGTTTCAAAAGTTTTGACGACGTGGTCGAGGCGGATTTTCATGAGGTTTTCTCCGCAGTATTGGCGGCAAGTGCCGGACGTCGGATCCGGCCCGCCCCCTGGCGCTCCAGCGCCACCTTGGCAATGATGGTGAAGACGGCGATCAGCGCCAGGATGGAAGCCGAGGCGAAGGCACCTGCCGCCTGGTAGTCGTGATAGAGCAACTCGATATGGAGCGGCAGCGTATTGGTCTGGCCGCGGATATTGCCCGAAACGACGGAGACGGCGCCAAACTCGCCCATGACGCGCGCATTGCAGAGCACGACGCCATAAAGCAGCGCCCATTTGATGTTCGGCAGCGTCACCGAGAAAAAGGTCCGCCAGCCGGACGCGCCGAGGGAGGTCGCCGCCTCTTCAAGATCGCGCCCCTGAGCCTGCATCAACGGGATAAGTTCGCGCGCGACGAAGGGTGCGGTTACGAACATCGAGGCCAGAATGATGCCGGGGATCGCGAACAGGATCTTGACCCCATATTCGTCCAGCACTGGCCCGAATATGCCCTGCAGGCCATAGACGAAAAGATAGGCGACGCCGGCGACGATCGGGGACACGGAGAACGGGATCTCGATCACAACGAGCAGGAAACGCTTGCCCCAGAAATCGAACTTGGTGATCGCCCAGGCGGCTGCGATGCCGAAGACCGTATTGACCGGCACGGCGACGAGCGCCGCAAGCACCGTCAGCATGATCGCGTGGCGCGTATCGGGATGGGTGATCGTATCGCGATAGACCGCCCAGCCTTTGGCGAAGGCTTCGACGCCGATGATGATCAGCGGTGCGAGGATCAGGAAGGCGCCGAGGACGAGCACCACGCCGATCAGCAATCGGCGAAAGAGCGGCTGGTCGCCAACGCGCGGCGGCTCGCGGCGGGTAGCGGGAGTGCTCATCGTCAACCCCTCGCCGTGTAGCGCAGCGCCCGCGACTGCATCCAGTTGGTGAGCGCGAGCATGAAGAACGCTGTCAGGAGGAGGACCGACGCGATCGCAGCAGCGGCCTGATAGTCGTATTCCTCGAGCCGGATGAAGATTAAAAGGGCAGTGATCTCCGTCGACATCGGCTGGTTGCCGGCAATGAAGATGATCGCCCCGAACTCACCAAGCGCCCGCGCGAACGAGAGCGAGACGCCGGCCAGAAGCGCAGGCGTCAGGAGCGGCAGGATGACCTTGCGAAAGATCGCCCAGTCCGAGCCGCCGAGCGATTGCGCCGCCTCTTCCAGCGCCGGATCGAGATCCTCCAGCACCGGCTGCACCGTGCGCACGATGAAAGGCAGCGAGGTAAAGCACATGGCGATCATGATGCCGAGCGGCGTATAGGCCACCTTGATGCCGAGATCGCCGAGGATCGAGCCGAACCAGCCGTTGGTGGTAAACAGCGCCGTCAGCGCAATGCCGGCCACCGCCGTCGGCAGCGCGAAGGGGAGATCGACCATGGCGTCGACGATGCGCCAGCCGGGAAAGCGATAGCGGGTCAGCACCCAGGCGAGTGCGAGGCCGAAGAAGAGATTGAAGACTGTGGCGCCCAGCGCCGAAAGCACGGTGACGCGGTAGCTCGCGAGCGCCCGGCTGGATGAGACGATCCTCCAGTAATCCTCGGGCCCGAGGCTCGCCGCCTTGAAGACGAGCGCCGCCAGCGGGAGCACGACAATCAGCCCGACATAAAACAGGGTCACGCCCAGCGACAATGGCAGTCCGGGCAGGACATTGCGTCTCACGCAGCTACTTCCTTTTTTCACGGCAAAGCCCGGCGAAGAGAATCCGCCGGGCAGGATCAAATAATGTCAGGGTGCCGGATTAACGGCTGCCGTAGAGCTTGTCGAGAGTGCCGCCGGACGCGAAATGCTCCGACTGGATCTTCTGCCAGCCGCCGAACACGTCGTCCACCTTGACGAGCCGGATTTCCGGGAACTGGCTCTTGAACTCTGCCGCCACCTTCTCGTTGTTGATGCGATGGCCGAACTGCGCGGCGATCCGCTGGCCTTCCTCGGAATAGAGGAAATCGAGATAGGATTTGGCGAGCGCTTCGCTGCCGTGCTTCTTGGCGACCTTGTCGACGATGGCAACCGGGAATTCCGCAAGCAGGCTGACGGATGGCGTGACGGCCTCGACCTTGTCGGCGCCGTATTGTTTGGCGATTCCGCGGGTTTCCGCTTCGAAGGTGATCAGCACGTCGCCCGTCTCGCGCTCCACGAACGTGGTCGTGGCGGCGCGACCGCCGGTATCGAAGACCGGAACATTGTCGAAGATCTTGGCGATATAGGCTTCGATCTTTTCCTCGTCGCCGTCATAGGCTTCCTTGGCCCAGGCATAGGCCGCGAGATAGGTGTAGCGGGCGTTACCCGAGGTCTTGGGGTTCGGGAAGACGGCATGCACGTCGTCACGCGCCAGATCGCCCCAGTCCTTGATGTTCTTCGGATTGCCGGCGCGCACCAGGAAGGACGGGAAGGAATAGAAGGGCGAGGCGCTGTTCGGGAATTCCTTCTGCCAGTCGGCCGAAACAAAGCCCTGTTTGACCAGGAAATCGACGTCCGTCACCTGGTTGAAGGTTACGACATCGGCTTCCAGCCCTTCGACGATGGACCGGGCCTGCTTGGAGGTACCGGCATGCGACTGATCGATCGTGACGCCCGGATGGCTCTTGATGAAGGCCTCGTTTTCTGCCGCGAAGATTTCACGGGCGATGTCATAGGAGGCATTGAGGAGTTTGTTCGGCTGCTGGGCGAGCGCAGGCGTTACGAAAAGCGCGGCCAGGGGGGCGACAAGCGCGGTGCCGAGGATAAGGAGGCGGTGCATGGATTTCTCCGGTGTTCGAGACTGACGGAGAAACTACCGGGAGACACGACGGACCGCGAGGAAGGGGGGACCCCGCCAGATGGCGAGCTTGGAAATTTTTCTCCATTTCAGCATCATTTGGCGGAGCTTTTACCCCTGTTTTACAATGCCCCCTTTGGCCCGCGCCGAAAAGCCCAGGGCTTGAATGCGCCACGGGCTCTCGGCGGACAGGTACCTTAGCGCCACTGACGGCCGTCGGCGCCGCTCTGGCAGCCGTAAGGGGGCAGAATATTGCCGAAGGTTTCGTGCAGCCTGTCGCATCCCCATTTATTGATGGGCCCCGGCATCCGGCTGTTCAGTTCGATGCCGATCTCCTCATACGCCGTTTCGCTGTTGGTCACGTATCTGTGCCAACGGAAGCCGATGACGGCAATCAGTGCGATCATGGCGATCGAAATCAGCTTGATAACTTTCATATTATTTCTCCGTGCATAAAATAAGCGGCCTCAAGACTGCCGAGACGGCGCTTCCGGTTTGCGCCCGGAAGCGGCCATCCCCTCTTTATGATTGCTCTGAAAAAGTCCAGCGCTGATCGGCTATCGATTGCAATCCCCAACCCGGATCAACCTTTTTGGTCGGCGAAGTATCCCGAAGCGTTTCCCATTTCGTCCACGAAATAAGCCGCAGATGCCCACGGGGATATTCGAAGATCTCTCAAAAAATAATCCTCCACCCCTTCAATGACTTCCGTCGAACGAGCCGCTCTTTTCGTCCCCCTCCCTCGCCGCCGCGCCACAATCATCCCGTCATCGGATGGGAACCGGGTTCGCGAACCGGCCTCCTCCTCGGGTTCTCGGCTCGGTTCCGGTGATGGTCGTGAAAAGTGGTCTGACGAGGGCTGGGAAATCCTCGAATGATCGCCGAAGCGGCCGGGGCAGGCAGACAAAATCTACCTTCTACCCGCATCACCCACTGCCTGCCCCGTTCCCGACCATGCCGGTGCTGCCGGCGTGGCCAAACGTGTTGGCGAAGCCCGCCTGCATCAGAAGATCGGATCCACCCTAGGCACCCGCCTTCTCCCGCAGCATCTGGATGATCGCGGAAAAGTCGTCGCCGCCATGCCCGGCTTTCTCAAACTCCGCATAAAGCTCGGACGCGTGACGCCCGAGCGGCGTGGCGGCCCCCGTCTGCCTGGCTGCCTCCTGCGACAGCGTCAGGTCCTTCAGCATCAGCGCGGCGGCGAAGCCGGGTCTATAATCGTTGTTGGCGGGCGAGGTCGGCACCGGCCCCGGAACCGGGCAATAGCTGGTGAGCGACCAGCACTGCCCGGACGAGGTGGAGGCGACGTCAAACAGCGCCTGATGCGAAAGACCGAGCTTTTCCGCCAGCCCGAAGGCCTCGCAGACGCCGATCATCGAAATGCCGAGGATCATGTTGTTGCAGATCTTCGCCGCCTGCCCGGCCCCGGGGGCACCGCAATGAACGATCTTCTTGCCCATGGCTTCCAATATGGGTTTTCCCATTGCGAAAGCCTTTTCCGAACCGCCGACCATGAAGGTCAGCGTCCCGGCCGCCGCTCCGCCCGTGCCGCCCGAGACCGGCGCATCGAGCGCGCTGCAGTTCATCACCTCCGCCAGCTTGTGCGCCTTGCGGGCGCTTTCCACATCGATGGTGGAGCAGTCGATGACCAGCGTGCCCTCAGGCAAAAGCGTCGTCAGATCGCTCCAGACCGCCGTGACATGCTGGCCTTTCGGCAGCATGGTGATGACGCATTCGGCATCGCTGACGGCTTCCGAAAGTGCGCCGGCGGCCTTGATACCGGCTGCTGTTGCGGCCTTTACGGAAGCCTCCGACAAATCGAAGCCGCGAACCTCGTGGCCCGCCTTCACCAGATTGGCGGCCATCGGTCCGCCCATATTTCCAAGGCCCACAAACGCGATCTTGGTCATCTTTCCCTCCCGTCTGTTCTTCTTCCTGCCGTTTGGTCGTTATCCCGAAACCCGCTTCCATTTTCGGGGCGCGGCCCGATCTATAGCCGATGGTCCGCAAACAGAACCGGATGCCGCACGGCGAGATATTTTTCGAGCTCCGCCTCGCCCACCTCTTCGAGCGTTAGAGGCCGCCATTTCGGGTTCCGGTCCTTGTCGATCACAGCCGCCCGAACCCCCTCGTAGAAGTCATGGTTGTGCAACAGTTCCGAAGCGACCGTGAACTCGCGCTCCAGGCATTCGACGAGGCTCGAGCTTCCACGCCCCAGGCGCAGCAGCCGCAAGGCCAGTTTCAGGCTCGTCGGCGAGCGTTTGGCGATCACTTCGCGGGTCTTCACCGCGAAAGCATCATCCTCCTTATTCAGAGCTTCGACAATCTCCTCAACGGTATCGAAACCAAAGCAGCGGCTGATCAAATCGCGATTGGCCTGAAGCTGGCTCTCGCCCGGCACGACCGCAAACCGATCCATCACCGCGCGGACCTGCTCGTCCGAAGCGCCACCCTTCAGTTCGCCGAGTGCTTCGACCAGCGCATCGAGCCGTTCGGACGGTACGCAAACATCGGCAAGATCGGCATAGATTGCGTCAGCCGCACCGATCATCTCGCCCGTCAGCCCCATCCACGTACCTGTTTCGCCCGGAGCGCGCGGCAGGAGCCAGGTGGCGCCGACATCCGGCACATAGCCGATGCCGGTTTCCGGCATGGCGAGTTTCGTCCGCTCGGTGACGATGCGATGCTTGCCGTGCGAGGCGACACCGACGCCACCGCCCATGACGATGCCGTCCATCAACGCGACATAGGGTTTGCCGTAATGGGAAATAGCGTAATTGAGCGGAAATTCCTCGCGCCAGAAACGCGTCATCTCAGCGTCCCTGGTCCTGCCCATCTCGTGGATGACGCGGATATCTCCACCGGCGCACAGGCCCCGCTCGCCCTCCCCCTTCAAAATTACGCAGGAAATGTCCGGATCGCCCGCAAACTGCTCCATTGCCGCCTTCATGGTCCGTACCATGGAAAGATTGAGGCTGTTCAACGCCTTCGGCCGGTTGAGCCGGATAATGGCGGCCGAGCCGATACGATTGAGGAGGATTTCATCGGTGTGGTTTGCGGTATCGGGCATGCTGCTTCCTTCTCCTTTGGGTGTTCGGCGCGGGAGATTTTCCCTTCTCCCCAGCGGGGAGAAGTGCCGAGCGAATGCGAGGCGATGAGGAAGCGCACGGCAGAACGCCCATTTCGAGACCGAGGACTTTGCCCCCTCATCCGGCCCTTTGGGCCACCTTCTCCCCGCGGGGGAGAAGGTAACATCGCACCGTCCAAACTCTCTACATTCGACCTCCCACCCTACCTGTTATCCGCCAAAATCATCTCGGCCGCCTTTTCGGCGATCATGATCGTCGGCGAATTGGTGTTGCCGGAGGTTATATTGGGCATGATCGAGGCATCGGCGATACGCAATTTCCCAAGCGCCCGCATTTTCAGCCGTGGATCGACGACACTCTCCGGATCGGCGCCCATGCGGGCGGTGCCGACCGGATGGAAGATGGTCGTGCCGATATCGCCCGCGGCTCTTTCGAGATCGGCTTCCGTCTCGTAGCTCGGGCCAGGCTTGTATTCTTCCGGATGATAGCGCGCGAATGCGGGCTTGCGGACGATTTCCCGGGTTAGCCGGATCGACTTCACGGCAACGTGCCGGTCGGCCGGCGCGGAAAGATAATTCGGATGAATTGCCGGAGAAGCGGCAAAATCCGGGCTTTTCAGATGCACCGAACCGCGGCTTTCCGGGCGAAGGTTGCAGACGCTGGCAGTCATGGCCGGAAATGCATGCACCGGGTCGCCGAACTTGTCGAGCGAGACCGGCTGCACGTGATATTCGAGATCCGCCGTTTCCTTGTCCGGTCCGGACTTGGTGAAAATGCCAAGCTGGCTCGGCGCCATCGACATCGGCCCGGAGCGCTTGAATGCATATTCGAGGCCGATCGCGGCCTTGCCGACCAGGCTCGATGCCTTTTCGTTCAGCGTCGGAACGCCGGTCACCTTGTAGACCATGCGCAGCTGCAGGTGGTCCTGCAGGTTCTCGCCGACGCCCTTGACCTCCTTGACCACATCGACCCCCGCATTCTGCAGGATATCGCCGCGGCCGACGCCGGAAAGCTCGAGGATATGCGGCGTACCGATCGCGCCGGCGCTGAGCACGGTTTCTTTTGCCGCATAGGCCTTCTTGGTGACGCCGTCGTGCTGGAATTCGACGCCCTTGACCTCGCCGTTTTCGATGATCAGCCGCCGCACATGCGCCTTCGTCAGCACGGTGAGGTTCGAACGTTTCATCGCCGGACGCAGGAAGGCCTTGGACGCATTCCAGCGGATGCCGGAGCGCTGGTTGACATCGAAATAACTGGAGCCCTCGTTGTCGCCCCGGTTGAAATCCTCGACGATCGGGATGCCGGCCTCTTCCGCCGCCCTCTGGAAGGCATCGAGCACCGCCCAATGGAGACGCTGCTTTTCGATCCGCCACTCGCCGCCGGCACCGTGCATCTCATCGGCGCCTCGATAGAAATCCTGGCTCTTCTTGAAGATCGGCAGCACGTCGTCCCAGCCCCAGCCGGTGCAGCCCATCTGCCGCCACAGATCGTAGTCCCGCGCCTGGCCGCGCATGTAGATCATGCCGTTGATCGAGGAGCAGCCGCCGAGGATCTTTCCGCGCGGATAGGAGAGCGAGCGGCCGTTCAGCCCCTCTTCCTTCTCAGTCGTGAAGCACCAGTCGGTGCGCGGGTTGTTGATGCAGTAGAGATAGCCGACCGGAATATGCACCCAGTGGTAATTGTCGTTGCCGCCCGCTTCCAGGATCAGGACGCGATTTGCCGGGTCCTTCGACAACCGGTTGGCGAGGACGCATCCGGCGCTGCCGGCGCCGATGACAATGTAATCGTAATTTTCCATTGCTTGTGACCGTTCAGCGCCGATGCTCGAAGCCGAGCTTGCGGCCGAGGCGGGAGGCATAGAATTCGCCGATAAGGCCCCGCCGGAACAGGAGGACGCAGACCATGAAGACGACACCGGTGATGATCGTTACCGGGAAATCCGAGGTCGCCAGATAGTTCTGCAGGGTGACCACCAGACCGGCGCCGAAGATCGGCCCGATCAGCGTGCCGATGCCGCCGAGCAGCGTCATCAGGATGACTTCTCCGGACATCTGCCAGGCGACGTCGGTGAGCGTCGCGAACTGGAAGACCAGCGCCTTGACGCCGCCGGCAAGGCCCGCCAGCGCCGCGGACATCACGAAGGCGCCGAGCTTGTAGCGTGCGACGGAATAACCAAGCGAGGTGGCCCGCGCCTCGTTCTCGCGGATCGACTTCAGGATCATCCCGAAGGGCGAGTTGATGAAGCGCCAGATCACCACCATGCCGATCAGGAACACCGCCAGCACGAAGTAATACATATTGGTCGACTGGCTGAGGTCGATGAAGCCGAAGAGATGCCCGCGCGGCACCGACTGGATGCCGTCCTCGCCTTTGGTAAATTCCGCCTGCAGGCAGAAGAAGAAGAACATCTGAGACAGCGCAAGCGTGATCATCGCGAAATAGATGCCCTGCCGGCGGATTGCCACGTAACCCATGACGAGGCCGAGCAATGCTGCGCCGACGACGCCGGTCAGGACGCCGAGCTCGGGCGGGAAACCCCATTCCTTCACCACATGGGCGGTGAAATAGGCAGCCCCCCCGAAGAACGTCGCGTGGCCGAAGGAGAGCAGCCCGGTATAACCGAGCAGCAGGTTGAAGGCACAGGCAAACAGGGCGAAGCAGAGCAGCTTCATCAGGAAGATCGGGTAGAAGAACAGCGGCGCGAGAAGGAGCAGGATCAATCCCGTGGTGAGGAAGATCGCGTAGGTCATCGACGCGGTGGCCGACCGTTCGGCGCGCGGTTTGGCTGCGGTATGGGTCATGTCGCTCATCTTACGCATCCCGTCCGAAGAGGCCGGCGGGCCTCAGCAGAAGCACGATCGCCATGATCACGAAGATCACGATATTCGAGGCTTCCGGGTAAAATACCTTGGTGAGGCCCTCGGCGATGCCGAGCATGTAGCCTGTGACGATCGCGCCCATGATCGAACCCATGCCGCCGACCACGACCACCGCGAAAACGACGATGATGATGTTCGAACCCATCAGCGGCGAGACCTGGTAGATGGGGGCCGCGAGCACGCCGGCGAAGGCCGCGAGCCCCGCCCCGATCCCGTAGGTCAGCGTCAGGAGCACCGGCACGTTGACGCCGAAGGCCTGTACGAGAACCGGGTTTTCCGTCGCCGCGCGCAGGTAGGAACCGAGCTTGGTCTTCTCGATCAGCAGCCATGTGCCGATACAGGCGACAAGCGATACCACGACGACCCAGCCCCGATAGATCGGCAGGAACATGAAGCCGAGATTCGTGCCGCCGGCAAGCTGCGCCGGTACCGCGTAGGGCTGGCCGGATGAACCGTAGAGATAACGGAAGGTGCCCTCTATCGTCAGCGCCAGGCCGAAGGTGAACAGCAGGCCGTAGAGCGGATCGAGATTGTAGAGCCTCGACAGCATGGTGCGTTCGATGAATGCGCCGAACAGGCCGACGACGATCGGCGCGAGGATCAGCGCGAACCAGTAGTTGATGCCGAAATACTGCAGCATCAGCATCGCCGCAAAAGCGCCGAGCATATATTGCGCGCCGTGGGCGAAATTGATGACCCGCAACAGCCCGAAGATGACGGCGAGGCCGAGGCTCAGCATCGCGTAGAAGGAGCCGTTGATCAGCCCGATCAGGAGCTGCCCGAGAAATGCCTGGAGCGGGATTCCGAAGATCATCGTCATGGGGCGAGGCTCCTCCTGACCAATGTCGTCGCGATTTGAGGAAGACGGCGCGGCGTGCCAATCTCCCCCCTTGTGGGGGAGATGCCCGGCAGGGCAGAGGGGGGTGGCGCCACACCCTCTTCAGTCGAACTTGCCGTACTACCCCCCTCTGTCACCTCCGGTGACATCTCCCCCACAAGGGGGGAGATCGGGAGCCTGCCGCACCGCCCATATTCCATATCCAAATGCCGAGGTTTCCTGAGAGCGATCACCATCCCTACACCCCCAGCACTTTATGCAGCATGTCCATCTTGCCCGGCAGTTCGCCGACCGGGAAATCCGCGACCATCTTGCCATGCTCCATCAAGTAGAAGCGATCGGCGATGCGGCTTGCGAAGCGGAAATTCTGCTCCACCAGGAGCACCGTCATGCCGCGCTCCTTGAGTTTCTTCAAAACCTCGCCGATCCTCTGCACGATGACCGGGGCAAGTCCTTCGGTCGGCTCGTCCAGGATCAGCAACTTCACGCCCGTGCGCAGGATGCGGGCGATCGCCAGCATCTGTTGCTCGCCGCCGGAGAGTTTCGTGCCGGGGCTGGCGCGGCGTTCTTTCAGGTTCGGGAAAAGTTCGTAGATCTCGTCGAGCGACATGCCGCCCTCCGCCACCACCGGCGGCAGCATCAGGTTTTCCTCGACGGTCAGCGTCGAGAAGATCCCGCGCTCTTCCGGCACGAAGCCAATACCGGCATGTGCGGTCTTGTGCAGGGGCACGCCGAGCATGTCCTTGCCAGCGAAGCGGATTTCGCCCTTCCGCTCGCGGATGATGCCGACGATGGTGCGCAGCGTTGTGGTCTTGCCGACGCCGTTGCGGCCGAGAATGGTGATCGTCTCGCCCTCGCCCACGGTCATGTCAACGCCGTGCAGCACATGGCTTTCGCCATACCAGGCATTGAGGTTGGAAACTTGCAGCAGAGGGGTCATGCGTCCTCCGAACCCATATAGGCGAGCCGCACGCGTTCGTCCTGGCTGACCGTGGCATAGTCGCCTTCGGCGAGGATTTCGCCGCGCTGGAGCACGGTGACGTGGTGGCAGATGTCGGCGACGACGGAAAGGTTGTGCTCCACCATCAACACGGCCCGGGTCTTGGCGACTTCGCGGATGATGTTGGAAACGGTGCCGATATCCTCCTGCCCCATGCCGGCCATCGGCTCGTCGAGCAGCAGGACCTTCGGATCGAGCGCCAGCGTCGTGGCGATCTCCAGCACACGCTTGCGGCCGTAGGAAAGATCGGCGGCCAGCGAGTTACGCTCCCGCTTGAGGCCGACTGCCTCGATCAGCTCGTCGGCGCGGGCGTTCAGGCGATCGAGCGAGGACATCGGCAGCCAGAACTGCGTTGCGAGACTGTTCGGCCGCTGCAGCGCGACGCGGACATTGTCGAGCACGGTCAGATGCGGGAAGACCGCGGAGATCTGGAACGAGCGCACCAGCCCCATGCGCGCCACCTTGTCCGGCGCGGTCCTGGTGATATCCGTGCCGAGCAGGGTGATCGAGCCGGATGTCGGCTGCAGGAACTTGGTGAGCAGGTTGAAGACGGTCGTTTTCCCCGCCCCGTTCGGGCCGATCAGGGCGTGGACGCGCGCATGTTCGACGTCGAGATCGACATTCTTCACCGCCGCGAAGGCGCCGAAGTGTTTCGTGAGGCCGCGGGCGGAAAGCACCACCCGCGGCTCCTCATGCGTTGCTGTCGCGGAAACCGCCATTACTTCACCAGCTCGCAGCCGCTCTTTGCAGGATCCATGTAGGCTTCCTTGCCGGGAATGGTAGCGAGAACATTGAAGTAATCCCACGGCTCCTTGCTGTCGGCCGGCTTCTTGACCTGCAGCAGGTACATGTCATGGATCATGCGGCCGTTCTTGGCGACCGTGCCGTTGCGCGCGAAGAAATCGTCGACCGGCATTTCATGCAGCGCCTTGGAGACGGCGTCCGCGTCGTCCGTTCCGGCCTTCTGGATCGCCTTCAGATATTGCGTCACCGCCGAATAGGTTCCGCTATGGACCATGTTCGGCATCTTCTTGGTGCGGGCGAAGAACTTCTTGGCGAATTCGCGGCTCTTGTCGTCGAGGTTCCAGTAATAACCTTCCGTCAGCGTCAAGCCTTGAGCAGCTTCAAGGCCCAGACCATGCACTTCGGCAAGCGTGAAGAGCAGGGCCGCGAGGTTCTGGCCGCCGGCAGTAATGCCGAATTCGGCCGCCTGCTTGATGGCGTTTGCCGTGTCGAGACCGGCATTGGCAAGCCCGATGACCTTGGCGCCGGAAGATTGCGCCTGCAGGAGGAACGAGGAGAAGTCGGTGCTCGCCAGCGGATGGCGGACCGCGCCGACAACCTTGCCGCCGCTCGACTTAACGAAATCGCTGGTCTGCTGCTCCAGCGAGTAACCGAAGGCGTAGTCGGCGGTCAGGAAGAACCAGGTGTCGCCGCCTTGCTTCACGAGCGCTCCGCCGGTGCCGACGGCGAGAGCGTGGGTGTCATAGGCCCAATGGAAGCCATAGGGGCTGCAGGCCTTGCCCGTAAGATCGGTGGTCGCCGCGCCGGTGACCATATTGATCCTTTTCTTTTCCTTACCAATCGCCTGCACGGCGAGCGCAACCGACGAAGTGGTCAGCTCCATGATCGCATCGACCTGCTGGGTATCGTACCACTGGCGGGCAATGTTGGAGGCAATGTCAGGCTTGTTCTGGTGGTCGGCGTCGACGATCTCGACCGGCACGCCGAGCACCTTGCCGCCGAAATCCTCCACCGCCATCTTCGCGGCTTCGACCGACGACTTGCCGCCGAAATCCGCATAGACGCCCGATTGGTCGTTCAGGACGCCGATCTTGACCTTGCCGTCCGATGGGCTCTGCGCAAAGGCCGCGCCGCTTGCCAGAAGAACCGCCAGGGACGTCAGAATTGTCTTTCGCATGATTTCTCCTCCCAGAGATGCCAGAGTGCGAGTCTGTTCAAAATTGGTGAGCCACTCTCCTCAAAGCGACCATTCCCAACCTCATGCTTTAGTAAAACCGCCATTGACGCAAGCTGGAACATCAAATTAATTGCAAACAGCATCTGTGCATTTTTGAACAGATGCTTGGGGGGATCATGACCGGAAATCCGAACTTCACCTGGGACGACCTGCAATATTTCCTGGCGGTGGCCCGCACCGGCCAGCTCTCGACGGCTGCCCGGCAGTTGCGCACCAGCCACGCCACCGTTTCGCGCCGCATCGACCGGCTGGAGTTTTCGCTCAAGGTAAAACTCTTCGAACGCAATCCGCGCGGCTATGTTCTGACCGCGCTCGGCCAGCGCTTCATAGAGGCGGCGGAACGGATCGAGGCGGAGGCGGATCGACTTGCCGCAGACATAACCTCCGGGACGACCGCCCAGCGGGGCGTGGTGCGCCTGAGCGCGCCGGAAGGATTTGCGAACTTCTTCTTTGCCGACAAGATCCGCGATTTCTGCGACAGCCATCCGAACATTTCGCTCGAACTGGTGACGATCCAGCAGATCATGTCGCTGTCGCGCAAGGAAGCCGACATCGCCGTGTCGCTCGATCCTCCCAAGGAAGGCCCCTATCTCACCGAAAAGCTGACCGACTATAACCTGAACGTCTACGGGTCGAAATCCTACCTCGCCAAGGCCGCTCCAATCCGCAGCCGGGAGGATCTGCTCGAGCATCCCTTCATCGGTTATATCGAGGATATGATCTTCGTTCCCGGCCTGGATTACCTCGGCGACGTGCATCCGGGCATCAAGGCGCGGTTCCAGAGTTCAAGCATCTTCGCCCAGATGACGGCCACTTTGAACGGGCTCGGGCTCTGCGTGCTGCCGCATTTCATCACCCGCACGCAGCCGGATCTGCAGATCGTCCTGCCGGACGAGGTGGAACTGCGGCGCAACTATTGGCTCGTCTGCCATCGGGACCTGAGCCACATACCGCGGGTGCGCATGGTGACGGACTACATCTTCGACGCCGTCAAACACAATCAAAACGCCTTCCTCCGGGGATTCCAAGCCCCGGAGGAAGGCGGGCGACATTATTCGGCAGCCATGGGCAGGGGTGTTTCACGGCTTTCGAACAGGTCGCCTTGATTTGCCGGCTGGAGGTCATCATCGCTCTTCTTCTTACGTTCGCGACCAAAGAAGAGCGCATAGCCGGCGGGGAGGACGAGGATGGTGAGCACGGTGGCCACGAGAATGCCGCCCATCATTGCATAGGCGAGCGGTCCCCAGAACAGGCCGCGCGAGATCGGGATCAGCGCAAGCACCGCAGTCAATGCCGTCAGCGTGATCGGTCGGAAACGGCGGACGGCGGCGCCGACGATCGCTTCCATCCGGTCCATGCCGGCGGCGATATCCTGATCGATCTGGTCGACGAGAATGATCGAGTTGCGGATGATGATGCCGAGCAGCGCGATCACTCCGAGGATGGCGACGAAGCCGAAGGGCGCGCCTGTGATCAACAACGCCATGGCGGCGCCGATGATGCCGAGCGGGCCGGTCGCCAGCACCAGCATGGCCTTGCCGAAATGCTGGAGCTGGACCATCAGCAGGAGCAGGATGACAAGCAGCATGATCGGCGCCTTGGCGGCGATCGACGCCTGGCTTTCGGCAGAATCTTCAGCCCCGCCCTGGATCTCGATCTTGTAGCCCGCCGGCAGGCTGGCCCGCAGATCGGCCATGCTGTTGTAGAGGTTGAGCGAAACCTGGGTGGGCTCGATGCCATCCGGCAGCGTCGCCTTGACGGTGATCGTCGGCAGGCGGTCGCGGCGCCACTCGATGCCTTGTTCGAGCACGGGCACGACCTTGGCCACCTGCGAGACCGGCACGAAGCCGCCGAAATCGGTCGGCACATAGACCGACTGCACGGCCGAAAGCAGATTGCGGGTCGCTTCCGGTTCACGCACGACGATGGACACCGTTTCCTCGCCGTCTCGGAAGTCGCTGATCGGCGCGCCTGAGGCGGAGGCCTGCAGCATCTGGCGAACGCGCTGCGAGGTAACGCTGAGGGCGCGGGCGCGATCCTGGTCGACGACCAGTTTCATCGCGGGCACCGGCTCCAGCCAGTCGTCGTGGATGGCGCCGAACAGCGGCTGCTGCCGGTAGCGTTCCTTGACGAGATCGGCGATACGGCGGACCTCGGCCTTGTCGGGACCGACCACGCGCATCTGCACGGGCCAGCCGGTCGGCGGACCGAGGAAGAGACGGTCGACCTTGCCGCGCACGGTCGGGAAATCCTTCGCGAGGATGTCCCTCAGCTTGACGATCAGCCGCTCACGCTCTTCGACACCCTTCGACATGATCAGGAGCTGCGCATAGTTCGGGTTGCGGAGCTGCTGGTCGAGCGGCAGGAAGAAGCGCGGGGCTCCTTCGCCGATGAAAGTAGCAACGAAGGTCTTGTCCTCATCGGGCAGGATCTTGTTTTCCAGCGCCTTGGCCTGGCGCTCCACCTCTTCGATCGCCGTGCCTTCCGGCAGCCACATGTCGACCAGGATTTCCGGCCGCGACGACTGCGGGAAGAAGCTCTGCGGGATGAACTGGAAAGACCAGAGGCTGCCGGCGAAGACACCGATCGTCAGAAGGAGAACGATGATCCGGTGCCGGACGGCCCAGCCGACCGTCGAGCGGAGCCGCCGGTAGAAACGCGTGTCATAGACATCATGATGGGTGCCGGCATGCGCCCGCTGTTTCAGGATCATGTAGCCGAGCCAGGGCGTGAAATAGACCGCCACGAACCAGGATACGACGAGCGCGATACCGACCACGAAGAACAGCGAACGGACATATTCGCCGGCGGTCGACTCGGCAAAACCGACCGGAATGAAGCCGGCGGTGGTGATCAGCGTGCCGGTGAGCATCGGGAAGGCGGTGGAGGAATAGGCGAAGCTTGCGGCGTCGATGCGGTGCAGCCCCTCCTCCAGCTTGCGCTCCATCATCTCGACCACGATCATCGCGTCGTCGACGAGGAGCCCGAGCGCGATGATCAGCGCGCCGAGCGAGATGCGCTGCAGCTCGATGCCCAGGTAGTACATGATCGCAAGCGTGGCCGCGAGCACGAGCGGGATGGCGATCGCGATCACGATTCCCGAGCGCCAGCCGATCGAGATCAGCGAGACGACGAGCACGATCGCCAACGCCTCGAGGAGCGCCTGGGTGAACTCGCCGACCGCCTCCGTCACGACTTCCGGCTGGTTGGAGATCTGCTCGACCGAAACGCCGACCGGCAGGGTCTGTTCGAAGCGGTGATAGGCGGCTTCAAGCTCGTGGCCGACATCGGTGACCTTGAAGCCCTTGGCCATCACGACGCCAAGCTGGACGCTGTCCTTTCCGTTGAAGCGGAACTTGCGCTGGAAGGGATCTTCGAGACCTTCCTTGACGGTGGCGATATCGCCGATCCGGATCACCTGATCGCCGGCGCGCAACCGCAATTCGCGAATGTCTTCCGGCGTCGTAACACCGCCTTCGACAGAAATCCGCACGGAATGGTCGGCGGTCTCCACACTGCCGGAAGGATCGACATCATTCTGGCCGGAAAGCGCGTCGCGGATGTTGAGAACGGTCAGACCGCGCTCGGCAAGAGCTTTGGACGAGACGTCGATGAAGATCTTCTGCGGCTGATCGCCGAGGATGACGGCCTTTTCCACGCCGGGCGTCGCAAGCAGTATGTCACGCGCCTGGATCGCGAACTGCTTGAGCTCGGGAAAGCTGTAGCCTTCGCCGGTGATCGCGTGCAGCGTGATGAATGTATCGCCGAACTCGTCGTTGAAATAGGGGCCGAGCAGGCCGGACGGCAGTTCCTGCCGGATATCGCCGATCTTCTTGCGCACCTGATAAAAGGCGTCGGCGACTTCCTCGCCATCAGTATCGCCGTTGATCTGGACGGTGGTGATCGCGAAGCCGGCGCGGGTATAGGAGCGCACGAAATCGAGATGCGGCGTCTCCTGCAGCTTGCGCTCGATCTTGTTGACCACCTGGTTCTGCATCTCGTCGATCGAGGCGCCGGGCCAGACGCTTTGAACTACCATGACGCGGAAGGTGAAATCCGGGTCTTCCTTCTGGCCCATGTTCATGATGCCGAGCGCGCCCATGACGATGATGAGGCCAAACAGGAAGCGCGCGATGCTTGGATGGGCGATTGCCCAGCGCGACAGGTTGAATGAGGCTTTTTCCGAGGGATCGGCCTGATGCGAGGAGTTCATGGTCGTGGTCCTTGAAACCGGAAATCAGGGCGCAATCGAAGCGGTGCTGATGCTGCTGACGGAGCCGAAGCGGGACGCAACGGTTTCGGGCAGCTTCACCTTCATATCTTCCTGCATGAACTGGGTACCGGCCGAAACGACGAGATCGCCTTTTTCGAGCCCCTGCAGGACACGTACGCCGTCATCGGAGAAATCGGCGACGGTAACGGCGCGGGAACTGACGGTCCCCTTCTCGCGATCGACGATCCAGACCACCGGATGACCCTCTTTCTTGCCGAGCGCCGCAAGCGGAATGGACCAGGTCTGCACCGCGTTGTCTTCGGCGGCTTCGATCGTGGCAGTCATTCCGAGAAGCACGCGCGGGTCTTCCGGCAGGCTTACGCGGACCGCGAAGGTGCGCGACTGCGCATCGGCGCTGCCGGCCACCTCGCGGACCTTGCCGTCGAGCACGAGATCGGCGGCGGACCAGAAGCGGACCTTGACCGTCTTGCCGGGCTTGAACTGACCAACCTCTACTTCCGGAACGGCAACCTGCACTTCCTTGCCGCCATCGACGGCAACGGCCATGACCGGCGTGCCGATGCTGACGACCTGGCCTATATCGGCGCTGACCGTCGTGACGATGCCGTTCTGGTCGGACTTGAGCTCGGTATAAGCCACCTGGTTGCGCGCCTGATCGAGGGCGGATTGAGCGGATTGGCGGGCGGAAACGGCCTGGTCCCGGGCAAGCGCCGCCTGCTCCAGTTCCGATTGCGAGGTGATATTCTTCGAGTGAAGCGAGTCGGCGCGGCGATAGGCAAGTTCGGAGATTTCCACCTGCTTCTGTGCGGAGGCCAGATCTGCTTCGGCGCGACGAACCGCCAATTCGTAGTCCACGTTATCCAGCCGCGCCAGGACTTCGCCATGGCTGACGCGGTCGCCGACATCTACAAGCCGCTCGGTGACCTTTCCGGCAACGCGGAAGCCGAGATTCATTTCCGTGCGCGCCTTGACGGAGCCGGAATATTCAAGCCGCCGCCCCTGATCGGGAGCGGCAATTTCAGCCACCTTCACGGGGCGCACCACTTCCGGCGCTTCGGCTTTCTTCTCTTCCGAGCAGGCGGTGAGGACGGCGAGCGCTGCAGCAAGCGCCAGAGCCTTGGAGAAAAAAGACACGTGATTTCTGGGCGTCACGACAAACATGGTCCGCACTCCTAATAGCGGGTAACGAAAAAGGCGCGTCCGGCGCCGATCACTTCAATGCATGCAAAACGAATTCCACGATATCGGCAGGGGTACTGTGCCGGTTCTCGACCAGACACTCGGCAACGATCTGCGGATGGCAGAGCACAACCATGCTGGAGCAGCAGCATTCCGCCGCCACGTCCGGATTCTGCTCGCGGAATTCGCCAGTCTCGATACCTTCGCGGATGAGGCCGGCGACGATGACGCGCATCTTCTCGATGTGGTCCTGCACGGCCCCCCACTGCTCCTCGATGGCGATCACCACCATCTCGTGCACCTTGTTCTCATGGAGAAACGTTTCGACCGTGATGCGGTGCTGCTGCAGGAAATGGTCGCGGATCCGTTCTGTCGCGCTTACCGGGCGCCTTGCGTTTTCAAGCGCGACGGCCTGGCTTGCTTCCAGCATGCGCCGGGCGAGCGCCTGGTGGATGTCCGCCTTCGAGGAGAAGAAACGGTAGATGTTGGCCGGCGACATGCCGAGATCGCGGGCGATATCGGCGACATTGGTCTTTGTGTAGCCGTAGTGCTTGAAGAGACGCTCTGCCGCATCGAGGATGCGGGTGACGTTCTCCTGCTTCGTTGTCTCCAGGGTCTGCTCCATGGAATCCATCTTGCTGGCGGCCTTCTGTTTACGACTGACGAATTTCATATTTCGTCAGTCGTAAACTCATCACATGTGTTTGTCAACGCCGACTCCGCCGAAAGGGGCGAATCGTGTTAAGGTCGCACCGTGGCGGGAACCATTCCGGGCGTTGCACGTTACGCTACGTCGCGCCGCGCGATCCGCCGGCGCTGGGGACGATTAATGAGTATGACGCAAAGTTACGACGTCTCGTTGCTTGATGAGGAGCGCTATAGACTTCTCGTGGACGCAATTACCGATTATGCGATCTTTATGCTGGATGCGGACGGCCGGATCGTGAGCTGGAACCCGGGAGCGCAACGCTTTAAAGGCTACGAAGCCTGGGAAGTGCTTGGAAAGCATTTTTCACACTTTTACACCCCCGAAGACCGCCTAGCCCGTCTGCCGGAAAAGGCCTTGCGGACGGCGGCGAGCGAAGGCCGCTTCGAAAGCGAGGGCTGGCGGGTGCGAAAGGACGGCAACCGCTTCTGGGCTCATGTCATCATCGATCCGATATGGAGCAGATCGGGCGAACTTCTGGGTTTCGCCAAGGTAACCCGCGATCTAACGGAGCGGAAACAGGCCGAACTCGAGCTCAGGCGGAGCGAGCGGCAATTCCAGATTCTCGTTCAGGGCATCTCCGACTACGCGCTCTACATGCTCGATCCCGACGGCTACGTCAGCAGCTGGAACGTCGGCGCTGAACGCATCAAGGGCTACCAGGCCGAGGAAATCGTCGGAAAACACTTCTCTCAATTTTATACGGAGGAAGACCGCGAACGCGGCGAGCCGCAGCGCAGCCTCGATATGGTCAGGAAAGAAGGGCGGACCGAGAGGGAGGGCCTGCGGCAGCGCAAGGACGGTACCCGGTTCTGGGCTCATGTGATCATCGATGCGATCCACGACGACAACGGCGAGCTTATCGGTTTTGCCAAGATCACCCGCGACATCACCGAAAAGATCGAGGCGCAGAAGGAACTTGCAAAGGCCCGGGAAGAGCTCTTTCAAGCCCAGAAGATGGAGGCGATCGGCCAGCTCACCGGCGGCGTCGCCCATGATTTCAACAATCTCCTGATGGCAGTCCTCGGCAGCCTTGAAATTCTGAAGAAGCGATTGCCTCAGGACCCTTCGATCACGCCGTTGCTCGACAACGCCATCCAGGGCGCCGAGCGGGGTGCCGCGCTGACGCAGCGCATGCTGGCCTTCTCCCGCCGCCAGCAACTCAACATGCAGACGGTCGATGCCCCCGCGCTGATCGGCAACATGATGGACTTCGTTCAGCGGTCGCTTGGCGCCGAGGTGCGCATCGAAACGCGATTTTCAGGCAATGTGGCTCCGGTCGTCACGGATCCTGTGCAGCTCGAAACGGCCCTCCTCAATCTTGTCGTCAATGCCCGCGATGCCATGCCCGGCGGCGGCCTGATTACGATTGCTGCCGAAGACTATGTCGCGGACGAACATCACAAGCAGCTGAAGCCCGGCCACTATGTCCGGCTGTCCGTGGCCGATACCGGGGAAGGCATGGACAGCGAGACGATCTCACGGGCCGCCATACCGTTCTTCACCACCAAGGGTGTCGGCAAAGGTACCGGTCTCGGGCTCTCCATGGTGCAGGGCCTGACCGAACAATCCGGCGGCAAGCTGTTGATCGAGAGCAAAAAGGGGCACGGGACGACCGTTTCGCTGCTCCTCCCCGTCGCCGATGTCAACGACTGCCCTCCACCTTCTGAGACGGCGATGTCCGCGCTTGTCGACCCTCCCAAAGGCAATCTGACCATCCTGGCTGTCGATGACGACGCTCTCGTGCTGATGAACACGACGCTGATGCTGGAGGACCTCGGTCACACCGTGATCGAAGCCTACAGCGGCGTCGACGCGCTCCGGGAGCTGAAAAGCGGCGCTCACAAAGTCGACCTTGTCATCACGGATCATTCGATGCCGCGCATGACCGGTTCGGAACTTGCAGCCGCCATCCGCGAGGAATGGCCGGGGCTTCCGGTCGTCCTGGCAACCGGTTACGCCGAACTGCCTTCGGGCGGCGACAACCGTCTGCCAAGGCTGCCGAAGCCATTCTCGCAGAACCAGCTTCAGGAAACCATCGCCTCGGTATTGGCGGGCGCAGCCTGAACCAATTCGCTACGACAAACGTTGTTTGGCCGGACCTTGACAGGAACGGAGAGCGATCAATGGTTTTCAAACATCAGCATTTTCACGAGACACCGCCGGAAGTCGAAGCGGAATTTCCGCCGAGCGCCACCCTGGAAGGCGCCGTTTCCGATGCGCTCGCATCCGCCGGCGGCATAGACGCCTCCGACGTGACTGTGACGGCCCATGGTGCAACCGTCACGCTGGCAGGCACTGTCCTGCAGGAACGCGAGATCGCCCGAGCCGGGGAAGTCGCACGCGGCGTCGCTGGCGTCACAGACGTCCGAAACGAGATCAGCGCCAAGGGCCTTGCGGGCTTTTGAAGCGATCACGGCGAAGGCCCGAAGGCAAGACCTTCGGGCCTTCGAGCACTCCAGGCCATTCGTCAGCGCGGCAGCGCGTAGGCGATGACGTAGTCGCCCGGTTTGGTGCCGACCGAGCCGTGGCCGCCGGCCACCATCACCACGAATTGACGGCCGTCGTCGACCGCATAGGTCATCGGCGTGGCCTGCCCACCGGCGGGCAGCCGCGCCTTCCAGAGTTCCTCGCCGGTGGTGAGGTTATAGGCCCGCAAATAGTTGTCGACGGCCGCCCCGAGGAATGCCAGGCCGCCCTTGGTGATCATCGGACCGCCGATGCCGGGCACCCCGACCTTGAAAGGCAGAGGCAGCGGCGTCATATCGTAGACGGTGCCGTTGCGGCGCTTGTAGGCGATCTCGCCTGTCCGCAGATCGGCAGCGGCGACATAACCCCAGGGCGGCGCCTGGCAGGGGATCTGCAAGGGGCCGAGGAAAGGTCCCATATACACGCCGTAGGGTGCCCCCTCATTGCGGTTAAGGCCTTGTTCGCTGCCCTTCTGATCCTGCTCCTTCGGCGGGATCTCGGAGCGCGGCACCAGGCGCGAAGTGAAGGCGAGATAGGTGGGCATGCCGAACATCACCTGCCGTTCCGGGTCGATCGCGACGCTGCCCCAGTTGAAGGTGCCGAAATTGCCGGGATAGACGATTGTGCCCCTGAGGGACGGCGGCGTGTAACGGCCCTGGTAGTTGTACTGGTGATAGCGGATACGGCACACCATCTGGTCAAACATGGTGACGCCCCACATGTCCTTTTCCTCAAGCGGCTCCGGCTTGAAGGTCAAGGCGGATGTCGGCTGCGTCGGAGCGGTGAAATCCTCAGGGATCGCCCCTCCCGGCGCCGGTTCTTCCGTCACCGGAATGATCGGCTCGCCGGTGCGCCGATCGAGCACGTAGATATCGCCCTGCTTGGTCGGTCCGACCAGCGCCGGTACGACGCTGTTGTCCGGCTTGGTGATGTTGAGAAGCACCGGCTGGGCGGGAACGTCCATGTCCCAGAGGTCGTGATGCACCGTCTGGCGCACCCAGCGGTCCGCACCGGTATTGAGGTCGAGCGCCACGATGGAGGATGAATATTTTTCGACGCTTTCGCTGCGGCCCATGCCCAGCTGGTCGGGAACCTGGTTGCCGAGCGGGATATAGACGAGCCCCAGTTCTTCATCGACGCTGAAGACGGACCAGCTGTTCGGCGAATTCGTCGTGTAGGTCTGGCCGGGCTGAAGCGGCTGCGTCTGCCCCGGATTGCCCGAATCCCAGTTCCAGATCAGTTGTCCCGTATTGACGTCGAAGGCCCGGATGACGCCCGACTGCGACTGAGTGGAATAGTTGTCGTTGACCGCCCCGCCGATGATGATCTTGTTGCCGGCGATCGCGGGTGGCGACGTGGAATAATAATAGCCGGCCGGATTGTATTTCATGCCGGCCTCGAGACGCAGCGTGCCGTTGTCGGCGAAGGATGGGCAGACCTGGCCGTTTGCCGCATCGAGCGCAATCAGGCGTGCATCCGAAGTCGGCAGATAGACGCGTTCCGCGCAGGGCGTTCCGGCCGCCGCTGCCGGATCCTTGTAATAGGACACGCCCCGGCAGGTCTGGTGCTGCCTGTCCGGATTGAGGCCGGCATTGGGATCATATTTCCATTTCTGCTGGCCGGTGGTGGCGTCCAGGGCGATCGCCCAGTTGTGCGGCGTGCACAGATAGAGGGAGTTGCCGACTTTGAGCGGCGTCACCTGATAGGTCGTCTCGCCCACATCCTCCGGAAGCTTGACGTCGCCGGTCTGGTAGCGCCAGACCTCCGTGAGGTTGGCAACATTGTCCAGGTTGATCTGGTCGAGAGGCGAATAACGCTGGCCGAAAGGCGTGCGTCCATACTGATGCCATTCGCCGGGGGGTACGTTTCCGCCCATGGCGGGCGCCGCCGCCACCGACTGTGTCGGCAATTCGCCGGTTTTGCTGAGCGGATCCATAAACATCGAGAGGACGGCGACCGCAATGGCAATCGCCAGCGAGATCGCAAGCGGCGTGGCACTTGCGCCATAACGTGCGCCGGTAGGGCTGAGAAAGCCAAGCGGCTGCCGGATCGGGGGCGTGAGCAGCCAAAGGCCCAAAAGAATGATGACACCTCCGCGCGGTCCAAGCTGCCACCAGTCGAAGCCGACCTCCCAGATCGCCCAGACGAGCGACGCCAGCACGAGGACCGCATAGACCCTGAGCGCCACGGACTTCCTGAGGAAAAGAAGAATTGCAGTCAGCACGAAACCCAGACCGCAGATAAGATAATAGGCGCTTCCGCCGAGCAGCACCAACTGGCCGCCGCCGACGGCCAGCGCGATCCCGATCAACGTAAAGAGGATCGCGGTGATCTTGATGGCCATTTTGAAAAACCCTGTCCGCAAAAAAGATATGAAGCCGCGTGGGAACAATCCGCGCTCTGCGCCTTTAACCCGAGCTTGGCGGAAAGGTTCCAGCACGACCGGACATTCCCCCGCTCGATTTTCCGGAACCTGCGGCAGTCGAGCTGGTTCTGCCACATCAAGGAGTTCCGGCATGCTGACCTCCCGCAAAGGCCCCGCTTTCGAAACGACGGGCGCAGACGGAGACCACATTTCCGACGTCAGGAACGACGCGGAAAATTGCACCCGTTGCGATCTTTATAAAAACGCCACCCATCTCGTCTTCGGTGAAGGGCCCGGACGGGCAAGGATCCTGTTCGTGGGCGAACAGCCGGGGGACAGGGAAGACCTAGCGGGCAAACCCTTCGTGGGGCCGGCCGGCAGGCTGCTGGACCGCTGCCTCGACGAAGCGGGCGTCGACCGCGACCTCTGCTACGTCACCAACGCCGTCAAGCATTTCAAGTTCGCCGCCCGCGGCAAGCGCCGCATCCACGCAAAGCCGAATGCCGGCGAAGTGCAGGCCTGTGCCTGGTGGCTGGCGGCCGAACTGCGGCTGGTGAAGCCGAAACTTGCCGTGGCGCTGGGCGCGACGGCGCTCTATTCCTTACTGGGACGGCAGGCCAAGGTCACCCGCGACCGGGGAACCGTGTTGCGTTCGCCAGACGGGCTGCCGGTCCTCGTCACCATCCATCCCTCGGCATTGCTGCGGACCATGGATCAGCCGGATGCGGAAATGAACAGGGCCCGGTTTGTTGAGGACCTGAGGAAGATCGCGGATTTTGTGGAGTAGGCATGGCATACGAACTTTATTACTGGGACGGCATTCCCGGCCGGGGCGAATTCGTGCGCCTCGCTCTCGAGGAAGCCGGCGCCAAATATCTCGACGTGGTGCGAACCAGCCACGGGATGTCCGCCATGATGGAATATCTGCGTGGTAAACACGGTTATCTCTGCACGCCCTTTGCTCCGCCGTTTCTCAAGGATGGCGACATCATCGTCTCCCATGTGGCCAACATCCTGCACTATCTCGGCCCGAAACTGAATCTGGTTCCGAAGGACGAGAAGTACCGGATCTTTGCGCACGGCCTGCAGCTCACGATCGCCGATTTCGTGATGGAAGCGCACGACACGCACCATCCGATCAGCACCGACGACTATTACGAAGACCAGAAGGACGAGGCCAAGGCGCGTACGGAGGCCTTCCTCAAAAACCGCGTGCCGAAGTTCATGGGTTACTTCGACCGGATCATCGAGGGCAATCCGGCAAGCGGCGGCTACGCGATCGGCGGTGCGCTAAGCTACGTGGATCTGTCGCTGTTTCATGTTTCGGAAGGGCTCGCCTATGCCTTCCCCCGCGCCATGAAGAACTTCGACAGCTCTTTTCCGCGTGTTGCCAGACTGCGCGACATGGTCCGCGATCGGCCAAACCTCAACGCCTATCTCAAGTCCGATCGTCGGCTCGCCTTCAACCAGTCCGGAATATTCCGGCATTATCCGGAATTGGACCAGGATCCGGGCCGAACCGGGATCAGATAAAAAGGAAAACCGGCGCGATCGTCGCAACGATGACGGCCACGGCAATCAACGTGAATTTCATGGATGATCCCCCCAAGGCGACTGGCCTCAACCGACAGCTCAGCTCGCATCCTCTCCCAGTTCCTGCAATATCTGATGCCTCGCGCGATTGAGCCGACTTTTCACCGTGCCGACGGCGCAGTCGCAGATTTCGGCAGCGGACTCGTAGCTTTCGCCGAGGATCGCCACGAGGGTCAGAACTTCGCGGTAGTGCGGCGGAAGCTTCTGCAGCGCCCGCTGCACCTCCTTTGCCCGCGCAGCGGTCTCCTGGGTCGCCGCCATGGCGGTGTCGCCGGAAACATTTTCCTCGACCCCCGGCGCCTCGCGGCCGAGCACCTTGACGCGGGTGTAGAACGTGTTGCGCATGATCGTGAACAGCCAGCTCTTCAGCTTGGTGCCCGGCTCGAATTTGTCGAGGTTGGCGAGCGCCTTGGCAAGCGTCTCCTGCACCAGATCGTCCGCATCGCTGGGGTTGCGGCAGAAAGTGCGGGCAAATGCGCGGAGGGCCGGGATGAGCCTGACTATGTCCGCACGTGCAGGATCACTATTCAACTGTGATTCAGACACCGTTGCCTACCTCTCCGAACTCGATGGGCTGGAATTTCGGTGGCAAACGCACGCCTTGCGTGTTTGGTTCCAGTAAGATGAATAGCTTGTTCATCTTGCTCGCGGAACAAACCGGCCCATACCCCTGTTGATAGGACTCTCACGGAGTTCTGATCGTGGCACCGCGTGCAAATTGGAAGGGTTATCTCAAGGTTGGCGAATTGAGTTGTCAGGTGGCGCTTTATACCGCCGCCTCCACGTCCGATCGCGTCAGCTTCCACATCATCAACCGGGCAACCGGCAACCGCGTCCACCGCCAGATGGTCGATGCCGATACCGGCAAGGCGGTGGAGAACGAAGACATCATCAAAGGCTACGAAATATCGAGCGGCGAATATGTCTTCCTTGAGCCGGACGAGGTGAAGGCGGCAGTGCCCGAGGCCGACAAGACGCTGGAGCTGGAAGCCTTCATCCCTTGTGACGGTGTCGACACCGCCTATCTCGACAGGCCCTATTATCTGGCGCCGGCCGACAAACCGTCGGCGGAGATCTTCGCCCTGATCCGCAAAGGACTTGAAGAAAAGAACGTCGCAGCCCTTGCCCGGACCGTATTGTTCCGGAGGCTCCGGACGCTGCTGATCAGGCCGGGCGAGCAGGGCCTGATCGCCAGCACGCTCAACTATGATTACGAGGTCCGGCCGGCCAAGGAGATCTTCTCGGACATCAAAAACTTCAAGATCGACGGCGAAATGCTCGATCTCGCCAGACACATCATCGACACCAAACGCGGCGAATTCGACCCCACCGAATTCGACGACCGCTATGAGACGGCCCTTGCCGAACTGATCCGCGCCAAGATCGAAGGCCGCAAGCTGAAGAAGAAGGCAAAAGCGGAACCGAAAAAAGTGTCGAGCCTGCTCGACGCCTTGCGTCAGAGTGCCGGCACACCCTCAGCAAGGAAGAAGGCCGCGCCCAAGAAGACCGCCGGTAAAACCGCATCTCGCAAGACCGCCGCTCCGCAGAAAAAGGCTAGCTGACCATGGCGTTGGAAACCTATAATCAGAAACGCAATTTCAAGGTCTCGCCGGAGCCTCAGGGGAAATTCTCCCGCACCCGCAAGGGCAAGACCACCGGCAACAGCTTCGTGATCCAGAAACACGACGCTACCCGGCTCCACTACGATTTCCGACTGGAGATGGACGGGGTTCTGAAAAGCTGGGCCGTCACCCGCGGCCCGAGCCTCGTTCCCGGCGAAAAGCGTCTTGCGGTACATGTGGAAGACCATCCGCTGGACTATGGCGGTTTTGAAGGCACCATTCCTGAAGGCAATTATGGCGCCGGGGCCGTCCTCCTTTGGGATCGCGGCTCCTGGGAGGCGATCGGCGATGCGCATAAGGCCTACAAGAAAGGCCATATGGAATTCGAGCTGAAGGGCGAGAAGCTGGAAGGCCGCTGGCATCTGGTGCGCATGGGCCACCGTGAAGGGGAAAAGCGCGAGAACTGGCTGCTGATCAAGGGTGAGGACGAATTTGCCCGCAGCGAGGGCGATGCCGACATTCTGGAGGAGATGCCGCTTTCGGTGAAGACCGGAAAGACGCTCGAGGAAATCTGGGGCCGCACGCCGCCCAAGAAGAAGAAGGCGATCAGGAAAAACAGGCCGACGGCTCCGGAGCCCGAAGCGACGGAGGTTGCGGTCGCCGGGGTTAAGGGCGCGAAAAAGGCCGACCTGCCGGAATTCGTCGAGCCGCAGCTTGCGACATTGGTGAAAGCCGCGCCCTCCGGACAACGGTGGCTGCACGAGATCAAGATCGATGGTTATCGCCTGCAGGCGCGGGTGGAGAACGGCAAGGTCAGGCTGCTCACCCGCACCGGCCTCGACTGGACCCACAAGTTCGGCGAGGAGATCGTTTCGGCATTCACAAAGCTCGATCTGTCGAGCGCCGTGATCGACGGCGAGGTTGCCGTTGAAGCCGGTTCCGGTGCGACAGACTTCTCTCTGCTGCAGCAGGATCTGAGCGAGGGGCGCTCGGATCGCTTCACATTCTACGCCTTCGATCTCCTCCATCTCGACGGCTACGATCTGACCGGGGCAAAGTTGCTCGCGCGCAAGGAGGCGCTGGAGAGGCTTCTAGCCGGCAGCGGCCCTGCCCTGCGGTATAGCGAACATTTCGGCGACGAGGGAGGGCTGGTGCTCAAACATGCCTGCCGGCTCAGCCTCGAAGGCATCATCTCGAAGATAGCCGACGCACCCTATCGCCCCGGGCGCGGGCGCGATTGGGTAAAGTCGAAATGTTCCGCCCGGCAGGAATTCGTCGTAGCGGGCTACGTCCCCTCCTCCGTCAGCAACAAGGCGATCGGCTCGCTGGTGATGGGCTATTACGAGAAGGGAAAACTCCGCCATGCCGGACGTGTCGGCACCGGTTATTCCGGCGCGGTGGCGCAATCCCTCTTCAAGCGGCTGAACGAGATCCGCATCGACAAGAGCCCGTTTGACGAAAAGCTCGCCGCGGTGGAAAAGAAGGATGTCGTTTTCCTGAAACCGGAGCTGGTCGCCGAGGTGGAATTCCGCGGCTGGACGGCCGACGCGCATATCCGGCATGCGGCGTTCCGAGGATTGCGGGAAGACAAGGATCCGAACGAAATCGTCCGGGAGGGCGGCCCTGTGACAGCTACCGAGGAGGAAAAGCCGCCGAAACGGACGGTCAATCTCACCCATCCCGACCGCCTCTACTGGCCGGATGCAGGCGTGACCAAGGCCGGTCTGGCGGATTATTACACGCAGGTCTGGCGCCTGATGGCTCCTTTCGTCGTCAACCGGCCGCTGGCGCTCATCCGTGGCCCTGACGGCATCAACAGCCAGCTCTTCTTCCAGAAGCACGGCTGGAAGGGCATGACGAAAAACGCCGTCCTGGTGAAGGATCCCGCCGATCCGAGCGAGGAAGATATCACCATCCGCGACCTAGACGGCCTTCTAGGCCTGGTCCAGGGCGCGACGCTCGAGGTCCACCCCTGGGGCTCCAATCTCGACGACTGGGAAAAGCCGGACATGGTCAATATCGACCTCGATCCCGGCGACGGCGTCTCGTGGACGGAAATCATTGCGGCGGCACACGAGGTGAAGCAGCGATTTGAGGACATGGGGCTCACCGCCTTCGTCAAGACATCGGGCGGCAAAGGATTGCATGTCGTGGCGCCCGTGAAGCCGAAAGCGGAATGGCCCCAAGTCAAAGCCGCAATGAAGGCGCTCGCCGACGGCATGGCCGGCGACGACCCGGACAAATACGTCTCGACCATCACCAAATCGAAGCGCAAGGGAAAGATCCTGATCGACTACCTGCGCAATGGCCGCGGCGCGACCGCCGTCGCTCCCTACTCCACTCGTGCCCGCCCTGGCGCCCCGGTCTCCATGCCGGTCGCCTGGGAAGAACTCGGCGGCGCGATCGGCCCGAATTATTTCACCGTCAACAACGCGCCCGCCCGAATCTCTCAACAGACAAGCGACCCCTGGGGCGATTTCCGCAGAGCGGAGACGCCGATTGAATTTAAGGAGAAGAAGAAGAAATAGCTTCTATTTTCGCGTCGACTTGCGCTCCGCCTCGAGGCTCTTCTTCAGGGCGGCGGTAATATCGATGACATTGCTCGTCCGCTCTGGGGTTTTCTCTTCGGGCCGTTTCTTCGCCTTGCGGCCTTTCTTGCGCTCGGCGATGATTTCCAGCAGCCGGTCCTGGACCGGATCGTCGACCATGGAAGGCTGCCAGGCCTCCGTCCGTTCCTCTATCACCTTCTTCAGCATCGTCAGATGCCGGGCTTCGGGCTTTTCTCGCAGCGCTTCCGCCGCATACTCGTCGGCATCGCGCACTTCGTCTCCGTAGCGCAGCGTCCAGACGACAATTCCCTTGTCCTTCGGCAGCAGCAGCACCGCGCGCTCGCGGCGATACATTACGAGCCGCGCGATCCCGCCAGTCTTCGTCTTGGCCATTGCCTCCCGGATGACCGCGAAGGCTTCCGCGCTCACCTCGTCGTCCGGGGCGAGATAATGCGGTCTGTCATACCAGATCCATCCGATGGAACCCGCCGGGACAAACCTCTCGATATCGATCGTTCGGGTGCTTTCCAGTCCCACATCCTCGAGCTCATCATCCTCGAAGAGCACGTAGTTTTCCTCGTCTTTGGGATAACCCTTCACCTGGTCGTCGTCTTCGACCGCCTCGCCGGTCTCGGCATCCACATATTGGCTCAGCACCCGGTTCTGGGTCTTGCGGTTGATGTTGTGGAACCGCACCTTCGCCCCTTCCGAGATCGCCGGCGTCATCGTCACGCGGCAGGTGACGAGCGAAAGCTTCAGATAGCCTTTCCAGAAGACGCGCGGTGCCACGGAGAACCTCCTTCTTTTGCGGCGATAACCCATGCCGCACCGGCTTGGTTCCGGAACAAACGGCAGGAGAAGCCGTTTTCTTCCAGACGCAGCACAGGAGGGTATTTCCATGAGCACGAACAACAGCCCGAACGCTCCCCGCAAGGAGTGGGACAAGAAGACGGCCGAACGCTCCGCACGCTCGAAACACGAGAGCCAGGAACTGGAAGAACAGCTGAACGAAGGGTTGGAAGATACCTTCCCGGCAAGCGATCCGGTTTCGACCACGGTGACGTCCATTCCCGCGGGCACACCGAAACCGCCCAAGCATTAGACGATTCTCGGCAGGGTCCTGGAACAAATCAGGCGGCTTCCTGGATAGGAAGTCGCCTGATTTGATTTATGGCCTGTGACTTTTTCGGGATATCCGAAGCCAAGCATATTGCGGTAAGGAGGAATACTGCAAATTTTGGCGGGGCGGGCAACTTCGGCTTGGATTGGCCGGATATCGATGACGAGGTCGGGATGGCGAAGCAGAATAGTCCGGTTGAGGAACAGGAAGTCAGGATGGGACGGCGCGTCAATCGCCGGGTTTCGGTCCTGCTCACCGAAATCGAGAAGGAGGAAATTCCCGACCGCCTGCTCGAACTGGCCCGCGAGCTGCAGAAGGCGCTCAACGGCAAGACCAATGGGGCCGACTGACGACCTTGAGCCGGTCAATATCGGCTAGAGCTGGGTCGATATCAGATTGTCGATCCTGACCTGTCCCTCCACCACGCCTCGCGGGCCTTTCGCATCAAACCGCCCGCTCTCGTCCTCGATCACCGTATAGAGTTTTTCGCTGCGGAAGGCGCTGGCCATCTGTGTGGAATTGCCTTCTGAGGGCAAGGCGTCGATTTCGGTAAAGTCGAGTTCCGCTTCGCTCGCAACGAGACGGGCGTCGCCTGCCGTCCTTGCGCGGACGATCACTTCGCCCTGCGGAGGCGAGTTCTGCCAGTTCGGATCATGGGGCGGCGCGATCGGCACCAGGCGGTAGATCTTAAGGCTGTCCTGCATTTTCTCTTCCCTTCGGCAGTCATCTCCATTCCCAACAGGCAACGCGATCCGCGCACCTCAAGTTCCTCTTCGCCGGAACTTTTGCCCGCGGGCCGCCGTTCGTGAACGCTGACGGAGTAAATGCGCCATGGAAGACCCGAACCGCTGCCGACATCTTTGCGTCGATATGCAACGGATGTTCGCAGAAGATACCCCCTGGCATATTCCCTGGATGCCGCGGGTACGGGAGCCGGTCGCCGAACTTACAGGAACTCATCCCGCCGAGACGATTTTCACCCGCTTTGTGCCTCCGAGAACATCCGCCGAAGCAGGAGGAAGCTGGCGCAGCTATTACGAGAAATGGGCGATGATGACGCGCGAGCGGCTCGGCGACGAGATGGTCGACATCCTGCCGGAGCTCAGAGCCTTTGTTCCGCCAGCACTCGTCTTCGACAAACCGGTCTATTCACCCTGGCTCGACGGTCGGCTCCATCATTTCCTGCAAGATCAGGGCGTGACCACGCTCGTTATATCGGGCGGAGAAACGGATGTCTGCGTCCTCGCGGCCATTCTGGGAGCGGTCGACCTCGGTTATGCGATCATCCTCGTCAAGGATGCGATCTGCAGCACCTCCGACGAAACCCACGACGCCTCCCTCGCCCTTTTCGGCAGGCGCTTTTCGACCCAGCTGCGGATCGCCGGCGCCGACGAGGTGCTGCAGTGGTGGCAGGGATAGGCCCGTTCCGGAACCTTTTGCGGCAAACGGCTGTTTCCCAGATACGCCTCTGTGATCGAGGGAAACCCACAATCAGCAGCCCCTTGGGCTGCCCCGGCACGGCCCGCAGGGACCTTGCCTGAAAGGAGAAAGCGATGGCAGACAATTTCTGGTTTGTGGTCGTGGCGCTAGGCCCGATCCTCCTTGGCGGAGCGATCGCCTACGCATTGCTGCAGCGTCGCCGCCTGACGAGCGGCGAGGAAAGCAAGCAGGAGGAGGCGATCGAACGCCTCTACGATAAACCGCCGGGCGGGCGCGAGCCGCATCCGGGCGGTCACTGAGAGCGAGGAACTTTCAGTCCGCCTCGTCGTTCTATGTCTCGCAACAGCCATTCGAACATTTTCATAAAAATCCAAGGAGAGAGCAATGGCCACCAAGACCCTCGACGACCTTTTCTATGAAACCCTCAAGGACATTTACTACGCCGAACGCCAGATCGTGAAAGCCCTTCCTAAGATGGCGCGCGGTGCTCAGGACCAGAAGCTGAAAGCTGCATTCGAAAAACACCGGGACGAAACGGAAGGTCAGATCGAGCGCCTGAAACAGGTCTTCGAGATCATCGGCAAGCGCGCGCAGGGCAAGACTTGCCCGGCGATCGACGGGATTATCGAAGAAGGCGAGGAAATTCTTGACGAATTCAAGGGCAATCCTGCACTCGACGCCGGCCTGCTCGCCGCCGCACAAGCCGTCGAACACTATGAGATCAGCCGCTACGGCACCCTGCGCAGCTGGGCTCAGCAGCTCGGGCTGAAAGAGGCAGTCACGCTTCTTGAACAGACCCTTGCGGAAGAAAGCAAGACGGACGAAGCCTTGACCGCACTTGCCGAGTCCGCCGTCAATGCAGCGGCTCAAAAGGCCGCCTGAGGTGAAAAGCTAAGGGGCGCGACATCAGGTTGCGCCCCTGACGAGACGGAAAAGCCCGGCTTGGCCGGGCTTTTCATTTCCTCCCTTTATTCGGGCTCAGTGACGGAACGAGCCGCTCGGTCTCGAAGTCGCCATGCCTTGCGCCAGGATCTGCACCGGCAGCATTTCGCCGTTCAGCGCTTGCCGCCGGAAAACCTTGTCCCGGGTGGAACCGGAGCGGGCGAGCTGGGCTTTTGCAGCATCCATAGCCAGATCATAGGTGTGATAATAGGACGCGGACTGCACCCCATCTATGACATAGACCCAGCCGGTTGCGTGCGGGATGATATCGCAGTACTTTTCCATTTCGATGTGTCTCCTTCCCGGCGGAATAAACATATTTGGGCTGCCGAAAGTTCCGTCGGGCAGACTTTTGAATTGGCCGTGTGCCTGTTGGCCGAATTGTGAGTTTTCGTTTTTGACCATGGAACTTTGCTCCCGCGAATCCGTTGGGGCAATCGGGCGAATGGAGACTAAATAATGGCGGAATCCGAACAAGACTGGATCAAGAAGCGGGCCTACGCTTTGTGGGAAGCGGAAGGCTATCCTACCGGCAAGGACAGAGAGCACTGGGAACAGGCTAAGCTGGAATATGCGACGTTGAAGCCCGCGGCGCTGAACGGAGCGTCGGCCAAGGCTTCGGGTGGCAAGGCGGCAGCGGCGGTCAAACCTCCCAAAGCAGCCTCGAAGGCCGCGGCTCCCAAGGCAGTCTCCCCTAAGGCGGCGCCTAAGACAGTCGCATCCAAGGCCGCATCCGCAAAAACCGCGTCGAAACCACCGGCGGCCATCACCGCGGCGGTCGAACCTGCCAAGAAACGTTCCAAAAAGGTACCGCCGGGCAAATAGTTCCGGGGGCGGGAAAAACAGCAAGGACCAAGTTTACCGGTCGCGACGAGTGCCATCGTCGCGGCGGCAAGATTTTTTTGTTCCGGGAAATGACATGACATCTGCATCCGAATTCCGCCTGGAGCCGACCCCGAGAGGGAACGTTGGCCAGGGCTTGGTTGTTTTGGAAGAACTGAACGGGCTATGGCGGAGAGACGCATGATGAACGCCCACCTTCCGGTCGACGAGGGCCATCACAATCCGCGCAGCGTGATCGGCCATGAAGCTGAGATCGTTCCCGGAAAGCGGGCTTTGCCGCATATGAAAGTTCTTTCGGTCACCTCGGAGATCTACCCGCTTGTCAAGACCGGCGGGCTTGCTGACGTGACCGGCTCCCTGCCGAAAGCACTTGCCGGCTCGGGTATTGAGACCACCACACTGATCCCCGGGTATCCGCGGGTGATGCAGCAGCTGAAAAGCGCCATGCCGCTCGTCACCTTCGAGAGCCTTCTGGGGGAGCGCGCCTCGTTGCTCCACACCCGGATCGAGGGTTTGAGCCTTTTCGTACTGGATGCCCCAAGCCTCTACGACCGACCGGGCGGTCCCTATGTCGACGACACGGGTGCAGATCATGTCGACAACTGGAAACGGTTTGCCGCCCTGTCCCTCGCCGCGGCCGAAATTGCCGACGGTGCCCTGCCCGGCTGGGTTCCGGACCTCGTCCATACCCACGATTGGCAGACGGCACTGACCTCCGTCTACATGCGCGAACGCGGCTGCATGACACCTGTTGTCCTGACCATTCACAACCTGGCTTTCCAGGGGCAATATCCTGCAACCCTGCTTAACAGCCTCGGTCTGCCGCCCCAGGCCTATTCCATGAACCGGCTGGAATATTTCGGTGATATCAGTTTCCTGAAAGGCGGATTGCAGACGGCCGATGCGATCACCACGGTTAGCCCGACCTATGCACGGGAAATTCTCACACCCCGTTTCGGCATGGGGATGGACGGTGTTCTGAACGCGCGCATTTCCATTCTGCGCGGCATCGTCAACGGCATCGACCTCGAGGTATGGGATCCTTTGACGGACCCGCACCTGCCGCGCAACTACGATGCCACCAACCTGCGCCGAAAGCGGGAAAATCGCCGGGCGCTGCTGGAGAAGTTCGGCCTGGACACGACTGGAAACGGCCCGGTGTTCTCCGCCGTCAGCAGGCTGACCTGGCAGAAGGGTTTCGATATGTTCGCCGAGACGGCGGACGAGATCATCCATCGCGGCGGACAGGTCATCGTTTTCGGCCAGGGTGATCACGGGATCGAGCGGGCCCTCCTCGACGCGGCCTCACGCTTCCCCGGTCGAATGGCCGTCCACATTGGTTATGACGAACCGACGGCGCATCTGATCCATGGAGGCTCGGACGCCATCGTGCAGCCCTCGCGCTTCGAGCCTTGCGGCCTGACCCAGCTCTATGCGCTGCGTTATGGCTGCGTACCCGTCGTTTCCCGCACAGGCGGACTATCGGAGACCATCATCGACGCCAATGATGCCGCGATGTCGGCCCGCGTCGCGACGGGTTTTCAGTTCCACCCGGTCACCACCGACGGCCTGCGCCTGGCGCTTCGGCGCGCTTTGCATGCGTACGAGGACCCGAAAATGTGGGCACGGCTGCAGAACCAGGGCATGAAGGCAAAGTTTTCCTGGGAACGCAGCGCCCTGCAATATGCGGCGGTCTATGCCAACTTGGTGAAGAAGTCCGGCCAGGGATCGGCCTCGGATCGATACCGGGCGATACTCTGATCACAGATCGCGAAAACCGGCCTTCGAGGCCGGTTTTCTGTTGCCGATCGGCCGCTTCCTTTACGGTCTGCGGAACAACACCAGGCTGCGGCCTTCGAGCTCGAAATCCTTTTCCTTGGTGATCACCTGGCCATGCCTGGCGGTATCGGAGGTGGTGAGTTCCAGCACCCAGCCGCCCTCGCCGAACTGTGGGATGCGGAACGGCACATTGCCTTCGAACGGATTGAAGAGCAGCAACACGTCGTGCCAGATGCCTTCCTCCTCCCGAAGATCAGGCCGGCCGATATAGAGGCCGAGCGTCGAGCCCTCGTCCCATTGTTCCGGCGTCTGAAAGCCGCCGCCGGCATTGAACCATTTGATCTCCAGTCCGTCGCGCCAGTTCTCGCGCCTGAGAAGCGGCTGCTCCTTGCGCAGCTTGATGATGTGGCGCGTAAATTCGCGCAACGCCTCGCAGGTCTCCGGCAAATCCTCCCAATGGACCCACGAGATCTCGCTGTCCTGACAATAGCCGTTGTTGTTGCCCATCTGACTGCGGCCGAATTCGTCCCCGGCAAGCAGCATCGGCGTGCCGTGCGAGAAGAACAGCGTCGCGAGGAAATTGCGCTTCTGACGGTCGCGGACCGCGTTGATGTCCTCGTCTTCGGTCGGCCCCTCGGCACCGTAATTGTAGCTGCGGTTGTCGTTATGGCCGTCGTTGTTGTCCTCGCCGTTCGCCTCGTTGTGCTTCTCGTTGTAGGAAACAAGGTCGTTAAGGGTGAACCCGTCGTGCGCGGCGATGAAGTTGACGCTCGCCCAAGGCCGGCGACCGCGCTGGTCGTAGAGATCGCCGGAGCCAAGCAGGCGGGCAGCGAAATCGGTCGAGACATTCGTTCCCTTCCAGTATTCGCGTACCGTGTCGCGGTACTTGTCGTTCCATTCCGCCCACCCCGGCGGGAAGCCGCCGACCTGGTAGCCGCCAGGCCCAATATCCCAAGGCTCGCCGATCAGCTTCACCTTCGACAGCACCGGGTCCTGCGTCATGGCGTCGAAGAAGCCGCCGCGCTGGTCGAAACCCTGCGGCTCGCGCCCGAGGATCGTCCCGAGATCGAAGCGGAAGCCATCGACATGCATGAATTCGACCCAGTAGCGAAGCGAATCCATCACGAGCTGCAGCACGCGAGGGTGGGACGTGTTGACGGTATTCCCGGTGCCTGTGTCGTTGATATAGTAGCGGTGCTGGTCCGGCATCGTCCGGTAATAGGAAAAATTGTCGATGCCCTTGAAGGAAAGCGTCGGCCCAAGCTCGTTGCCTTCGGCGGTATGGTTATAGACCACGTCGAGAATGACCTCGATTCCCGCGTCGTGGTAAGCGCGCACCATGTCGCGGAAGCCTTGGATGCCTCTCGGGCCGTAATAACGGGAGGCCGGCGCGAAGAAGCCGAGCGTATTGTAGCCCCAGAAATTCTTGAGACCCTTGTCGAGCAGATGCTGGTCGTCCGGGAAGTCGTGAACGGGCATCAGCTCGACGGAGGTAACGCCGAGGCTTTTGATGTAGTCCACCGAAGCCTTGTGGCCCATTCCTTCGAACGTGCCGCGCAATTCCTTCGGGATCGCCGGATTGAGCTGAGTGAAGCCCTTCACATGCGTCTCGTAAATGACGGCGGCGGGCCAGGGAATGTTCGGCCGGTTCTGATCCTGCCAGTCGAACTCGTTGGGATCGATCACTCGACACTTTGGCATGAACGGTGCGCTGTCGCGCTCGTCGAAGGTAAGATCCTTATCCTCGTGCAGGAGATCGTAGCCGAAATGGGCCTCATTCCATTTGACGTCGCCCACAAGCTCGCGGGCGTAGGGATCGATCAGCAGCTTGTTGGGATTGAACCGATGGCCATTCTCCGGATCGTAAGGGCCGTGGACGCGATATCCGTAAAGCGCGCCAGGCTTGAGGCCCGGCACATAGCCGTGCCAGACCTCGTGGGTATATTCCGGCAGCTCCAGCCGCGCGATTTCGATCTTGCCGCTATTGTCGAACAGGCATAGCTCGATCCGTTCGGCATGGGCCGAAAAGATCGCGAAGTTGACCCCCTCGCCGTCGTAATTGGCGCCGAGCTGATGCCAGTATCCCGGCTCCACTGTGAAATGGTTCGATTTCGTGTCCATGCGGCACCCTTCCAAGTTTCCGCCTGATAATGGTGCCGCACAACAAATCGTTCCCTAGGGCTTCAAAATCTATGGATTGCCGGAGCCTGCCGGCGCAGGGGTTACGGGTGGATTGCTGGTTGTCCCGGACGGGGATGTGGCAGGGCTCTGGCCGCCGGTGCTTGTTTGCGGCGTGGGATCCTTGTCCGCGGGTGCCGTGTTGTTTGGCTGCTGCGGCGGCGTGTTGTTGATCGGGTCACTCTGTTTTTCGTTGTTGTCGCTGCACGCGCTCAAAAGAACCACCGTCGAAAGGGCAAGGATCAGGCGTTTCATTTTTTCTCTTCTCCATCGAGATTGCTGACGGAACCCCGGCGCCGATGGGCATCGAGTGCGATGACTTTCTCTACCGCGGCAACATCTTCCGCCGCTGCGACGGGAACCGGATCACTGGCGATCGCTTCCAATACCTCAGGAGAGATCGCGCCTTCGCGGATCACATATTCGAGCGCTTCCCGGGTTTGCCGCTCCGCCTTCAGCTGGGCGTAAAGGGCAAGGATCAGACGGTCGCGCACGTCCCGTTCTCCATGTCCTGCCCCTGATCTGACGAAGTCCGCCATGGTCGTTCTCCCTATCTTTGTTAAGGGATGAACTTTCGGTCCGGGCGATTGTTCCCTCCGTCAAACGGTCCCCTATCTCCTTGAGCAACGGAATTCGTCAGGAGGATTGAGATGTCGGCGCTGACACCCGAGGAACTGGAAGGACGCCTGAACGCACACCGGGAGCTGATGATCGAGCTTCTGGCGGCAATGATCGGCGGAGAGGTCACCATCTCCTCGTTTCTGAGGCGGCTGAGGGACGATGCCACCTTCAAGGACAATGAGGAGGATCCGGGCGTCATGCCCGAAGATACCTTTGCGATAGAAAATTCCGCCGCGCGTGAAGTGCGCGCCATACTCGAAGCGGCCCGCGCCCGGGCAGAGGCGGACGACCGTTGAAACGTCGTTAACCGTAGCGCTTCACATTTATGGCAATCCCGCCACGTTTATGGCCATTTCGTGGAACTAGAATGGTGTTTTCTCGTTCACTTGCTAGGGAAGCGATGGAGGCGTCTATGGTCAGGGAATGGGTAGAGGCGGCAGGCTTCGTTCTTGTGATCGCGGCATGCTACATGCTCGTCATTCCAGTCTGATTTTGAAAGCTCCTGGGGAGGAGAGAGTGGCCTGAACTCAAGGGCCCCTGCTCTCGCGGCTGGCAAAAAAGGCCGCGAGAGCGGCAAAATCCTCTTCCTTTAGACTTCTGGCTGCCTCGGTCATCAGGTGACTGAATGGGCCGCCGCCTCTGGCACCGGTATGAAAGAGGCGAAGTTGACGCTCCAGGTAAGGAGCGGTCTGACCCGATATGCGCGGATAGGCCGGGTTGCCGCCGGCCTTTTCATGACAGCTCAGACAGGCCGGCACCTTGTCAGCCGGCCTTCCTCTTTCTGCCAGCTCCCGCCCCCTTTCGACCAATTGCGGATCGCCTTGGCCGATCTGTCGTGCAGGCGGCGCCTGCTTGGCGTAATAACTCGCAAGCTCCGGCAGGCTCTCTTCCGGCAAGGTGCCGGCTGCCACCTGCATGATGCCGCTCGGACGCTTTTCCTCCGCATAAGCCTTGAGGCTGTTGAGCAGATACGCCTCCGACTGGCCGGCAAGCCTGGGAACGATACTGCCTTCCGTAAGCCGCTTTTCCGCATGACAGCTCTCGCAGGTGATCGGCAGCGGCGAGACCTCGCCCGCATGGCCGATGCCGTGCAGGCCGGACACCTGCAGATAGGCGTTTGCGTCCATCTCCGGCAGCTTGCGCAGAAAAGCGACCATCGCCCAGATCTCGTCATCGCGCAGCCCGGTCGGCCAGCCCGGCATGCCGGTGAAGCGCACGCCATGTTTGACGATCTCGAAAAGCTGGGCATCGGTCCAGGTCGGCACGACCATCTTCAGGTCGGGCGGCCGCGGCAGCATGGCGAGCACCGCATCGGACCGCCCCTGCGCCGGCGAGCCGTGACAGATAGCACAGCCGGTCTCGAAGTGGCCGGCGGCTGGTGGCAGAAGCGCCGGATCGTCGAGCGGCGGAACCTCCACGAACAGTGCGGCGGTGCGCACCGAATTCTTCATCACCCAGTGGAGGAACCAGTCCGTCACGCCCCAGTGGCCCGTGCTCGCCCTGACGCTCATCAGTCCCGACCAGGCGAAAACCATGCCGAGCAACGGCAGTACCACGACAAGGGCAATCAGGTATTTCCTCGGGATCGTCATCGGCCCCTCCTCCCCAAAGGCTTTGGCGCATCAATGTTCAGCGTGCGAGCCAGGAGCGCTACGCCACCGGCCAGATAGACGACCGCGCCGACGAGCAGCATCACCACGCCACCTATCTGTTGGTCCGTCCCGGCATTCAGCACGACACCGAAACAGCTTACCTCCCCGTCACCGTAAAGCGGCCGCGGCGAAAGCGCCAGAAGCGCGCCAAGCAATGTCATATGCATCGATGTGAAGAGAAGCCCGACCGTGCCGGCAAGCCGCCGCTCTTCACGGCCACCGGTGGCGCCGCCGAGGCAGGTCAGCCAGAGCGTCAATCCCGCAGCCACGAAGACAAGCTGTTCCAGCACCGTGACGACGGTAGAGGTTTCCGAGAGAGCCCGCACGGCCGGCACATGCCAGCCCCATACAGCGACCAGCTCGATCAGCGAGGCGAGCACGGGTGTCAACCAGGCCCGCCCGGCGGTGAAGTCGAGGCGGGTTCCCGAAAGGCCGACGGCAATCAGCGGTGCAGCACCTGCCACCACACCCATATGCGCAATCATGTGGACGGAAAAGGAGCCCCGGTCGGCAAAGGGGAGCAGGAACGCCCAGAGCAGGAGAAGCAGGACAAGGCCGAAAACCCAGGCCGCCCGCTTCAACGCTGGCACTCCGCGATGAAGATCAAGGGAATGGCGGCATAGACGACGGCGACGAAACTGAGGCCGGAGAGGAGAAGCGTCGCAAAACCTTGAAAATACTTTCGATCTTCCCGCGTCGCCGCGTCGTGCGGAGGATCTCCCGATCCGAAACCCCATTGCCGCCAGGCGAGATAGGCGGACAGCACGATCATCGCCAGCGCCAGCAGCGTGAAGACCCCCAACGCGAACCGCAGGGTGCCGAAGGTAATCTCTTCGGCCAGCCCCTTGGCGCAGAAGATGGCGACCGCCGCATAACATACGACAAAATGCAGCGCCCAGACGGTGGGCGCGGTAAACAGCGTCCAGAGGGTTTCGACCTCGCGCGGGATGAAGCTCTTCATTCTATCACCATCGGAAAGAGGCCGATGACGCCGAAGGTTGTCACGGCGGTGACGGCCATGAAGTGCCAGTAGAGCGTAACATTGCGGATATCCTGATCGTATTCCGCCGTCATCCTGCCGGCAAAACTGCGGGCCAGGCAGTAGAGATGCATGATCGCGCCGACGGCGCCATGCGTCACCGTCCAGATTGCCAGGATCCAGACGGTGGCGGGATAGACGTTGGCGGTCGGATCCATGGCGTGGAAATAGGGACCCGCCAGACCTGCAAGCGACGCTGCGACCGTGACGACGAAGCCCGCGACCAGCGCGAGCCGTGCCCCGACCGGCCCCTTTTCATTGAGCTCCCGCGCAAGCACCGTCAGCGCCCACGCGACGACGAAGAGCGCCAGCGCGATCATCGGCCATAAGATGCCCGGCCCCTGTGCCGCGGCGGTGAAATCCGCATGGATCGTCCAGTAGAAGAAATAGCCGAAGATCAGGCTGGCGAAGGCCGTTCCGTCACCCACCATGGTGATGAACATCGCCCACCAGCCGACCGACGCCGGACCCGAGACATAGATCGGCAGTTTGAGCCCGAGCCCGACATCGATCTCCGGCTCCTCCGGGATCGGCGCCGTCCCCGTCCACAGCCAGACGACGATGGCCACGAACGTAATGATCGCGCAGACAATGGTCGTGATCCACCAATGGAAGGTGAGCGCGATAAAGACCCCGCCGAGCGCAAGCGCCGCGATGATCGTCACATAGGAAACGCCGCCGACCCGCAGGCACTGGATCGGATCGGCATCCAGGACCGAGGTGACGAGGGTTTCGCGCTTGCCCGACTTCGCATCCGGCAGATAAAAGCGGCCCGCCTCGATATCGCGCTGCAGGTTCGGCTGGTCCCAGAGCGGATAGCGGCTGGTGATGACCGGCACCGAGCGCATGCCCCAGCTCTCGTCAGGATCGTTCGTCCATTCCAGCGTGCCGGAATTCCAGGGATTGAGATTACGCGCCGTCGGTTTTGGCTTTGGCCTCAGAATATCGGTGACGACGATTGCCACACCCGAGGCGAAGATGAAGGCGCCGATCGTGGAGACCAGGTTGAACCAATCCCAGCCGATGCCCTCCGGATAGGTGAAGACGCGACGCGGCATGCCTCGCAGGCCGGAAAAATGCATGGGGAAGAAGGCAATGTTGAAGCCTGAGAACATCAGCCAGAACGCCACCTTGCCCCAGGCATCGCTGAGCTTCTTGCCTCTTACGAACGGGAAATAATAATAGATGCCGGCAACCACCGGAAACAGCATGCCCCCGATCAGCACATAATGAAGGTGCGCGACGACGAAATAGGTGTCGTGCGCCTGCCAGTCGAAAGGTACCAGCGCCACCATCACGCCGGTCAATCCGCCGACCACGAAGATGATGACGCCGCCGGCACCGAACAGCATCGGCACCGAAAAGATCACCCGGCCGGCAAGCATCGTGGCGATGAAGACGAAGATCTGCACTCCGGTCGGGATCGCCACGGCCTCGGACGCAGCGGAGAAGAAGGCCAGCGAAATCTGCGGCAGGCCGGTCGCGAACATATGGTGCACCCAGAGCCCGAAACTCAGGAAGCCGGTGCCGACGGCCGCCAGCACGATCCAGGAATAACCGACGATCGGCCGCTGCGAGAAGGTCGGCACGATCATCGCCATCAACGCGATCGCGGGCAGGAAGATGATATAGACCTCCGGATGGCCGAAGATCCAGAAGAGATGCTGCCAAAGGAGCGGGTCGCCGCCCCTCTTGGCATCGAAGAACGGCCAGTCGAACATCCGCTCCATCTCGAACAGGATGTCACCGGCGATCAGCGGCGGGAAGGCAAACAGGATCATCCCTGCGACGATCAAGAGATACCAGGCGAACATCGGCATGAGGTTGATGCGCATACCCGGAGCCCGGCATTTCATGATGCCGACGATGATCTCGACGGCCGCGGCGATCGACGCCACCTCGATGAACGAGAGGCCGAGCAGCCAGATATCCGCACCGATGCCCGAATATTCCTTGTCGGTCGCGAGCGGCGGATACATGAACCAACCGGCATTCGGCGCCGCATTGAAGAAGATCGAACCGCAGACGAAGATCCCGCCAATGAGGAAGCTCCAGAAGCCGAAAGCAGAGAGACGCGGGAACGGCAATTCGCGGGCGCCGAGCATCGACGGCAACAGGAAGATGGCGATCGCCTCGAAAATCGGCACCGCGAACAGAAACATCATCACTGTGCCGTGCAGCGTAAAGGCCTGGTTAAAGAGATCCGCCGAGATGAGATCGTTGTTGGGCACCGCGAGCTGCAGGCGCATCAAAAGCCCGAGCAGACCGGCAAACAGCATGAAGGCGAACGCAGTCACGCCGTACCAGAGGCCGATCTCGCTATTGTTGACCGATGTCCAGTAACGGAGCCCCTTCGGCGTCTCCCACACCTTGCGGAGCCGTTCTTCCTGGGCCGCCCTTTCTTCGGCCGAGAAATTGCCGAGCTCTGGGGTCATCGTAGCCCTTTCAGGTAAGCTGCGATCCGTTCGACATCCGCATCCGGCAGCATGGAGAAATGAGGCATCCGGACCTCGGGCTTGACGCCGTCCGGGTAGCGGATGAACCGCGCAATATGTTCGGCCGTATTGGCTAGCGACCCGGCGCCGACGCTGCCGCGTTCTCCGAAGGCGGTAAGATCCGGACCGATCGTGCCGCGCGCCTCGGTGCCTGAAATAGCATGGCAGGCGGCGCAGCCGTGCCTCAGGAAAAGTGCCAAGCCCTCCGCGTCAGCACCCGACGAGTTTTTCCGCGCCGAAAGCCAGGCTTCGTAAGCCCGTGGCTCCATGGCATGCACCGTAAAAGCCATCAGCGCGTGGGACGGCCCGCAGAATTCGGCGCAGACCCCGCGATAGGTGCCCGGTTTTTCGGCGACAAGCGTCAACCGGTTTTCGCGCCCGGGGATCATGTCCATCTTGCCCCCGAGCACCGGGATCCAGAAGGAATGGATGACATCCGGCGACTTCAACAGGAAAACCACCCGCTCGCCGACGGGTATGCGCACTTCATTTGCCGTCTCGAAGACGGGCCCGCTGTCCTCACCGAGATACCGGACCCGCCACCAGAATTGCTCGCCGGTCACTTCGATGCGCCGCATGCCGCTTGCATCATCCTGAAACCAGGGCCGCATGACCGGCATCAGCCAGACGGCATAGGTCAGAAGCGCCGCAAGCACCACGGTCGGAAAAACGGCTCCACCCCACAGGACCAACTGGCCGGCACTTTTCGTCGAATGCGCCCGCCGCTTGCGTGCCGCGTAAAAGAGCAGACCGACAACGCCGCACCAGATGACGATCCCGCCGATCAGCATCGTGTAGAAGAGCGTGGCGACGCCTGCCGCCTCGGGTCCTGCGGGATCCAGCGCGGATTGCGCTCCCGAGCATGACGCGAGCGGCGGAAAAACGAAAAGGAGGAGGTGATGGCGTCGACAGACGCCGTGGCGGCCCAGGCTTGGTCCTGATCGAATTGGCCGGCCGGAGGCAGCCAAGCGGTCATCATTCATTTCGGCCGATACCTGGCAAGTGTTTTGCGGCAACGCCGCGAACATCCGGCCAAGAACGCGGCTTGCCCGCTTTTGTTCCAGGCCCCCGATAACTTTCTGTAACGTTCTGAGAAAAAGTTGGAACGATTCCCTACCGCATGGGTTTGCTCCTTCGTGAGAGGGCCGGACGCCCTTGCCTCGCGACGGGAGAAATCAACATGCGACACTTTTTCAAGATGCTCAGGAACAGGCTGACCGGAATCCGGCACGAGAAGAAGACTTTTGCCGTGGAACACCCCGAAGAGCTTCAGGTTATGGTGCCGGAGGCCGTGGTTCTGCCTCTACCTAAGTCGCCCCGCGATGAAATCAGCGTTCCGGCGTCGATCAACGGCCGTGACCTTTCCTCAGGCCGCTTGTGAAGGAGCCGGACGAAATCGACCGAAGGAGTAATGAATGACCGCTATCGATTCCGCTTCCATCCTTATTCTGGCCACCGACGGCTATGAACGATCGGAACTTCGGGTTCCGTTGGAGGAGTTGAAGAAGCGAGGCGCCACCGTCAAGATCGCATCCATCAAAACCGGCGAGATCAAGAGCTGGGACGAGAAGGATTGGGGCGATACCGTGTCCGTCGATCTCGAGGCGAAGAATGTGAAGACGGAGGAGTTCGACGCCCTGGTTTTGCCCGGCGGGCAGATCAACCCAGATCTTCTGCGCGTTAATGAAGAAGCCGTGAAGGTGGTGCGAGACTTCGTCAAGAGCGGCAAGCCGGTTGCCGCGATCTGCCACGGCCCTTGGCTGCTGGTGGAAGCGGATGCGCTTCGCGGCCGCAAGGCTACCTCTTACCATTCCATTCGCACCGACATCCGCAATGCCGGCGCGTCCTGGAAGGACGAGGCGGTGGTCGTCGACAACGGGATCATCACGTCTCGATCGCCAAAGGATCTTCCCCAGTTCGTGGAAAAGATCGTCGAGGAGATTCAAGAAGGTCCCCACGATCGCCGCGCGGCCTAAGTTTTCGCCAGCTCTCCAACAGCCGCCCGCAGTGCTTCGCGGGCGGTCATCGGCGGGTTCTCCGGGGAAACCTCCCGGAGAAAGGCCACCAATCGGCCCTCGCTTTCCCTCAAGCCCCTCGGAACATTCAGCTCCGCCTTGTTTGTCATTATCTTTTCCAGTGGCGCCGTGTTTTCAGAAAGCTCCAAAATGCTTGGATGGATATAGCTGGAGCGGCAAACCGCCGGGGTATTGTGCAACGCGTCAGAAGCCGCGTGAGCCATCAATTTTATCTTTGGAGGCTTTCCTTCCCTTTCCATGAAGTCCCAGGCAGCGTTGAAGGCGGTGAGACTCCCGCCCCAGGTCCGGAATGTCTTTGCCGACACCGGAAAACCCGCCGCCTTGGCAAGGTAGGCGTTCAAGCGACCTGAATCCACCGAATGAGGCACGCCCTGTTCATCTGGCCAGGAAAACAGCTGCCGTCCGGGCAGATCCGCTATCTCCTCCAGGATGCGCTGCAGGCGCGGATGCTTCAGCGTGTGCCGTACCCTCTTCCCGCCCTTCGCCGTGAAGCGCAGGAGGACCGCGTCGTCCGACAGGGTCATATGACGCTTCAAGAGCGTCGTTGCTCCATAGGTCCTGTTCTCTTTTGCGTAGGCCTGGTTTCCCACCCGCAGGTGCGTCGCATCCAGGAGCGCGACCAGCGCAGCAATCACGGCCTCGGTTTTATCCAGACCAAGTGCCAGATCCCGTTTCGCCCGGCTGCGAATCCGCGGCAGCGCCTCTCCGAACTTCAAGAGCTGGTCGAACTTTCGTTCGCTGCGGAAACTCTGCCAGTCGGGATGATACCGGTATTGCTTTCGGCCGCGGGAATCATACCCTGTTGCCTGCAGGTGGCCGCGAGGATCGAGGCAGATCCAGACATTCTCGTAGGCAGGCGGCAGCCCGAGCGCTGCGATCCTTCGCCGCTCCCGCTCGTCAGTCAGCAGCGCTCCGTCCGGCAGGCGGTAGCAGAACCCTTTGCCGCGCCGGAGCCTGCGGATGCCGGGTTCCGTATCGCTGACATAGGTAAGGCCGATTGTTTGAAGGGTATCCTGATCGATGTCGATTGTGGTGAGCATGGCGTCCATGGCCGATTAACGGCAAAGCGACGCCTTCGTTCCGGTTGTCGGCTAAATCGCTATGTCCCTCAGATCGTCGGCGCCCTCGCCTCGCTCGAACGCGGCACGCGGCGCGGTCAACCTCCAGCAAAGCCCTCCGGGATTAAAATCGATTTCGACCTCCCCCCCAAAAGCCGCTGCCGCATGGCGCTTGACGATGGTGGTGCCGAAGCCGGTGCGTGAGGGCTCATGAACCGGCGGCCCGTTCTTTTCTTCCCACACCAGGCGCAGCTTTACCTCGTCCTCATCATCCTTGACCACGTCCTTCCAGGCGATCCGGACCTTGCCGTGCGGCACCGAAAGCGCACCGTACTTGACGGAATTGGTCGCAAGCTCATGCAGGATGAGGCCCAGATTCTGTACCGCTTCGGCTTTGAGCGTGAAATCCGCTCCCTGAAGTTCGACCCGCTCGGCCACTTCTCCAAAGGTACTGAGATGGATTTCGATGACTCGCCGAATCGAAACCCCCGACCACTGCTCTTTCGCAAGTGCTTCGATGGATTTGCCGAGCCCCTGCAACCGGCCACTGATAGCCCTCTGGAACTCCTCCATGGTGGTGTCCTTGCGCGCCAGCTGACGCATCATGGCCTGCACCAGAGTCAGGATGTTCTTCGTGCGATGTACGAGCTCATGCAGGATCAGATGGATGCGGTCCTCCGCCTGGCTGCGGTCGAAGGATGCGTTCGATAGAGCCACCGCAACCTGGTTGGCTTCGCGGATTTTCGTTTCGATGGGCGAAACGATCTCGCCCCTGCCCATCCGTTCAGCCATTTGCGCGAGCTGCCGGATGGGAATCCGAAGCTGACGCCCGACCAGCCAGGCGATCAACATGCCGACGGCGAGAAAGATCGCGCCGCCCCCGATCAACTGCCGCCATGTGGTGAGAATGCTCGCCTGCGCCGTATCGATCGGGCCCCAGACGACCGCCTTCCAGGTCCAGCCGGTGATCTGCGCATAACCATACATCTGCCTGCGGTCACCGCTCATGTCCTCGATGGTCCCCTTGAAACCTGTCATCAGTTTCAGGGTATTTGCGGGAAAGGCAGAGCCTGAGGCGAATGTGTCGGCCCCGACGGACGTAACTACATTTCCCAGGCCGTCGACGATGGCGACGGACCAGCCTGCGGGAAGCCTCTCCACGGAAATCAGCTTCTGTAGATCCTCGGCATTCTGCGTGATGACCATCGCCGCACCGGCGCCGGAGACTTCGGTGGGCATCGGCATGGTGATGTTGAACACATGCTTGCCGCTGGTTGCCCCGAAAAAGACGCCGGAAACTTCGGTCACGCCGCTGCGCAGCGCCGACTGAAGCGCCGTTGGATTGGAAACCTTCTGGAGGGGAGTTCCAAAGGGCACGCGCGTATTGAGTTTCTGTTGCCCATCCGCATCGACGACCAGCACATACAGCGAATTGGAGCGCAGGCTGGTCTGGGTCCTGTTGTGGAATGACTTCAGGTCCCCGTTTTTAAGCTCCGGCGACGTCACGAGGATCCGCAGCGTCGTTGCCATATCCTGCAGCTCGCGATCGACGGCGCGAGCAATGAGCTGTGCGTCCTCAGCCGTGTCGTTGGCAAGGATTTCGCGCTCGTTCGCCTCCAGCTCCATCATCAGATAACCGACGAAGATCAGCAGGGGCAGAGCCACACCGGCTGCGAGCGCAACCAGATACGCGCCAATGGGCGCAATCGGGAAAAACCGCGAAATTCTTAACATTTCCTGGAGTTAACCCGAAAAGACGGCGCACGTGGCCTGCCGTCCGCCCTCATGTTCATTTATGTATCCCGCCATCTACTAATATATGCAGCACAGGACTTCTAACTGGTTTTGGAAGTCGGGCCAAGGATTGATTGCTGACAATGTGTCTTTTCCGCGAGGGTTCGCCGAAAGGGGTTTTATCATCGACTTCGAGGACTGGACCCCTCCGCAAAGCGGTCCAGTGGCGCCTGCCGACCGGATCAGATGGTCGTCGAACCTGTCAAGGTGTCGGTCGGAGCGTTGTTGACGCGCAGGTTGTTCTGCACATGCCGTACACCCGAAACACCGTCCACGAGATCCTCGGCCCGGCGTTTGTCCCAGCGGCTGGAAACGAAGCCGTCGAGGGTGACCTCCGCACCTTTCACGGTAACCGAGATGTTCGAAGCGTCCAGTATGGGATCATCGCTCAGACGGTCGTTGACGTCTTCTTCGATCCTGGTGTCGGAGCGTTGGTAACCCTTCGGTCCCTTTCCCCGATGTTCATCCATCGCGCGACGCTGTTCGGCCTCCTCATCGCCGAACCAGGAAGCGACCTCGTCGCCTGCCCGCTCCATGAAGCCACGTTTGCGGCCATAGTCCTCTTCTTCGCGGAACCGGTGCTCCTGGCCGTAGCGCGGCCGGCTCTCGCCGCCGTAACCATAGTCCGAACCGTATTGCTCGCCATAGGCCTGGTTCACGCGACCGCGGCCGGGTTCATAGCTGAATGAAGAGGGTCTGCCCCGGTAGGAGTCGCGCGCCCATATTCGCGAGCGCTCCGTATCACCGTAGCCGGGGTCATAACCGTAGTCGTCGGTGGCCCATTGCTCGCCCCGGCCATAGCGGGAGAACCGCGAGCGATCGCCATCCTCCCGGCCGTATTCGTGATCGCCGGGAAAATTGTCGCCGCTTCGCTGATTGTCGCCAAAACCGCGGACGTACCCCGTGTCTCCCGGGCGATAATCACCGGACGGCTCGCGAGGAAAATCGCGTTCGCCTCGCATCCGGTCGTTTCGATACCGGCCCGGTTGAGAATAGTTTCCGTTAGCCATTGTTTGTCTCCTCGACCTGGTTGGTTCCGTTCCAAACGGAACACAAACCGAACGCAGCCTCCTCCGGATTGTTCCGGGCTTTCGCGGAGCCAAGCCCTCGAATTCGGTGGTCGACAAGAGTGCGGCTTCGCGAGAAACAGCCCCGGACGGAGCCACGTCCGATTGATCGCGCAAACGTCAATGACGGGCGCGTCAGCCGATGCGGCTGCCACTTTCGGGATCGAAGACGACGGCCTTGTCCAGGTTGAAGGAGAAGGGAAACTTCTCGCCGAGTTTCACCTGCACGTCGGAGCGGGTTCGGGCGGTAAAGCTCGCGCCGTCCAGCTTGCCGGTGACAAAAGTATCCGAACCGGTCGGCTCGACCATGATGACGTCGGCGGCGATCTGGGCCGTGGCGCGCGCCTCGGGATCCACCAGGCCGGCATCGGTGATCGTTTCCGGACGCAGGCCGAGAATGACTTCCTTGCCGTCGGGTAGGATTGTCGTAACCGATGGCGGCATGGCGACTTTGACGCCTTCGTTGCCGAAGAGCGAAATGCCCTGCGCGCCGGCGGCGGACATCACTTTGCCCTTCAGCATGTTCATTGCCGGCGAGCCCATGAAGTCGGCGACGAACAGGTTGGCCGGGTGATTGTAGATCTCCGCCGGCGTACCGACCTGCTGGACCATGCCTTCCTTCAAGACGACGATCTTGGTGGCGAGCGTCATCGCCTCGATCTGATCGTGGGTAACATAGACGATGGTGGCGTTGGTGTTCTGGTGAAGCGCCTTGATCTCGGCCCGCACCTCGACACGAAGCTTCGCATCGAGGTTCGATAGCGGTTCGTCGAATAGGAAGACCCGCGGCTGGCGAACGAGCGCGCGGCCCATGGCGACGCGCTGGCGCTGGCCGCCGGAAAGCTGGCTCGGACGGCGTTTCAGCAGGTGCTCGATCTGCAGGGTTTTAGCCACCTGCTTTACCGCGGCCTCGCGCTGCGCCTTCTCGATGCCGCGCATTTCAAGCGCAAACGCGATGTTCTGTTCCACCGTCATGTTCGGATAAAGCGCGTAGGACTGAAAGACCATGGCGATGTCGCGCTGCGAGGGATGCAGGTCGTTGATCACCTGGCCGTCGATGACGATATCGCCGGACGACGGCGGCAGGAGACCGGCGATGGCATTCAGGAGGGTCGACTTGCCGCAACCTGAAGGGCCGACGAGCACCAGGAAGCCGCCCTTTTCCAGATCGATATCGATACCCTTGAGGATCTCGACATTGCCGATCTTCTTGCGAATGTTCTTGATTTCAAGAAAGCTCATTGACGGTTATCCCTAAGTCAGCCCTTGACTGCGCCGGCCATCAGACCGCGCACGAAGTAGCGTCCGGCGACGATATAAACGAACAGCGTCGGCAATGCCGCAAACACGGCCGCGGCCATGTCGACATTGTATTCCTTGACGCCGGTGGAGGAGGAAACGAGGTTGTTGAGCGCCACCGTCATCGGTGAGGCCTCACCGCCCGCAAACGAAATGCCGAACAGGAAGTCGTTCCAGATATTGGTGAACTGATAGATGATCGTGACGACGATGATGGGCCCGGAACTCGGCAGCAGGATGCGCCAGAAGATACGGAAGAAGCCGGCGCCGTCGATCATCGCTGCCTTCACCAGCTCGTCTGGGAAAGCTTCGTAATAGTTGCGGAAGAACAGCGTCGTGAAGCCGAGGCCGTAAATCACGTGCACCATGACGAGGCCCGTGGTGGAATTCGAAAGGCCGAGGAGACCGAGAAGACGCGCCATCGGAATCAAAACCGCCTGGAACGGAATGAAGCAGGCGAACAGCATCATGCCGAAAACCAGTTTATGACCGGGGAATCGCCATTTCGTCAGCACGTATCCGTTGAGGGCGCCGAGCAGCGTCGAGATCAGCACGGCCGGAACCACCATCTTGATGGAGTTCCAGAAATAACCCTTGATGCCGACGCAGCTGACCCCGATGCAGGCCTCGCCCCAGGCCTTGACCCAGGCGGCGATCGAAGGGGAGCCCGGCAGGGCCAGCATGTCGCCGCCGCGGATCTCGTCGAGCGACTTCAGCGAGGTGATCAGCATCACATAAAGCGGCAGGAGGTAGACGAGTGCGAGCACGACGAGGGCCGCATAGATGAAATAGCGGGCGGCGCGGGCCTGGCCGGCGCTGACGGTTTCGTTGGCCGCGCTCATGACTGCTTCTCCCGCAGTTCCGAATAGAGATAGGGCACGATGATCGCAGTGATGCCCATCAGCATCATGACGGCGCTCGCCGAACCGACGGCCATCTGGTTGCGCGTGAAGGTATAGGAATACATGAAGGTGGACGGCAGCTCGGTCGCATTGCCCGGCCCGCCACCGGTCAGCGCGATAACCAGATCATAGGACTTGATCGCCATATGCGCGAGCACGATGAAGGCGGACAGGAAGACGGGGCGTAAGAGCGGAATGATGATGCGGCGATAGATGGATACTGTCGAGGCGCCGTCGATCTGCGCCGCCTTGACGATCTCCCCGTCGATGCCGCGGAGGCCGGCGAGAAACATCGCCATCACAAAGCCCGAGGCCTGCCAGACGCCGGCGATGACGACGGTGTAGATCGCCATTTTCGGATTGACCAGCCAGTCGAACTTGAAGCTTTCCCAGCCGAGATTGTGCATGGTGTTCTCAAGCCCGAGACCGGGGTTCAAGAACCATTTCCAGGCCGTGCCGGTAACGACGAAGGAGAGCGCCATCGGATAGAGAAAGATCGGCCGCAACACGCCTTCGGCGCGGATCCGCTGGTCCATCAGGATAGCGATGAACAGACCGATCGCGATGCAGATGCCGATGTAGAGAATGCCGAAGATTGCGAGATTCTGCATGGCCACATACCAGTTGGGCTGCGACCAGAGACGGAAATAGGCGTCAAAACCGCCCCATTTGTAGACCGGCATGATGCGGGAGGTCGTGAACGACAGATAGATCGTCCAGAGGATGAACCCGTAGACGAAAACCAGGATGACCGCGAACGACGGCGCCAGGACGATCTTCGGCAGCGCGTTGCGCAATCCGTCCGCAAATGATCGGCCCTGTCTTTTTGGGATTCCATTGGGCGTCAGGGCGGGCACCGGCTCGATTGTCGTCATCATGACCTCCGGATGAGGGCGGGAGGAATAACAGTTCCGAGGATACGTGAGCTATCCTCTCACCAACAAAATCTGACACCTAGCCTTTGGCTAAGATGCTGAAATTACAAGTAAGGGGATCGCCGTCGGCAACCCCCTCACCTTAGCCTTCAACTATGCCATCACTTGGCGGCAGCGACCGCTTCCGGCAGGCGCTTCAGCGCCGCGTCGGTCGTGAGCTGGCCGTTGAGATGCTGGGTGATGACGTCGAGCATGGCTTCCTTGATGGCGGCCGGCTGGGCATAACCATGGGCGAGCGAGCCCATCATCGTGCCCTTGGTGGCTGCTTCGGCCAGATCCTTCATGCCCTTCTTGCCGCAATCGTCGAACTTCTCGTCCGAGATGTCGGTACGGGCAGGTACCGAACCCTTCACCGTGTTGAAAGCGATCTGGAATGCCGGATTTTCGACGGCCGAAGCCATCTTGAGCTGTGCGGCACGCTGATCGTCACCCACGTCGAACATCATGAACTGGTCGGCATTGAAGAGAACGGACCCTTGCGTGCCGGGGAAGCGGATGCAGACAAAGTCGGTGCCCGGCTTCTTGTTGGCGCGCAGCCACTCGCCCTTCGACCAATCGCCCATCTGCTGGGCGCCGGACTTGCCCTCGATGACCATGGCGGTGGAGAGGTTCCATTCGCGACCCGAGAAATTCTGGTCGAAATAGGTCCTGAGCTTCGACATGGTGTCGAAGACCTTCTTCATCGTGTCGCCGGAAAGCGAAGCCGGATCGAGGTCGAGAACGGCCTTCTTGTAGAAGTCCGGACCGCCGACGGAGAGAACGACCGCTTCCCAGAGCGTACCGTCCTGCCACGGAACGCCGCCATGAGCGAGCGCGGTAAGGCCCTGGCCCTTGAAGTTGTCGAGCAGGGCGATGAACTCGTCGATATTGGTCGGAACCTTGCCGCCGGCCTTGTCGAGGGCGGCCTTGTTGATCCACAGCCAGTTGGTGGAGTGGATGTTCACCGGAGCCGCGATCCAGTGGCCGTCATACTTGGAAAAGTCCTGGAGTGCAGCCGGAATGACCTTGTCCCAGCCTTCCTTGGTGGCGAGTTCGTCGAGGTTTGCGGCAACGCCCATTTCCGCCCAGTCCTTCAGGTCGAAACCGAGGAGCTGAACGGCGGTCGGCGGATCGCCGGCGGTGACGCGGGCGCGCAGAGCCGTCATCGCCGCAGAACCTGCACCGCCGGCAACCGGCATGTCCTTCCAGGCAACGCCTTCCTTCTGCAGGTTTTCCTTCAAGACGTTGAGCGCCGCCGCTTCGCCGCCCGAGGTCCACCAGTGAAGGACTTCGACGCTTTCGGCTGCCTTGGCGGCACCGGCCGTCAGAGCGATGATCGCCGCACCGGCGGCGAGTTTTCTGATCATTCGAATATTCATTGAGAATCTCCCTTTGCATCCGGGCTCCTCTCCGGATATTTCGATTTATAACGATATAAATGCGGTGGGTGTCAACCCGGACACGGAGATTTCTACAGCAATCGGACATACCGATAACAGATTGAATTAAATGCGAATTTCCCCCAAACTCGAAATTTTTCTCCCGAATCGAGAAAAAATTCCGCGTAGCCGAAAAAATTTGTAACGATATAGATGACGCTTGCCTTGGTTTTTTGGGCGGGAACGGAGGAAGAAGGAGATGTCGCTGGGAGACCTGGGGGAGAAGGGTCGGCGGGCGAAGCCGGAGCGGGAATCCGGGCAAGCCGGCGGCAACGCGAAGCCCACCCTGAAAACCATCGCCGAATTGACGGGCCTTGCCGTCACCACGGTGTCGCGTGCGCTCGCCGATGCGCCGCAGATAGCCCTGGAGACACGCCAGCGGGTGCGGCAGGTGGCAAGCGAGATCGGTTATCTGCCCGACCGTGCCGCCCAACGCCTGCGTACAGGCCGCACCAACGTCATCAGCCTCGTCCTCGATCCTCACGAGGAAATCCTGAGCTATGCCACCTCTATGATCAAAGGGCTGACGGAAGCGCTCCGCGGCACACCTTATCACCTTGTCATCACGCCGCATTTCTCCGACACGCCGCAGGCCGACCCGGTCCGGCATATCATGCGTAACCGCATGGCCGACGGCATTATCTTCACCCGGACCGAACCGTCGGACGAACGCGTAAAACTGCTGATGGAAAACAATTTTCCATTTATCTGTCACGGTCGGACGGAACTGGCGACCGCCCATCCATACGTCGATTACGACAACTATGGTTTTGCCTATCTGGCGGCGCGAAAACTGATCGCGGCGGGCTGCAGGAAGCTGTTCATCATCCTGCCGCCCGAGCGTTTCACGTTCGCCCATCACATGCGGCACGGTTTCATGACAGCCGTGCGGGAGGAAGGGGTCGCGTTCGAGATCGCCAGAGACGTTACGCTCGACAGCGGATCGGACGATATCCGCGATTATCTTTTCCGCCGGATGGGCGAGCCGGGACGGCCGGATGGCTTTATCTGCGGCGGGGAGGTTTCTGCTCTATCGGTCATGGCCGCAGCCTATGACCATCATCTCGAACTGGGGAAGGATGTGCGCCTGGTGGCCAAACAAACCTCCGGCCTTTTCGACCAGATCAGGCCGCGGGTCGAAACCATCTACGAGGACCTGGCGGAGGCCGGGCTGCTGATGGGCCGCCTGCTTCTGAAGCGTATCGGCGGCCCCCAGCCCATCGACGAAATGCGGGTGCTCCAGACCGTCTGAGGTCCGGAGCACCCGGTTCTCAATCCTCTTCGACGAAGACTTCCTCGCGTTTCTTCTTGACGCTCGGCAGGAAGACGACGACGAGGACCAGCGCTGCGACGAAGAGAAGGCCGGCGCTGATCGGACGCGTGACGAACGTTGTCGGATCGCCGCGCGACAGGATCATCGCGCGCCTCAGATTCTCTTCCAGAAGCGGCCCGAGTACGAAGCCGAGCAGCAGCGGCGCGGGCTCGCAGCGGAGCTTGACCAGCACGTAGCCGATGAAGCCGAAGAAGGCCACGGAGTAGAGATCGTAGACGTTCGAATTGACGCTGTAGACCCCGATCGAGCAGAAGGCCATGATGATCGGGAACAACACGTAGTAAGGGATAGTCAACAGCTTCACCCACAGCCCGATGAGCGGCAGGTTGAGGACGACGAGCATCAGATTGCCGATCCACATGGAGGCGATGATGCCCCAGAAGAGGGCCGGCTGCTCGACAGCAACATTCGGACCCGGCACGATGCCCTGGATGATCATCGCGCCGATCATCAGCGCCATGACCGGATTGGCCGGAATGCCGAGGGTCAAAAGCGGAATGAAGGAGGTCTGCGCACCGGCATTGTTGGCCGATTCAGGTCCGGCGACGCCCGCTACAGCTCCCTGGCCGAATTCCTGCGGGTTCTTCGAGACCTTCTTTTCCACCGTGTAGGAGGCGAAAGCCGCAAGGATTGCACCGCCGCCCGGCAGGATACCGAGGATCGAGCCGATGACGGTGCCGCGCAAAACCGGCGCGACCATCGCCCGGAAGTCCTCCTTGGTCGGCAGCAGGCCGCTGACCTTCGACACCAGCACCGACCGGCTCTTTTCGTTTTCGAGATTGCGAAGAATTTCCGCGATACCGAAGACACCGACCGCGACGGCAACGAAATTCAGGCCGTCGGCATACTCACGAATGCCGAGCGTGAAGCGCGGCGTTCCGGTGTAGATGTCGGTGCCGACGAGCCCCAGCAACAGGCCGAGCGCCACCATCGCCAGCGCCTTGACGATCGAACCGTGCGCCAATGCAATCGAGGACACCAGGCCGACGACCATCAGGGAGAAATATTCGGCCGCGCCGAACTGCAGTGCGATTTCGGTGAGCGGCGGCGCAAAGATCGCTACCAGGAAGGTCGAAACGGTGCCGGCGAAGAACGAGCCGATCGCCGCGATCGCGAGTGCTGCACCCGCCTTGCCCTTGCGCGCCATCTGATAGCCGTCGATGGCCGTGACGGCAGAGGAGGATTCACCCGGCATGTTGATGAGGATCGCCGTGGTGGAGCCGCCGTATTGCGCGCCGTAATAGATACCGGCGAGCATGATCAGCGAAGAGACCGGCTCCAGCTGAAACGTGATCGGCAGCAGCATGGCGATCGTCGCAGTGGCGCCGATACCCGGCAGCACGCCGATCAGGGTGCCGAGCAGCACGCCGATCAGGCAGAAGAACAGGTTTTCCAGAGAGGTTGCGGTCGCGAAGCCGAGCGCGAGATTACTGAACAGATCCATCACTCACACCTCAAAGACCGAGCCAGGGGCCGAAACTGCGGAACGGGAGGCCGAGGCCGTAGATGAAGACCGCGACTGCGAAAACCGTCAAGGCGGCGGAGAGAACAACCGCCGTCAGAGGCTTCATCCGCCCTGATGCAAACGATGCGATCAATGCCGTGAAGAACAGCGCCGGCACGAAGCCGAGGCCCCGCACGGTGAGGCCGAAAAAGATCGGTGCCGGCAGGATGAAGAGCATCCCGCGCCAGGCGATATGGCCGATCGGCTCACCATGGACGCGCGCGGCCTGAACGAGGATGATGACTCCGAACAGCATCAGCGCGCAGGCGAGAATGAACGGGAAATATCCCGGGCCCATGCGAAATGCCGTACCGAGTTCGAGCTCGAAGGCCTGATAGGCGAAGTAGATGCCCGTCAGGACGAACAGCAGTCCGCAGATCAGATTGGTGGTGTCGAATTTCAGCGAATTCATGGTGTCTCCGTATGGATCGAAGAGCGGATGGCCAAGATCACCTGGTCAACGGATCCTCTTGGACGAGGATGACGAAGGGCCGGCCACCAAACCGTTCACACCGTTTTTCTTTAGAGAATCCCTCCCCTCCGGAGTGGAGGAGAGGGATTGGAAAGACGCGAACCGAATGAAAGCCTCAGCCGATGGTGCAGCTTAGTCGGCGTATTGTCCAGCAGCCTCGATGATCGGCTTCCAGCGGGTGATTTCGCCTTCAAGCTTGGCCTTCAGCGCTTCCGGAGTGGCATCGTTCTCGGACGAGGGCTCCGTGCCGAGTTCGGCGAAGCGGGCGGCGACGTTCGGGTCCTTCAGCGCGACCTTCAATGCAGCGCTGAGCTTGTCGATCGCTTCCTTAGGGGTGCCCTTCGGCGTGTAGATGCCGTGCCAGATACCCACCGTCAGTCCCGGCAAGCCGGCTTCGGTGACAGTCGGAAGATCTTTCAGAACGTCGAGGCGTTCCGGCGACGTGACCGCATAGGCCTTGACCGTACCGCCCTGGATCTGCTTGGTGGTGTTGGTCGTCTGGTCGCACATGATATCGACCTGTCCGCCGAGAAGATCGGTCATGGCCGGACCGGTGCCCTTGTAGGGAACCGTGACAAGGGGCGTCTCGATCGCGCTCATGAAGAGCATGCCGCAAAGATGCGAGGCAGCGCCGATGCCGGCATTCGCAACGGTAACCTTATCCGCATTGGCCTTGGCGTATTCGATCAGTCCCTTGAGATCCTTCGCTTCCATGTCCTTGCGGGCAAGCAGCGTCATCGGAACTTCGGTGACGAGACCGACATAGTCGAAAGCGTTCAGCGTGTCGTAGGAAAGCTTGCGGTAGAGGGTGGCGCTGGTCGCCATGCCAATATGGTGGAGCAGAACCGTGTAGCCGTCCGGGTCGGCGCTGGCCACGCGGCCCGCGCCGAGCGTGCCGCCGGCACCGCCAACGTTTTCGACGATGATCTGCTGGCCGAGATTCTTCGACATGGATTCAGCTACCAGACGGGCAACCGTGTCGGTTGGGCCGCCGGCCGCAAACGGAACCACCATGGTGATCTGCCGCTCCGGATAACCGGCGGCATTGGCGGAAGCGGAGAAAAGCGAAAGCGCCGCAAGAGCGGTAGCGCCAATAAAGGCGTTCAGGGTTTTCATCGGGGTCCTCCAGGATGAAATAGAGCACAGTCAGCGCTCAAGTCCTCCGGCGCCAACCTGCCGGAAATCTGCGCCAATGCGCTGGGCAGGTGCAATCATTTGAAAAGTACTAAATCGTTTTTTCTAGCTTTGATGCGTTGCACCATGGGTGGATTGGGCCACAAGGCACCAAAAGCATGGGTGGATTTCCACCCATTACATTCGCCGTTATCCGTCCCGGTCGTCCTGCAGCAGGTGTTCCACGCCCAAGATCTTCTTGTCGAGGCCATATTTCTGCATCTTTTCGTAAAGCGTCTTGCGCGAAATCCCGAGAGATTCATAAACCGGCCTCAACGCACCCCCATGGGCGGCGATCTCGCCGGCAATGATATTTCGCTCGAAAGCCGCGACCTTGTCAGCCAGCCGCCCTGCCCCGTCTCGTCCCGGCACGGCGGTCTCGCCAGGCCTCGGGTCGAGACCGAGCACCAGGCGGTCCGCGGCATTGCGCAGTTCCCGCACGTTGCCCGGCCAGTCGCGCTGGGCGATCGCAGAGATCACATCGGCGGGCACGTTCGGATCCTCCCGGCCGTAGCGCGCCGCCGCCTCTCGGACGAGCTGCAGGAAGAGCAGCGGGATATCGGCTCGTCGCTGAGCGAGCGACGGGACATGGATGGTTGCCACGTTGAGGCGGTAGAAAAGATCGGCGCGGAAACGCCCCGCTGCGACCTCTGCCTCCAGGTCCACTTTGCTGGTGGCGATAAAGCGGACATCCAACGGCACGGTTTCGTTGGAGCCGAGCCGCGTGATCACCCGCTCCTGTAAAACGCGCAGGAATTTTGCCTGGAGATCGACGGGCATCGAACCGATCTCGTCGAGCAGGATCGTGCCGCCCCGGCCGTGCTCGAACTTGCCGTAGCGGGGACGCAATGCGCCCGGAAAGGCGCCGGCCTCGTGACCGAACAGCTCGCTTTCGATCAGATTTTCCGGCAGCGCAGCACAGTTGATGGCGATGAACGGCTTATGGGCACGCGGGCTGACATCGTGCAGCGCCCGCGCCACCACCTCCTTGCCTACCCCCGTCTCGCCGATAACCAGCGTATCCGCATCGGCAGCCCCGATCGCGCGGAGCTGATAGCGCAGGTCGACCATGACCTGCGTGCGCCCCGGAAGCCGCGCCTCGACATCGTCGCGCTTGCCGGCGACCGCCCGCAGCCGCCGGTTTTCGAGCACCAGACCGCGCCGATCCAGCGCCCGGCGGATGATGCCCGCCAGATGCTGCGGCGTGAACGGCTTTTCGAGAAAATCGTAGGCACCTTCCCGCATCGCTTTCACCGCAAGCTGGACGTCGCCGTGGCCCGTCACCAGGATCACCGGGATTTCCGCATCCAGCTCGCGGATGCGGTGAAGCAGCGTCATGCCGTCGATGCCGGGCATACGGATATCGCTGACGACCACCCCGTCGAAGCCGAAACCCGTAAGTTCGAGCACATGATCCGCATGGGAAAACGTCTGTACCGAAAGGCCGAAGAGTTCCAGCGCCTGTGCGGTCGAACGGCGCAGCTCCTCCTCGTCATCGACCAGCAGCACCCTTTGCCCGTTCACTCGGCTGCCTCCAGAAGATTGCCATCGGCAGCGTCGAGCTCGATGTTGAAGACTGCGCCGCCATCGGGATGCTCACCGACGCTCAGACTGCCGCCGAAATCCTTGATGATATTGTAGGAGATCGAAAGGCCGAGCCCCAAGCCCTTGCCCACGCCCTTGGTAGTAAAAAACGGATCGAAGATGCGCTCGCGGATGGCCGGGGGAACGCCAGGCCCGCGATCGCGAACCGACACGATCACCTTGTCGCCCTCTTTCTCGGCAGAAACGGTGATACGCCGGTCCTCCAGCCCCTCCACCGCATCGGCCGCATTGGTGATGATGTTCACCAGAACCTGCTGCAGGCGCACAGCCCCCGCCTTCACGGCCGGCAGCATCGGATCGATCTCCACGTCCAGGACGGCATCGGCCGTCTTGAGCCGCGCCGCCACGATCTCGAGCGTATCCCGCATCACGTCCTCGATCAGCACGGGACCGAGCTTCTCGTTCGGCTTGCGGGCGAAGTTGCGCAAGTGCTTGCTGATCGACGCCATGCGGTCGATCAGCGCCGAGATGCGCCGGATATTGTCCCTCGCCTCGTCCGTACGGCCGAGATCGATGAGCACGCCGCTCGTTTCGGCATAGGTTTTGGCAGCTGCAAGGGGTTGGTTGAACTCGTGCGAAAGGGCCGCCGACATCTGGCCGAGACCGGCGAGTTTGCCGGCCTGGATGAGGTCGGCCTGCGTCTGCCGCAACCGCTGCTCGGTGAGCCGCCGCTCGGCGATCTCCTCCTCGATGCGGCTGTTGACGCGAGCGAGATCGGCGGTGCGTTCCGCCACGCGCCGCTCCAGTTCGTTGCGGGCTTCCGCCTGCAGCTGCATGCGTTCGTTGAGGCGTGCGCGCCGCTGCATCAGGACGGCAAGCGCCAGACCGGCGAGGCAGAGCGTCAAGAGCGCCGCGACGGTCGCGGTTTTTGCCTGGGTACGGACGGAACTCGTGTCCATCAGGACGTTGACCGTCCAGCCAGCATCCGGCATGGGCTGGGAAACGACGAGATATTCCTTCTCAACCCGATTGTCGGTGATGATCATGACGTCGCGATCGGCAAATGTGCCGCGCTTCACCGGCAATTCCCGCAGTTTCGCGTCCGCATACCGCCTGGAGGCCTCAGTGCGTGCGATCCGTTCGGGAGTCAGCGGCAGAATGCTTGCATAAAGCCATTCCGGACTGCCGGTCATGAAGATGATGCCTTCCGGATCGGAGACGAAGATCCGGTCGTCGCCGCCGCGCCAACTGTCTTCGATGGTATCGATATCCACCTTGAAGACGATCACGCCGCGGATCACGCCGCCGACCTCGATCGGCGAGCCGAAATAATAGCCGCGTTTCAGGGATGTCGTGCCAAGCGCATAAAAACGCGATTGCCGCCCAGCCGCCGCGTCCTGGAAATAGGGCCGGTAGGTGAAGTTCTCGCCGATGAAGCTGATCGGAGTGTCGTAATTGCTCGCCGCAACGGTCTGGCCGTCCATCGTCATCACATAGATATCGGACGACTTGAGAAGAGCGTTGACGTCCTTGAGATAGGCATTTGTCGTTGCCCGCAGCGCGTCGTTTCCTGGGTCGAGGATTAGCGCCTCGACATTCTGCTGGTCGGCGATCAGCGCCGGCAGAGCCTCGTAACGCTTCAGGTGGCCATCCAATGCCGATACCGCCAGCCGCAATGTCGTGGCGGCTTGCGTTTCGGCTTCGTTCATATAGCCGCGCGCCGCGATATCGTTGCCCCTGAAGATCAAGGCAAGCCCAAGCACCGCCAGGAGGACCAGCGGCAAAAGAAGGCGATATCTCAACAGGCCGGGTCCTCCCATCTCTCCGCCCCGCAAAAGGGGCACGGCTATTGTAATCCGTGGTGGAGCGATTTCCATCACTTCCTTTCATGAGCCCTAACGTTCAACTGCCGCCGTAGGACGCATAAAGGAGACATGCTCGGTTTTATGGAAGTTTTACTTGACCTGCCGCCTGGGCCGGAACAGTCTGGCAAGCGGGTATCGGCGCCGGTCTCGGCATCAGGGGGCTTCATGGTCTACGTGCTTGCGCTTCTCATCGGCATCATCGCCGGCCTTCGTGCCATGACGGCGCCTGCCGCCATCGCCTGGGCCGCTTATCTCGGCTGGCTCAATCTTTCCGGTTCCTGGCTCGCCTTCATGGGCTCAGTCTGGGCCGTCGGCATCTTCACCATTCTCGCAGTCGTGGAACTCGTGACCGACCAGCTGCCCTCGACGCCGAGCCGCAAGGTTCCGCAGCAGTTCGGCGCCCGGCTCCTGATGGGCGCCCTGACCGGAGCCGCCATCGGCACGCCCTATGGCGGTTGGATCGTCTGCCTGATCGCCGGCGTCGTCGGCGCAGCAATTGGAACTTACGGCGGCGCAGCCGTCCGCGCCAAACTCGCCGCGGGCTTCGGAAAGGACCTGCCTGCAGCCTTGATCGAGGACGCCGTCGCTATCATCGGGGCCTATCTGATCGTTGCGTCCCTGCCGATTCCGGTCGCCGCATGACAGCTTTCGACGCGATCATCATCGGTGCGGGACAGGCCGGCCCCTCGCTTGCCGGGCGTTTCAACGATGCCGGCAAACGCGTCGCCATCATTGAGCGGAAGCATGTGGGCGGGACCTGCGTCAACACCGGCTGCAAGCCGACCAAGACGCTCGTCGCCAGCGCCTATGCCGCCCATCTCGCCCGCCGCGGCAGCGAATACGGCGTGGTGCTCGAGAGCTCCGTGAAGATCGACATGCCGAAGGTGATGCGCCGTTCGCACCAGGTGACGCTCGATTCCCGCCACGGCAACGAGAGCTGGCTGGAAGGCATGCCGAACTGCACCCTGATCCGCGGCCATGCCCGGTTCGAAGACAAGAACACGGTGCAGGTCGAAGACGAACTGCTGACCGCGCCGCAGATCTTCATCAATGTCGGCGGACGCGCCGCGATCCCGGATTTTCCGGGCATCGATGAAGTGCCCTTCATGACCAACAGCGACATTGTCATGCTCGACCGGGTGCCGGGCCATCTGGTCGTCGTCGGCGGCAGCTATATCGGCCTGGAATTCGCGCAGATGTATCGTCGCTTCGGCGCGGAGGTCACGGTCGTCGAGAAGGGGCCGCGGCTCGTAGGTCGCGAGGACGAAGAGATTTCCGAAGCCATCCGCGGCATTCTGGAAGCCGAAGGAATTAAGATCCGCACCAATGCCGAATGCATCCGCTTCCGCAAGCACGGGGACGGCATCGCAGTCGGGGTGGACTGCGCCGAGGGCGAACCGGAAGTGATCGGCACCGATATCCTGCTCGCCGTCGGTCGGCGGCCGAACACAGACGACCTTGGTCTGGACAAGGCAGGAGTGGAAACCGACGGCAAGGGCTATATCAAGGTCGATGACCATCTGGCAACGAATGCCGAGGGTATCTGGGCGATGGGCGACTGCAACGGCCGCGGCGCCTTCACGCATACGGCCTACAACGATTTCGAGATCGTTGCTGCGAACCTCTTTGACGGAGAAGACCGCAAAGTCTCCGACCGGCTGCTCGGGTACGCGCTTTACATCGATCCCCCGCTCGGCCGCGTCGGCATGAGCGAAACGGAAGCCCGCAAGGCAGGAAAGAAGGTTCTCGTCGGGCACCGGCCGATGACGCAGGTTGGCCGCGCGGTCGAAAAGGGCGAGACCCAGGGCCTGATGAAGATCGTGGCGGACGCCGACACGAGGCGTATCCTGGGAGCCGCCATCCTCGGCACCGGCGGCGACGAATCCATTCATGGCATACTCGATATGATGAATGCCGGCGCCACTTTCGATACGTTGCGCTGGGCGGTTCCTATCCACCCCACGGTGTCGGAACTCTGGCCGACGGTCGTCCTCGGCATGCAGCCGACCTGAACCTCTTTTGGACACATCTAAATTTTTATCGACCGCTTAAGGAGAGCCTCAAGCATTTCCGTCTATGACCGGCATTCAAGATCCTGTTCATGACGGAAACAGATGTGCGGTTTTGCTGGCTTCCTTGGTGAAGCATGTGGCTCCGGTAATCCGGAAGCTCTCCTGTCGTCCATGGCGGCCGCGATTGCCCATCGCGGACCGGACGGACAAGGCGTGTTCGCCGCGCCGGGCGTCGGGCTTGCCCATGTGCGCCTGTCGATCGTCGGGCTCGCCGACGGCCAGCAGCCGATGACGAGTGCCGACGGCCGATTCACCATGGTCTTCAACGGCGAGATCTTCAACTATGTGGAACTGCGCGACGACCTGAAGGCTCGCGGCATTACCTTCCGAACCGGCAGCGACACCGAAGTGCTGCTGCAGCTTTATGCAGCTTATGGCAAGGATTGCCTTTCGCGCCTCAACGGCGACTTCGCCTTCGCCATATGGGATGCCCGCGACCGGCGGCTGATGCTTGCCCGCGATCGGATGGGCGTGCGGCCGCTCTTTTATACCCGGCACAAAGGCGCGCTCTACTTCGGTTCCGAAGTCAAGGCCCTGCTCCAGGTGCCGGGCATCGAGGCGGAACTCGATCCCTTTGCGCTCGACCAGATCTTCACGCTCTGGGCGCCGATCCCGCCGCGGACGGCCTTCAAGGATATCCGTGAACTCGAGCCAGGACATCTGCTGACCGCCGAAGGCGGACGCATCGACGTCAGGCCCTACTGGTCGCTCGACTTTCCCGATGCCGACGACCGGGCCGAGGCGGACCAGGGCGCGATGGAAGAAGAGCTGAGGGCACTCCTTGCCGATGCGACGCGGCTTCGCATGCGTGCCGACGTACCGGTCGGCGCCTATCTTTCCGGCGGCCTCGATTCCTCGCTGATCACCGCCCTGGCGGCGCCGATGGCGCCGAATGGATTGAACACCTTCTCGGTGACCTTCGACGACGCCGAGCATGACGAAAGCGCCTTCCAGATGGAAGTTGCCCGCGCGCTCGGGACGCACCATCGTGCAGTCGCAAGCGGCTCGGCCGATATCGCGGCGAGCTTTCCGGATGTGATCAACTTTACGGAGCGGCCGGTTCTGCGCACCGCGCCTGCCCCGCTCTACCGCCTCTCCGGCCTCGTGCGGGACGCCGGCATGAAGGTCGTGCTGACCGGCGAAGGGGCAGACGAGATCTTTGCCGGTTACGATATCTTTCGGGAGGCGCGCGTGCGGCGCTTCTGCGCCCGCCAGCCGGGTTCGAAAATCAGGCCGCATCTCTTCCGCAAGCTCTACCCTTATTTGCCCGGCTTGAAGCAGCAATCGTCGGATTACCTCGCGGCATTCTTCGGCGCCTCGAACGACGTTGCCGGCGACCCGCTCTTCTCGCACCGGCCGCGTTTCCGCTCCACGGCGGCGGCGAAGATCTTCTATTCCGACGATTTGCGCGCCACTCTCGGCACCTATGACGCCGCCGAAGAGCTTGCCTCTCGCCTGCCCGACAACTTCCGCCGCTGGAATCCGCTGCATCAGGCGCAATATCTCGAAGGCCGTTTCCTGCTGCCGGGCTACATCCTTTCCAGCCAGGGAGATCGGGTTGCGATGGCACATGGCGTCGAAGGCCGGTTCCCATTCCTCGACCACCGCCTGGTCGAATTTGCGGCCCGGCTCAATCCAAGCATGAAGCTCAAGGGTCTCGAGGAGAAACATATCCTCCGGCGGGTGGCAAAGGACCTGCTGCCGGATGTGATCACCAAGAGGCCCAAACAGCCATATCGAGCGCCAGACAGCCGTTCCTTCGCTGGCAACGACGAGCAAGCCTATGTCGGCGAGATGCTCGGCGAACAGGCAGTCGCGGAGACGGGACTGTTCAACGCGCGGGCGGTCGCCAAATTGCATCAGAAGTGCCGGACACAGACGGTTTCAGGTTTCCGCGACAATGCCGCCTTTGTCGGCATTCTTTCGACACAACTCTGGCTGCGGAAGTTTACGGCCCGAGACGCAGCCGGTGCCGATCACATTGCCAAGGCGGCAGGAAGTAAAGCATGACGGCGCCCGGATTAATCCAGAAGATGGCACGCCTTCGCGGTTTCCTGCCGATGTTCTTGTCCTATGCCGCCTCGGGCGGCAGTCTGATCGTCAGCTCCTTCGCCCAGCTCCTGACCTTTGCCATCCTGGCCCGCTTCCTTGGCGTCCACGAATTCAGCTTGTTTGTGGCGATCACCGCGGTCTCGGCGATCGCGGTTCATCTCTGCGGCGTCGGCGCCACCGAATGTTTGGTGCGCCGTGTCGCCCGCGACCATGCCATCTATCCTCGCATGCTCGGGCATAACCTGATCCTGATTGCGGCGAGCGGCCTTGCACTCATCCTGATCGGCGCCGTGGCGCTGCCCTTCTTCTTCGACGTGTCTGCCGATCCGGTGGTAAACGTCGTCGAGATCACCCTCATGCTGGTGACGAACATTCTGCTCGTCCGCTGCATCCTGTTCGCCGAACAGGTCTTCATCGCCTTTTCCGATTTCGGCTCAGCGAACAAGGTGGTCATGGGTTTCGCGCTGATCCGCACTGCCGCAGCCGTGCTCGCCTGCCTCATCTTTGGCGTATCGACGCTCTCGGGCTGGATCATCTGGCAGTTCGCGGCGCATCTCCTCATGCTGGCTTTCTGCGTCCAGGCGCTTCGCCGCCTCGGCCGACCCCGATGGGGACTTGTCCGCGAGGAGCTCCGGCTCGGCCTCTTCTTCAGCATCCCCTTCATTCTCAAGGCGGCACGTCAGAATGCCGACCTGCTGGTCCTGAGCCTGGTCACCACGGCCGAGTTCGTTTCGAGCTACAGCGTCGCGCGTCGCATCATCGAAAGCAGCTACCTCTCCGTCGATGCGCTGAACCGCATCGTTTACCCGGGTACCGCAAGAGCGAGCCAGGCCGGGCTTCATCATGCGGCCGAACGCGTATCGAAGATCTTCGCCGTGGCATTCACCATCAGTGTTGCCGCAGGCGCGACGGTCTATGTATTTGCGCCGGTGCTGCCCTTTCTTTTCGGTCATGAATACGTCTCGCTCGTAGGTTTCGTCCGCGTCCTCTGCTGGGTCGTGGTGCCGGTCGCCTGCTGGGCGATTGCGCTTGAAGCACTTGGCGCAGCCGGCCATCAGGGCGCGCGCGCTTCCGTCCTGGGAACCGGCAGCCTGGTTGGTGCAGGCATCGCTGCATGGGCGACCTGGTATGCCCCGCCGCTCGGCACCTTCGTATCCTATTACGTGATCGAGGCAGCGATGGCGGCCGCCGCCTGGGCTGTTTATCTGAGCGTGATGACGAGGAGCAGGCAGACGAGCTTTGCCGTCAGCGAGCCTGCCGAATGAACCTGCCGTACAGCCATCCGGCCGTGGAGGCTCCTGCCGTCCTCCTCACCCGCAACGCCACACATGGCGTGCGTCCGATGGAAGCTGCCGACCTTAAGGCCGTCGGCCGGCTCTTCAACAAGGCATTCCGGAACAAGGACGAGGCGCCGCAACAAGACCTGCTGGATTATCTAGACCGCGTTTTCCTGAAATGTCCGGGCTACGCACTGGAGCACGGCAGCATCGTCCATCAGGATCACCAGGGCCGGATCGACAGCGCATTGCTGGCGCTTCCGATGCCCTTTTTTGTTTACGGCAGGCGAATTACTGCGCGTCTTCTCTGTGCCTTCATGGCGGACGGAAAGACCGGGCTTGCCGGTGCGGCAAGACTGGCGCGCACGATCCGCCTCTCGCAACCGGACCTGTGTTTTTCCGACAATGCCTCCCCCGTCAGCGCCGATCACTGGACGACCGGCGGCGGTTTCATGCTTCCCGTTCAAAGCCTCGAGTGGCGCCGCACCTTCCGACCGTTTCAGGCGGGTTTCGATCGATTAAGGAGAAAACTGCCGGCCGGCAGCCATCTTCCGCTTTCGACATCGCTCAGACCGGCTGACTTCCTCGCGCGGCATTTTTTCGGCACGTTCACGCCTCGGGACCCTGTCGGCGGAACCTCGATCGAAGCGGATTTCGATGATTTCGTCACATGTGCCGCAACGATGACAGAGCGCTTTGCGATCCGCCCCGACTGGTCGCGTGACGATCTTCTCTGGCTGATGGATACGGCCGCTTCGAACATTTCGCTCGGCCGGCTCCGTTGCAAACGTGTCCTCAATACCAAAGGCACGACGATCGGCTGCTACCTGTTTTTCGGCAAGCCGGGCAGGACGGCGCACGTCCTCAATATCCTCTGCCGGGAAGGACACGAATTCGAGGTGGTCGGACATATGTTTTCCGATCTGTCGGCCTCCGGCTATTCAGCGGCCCATGGAATGGCGCAGCCCTTCCTCATGAACGCGTTGATGCGCCAGAGGCAGATGAGCTTCCGGCACCGCGGCTATTTCTGCATGGTGACGCGGCATCAGGACGTCCGCGAGGCTGCGACCGCAAACGATATTTTTGTCGGCGGCCTTGCTTCCGAGAGCTGGAGCCGTCTCCTCACGGACTTCGCGTAATGTGAGATTAACGCGATATTCACCGTACTGACCTAGTGATGAAGCCTGATATTGGCGAAATGCGGCGGGTTCGATGCTTCCGCCGCATGGCTGGAGGTGTGCATGTACCGGCCGAGGGAGCCCGAGAACCGACGCCCGGCGTCATCTTCCGCGTCTGCCGGCCAGCGCGGCGGCATGCCTTATCGCGGCTCGCTTCTTGACCGGCTGGACGACGACCGCTTCCAGGAGCCCTACCAGGACGAAAACGATAACCATACGGGCGACAGCGACGATTATTGGCGTCGTCAGAGCCGGCAGCCGCAGCCCGCCCCGCGTCCTGCGCCGGAACCGGCGGCGACCTACCCTTCCTCTCTCAACGGGGTCGTCGAAGCGCAAATCCGCAGCCTGTCGGAGATCGGCGCCGGCGACATCCTCTCCTGGCTGCGCAAAGGGCTGCCCTGGATCATCTTCTTCGTCGTCCTCGGCGTGATCGCAGCCTTTCTCTATTCCGCGACCGCCACGCCGCGCTACACCGTCTATACCGACATCATCATCGATCCGCAGAATCTCAACGTCGTCACCGACGACGTGTTTGCGTCGAGTCCGCAACGGGATTCCCAGCTGCTGGAGGTGGAAAGCAAACTGCGCGTGCTGACGTCCCGCAATGTCCTGAAACAGGTCGTCGCGGACATGAACCTGACGGAAGATCCGGAATTCACCAAGCCCAGCGCGCTGGAGCCGCTGCTCCGTCTGATCTCCCCAAACCGCCCTGCAAGCGACAAGGAGCTCGGCGTGCTAATGGAGCTCGGCGAGCGGGTAAAAGCCGCCCGCGAGGAACGGTCCTTCGTGGTGACGCTTTCCGTGTGGTCCGAGGATCCGGAAAAATCGATCAGGCTCTCCGAGGCGATCGTCCGCGCCTTCGAAACCGAGCTTTTCGAATCATCAGCCGACAGCGCCGGCCGCGTCGCCGCCACGCTCACCAGTCGCCTCGACGAGCTTCGCGCCCAGGTGACGGACGCCGAGGAAAAGGTCGCGCAGTTCAAGCGTGACAACAATATCCAGGAATCCAATACCGGCGAGCTTGCAAGCAGCCGCATTTCCAGCGCCCTCGACACGCAGGTCCTTGATGCGCAGCAGCGGCTGATCCAGGCCGAAGCTCGCTACAATCAGATGCGTTCGGCCGTTGCCGACCGGCGGACGGCGACCGCGACCGTCTTTGATTCTCCCGGAATGCAGACGCTGAGGACGAGCTACAATACGTTGCAGCAGCAGGTCGGCTCGCTGACCCTCACCTACGGCTCGCGTCATCCCCGGCTGGTCTCACTGCAATCGGAAAAGGCAGCGATAGACAAAGCCATAACCGATGAAGCGAGCCGCATCCTCGAGACGGCCAAGACCGACGTGGACCAGGCGCGTGCGACGCTGAACCAGCTCCGCGGCAAGGCCGACGCTGAACGTTCCACCGTTTTCACCAACAACGATGCGCAGATACGTCTGCGGGAACTGGAACGGGATGCGCGCGCCAAGGCGGCAGTCTACGAAACCTATCTCGGCCGCACACATCAGATCACCGAACGCCAGCAAATCGATACCAGCAATGTCCGTGTGATCTCGCCGCCCGTGCCGCCCAAGACGAAGAGCTGGCCCCCCCGCACGATCATCCTGCTTATAGGCGGCGCTGCCGGCGGCTTCATGCTCGGCACCGGATTGGCCCTTTTGCTGGGGCTCGCACGACATCTCAGCGATGTTCGCCAGCGCCTCGCTTACACGCAGAGATATTCCTGAGGGGTTGAGCATGCGCAACCCTTCAGCCGTCGCGACAGGCCACGCCGATATCGATCACCGCCCCCTGATCGGATCCCTGCTGTTCCTCGGCCTGTTCCTGTTCTTTGCGATATCGATCGATCCCTTTTACGATCTGACATTACCCTCATCGGCGAGTATCGCGACCGACAAGTCCAGCCGGCTGAACCAGATCCTTTTCATCTTCCTGCCGTTCGGCGCAGTTTTGTGCAGCATGGCGACCTCCATGCGCGGCACCTTCCTGCAGCCTCGCTGGCTGATGCTGACGATCTTTCTCTGGCTGCTGTTCGTTTCCCTTCTATCGAACCACGGCGCCAACAGTTTCAAGGCGCTGGTTCTCACCTCACTTGTCGTCATCGGCGCCAATGCGAGCGTGCTGCTGCCGCGTTCCGAGACACATTTCGCCAAACTGCTGGCGGTCGGAACGCTCGCCAGTATCGGCCTCTGCTATTATGGCATCTTTTCCCTGCCCCACCTGTCCATCCACTCGGCAGCCGAGGTTGCCGAACCCATGCATGCCGGCCTCTGGCGCGGTTATTTCCCGCACAAGAACAACGCCGCCGCCGCCATGGTGCTGTTTGCCTTCTGCGGTATATTTGTCATGCAGGTCTGGTCGAGGCTCGTGGGCGTCGCCATCTTCGCAAGCGCGACCTGGTTCCTGATGCATACCGGTGGCAAAACCGCGTCCGCCATGCTGCCGGCAATTATCCTGCTCTCCTGGCTGTTCGAGAAATTTCGGTTCCTTCGCATCCCGCTTTCGATCGGCGGCGTCGCCGCCTTCAACCTGCTTGCCGTCGGCGCTGCGACCTCACCTGGCCTGAGGGAGCTGGTGACAAGCTTCGGCGTGGATGCCACCTTCACCAACCGTTCCGATATCTGGCAGCTGGCGATCAATGCGATATCGGAATTCCCGATGACGGGTTTCGGCCTGAAGTCCTTCTGGCGCACCCAAGAGCTCGTTTATGGCGGCCAGGGCGTCGCAACCTGGGCAGTAACAGCCTCGCATGCGCATAATTCTTATGTGGAGATCCTGCTCATCGGTGGGATCCCCGCCCTTTTGCTGTCGTTGATCTGGTTTTTCGCCGTACCGCTGCGAAGTTTTTCGAAAATCACCGCTCAAGGAAGGATGACCCACAGCGGGCGGCTTTTCCTGCGCATCTGGCTTTACATGATATTCACCACCTGCCTCGAAAGTCTCTTTTACGAAAGCTCTTCCGGCTACATTGTCGGCTGGTTCCTGTTCTGCATGGCGCTCTTTGGTATCCGCTACGAAGCCAATGCCGTTCATATCGAGGAGAGGCCGTCGGGAAGAGGAAGAGGGGGGCATGGCTGACGCATTCAAAGCAATAGAGGGACTGATCGACCGGGTGAGCAATCGGCTTATCTGGAAGATGGCTTCACGGACGCGTACCGTCGCAACCGACGTGCCGATTGTCTCCTTCACCTTCGACGACGTACCGGAGACCGCTTTGACCAATGGCGCGCCCATCCTCGAAAAATACGGCGCATCGGGCACGTTCTATATCGCCGGAGGCCTTGAAGGGCGCGTCGAGCCGGACCGCAAGCTGATCAGCCGTGGCGGTTGCCTTGAACTCTTCCGGCGCGGCCATGAGATCGGCGGCCATACCTTCACCCACCGCCGAGTCCGCTCCTACGGCAAGTCGCTTTCAGCGGACCTCGAGAGAAATGCCGACTATCTCAGCGATGCCGGCATTACCCGCCCGGCCAGCAATTTTGCCTTTCCCTACAATGCCGCCTGGCCGCTCGCCCGCCGCGAACTTGCCCGGCGTTACCAGACCTGTCGTGGCGCAGGCGAGGCCATCAATCGCGGTCCGGTCGACCCCTTGATGCTGCAGTCGGTAGAGATCCGCCAACCGGAGGACCATGCCCGCGGGCTGACGGCCTGGATAGACGATGCCGTGAAGAACCCGGGATGGCTCATCTTCTTCACCCATGACGTTACCGAAACGCCGACCCCATACGGCTGCACGCCGGCGACGTTCGAGCATCTGGTGGGTTATGCCCGTGAACGCGGCTGCAACATTCTGACCGTCGAGGCGGCGACGCGCGCCCTTGGCTGGGAGACATCCGCCCAATGAACGTCCATGCGACAACCGTGGCGGTGCCCCGCCTCCTGAACATCAACAATTACTTCTATCGGCGCGGCGGTGCCGAAACCGTTTTCTTTGATCATACGGCGCTGTTTGAAGAAATCGGTTGGGATGTCGTGCCTTTCGCCATGCAGCACGAGAAGAACCTCTCCTCTCCCTGGTCCGACTATTTCGTCTCGGAGATCGAATACGGCCGCGAAATCGGGTTGAAGGACAAGGTCCTGCAGGCGACCAAGGTTATCTATTCCTTCGAGGCTCAGCGGAACCTGAAGCGCCTCATCGACAAGGCGCGGCCCGATATCGCCCATGCCCACAATATCTATCATCACCTTTCCCCCGCGATCTTTTCCACCCTGAAAGATGCAGGCGTCCCGGTGGTGATGACGGCCCATGACCTCAAGCTCGCATGTCCTTCCTACAAGATGCTGCGCGACGGCCGTATCTGCGAAGCCTGCAAAGGCGGTCGGATCCATAACGTCGTGGTCAATCGCTGCGTCAAGGGCTCGCTGCCGCTGAGTGCTGTGGTCTTCGCCGAGAGCCTCCTGCATCGCTCGCTCGGGCTCTACCGCAACAAGGTCGACCGGGTGGTGGTACCGAGCCGCTTCTACCGCGAAAAGCTGATCGAATGGGGCTGGCCGGCCGAAAAGCTCGTTCATGTCCCGAATTTTGTGGACGTCGACCGGTTTTCGACGAAATGGCACGAGAGCGACTATTTCGTTTTCGCCGGGCGCCTGGCTCCGGAAAAAGGCATCTCCACCCTGATCCGCGCCGCGGCTCAAGCCCGGCAGAAACTGATCATAGCGGGAACCGGGCCGGAAGAGGCCGCTCTCAAGGCGCTTGTGCGATCTGCCGGTGCCGAGGTCGTTTTTGCGGGCCATCTGTCGGGAGATATCCTGTTCCGCCTCATCGGCCAGTCTCTCGGGCTCGTCCTGCCGTCGGAATGGTATGAGAATGCACCGATCAGCATTCTGGAAGCCTATGCGCTGGGACGTCCGGTGATTGGAGCCTCGATCGGCGGCATACCGGAAATGATCCGCGAAGGAGAGACCGGGCTGAGCGCTGCCCCCGGCTCTGTCGATGACCTGGCGAGGACACTTGACGACCTCGCCAGCCGATCGGTGAAGGAGCGGGCACAGATGGGGCAAGCCGGCCGCACCTGGATTTCCGACGAATTCTCCCGCACCGTCTATCGGCAGCGAATGTTTGATCTTTACCAGTCCCTTATCCGCCGCTGAACGCGAAAAACCGCAATCTCGAAAAGGGTCACCGGGTCGAGAAAATTTTTCGTCACTTTGCTCAGGAACCGCACAACTCCTTTAAAATCTTAGCTTTTTTCTTTCCGGTATGAGAAGGTTCCTTGCATAGAACGGGCAGCAGAAAATGAATTTCTGGTGCCCGTAATGAACGAGAAGACCAATCCTCCGAAGATGCGGCATTCGCAGTCCACCCGGACGTATCCGGGGGACATCTCGTCGCTCGAACACATCCCTGCGCAACTGCTGCAGGCGCAGGCTCTTCCGCACAGCGATCAAGCCGGGCACAGCCGGATTGAGCGCGTCGTCCTGAACCAGACACCCCGGCTGTCTCCGGTCTTGCCGGATATCGGCACCGCTCCCGGCATCCGTGTCGACCGGGAACCGGTTCGCCGACGCGTCATGATGCTTGGCCTTCGGGGAATACCGAATGTGCAGGGCGGCATTGAAAAGCATGTCGAAATGCTGAGCCAGGAACTTGCAGCCCGCGGCTGGGATGTCGAGGTCCTCGCGCGCCGCCAATACCTGCCCGAGCCGACCGCCTCCGCCTGGCGCGGGATCCGCGTAACGCCCCTTTGGGCGCCGAAATCAATGCTTCTCGAAACCTTCGTTCACACCCTCGTCGGCGTCGTATACGCTGCCGTTCGCCGCCCTGACATCCTGCATATCCACGCGGTCGGTCCCGGCCTGCTCGCCCCGCTGGCTCGTCTCCTCGGGCTGAAGATCGTGATGACGCACCATGGATACGACTACGACCGCGAGAAGTGGAGTACGATGGCCAAGCGAGCGCTGAAGCTCGGCGAACGGCTTGCCATGTGGTTCGCGAACGCCAGGATCGCCGTGTCGCGCGACGTGACGGAAACCATGAAGAGCCGCTATGGCGCGGACGTGGCCCACATTCCGAACGGCGTCACGGTGACACCGAGCCTTGTTGGTAAAGCGACGCTAGACCGGTTCGGCCTGCAGCGCCGCCGCTACATCGTCATGGTCGCCCGTTTCGTGCCGGAAAAGCGCCAGACGGATCTGATCGCGGCTTTCGAAAAACTGAAGCAGACCGACTGGAAACTGGTTCTGGTGGGGGGCGCCGACCACAAAGGCATGGCCTATGCCAAGGAAATCGAGGCTGCCGCAGCCCGGGTGCCTGATGTCGTGCTGACAGGTTTCCAGAGCGGTGAAGACTTGGCCGCGCTGTTTTCCCAGGCCGGTCTCTTCGTTCTGCCCTCGCTCCACGAGGGCATGCCGATCTCGCTTCTTGAAGCCATGAGCTATGGACTACCTGTGCTGGCGAGCGACATCGTTGCCAATCACGAGGTCGATCTGCCGCCTGAGGACTACTTCCCGCCGGGCGATATCGACGCGCTGGCCAAGGCACTGGAGCGCAAGATGGCCGAGCCTTTCGGGCAGGAGGGCGCCCTGTCGCGCATCCGCAAGGTGGAACAGACCTATGCCTGGCCGTCCATCACCCGAAGCACATTGGCAATCTATCACTCCGTTGCGACGCGGAAGAAGGTGAAGGAGCTGCTGTGAGCGTATCGATCATCATCAAGACGCTGAATGAAGAGAAGCGGATCGCCCGCACGATCGAATTCGCGCTTGCCGGCCTGCCCGGCGGACAAGGCGAGGTGATCGTTGCAGATAGCGGCTCGGCGGATTCAACGATAGAGATCGCATCCCGCTATCCGGTCCGGATCGTCCAGATCCAGAACCCTGCCCGCCCGAGTTGCGGCATCGGCCCGCAACTGGGCTTCCAGTATGCGCGGCACGAGTTCATCTGCTTGCTCGACGGCGACATGGACCTCGATCCCGCGTTTTTGCCGGCCGCTACGGCGTATCTGAGCAACCATCTCAAAACGGGCGGCGTGACCGGCCATGTCGAGGAAATGATGCTCGACAATCTGGAATATACCCGCCGGGTCCAGCGTAACGCCCCGGAAAACCGCGTGGGCGCCATCGACAGGATGAACGGGGGCGGCCTTTATCGTCGCAGCGCGATCGAGAGCATCGGCTATCTGACGGACCGCAACCTGCACGGCTACGAGGAGTTCGACCTCGGCATCCGGCTGCGCAGCGCCGGCTGGGACCTGTATCGGCTCGATCGCCGTTTCGTCCGCCATTATGGCCACAGCGTCAATTCCTACCGCCTTCTCGTCCGGCGCTGGCAGACGAAATATCTCTTCGGGGTCGGAGAACTGTTGCGAGCATCTGCCGGAAAACCCTATTTCCGGCAGATGCTGCGGGAACTGCCGGAACTGAAGCTTTGGGCGCTGGTCGCGGGTTGGCTTCTATTCTCGCTCGGGTTGATGGTTGCCGTCCCCGACAAGCCTGCCGCGCTGGCGACGGTGCTGGGCCTCTTCGCAGGCGTCGTCGCGCTGATGTCCTGGCGAAAGGGCGGGGTGTCGCTCGGACTTTACACGGTCGTCGCCTGGCTGTTCCATACGGCAGCGCTGCCTTTCGGCTTTTTCGCCCCGCGTCGAGATCCTCGTGGATGGGTGGAGAGCCGTGAGATCGGAGACATTGATGAAGAGACTGATCCGCGCTCTGGCAACGACACTCGCGCTCACGGCTTCGGCGTCCGCAGCCTGGCCGGCTGACTGGCTTCCGGTCCGCGAGATATCGCTGGCCGTCGAGCCCGGTAGTCCGCTCGATTTTTCGGACCTGCTCCCCAACGGCTCCATCGACCAAAACGACCATCTCGTCGTCGGCACGGACGGCCATCTGGCGAAAGCCGCCAAGCCCGACGTACCGGCCCCCATGTTCTGCGCCTCCCTTGCCTGGAGCCCGGCATCCGGCGGTTTTCCGAACCATCAGGACGCGGATGTCTATGCAAGGCAGCTCGCCATGCGTGGCTACAATATCGCCCGCCTCCATTTCACCGATGCGGCACTGATGTTCGGCCGGCAGAAGGATTTCGATTTCGATCCAGAGGTCCTCGACCGTATCCATTATCTGATGGCCGCGCTGAAGAAGAACGGCATCTACTGGATGGTCGACGGGTTGACCTCATGGCGCGGTGGTTCCGGCGGTTACGACGATCGCTGGGATCCGTCCGAAGGACTCAAGCTGGAGGTGAGTTACGAGGAAAAGGCCTTTGCCCATTGGAAGAGGCTGGCCACCGATTTCCTCACCCGGGTCAATCCCTATACCGGCATTGCGCCGATCCGTGACGAGGCCCTCGGCCTCGTGATCCTGGCCAACGAAAACAGCATAGAATTCGAGACGGTTGTCCATGACAGGATCGGCCGGCCCTACCCGGACAGCCTGCGCCAGCCGTTCAACACCTGGCTGCGCGAGCGCTACGGATCGACCCAGGCGCTTCGGACCGCATGGCCCGACCTTCGGGCGAACGAACGGCTGGAAAATGCCTCCGTACGCCTGCCCACCGATCGTTATGTCGACAGCCCCCGCCTGCGCGACCTGCAGGCCTTCTTCGTCGAAACCGAGCGCGGAACCGCGGCCCGCATGACGGAAGTCCTGCGAGGCCTCGGCTATCGCGGTCTCATCAGCGACTACAATAACTGGCCGACGGTGCAGACGGGCCTGACCCGCCAGAACCTTCAAGCCGTCACCATGAACACCTATCATGATAGCGTAAACAGCTACGAACCCGGCGCGAAGATCGAGAACAAAAGCTCGCTTGCCGATGCCGGCGCATATATGCGCGTCGCGGCTGCAAGCCGCTGGCTCGGCAAGCCTTTCGGCATCACCGAATACGACCACCTGTTCTGGAGCAGATATCGCTATGAAGCCGGGCTTGTGATGCCTGCCTACGCAGCGCTGCAGGGCTGGGATATGCTCTGCCGCCACGGCCATGGGCCGATCGCCCTGCAATATGGCGAACCCTTTCCCCACAAGCGGGCAATGTTGCCTTATGCGATCGCGCTCGATCCGGTAGCCCGCGCCGGCGAAACGCTTGCAGCCCTTCTTTTCCGGCGGGGCGACGTCAAGACCTCGCAGAACAGCATTCCTTTCCTGGTCCGGGGCGAGGAGGATCTGAGCGGCGACATGCAGGCCGCGGAACCAGATGCGCTGACCAAATTGTCGCTCGTCTCCCGCATCGGCCTCAGACAATCCGATGGGCTGCGTGAGCCCCTTGCAATCAACCAGCCGCGCAGCGAGGCGGATGCAGGCAAGCTGCTGGCTGCGTTGAAAGGCGCCGGCCTGCTGCCCAAAAACAGTCGGACCGATCCGTCCGCCGGAATTTTCCAGAGCGATACCGGGGAACTGCTGCTCGACAGCAAAAAACTCCGCCTGACATTGTCTACACCCCGCACGGAAGCCGCCGCTTTCACTACCTTGGAAACCGCTGTCGATCTCGGAACCGTCCGGCTCGAAGGCGGAGACCAAGATGCGCTCTTCGCAGCTTCCGCCATCGATGGAGCCGCCTCGCTCGCGGCAAGCAGACGCATGCTGCTGATCTTCGCCACCGACGCCCGCAACAGCAGCATGCGCTTTCGAGATCCGCAGGAGAAGGTGATCGAGGACTTCGGGACTTTGCCGGTATTGATCCGCAAAGGTGCGCTATCGATCGAGTTCAAGAACCGCGCGGGCCGCTGGCGGCTTTCCCCTATAGGCTTGGATGGCGTGGTGCATCCGCCGCTTCACAGCGGAAACGGACCGCTGCGTTTCGATCTTACGAACGACGCGCCGGCAGGCCCGACGACATTCTTCCTGCTTGAGACGGACTGATCTTGCCGCTTCCCACACCTTTTCAGGATCAAAAACGCACTTTGGAGGTTCTGTCTCCGATCGGAAAAAACATCAGGAGGAAGAACTCATGGCCAATGCCAATTCGAAACACATGGGATCAGGCGCGACTGGCAAAGGCAGCGGAAATGGCGCCATGACGGATATCGACAAGGACATCCTTCCGGAGAACATGGTTCTTTCCAACAGAGACAAGGCACAGCACTCGCGGGAGCGCGGACTGGACAGCAAAACAGTCCAGACCGAGCAATTTCACGACCATGAGGCCAACCATCTGGATGACTAGAAAACGCTGCCTAATCACGTCTGGTTGAGAGGGGCCCAAAACGTGGCCTCTGTCGAAACATTGACCGTTCCTGCCTTGAAAAGGACGGCAAAAAGAGTAGTCTTGAGCCATTGCCAGCCATTGATACGGGCGCTGGCGACTGGAAGACAGAAAGCGCTTTCGCCCCCCGCAGTGGAGGCTGAAAAGATGAATTCGGCAGTCCTCACCAATACGTTCGAACCACGTGAGTTGGCTTTCCTCAAGCGCGTCTTCGACGGTATTTGTGCCGAGCGCGGCTTGACCGGCGAAAGCCTGGCCGCCAACGATCTCGCTGCGCAGATTATTCAACTTTATCAGCAGGGTATCAGGAACGAGAAGGAACTCGAGATTCAGCTCGATGGCGGCGAGATCTCGAAATTCTGACCGGATGCAGCCGTCCTGGCGACGGCCCGTTATCTTTTGGCCATCAAATCCCGCTCGTCGCGCATCAGGAAGATGCGCGTCAGCGGATCGAGATTAGCCCCCAGCCAATCCGCCATTACTATTTCCTCCTCCAGTATCCGCTCAAATACGGCTTTGGCCTCCCTCTCCTCCAGTTCGTCGGCCGCAGCGATCAGCACGCGATAGCTGGCGATTTCCAGATGCTCGAAGGCATAGCTTCCCATCGCTCCCTTGACGATTTCGTCGCTGACCAACATGCCGCCGACCCCTTGGGCCTTGGCTGCCAGCTTGGCCGCCACATCCTTGAGCGTCAGCACCCCGCCTGAACTGGAAAACTGGTCGAGCAGGCTCTTCAGCGCCTGTGCGTGGCCCTCGGTCTCGTGGAGGTGACGGATGATCTGTGCCTTGAGGTCCGGATAGCTTTCTATCCGCCGCGATTGGTCGGTCAGCATGGTGATTGCCTGCTCCTCCATCGCGTGCGCGGAACGAAGCCACACGAGAAAATTGTCTCGGGCATGTGTCATTCGCCTCTCCTCCAAAAGATTGCCCCCAGAAAGTGACGTTTTGGGTCTCTGAACAATCAGGGCTCGGGCAGCGATCCCCGAAAGGACTTCGCGGATCCATCCTGCACGAAGGAAACATGGCGCAGGTTCGCGAATTGTCCAAGGGCATAATTCCACAGCATAGGGGCAAGACCATGACCTAAAAATGCCACGCCGGACGTGTTGCTGCAGCAATCTTCGTCGCCAGCCCGCTGCTTCTGATCGGCTGCCCCCCAATGGCTCGCAGTTTTTTCATGCCGTCGTTTGCGAGGAACAATCTTCATGCGGAACGGTTGTTCAGTGAGTAACAGGGAGTGTAGTAATGACACCTGACCCTCGCGAACCGGGCGACCGTCCGCCAATGCCGGCGCCGATTTGGAATCCGGAACCACCCATCGACGAACCAGAACCCGATCGCCTGCCGGACGAATCTCCACTGCCAAATCCGGACGAAAATCCCAACCCGCCAGTTTATATGCCGCCCGGCAGACTGGCCTGAATCGAGGGAATGGCGCGGCTGGAGCGCCGCAAGGATACTCATGGACATTCGAAGCCATAGCAACCTGAACCATCGGGACATGAAACAGACGCACCACCAGACACCGGTAAAGGCCGGCTTATGGAAGCTACTGGTCGCTGCCGCTCTCATCCTCCTGGGCCTGATCGCCGCCATCGAAATATTTGGCGATGCAGGCGCCGAACTTGTCGCGCCCCGTCCGCCGGGAGTTGTAACCACCAAATAAATGGTACAAGACTGCGACAGCCACCGGATTGTTGGAACAAAGGCCAAAAATCCGGCGTTTCTTGTCACCAAATCATCAGGTGGCGCAGGTGGACGTGAAAATACAATCCGATCAAACGACGCGAACCGTTCCCAAGGCGGAGCCGATCATTCGCCCGGGCCGCAATGCATGGGGCAGCGCGCGAGCGAAGAAACTCGCTTTCCTCGTCGACGGAGAGGAGTATTTTCTCCGGCTCGACCAAGTGCTTCGGCAGGCGGAACGCTCAATCTCCATCGTCGGCTGGGACTTCAACCCGGACATTCGTCTGAAAGTCCGAGAAGGAGATGAAGAGACGCTGGGGGAACTGCTTCGCAGACTTGTCGAGGAAAAGCCGGCGCTGCAGGTCCGTATCCTCGTCTGGGGAATGGGCCCGGTCTATTCCAGCAAGAGCCTCAAGATGTTTGGCAGGATGACCTGGAGCGATCATCCGCGCATTCGCGTTCATCTCGATTTCGAGCATCCCTTGCGGGCAAGCCACCACCAGAAGATCGTCGTCATCGACGACAAGACCGCCTTCCTGGGGGGCATCGATCTTACCGCCCGGCGCTGGGACGATCGCAGCCATGCGGCAGACCATCCACTGCGGCAATCGGCCGACGGCACGCCCTATGGACCGGTCCACGACATGCAGACGATCGTCAGCGGCGACACTGCCAGGCTGATCGGCGATGTGGCTCGCCGCCGGTGGAGGAAGACTACACGAGAAGTTCTGGAGCCCCTGGATATTACCGGAGAGGAGCCCTGGCCGGCGGACCTTGAGCCGGCGCTTACCCATTGCAATACCGGCCTTGCACTCACCGAACCCTGGAAATGGAAAGGCCGCCGCGGCCATCGCGAGGCGATCCGGTTGACGCACGACGCGCTAAAAGCCGCCAGGCACCATCTGTACATCGAGACGCAGTACCTCGCCTCCTTTGGCTTGGCGCGAACGCTCGCCAAGCAGCTTCGCAGAGCCGACGGCCCCGAGATTATCGTCGTCGTGACCCGAGAATCCCATGGCTTCCTGGAAAAGCTGATGATGGGGCACAACCGCAACCGACTGATCCGCCGCCTCAAGCGTGCGGACCGTTATGGCCGCCTGCGGGTCTTTTATGCCGTGGTGCCCAACGGCAAGGGGGGCGATCTGGAGGTGATCGTCCACTCCAAGGTCATCATTGTCGATAATTGCTTCGTTCGTGTGGGCTCCTCCAATCTGAACAACCGTTCGGAGGGCCTCGATACCGAGTGTGACCTGGCCATAGAGACCTATGACCCGGCGGGCCAGACGGCCGTCAACGCGCTGCGCAACGACCTTCTTGCCGAACATCTGGATGCGGAGCCGGCAGAAGTGGCGCGCCTCATCGAGGAAACTGGGTCGATGGTGCGTTCTGTCGACCGGCTCAACGTCAAGCCGCGCGGCCTCAGGCCGTTCGACGTCAATCCTGAAAAGGGTGAAACGCAGTCTCTGGTTGGCACCGGAATCATCGATCCCAAACAGCCCTTCTGGCCGATTCCGGAAATCAAAAATGCTCTGCGCCGCCTTTTCCTCCGCCTCTCACACCACCGTCTGCTCTGACAGCCTTCCAGCGCGATGCCGATAATAGGCTTCGGTCACTAGCAAGGTCGGGATCCCGATCCCCAGCGGCACGAAAAAGTAAAGCACCCGGAAGGCGATGAGAGCCCCGATGGAGGCCGTCGAAGGCAGAATGCTCAGCATGGTGGCTTCCAGTACGCCGAGTCCGCCGGGCACATGGCTGATCAGAGCGGCGATGTTGGCTGTGACATAGGTCGTCGCCACGGCAAGATAGCCGGTATCGGTGAAGCTCGCGAGAAGCTGATGAATAGCTGCCGCGACGGAGGCGAAGTTGAGGGTGCCGATGAGAATCTGGCCCAGCGCCAGCTTCAGCGGCGGCGGTTGGAATCTCCATGTTTTCAGATGGAGGGGCCGGTGCACGAAGGCACATACCAGCAGATAGGCGGACGGAAGCGCCAGACACAACATCCCGACGGCTCCTTTCACCCATCCATCCAGCCGGAACAGGTCCGTTTCCGGGGGCTGCAGCAGAAGTGCCAGGCCGGCAAGGGTGGCGAGCCCGAGCCCCACGGTGATACCGCAGAAGATGATGACCTTCGCCACATCTTCGGCGGTCAACCCCCAGCGCGAATAGAACCGATAGCGCACCGCGCCGCTGCTCAGGGCCGCCAGCCCGACATTGTGCCCGATGGACAGAGCAGTGAAGGAGGCGAGCGCAGTCTGCCGATATAAAAGCCTGCGGCCCGTGTAGGCGACAGCGAGCGTATCGAAGCCGGTAAGGCACAAATAGGAGAGGATGACGAAGAAAAAGGCGCTCATCAGTCGGATGCCGATAATCGCCTGAAGCGACTCCTCGATCTCGTCGAGAGTGTAGCGACCAAGGCTTCGGTAAAGCAGGAAGACCGCCACGCAGATTGCTGCACCGATTAAGAGCTTCAGCAGATGGCGTTTCGCAGGCATAAATCCTCCCGTTGCGGTTCTCCGACATCGGGAACGAAAACTTAGGTAAAGGTGTTCCCAGCGCTATGAACGATCGAACAACTCCTTCACCTTCCCGCAGGCGTCGCCTAAAAATCCTCAGTTACAACGTTCACAGCTGCATCGGCACCGACCGCAGGCTTGATCCGGCGCGGATCGCGGAGGTCATTGCTGCGGCAGAGCCGGATATCATCGGACTGCAGGAGCTGGATGTCGGCCGCGTTCGCACCGGCGGTGTCGACCAGGCCCACGCGATCGCTTCCCTGCTGCAGATGGAGTACCACTTCCATGCCGCCCTCAGCGTCGCGGAAGAGCGGTATGGCGACGCCATCCTGACAGCCCTGCCGGCAACAACGATAAAGGGCGCCGGCCTTCCATCGATCGGCGAGCAACGCGGCGCAGTCTGGGTCGAAATTGCGCTGGGCGATCACCGCCTGCAGGTCTTCAACACCCATCTCGGCCTGCGCGGACGCGAACGCATCCGGCAGATCAACACCCTTTTGGGGCCCTCATGGCTCGGCAACTCGGCCTGCCATAACAGGCCGGTGATCCTGATGGGAGATTTCAATGCAATACCGTCCACCGCCACCTATAAGGCTGCAGCGCGCCGCCTGGCGGATGTGCAGGTTGGATCCGGGGCGAAACCTAAGGCTACATTCCCGTCGCGCTATCCGCTGTTGAGGATCGATCACATATTCGTCTCCCAGGAGGTCAAGCCCGTGGAGACGCAGGTTATCTCGGCGCCGCTTGCCCGCCGCGCCTCCGATCACCTGCCTCTGCTGACGACGGTCGAGATATGACCCTCAATGGATCATCCGCGTCAGCCGCCGGGCATCCTTCAAGAGGCGCACGACGTCCTGATCGGTGGTTTCGGTGAAATCCTGGTAATAGCGCCTGACCGCATCGAGATGTTCCGGGGTCGACAGGCAGATGATCTCGTCGACCTCATCGCGCAAGATTTCCAGAAAAGCCCGCGGGGCAACCGGCACGGCGACCCGGATGGAACGCACGCCCATCTCTTTCAGCGCATGGATGCCGGCTCGGATGGAGCCTCCGTTGGCAATGCCGTCATCGACCAGAATGACGTCTTGACCCGCATGGTCGTGATCCTCCGGTTCGTCTTCGCCGAAATAGATCCGATGACGACGCTCGATTTCGGCGAGCTGATGGTCTTTTTCGCTCACCAGATAACCCGGTGGGATCTGGAAATGCCGGGCTGCCTCCTCGTTGACCACGACATAAGGTTCCTTGCCGTCCACCACGGCGCCTATGCCGTATTCGGGATGACCGGGAGCTGCGATCCTGCGGACGATCAGGAGATCGAGGGGTGCTCCGAGCCTTTGAGCGATCTCGAAGGCCACGGGCACGCCGCCGCGGGGCAGTGCCATGACGACGGGAGCGCGTAGCGGCATCCCCTTCATCGCTTCCGCTAGCTGCCTGCCGGCATCCTCGCGATCGGAAAAAGTTGCGCCTGAACCGAACATGTTATCCTCCCACCACATGTGGCGCGGCCACCAGCCGCGCCGTCGCTTCCTCCAACCCTATGTCATCATAACACCGGGCGGCGTCGGACAACACCGGGATTGTCGTTCGGTTCCATTCACTGAAAGTCAGGAGCCGCTACCCTTGTGGTGTTCGCTTTCCTGGTTGCGGCCGCGGATAATGGCAGGATCATCCTTCATCGAAACATCCGCCGCCCGCATGTCCAGATTGTCACCTTTTCGAAAGGCCTCGCGGGCTGCGTCACTGCGATTCAGGTCTGCCTTGGGATCGAAATCCTTGCCCGCATTCGCGGTATTGACGCCCTTTTGAAGGATATCCCGCTGCTGCTGGTGGGTCTTGTTGCCTTGCATGGTCGGTTCCTCCTGACCTCGCTATTTGTTGGCGCGACCGCGCTGATTGGGGTCGACGCCGCCGAAACGGTTGGTGTCGTTGCCGACATCGCCCTCGTCGGTGTTTTCCCCGATGATTTCGTCATTGCCGTCGAAACGGTTCAGCCCTTTCGACTGGCCGATACCGGGGTCGGCTTTGAGATCGGCGTCACTTGGCCGAACGGTCTTGAAGTGCTTGGACATATCGTGCTCCTTTCGGGCAATCAGCCGCAGCATTTGAGCTGCAGACCGTCAGTGCTTCGTGCGAGAGACAAACTTGTTGAAACGGCTGGTTTTGCCCGCTTCCGTTTCTTCCTGGTAGAGGAAGGCGAGCTTGTTCTCGTCGAAGATCGAGAAGAAATCCTCCCATGCGATTTCCTCCAGGGACTCTTCCGGCTTACCGAAATCGACACGCAGGATACCGCCCTCCTCGGCGCCTTTCACGCGGGCCGGGTGACCGCCGCGTTCCTCGATCCACTGCCGGATTTCCTTGTGGCTGGTGGTTTCTACGGCTTTGCTCATAGTGTTCTTCTCCCTGTCTTCTCAGTGCAAAACCGATGCCCTTGAGGATTGTTCCGCGCAAAGGGCGATTGAAAAATCGGCGGAACAAAACTCACGATTACGTGTTCATGGCCTGTCGGGCGCCGAACCTCCACGCGGCCGACAGCGTCATAAGTACCCTCCCCACTTGGCGCCTCCCCCGCGGGAGGCGCCTCTTTCTTTCGGGGGTTCGGCTTTCAGGGTTCGGGCGATCAACGCCCATCGAGCGTGGCGCGCTAACGGCGCGTCAGCGCCACGACATAGCGGGTGGGTTCGGTTCCGGGGTTAAAGAAGGAGCAATCGGCCGGCGATCCGAGAAGCAGGCAATCACCCTCCGAGAGATGATGCAGCACTGCCCCTTCCTGGAAATCGAGCTTTCCGGAAAGAACCCAGATCTGCTGATGCTGGAAGGCGAAGGCCGATGCCGGGTAAGGCACTCGTACATGGGGAGGCAAGAACACTTCGATCAGCTCAAGCATCGAGTTCGGCGGCGAAACTGCCCGGCGCGTATAACCCGTCTCGGGATCGGTCCAGACCGGCTGCTCGCGATGCGGAGCCATCCGCTCCCGTTCCCTTTCCGCGAGCGCCAGCAACACCGAAAGCGGCAAGCCGAAGGCGCCGGAAAGCCGGCCAAGCACCGTGGCGGTCGGACTTGCCTCACTGCGTTCGATCTTGCTGATCATCGCTTTGGAGACCCCGGAACGCTCCGCCAGCTCGGCCAATGACCAGGCGCGGGCCTCCCGCTCCATTTTCAATCTTTTCGCGATCGCTTGAACCGGATCCTGTTCCATCTTCCGTTCCGCTTGCCTTCTCAGGCTCGTCTTCTATAGTAGACGAGATAATCCTATAAGAGACGCACAGGGACTGCAACGACATAAGGGGAACTTCGTGGCGCGCGAAATTCGGTTCAATGCTTTCGATATGAATTGCGTCGGGCATATCCAGCAAGGGCTTTGGGCGCATCCTGGCGATCAGTCGCATCGATATACGCAGCTTCGCTACTGGACGGATTATGCAAAGAGGCTCGAGGCCGGCTTGTTCGAAGGCATCTTCCTCGCGGATGTCGTTGGGGTCAACGACGTCTACGGCGGCAGCGGCGCGGCCGCTCTCAAAGGCGCCGTTCAGGTGCCGGTCAACGATCCGATGCTGCTGGTGCCGGCGATGGCGGCAGTCACCGATCATCTTTGCTTCGGCATTACCGCCAATCTGACCTACGAACCGCCTTTCCTTTTCGCAAGGCGCATGTCGACGCTGGATCATCTGACCGGCGGCCGCATCGGCTGGAACATCGTCACCGGCTATCTCGACAGCGCAGCACGCGCGATCGGCCTCGACACGCAGGCCGCACATGACGATCGCTATGACCTCGCGGATGAATATATGGAGGTGATGTACAAGCTGCTGGAGGGCAGTTGGGAGGATGATGCGGTAGTGTTCGATCCGCTGGACCACGTCTATGCCGACCCGGCCAAGGTCCACAAGGTTCACCACCATGGCAAGCAGTACCGTATCGACGCGCTGCACCTTTGCGAGCCTTCGCCGCAACGCACGCCCGTTCTCTATCAGGCCGGTTCCTCGATCCGCGGCCGGCAATTTGCAGCCACCCATGCCGAATGCGTCTTCGTCAACGGCCAGAAGATCGAGGGGATTAAAGGCATCGTCGACGACATCCGTGCCCGCGCCATGGAATACGGACGCAAGGCCGAGGACGTGAAGGTTTTCATGGGCGCGACAATCGTCACCGGCAGGACGGAAAAGGAAGCCCGCGAAAAATTCGAGGATTATCGGGCTTATGTCAGCTCGGAGGGCGCACTCGTCCATGCCGCGGGCTCGCTCGGCATCGACTTTTCGAAATACGACCTTGATGAGCCGATCGAGACGGGCAAGAGTTCCGCGATCGTCTCCAATGTGGAAGCGATGACCCGGACTGCCGGGCCGCAATGGACCAAGCGCAAGCTGCTGGAACAGATGGTGCTCGGCAGCCGGCAGACCCCGATGATCGGTTCGGCCGAACAGATCGCCGACAATCTCGCCGACTGGATGAGCCAGTCCGGCGTCGACGGCTTCAATCTGTCGCGCACCGTCGTCCCGGAGTGCTTTGACGATATCATCGAACTGGTGATCCCGATCCTGCAGGAACGCGGACTCTACAAGACCAGCTATCGCGAAGGCACATTTCGTGAAAAGCTATTCGGATCGCCACGGCTGCCCGACAGGCACGTCGCCGCTAGATATCGAACGACTGGATGAGATGAGTACGGCCACGTCTCCTGAACCGCAGCTACAAGGCCGCTGGGGCATGCTGGCAGTTCTCTGCCTTGCCGTGGTGCTCTCCTTCTCCACCTGGTTTTCGGCAAACGCCATCGCACCGGAACTGAGACGCGCCTGGTCGCTGTCGGAAGGTGCTGCCGCATGGCTTACAAACGGCGTCCAGATCGGGTTCGTCATCGGCGCCCTCTCGGCGAGTTTCTTCAACCTGCCGGACCTCATCCGCATGAACCGGCTGATGGCCGCATCCGCCCTTCTCGCGGCGCTCTCCAACGCTGCCGTGCTTCTGGAACCAGGCCCTGCAGGCGCAGTCTTCTGCAGGATAGTGACCGGCTTTGCGCTCGCCGGCGTCTATCCGCCAGCGCTGAAGCTGGTGGCGACCTGGTTCGTCTCGGGCCGCGGCCTGGCGCTTGCCGGTGTCATCGGAGCGATCACCGCTGGATCTTCCCTGCCGCATCTCTTCCGCGGTGTGTCTTCGGCCGTCGATTGGCAGAATGTCGTAGTTCTTTCGAGCAGCGCCACGCTGGTCGGTGCAGCCGTTTTTCTCTTCTTCACCCGAGAAGGCCCCTATCCCTTCGGCAAGGCGCTGTTCGATCCGCGCCAGATCGGCCGGGTGTTGAAGGACCGCAACCTGCTTCTGGTGAACGGCGGCTATCTTGGGCATATGTGGGAACTTTATGCGATGTGGGCCTGGCTTCTCGCCTATCTGACAGCAGCATTCGGCAACGGCGGCAGCGGGATCAACAGCGAAGCCTCACTACTGACTTTTGCAGCCGTAGCCTCAGGCGTCGTAGGCTGCTTCGCCGGAGGAGCGCTTTCCGACCGTTTCGGCCGCACCGCAACGACGGCGGGAATGATGATCGTCTCCGGCTCCTGCGCGCTCCTGATCGGCCTCGTCTTCGACGGCCCCTTCTGGCTGCTGACGCTGGTGGTTGTCATCTGGGGCATCTCGATCATCGGAGATTCCGCGCAGTTTTCGACCGCGGTCACCGAGCTTGCCGACCGCAGCTACATTGGTACCGCGCTGTCGCTGCAGATGGGTATGGGTTTTGCACTTACGATCTTCATGATCTGGCTGATGCCGCATGTGGCGGACTTTTTTGGCGGCTGGCGGTGGGCCTTTGTCGTCCTTGCGGTCGGACCGATATTCGGCACGGTCTCGATGCTGGTCTTGCGGCGCAGACCCGACTCCCTGCGGCTCGCCGGCGGAAGGCGCTGATCAGGCGCCGCGGGTCGGTATGCGACGCTCTAGAAGATGAAACCCTCCAACGAGAGCGCCCGTCAGACAAAGATAAATCAGCGCAAGCAAAAGCAACGGCTCATAGGTGAGAAAGGTATCCTGCCGAACTTTCGATATCACCGCATAAACGTCGACCACGGTGATGGTTGCAACGAGTGGCGTCGACTTGAGTTGCAGGACCGTTTCCCCCGCAAGCGTCGGCAGCGCCCGGTGGATCGCACGCGGCAGCCAGATGCGACGAAACACCGTCCACCGGCTCATGCCGAAGGCCCGCGCGGCCTCCAGTTCTCCGCGCGGCACACCGGCAAAGGCACCCCGCATCACTTCGCCCTCATAGGCCGCGAACGACAGCATCAGCGCGGTGAAGCCGTAAGGCCAGGCCTGTCGCAGATAAGGCCAAAGGAAAGACGAGCGGATTTCCGGATATTGCGCAAAGAGCGAACCGAGGCCGTAATAGAGGAGCCAGAGCTGCAGCAGCAGCGGCGTGCCGCGGATGATCGTACAAAAGCCTTTGGCAAGCCAGGCAAGCGGACGCGGTCCCGTCACCTGCACCAGTCCGATCGGCAGCGCCAGCAGGAAACCGATGACGGAGGTCCAGAACAGCATGACCAACGTCTGCCAGACGCCGTACACCAGCCGTGGCCCGTATTTCGGCAGCCAGTCCCAGCGCAGAAGCCAGGCGGCGCAGAGGACGATCATCAGGAATACCGCCGCCAGGAACAGCCGGTGCGGCTCGAGCAGGCTGCGCGCCTTTGGCGGAATGTAAATCGGCAGAATAGACGTTTCTTCACTCATGCCGTCAGACCGTGCGTGGCATGCCGCGCCGCGCATGCCTTTCGATGAAGCCGATGATGATGTTCGAAAAGAGCGTCACCAGGAGATAGAGGACGCCAGCCGCAAGGTAGAAGGTCATATAGGCTTTGGTAGAACCGGCGGCCTGCCGGGTAACCAGCGTCAGTTCGCTGAAGCCGACGACCGCCAGCAGCGCAGTATCCTTGGTAGCGATCATCCAGAGATTGGAAAGGCCTGGAATGGCGTAAGGCAGCATGGCGGGCAGCGTGACGCGCCGGAGCGCCTGGAACGGCGACATGCCATAGGCGCACGCCGCCTCGATCTGGCCTGACGGCACAGCCTTGATCGCGCCACGCAGCACCTCGGTCGAATAGGCGCCCTGCACGACGCCGATGACGAAGATGCCGGCCGCAAGCCCGCTGATATCCACCGCCGGCAGGCCGATCAACAGAAAGAGCTGGTTCACGGCATCCGTCCCCGCATAATAGAGCAGCAGGATCAGCACCAGTTCCGGCACGGCGCGGGTGAGGGTCGTGTAGATTTCGAGCAGATCACGCAGGATCGGCCCGCCATAAAGCTTGCCGAAAGCGCCGCCGACCCCGATGACGAGGCCGAGCAGATAGCCGCCTGCGGCAAGTTCAAGAGAGGCCAGCAGCCCGCCGAGAAGGACGCCGCCCCAGCCGGGCGGCGAGAGAGCGAGGATGTCGAGGTTGAACGGCATGGGCCGTCGCTACCGCTCAGCCGCCATAAATGTCGAAATCGAAGTACTTCTTCGAGAACTTGTCGTAGGTGCCGTTGGCGCGGATCGCCTTGATCGCCGCATTGATCTTCGTCTTGAGTTCCGTCTCGCCCTTACGCAGACCGACACCGACGCCGGCACCGAGGATAGCCGGATCGTCCTTTACATTGCCCTTGAGGTCGCAGCACTTGCCGGCATCGGAGGCAAGGAAGGCGTCGAGCGCAATGGCATCGGCCTGAACCGCATCCAGCCGTCCGGCCGCGAGATCCTGGTTCGCCTCATCCTGCGTCTGGTATTCCTTGATCTCGGTGGCCCCTGCGGCGAAATATTTGTTCGCATATTCCTGATGGACGGTCGAAACCTGAACGCCGATGATCTTGCCTTTGAGACCGTCCGGCGTGGCGTCGAACTTTTCGGTCTTGGGCCCAACGATACCAGTCGGCGTGTTATAGTATTTGTCGGAGAAATCGATCGTCTTCTGGCGCTCCTCCGTGATCGACATGGAGCCGACGATCATGTCGATCTTCTTGGTGGTAAGCGCCGGGATGATGCCGTCCCAGGCGATCGGCGTCGGAATGCATTTAAGTTTTGCCTCGGCGCACATCGCCTCCATGAAATCGATTTCCCACCCGACCCATTTGCCGCTCGCATCCGGCGAGGTGAACGGCGGATAAGGCTCAGCCGCAAAGCCCACCTTGACTTCCTGCGCCTGGGCAGCGCCCAGGGCCGCGGCACCGACAGCAATCGCCAAGGCAACCATCTTAATGATCTTCTTCATGATTTTCCCCTTTTCTTGTTTTGGTCAATGAATGGAGCTGATGAATTTCTTGAGCCGCTCCGACTTGGGAGCACCGAACATGACCTCGGGCGGCCCCTGTTCCTCGATGAGGCCGTTGTCTAGGAAAACGACGTGGTTCGAGACCTCGCGGGCGAATTTCATCTCATGGGTGACGAGGATCATCGTCCGTTTCTCGCGGGCCAGATCGCCGATGACCGACAGCACTTCGCCGACCAGTTCCGGATCGAGTGCCGAGGTCGGCTCGTCGAACAGCATAACCAGCGGCTGGATGGCGAGCGCCCGGGCAATCGCGGCCCGCTGCTGCTGGCCACCGGAGAGGAAGGCGGGATAGGCGTCACGCTTCTCGTAAAGCCCGACCCGGCGCAGCAACGTCTCGGCGATCTCGATTGCCTTGTCCTTCGGCTGCCCCAGCACATGTACCGGCACTTCGATGACATTCTGCAGCACCGTCATGTGCTGCCACAGATTGAAGCTCTGGAAGACCATACCGAGCCGGGAGCGGATCCGCTGCACCTGCCGACGGTCGGACGGCGCCAGCCCGCCATGGCCATCCTTCTTCATCGCGATGGTTTCACCATGAATTGTGATCGTCCCCGCGCTCGGCAGCTCCAGCATGTTGATGCAGCGCAGAAAGGTGGACTTTCCTGAACCGCTGCCGCCGATGATGGCGATCACGTCTCCCTGACGGGCAGTCAGCGAGACGCCCTTCAGCACTTCCAACGGACCGAAACGTTTATGCAGGTTCGCGACTTCTATGGCCTGCGCCGAATCCGTCATGGATAGCCTTAACCGCCGGCCAAGAACCGGCCGGTCACACGATTTCGCACTGTTCCCCCAGCTTATGATTTTGGGCTCGCGGCGCTGGTAACGCGGCCTTGTGGAAAGAAGTCTGGCACTTGTGCGGAAATTATTCAACTGTATAATAACACCGAAATCGAAAAAGAGCGGCACCGTCCGACTCGACTTCCCAGGTAATGGACACCATGACCGCTTACGGCTCTCGAGCAATCTCCACGTCTTTGATGCGTGATAGAAACGGATGGCCGCTTGAGGTCCAGAAATGACGTCGAGCAGACGCAGCTACCACCGGGCGAGCGAGGCCGAGCGACGTGAGGACCTGATCCTTGCCACGCTCGACTGCATAGCCGAGTTCGGCATCCAGGGCGCGACGGTGCGCCAGATCGCCACGCGCGCCGGCGTTACCGGGGGGCTGATCCGGCATTATTTCGCCGGCAAGGACCAGATGCTGCAGGCCGCCTACCGCAAGGTGATGACGGGCATGACGGAAACCGCGATCACTGCAGCGATCGAAGGCGAGACCGCCAAGGCTCGACTGCGCCGCTTCATCGTCGCCAACGTCACGCCACCGGTCACGGACCCGCGCACCCTCTCGCTCTGGGCGGCCTTCATCAGCCATATCCAGATCGATCCGAGTTTTGCCGCCATTCACCGCGAAAACTACTTCGCCTTTCTGGAAGCGCTGGAGACCCTACTGACCGCCTTCTTTGCGGAGCAGAACCGGGAGGTCAGCTCGAAGGAATGCCGCGCGCATGCCATTGCACTCAACGCGCTGGTGGACGGCCTCTGGCTTGAAGGAACGCTGGCTGCCGACATGTTCGCCGAGAAGGAACTGGCTGGGAATGCCCTGATATCCGTGGAAGCGCTGCTGCGTCTCGAACCCGGCGAACTTTCTGCGGACGAACGATAACAAAAGGAAAAACCGATGCGCTATGCCTCGATCACCGACCGTCTCGCCCATCTCGGTTCCGGCCGTTGGGCGCTCCATCTCGCTGCCCGGCGCATGAAGGCCTCCGGCGAGGAGATTATCGAGCTCACGATCGGCGAACCGGACCTCGCGCCCGACAAGGCGCTGCTAGACGAGGCTGCCCGCGCCATGTATGCAGGCCGGACCCGTTATTCCAACGGCCGCGGCGAACCTCCGGTGCTCGAAGCGCTGGTCGAGAAATACGCGAAGCGCCGGCCCGGCGTCACAGAACGCAATTTTCTCTGCTTCCCCGGCACCCAGACGGCGCTTTACGGCGTCATGACCGGTCTTGTCGAAGCCGGCGACGGCGTGCTGGTCGGCGACCCGCTTTACGCGACCTATGAAGGCGTCATTGCCTCCACCGGCGCGCATATGATCCCCGTGCCGCTTCGGCCGGAGAAGAAGTTCCACCTGCAGGCAGAAGATCTCGAACGGGCAGTGACTCCGGAAGCCCGCGTACTGCTGCTCAATACGCCGCACAATCCGACCGGCGCAGTTCTGACGGCTGCGGAAATCGTAAAGATCGGCGAAGTCTGCCGGCGCCACGATCTCTGGATCGTCTGCGACGAGGTCTACGAGCAACTGATTTTCGAAGGCACGCCCTTCGCCTCTCCGTTCGACCTGCCGGAGCTTGCGGAGCGGACGATTGTGGTTTCCTCGATCTCCAAATCTCATGCCGCCCCGGGCTTCCGCAGCGGCTGGGCGGCGGGTCCGGAGGAATTTTGCGAAAAGCTTCTGCCTGTTTCGGAGACCATGCTGTTCGGTGTGCAACCTTTCATCTCCGACATGACGGCCATGGCTCTCTCGCAGCACTTCGACACCGCCGACATCATGCGCGAAAACTATCGTCGACGTGCCGAGATCGTCGCGAAGATGTTTGCCGGCAGCAATCTGGTCAAGCCGATGCCTCCGGAAGGCGGCATGTTCATCCTTCTCGACGTGACGTCGACCGGCCTCGGCGGCGAGGAATTTGCCTGGGAACTGCTGCATCAAGAAAAGGTCGCGGTCATGCCCGGTTCCTCGTTCGGAGATCAGGCCGCCGGCTTCCTGCGCATTTCGCTGACCATGCCCGATGACGTGCTCGAAACGGCGATGGGGCGCATCGGCGACCTCGCAAGCCGCCTGGTGTCACGCAAGGAAAAGCGCGCATGAGCGGCAACCTGAAGACCGTCGGCGAGACGCTGATCGATCTTCTGGAAGCCAATGGCGTGGATGTCGTCTTCGGTATTCCCGGCGTCCACACCGTCGAACTCTATCGCGGGCTCGCCGCCTCGAAAATCCGTCACGTGACGCCGCGCCACGAACAGGGCGCGGGCTTCATGGCGGACGGTTATGCCCGCGTCAGCGGCAAGCCGGGCGTGTGCCTCGTCATCACCGGGCCGGGGCTGACCAACATCATCACGCCCATGGCGCAGGCCTATCAGGATTCCGTGCCCATGCTGGTGATCTCGGGCGTCAACGCGCGCGCCACGCTCGGTCATGGCCGCGGCCGGCTTCACGAACTGCCGGACCAGCGCGGCATGATGGCGACGCTGGCGCTGATGTCGCATACGCTGCACAACCCTGAAGACCTGGGCGACGTAATGGAACGGGCTTTCGCGATCCTCCGTTCGGGAAGGCCGGGGCCGGTGCATATCGAAATCCCGACCGATGTGATGGCGGCGCGCATCAAGGCGCCACGCCTGCGTAACGTTGCGGCGAGCCGCCCACGCGCCGAGGCCGTGACGATCGATGAAGCCGCTCGCCGTTGCCTTGCAGCCCACCGGCCTGTGATCCTGGTGGGCGGCGGCGCTGTACCGGCGGCGAAGGACATTCTGACGCTCGCCGAACGGCTGGACGCACCGCTGGTGACAACCACCAATGCCCGCGGCGCTTTCGCGCATCACCCGCTGTCCGTACCGGCGAGCCCCAGCGTGAAATCCGTGCGGAAATTGATTGCGGATGCCGATCTGGTTCTCGCCTTCGGCACTCAGATGGGACAGACAGACTACGATATGTATGGGAACGGCGGTTTTCCGGAGCTGAAGAACCTGATCCGCGTGGATATCGACGCCGCCCAGCTGGCTCGCGGCCCGCAGGCGGCGCTTTCGATCCTCTCTTCCGCGGAAAACGCCGCATCCGACCTCCTGGCTGCAATCGGATCCGGCAACCGCCGGCAGTCTGACGGAGCGGGGCGGGCAAACGAGACCCGGCTGGCCGCACGGGCAGAACTGACACCGAAGATGCGCGTCGAGATCAGCATCCTGAACATCGTCCGCGATACCCTGCCCGGCGCGATCATCGTCGGCGACAGTACGCAGGCTGTTTATGCGGGGAACCTCTATTATGAAGCGGGCCGGCCGCATGGCTGGTTTAATGCCGCGACCGGTTACGGCGCGCTTGGCTACGGTCCTCCGGCCGCCGTGGGCGCAGCGATTGCCGAACCGGAAACGCCGGTCGTCTGCGTGACGGGCGATGGTGGGTTTCAGTTTACCCTGGCGGAGATGGGCTCGGCGAAGGATGCCGGGTCAAACGTCATCTTCCTCGTCTGGAACAACGACGGTTATCAGGAGATCGAGACCTACATGGTCGAAAACGGCATCGAGCCGGAAGGCGTAAAACCTTCTCCGCCCGATTTCCTGAAGATCGCCGAGGCTTACGGTCTGCCCTCGGTGCGCCTTGGGGACATCAAAGAATTGCCGGCGGCTCTTGAGAATTTCCGCCGGCTTGAAGGCCCGTCGCTGATCGAAATCCATCAGACGAAAACGGTCGGCGCGACTGCCTGAACTGTCAGTGCTTGTCCTTGCGTCCGCTCTGCTCGGCGACCGCATCTGCCTGCGTCTCGATATCGTAAGGCACTGTCTGACCGGCGTCGCCCGCGTCAGCAACACGGCCCGCCGGATTGCCGGGACCTTCCGCATCCCAGACCTTTCGGGCCTTGTTGAGATCAGCGGTCGATGGATCGGGGTACTTCTTCGAAGTTTCCTCGCCGGTACCGGAGCTTTTGGCGATGTTCGGACGGCTATTGCCGAAACGGGCGGCTTCCCGGTTGGCATCATTGCGTTCCATGATGATCCTCCTTTTGGTTCTATCGAGAACCATCGGGAGACATCATCGTTCCCCCTTAGCGCCGCGCTTTTCGGCCGATTCTTCGGGCGCCGGTTCGAAACCGAAGACGCTGCGGCCTCCCCATTCATGGGATTTTCGAAATTCGCCGGCGACGATCTCCTTCAAGTCTGGACCTGTGACATAGCGCTCGAGCTGCCGGGCTTGATCGTCGAGCCGCTTCAGAGCCTGCAGTTCCTCCTCCCGGCCAAGCTTCGCCTGGCCGACGGCCGATTTCATCACCTTGATGGTCTCGTCATAGACCTTGATCGGCACAGGAAAAGGATGCCGGTCCTTGCCGCCATGAGCGAGCGAAAAACGGGCCGGATCGGAAAATCGGCAAGGCGCGCCGTGCACGACCTCTGCCACCATGGCAAGCGCCTGAACCGTACGCGCGCCGACACCGGGCGTCAGAAGCAGCTGCTCGAAATCTTCCGGTCCTCGGTCGGCTGCGGCGGCGAGCGTGCCATGCAGCCGCTTCATGTTGACGTCGTCCTCCCGGACGTCGTGATGCGCCGGCATGACGAGATGCGGCAGCATCGGCTGCGCCAGATCTTTTGCTTTGCGCGCCGGATCGAGCGCAATCACCTCGCGAACGATGCGGTCCGGCCCCAATGAGGAAAGAAGATCCAACTGGCCCTTTCGCGAAGCATCGGCCCGGTGGTCGGCGAGGTTGACGATCTCGCCCTGCCTGCGGCCTTCGATCGCCGCGTGCGGTGAATCCACGAAACTCGTAATGCCTTCTGACAGCCAGTGGTAGCGCCGCGCCTGGCGTCTGTCGCCGTTCATGCCTTGCTGCACCACAACCCATTTGCCGTCGTCGGTAACGATGAAGCCGTGCAGGTAGAGGTCGAAACCATCCTGCACGGCGGCGCTATCCACCTTGGCGACCAGCCGGCTGGTCGTCGCAAGCCCGCAGCCGTCGATGCCGACCCGGTTGCCGACGGCGATCAGTTCGTCCGGCGTCTTGCGGGAATTCTGGCCGCGCCCGCCGCAGACATGGATGCCAAGCTCGCCGGAAAGCGGCGTCAGGCCGCGCTTCAAGGCGCCGATGACGCTGGTGGTGATGCCCGAAGAGTGCCAGTCCATGCCCATGACCGAGCCGAAGGACTGGAACCAGAAGGGATGCGCCAGCCGCCGCATGAACTCGTCGCGCCCATAATGGATGACGATCGCCTGCGCGATGACCGCCCCGAGTTTCGTCATCCGCTCGCCCAGCCAGGGGGGAACACGGCCGCCGTGAAGCGGGAGATCGGCACTTCCTGCTCTTTGAACCATGATCCGCTTATATACGGACAGGCGGCATCAAGACAGAGAAAAGTTCTGCAAACGTTCCTTCAGGCGGCCGATTGTCGCCACGTCCGCATTGGCGAAGGCAAAGCGCAGATAATTCTGCTGACCATCCCCGAAATACGCGCCGGGAATGCAGATGACCCCGGCTCGCCTCGCCAGTTGCTCCGCAACCTGCGCCGAGCCGACACCAGCAAAAGGATGGCGCACAAAGGCGAAGTAGGCCCCGATCGCGTCGAGTTTCCAACCGGTCAAGCCCCGCATCACGGATCGCAAGGCATCGGCGCGACGGCCGATTTCCTGCCGGTTTTCCTCCCGCCAATCTGCAAGCAGCGGTAGCGCTTTAGCAACAGCCGCCTGAGCGGCGCGAGGCGCGCAGATCTGCAGGTTGTCCATGATCTTGGCGATCTGCTCCACCGCCCGTGAACCGGCCGTGATGGCGCCAAGCCGATGGCCGGGGATGCAGAAGGACTTGGAGAAGCTGTAGAGGCTGATCAGCGTTTCCTCCCAGCCTGCCAGGCTGAAAAGGTTATGCGGCGCCTGGCCCGCCACCGGCATGAAGTCGCGATAGGTCTCGTCGAGGATCAGCCAGATGCCCTTTTCACGGCAGAGCCGGAAGATCGCTTCGAGCAACGACGGCGGATAAATCGCCCCTGTCGGATTGTTAGGCGAGACCAGCGCCAGTGCGCGGACGTCCGGCGTGATCGCGCGCTCGAGGCTGACCAGATCGGGAAGAAAGCCGTTTTCCGCCGCGCAGGCCACGAACGCCGTCTTCACGCCCATCATCGCGAGCGTCGTCTCGTGGTTGAAATAAAACGGCTCGGTCATCAGGACCGTGTTGCCGGGCCCCGCGACGGTCATCGCGGCACAGACGAAAGCCTGGTTGCAGCCGGAAGTGACGTGGATGTTGTCAGTGCCAAGAGACGCGCCATAGACCTCCGATGCATGCTCGGCATAAACGCGACGAAGCTCCGCTTCGCCCTCGATCGGTCCGTAACCGGTAAACGCGGTGGAGGATGCCGTTTCACCGAGAAGCTTCAGCATTTCGGGATGAGCGGGATAGCCGGGCACGGCCTGCGACAGGTCAATCAATGGCCCCTTGGAGCCGTCGTAAGCGCGTCCCCAGGCAAAAACGGAGGGCACGGGCGGCGGTGAGAGCTTTTCGACGAGCGGATTGAAGGCAGGCATGATTTTCCAGAACGGGCAATTGATTTGGTCCCCTTGTTTATCAGATTATCGAGGGACGCAAGGAGAACCGGTCATGCCCGACGACATTCAGCCCGAGGATTCGAAGCTCACCGTCACCAAACGGAAATGGGCCGAACAGGGCAAGTTCCTCACCGGGCGTATCACCCGTCCGGAAACCGATCGCCTGCCGCCCGGCCAGCACCTCGTCAAGAACTGGCCGGTGCTCGATCTCGGACAGCAGCCGCGGGTTGCCGCATCCCAATGGAAGCTCGACGTTCGCGGCCTCATCAACAACCGGAGGACCTTCGACTGGGCCGCATTTCAGGCCCTGCCGCAGAGCGAAATGCGCTCCGACATCCATTGCGTGACGACCTGGTCGCGCTACGACAACAACTGGAAGGGCGTCTCCACCCACGACTTCCTCGATGCCGTCGATCCGAAGGACGAGGCCGTGGCGGTGATGCTGACGAGCTACGATGGCTATACCACCAACCTGCTTCTCTCCGACTTCGCCTCCCCGGATGCGATCATCGTGACCGAATGGGAAGGGCGACCGCTGACGGAAGAGCACGGGGGGCCGGTTCGGCTCGTGGTGCCGCATCTCTATTTCTGGAAAAGCGCCAAGTGGCTGAACCGGATCGAGTTCCTTGCCCGGGACCAGGCAGGCTTCTGGGAAAAGAACGGTTACCACATGCGGGGCGACCCTTGGGCGGAAGAGCGGTATTCGGAGGATTGAGACCTGGATGGGAAGCCCCTCACCCACCGGCAGGCGGATGAGGGGAGGCAGCTAGATCAGCTTTTCCAGCGTGATCGGAAGATCGCGCACGCGTTTGCCGGTGGCATGGAAGACGGCGTTGGCAATCGCAGGGGCGACCCCCACGATGCCGACCTCGCCCACGCCCTTGCCGCCCAGCACCGAAGCGTCGTAATCCGGCACGCCGACCGAGATCACCTGGATATGCGGTATGTCCGCATTGGTCGGCACCAGATAATCACCCATATTGTTGTTGATGACACGGCCGAAGCGCTCGTCGACCAACCCTTCCTCGAGCAGCGCCTGACCAATGCCCATGATGATACCGCCACGCCACTGGCTTTCGGCGAGCTTCGGATTATAGATCCGGCCGCAGTCGAAGGCCGAGACGACGTGCGACACCCGCACGGTTCCGAAATCCTCGTCCACCTTCACCTCGACGAAATGGGCGCACCAGCTGTGCATGGAAAGATCACCGGCGGTCGGCCCTTGGATATTGGCCATGGTCGTCCACGACCGTTTGTGGTCCTCCGGTCCGTTGGCACCTTCCGGCAAGGTATTGCGCTGCGTTTCGATACGGTCCCGACCGATTGCCGACATCAGTTCGGCGAGGGTCAAGGAAGGACCTTCGCCACGGGGCACGGAAATCCGGCCCCCGGAGATGACAAGGGTATTGGCGCCGGTATCCCGGAACGGCGAGTTGCTGTCGTTGAGAGCCAGACCGATCAGCTCGTCGCGCGCTGCCGTGGCGGCCTTGTGGACGGCGCCGGTAAGAGCTCCGGCAAGCATCGACCCGCCAGCCACCGTCGCACCGGGCAGCGATGAATCGCCGAGCTTGACGTCCACCCGTTCCGCCGGAACGCCGAGCACCTCCGCCGCCGTCTGTGCGAGGATGGTGTAGGTGCCTTGCCCCATGTCGATCGCGCCGCTGACGACCTCGACGCTGCCGTCGCCGAGAATGCGGATGAGCGCCTCGCTCGCGGCCTTGAGCACCGGAAAGGTGCCGCAACCGATACCCCAGCCGACCAGTTGCCGGCCATCCCGCATCGAACGCGGCTCATGGCTGCGCCCGGACCAGCCGAAGACGTCGGCTCCAACCGTCAGCGCCTCGCGAAGTTGGCGCGTCGACCATGGCTTGCCGGACTGGTAGTCGTGATCGGCATAATTCCGCAGCCGCAGTTCCAGTGGGTCTATTCCAACCGCATAAGCGAGTTCCTCGATTGCACTCTCGATACCGAAGGCGCTCGGGTTCTTGCCCGGAGCGCGCAAGGCTCCCGGCGTCACGGTATTGACCGGAACCAGACGGTGTTGCGTGCTCAGATTGGGCACGGCATAAAGCAAGGGCGTCGCAGCGCCCGTCTGCTCCGGAAAGTCGGCAAAGACGGAGGTTTCGCTTGCACCGCGATGAACGATCGCCTGGAGAACACCATCCTTCGTAGCGCCGATCCTGATGGTCTGCTTGGTCGCCGCCCGGCCGCCATAGGCGGTGAAGGTCTGAGGACGGGTAACCGCCAGCTTGACAGGCCGACCGAGCTTGCGGGCGGCTGCGGCAGCCACCGCACCATAGGTATATCCCATGGCCTTCGAGCCGAAGCCGCCGCCGATGAAGGGTGATACGATCCTCACATTCTCATAGGGAATGCCGAACCATTCCGCATAGGTGCGTGCCATGCCATGCGTCCATTGGCTCGGCTCCCAGACCGTCAGGAACTCGCCCTCCCATTTTGCCGTCAGCCCGTGAGGTTCGATCGGCACATGATATTCCCGCGGCGTCCGGTATTCCGCCTCGATCCTGACATCCGCGGCGGCATAGGCCGCCTCGGCATCACCCCAGCCAACGGTGAGCATATCCACCAGCCTGCCCTCGCCGGCGTTTGGATCGTCAAGGCTCGTCACGGGCTGCGCCTCCTCGTAGGAGACCTTCACCAGCTTGGCCGCCTCCGTCGCCTGCTCCAGCGTCTCCGCCACGACGGCGGTGATCGCCTGACCGTTGAAGCTGATCTGACGCGGCAACGGGCGGAAAGGTTCGTTCTCAGGGCGATTGCCGTGCCAGTCGGACGCCACCAGGAGGCCGAGATCGTCTTCCGGCGTGAAGATCGAGAGTATGCCGGGCGCAGCCTTTGCAGCTTCGGTATCGACCGCAACCACACGGCCGGCGGCAATGGTGCTCTGCACCAGCACCGCGTGAACGACGTTCTTCACGGGCTGCTCGAGGGCATAGGTCGCGCCGCCGGTGGTCTTCAATCTGCCGTCGAGCCGTGAAAAGCGGCCGCCCACCATGCCGTCGGCGGCATCGCCGTGTTTGCGGGTTTCCATAATGGTCATGCCAGACCTCCCATTGTCAGGATGGCGCGTGCGACGACGCGCGGCGCAAGTTCGATCTTGTAGCGGTTGCCGCCATGTGAAACGGCATCCTCCATGGAAAGGCGGCTCGCCTTTTCCACGGCGTCGACGTTCAGCACGGTACCGACCAGCGCCTGCTCGACGGTCCGGGCTCTCCATGGTTTGGTCGCCACACCGCCGAGCGCGACGCGGATGTCCCGCACGGTCTGCCCGTCGGCCTCGAACTCGATTCCGACCGCAGCGCTCGCCGCGGCAAACTCGTAGGACTGCCGGTCGCGGACCTTCAGATAGGTCGAGTTCTTCGCTGCCATGGAGGCGGGAATGCTGATGCCGGTGATGATCTCACCCTTCTTCAGCACGGTCTCCCAGTCGGGTGTTTCCCCCGGCAGCATATAGAAGTCTTCGATCGCAACCCTGCGGCGGCCCATTTCCACGTATGCATCGAAGGCGACCAGCGCCACCGCAAGATCGCCCGGATTGACCGCGATGCAGGCTCTGCTCGTGCCGAGAACCGCGTGGTTGCGGGTTACGCCGCCGATCGCCGAACAGCCGGAACCGGGATTACGCTTGTTGCAGGCAGGAAAGGCGCCGGGGTCGCGGAAATAAGGACAGCGGGTCCGCTGCAGAAGATTGCCACCGACGGTCGCCATGTTGCGTAGCTGAGGGGAGGCCGCGAGCGACAGGGATTGGGCAACGGCTGGAAATGCTGCCTTCACTCCCGGATGATCGGCTACCTCTTCCATCTTGGCGAGAGCACCGATCGTCGCTCCGTTTGCATCGACGGTAATATCGCCGAGGCCGGCAAGATGAGTGATATCGACGAGGGTATCCGGTTCGAACACGCCACATTTGGCGAGATCGAGCAAGGTCGTACCGCCGGCCAGCAGCATAGTGCCGGCGTCAAGGGTCGCACGACTGGCCTCTTCGGTGGAAGCGGCGCGGAAATAGGAGAAATCGCGCATCAGGCCACCTCCGCCTTGTCCTTGGCCGCTACACCAGTCGTAACCGCGCTCGCCGCTTCGCGGACGGCCGCGACGATGCTGTTATAGGCTCCGCACCGACAGAGATTGCCGGACATGTATTCGCGGATTTCTTCTTCCGAACCGGCATGCCCTTCCCGGATACACGCCACCGCCGACATGATCTGGCCGGGCGTGCAATAGCCGCACTGGAAGGCATCGTTCTCGATGAACGCCGCCTGCACGGGATGCAGGTCGCCGTTCTCGGCCGCGATCCCCTCGATCGTGATGACCTGCTTTCCTTCCACCTGAGCAGCGAGCGTCAGGCAGGAGAGCACGCGCTTTCCGTCGACATGGCAGGTGCAGGCGCCGCACTGGCCTTGATCGCAGCCCTTCTTGGTGCCTGTAAGACCAAGATTTTCGCGCAAGGCATCAAGCAGCGTGACGCGTGTCTCAACGTCAAGCTCGTACCGGCTCGCGTTGATGTCGAGTGAAAGATGTATGGTTCGTGTCATGATAAGCTCCTGCTATCGTCACGAATTGAATTTTTTGGATCGAAGCCGCTAGCCGGACGACCGGCTCGCGCTAAATAAAATCGCGGGGGCGCTTGGGCGCATCTTTGCGCATGACACCCGACCCCTTCCTGGATTATGAGGTAGATGACACTCCGCACAAACGGAGGCGCCTCCGTTTAACTAGTTGGCATCCTGACTTTCGTCAAGTCCTCATTGTCTGGGAGCATGCATTTTGGCCCCGGCCGAACCAAATACACCATCGCCGGAATCGACGAAGCTTCGCGCCGACGCTCGCCGCAACCGCGATAGACTGGTGGAAGTGGCCGCCGTAGCGTTTGCGGAAAAGGGCGTCGAGACGTCGCTCGAAGATATAGCGCGACAGGCTGGCGTCGGCATCGGCACACTCTACCGCCATTTTCCCACCCGGGAACATCTCGTGGAGGTGGTCTACCGCCGGGAACTGGAAAGCCTTGCAGACGCGGCGACGGAACTTGCAGAAAAATACCCGCCGGACGTGGCGCTGGAGGAATGGATGCGGCGCTTTGTGAGTTATATCGCGACCAAGCGCGGCATGTCCAACAGCCTGAAGACCTTGATGAATTCCAACTCCACGCTGTTTGCGGAAGGTTTTAGCAATATACGAAGCGCCTTCGAGCGCCTCGTCCGCGCGGCTGGAGAGAATGGCCTGATCCGGACCGACATCGACACGGCGGACCTGTTGCAGGCACTTTCCAGCATCTACTCAATGACGGATTCTCCCGACTGGCGCGAGCGATCGCACCGCCTGATCGGGCTTCTCATGGACGGTCTGAAGGCGCGCAAATAAATCCGTCAGACGCCTTCTGCCATCCGCCGCAGAAGCTCCGCCGTCTCGTCATTAGCGGGGAAGAAGGATTCGATGGCAAGCTCCGACAAGGTGACATCCACCGGGGTACCGAACACCGTCGTTGTCGAGATAAATGAAAGCAATCCAGCCGCCGTCCGCAGCTCCAGGGGCACAACGATCCCGGCGTAGTCGCCTGGTTGCTTTGAAGAGCTTTCAGGTGCCGGATAGCCCGACAACTCCTCCAGCAGCCCTTGGAGAATGCGGTCGCCTGTGGCGGCGACCTGCTGGTGCAGCCGTTCCAGCAGGTGATTCCGCCACACCGCAAGATTGGCGATCTGAGGCGCAAGCCCCTGCGGATGAAGGCTCAGCCGCAGGACATTGACCGGTCCCTCCAGAAGCGACCGGTCGGCCACGTCGGCAAGCAGCGGTGCCACGGCGGCATTTGCCGCCATAAGGGTCCAGTGCCGATCGATGGCAAGCGCTGGAAAAGGCTCGTGTCCCTTGAGTACCATGTCGATCGCCTTGCGCGCCGCGGCCAAAGCGGGATCGTCCAGCGTGCGTTCGGCATAGACCGGCGCGAAACCCGCAGCGAGCAGCATGGGGTTCCGCTCGCGGAGCGGCACCTCCAGCCGTTCGGCGAGATGCAGGAGCATGTCGCGGCTTGGAAGTGACCGCCCGCTCTCGATGAAACTGAGATGGCGTTGCGAAATCTCAGCCTCCAGCGCCAGATCGAGCTGGCTCATGCGCCGGCGGCGGCGCCAGTCGCGCAGGAAATCGCCGAGAGGACGGGCGGTCGCGATCGTATTCATGCGGCAGCCGGAACCTGATCGAGAAAACCATAAACGGCCTTCAGACGGCCATTTTCAAGCAGGGCGAAATCCGTTCCCTTGATGATCGGCTCGCCGCCCTGCGGCCCAAGTCCCCACGAGAAGCGAAGGTTGTCCGCGTGACCATCAGCCGTGCCGAGCAGTTCGAAACGGAAGCCGGGGAACCGGGCCTGGACCGCCTCGACCAATCCGTTGATGTCCTCATGCCCTTCTCCGCGCATCAGCGGGTCGACATAAAGAGCGTCGGTTGCCCAGGCTTCGGCGATCATAGCGCGACGGCGAGCGGCGTTCGTCTCGTTCCAGATAGCGAGGTAACGTTCGGCATGTGTGGCTGCATCAGTCATTTTCTTCTCCTTTTTATCGCCCGGCTCGTTCCAGGCAGGGCGATCATGCGGGAGCACCGGCATCGTCTCAATTACGCGGCAGGTAATAACTATCGCTCCGAAAGCGCAAGCCTGGCGCCGAGTAGGACGAACGCGCCTGCAAATGTGCGGCGCATCCAGCCCAAAATAGACGGCCGAGAGATGACGTGGTTGCGGACCGAAGCGGCAAATACCCCGTAGATCGCGAAAATCGCGAAAGTCATCAGCATGAAGACGAGGCCGAGTTCCGTCATGCGCAGGACGGGAGAGGCGTCATCAGGCCTCACGAACTGCGGCAGGAAGGCGAAAAAGAAGATGGAAAGCTTCGGATTGAGCGCATTGGCAAGGATGGCCGAAACGATGACTTGGCGGGCCGAGCGGGACGTGGTTTCGGGCTCTACAGTCAGCGCGCCCTTCTCCTTCAGCACCTGCCAGGCCATGAAAAGGAGATAGGCCACCCCAAGATATTTGACCGTCTCGAAGGCCAGCGCACTGGCATGCAAGAGCGCCGCCAGACCTGAAACGGCCGCCGCCATATGCGGGACTATGCCGAGCGTGCAGCCGAATGCCGCGACAATGCTCGCCTTTGTCCCACGCGAAAGACCCGCAGCGAGGGTGATCAGCACGCCCGTACCCGGCGATGCGACGACGATGAAAGAGGTGAGGAGGAATTCAGGTGTCATCAGGCGATCCTTTCAAGGTTTCGCCTGAGGCTAACGACCGGATCGAAACCGATCTTGAATGAAATTGCAGGCGGCAGCTCCCGGCCCCGATCAGAAGCGGTGGATACGCAGACCGAGCACCTTTTCCGAGACGACCACCACGACAAGCGTCAGCACGATCGAGCAGGTCGAGACAGCGGCGGCCTCAGGCGTGAAATTGGTCCGCAGGTAGTCGAACAACTGGATCGGCAAGGTGGACGTCCCGACATTCTTCAGCATGAAGGAGATCGTGAAGATGTCGAAGGAGATGATGAACGCAAAAAGGCAGCCTCCGATCACGCCCGGCTTGATGAGCGGCAGCATGATGCGACGGAAGCGCGTGAAGCGTCCGGCGCCAAGGCTCTGGGCGGCCATGCTCCAGGCGGGATCGTAGCTTTCCATCGAAGCCGATACGTTTATGAAGACGAAAGGCAGCGTGATTAGCACGTGACCGACGATCATGCCGACCATGGTTTGGGTACCGACACCGATCGAATAGACGAAAAAAAGCAAAGAAATGGCCGTCAGAACTTCCGGCAGCAGCAGCGGCGCCAGCATGGCGATCCGCACTGTCTCCTTCAGCTTGCCAGAATGCTGCACGTAGAAAATCGCCGCCATGGTGCCGATGATGCCGGAGATCACGGTGGTGACGGCCGCAATCCACAGCGACGTCCGGATTGCTCGCATGAAGACTTCGTTGTTGAAGAAGACTCCGTACCAGCGGAAGGACAGGCCTTGCGGCGGAAAGGTCAGGAAAGCGCCGGCATTGAAGGAGGCACCAACGACAACGAGGATCGGCGCCAGCAGAAAGGCGTAGATGACAAGGCAGTAGACGGTGAAGAACGGTTTCGACATCGTAATGCTCATGCCTTCCATTTCATGACGGTGAGCCTTCCGAAAAGCACGACGAAAATCGCCCCCGTGACCGATAGCACCAGCGCCATGGCGGAACCGAAAGGCCATTGGAACGTGTCGATCAAGGCGTCGACGACCGTTACAGCCATGGTCTTGACCCTCAGACCACCGATCAACGAGGGCGTTACATATGCACTCAGCGACAATACGAAAACGAGAATGCATCCGGCCTGGATGCCGGGCAGCGACAGCGGCAGGGTAATGCGACGGAAGGCGGTTAGTTTTGAGGCGCCGAGGGAACGGGCGGCGGCTTCAAGGGACGGATCGATGCCCTGGATGGCGCTCATGATCGGCAGGATCATGAAGGGCAGGAAGACATGCACGAGCGCGATGATGATGCCGAGCGCATTGTACATCAGCGGCAAGGGGCCATCGATGAGACCCCAGCCCATCAGCGTCCGGTTGATCAGGCCGTTGTTGCCGAGCAGGATTGTCCAGCCATAGCTGCGGATGACGATGCCGACGAGAAGCGGGGAGAGCACGAGGCCGTAACCGAGCGCCCGGAGGGAGGAGGTTCCGCGGGCAAGCTGCCAGGCGACGGGGTAACCGAGCACAAGACAGGCAAAAGTGGTCACGAAACCGATCCAAAGAGTGTTCACCACTTGTTGGATGTAGAAGATATCAGAGAAGAACTTGCCGTAATTCGCAAGCGTCAATCCCGGCCCATAAGGCGTTCCCTGCCCCGGCATGCGGAAACTCATCAGCACGATGTTGAGATAGGGCAGCACGAGGAAAGCCGTGAGCAGGATCGCAGCCGGCGCGATCAAAAGCAGCGGCCCGAGGCGTTTTCCGGCAACAGCGCTCATGCGACGCTCCCAAGCGGCCAGAAACGGTCTGCCGGCGCATGAACCAGCACGGTCTCGCCATCGCGGAACCGGGTTCGCGGAAAGGTCTGAACGTTGACAATGGTACCGTTGGCAAGCTCCAGACGATAATCCACGAGACTGCCGGAATAATAGCTGGAAAGCACTTTTGCAGGAACGCCGGCAACACCCGCCGTGACGGGCAAAAGCTCCACCGCTTCCGGCCTCAGCGCCAGCGTTATATCGGCGCCGTCAGCATAGTGGCCGACCACCGGCACATCCCCGAGCGGGGTGGAGACGATACTGTTGACCACCTTGCCGCGCACGATGTTGACCTGTCCGACAAATTCCGCCACCTCGAGATTGGCGGGCCGCTCGTAGATATCGGAGGGAGCGCCGATCTGGGCGATGCGGCCGCCGAACATCACGACCACCCGGTCGGACATGGTCATGGCTTCCGCCTGGTCATGGGTCACGTAAACGGTGGTGATGCCGACGCGCCGCTGCAGGTCCCGAATGAAGACCCGCATTTCCTCGCGCAGCTTCGCATCGAGATTGGCGAGCGGCTCATCGAGCAGCAATATCTTCGGTTCGATAACGAGAGCACGGGCGAGCGCCACGCGCTGCTGCTGGCCGCCGGAGAGCTGCCGCGGATAACGCTCCGCATAACCCGTAAGCTGCACCATATCCAGGACCTTGGCGATGCGGTCGCGGATCTCCGTCTTCGGGATTTTCCGCATTTCCAGACCGAAGGCGAGGTTTCGTTCGACGGTCATGTGCGGAAACAGTGCGTAGTTCTGAAAGACCATTCCGATATCGCGTTTTTCGACCGGCACATGCACGACGTCCCGGCCATCGAAGCGGATCGCGCCTCGCGTTGCGTCCTCGAAGCCGGCGATCATCTTGAGCGTCGTCGTCTTGCCGCATCCGGAAGGACCAAGCAGGGAAATAAATTCCCCTTCGGCGATCCTGACCGAGATACCGTCGACTGCAGGCCCTTGCCCATAGTCCTTGGTCAGCTGTTCGATGCTAACCTCTGTCATGAAATTTCACTTTCGGAATTGAATGCTCAAAAAAGGCGATCATGGTCTGCCCCAGGCAGACCATGATCGCAGCGGGGAAAATCACCTGACGGTTTTCGCCCAGCGCTCGGCGAGTTCGCCCTGCTTCTCGTTGACGAAATTCCAGTCCCAGGTGAGGATCTTGTCCATATCGGGACCGGAGACCGGTACATCCGCCTTGAGATCGTCTGGAACCTTGACCTTGGCATTGGTCGGCGAGATGAAGAACTGCTTCATCATCATCGACTGAACTTCCGGCGAGAGCAGGAAGTTTGCATATTGGTATGCCAATTCCTTTTCCGGGGCGTTCGCGAGGATATTGATGGTCTGGTCGAACATGATCATACCCTCTTCCGGGATGATGCAATCGACGGGGAGGCCCTGGCGGCGCAGCCGCGCGATTTCGCCGAAATCGAAGGGCGCCACGACGATCTCGCCGGACGCAAGGCCGGTCGACATGTTGAAGTCCACCTGGATGACGGAACCCAGCTTTTCGAGCGCGGCGAATCCCGCATCGACGTCATACTGGTCCTTGCCGAAGATCTTGGAGAACAGCAGCAGCTCCATCTTGCCAGCGCTGTTGGCGAAGTTGTAGAGACCGATCCGGCCCTTGAATTCCGGATTGTTCCAGAGGTCCTTCCAGCTCTTCGGCGGCGTTTTCACGAGATCGGTCCGGTAGCCGAGACCGATCGGGGAGACAGCCCCGATGGCGCCCCAGCCGTCGGTCTTCTTGGCGAGCGGATAAAGATCGCCGTAGTTCGGCAGCTTCGTCAGGTCGAGCTTTTCGAAAAAGCCTTCCTTGCGCAGGCCGGAGGCGAAAACCTCGTTGGTCATAACGATCGAATAGGGCGGCTTTGCAACGCCCGCCGCACGCAGGTTCGCGCCCCAGACGCGACCGTTGCCGACATCGAGGGTCACCGTCGCACCGCTCTGTTTGGCGAATTCCGGCGCCACCGCCGAACGCCAGTATTGCTCCCAGACGCCCCCGAGCGTGGGTACGATCAGTGTTTTCTGCTGTGCCCGCGCGGGTAGCCCGGTCAGGCCTGCGGCAGCTAGAGCACTCATTCCGGCAAGCGCCTGCCGTCTTGTCAAACTCGTCATGTGCAGTTCCCCTTGTTGCGATCTATCGAGATCATTCGTGTGCCGGCGTATTTTCGCTTCTGCGCACAGGTTCAGTCGTCCGTCAGCCTTTCGAGAAAGCCTGTTTCGTCTTCAGATCTATGTATTCGCCGTAGGTGATCGGCTCATATTTCGCGCCACCCTTGATGAAGGGCGGCAAGCACTCGATCACGGTATCCTTGGAAGGATTGAGGAAGAACGGGATCGACTGGCGGCGCGCCGTGCCCTTGAAGCCGCTCGGCGGATTGGCGACACGGTGGGGCGTCGAAACCCATTCGTCATTGGTCCAGCGCATGAAAGCGTCGGCAATGTTGATCACATAGGCCCTTTCGATGGAGGGCGCATCCAGCCACTCCCCGTTGCGATTGCGGACCTGCAGCCCGCCCGGAGAAGCCTCCGAACGGAGGATCGTCATGAAACCGTAGTCGGTGTGGACGCCGGCGCGCAACTGGCCCGGCAGCGGCGATTCCGCCTGTTCGGGGTAGTTGATGACCCGCAGCGCCGAGAGATGGTTCTCGAAAGACGGCTCGAAATAGTCCTGATCAAGTCCGATGGCCTGGCAGAATATTCGGCGCATATGCTTTGCGAGCACTTCCATCTCCCCGAAGTAGTCGCGGAAAGCCTGCTCGAGGCCTTCCGGCCTCTCGGGCCATGTATCGCCCGGCAGATTCTTGCCGAAATTCAGACTCTCCTTGTAATCGCCGGGGGTCTTTATGCCGAGCGTGGCGGCAAGCGCTTCCTCCGCGATCGGCGAGAACGATACGCCGCCCATCACGCCAGCGCCGCGCCCTATCGTCTTTTTCCAGTCCTGCGGATAGTCGAAAAAGGCGCGGGCCAGATTGTAGAGCCTCAATGTGATGTCCGGCGAAACGCCGTGGCCGGTAACGAGGAAGAAGCCGGTATCGCGACATGCTGTTTCGATCGCTTTGACCACTGCAGCGGCGCCTGCCTCCTTTCGAACGAAGGGTCCGACATCAATGACCGGTATGCCGGGAACGGCCTGGCCGGATGACACGGGATTGGCGCTCGAAACGGGCATGGCCTAACCTCCATCTGCATTTGACAAACAGATGTTGACAAAAACATCTGTTGTTGTCCATATCCAAATTAACGAAATTGAGCGCGGCTCTCGCCGCAAGGACGTGCATCAGATGGATGACCTCGCTCCGCAGGAAGCGGCAGTTCTGGCGATCATCAAGGACAACCCCTTTGCGGGACAGCAGGAGATCGCCACCCAGTTGGGCTTGGCCCGCTCCACGGTTGCCGCGCACATCGTTCAGCTCATGCAGAAGGGCTATATCCTCGGCCGCGGTTATGTCATGCCGGCGGAAACCCGCGCTGTCTGCATCGGCGGCGCGGTGCTGGACCGGAAATACCGCGCCAAACATGATCTCGTGTTCGAGACCTCCAATCCGGTCGACGGCATCCGCTCCATGGGCGGCGTCGCCCGCAACGTCGCGGAAAATCTGGCGCTTCTCGGCACGACGACAAGCTTCGTATCGATCGTTGGCGACGACGAAGGTGGCCGGGCGCTGCTGAAGCATATGCGCGACCGTGGCATCGACGTAAGCCAGATGGTTACCACAGCGGAACGGCCGACGGCGGAATACGCTGCGATCCTCGATACCAAGGGCGATCTCGTGCTCGGCATTGCCGACATGGGCATTTTTGATCTGCTTCTACCCGCCCATTTTGAACGCATCTGGCCGCATCTGGCCGCCGCCAGCTGGGTCTTCTGCGATTGCAACCTGCCGGCCGAGACGCTCGCCGCGCTGATCGCGAAGAGACAGGGAGCGCGCTTCAAACTGGCGGTCGATGCGGTCTCGACACCCAAGGCCGCACGTCTGCCGAAAGATCTTTCGGGCATCGACCTTCTGTTCATGAACATCGACGAGGCAAACGCCGTCCTGCACCGCAAGGCGCACGAAACGATCGGCGACGCAAAGGAGGCAGCCGTTGCCCTGCAGGCAGCGGGCGCCCGCGAGGCGATCGTCACCATGGGGTCCCGCGGTATCGCCGTGGCCGGCGTCGAGGGCGCCCGCACCTTCCCCGCCGTGCGCGCCACTCCTATCGACATCACCGGCGCCGGCGACGCAATGATCGCCGGCACGTTGCACCGGATCCTTCACGGCGAGGACACCTATACCGCAGCGCGCACCGGCGCCCTTCTCGGCACGCTGACGACGGAAAGCCCCGCCAGCGTCCATACCGAACTCTCCGAACGCTTCCTGGAAGCCAACATGCACCGGCTTGCCGGATAGATCCGCGGCCGAAAAACATCCGAGGAATACCCGAAATGACCCTTCTGAAACCGAAGCTGAGCCGCGAAGTGGCTGAAACCATCGCCGAAGGCGGTCCGGTGGTGGCGCTGGAATCGACCATCATCACCCACGGCATGCCCTACCCTGCCAATCTTGAAACGGCACTCGCCGTAGAAGATGTCGTACGTGCGAACGGCGCCGTGCCAGCAACCGTCGCCGTCATCGACGGAGTGCTTCGCGCCGGCCTCGAAAGAGACGAACTGGAAGCTCTCGCCCAGGCAAAGAGCGTCGTGAAGGCCTCCGGCCGGGACCTTGCGGTCGCCATGGTGCACAAGCAATCGGCCGGCACCACGGTATCCGCCACGATGCTGCTGGCGGATCTCGCCGGCATCGACATCTTCGCCACCGGCGGCGTCGGCGGCGTGCATCGCGGCGCCGAGCAGACGTTTGATATTTCTGCGGATTTGACGGAGCTCGGCCGGACCAAGACGGCCGTCGTCTGCGCCGGTGTCAAGTCGATCCTCGACATAGCCAAGACGCTCGAATATCTCGAAACCCAGCGCGTACCGGTGATCGCCTACGGCACCGAGGATTTTCCCGCCTTCTTTACCCGCAAAAGCGGCTTCAGAGCCGACCATCGGCTCGATACCCCTGAAGAAATTGCCGAAGCCATGTGGCTACACCATAAGCTCGGTACCGGCACCGGCCTCATGATCGCCAATCCAATCCCGGAAGACGCGGCGCTCACACCGGAATTCATCGACGGGACGATTGCCGATGCCGTACGCGAAGCGGACGAACGCGGCATCGGCCGTAAGGAATTGACCCCCTTTCTGTTGGCGCGGATCAACGAGCTCTCCAGGGGCGAAAGCCTGAAAGCCAATATCGAACTGGTGAAGAACAATGCCCGCCTGGCTTCGAAGATGGCCGTCGCCTACGCGGCGCTCAAGAAGAGCGGCCGATAGATCGGCTCAAGAATACGGTCAATCACGGCAAGTGAGTCATAACAAGGGGAACTGCCATGAGCTATGAGACCATCCTTTATGAAAAGGACAAGACCGACAAGTTCGCGACGATCACCATCAATCGCCCCGAGAAGATGAACGCGATGGACAAGACGGTGATCCGCGAAATCAATGCGGCCCTGAAGGCCGCGATCGAAGATCCGGACGTCAACGCGCTCGTCATCACCGGCGCCGGTCGAGCCTTTTCGGCCGGCTACGACCTGAAGGGCGACGATTTCGATGTGGATGTCGACTTCTGGCGTGCCGACATGACCGAGAACGCCGAGGCGCTCCTTAATATATGGCGGGCGCCGATCCCGGTCATTGCTTCGGTCAACGGTTATGCGCTTGCCGGTGCGCTGGAACTGATGATGTGCTGCGATCTGGCGATCGCCGCCGACACCGCCAAGTTCGGCGAGCCGGAAGTGCGACACAATTCCGGTCCTCCCGCACTGATGATGCCGTGGCTGCTCGCAACCCGCGACGTAAGGTGGCTGATGTTCACCGGCGACATGGTGGATGCGGAAGAGGCGCTGCGCATGCACCTGATCAACAAGGTGGTGCCGGCCGATCAGCTGAAGGAAAAGACCGAAAACCTCGCCCGCAAGCTCGCACGCATGCCGGTTCCGGCGCTGAAATACACGAAGGCTTCGATCAACAACCAGCAGATGGTTGCCGGCCTGCTGCCCTCCTTCCAGTACAATATCGAGGCCATCGCCGCACTCCACGTGACGAAGCAGGGCCGCGAGTGGATGGCCAACCTCGCCAAGATGTCGCTTAAGGAATACCTCGCTTTCCGCGACAATCCGTTCAAGGGCCTCGACTGAGGCTTTGGTCATGGCGGCGAACACGCCTGAAGCAATGCGGGCCTTGATGGCGCCGCGATGTGTCGCGGTCGTTGGCGCGACCGAACGCGCCGACGCCTCGTCCAGCTTCGTGATGAAGAACCTGATGCGCTTCGGTTATCAGGGGCAGATCATCCCGGTGCACCCGACGGCGGAGTGGGTCTTTGGTTACCGCGTGTCCCCTTCCCTTTCTGCGCTCAACGCCGCGGCAGACGTCGCCGTCATCGGCATTGCGGCCGAAAAGGTGATCGGCGCGCTGGAGGAAGCGGGTGAGGCGGGGATCAAGGCGGCGGTCGTTCTGGCCTCCGGTTTCGCGGAACTGGACGAAACCGGCCGCGAGCGGCAGCGGCAGTTGGTCGAGATCGCCGAGCGTTACGGCATGGCGATGTGCGGGCCGAACTGCCTCGGCCTCTTCAATCTCAACACCGGCGCGGCCCTTTATTCCTCCAGCCTTTCCACCAATTTGAAAAAGGGCCGCTTCGCGATCCTCTCCCATTCCGGCGCCAGCGCCATCGCGCTCAGCAATACCGGCAGATTTGGCCTCAGCCACATCGTATCCTCCGGCAACAGTGCGGCGACCGACATTCCCGATTACCTCGATTTCCTCGCCACGGATTACGACACCCGCGCCGTCGGCATCGTCATCGAGGCGATCCGCGAGCCGGAAAAGCTGGCTGCCGCGATGGAGAAGATGCATGTCGCTGGAAAACCCGTCATAGCGCTTCGGGTCGGCCGCTCCGAACGCGGCGCCCAGGCCACGGCCGCCCATACGGGCTCGCTCGCCGGCAGCAACGAAGCCTATCACGCCTTCTTCCGCCGCGTCGGCATCATCGAAGTGCCGGATATGGACAGCTTCATGGAAACGGCGACGCTTTGCCTGACATTAAAGCAGAGGCCGACCAAGCCGGGTGTCGCGATCATCGGCGTCTCCGGAGGCGGTGTGGCGCATGTGTCCGATATCGCCGACGAAGTTGGCCTTTCGCTGCCAGAACTGCAGCCGAAAACCATCGCAAGAATCAGAACCCTGCTGCCGCCCTTCGCGACGCCCCAGAACCCGCTCGACACAACCGGCATGGTTTTTGCCAACGGCGATATTTACCGCGATGTGCTGCACAGCCTCGCCGCAGATCCATCGATCGGTATGATCGTCGCAGCGCAGGACGCCCCTCAGGGTCTCGACGACTTCGGCGCTTCCGAATATCTTGGCATTGCAGAGGCCGTATCTGACTATGCCGAAACCGGCCAAGCACCCGTCGTCTTCATGAGCAATCTCTCCTCCGGGCACCACCCGGCCGTGGAGGCAAGACTGCCGGAGGTGCCGGTTTTACGCGGCACAAGAAGCGCGCTGACGGCGATCGCCAGCCTGATGGCTCAGACCGACGCCGTCTCTTGGCCGGGCAACATATCTGCCGGGAAAAAGCCGCTTCCTGCCAAGGTACTTACCGAAAGCCAAGCCAAGGCTCTGTTTGCCGCCGAAGGCCTGCCGGTCCCGAGGGAAAGGCTTGTCACCAGCGCCGATGCCGCGGCCGAAGCAGCCAGCGCACAAGGCTTCCCCGTCGTCATGAAAATCGAATCGCCCGACATCCTCCACAAGACCGAGGCCGGCGGCGTAAAACTCGGCATCGCCTCCGAAGCGGAGGCCAGAACCGCATTTGCGGCAATCATGGCAAACGCCCGTGCTTATGCTCCGGAGGCGGAGCTGCGCGGCGTCTCGGTACAGGAAATGGTGACGGGCGGCGTCGAAGCATTGGTCGGCCTCGTCCGCCACGAACCGTTCGGCTTCGGTCTCGTGGTCGGCTGCGGCGGTGTTTTGGTTGAGCTGGTAAAGGACAGCAGTTTCGACCTGCTGCCGATCGATCAGGCTCGGGCGGAAACATTGATCGGTGAGACGAAGCTTGCCACTCTCCTCGACGGTTATCGGGGCGCGCCGAAAGCAGACCGCAAGGCGCTCGCCGAACTGCTCGTCAAACTCTCCGAATTCGCGGCTGTTTACGGCGACGATATCGAGGCGATTGATCTCAACCCGGTCGCGGTCCTGCCGGAAGGACGGGGAGTGCGCATCCTCGACGCGCTGATCATCCCGCGCAGAGGCAAATGATCAGACGAGCCGAAGCATCGGCTGCCGCGCCAGTTCCTCGCGGCCAAGCCAGGAAAGCCGCTCCGTCAGCAGAGCATAAAAACCGTCTGCATCCACGTCCCCTATGAACAGTGCGTTCTTCGGGCGACCGGAAACACCCCACCAGTCGGCCACCGTCATGCCCTTGGTCAGCTCGGATTCCGTCTCGATTTCCACATTGCACTGGCGGCCGCAATAAAGCTCCGGTTTCAACAGGTAGGCAATGACGTTCGGATCGTGCAGCGGCCCACCTTCGCTTCCATATTTTGCGACGTCGAAGCGCTCGAAATAGTCGAGCCAGCCGACCACGGCATAGGCAAGCGGCGTTCCGATATCGCGGATCGCATTCACGCGGGCTCTGGTCGTCAATGTCTTGTGCGTGACGTCGAGCGGCATCATCACGATCGGAACGCCGGAGCCGAACACGACGGCCGCCGCCGGCGGATCGACATAGATATTGAACTCGGCGGCAGGCGTGATATTGCCGCCCTCGAAACAGCCCCCGCCCATCAGCACTATCTTCTTGATGCGCCCCGCTATCTCCGGCGCCTTGGTCAGCGCCTTGCCGAGGTTGGTGAGCGGTCCGAGCATGCAGAGTGTCACCGAGCCTGCGGGCTCGTCCATCAACGTCTCGACGATGAAATCCACTCCATGCATTTCCTGAAGCGGCATGGTCGGCTCGGGCAGCTCCGCACCGTCGAGTCCGGTTGCGCCATGCACGTGCTCGGCCGTCACCAGCGGCCCGGTCATCGGCTGATTGCAGCCGGCAAAAACCTTGATGTCGGAACGGCCGGCCAGTTCGCAAATCTTGCGGATATTCCTTTCGGTCAACGACAACGGCACGTTGCCGGCCGCAGCGACGATGCCGAGAACCTCGATTTCAGGACTCGCCAGCGCAAGCAGAATGGCGAGTGCATCGTCCTGACCGGGATCTGAGTCTATGATGATCTTTTCTGCCATTCTGGTCACTCTCGGATACGATGACGGTTACGCGACATGGGTGAGCGGCTCCCTCGCCCGCCACATCGCCATGAGATCGGCCTTGCGCTTTTCGAAACGTTCGATGGAAGCCCGCTTGATGTGGCCGAAACCCCGCACCATGTCCGGCAGGCCGGCAAGCTCCACCGCCAAGGCATGGTTGTCGGCATCCATGCCGGCGGCGATTTCTCGCACGAGGGAAAAATAATCTTCCACGAGCTGCCGCTCCAGGCGGCGCTCCTCGGTGCGGCCGAAGGGATCAAGGACCGTACCGCGGAGGAATTTCAGTTTTTCGAGCACCGCGAATAGGGGGCGAATCCATCCGCCGAAGGCGATCTTGGCGGGATGACCGGTACGCTGGTCGATCTTCGTGATCATCGGCGGTGCGAGGTGATGCCTGATCTTGAAATCGCCTTCGAACTGCTCGGCAAGCCTCTTTTCAAAGCTACGGTCTCGATGCAGGCGCGCGACCTCGTATTCGTCCTTGTAGGCCATCAGCTTGAAGGCGTTTTTCGCCACCGCCTCGGCAAAACCGCCTACGCCCCGCACCCGTGCTTCGGCCGATTTCGCGATATCAACGACACCGGCATAACGCGCCGCATAAGCGGAATTCTGATAATCGGTAAGGAAGGCCACGCGACGGGCGACGATCTCCTCCAACGTCTCTGCCTTCAGTTCCGTCTTCGCCGATCCGGCCTCGCGGGCGACAGCCTCCAGATCGACTGCGGCACGGCGTCCCCAGCCGAAGGCGGCACGGTTCATGACAACCCCGGTGCCGTTGAGCTCGATAGCTTTGTCGATGGCAGTAAGGCTGATCGGCACGAGGCCCCGTTGCCATGCGTAGCCGAGCAGGAACATATTGGAGGCGATGGCATCGCCCAGGAGTGCGACCGCAAGATCGGTCGCGGCCACCGTCTCGACGGCTTGGTCCCCGGCCGCCCGGCGCAGTGATTTCAGCGTCGCCTCTTGCCTGAAATCGATCGTGGTATCTTTCACGAAAGAAGCAGTCGGCGCGAAATGGTCGTCGATGATCGCCCGCGTCTTGTTCTTCGCAAACGAGGCGAGCGAATTCTTCTGCGCCGCCACGACGACATCGAAACCGAGCACGAGGTCACTTTCGCCAGGCCCGATCCGCACCGCGTTAATCTGGCTTGGATCCTTCGCCAGCCGAATATGCGAGATGACCGAGCCGTTCTTCTGGGCAAGACCGGTCTGGTCGAGCGTCACCAAAGCCAACCCATCGACAAGTGCCGCCTGGGCAAGAATGGCGCTCACGGTTATGACGCCGGTTCCGCCGATGCCGGCGAGCAGCATGCTGTAGGTTGTCTCGAAGGTCGCGGTAAAGACCGGCAGCGGCAGATCGTCGGTCCTGATCGATTTCGACTTAACCCTAGGCTTGCGGAGGCTGCCGCCCTCCACGGTTACGAAGCTGGGACAGAAGCCCTTGATGCAGGAAAGGTCGGTATTGCAGCTCGACTGGTTGATGCGTCGCTTGCGGCCGAATTCCGTCTCTTGCGGTTCGATCGAGATGCAGTTGGAGACGGCGGAACAGTCGCCGCAGCCCTCGCAGACTAGTTCGTTGATGAAGGCGCGCTTGGTCGAAACAGGATAGGCGCCGCGCTTGCGCCGGCGGCGCTTTTCCGCCGCGCAGACTTGATCATAGACGAGAACCGTGACGCCGGGGATATCCCGCAGCTCCCGCTGTACCGCATCGAGCTCGTCGCGGTGATGGACGGAGACCTCGCGTGGCAGATTGCCCTGCCAGACCTCCGGCCTCTCGGCGACCACGACGACGCGCGCAGCGCCTTCGGCCTGCATCTGCGCGACAATGCCAGGCACCGTGACGTCACCGTCATGTTTCTGGCCGCCGGTCATGGCGACGGCGTCGTTATAGAGGATCTTGTACGTGGCGTTGACTCGCGCCGCAATCGCGGCCCGGATGGCGAGCACACCTGAGTGAAAATAGGTGCCGTCGCCCATGTTGACGAAGATATGCTTCTCGTCGGTAAAAGGCGAAAGACCGATCCACGAACCGCCCTCTCCCCCCATCTGGGTAAAGGTCGAGGTATTCCGGTCCTCATTGCCGATGATCATCATGTGGCAACCGATGCCCGTCGAGGCACGGCTTCCCTCCGGGAGACGGGTCGAGACGCTGTGCGGGCAGCCGGAACAGAAATAGGCTTCGCGTTTCAGCGCCGTCGCTTCGATACCGAGCGCAGCCGTCATCTCGTCCACAAACCGCGTCTTGGCCCGCAAAGCTTCGTCCAGCACGCCGAGACGGGAAAGAATTGCCTTCGCCACCGACAAGGTGCCGATCTCACCGATTGCCTGAAGAAGCGTGCCGCCGCTCGCACCCACTTTGCCAAACACCCGCGGTCGCTGGCCGTCAGGCAGGTTGAAGAGCAGCGCCTTGATCTGGTCTTCGAGGATCGAGCGCTTTTCCTCGACTACCAGCAGGTCGTCGACGCCCGAGGCAAAGCCTGCGATGCCTTGCGGCTCCAGCGGCCAGACCAAGCCAACCTTGTAAAGCCGGATACCCAGTTCGGCGGCGCGGGCCTCGTCGATACCGAGAAGCGCCAGGGCACCCAAAAGGTTAAGCCAGGATTTGCCGGTCGAGACGATGCCGAGTCTTGCTCGTTCGGCGCCGCCCCATACCGTGCGGTCGATCCTGTTGGCTCGGGCAAAGGCCTGAGCGGCGAGCATCTTGCGCTCCAGCCGGAGTTCCATCGCATGCGGCCCGTCCGGCCAGCGCAAGGACAGGCCATCCGGGGCGAAAATCTCGTTGGGGATGACGATCACCGGCCTGTCCGGATCGAGATCGACCGTCGCCGAACATTCCACGACCTCAGTCTGGCACTTGAAGCCGATCCAGGCACCGCAATAGCGGCTCATGGCAAAACCAAGAAGGCCATATTCGATATATTCGCCGACCCCCGCGGGCGAGAGCATCGGCACCATGGCGGAGATGAGATTATGCTCGCTCTGATGCGGCAGGGTGGAGGAGACCGCGCCATGGTCGTCGCCGACCAACAGCAGCACGCCGCCGTTCGGATTAGTACCGACGGCATTGGCATGGCGGATCACGTCCATACTGCGATCGACGCCCGGACCCTTGCCATACCACATGGCAAAGACGCCGTCATAACGTGAGCCTTCGAACATGCCGGTCTGCTGGGTGCCCCAGACCGCGGTTGCTGCCATATCCTCGTTCAGGCCCGGCTGGAATTTGACATGCGCCGCCTCCAGATATTTCCGGGCCCGCGCCATTTCGCGATCGAAACCGGCAAGCGGAGAGCCACGATAGCCGGAAACATAACCGGCCGTGTTGAGCCCCTGCGCGATATCCCGTTGCCGCTGGATCATCGGCAGGCGCACCAGCGCCTGGGTGCCTGATACCAGGATCCGGCCCTTTTCCAGCGTATAGCGATCGTCGAGGCTGACCTGGCGATCCATCGGGTTCGTGTCCGGCGCCGCGTGGATCGACATCTAAGCCCGCTCCGCCTGCAGCACCGAAACCGGGGCTTCAAAGACCCGACCGCGGTTGAGGATGTAGTTCGGATCGAATGCAGCTTTCAGCCGCCGCATGGTGGCTATCTCGGCTTCACTTCGTGCGAACCGGAGATATTTGAGCTTATCCGTACCGATGCCATGCTCGGCGGAAACGCCGCCGCCAACTGCAGCAATGCCTGAAAATACCGCTTCGGCGATCCTCTTCTCGTGTCGTGTCAGCACGCAGTAGTGCAGGTTGCCGTCGCCGAGATGGCCGAAGATGAAGGACACCGCATCGGGGTCAATCCCCGCTATGGCGTGCGCAGCGGTATCAAGGAACTCCTGCATGCGAGAGAGCGGTACGGAAATGTCGTAACCGGCCATTTTGCCCAGGCTGAAGAGATAATCGTTGATGCCGTCCCGGATTGCCCATAAGGCATTGAACTCACGGAGTGAGTTGGAGAGCACGATGTCGCTCGCAAACCCCTCCTCCAGCGCCGTGGCCAGCGCAGCTTGGAAACGTTCGTTGTCGTATTCCGGTGCCTGCCCCTGGATTTCGACCATCGCATACATGCCGGCCCCCGTTTCGACAGGCGGGCGGATCCCCATATGAGCGATGGTCTCATCGTAGACATTCGGGAAAATCACCTCGAACGCCGATAACAGCCCGGAAAGTTCGACCCGCAGCTTCGCCAGCAGCCCCTGCGCCGCTTTCAGGGACGGCAGCGCCAGAAACGCATTGCGCTCGATCTTCGGCTTGGGGTGCAATTTGAGGCAGGCGCGCGTGACGATGCCGAGCGTCCCTTCGGTCCCTATGAACAACGGGTTGAGATCATAACCCGAATTGTCCTTCGGCAAGCCCTTGAGCGATGAAAGGATGGTGCCGTCGGCCAGCACCGCTTCAAGCCCCATCACCTGCGCCCGGTACATGCCATAACGCAGGACGCGGATGCCGCCGGCATTGGTGGCGATGTTGCCGCCGACCGTCGCCGTGCCGCGTGAACCGATATCCACGCCGAAGAAGAGTTCGTTGTCGCTCGCCGCCTGCTGGACCGCCTGCAAAGGCGTGCCGGCGCCGGCGATGAGGGTTTGGGCGGCAACGTCGATGCCGTCCACACCATTCATGCGTTCGAGAGAGATTGACACCTCTCCGGCAAGAGGCCGCGAGGCGCCCGAAAGCCCGGTCCGGCCGCCCTGCACGACGACCGGCTGGCCGAGTTCATTGGCGGCGGCAAGGATTGCGGAGACCTGGGCGGTATCGCGGGGGCGAAGCACGGCGAGAGGATGATGGCCGGCAGCGGTCGCATCTGCCGCATAGCCCGCTGAAATCCCGTCGCCAATGAGGATGCCGGAAGCATCCAGCATGTTTTCAAGACATGCGAGAAGGCGGTTCAGACGGTCAGACAATTGCGTCCTCCGCCGGATATCGCGCCTTACGGCCACAGTTCAGCACTCGGCTGAATCCGATCTCGCCCATGCCGGTTCCCCTTGCCTGTTCGGCTTTGGAAGCGAGGTTATTCCCATTCCTCTATTTGTCAAACCTATATTTAAAAAGGAGTAGCCTTTTCATCTTTGTCATGGCATCACTAGCGTCATGAGACATGGCAAGAAATATGTCGGGGGAAGAGTGGCATGATCCTCAAATATGACGAGGTGGTTCGCACCGGCATCGCCAAGCAGGTGGCCGAAAATATCCGGTCCGCGATCATGGACGGCAGACTGAAGGTCGATGAACGCTTGCCGACGGAAGAAGAACTTGCCCGCAGCTTCGGCATCTCGCGCCCTACCGTGCGCGAGGCTTTGAAGCGCCTCGCCGCTCAGAATCTCATCCATTCCAAGCGGGGGCCGACTGGCGGCAACTTTGTCAAGCGTCCGGATCCGGAGGGGTTGTCCAAGGCGATTACCGGTGCTGCGACCCTCCTCGTCGGCGTGGGCGCTTTCGACATCGAGGAGATCATCACCGCCCGGCTGGAAACGGAGGCTGTCTGCTGCCGGCTGGCTGCCGAAAACCGCAGCGAAATGGACCTCGCCGCCATGGAGGCGGAGATCGCCGTCCAGTCCGACGAGAAAATCAGCGACGAGGATTTCTGTGCTTCCGATGTGCGCTTCCATCGGGCACTGGTGGAGGCGACCGGTAATGGGCCGCTGAAGCTGATGATGTACACGGTGATCGAAGCCTTCATTCCGATCACCAACATGATCGTCTTTCGAGTGCGCGAACGCCGGCACGTCGCATCGCTGCATCAGGAAATCCTGGATGCGGTGCGCGAGCGACAGGATGATAAGGCGACCGATGCGCTGGCCCGGCTGCTGGCTTATGTGCGCGAAAGCTATGCCGCCGTCCTCGATGCGCGGGCAAAACGTGACACCGCCGAGGCATCCGCCTGATCAATTGCCCAAAAAAAGTGGAGAGACGCCATGACCGAGACCTTTACCGCCATGGTGATCGATGCCGTGGACGGCAAGCCAAAAGGCAGTTTCAGGCAAATCTCGATTGCCGATCTTCCCGACCACGACGTGTTGGTCGAGATTGCCTATTCGACGCTGAACTATAAGGACGGGCTGGCCATCACCGGCAAGGGCCGCATCGCCCGTCGGATGCCCATGATTGGCGGCATCGATCTCTCCGGAACCGTCGTGGAGTCTCGGTCGCCGGAATGGAAACCCGGCGATAAGGTGGTTCTGAACGGCTGGGGGCTTTCCGAAACAGAATGGGGCGCCTTCGGCCGCTATCAGCGGGTCAGGCCGGAATGGCTGATCCGCCTGCCCGACGCTTTTTCGATGGAACAGGCGATGGCAATCGGCACCGCAGGTTACACGGCTGCGCTCTGCGTCGACGCGCTTGAAAAATGGGGTTCCATCAAACCTGGTGAAGGCGAGGTGTTGGTCACCGGAGCTGCCGGCGGCGTCGGTTCGGTGGCAATCGCGCTCCTAGCGGCGCGAGGCTACAGCGTCACGGCCTCCACAGGTCGACGGGAAACGCACGGCTACCTTGCCTCCCTCGGTGCCACGGAGTTCATCGACCGGGCCGTGCTTCAGGAAAAAGGCGGGCCGCTGCAGAAGGAACGCTGGACCGGCGGCGTCGACGCTGTCGGCTCGACTACGCTCGCCAACGCGCTTTCCCAGACGGTGCGCGGCTGTGCAATTGCCGCCTGCGGCCTTGCAGGCGGCGCGGATCTGCCGGGCACGGTGCTGCCGCATATTCTGCGGGCGGTAACGTTGATCGGAGTGGACTCCGTTTTCGCGAGCCGCGAGCAGCGGCTGGCAGCCTGGGCCCGGCTGGCGCGTGACCTGGACAAGGGCAAGCTCGACAGCATGACGGCCGTCGAACCCATGTCCAACCTTCCTCAGCTCGCAGAAGATATCGTCGCCGGCAAGATCCGCGGGCGCGTGGTCATCGATGTGACAAAGTAGAGCGAGGACCTCCAGCAGGTTCGGCACCGGTCCTGGGAATTCGGCAGGCGTTGAATCTGCTGGTGCCAGGAACGGGCAAACAGGATAGAAGCCGCGGGGTGTGATCTAACCGCAGGGTTCTGGAACCATGACACTGGACGATATCTCAAGCACCGTGATCGACCGCGCCAAGGGCAGCAGGCGCTTTATCGTGGCGATTGCCGGCCCGCCGGGTTCGGGAAAATCGACGCTTGCCGAGCGCTTGCACGAAGCCTTGCTGGCCAAAGGCGAAACCGTGGAGATCCTGCCGATGGATGGCTTTCACATGGACAACGCCATTTTGGAGGCGCGCGGCTTGCTGCTCCGTAAAGGTGCACCGGAAACCTTCGACGTGCGTGGCTTTTCGGACGTCCTGCGGGCCGTCCGCAGCGCCGAAGAGGAGGTGCTTGTGCCGGTCTTCGACCGATCCCGCGAGCTTGCCATCCCCTCGGCGCGGCCGATCGATCCTCAGACCCATATCGTGCTTGCGGAAGGCAATTATCTGCTGATCGACGAAGCGCCCTGGTCGAGGCTTGCGGACCTGTTCGACCTTACCGTCTTCGTCGGCCCGAGCGAAAATGTTCTGCGCGAGCGCTTGAGGCAGCGGTGGGTCCATTACGGGCTCGACGAGGCCGCGATCGACTGGAAGCTGGACGGCAACGACCTGCCGAACGGCCGCTACATCCTGCAGCATTCACGGCCTGCCGATATCCAGCTGGACACCTTCTAAGCTCCAATCACAGCGCAATGCCGCTTTCGCGATCGAAGACATGCACCTGGTCGGCGCTGATATTCGCCTCGAACCGGGCGCCGTAGCGGGCCGGATATTCGCCGTCGACAATCGCCGTCACCGGTTGGCCCGCGAGATCGAAGACCACATGGGTCTGGGCGCCGGTCGGCTCGACCAGAAGCGTCTGGCCCGCCAGCGCTGTTCCGCCGGTTCCGGGGCTCAGATGCTCGGGTCGAAGGCCCACCTTGATCGCCTGGCCGCGTTTTACCTTGCGGTCCGGCGCGATGCGGATCGCTGTCCCGTCTCCAAGGCGCGCGGCAGGCTCACCGCCCTCCCCCTCCACCGTGCCGTCGAGGATATTCATCGCGGGCGAGCCGATGAAGGCCGCGACGAAGAGGTTGGCAGGTGTCTTGTAGAGCTCCAGCGGCGTGCCCTCCTGCTCGACCCGCCCCTGATTGAGGACAACGATCCGATCAGCCAGGGTCATTGCCTCGATCTGGTCATGCGTGACGTAGATCGACGTCGTGCCCACCTTCTGGTGGAGCGTCTTGATCTCGGAGCGCATCTGCACGCGTAATTTGGCATCGAGGTTGGAGAGCGGTTCGTCGAACAGGAAGACGGCAGGGTTGCGGACGACCGCCCGCCCCATGGCGACACGCTGCCGCTGACCACCCGAAAGCTGCGCCGGCTTGCGGTCGAGAAGCGGCACGAGGTCAAGCATACGGGCCGCCTCGCCCACCCGTTCCGCGATCACCTGCTTCGTGGCACCCGAGAGACGGAGGTTGAAACCCATGTTCTCGGCAACGGTCATATGCGGATAAAGCGCATAGGATTGAAAGACCATGGCGATGTTCCGCTCGCGGGGCGTCAATTCGTTGACGACCTTGCCACCGATGAGGACATCGCCATCGGTGATCTCCTCAAGGCCGGCGATCATCCTCAGAAGCGTGGATTTCCCGCATCCAGACGGACCGACAAGGGCGATGAACTCGCCGTCCTCTATCGAAAGGCGCACCCCATGGATGATCTCCAGCGAGCCGTAGGATTTTTTGACGTTGGACAGTGTGACGGATGCCATGGGTGCTATCTCCGGTCAGGACTTGACGGCGCCGGCGGTCAGTCCGGCAATGATGTGCTTCTGGGCAAGGAAGAAGACGATGATGGTGGGCAGGATGGTGAGCGTGATGAATGCGAGCACCAGTTGCCACTCCGTCCCGAATTCTCCGCGATAGACCATGATCCCGAGCGGCCATGGATAGATGGATTCGGAGTTGAGCATGATGAGCGGCAGGATATAGCTGTTCCAGCTCGCCACGAAGGAAACGATCGCGACGGTCGCAATGATCGGGCGGGAGAGCGGCAGGGTGACGTGCCAGAAAAAACGCATATAGCCGCAGCCATCCACGAAGGCCGCCTGGAACAATTCCTCCGGAAGGTTGCGGAAATAATTTCGGAACAAAAGGATACTCATCCCGAGGCCGAAGGCGACCTGTGGCAGCACCACCCCCCAATAGGAATTGAGGAGGCCGAGATCGCGGATCCGGATAAAGAGCGGCAGGATCGCCGTGGCGGCGGGAAACATCAGCCCGATCAGAAAATAGTTGAGCAGAAAGGTCGCGCCGAAGAATTTGACATGCGCAAAGGTAAAAGCGGCCATGGCGGCGACGGATACGGTGAGGAACACGGTGAGCGTCGCGATGATCAGCGAATTCATCATCTGCCGCCAGTACCGCTCCCCGAACAGGATGTCGGTATAATTGGACCATTGCCATTCCACTGGCAGGCCGAACGGATTGACACGCAGATCGCCAAGCGTCTTGAAACCTCCGAGAGCTGTCGTCAGCAGCGGGATGACGACCACGGCCGCGATGATGGTGAGCGAGACGTAGAGGTAGATTTTCGTGCCGGCGCTCATCCGGATGGCGGTTCTCGTCTCAGTCATGGCGCATGAATATCCGTTTGTAGCTGAAGGCGAGCGTGACGCAGATCACGAACAGGACGACGCCGACAGCACTTCCAAGACCGACCTGCATCCGGGTCACCCCGAAATTGTAGAGGAAGGTCACCATGGTCTGGGTGGAATTGAATGGTCCGCCGCCGGTCAGAGGCATGATCATGTCGAAGAGCTGCAGCGAACCGACCACCGCAAAGAACACCGAGAGGCGCAGCGTCGAACCGAGCAGCGGCAGCGTGACGAAGCGGAATTTCTGCCAGCCGGTCGCCCCGTCGATCTCGGCGGCTTCGAGCACGCTCTTATCGAGCGACTGAAGCCCGGCGATGAAGAGCATCATGTGGAAGCCGAAATATTTCCAGACCACCACGGCCAGAACCGCGTAGATGGCGAGGTCCTTGTCGGCGAGAACGTACGGCGTCTCGACCCCGAGGAACCCGGCAACGGCCGCGAAAAGCCCGTAGTCGCCGTCATAGACAAAACGCCATATGAGCCCCGCCGCCACGTCAGCGAGCACATAGGGCAGGAAGAAGATCAGCCGGAAGACGACCACCCCAGTAATCCGGTTCGCCAGCATCGTGGCAAGCCAGATCGCCAGCGGTATCTGCAGCAACAGTGAAACGACTATGATCAGGAAATTGTTCTTGAGCGCAGTCAGGAAGGCGCTGTTCTTGAAAAGCACCTCGAAATTCCGCAAACCGACGAACTGCTCGGGCAGGCCGTAGCCGTCCCACCGATAGAGGCTGTACCAGGCGGCCTCCCCCATCGGCATGATCACGAAGATCGTAAAGAGAAGTAGCGCGGGCGGCAGAAACAGGATCAGAACCGGAAGCCGGCCGCGCGCCGTAGGGCTCTTGCGCCTGGCAACGCGCGGGGCGCCAGCCGCGTGATCTATGGCGGTCGTTGCAGAAATATTGGTCATTTTCGTTCCGACTGTCATGGTCGCATGGAGTGCACCGGCGGAGCGTCGGCCCCGCCGGTGCCTCGCATCACATCTTGTCCATCTCCACCGCGTCCTGGATCGCCTGCGCGCCCTCTTCCGGCGACATCTGACCCGACACGATGGCGACCGACGCGTCGTTCACGACCCGGCCGACGGAAGGACCGAGTTCCTGATCGAAGAAGTTCTGGTGCCAGGTGGAAGTTTCCAGCTGTTTGGCCGACTCCCGAAGGAGGGGATTGGTGACGCCATCTTCGGCTCCGACCGCCGCCGGCAGGATCATCCCGGCTTTCGCCATCATGCGCTCATTCTCAGCATTCGTTAGGTAGGCCAGGAAATCGAGAGTTTCCGGCGGCGCCTTCGCCGTCACGGCCCATGCGTTGATGCCGCCCAGCGTATCGGTGGCCTTGCCGGCTCCCCCGGCTACGACCGGGAAGGCAAACCGGCCGATATTGTCGCTCGCAAGCCCCTTGCCGTCGCCGGCATTCCTGCGTTGGAATGCTTCCGTCGTCTCGAAGCCGAGGATCATCGCAGCCTTGCCGTCGCCGAAGACCCCAAGCGCCTGCGGCCAGGTCGTGGCGAGATAACCTGGCTGGAACGGCTCGAGCTTGCCGAGTTGAGCAAGTTGCTCGCCGGCTTTCACCGCTTCCGGCGCCACAAAACCGTCGCCCGCGCCGGTCTTCATCGCGTCGAAGCCCTGCTGTCCGGCATTGCGCATGACGAGATAGCTCCAGTAGAAGTGGATCGGCCACTTCTCCCCGCCGCCTCCCGCAATCGGCACAATCCCGGCATCCTTCAGCTTTTTGACCGCTCCCAGGAAGTCGTCCCAGGTCTTGATGCTTGCGGCATCAACCCCGGCTTTCGTGAAATACGCCTTGTTATAGAAGAAGCTGACCGTTCCCATCTTGTAGGGCACGGCACTGACCTTGCCGTCGAAGGTGACCGCCTTGAGGGCAGCAGGATTGTAGCTCTTGCCCCAGGCGCCGCCATCCGCCTTCATCTTGTCACTGATGTCCTTCAGCGCGCCGGTCGCCTGTTGCTGCTTCAGCACGCCTCCGCCCCAGCTGTAGAAAAACGACGGCGCGTCAGCAGATTGCAGAAGCGTGGGTAGCTTTGCCTTGAAGGCCTCGTTCTCAAGAAACTGCATCTCGACCTTCACGCCGGGATGCTCGGCCTGATATTTGTCGGCGATACCGCGCCAGATCTTCACATATTCCGGATTGAGTTCCAGATGCAGCCATTTCACGACTGCATCAGCCGAGGCTGTGGCAGCCGTCGTGCACAAAGCCAGCATGCCGATGGCAGTGGCAGACGCGAAGCGAATTCCGAATTTTCCGATGGTCAGCATTTTGCACTCCTCCCGTAGCGCTTTATTTCCGATCCCGGATTAAATAAAGCGCGCAGGCTTGTCGACTGTCAATAGGAAGAATGGGAAAACGCCTATTGTCGCGCCAACCTCCGAGGAAGATGCAAATTTTTGTTGCGTCTTCCAGAAAATCGGTACTAGAAGATGACTGATTTAATTTGCCTCACGAAATAAATCGCGGCGCGATTCACTCGTCAGGCCTTGAGAGTGCCGATGAAGACCGCCGATCCCGAGCTGATGCGTGCCATCAATCGCCTGAGCGTGCTGGATACGATCCGCCGCCATGGCGCCATTTCCCGCGTGGAAATAAGCGAGCGCACCGAGCTTTCCACGACCACCGTTTCGGCAATCACGGCCTCGCTTCTCGATGATGGGCTGATCCTCACCCGCCACGAAGGCGATATACGCAATGAAGCCGTGCGCGGCAGGCCGCGGGTCATGCTGGAGGTCAATCCGGATGCTGCCCGCGTCGTGGGGGCGAAGATCGCGGCGAGCCGCATGGTTTTTGTCGTCGCCAATTTCAGGGGCGACGTGCTCTCGACGCTGACACTCCCGATTCGCATCGACCGGCAGCCGATCGCCGTCATTGCCGACCTGGTCGAAGATGGCGTCCGCCGCTGCGTCGTTGATGCGGGGCTGTCGCTGGAGGATGTCGACAGCGTCTGCCTCGGGCTGCCGGGCGTCATAGAACATCGCACCGGCCATATCCGCTCGAGCCCCATCTTTCGCGAAACCAATATCGATTTTGCCGCAGAAATGACGGCGCGCCTTTCGACGCCGACGATCATCGAAAGCGACGCGCATGCCATCACCCTCGCCCACCACTGGTTCGGTAAGGCCCGTGAGTTGGAGGATATGGTGCTGATCTCGCTCGAGCAGACGCTGGGGCTTGGCGTATTGCACCGCAATCGCCTCTTCCGAGGCGCCGGCGGCCTCAGCCACAACCTTGGGGATCTCGTGCTTGGCATGGGAGCGCAAGGAATTGTCCGGCTTTCCAGCCAGGCCGGGGAAAGCGCGATCCTGGGGGAGAAGCAGGCCGACGGGCGTTTTGCCGAAGCAGTGCGGCTTGGAAGAGGCATGACCCATGTCCAGGCGCTGATCCAGGCCGATGATGACAGGCTGATCGCCGCAGCGGTGCGTGCCGGCGAAGCCGTCGGCATTACGATAGCCAATATCGTCACCCTGTTCGCCCCGCCCCGGGTCATTCTGGTCGGCTCGTCGCTGGCTCTGGGGGAGCCGTTCCTGAACAGCCTTCGCGACGCCTATGCGCTTGCGGTGCCACCCTCGCTCAAGGGTGTCAGTGAACTCGTTTTCGACGATTCCACTGACGATTTCTGGGCGCAGGGAGCTGCTGCGGTTGCCCTTTACGAACTTTATGAATCGCCCTGGAGCACCACCGGGCCCGCGCTCTGAGCGGAAAATGCAATTATCGGGAGGAGGAATAATGAACAAGGTCGGCATCGGCATCATCGGATGCGGCAATATTTCAGGCGCCTATCTGAAGGCGATGACCGCTGACTTTCCCATTCTCGACATTCGCGGCTTGGCCGACCTCAACCGCGAGCTGGCCGAGGCCAAGGCCTCCGAGTTCGGTCTGCCGGCGAGAACGGTAGACGAATTGCTTGGCGATCCGACGGTGGAGATCATCGTCAATCTGACTGTTCCGAAAGCGCATGTGGCGGTCGGTCTGCAGGCGCTCGACGCGGGAAAGCACACCTATTCGGAAAAGCCGCTCGGGATTAATTTCGCCGAGGGGAAAAAACTGGCGGAGGTGGCGAAGGCGAAATGCCTGCGCATCGGCGCCGCTCCCGATACCTTCCTGGGCGGTGGTCACCAGACCGCCCGCGCATTGATCGATCAAGGTGTTATCGGCATCGCAGTCGGCGGCACCGCCACCTTCATGTGCCCCGGCCACGAGCGCTGGCACCCGAACCCTGCCTTTTATTACGAAGTGGGCGGCGGGCCTATGCTCGATATGGGGCCTTATTACATCACCGATCTCGTCAACCTTCTAGGCCCGGTCGCGCAGGTCGCAGGCTTCGCAATCACGCCCCGCAAGGAGCGCATCGTAACCAGCGAACCCCGCAACGGCGAGCGCATTCCCGTCCATGTGCCCACGCATGTCGCCGGCGTCATGGCATTTGCCAACGGCGCGGTCGTGCAGATCGGCATGAGCTTCGATGTTGCGGGCCACAAGCATGTGCCGCTCGAGGTCTACGGCACGGAAGGTACGTTGATCGTTCCGGACCCGAACCGTTTCGGCGGCCCGGTCGAGTACCTCAAGAAGGGTGGCCAGTTCGAAGATCAACCCGTGACCATGCCCTATGCGGACGGCAACTATCGGTCGATCGGGGTGGCGGACATGGCCCACGCGATCCGCTCCAACCGGGCACATCGCGCCAACGGCGATCTGGCGCTGCATGTGCTGGAGGTCATGGAAGCGTTCCATACCGCCGCCGAAACCGCCCGAACGATCGAAATCACCACCGCCGTGGTGCGCCCGGCGCCGCTCTCCGACTCCCTCGTCGACGGCCGGCTCGCCAAGTAAATTCCAGGAGGAAGACATGAAAGAAGCATTGATCGTCTGGGGCGGATGGAGCGGACATGAGCCGCAGGAATGCGCAGCCATCATCAAGGACATGCTCGAAGAGGACGGGTTCAAGGTCTATCTCGAACATTCGACCGAAGCCTTCGCCGATCCCTCGATCCATGACCTGAGCCTGATCGTCCCGATCATGACCATGTCGAAGATCGAGAAGGAAGAGGTCAAGAACCTTGCGGCCGCAGTCGAAAGCGGCGTCGGCATCGCCGGCTATCACGGCGGCGCAGGCGACGCTTTTCGCGAATCCGTCGACTATCAGTTCATTATCGGCGGCCAATGGGTCGCCCATCCCGGCAACATCATCGACTACACGGTCAACATCACCAAGCCGGACGATCCGCTGGTGGAAGGGATCACCGATTTCCCCTACACATCCGAGCAATATTACATGCACATCGACCCTTCGAATGAGGTGCTCGCGACCACCACCTTCACAGGCGACCATGCCTACTGGATCGACGGCGTCGTCATGCCGGTCGTCTGGAAGCGTAAATACGGCAAGGGCCGCGTCTTTTATTCCTCGCTCGGCCATCAGGCGAAGGAATTCGACGTGCCGCAGATGAAGACCATCTTCCGCCGCGGTGCGAATTGGGCTGCGCGTTGATATAGGTACGGGCGACGGAGTCGCCCCTATATCCCTCTTAAGGCGGCAAAGGTTTCCTTGAACAAGGCATCCGCCCGGTAGAAGACCGGTGGATGGCCGATCGGCGAAGCAACCGTCACTTCTTCCCCACCGGCAAACTCCTCGCCACTCCACACATGCACCCAATCTGCCCCTTCCGGCAGATAAACCAGGCGCTCTTCCTGCGCAGCGTGCCACACCGGCGCCACCAGCAGTTCGGAGCCGTAGAGGTAGGCATCCTGAATCGCATAGGTCTTCGGATCGTGCTCGAAATGCAGGAAGAGAGGCCGCTGCACAGGCAGGCCGCAGGTGGACGCCTCCCGCGACAAGCTCTTCAGATATTTCCCGAGATGAACATAGATCCGCGTCATCCGCGCGAAGTGAGCAAGGACGTCAGGGTCCTGATCGACCTGCACATTGTCGCGCGGCCGGTTCCCCTCATGCGTTCGCATGACCGGCGTGAACGCGGCCATTTCCGCCCAGCGCATGATCAATTCGGGTGTGCGGACATTGCCGAAGAGGCTGGTGTAACCGCCTATGTCGGAATGATGATAGGCGTTCCCCAGCAGCCCCGACGACAGCGCCGCACAAATGACGGTCACCAGTCCATCATGCCGGGAAAAATCCACGGACTGATCCCCGCCCCAAAGCAGCGGACAGTGCCTCTGCACGCCCGTGAAGCCGGCCCGCATGAAGAACAGCGCGTCCCCCGCCCTGCCGCGGCTTTCGACCGCCATGGCATTGACCTCGGCCCACAGCGTCGGCCAGGCATTATGCATCAGCTTGGCATCTATGCCGTTCGCAAGCTCGACGTCGATCGGAAGATATTCGCCGAAGTCGGCCATCCATCCGGACAGTCCATAGTCCAGCATACGCCGACCGATGATTTCCTCGGCAAACCAGTCGGCGGCTTCCGGGTTGGTGAAGTCGACGACGCCACAGTCGAACTCGCCGAAATCGACGATCGCCGTACGGCCGAGCTGGTCCTTGGCGAAATAACCGGCGGCTTCGGCCTCCGGGAAAAGAGATCCGTCGACAGCGAGATAGGGGTTCACATAACCCAGGAACCGGATGCCTTCGTCATTCAGGGCAGCAATGCGTTGCCGCAGATCGGGATAACGTTCCTCGTTGGCCTGCCAGTCCCAGAAAAGGCGTGAGCCGAACGAGGTCTGGCGGATGCCGACCCAATCTTCGCACCAGAGGCCGGAAACCTGCACCCCGGCTTTTCGCATCTTCTCCAGTCGCTCGAAGGAATTGGAGCCATCCTTGAGACCGATGATTGCTCCCTTGTAGACCCAGTCCGGCAACTCCGGCTGCCGGCCAAAACGCAGTGACAGCATGGTCACAAGCTCGGCAAAGGTCGGAGCGCAGTAAAATTCGATCCGCTCCGGCACGGCCCACACCTCAAGCTCGTGAAATGACCGGCGGCGAAAATCGAAGATGGAATAGGCAGTCGTCTCGACATGCAGCGCATATCGGGCAGAGGAGAGATAGGTCGGCTGGGGATAGTTGGTGTTGTAGTAATCTCCCCCGGCCTTGTCCTTGAGATCGGATTTGAACGTGATCTCGCTCGTCTTGTCGCGGCCGACGCCAGGTTCGGAGGTCCAGAGCGGAAAACGGCGCCCACGCATGTCGAAATAGGACATTTGCTCGCCGCCGCCCCAGACATGCTCGTCATGTTCGGCGTGGATGCGGATCCAGAAACGATTGATGCTGTCGTCCAGCGATCGGAAAAAGATCGTGGATCCCTCGATCGTCAGCTCCAGACGCGGCGGCAGGCCCTCAGCCTCCGACAGGCTAATCTTTGAACCATCCACCTCTGCATGCCGTAGCGGGCTGCGTTCGACGATATAATCCTCGACCTCGAAATTGCCGCGATACATATCCATCCGTTCCTGGCCATGCCCGACGAAGACGGACGGGGACGAGGCCGTATGCTGCAGGACCGTGCGGCCGCTCAAAGAGATGGAGAAACCTTCAGATGTCGCGTGGAATTTCATCATTCTGCTAATCAATTGAGATCCCTACCGGAGTCGCGACACGTAACGTGCCACCGAATGATCGAACCAGGTGCGGGAGACCTCGGCCACCGCACCGTCCTGCGCCTGACTGAGCCGCAATACGTGGGGAATCGGGGCGCCGGGTCTTTGCCCGAATGTCGGCGGAGCCCATTCGGGCACCGTGTCGAGATCGATCCTGTCCTCGGCCTTCGAGATCCAAAGACCGAGCCGGGTCCGATAATAGAGGTAGAGGGATTCCGAGAGATCTGCGGCCGTGATCGAGGGCGTATAGGACCCGTCGAGCCAGATCTCTTCCAGGGCCGCCATCTGCCCGGACAGCCGACGAATGCGGCGAATGCGATGTCCTTCCGGCGAAAAGCCGAATTTCGGCAATATCCCCGGTTTGTCGAGCCGAGTCACATCCAGCACTTCCGCCGTCGGCAATCCGCCGCCCTGGATGAGCTCCAGCCGGAACATCGCATAGACACTTCTCGGATCGCTCACCGCCCGGACGTAGTTGCCGGATCCCTGCACCCGCTCGAGGAGCCCCCGCGCCTGAAGCTCCGCCAGCGCCTTGCGCAGCGTCCCGACCGCAATGCCGAGCTGCGTGGCCATATCCCGCTCCGGCGCAAGCTTCTCGCCGTCGATTAGCCGGCCGGCAGCGATGTCGCGCACGAGCAGCTCGGTGATCTGCAGATAGATAGGCAGACTGCCGGGATGGCTCTCCATGAACTCTTTTCTCCTCCCCGAGAAAAATTGATACATCATTGATCTACATCAAATCGGATGTTATGCAAGTGACAATCGTCAAGGACGGAGGAGCGTTTATGAGTGTTGTGCCGATTACATCGCCGGAGCTCGATGCGGCGGAGGTCTCCTGGTTTTCGGCGCTGTGTTCGGACGACTATGCCTATCTCGGCGTACCCGAGGACAGTCTGAAATCGAGCTGGGAGCATTGCTCGGATATCGTCAAACGAGCGGAAAAACTAGGCTTCCGCAATATCCTCTGCCCCTCCTCCTACCAGGTCGGCCAGGATACGCTGAGCTTCGTCGCGGCCTGTTCGCAGATCACCGAGAAGATCAATCTTCTGGCCGCGATCCGTTGCGGGGAGATGCAGCCGATCATGCTTGCCCGCACCGTGGCCACCCTCGATCACATGCTGAAGGGCCGGCTGACCCTCAACGTCATCAGTTCCGATTTTCCGGGCGAGATCGCTGACAGCGCCTTCCGCTACCGGCGCAGCCATGAGGTGGTGCAGATCCTCCGGCAGGCCTGGACGCGCGAGACAATCGATCACGAAGGCGAGGTGTATCAATTCAAGGGCGTTTCGACCGAACCCGCGCGACCTTACCAACAGAATGGCGGCCCCCTTCTCTATTTCGGAGGCTATTCGCCGGATGCGCTGGAGCTTTGCGGCGCGCAGTGCGACGTCTATCTGATGTGGCCGGAACCCAAGGATCAGATCGCCGAGCGCATGAAGGCTGTCAATGAACGGGCACAGGCGCACGGCCGCACGCTGGATTATGGCCTGCGGGTCCATATGATCGTTCGCGATACCGAACAGGAAGCACGGGAATACGCCGAACATCTGGTCTCGAAGCTGGATGACGAATACGGCCGGCTGATCCGCAGCCGCGCTCATGACAGCATTTCCCTCGGTGTTTCACATCAGGCCCGCACCCGCGAACTCGCGGATAAATTCGGCTATGTGGAGCCGCATCTGTGGACCGGCATCGGCCGGGCACGTTCCGGCTGCGGCGCGGCACTTGTAGGATCCGTCGACCAAGTACTTTCGGAGATTGAGGCTTACCAGAAAATGGGTATCCGCGCCTTCATCTTTTCCGGTTACCCTCATCTCGACGAGGCGGAACATTTCGGCCAGAAGGTGCTGCCGCAGCTAAAGACCTGCTCCCTGCCGCATGCCTATGGTCGCGTGCCGGCAGAGACCCCCGCAACGTCCCTCGGTACAGGAAGACGCCACTGATGGACCGCATTCAACTTTCGCCCGAACTGAAACTGAGCCGCCTCGTCTATGGCACCTGGCGCATCTGTGACGATCCGGACACCTCACCCAAGCATGTCCAGGCGAAGATCGAGGCCTGCCTCGCTAAGGGCATCACCACCATGGACCACGCCGATATCTACGGAGGCTATACGGCCGAGGCGATCTTCGGCGCGGCGCTGAAGGCCTCGCCTTCCCTGCGCGACAAGATCGAAATCGTCACCAAATGCGGCATCGTTGCGCCTGCGGGCCGGCATTCCTCAGTCCGCGGCAAGCATTACGATACCAGTGCCGCACACATCAATGCTTCGGTCGAGGCGTCGCTGCGCGACCTCGCAACCGAACACATCGACCTGCTGCTGATCCACCGTCCCGACCCTTTCATGGATCCGGACGAAACGGGACCGGCGCTCGACGCGCTCGTCGCCTCCGGAAAGGTTCGCGCCGTCGGCGTTTCGAATTTCCGGCCGTGGGACTATTCGCTGCTTCAGTCGTCCATGGAAAACACGCTGGTCACCAACCAGATCGAGATGAGCCTTCTCGCTGCCGAAGCCTTTACCAACGGCGACCTCGCATACCTTCAGGAGCGGATGATTGCGCCCATGGCCTGGTCACCGCTTGGGGGAGGCTCACTCTTCAAGCCGGAAAATGCCGCTTTGATGAAGCTTCTGGAGCGGGTCGCCGGCGAACACGATGTCGATGCAACCGCAGTGGCGCTCGCCTGGCTGCTCGCGCATCCGGCCAATATCCTGCCGGTTCTCGGCACCAACAATATCGCCCGCATCGCGGCGAGCGTAGATGCCATGAAGGTCAAGATCGACCGCCAGACCTGGTTCGAACTCTACACCGCAGCCCTTGGAAAGCAGGTGCCATGATGCCTTCAGCCGACACCATCCAGAGCCTGAAAGAACAGCTCTTCATCCCCAATGCATCGACTGCAAGGCATTATCGCAATGCGCTCGGCACGTTCACGACGGGAGTGACGGTGGTGACGGCAAAGACGCCGAAAGGGCCGATCGGCATGACGGTGAACAGCTTCACCTCCGTGTCGCTCGACCCGCCGCTCGTCCTCTGGTCACCGGCCAAGAGCTCGAGCCGGCATCCGGCCTTCACCGCTGCGGATCATTTCGCGATCCATGTGCTGAGTGCGGAGCAGGATCGCCTAAGCGCCCGCTTCACGCGCGGCGGACTTGGGTTTGACGAGCTGGAGTGGAGCGAAAACAGCGAGGGTGTACCGGTCATTCCCGGCACACTCGCCCGGTTCGAATGCCGGCTCACCTCTATGCACGACGCCGGAGACCACACGCTGCTCATCGGCCTCGTCCTGCGTGCCGCCCATCGCGAAGGCGATCCGCTGTGTTTCTCGCGCGGCATGTTCGGACGTTTTGAGAGCGCGGGCAGCCAGTAGCCGGGAAAAATGTTGACCTCTCTGCGGAGTTGAGCCTAGGCAGGGAAGACGCAATTCCGACAGGCCAATCATGACAATCATCAGACCGGACATCAGCGCCCGCGCCGCGGCAGCGCCCCGCAGCGGCATCGGCGAAATCGTGACCTACGCCCGAGGCCGCGAAAACCTGATGCCGCTCTGGATCGGCGAAGGCGACCTTCCAACGCCCGATTTCATCACCCGCGCAGCCAGCGAAGCGCTTCTCGCCGGAGAAACCTTCTATACCTGGACCCAAGGCATTCCGGCGCTTCGCGAAGCGATCGTCCGCTATTACCAGCGGCACTACGGAGTAACCCTTGCGCTTGACAACATCTATGTCACCGGCTCGGGCATGCAGTCGATCGTGCTTGCGATCCAGACGGTTGCATCTGCCGGCGACGAGATCATCCACCTCTCGCCGGCATGGCCGAATGTGGTGAATGCGATCGGCGTTTCGGAAGCGAAGCCGGTTGCCGTGGAACTGGGCTTTGAGGACGGACGCTGGGTGCTCGACATGGAACGGCTGAAAGCGGCAATCACGCCGAAGACCAGCGCGCTCTTTATCAACTCGCCATCCAATCCGACCGGCTGGACGGCAACCCGCGAGGATTTAAAGGCGGTCCTCGAACTCGCCCGCCAGCACGGCCTCTGGATCATCGCCGACGAAATCTACGGTCTCTATTATTTCAATGGCGCCCGCGCGCCGTCCTTCATGGACGTCATCGAGCCGGAAGACCGGATCATCTTCGCCAATTCCTTCTCGAAGAACTGGTGCATGACCGGCTGGCGCGTCGGTTGGATGGTAGCACCTGCCGAGATCGGCCAGACACTGACCAATCTCATCCAGTATTCGACCTCAGGCGTTGCTCAGTTCATGCAAAAGGGCGCGATTGCTGCACTCGACGAAGGGGACGATTTCGTCCGCACCAATATCGAACGGGCACGCATATCCCGCGATATCCTCTGCGACGCGCTGATCGCCACCAACCGCGTCGAAACCCGTAAGCCGGATGGCGCTCTCTACGCCTTCCTGAAGATCGATGGCGTCACCGACAGCCGCGAAGAGGCGTTCAGGATCGTCGACAAGACGGGCGTCGGCATGGCGCCGGGAACCGCCTTTGGGCCGGGCGGCCAGGGTTTCATGCGCGCATGCTATCTGCGCGATCCGCTGCAGATCGAGGATGCGGCGAACCGGCTGAGCGACTATATCCGTAGCCGATAAGTCGCACTCTCCACCAAATGAGCTGCACCAATCCCACCTCCCCACGAAGGGAAATGGGTCGTCAATCGCCGAAATCCTCGGCCACGGCCACATTCGGGCGACCGCCGGCGATGATCTCGCGCTTGCCGACATGGTTCGCAGGCCCGACCAAACCTTCCTGCTCCATGCGTTCGACCAGGGAGGCGGCGCGGTTATAGCCGATCGACAGGCGCCGCTGGATATAGGAGGTCGAGCACTTCTTGTCCTTCATGACCACCTTGACCGCTTTTTCGTAAAGCTCGTCGCTGTCGTCACCGCCCATGGCGCTCTTATCGAAGACGGCTTCCTGCGAAACGTCCTCTTCTTCCGCCTCGTCCTCATCCTCGGTGACCGTGCCGAGATAATCCGGCCGGCCCTGGGTCTTGAGATGACGCACGACGGATTCCACTTCGGCATCCGACACGAAAGGTCCGTGGACGCGGGAAATCCGACCGCCGCCTGCCATGTGCAGCATGTCGCCCTGGCCGAGCAGGTGCTCGGCGCCCTGCTCGCCTAGGATCGTGCGGCTGTCGATCTTCGAGGTCACCTGGAAGGAGATGCGGGTCGGGAAGTTCGCCTTGATGGTGCCGGTAATGACGTCGACCGAAGGGCGCTGGGTCGCCATGATGAGATGGATGCCGGCGGCACGCGCCATCTGCGCCAACCGCTGGATCGCGCCTTCGATATCTTTCCCGGCCACCATCATCAGATCGGCCATTTCGTCGACGATGACGACGATGTAGGGCATCGGCGACAGATCGAGCTCCTGATCCTCGTAGACGATCTCGCCCGTGCTGCGGTCAAACCCGGTTTGCACGCTGACGGTGATCACCTCACCCTTGTCGCGGGCAAGCGCCGCGCGCTGATTGTAGCCATCGATATTGCGGACACCGAGGCGCGACATCTTGCGATAGCGGTCCTCCATCTCGCGCACCGCCCATTTCAGCGCAAGAACGGCTTTCTTGGGATCGGTAACGACGGGGGTCAGGAGATGCGGGATTCCGTCATAGACGGAAAGCTCGAGCATCTTCGGATCGATCATGATCAGCCGGCACTCTTCCGGGCGCAGCCGGTAGAGGAGCGACAGGATCATGGTGTTGATGGCAACCGATTTGCCCGAGCCGGTGGTGCCGGCGACGAGCAGATGCGGCATCTTGGCAAGCTCGGCGATGACGGGTTCGCCGCCGATGGTCTTGCCGAGGCAGAGCGCCAGCCGATGCTTGGTCTCCCAATAATCCTCGCATTCGATCAGCTCGCGGAAATAGACTGTCTCGCGGGTCGCATTCGGTAGTTCGATGCCGATCACATTACGACCGGGCACAACGGCGACACGCGCCGAAAGCGCCGACATCGACCGGGCGATATCATCCGAGAGGCCGATGACACGGGAAGATTTCACACCCGGCGCGGGCTCGAACTCGTAAAGCGTAACGACCGGGCCCGGCCGCACGTCGATGATCTCCCCGCGAATGCCGAAGTCCTCAAGAACGCTTTCGAGCAGGCCGGCACTCTGCTGCAGGGCATCCGGCTGAAACGCCTGGCCGCGCTCGCCTTGCGGCTCCTGCAGCAGGGAGATCGGTGGGAATTCATATTCCGCCACGGCCGGACGAACAGCCCGCGCACGTGGAAGCTCGGGCTGCGGCACCGCGGCAGCGGTGATAACAGGTACCGGTTGCGGCGGCTCTGCCAGAACGGGAGCCAGGGCCTTCGCGGCCGGCCGCGGAGCAACCTGAACGGGAACCACGGGCTCCGGAACCTTGATCGGCTCCGGCCTCGGAGACGGTGCAACGACGACGGCGCGGGCAGCCGGCTTTCGGGGCACCTCGCGGTAAAGATTGGTCACCGGTTGACCTGGCTGCGCCGCGATTGGCCGCATTTCCGGTTGAAGAGGAACAACCAGTGGTTCGACAGGCGCCGAGCCTTCCAGTTCGAACGGCATCACATCCCAGAATGCAAAGTCGGAAATTGCGATATCCCGCCGGCTTTCGGTAGGTGCCGCCATCACGGGAATTGCCTCTCGGTACGAAATGATCATGGTTTGCTCTTCGGCCGCGGTTCGCCGCATCGTCGCGGCGAGCCTCTGCAGGCCCGCTATTTCCTCGACCGGCACTATCGCCTGTTCAGCGACGGCTTCCGAATCATGGTCGGCGGCGTTGATGAACATCTCCGAGGAAACGGCTTCCGCCTCGCCGCCCGTCTCTGTGACGGCGGACGGGCCGGAAGGCTCGGTACCGAGCGGCCTCCGGTGCAAGACGCTTTCGGGCGTCCGCGTGAAGCGCACGTTCGGCGCAAGCCGAAACGCGGCCTGCCACGGCGCCTGCTCCAGCACGGGCTGGTTGAAATCCTCGAGACTCTTGGGATGGGCGCGCTCCTGCGCGGCATCGCCTTCGGCACCGGATTGGTCGGAACTCTGGGGAAAATTAAGACGTGAAAATTGCATGAGACCCGGACGAGATACGAGGATGGCACATCCTTTCATTAAGTAAAAAATAAAGGTTAACCGCTTCTTTCCAGACTGCCTCGCGACGATGCAATTCAGGCAATTGATGATCACGCTTGCCAAGGTTGCTGCACTGCGGCAACATTATATGAATGCGGGCTCCCGATCTCACCATTCTGGTCATGGACGAAAATGCCATCCGCGCTTCCATCATCGAGGAAGGGCTGCGGGAGGCTGGCCACAGCAATGTGACGGTCATCCATGAGGTTCAGGGCGTCGCCCGGATCATCGAAACCTTGAAGCCGGACGTCATCGTCATCGATATCGAAAACCCCAATCGCGACATGATGGAGCACCTTTTCCAGCTCACCCGCACCGTGAGCAGACCGATCGCCATGTTCGTAGACCGGTCCGATACGGCACTTATCGAGGCGGCGATGGAAGCAGGGGTCTCAGCTTATGTCGTTGACGGGCTGAAGAAGGAGCGCGTCAAATCGATCCTCGACATGGCGGTCAGCCGTTTCAACGCCTTCAGCCGCCTTCAGCGTGAACTGGCCGAAGCGAAATCGGCGCTGGAGGAGCGCAAGGTCATTGAGCGCGCCAAGGGCATTCTGATGAAGATGCGCGGCCTTTCGGAAGAGGAAGCATTCGCGCTGCTTCGCCAGACTGCCATGAATGAAAAAAAGAAGATGTCGGAGATCGCGCAAAGCGTCGTGACCGCCGCCGGACTTTTGATGTGATGTTTTCGCCCAGGAAGATTTCCGGGAGAAAGCCGGAGTGAACATGATGACGAAAATCGGCCAATCCGGAAGCGACCTCCCCACGCCCGCGCGCGTCAATGGCGAAGGTCCGAGAGTTTTGCGCGCCGGCTTCATTCCGCTGGTGGACGCCTCCGTGCTGATCGCCGCCGCCGAATTCGGCTTTGCGCGCAAGGAGGGCGTGACGCTTGACCTGGTGAAGGACGTATCCTGGGCGAATGTGCGCGATCGCCTCGCCTTCCGTCAGTTCGAAATCGCCCACATGCTGTCGCCGATGCCGGTCGCCTCCATGCTGGGGCTCGGCTCGAATCCATCGCCCACCATCACGCCGTTCTCGCTTGGCCAGGGCGGCAATGCCATCACCCTTTCCACCCGCCTTTTCGAACGCATGCGAGAGATTGCGGGGATTGCCGAAAACGCCACCGCTCTCGAAAACGCGGAAGCTTTGGCAAAGGTACTGGAGGTGATGAGAAAACGGGGAGAGCCTTTGCCGACGCTCGGCATGACCTACCCTTTTTCCTCGCACAATTACGAATTTCGCTACTGGCTTGCAGCAGGAGGAATAGATCCGGATCGTGACGTGAAGCTGGTCGTCGTCCCGCCGCCGATGACCTCGGACGCCCTCGCAGCGGGTGCGATCGACGGGTTCTGCGTCGGCGCGCCATGGAATATGGTGGCCTCCGAACGTGGTGTGGGCCGCATCGTCGCTGCCAAGCAGGATATCTGGCCGTCAGCACCGGAAAAAGTCATCGGCATGCGGCCGGACTGGGCCGAAAGCCGGCCAGAGACCGTATCGCGGCTCCTCGTGGCGCTCGATGAGGCAGCCCGCTGGTGCGACCGGCCTGAAAATCACGATGCGCTCGCCGAAGCCCTGGCCAGCCCCCGCTTCATCGCCGCGCCGGTGGATATCATCCGCCACGTTCTTGCGGGGCAATTCAGCCTCGACGCCAAGGGAAACCGCCGGATCATCGAGGACTATTTCACGTTTCATCGCGGCTTTGCGAATTATCCCCGCCCCAGCCACGCCCTCTGGCTCTACAGTCAGATGATCCGCTGGGGTCAGGCAGAGTTCAACGAACGGGGACTTCGCGCGGCGGCAAGCGCCTACCGACCCGACCTTTACCGTGCCGCCTTGGGCACCGGTCCGGCCAATGCCGATATCGGTATCGAAGGCGAACGCGATGGCGATCGCTTCATGGACGGCCATGTCTTCGACCCGTCCAACATCGCCGCCTATATTGAGAATTTCGCTGTCCGCAGCCCTTTGGCAGACAATGCCGAGCGACACGAAATCTGAGAATGCCGCAATCGGTGCACATCGTTTGCGCGCCTTCAATTTAGCAATCGCACAAAAATATTGCAGCACGGCACGCAGCTTCATATTTAAGCTGCGAATTTCATAGCGAAAATATTTCTTTAAATTCAGCGCTCTAGATCCCCACCCGCAAACTGGCACGCCCTTTGCATTGCTTTATCTGCACCGGTCAATGGCGACCGGCGCGGATAGGCGCGGCATAAGCGCTTACACAAGACACCGACGTCGCAAGGTCTTTGCTGTCCGGGATCCTCCCATCCCGTGGACGCAATTTCCGAGCGGCGTTTTTTTGTGCCTAAAACCGGCCAGCAGAGGGAACCTGCGCATGACCAAGATTTTGACGACCGGCATCACACGCCGCTGCATGCTCAAGACGACTGCCACTGCCGCCCTCATCGGCGCAGTCAAGACTGCCTTTCCGTCCGGTGCTTTCGCAGCCGGTGCTGGCCCGGAAGTAACCGGCGTCAAGCTCGGCTTCATCGCGCTCACCGATGCCGCTCCCCTCATCATTGCCAAGGAGAAGGGGCTTTTCGAAAAGCATGGCCTTCCTGATGCGGACGTCTCCAAGCAAGCCTCCTGGGGCGCGACCCGCGACAACCTCGTCCTCGGCGGCGCCGCGAACGGCATCGACGGAGCCCATATCCTTTCGCCGCTTCCCTATCTCATGCACACCGGCAAGGTGACGCAGAACAACAAGCCGGTGCCGATGGCGATCCTCGCTCGCCTGAATCTCGACAGCCAGGGCATTTCGGTCGCCAAGGAATATGCCGATACCGGCGTGCAACTCGATGCCTCCAGGCTGAAGGCTGCCTTCGAAAAGAAGAAGGCCGAGGGCAAGGAAATCAAGGCTGCCATGACCTTCCCGGGCGGCACCCACGACCTCTGGATCCGCTACTGGCTCGCCGCCGGCGGCATCGATCCGAACAAGGACGTATCCACCATCGTCGTGCCGCCGCCGCAGATGGTCGCCAACATGAAGGTCGGCAACATGGACGTCTTCTGTGTGGGCGAGCCATGGAACGAGCAACTCGTGAACCAGGGCATCGGGTTCACGGCCGCCACCACCGGCGAACTCTGGAAGGGGCACCCCGAAAAGGCGCTCGGCCTTCGCGCCGACTGGATCGAAAAGAACCCCAACGCCGGCAAGGCCCTGCTTATGGCCGTCATGGAAGCCCAGCAATGGTGCGACAGCATGGACAACAAGGCGGAAATGGCCGAGATCCTCGGCAAGCGCCAGTGGTTCAACGTTCCCGCGAAGGATGTTCTCGGCCGTCTCCAGGGCGACATCAACTACGGCAACGGCCGCGAGGCCAAGGGCACCGATCTTTACATGAAGTTCTGGAAGGATGGCGCCTCCTATCCGTTCAAGAGCCATGACACCTGGTTCATGGCCGAAAACGCCCGGTGGGGATACTTGCCCGCCGACACCGATATCAAGGCATTGGTAAATCAGGTGAACCGCGAGGATATCTGGCGCGTGGCCGCCAAGGAGCTTGGCGTCGCGGCTGCCGATATCCCCGCCTCGTCCTCGCGCGGCAAGGAAACCTTCTTCGACGGCAAGGTCTTCGACCCGGAAAATCCCTCGGCCTATCTCGACAGCCTTTCGATCAAGGCTGCGTCCTGAACCCCCGCCTCCGGCGCGTGACGGGCGCGCCGGCTTTTTATTCATAAGGAGCGCTGATGTCCGCCCTGGCAAAAAAAGAAAAACTCTCCACGATCGCCTCAGCCAAACCGGCTGGCAAAGTCGTCCCCTTTTCCGGCAGACAGGTCGCCAAGATCGATGTCCGCCGGATGGGGGCGGCCGCCTTGCGTAACGTTGTTCCGCCGGTCGTCGTCCTGGCGCTGATCCTACTCGTCTGGCAGGTACTTTGTTCGTCGCCGCAGGCCTCGCTGCCATCGCCGCATGTCGTCTGGACGGAAGCCTATGACCTGATCGCCTACCCCTTCTTCAACTATGGCTCCCAGGATATCGGATTAGGCTGGCGCGTCCTGGTATCTCTGCAGCGCGTCGCCTACGGCTTTGGGCTTGCCGCAATCGCCGGCGTCATCGTCGGCGCGATCATCGGCCAGTCCGTCTGGGCGATGCGCGGCCTTGACCCGATCTTCCAGGTCCTGCGCACCGTGCCGCCGCTCGCCTGGCTGCCGCTGTCGCTCGCCGCCTTCCAGGACTCAAACCCATCGGCAATCTTCGTAATCTTCATCACCTCGATCTGGCCGGTGATCATCAACACCGCCGTCGGCGTGCGCAATATCCCGCAGGATTATCGCAACGTCGCCCAGGTGCTGCGCCTTAACCAGTTCGAATTTTTCTTCAAGATCATGCTGCCGTCGGCGGCACCCTACATCTTCACCGGCCTGCGCATCGGTGTAGGCCTTTCCTGGCTCGCGATCGTCGCGGCCGAAATGCTGACCGGCGGTGTCGGCATCGGCTTCTTCATCTGGGATGCCTGGAACTCGTCGCGGCTGCCCGACATCATCGTCGCACTCGCCTATATCGGCGTTGTCGGCTTCGCCCTCGACAAGCTGGTTTCCGCGCTCGGCAAGATCATCACCCGCGGCGCTTCGGCAAACTGAGGAGCGGACCCATGAACGCCTATCTGAAGCTCGACCATATCGACAAATATTTCGACCGCGGCGGCGTGCGCGCCGAGGTGTTGAAGGACATCAACCTGACGATCTCCAAGGGTGAATTCGTCTCCATCATCGGCCATTCGGGTTGCGGCAAGTCCACCTTGCTGAACCTCGTCGCCGGGTTGACGCCGGTTTCGGCCGGCGCTGTCCTGCTTGAAAACCGCGAGGTCAATGCGCCCGGGCCGGAACGTGCCGTGGTCTTCCAGAACCACTCGTTGCTGCCCTGGCTGACGGTGTATGAAAACGTCAATCTCGCCGTCGCCAAGGTCTTCAGCCGGACGAAAACCAAGGCCGAACGCCACGACTGGGTGATGGCCAATCTCGACCTCGTCCAGATGGCACACGCCAAGGACAAGCGGCCCTCGGAAATCTCCGGCGGCATGAAGCAGCGCGTCGGCATCGCCCGGGCTCTTGCCATGGAGCCAAAGATCCTGCTGCTCGACGAGCCCTTCGGCGCTCTCGACGCATTGACCCGCGCGCATCTGCAGGATGCGGTCATGGAAATCCACTCGCGCCTCGGCAACACGATGGTCATGATCACCCATGACGTCGACGAGGCGGTGCTGCTTTCCGACCGCATCGTCATGATGACCAACGGACCGTCGGCCCGGATCGGCGAAGTCCTCGACGTGCAGATCGACCGCCCCCGAAACCGCATCGAACTCGCCTCCGACCGCACATACCTCAAGTGCCGCGAGGCCGTCCTCAAATTCCTCTACGAACGCCACCGCTTCGTTGAAGCCGCGGAGTAATATCATGACTGAGAAACTTGTTATCATCGGTAATGGCATGGCCCCCGGGCGCATGCTGGAACACCTCTTCGAACAGGCGCCGGGCCGCTATCAGGTCACGATCTTCAATGCCGAACCGCGCGTCAACTACGATCGCATCATGCTCTCGCCCGTCCTTTCGGGCGAGAAGACCTACGAGCAGATCGTCATCCATGGTGACGGCTGGTACATCGATCACGGCATCACGCTCTACAAGGGCCACAAGATCGTCGCGATCGACCGCGCCGCGAAGACGGTCACCTCCGATCACGGCGTCACCGAGAGTTACGACAAGCTGGTGATCGCCACCGGCTCGGTACCTTTCATCATTCCGGTGCCTGGCAAGGATCTTCCCGGCGTCATCACCTATCGCGACCTGGACGACGTCAACGCTATGCTGCTCGCCGCCCAGTCACGCGCCAAGGCCGTGGTGATCGGCGGCGGTCTGCTTGGGCTTGAAGCTGCGGCCGGACTTGCCGAGCGTGGCATGGACGTGACCGTGCTGCATGTCATGCCGACGCTGATGGAACGTCAGCTCGATCCCGCCGCTGGCTATCTCCTTCAGAAAGCCGTCGAAGATCGCGGCATCAGGGTCATCTGCAAAGCCAATACCAAAGCGATCATCGGCGATGGCAAAGTGGAAGGCATCGAACTCGACGACGGCCGCATCATCCCGGCAACGCTCGTTGTCATGGCGGTCGGCATCCGGCCAAATGTCGGCCTGGCCAAGGAAGCCGGACTTGCCGTCAATCGCGGCATCGTTGTCGACGCCGGCATGCAAACCTCGGATGGCGACATCTTCTCCATCGGCGAATGTGCGGAAGTGGGCGGCATGGTCTACGGCCTCGTCGCGCCGCTCTACGAAATGGCGCGTGTCGCGGCCGCGCACCTCGCGGGCGATAGGAAGCCTGCCTTCGTCCATTCCGACACTCCGACCAAGCTCAAGGTCACTGGCATCGATCTCTATTCGCTCGGTGATTTCGCCGACGGCGACGACCGCCAGGAAATCGTGCTGCGCGATGCCACTGCGGGCGTCTACAAGCGCCTCGTCCTCAAGGACAACCGCATCATCGGCACCGTGCTTTACGGCGAAACCTCCGACGGCGCCTGGTTCAACGATCTGAAGAAAAAAGCGACCGACATTTCGGAAATGCGTGACACGCTGATCTTCGGACAGGCCTATCAAGGGGGTTCTCCGCTGGACCCTATGGCGGCCGTTGCAGCCTTGCCGGATGATGCGGAGATCTGCGGCTGCAACGGCGTCTGCAAAGGCAAGATCACCTCAACGATCACGGCCAAAGGCCTGACGTCGCTGGACGATGTGCGTGCTCACACAAAGGCCTCCGCTTCCTGTGGCAGCTGTACCGGGCTTGTCGAGCAGTTGATGGCGCTCACGCTTGGTGACGCCTACAACCCGGCCGCTGTCACGCCCATGTGCACCTGCACAGAACTCGGCCATGACGACGTCCGCCGCTTGATCAAGGCGAAGAAGCTGAAGACGATCCCTGCCGTCATGCAGGAACTGGAGTGGAAGACCTCCTGCGGCTGCGCCAAGTGCCGCCCGGCACTCAACTACTACCTCGTCTGCGACTGGCCGGACGAATATGCCGATGATTACCAGTCGCGTTTCATCAACGAGCGTGTCCACGCCAATATTCAGAAGGACGGCACCTATTCCGTCGTTCCACGCATGTGGGGTGGTGTCACCAACTCCCAGGAATTGCGCGCGATCGCCGATGTGGTCGACAAGTTCGAGATTCCGTTGGTGAAGGTGACCGGCGGCCAGCGTATCGACCTTCTAGGCGTCGAGAAGGAAGATCTGCCGGCTGTCTGGGCCGATCTCGGCAAGGCGGGTTTCGTCTCCGGCCAGGCCTATGCCAAGGGCTTGCGCACAGTAAAAACCTGTGTCGGCTCCGACTGGTGCCGCTTCGGCACGCAGGATTCGACGGGCCTCGGCATCCGCATCGAGAAATTCATGTGGGGTTCCTGGACGCCTGCCAAGCTGAAAATGGCCGTCTCCGGGTGTCCGCGCAACTGCGCCGAGGCAACCTGCAAGGATATCGGCGTCATCTGCGTGGACTCGGGCTTCGAGATCCATTTCGCAGGTGCCGCCGGCCTCGACATCAAGGGCACGGAGGTGCTCGGCCTGGTGAAGACCGAGGACGAGGCGCTGGAGCACATCGTGGCGCTGACCCAGATGTACCGCGAGCAGGGCCGTTACCTGGAGCGCATCTACAAATGGGCGAAGCGCATCGGCCTCGACGAAATCCGCCGGCAGATCATGACCGATACGGAAAAGCGCAAGGCCTATTACGAGCGCTTCGTCTTCAGCCAGAAATTTGCGCAGGTTGACCCCTGGTCCGAGCGCGTTTCCGGCAAGGACAAGCACGAGTTCAGGCCGATGGCGACTGTCGGCTTCAATCAAGCAGCGGAGTAAGGAGATGACGATGAACTGGATTGCAATCGGCAAGATCGATGACATCCCGCTTCGCGGCGCCCGCTGCGTGAAGACGCCCATGGGCAAGATCGGGGTGTTCCGCACTGCTGAAAACCAGGTTTTCGCCATCGAAGACCACTGCCCTCACAAGGGCGGCCCACTCAGCCAGGGGATCGTGCACGGCACTTCGGTGACCTGTCCGCTCCACAACTGGGTGATTTCGCTCGAAACCGGCAAGGCGCTCGGTGCCGACGAAGGCTCCGTCAAAACCATCCAACTGGAATTACGCGGCGACGAAATCTTCATGGCTCTCGAGAGCCTGGCGCTCGCCGCAGCCGAATGATGCTTGCCACACTCTCTACAAAAATCATGACTGGTGGAGGAAATAAACCATGTCCTATGTAGCCCCGCAGGAACTCGCGACGAAAATGATCGACGCGGGTGAATCGAAAATCTTCATGTCCACCAAGGACACCCTAATCCGCGCCTATATGGCCGGCGCCATCCTGGCACTGGCAGCAGCCTTCGCCGTCACCATCACGGTCAATACCGGACAGCCGCTGCTGGGTGCACTGCTCTTTCCGGTCGGCTTCTGCATGCTCTACCTGATGGGCTTCGACCTCCTTACGGGCGTATTCACCCTCGTACCGCTGGCCTTGATCGCCAAGCGCCCGGGCGTGACGCTCGGCGGCGTGCTGCGCAACTGGGGTCTCGTCTTTGTCGGCAATTTTGCCGGCGCCATGACGACCGCCCTCTTCATGGCGATCATCTTTACCATGGGCTTTTCCGAAGCGCCCAATGCCGTCGGCCAGAAGATCGGCGTGATCGGTGAATCGCGCACGATCGGTTACGCTGCTGCTGGAGCGGCCGGGATGCTGACCCTCTTCGTGCGGGCAGTCATGTGCAACTGGATGGTTTCGACGGGCGTCATCGGCGCCATGATGTCGAACTCGGTATCCGGCAAGGTCATTGCCATGTGGATGCCGATCCTGGTCTTTTTCTATCTCGGTTTCGAGCACTCCATCGTCAACATGTATCTCTTCCCGTCGGGCATCATGCTGGGCGGTCATTTCACCTGGCTGGACTACTTCCTCTGGAACGAAATCCCCACCGTCGTCGGTAACCTTGTGGGCGGCCTGACCTTCGTCGGCGGCGTGATCTACGCCACCCACTACAAGACCTCGCCAAGCCGCAAGGGTGAAGAAAAGCCCGCGACACGGCTTGTCGCCGCGGAGTAGTCTGCACTGGCTCCGCCGCGGCCGGCGGAGCCACCCTCCAGGAAAAATCTATGCTGCAGTCTCTCGCCCCGGGCAAACTCAAGGTCGACATCGGCCAGTATTCGGCACCGGGCCGCAAGGCCATAAACCAGGATTTCCACGGCGCCATCGTCCCCGAAGGCGCCGTTCTTGCAATGAAGGGCGTGGCGCTTGCCATCGCCGACGGCATCTCCTCAAGTCCGGTCAGCCACATCGCCGCCGAGACTGCGGTCAAGAGCTTCCTGACCGATTACTACTGCACCTCCGATGCCTGGACGGTGAAGACTGCGGCGAGCCGTGTGATCGACGCCACTAATTCCTGGCTCCATGCGCAGAACCGGGGGGTGGAGAATCTCGATCGCGCCCATGTCACCACATTTTCGGCGCTCGTACTGAAGGGGCGCTGGGCACATATTTTCCATATGGGCGACAGCCGCATCTGGCGGATGTCGGGCGGCAGTCTGGAGCCGCTGACAAGCGACCACCGCCTGACCCCGTCGCAGAGCGAAAGCTATCTCGGTCGCGCGCTTGGCCTCCTTCCTTCGGTGGAGATCGATTATCACCGGCTGGACATCCATACCGGCGACGTTTTCGTACTGACCACGGACGGCATCCATGCCCATGTCGCTCCTCGCCAAATCGCAGCGCGCCTCATGTCAGAGGAAGATCTGTCCGCTGCAGCCAAGGACATTGCCGCCTCGGCATACGAAGCAGGAAGCGACGACAATCTGACGATCCAGGTCGTTCGGATCGACAACCTGCCGGATAACGATTTCGAGCCGGTCTTCGATCTCGCGGGTTCCCTGCCTCCGGCACCCCTGCCCCGGATTCCCGGCGATTTCGAAGAATATCGGCTCCACCGGCAGATCCATGCGAGCAGTCGCAGCCACATCTTTTTGGCGACCGAACCGGAAACCGGCGAGAACGTGGTCCTGAAATTCCCCTCGGCAGATCTGCGGGAGGACGAGAACTATCTTCGGCGCTTCGCAATGGAGGAATGGGTCGCACGTCGGGTCTCAAGCATTCACGTGTTGAAGAGCCGGCAGCCGCTCAAGCCGCGCCGGTCGCTCTACCTGGTGATGGATTATGTGGAGGGCGAGACCCTTGCCCAGTGGATGGCCGATCGGCCAAAGGCGGATCTTCGGTCGGTGCGGGATATCGTCGGCCAGATCGCCAATGGGCTTCGTGCCTTGCACCGGAAGGAAATCATCCACCAGGACCTGCGGCCTGAAAACATCATGATCGACCGGAGCGGTACCGTGAAGATCATCGACTTCGGATCGGCAGCAGTGGCCGGAGTGATCGAGGCGGCGCCGAGCCTTGATGACACCGACATACTCGGAACGGTGCAATACGCCGCGCCGGAATATTTCGCAGGCGAGCGGGGAAGCGAGCAGTCCGACCTCTACTCGCTAGGGGCGATTGCCTACCACATGCTGACGGGCCGACTGCCCTATGGCCCCGCGGTCGCACGCACAAGAAGCAAGAAAGAGCAGCGGAAACTTCGTTTCGCCGGCCTTCGCGAAATCCGCCCCGATGTGCCGGACTGGGTCGAGGAAGCCATTCGCAAGGCCGTCGATCCCGATCCAGCCAAACGATACACCGAACTCTCGGAATTCGAATATGACCTGTCGCATCCGAATGCGAAGCTTCTCGGAACCCGGACACCCTCATTGATCGAGCGTAACCCGCTGCTGTTCTGGAAGGTTCTAAGCCTGATTTTAGGGCTGATCATTATCGGTCTGCTGGCCCGGGACTTTATCTGAAAAGGCAAATGCCTAATTTTTAAGCTGCAACTGCATCTTATTAAATCTTGTGCAATTCGGTTTCTTTTGCGATGATACAGGCAGAGCAAAGGCCGCTTGCGGCCATGTTCCGATCGGCAAATCTGCAACGGAGCGGATCCGCCGAAAGCCAAGATCCAGGCGCCAGCATCGACGCTGTGTACTCACCCAGATTCCTTTCGGGACTGGTTGATTGCGCAGCGTTTTTCGTTTCCGGCTCCTGGGAATGCCGCTTCCGCAATCTGTCGTCCAGCGAGGAACTAGTAGGCCGATGCGCCCAGAACTCGGGAATGAAAACAGCACAAGGACCACCTGCCCCTATTGCGGCGTTGGCTGCGGTGTCATTGCCTCCGTCGACGGAACGGGTGCGGTCAAGGTCGCGGGCGATGCCGACCATCCCGCCAACTATGGCCGCCTCTGTTCGAAAGGCTCGGCGCTTGCCGAAACCATCGATCTTGACGGTCGGATCCTCTATCCGGAGATTCACGGCGAGCGCAGCGAATGGGACGAGGCCCTGGATCTTGTCGCCCGCAAGTTTTCCGAGGCCATTGCCGAACATGGACCCGATTCAGTTGCCTTCTATGTCTCGGGACAATTGCTGACGGAAGATTATTACGTCGCCAACAAGCTGATGAAGGGCTTCATCGGTTCTGCGAACATCGATACCAATTCCCGGCTCTGCATGTCCTCCTCCGTTGCCGGCCATCGCCGCGCCTTCGGCTCCGACACCGTTCCCGGGACCTACGAGGACCTGGAACTTGCCGATCTGGTGATCCTCATCGGCTCCAACCTCGCATGGTGCCATCCGGTGATCTACCAGCGCCTTGCGGCCGCCAAGGCTGCGCGGCCGGCTATGAAAGTCGTCGTTATCGATCCCCGCCGCACCATGACCTGCGACATTGCCGACCTGCATCTGGCGATCCGCCCCGATGGGGATGTTGCGCTTTTTATGGGCCTGCTTGCCCATCTCGGCAAAAGCCTGGCCATAGACGAAGCCTATATCTCCGCCCACACGGAAGGTTTTGCTGACTCACTCGCATCCGCATCGGCGCTCACGCTCGACGCTTTGATCACGCGCACCGGTCTGCCGGTTTCCCAGCTGCTCGAATTCTTCCGGCTGTTCGAAACGAACGAAAAGGTAGTGACCTGCTACAGCCAGGGCGTCAACCAATCCTCGTCCGGTACCGACAAGGTCAATGCCATCCTCAACTGCCACTTGGCCACGGGCCGCATCGGTAGACCCGGCATGGGGCCTTTCTCGCTGACCGGCCAACCGAATGCCATGGGCGGACGGGAAGTCGGTGGACTGGCAAACATGCTTGCCGCCCATATGGCGATCGAAAACCCGGAGCATCGCGACCGTGTGCAGCGGTTTTGGGCATCGCCGACAATCGCGCAGAAACCGGGGCTGAAGGCGGTGGATATGTTCCGCGCCGTGGCTGACGGACGTATCAAGGCGGTTTGGATCATGGCAACGAACCCGGTTGTTTCCATGCCGGACGCGAATGCGGTCGAGGCAGCCATACAGGCCTGCCCCTTCGTCGTGGTCTCCGATATTCAGCACGAGACCGATACGGCGCGCCATGCGCACGTGCTGTTGCCCTCTCTCGGCTGGGGCGAAAAGGATGGCACCGTCACCAATTCCGAACGCCGCATTTCCCGCCAGCGACGCTTCCTGGCCGCTCCCGCGGAAGCCAGGGCCGACTGGTGGCAGCTTGCTGGAGTCGGACGCCGCATGGGTTTCACAGGCTTCGACTTTTCGTCGGCGGCCGAGATTTTCGCCGAACACGCGGCGCTTTCGGCATTCGAGAACGAGGGCAGCCGCGATTTCGACATCGGCGCTCAGGCGGCAATCGATGGCCCTTCTTATAACGCCTTGATGCCTTTCCAATGGCCGCAACCTGCTGGCTCGCAGCCCGCGGGGACCCGCTTCTTCGCAGAGGGCGGTTTCTTCCACCCTGATCGCAAGGCCCGCTTCGTTGCGGTCCAGGCGCCGGAGACGGACCGGAGCAGCACGCGATATCCGCTGACACTCAACACCGGCCGCGTCCGCGATCATTGGCATACGATGACCCGCACGGGCAAAAGCGCCAGGCTTTCGGGCCATATCGCCGAACCCTTTGCCGAACTACATCCACGCGATGCGATGGAGCTCGGCGTCCGAGGCGCCGGGCTTGTGGAGCTGGAAAGTCCTTTCGGCAAAGCCATCGTGCGTGCGCTGGTAACTGAGCGGCAGGCGCAAGGCAGTGTCTTCGTGCCGATGCACTGGAACGACCAGTTCGCGGCGCAGGCACGCATCGACGCACTCGTCGCTCCGGTGACCGACCCCCATTCCGGCCAACCTGCGTCCAAGAACGTCGCCATTGCCGCGCGGTCCTTTGCTGCCGCTCTTTATGGTTTTGCAGTGTCATCCACCAGACCGATCACACCGAAAGCCGATTATTGGGCTCTTGCCAAAGCCGAGGGCGGATGGCGGGTGGAGCTGGCATTCGCGGATCAGGTCGGCGACTGGACGGCCTGGTGCCGGAAAGCCTTTTCCATAGGCGGCGATATCGAGCCCCTCGGTTATGCCGATCATGACACCGGAGATCTTCGGCTCGCCTTCTTCGATGGCTCGAGACTGCTTGCCGCCCTGTTCCTTGCGCGCCAACCCGTTGCCGTCGCCCGCAACTGGGCGATCGCCCAGCTGACGGCCGAACATAGTGACCTGCGCAAGCGCTTTGCCATCGTCGCCGGTCGGCCGGGCGCTGACCAACCCGACCCAGGCGCCACCGTCTGCTCCTGTTTCTCGGTTGGCGTCAACCGCATCGTCAGTGCCGTCCGGGGCGGCTGCCACAGCGTCGAAGCCATCGGCAAGGAAACCAATGCCGGCACCAATTGCGGCTCCTGCCGCGCAGAAATCAGGGGGATCATCGATGGATGTCTTGCAGCAGCAGCGGAATGATGCGCCCGCCCGCCTGGCGCCCCTTGCGAAACTTCCCGTCTTCTGGGGGCTTGAGGGCAAGCGGGTGATTGTCGCAGGCGGATCGGATGCCGCGGCATGGAAAGCGGAACTTCTGGCCGCCTGCGGTGCCGAGGTCCACGTTTATGCCGAAGACCTCACCGAGACCTTCGGCCAGTTGGTCGGGCGCGGATCCGAACATCCGCAAGGCCGTTTTGTACATCACCCCCGGATGTGGAGTGCCGAAGTGCTGAACGGGGCCACCCTGGCGGTCGCCGATTGCGAAGAGGAGGCCGAAGCGGAAGCCTTCTTCCATGCAGCGCTGAGAGCCGGCGTACCGGTCAACGTGATCGACAAGCCGGCCTTCTGCCAGTTCCAGTTCGGTTCGATCGTCAATCGTTCGCCGGTCGTCGTGTCGATCTCCACGGACGGCGCAGCCCCGATCCTGGCTCAGGCGATCCGTCGGCGTATCGAGACACTCCTGCCGCAATCGCTGAAAGGCTGGGCAGAGCTTGCCCAATCGATGAGAGAAAAGATCAATGCCCGGCTCGCGCCCGGTCAGCAACGGCGCGCCTTCTGGGAGCGTTTCGTCGATCGTGCATTTGCAGGTTCCAATACGCCGGAGGAGGCGGTCGGCGGGGCGCTTCTGAGGGAGGCCGAAAGGCTCTCGGAAGCCCCCGCCATCGGCCGCGTCACCTTGGTAGGAGCCGGTCCCGGCGACGCGGAATTGCTGACGCTGAAAGCCATGCGTGCCCTGCAGGCCGCAGATGTCATTCTCTTCGACGATCTTGTTTCCGACGATGTGCTGGAACTCGCTCGACGCGAGGCAAAGCGGATGCTGGTCGGCAAACGCGGCGGCCGCGAAAGCTGCAAGCAGGAAGACATCAACGCGATGATGATCAAGTTCGCCAAGGCCGGGAAACGCGTCGTGCGTCTGAAATCCGGCGATCCGATGATCTTCGGCCGTGCTGGCGAGGAGATCGCCTGCCTGGAGCAGGAAGGAATACCCGTCGACGTCGTACCTGGCATCACCTCGGCCAGTGCCATGGCCTCCAGGCTCGGCGTGTCGCTCACCCACCGCGACCATGCGCAGGGCGTCCGCTTCGTTACTGGCCACTCCCGCAAGGGCATCTTGCCCGATAATCTCGACTGGCGTGCGCTCGCCGACTCCAGCACTACGACCATCTACTACATGTCCGGCCGCACTGCCGGAGAGATTGCCGCCAGACTTATGGCGGCGGGAATGAACTCCACCATGCCTGTCGTCATCGTCAGCGCGGTGAGCCGGCCAAACGAACGGCGCTGGAGCGGCTCGTTGAGCGATATGCCTGCCGCGATGGCTGAAATCGGCATCGACGAGCCGGTGCTGATCGGCATCGGCGACGTATTCCGCAAGGCTCTCCGGACTGCGGACGTAAATCGCCTGGATGGTAGGATGGCCGTACGCGCCTGAGACATGCGGATGAGCTGGAATGAGAAGGGGCGGTAAACCGCCCCTTTCAGTTTATCGAGGCGCCGACGCGGAGCCTTCCTTGTAGTAGGAGAGGTAATTGTTGCGCAGCCGCTCGGGTGCGCCGGGATCCGCATAGCGGTGCAGTTCCGACATCTCAGTCTTGTTGAGGATGACGCCGACCGTCTTGGAAGCGATCTGCGGCTCCGAACGCATCACTGACTGCACTGCCTTCGTCGGGGTGACACCCCACTCGGTCACGAAGATGAAGCCGTCGACATAAGGCTCGAAAGCCTTGGCATCGATCACCGGGATCAGCGGCGCCAGATCCACGACGATGACATCGAACGCATCCTTGACGCTTTCAAGGAACTGGCTCATGCCGGCTGAAGCAAGGAGTTCGCTCGTATGGGCAAGCTGCTTGCTGCGCGTCGTCATCGGCAGGATTGTCAGTCGCGACCGGCGATCTACCCGGGCGGCATTGGTCCAGGACGTCTTCTGCAACACGACCTCGACCAGACCGATCTCCGGCTCCGATGCCAGCATGCGGCTCAAGCCCGGATTGCGGAGATCCGCATCGATAACGAGGGTGCGCACGCCGCTCGAAGCGATGAGACCTGCGAAATTCGCGGCAACCATCGACTTGCCCTCGCCAGGAAGGCAGGAAACGACACCAATGACACGGCATTTGCGCTCCTGCAGCATGATATCGCAGGCAAGCTTGGTGTTTCTGAGCGTTTCGGCAAACTGCGAACGCGGCGCTTCGACAGCGACCCTCATCAGACGCCGGAACGAGATCGGGTTGCCGGGAGGTGCAGCCGCAGCCTCCGCTTCGGTCGGTTGAGGTGCCGGCTTTTCTTCGGCATGGATGCCGGAGAGCGTCGGCAAGTAGCCTAGGAAGCGAAGGCCCAGCTTGTCCTGAACATCATCACCGGTGCGGAAGAAGCGCTCGCGCAGTTCCAACAATGTCGCTGCCGCGCAGCCGAGCATCAGCCCGAGGACGACCGACAATGCCATGGTGAGCGTCTTGCGCGGGCTGGAGGGGGCCGTCGGTGTACCAGCCTCGGAAATCACCCGTGCCTTGGCGATCGGGAACGATTGCCTCTGGGTCGCCTCTTCAAATCGACCGAGATATGACTCATAAAGCGTCTTCAGGGCCGCAGCCTTCTGCTCCAGTTCGCGAAGCTGCACCATCGAGACATTGGCTTCGGAATTGCGGCCGGCGACCCGGTCGATGCTATCCCGCAGCGACTTTTCGCGAGAGCTCGCAACCTCGAATTCGTTGCGGAAACTTCCCGTCAGCTGCTGAAGTTCGCGGTAGATCTGCTGGGAGATCTCCTCCTTCTCGCTCTTGAGGGCAATTGCCTGGGGATGATCCGCGCCGAACTGCTGGATGACGCCGCGCTCGCGGTCGTTGATTGCGATATAGCGCTTGCGGAGATCCTGGATCACCGAGTTGTCGGTATCGCGCGCCGAAATGACTGCATTCTCGACGGCCGCCTCAGCACCCTTGTCGATGATCGCTTTATATTGCTGGTAGCGCGCTGAAGCGGTCGCGGAATCAGCCTGGGCGACTATCAGCTGGCTGTTGAGATCGGAGAGCTGCTGACTGGAGAGGAGCTCACCGCGCGGAGAAACAAGCCCGTGCTCGGTCTTGTACTGTTCAACAGCGAGGGAAGCCTGCTGCGCGCGGCTGTTGAGGTCGTTCAGCCGCTCCTGCAGCCAGAACGAGGCTCGCTCAGACGCGTCAAAATTGGCATTGAGCTGGTCAGTCAGATAGGAATCCGCATAAGTGCGAGCAATCGCCGCGGAAAGCTGCGGATCCGGAGAGCGGATGGAAATCGCGATGACCGAACTGCGCCCGACACGCTCCACCGTCAGAGCCTGCTGCAGAACGGCGGCCGCCTTCTCGCGACGGCCCATGCGCTCGAGCTCTTCGGAGGGGGGCGGTCCGCCCGGCGTCAGCAGAGACGTCACGCTCTTGATCGCGCCCTTGGCGAGATCGACGGGTGATTTCGGTGGATTCACTAGCGTCTCGTTCTGGTCGAACTTCCCCTTATCGACGACGCGCAGTGCCAGTGCCTTCGATTTGAGGATTTCCACGGCGCTCGACATGCGGTTGTCGATCTGCTGGGCGGTCTGGCTGTCCTTCTCATCCTCAGCGTAGCGCGAGAGATTTTCGTCGATGAGAATCTGCGTCATCGCCGTGTAGATTGGCTGGGCCATGAAAAGATAGAGCCCTGCGAGAACGACCGTCGCAACTATGCATGCAATGATCACGCCCAGGCGGCGTATGACCGCTGCCCAGAGCTTGTCGAGATCGATGAACGTGTCGCTGTCGCGCGTCTCGCTCGGAAATATTGTTCGCGGTCGAAAGTTTACCTGATCCATTGGGCTCGCTTTCCGGAGCTTGTAAGTGACGGACGGCAGTTGGTGCTGCCGCCCGCCGCAAATAGGTTTGATTATGCTATGCGGCCTGGACGCGCGTCTCGTGCGACATCAGCAGTTCCTTGAGAGAGGCATGGATTTCGGCGCCCATGTCGGCGCGCAACATGGCAAATGCCACATTGGCCTCGATAAAGCCGCGCTTGCTGCCGCAATCAAATGTGCGCCCCTTGTAAGGATGCGCATGGAACGGCTGGACCTGGGCAAGCTTGTGCATGCTGTCGGTCAGCTGGATCTCGTTGCCGGCGCCACGTTCCTGGCTGGCCAGAAGCTCGAAGATCTCCGGCTGAAGAATATAGCGGCCATTCAGGTAATAATTTGACGGCGCGTCCTCCGGTTTCGGCTTTTCAACCATGGCCGTCACTTCGAAACCGTTCTTGACGCCGCGGCCGACACCGACGACGCCGTAGCTCGATGTCTCCTCGGGCGCGCATTCCTCCACCGCGAAGACGTTACCTCCCACTTCTTCGTAGAGCTCCATCAGGCCGGCCATGCATCCCTGCGGGCCGTAGGACACCATGTCGGGAAGCAGGAGGGCGAAAGGCTCGTCGCCGACAAGCTCACGGGCGCACCAGACCGCATGTCCGAGGCCGAGCGGCACCTGCTGACGGGTATAGCTTACGGTGCCGGCAACCGGCAGCATCTTCTCGAGTTGCGTTACCTGTACCGTCTTGCCGGAGCGCGTCAGGGTAGCAATGAGTTCCGGGGCGCTGTCGAAATAGTCCTCGATCGCGGTCTTGTTGCGGCTGGTGACGAAGATGATGTTCTCGATCCCTGCCTGCATGGCTTCATCGACCGCATACTGGACGACGGGGCGATCGACGATCGTCAACATTTCCTTCGGCATGGCCTTGGTGGCCGGCAGGAACCGAGTGCCGTTGCCTGCGACGGGGATCACCGCCTTTCGAACTGGTCTATTCATATCCATTCCTTCGTCCTTTCCGGAGGGCGCCCCCGCCCTATCCGATCGGATTTCAGTTGGCGCCAGCGGTGTCCCACCAGCCGGCGCATGCGGACAGCAATCGGCATACGCAGGTGCTTGAGTGCACCCGGATGCCGGACTGCTGTTTTCAAGAAGCCCCCCACGGAGCCTTTCTTGATTTCGTCGACGAGCGTAAGAAATGCCGTCGCCTCGTGGAAACTTCTGGTGCGGCGGGTTTGAGCCGCCATGGCCTTGGCATCCAGTTTGTAGCGGGCGAGAAAAGCCCGGTCGGAAGCCACCATCGCGTCGATATGGGATTGCTCCAGCACCCGCGAAATCGAACCCTGCCTCAGGTGATAGACGTAGCCGACATCCGGGGTGATTGCGCAGCGTGCACCGCAGGCAAGCGCCGACGCGAGCAGCAGGTAGTCTTCCCCTACCCTCAGCGTGTCATCAAAACGCAGTTGGTGACGGACCAGGAAATCGCGTTCAAAGATCGGCTTCATGTAACCGAAATTGAAGGTCGACTGGAAGATCACGTTCGAGCCGATGAAGTCGGCAAGCGTCAGGATCGGCCGCCGCTTGAGCTCTTCCCGGGCAAACATGGTCTGCGGCTTTCCGCCTTCGATGGGAATGACGTCGAGATTGTCGAGTACCACCTGAGCCTCGGCTTCCTCCGCCCGCTCCAGCATCGTCAGGAGCCGAGCCGGATAGACCGTGTCGTCCGCGTCGAGCACGGCAATCCATCGTCCACGCGCAGCCGCGAACCCGGCATTGCGGGCCGCCGCTGGGCCGCCGTTTCTTTCCTGCTCGATGAGCCGCACCCGTTCGTCCGGATAATGGCGTACGAGTTCGCGTGTGCCGTCCTTCGAGCAATCGTCGATGACGATCACCTCGACCGTTACGCCGATCTGGGCAAGAGCGCTGGCAATCGCTTGCCCGATTGTATCCTGGGCATTGTAAGCCGCGATCACAAAGCTCACATCTGGCTGGAAATCGGACATCGTCATGCGGTTTCGACGGCTCCATATTGTCGGATTTCGCGCATTCCCAGTGTGCCGGAGACCACGCCGGCATGAAGCGCAGCGCGCAGGACATAACGATTGCGCTTGACGGGTGAAAATGCCGTCGCCGCGCCCATTGCCGCGCAGAAGACGAATTTCAGGCCCGCAACTCCGGTCTGTTTGATACGGCTCAGGCCGGCATTTTTCGCGGCAAGAATGCGCCCATGCGTCTGACCTGACCGGAAACGGCGCTTGGCAAGCCAAGAAAAGCTGGCGCGCTTTTCCGGAACCCGTTCTTCGACGATGGCGTCCCGGGCGAACTCGATGCGCCCGCCGTCGTCGGTCAATCCCGTAAAGAAATGCGTATCCTCGCCACCGCTCTGTCCAAGCGACAGCGCAAACCGTCGCCCAGATACCGCCGGCGAGCGCATGTCGAGCAAAACGTTGCAGGTGTAACCGGTTCTGATACGCCCCTCGACCCACACCGGCATGGTGGAGTGGAAATCACCCTTCCGCATCCAACCGGCGCTTCGGCCATCATAGATCGCCCTGACCGGGCCTAGAACCGCATCGGCTCCGCTGTGCATCAGGGTAGAGAAGAGTTCGGCGAGCCATAGAGGCGTCGCCGTCTCGTCGTCGTCGATAAAGGCGAGATAGTCCGCATCGCTTTCGGCAAGGCAGGCATTGCGCGCGATGGATATATTCGATTTCGGGCAATGCACGTAGTGGATCGGGAACGGCGAATGCACCCGCATCTCGTCTACCAGCGCCCGCGCACTGGGACTTGCGTCGTTATCGGCGACGATCAGGCGCAGCTGGACTCCCATGGGTTCGGCGAGCCTGAACAGGGATTCGAGCGTCGCCCGCAGTTCCGGCCTCCGATAGGTGCAGATGCCGATATCGATACGAACCGATCTTTCGCCTGCCGTCATCACGCCGCCCTCCGTCCGACGCCGGCCAATTCCAGCCAGAAGCCGGCAGACCAGGCAAAATGCATGATCATGGCCGAGAGCGAGGCGAGCGGGCCGTAGGGGTTTTTCTGTCCGACAGCCATCCAGAAGCCGTAACCGAGGCAGGCAGCAGCCCAGATCACCAGTGGTACCGCCGCCCACCAATAGATGAGTGCCAGAACCGCCCCGACAACCACCGGTGCGACCGCCAACGGAATCGCCTGCCGGAGCTTCGGGACTGAACGGTGTTTCATGAGGTTTTTCGCCCGGCCTCGACCGTAGGCGAGATATTGTTTGAAGAGGGCCGAAGCGCTGGCTCGGGGATAATAGGTCATATAGGTCTTGCCGGTCATCCAGATCCGGAAGCCGGCGGCGCGCAGCCTGAAATCAAGCTCGGCATCCTCATTGTGACTGAAATTCTCGTCATAGCCCCCGACGGAACGAAAGGCCTCAATTCGCATCAGCGCGTGATGGCCGTGATCGACCCATTCGCCGCCCCCTCCCGCACGATGCTTGGAGCCGCCGTTGCCGAGCTTGGAGTTCTGAGCAATGGCGGTCGCCTTCTGAAAGAGGCCGAAACCGATGGTTTCCATGCCGACCACCACGGAATCGGCGTTCATCTCGATCGCCTCATGGATGAGGGTCCGGCAATAGTCATCCGGGTAATCGCCATGTGCGTCGATGCGGATGAGATAGTCCCTTTCCTCTCCGAAACGATCGACGGCAAGATTGATGGCGGCGCTTTGTATCCGCTTGGCGTTGGCGAGCAGCAGGAGGTCTGGAATTTCGGACGTGAGACTGCTGACGATCTCGGGCGTGCCGTCCCGGCTGCCGCCGTCGGCCACGACGATCAGCATATCCATCGCTCCGCGCTGCGCATGAAGCTTGCGTAGAAGAGGTTCGATCGTCGCCGCCTCGTTGAGGCAGGGGATCACCAGAAGCGTTCGGGCATCCTGGATATCGGAGAGCAAACGCGAAACCATACTCCACCTCACGACTGCACGGTTGATACAGCCGGCACATCCGCCGGCGGAGAGATGTTGGGATGTAGGGCAGAGAGCCGGGAAACAAGGGAGCGGCAATCTGCAGGGCCTGTAACCCACTGGCCGCGTTCGACAGCGCTGAGGCGTGAAACAAGATCGAGGTAACGTGCCTCGGTCATGCCCTTGAACAGCATTTCGAGCGCTTCGGGCGTGGCTCTTTCGATCGCCGGGCCAATTCGCCGGTTCTCCACGAACCTCCCGGTCTCGGTTCCGGAAAGGGCAATCGGGACAATGCCGTAAAGACCGCCTTCGTAGAGCCGGTTCGGCAGGAGCCAGCTTGAATTGAGCCCTTCCTCGAAGAAGTCGATCGCCCAGCTAAACTGGACGTCGCGATAGATCGCCGCAAGATCCTCCGGATTGCGGTAGGCGCCGTGGAATTCCACGTGAGGCGCACTGCTCACCTTTGCATCGAAATCATCGAACTCGCTGTAGGCAGGGCGACCGCGCAGAACGACCTCGACCCTGCCATCCATCCGCCTTGCCAACTCGAGCAGGATATCCAGCGATTTTCGGCAACGGAGCGCACCGAACCAACCGATCCGCCAGGGTTGTCCGGACTTCGGCAATCGCGGTGCCGGCGCGGCAGACACGATTTCGGGCTTCAATGCCAGCACCTTGTTCTCCAGGAGCAGGACCGGCAGGTCGAGCCCCGAACGGGGCTTGAAGAAATTCTCCACGAAAGCCGGCGAACTGGTGATGAGCAGGCTGGCACGGCGGCCGAAATAGCGCTGGACCTGACGCATCAGCCGGCCCTTGGCGCCTTCGTCCAGGAGCAGCCTGTGAATATCGAGGCATTCATAAACCACCGGAATGTCGCGACCGAACAGCGAGGCCGCGTGGCCCGCAAGCGCCAGGGTCTCCAGGTTGCGGGCGATGATGACGTCTGGCCGCGTCACTCCGGCCAATTTCGACTTCAAGGTCATTCGCGCAGCGATCACCGCGCCGATACGCTGGGCGAAACGGCCGTCCGCAGTTCTCCCGAGCACTGTGGTCGGTACATCGCGCTCGTCCGCCAATACGCTGGCTCCACGCTTGAAACCCGCGACAGTAACCTCTGCGCCACCCGCCTTCAGCGTGAGTACGCGGCGCCTGATCGCCGCGTCGGCCAGATCGTGAGCGAGATAGAGAACATTCAGACTCAAGTCGTCCAACTCCTTTCAGTCCCTCCCGGCCATTCCAACCTGTTGGAAAACCGGGAGAGCAAATGCCTCAGTCAAGCGTGCAAAGCACGGATTCGGGAAAACGGCAGTCCTCGCCAAGCGCCGTAAAGGCGATGCGGTCGACAGACATCGAGGCCGGCTGGGTATAGGAGAACGCGCCCATCCAATTCCTCAGGGTGTCCGTACCCCAGAGGCTGAGGAAGATCTTCTGAGGGTTCGACGGTATCTTCGCCTTGCCGGTCACTTCCTGGACGAGTTTTCCGTTCAGGAAATAACGAAGGCGGTTTTCTTCCCAGATGAAGGCATAGTCGTTGAACCCCTGGTCGGCGCCGCCGGCGACCGGCACCAGCTTTTCATTGCCGCCCTTCGCACCGATATACTGATTGACCTGTACTTCGCCCGCGTTCTTGCCGAGAACTTCGAAGTCGATCTCGTCATGCGGTTTCTTGTCGGTGGGGCCGATATAGGTGAAGAACGCCGAATTCAGGCCGGAGCCGGTCGCCGCCTTCATGCGCACCTCGTAGGTACCATATCCGTAGCGAGCCTTCGTCTGAATCTCTCCGCAGGCGTAGTTTCGATCCTTGGCTTTGCCTTCGGAAAATTCCAGCTGCAAGATACCGTTCTCGACCCGTACCTGCTTCTTCGACCATGTGCAGTTCTGATGGCTGCCGTTATTCCAGCCGTCGGAAACGTACCAGAAGGAGCGGTCGAGGCTGTCGAAGTTTTCCACGAAGGATTTGCTGTTCGCACCCTGCTGCGCGAACGCGGCAGACGAAAGCATGCCCAACGCCGCGGTTGCGATGATGATCTTGCAGGTTTGCTGAATCTGTCTGGCTTTCGCCATCATGTTTCACCTTTGTTGTTGCGTCATGGCCGGCTCGCCAGGGCGAGAAAGTCCGGCAGGAGAATGGGACTTTGCAGCTGCGGTAAGTTTGGCCTTGCGCCCGCGGCTGCCGGTCAGCACTTCGTAAAGCGCCGGCATTGCACGAGAGATGTAGCGGTTGGAGAAGGCGAGGATGATGAAGCTCCCCAACGCCGCGCCGAAGTAGAAGAGCAGATAGAACTCATCCCCCGCCAGCCGGTTCCACACCATCCACATCACCACGAGCAGTGGATAATGGGCGCAGAATATCCAGAAGCTCAGGCTGCCGGTGGCGGCGAGACGTTGGCTGATAGGCAGCCGAATCAGGAAGGAGGACATCAGCCAGAAACCCACCACACCGAGCATCGACAGGGTATTGCGGGCAAGATCGACAACCCAGGGGAAGTCGGGCCCGGTATGGTATTGCGCGACGGAAAGCAGGGCTGCCGCTGCAAGGGCAGTTGCACTTCCGATGCCGGCAAAAGGGTCGAGAGCCTTGAGGTCCTGCCGGTAGAGCGCCAGGAATATTCCCAGCGTGAAGCTGAAAAGGATCGTTTTCTTCAGCACGATCCCGAGCGTCACCTCGGGCAGGATCGCCACGAAAAACAGGACGCCGAGCGTAGGCCCGGGGTACCGGCGGACCAGGAACGCCAGGATCGGCGAAAGGATGATGCAGACGACGAGATCGCGCAGGAAATAGAGGGGCAGATTGATCGGCAGTTCTTCCGTCGCCAGCGCGGAACTGAGCAATTCGCGCGGCGCAGCATTCCACAGATCGGGGAAATATCCTTCGCCGATACCGATGCGCTGAGCAGCGAACACCGCAGCAAACAGGCCTACGTTCCAAAGCAGGAACGGAAGCAGCACGGTTCTCGCCTTCGAGCGGAGTGTCTTTGAATAGTCGAACCCGCTCCAGCCGCGCTGGAACAACAGGTAGCCCGAAATAACGCTCAGGCATGGCACGCCAATGCGGAACAGGCTGTCGCCTAGAAAGACCCTCAGCCAGTCGAAGAACCCGTTCGCTCCAATGAAGGGGCTGGTCTGCGGATCATGCGGCACATGCACGAAGACGATGCCGGAAATCAGCAGGATACGCATCAAATTGATACGGGAGGATATGTTCTGATCAACAGTCAAACGAGTCACCCCTTTTGGGCAGTGCCTCCCTTCACCGCCGTTTCAATCAGAGCAGACTTGAGCCCGCAATCCGAAAAAGGATCGCCCCGACTTTGGCGCAAAATGTGGCGACGCAGCAAAAAACGTTCGATGACAGGTCTCGCAACGACGCGCCTCGACTGGTTTTCACCCCTCAGAAATTGTAGCACCCATCATAATTTCCAAGGGTTTCGTGCCAAGTTCTTATAGATGATTGTTGCAGTGCAGCACGCGAAAAAAATCTGTTTCTCGGCGACAAAAACGTTCTATGTGACCGTACGGGATTACCGCGCGAGATCTGAACCCATCTAAATTGGGGCAAAATAAAGGCGCTTTTGCGGCACATTAAGGCGGAGAAGGCAGAGTTACTGACCCTCGCCTCCATGAGGGATAAATGGCCGAATTTTTCGTAGAGCACATCAGACACCGTTGCGAAATATGGTGAGATCCACCGCGTCTATCACGGCCGGAAACTGCAGGAGAAATAGGCGTCTCAGCCGTTAATTCGAAATCTTCCGGCATGGGTGCTCTTGCCGGAATCGGCGCCGTGACAAATTTCAGCCTGAATGTGACGGTCTTTGATAGCCCGCTTCAGCCGGAATTTGGCGTGATCGCTTCACGCCTTTGGCTGGAGCATATGTCAAAATCCCGTTGCTGGAGTTCAGTCTAATACGGCAGCGAGCTGCCGCCTAAACCCGGAGCCCGACGAGAGTCAACGGCTTGCAATTCTTTGAGGAAGCAGGGGCGAAAACATGGCGACGTTCACGGTTGTTATCCCATTTTACCAGAAAGAGGCCGGCATACTGCGCCGGGCGCTGACATCGATCTTCGATCAGAACTATCAGGATTTCGACATAGTCGTCGTCGATGATGAATCCCCGCTGCCCGCCGAGATTGAGCTTCAAGATATTGATGAAGCTTGGAAATCTCGCATTCGGGTCATTCGCCAGCCGAACGGAGGGCCAGGCGGCGCGCGCAATACCGGTCTCGACAATGTGCCCGCAGATACCCGATTCGTCGCGCTGCTGGATTCCGACGACGTCTGGCTGCCGGACCATCTCAAGAATGCCTATGACAGCATGACCCGGTTCGACGCGGAGTGCTACTGGGCCTCGATGCAGCCCAGTGAGGAATTCTATTACCACTTCGGAATGGCCGAGCTCGAGCGAACGGAGGGCGGCGTTCGGGTGGCCGAGAACCCGTTGGTCATCGAGATGCCGGACCTGGCGAGCGTCATGCTCAAGAATTGGAGTTTCCTGCATCTTTCCTGCATGGTCATCGGCCGGCCGGTCTTCGAAAGCATCCGTTTCGAGCCGTCGCTGCGGTTGGCGGCGGAGGATGTGCTCTTCTTCTGCGACTGCATCCTGAAATCGAAACGGACACTGCTTTGCGATGCGCCGGGCGCGGCCCGCGGAATGGGGCTCAACATCTTCCACAGCATCGACAACCGCTCGCCGCAATTCCTTCGCCAGCAGTTCAACACCTGGGTAGCACTCGATACGCTCGAAGAGCGATTCCGCTCACGCCCGGGCGACGTGGCGTCGATTGCCTCCTACAAAAACACCGCCCGCCGCCAGGCCCTCTGGAGCCAGGCCGGGCGGGTCAAACGGCGGCAATCGCCTGATTTTGGTCTGCTCGCCCGTTGGGTCATGCGCGACCCGGGGCTCATCCGGGCCGCTTTCGAACTTGGTGCTGGAAAGCTTGGCCGCAATGCGCGCTGATATCCGCACATCCCTTTCAATCATAATCCCATGGAGGCCCGCATGAAAGCGTACTACTGGGAATCGCATCACGGAAATTTCGGCGACGATCTCAATCTCTGGCTCTGGGATTTCCTGCTTCCGGGCTTCCGGGACGTCCATCCGGACGTTCTGCTGGTGGGAGTTGGCACGGTACTCAATCCGGTACTTCTTCCCAGCGGCCAGAAAAAACTCGTCGTTGGAAGCGGATACGGTTATGGCACCCCTCCTGAAACCGGCAATGCCGCCGAATGGGATGTCCGCGCGGTGCGCGGGCCTCTGACGGCCCAAAAACTCGGGCTTTCGCTCGATATGGGCGTCACCGATCCGGCCGCCATGATCGCTGACATGCCAGAATTCCAGAACGTTCCGAAGATCCACAAGAAGACCTTCATTCCCCATTGGGAATCGGCCGAATACGGAATGTGGGGGGCCGTCTGCGAGCCGGTAGGCCTCACTTATCTCGACCCCCGAGGCGAGGCGAAGTCGGTGATCCGACACATCGCCCAGTCGGAGCTGATCGTCGCCGAATCCATGCACGGGGCCATCCTTGCGGATGCATTCCGGGTGCCTTGGGTGGCAGTCAGCACGTCTCGTTCCATCAACAATTTCAAATGGAACGACTGGGCAAGCTCCGTAGGCACGACCTATGAGCCGCGCTACGTTCCAGTCTCGACGCGCGCTGAAGCGGCGGCCAAACAATCGCGTTTCTGGGGCATGCGTTTCGACAAACAGCCGCCGGCTTTCCCAACAGCTTCCGAAGCGCCTGCCGGCGAGGTCATCGTCCGCCCTGCCCCGCCCCAGAACGGGCTTCGGGGCGTGGCCAAGCAATTTCTTGCGGCCCCCTCCGTGCTGGCTCTCTGGCAGGCGAGCCGGGCTGAACCGCGGCTTAGCCCGGATAGCGTTCTTGAGGAGAAGAAACAGAAATTTCGCACGGTTCTCGACGGAATACGCAGGGATTACTTCTGAGCGGCGGGAATGCCCGGCAGCAGATAACGCATCGCGGGCGCTTCGGCCGGTACTCCCGACTTCGCGCGCAAGAGATCGAGCTTATCGAAGAAGATACCTGTGACAACGGCGGGAAACGCCTGCGGCCGCCCCAGCATGTGGCGGATCGCAGCGAGTTTTCCCGCCTTCGACTTGACGTCCAGGAAGGCACGTAGCTCGTATTTGCCGCGAATATGATCTCTATGCTGCTTGATGACGTCACGCGCCGCCGGCGGCAGTCCCGGATCCGCGAGGATGGCCTCATCCGCCTCGTAGAACTGGCGCAGATCTTCCGTCCGGTGGCGACCGCTCAGGGAATTTGCCCGTATCACGGCGCCATAACCGCAATGCTCGATCACCTTGTAGCGGGCGCCCTTGGCAAGCGCCCGGACATAGAAGTCATAATCTTCACCGAGACGCATTTCCTCCTTGTAGCGCAGGCGATGCGCCTCAATGAAGGACCGCCGGATCACCGGCTTCAGGAAGCCTGTTTCGCCTCGCTTCAGGCCGCGCCGAGAGATGTTGCCCTCCACGAATTCAACAAGCGGCATGGTGCGCGTACGGGCTTGGAAATGCTCCGGCCGGACCGTTTCTGCCTGCCCGTGGACGAAGGCAATATTGTCGGCAATGAGATCCCAGTCGTCTTCGGCGAGCATCGGTTCGAAACGACCGGAAAAGAAGAAATCGTCGGCATCCAGAATCGCAATCAGCGGAGCGGTCGCCATGGCGATGGCGTGGTTGCGGGCAGCCGAAGGACCGCGATTCCTGTCGAATGAAACAACCTTAAGCCGGCCGGTACCGTCGTCTACGTCACGCGCCGCATCCGCGGTCCTGTCGGTCGAGCCATCATCCACTACCACGACCTCGCTGACCTGAGCCTCTTGCAGGGCCGATCGGATGGCTATTCCGATGGTATCCGCGGCATCCTTGGCCGCGATGATGACGCAGATCGTCTGGTGAGCAGTTCCGGCCATAGCGGTCTCCATGCTTCATCGGTCACGGGAACTATGGACTTAGGAAAGTGGCCGCGATGTGGAAAGGGTAGAAAAACCTTCGAGGCTAGGCATCGCTTGCAGGGACGTTGGGAGCCGCATCGGCGCGCATCGTGTCCCGCCGGCTGCTTTCCCTGGCGCTTTTCGAAGAGACCGAATCCGGAGAAGCGGCCTCTTCACGGTACTTTTTTTCGCGATGCACCAGGTAAAGAACGCCTATGAAATAACCGACCTGAAGAATGACGGCACAGATAAGCGTCTGTATAAAGGCCGTATAAAACGAGTCGGTCATAAAATAGGCCGACACCGCAAAAGCGATTAGTACCCCTGTCATGCTGACAAAGACGCGCGGTGCGTACATGATCCTTCCTCCCGACCGCAAACTTGCTTGGCTTGACGGTCTTTCGGCTCCTCTCCCACAACAACAACCATAAGAGCCTGCAAGAGAGGATTCAAGTTTTCCTGCGCCCATTGTGCCGGACTGTTAGTGAAACTTTCGTAAGGTTCCGCAGGTTCCTTTTAAATATCTCGTTTCTTTCTCTCTTCTGGCTCGCCGTCGCAAGATCATTGCCACCTTTTCGCCATATTTTTGCCCCGGTTCGCAAGCGCTGGAACGTTTTTTCCGTTTCCGTCGCTCAGACGGACCGAGGCCGGATCAACTTTTGTTACAAAGCTTAAGAAGGCCAACCGGCGTTTATTGCAGCGCACCATTGTATTGCGGCGCAACAGGAGTGGGCCTTTGGTCCTAGCTGCAAGCTACTTTGGTCCCAGCGGCAAAGAAGCCGGCGGGAGTATAGCTGAAATGCAAGCGGGAGAACGCGTGATCTATAGATAAGGGAGTACGAATAATATTGGTAACCAGACCGTCTCTACGAGAGCCTTACAATAATTTTCCGGCTTTCATCAGCATAAATTGCAATAGAAGCAACCAGTCATAGGGTGGGCCAGCGGGGCGGCCGACCATCCGGCGATGGTTGAGCCAAAAATTTGACTGGCATCAAATTCCGAACACAGACTTATTATCACATTGCACGCTAATACGCGCCGTAATGGCACCGACTATCGCAAAACCTAAATGGAGTTCACTCTATGAAGTCAGCGACACGTTCGGCAGGTTCGCCGTTTTCAACTTCTGACCAAGCCGGCAGGATTCTCCCCACCGGCGGCTTGGCGAAACGAAGCTTCGACATAACAGCCGCCGCCCTCGCACTCCTCCTTTTCAGCCCCATTTTCATTATGATCGCGGCGCTGGTAAAGTTTTCCGACAATGGACCGATCTTGTACGGACATCGTCGGATCGGTCATAACGGCCGCACGTTCAAATGCCTGAAATTCCGCACAATGGCCGTCAATGGCGATGAAATTCTGCGGAATTACCTCCGAGACAATCCGCAAGCTGCGGAAGAGTGGCGGGCGACCCGCAAACTCAAGAACGACCCCCGAGTGACAGTCGTGGGAACGGTATTGCGTAAACTCAGCCTCGACGAACTGCCTCAGCTCCTCAACATTCTGCGCGGAGAAATGAGCGTGGTCGGCCCAAGGCCGGTGGTGGACGAAGAGCTGAACCTTTATGACAGCTTTGCCGCCTTTTACCTTCGGACCCGCCCGGGCCTTACCGGCCTTTGGCAGATCAGCGGCCGTAACGATGTTTCCTACGAAAGCCGCATCGCCTTCGATACGCAGTATGTCCAGAACTGGTCGCTTCTCGGCGATGTCGCAATCATTGTGAGAACCATCCCTGCTGTTTGCATGGCACGCGGCAGTTATTGATCGTTCTTTCTCTTCCACAGGATCTGAACTCGGTCGTCTGACCGGATCGGAAAATGATGGACCCGGAGCGTGGAAGCAATTCCACGCCACTTGAGGAAAAAACCCATGCAGATAGGAACCGCCTCCGCGAGGAGCTTGCGTGTTTTATGCTTTCTGACCGGCGCATTTCTTGCGCTGACCAGCAGTGTCCTGGCGGACGACAACAGCTATCGCCTCGGCGTGATGGACAAGCTGCGCATCCGTGTGGCGGAATGGCAGCCGGCCGAAGGTACCGTGCGCAACTGGGACGCAGTCAGCGGCGACTATACGATCGGCCCTACTGGCTCGCTTTCGCTTCCGTTCATCGGCGACCTCCCCGCCGCGGGGAAGACGACCGGGGATGTAGCGAAAATCATCGGCGAGGAATTGCGCGGCAAGTTCGCGCTGCGCAACCTGCCGTCCGCTTCGGTGGAGATCGCCCAGTTCCGTCCGGTCTTTGTCACCGGCGACGTGACTACACCCGGCGAATATCCCTATGCACCCAATCTGACCGTGCTGAAGGCCGTCAGCCTTTCGGGGGGGCTTCGCCGTTCCGATGCCGGACAGCGTTTCGCGCGTGACTTCATCGATGCCCGCGGCGACGCTGCGGTTTACGATTCGGCCCGCGGCAGACTGCTGGCCCGTCGTGCACGGCTGCAAGCAGAAATCGCCCGCGCGCCGGAAATCAAGATGCCTCCGGAGCTGGAAAAGGTTCCAAACGCCGCCCAGTTGATCGCTAGCGAAGCGGCTCTCATGAAGTCCCGCCGCGATCGCTATGAACTTCAGCTAAAGGCCCTGGCGGACCTTCGCAGCCTTCTCGAAACCGAGGTGCAGTCCCTCAACCGGAAGGCTGAAACGCAGAAACGCCAGTTGCAACTCGTCAACGATGACCGGGACAAGATGGCGCGTCTGACGGAACAGGGGTTGGCGACCTCGAGCCGGCGCCTGACGGCCGAGGAACGCGCGGCAGACCTCGAATCGAACATGCTCGATACGGACACGGCCGCGCTGCGCGCCAAACAGGACATCAACAAGGCCAATCAGGACGAAGTCAACCTTCGCAACGACTGGGAGGCGCAGCGCGCCAAGGAGCTGCAGGACACCGAGGCCGAGCTCGAAAAGCTCGGATTGCAGCTCACTACCAGCCGCGAAATGATGTCCGAAGCATTGGCACAATCGGCAGAAGCTCTAAAATTCGATCCCGCCGGCCACTCCGCCACGATCAAATACCTGGTGGTGAGGGACGAAGGCCAGGGGCCGAAGGAGATGACTGTCGGCGAAAACGACAGGCTTCTGCCCGGCGACGTCATCAAGGTCAGCTCAGAACTCCTGATGCAGTGAGGACGGCATGAGGATCGCCAAATCTGCGCTGATCGATCCGGCTCGCAACGAGATCTATGGCATCGCGGCTATCGCGCTGTCATTTTTCGTCTTTGCCTATTCGAGCCGGTTCGGGCAGATTTCGATCCTTGCCTATTATGGCGCCTGGTTCCTGCTGGTGCTCGTCGATTATCGGCGGGTGCTGGGCAACTATCTGAAATACATCTGGATCTTCAGCTTTGCGCTGTTCTGTTTTCTTTCCGCCTTCTGGTCGCCTGCCTTCGGCGTATCGTTGCGGACGTCCATTCAGTATCTCACGCACATCATCTGTGCGCTGATCGCCGTTCGGACAATAAGCACACAGACCCTCACCCGCGGCGCGATCGTCGGCACTGCCGTCGTGCTGATGTATTCGCTGCTTTTCGGCACCTATCTCTACGACGCCATCGATGGCGGCTACAGTTTCGTCGGCGCCTTCTCCTCAAAGAACCAGCTTGGGTTTTATGCCTCGCTTGGCGCTTTCTTTTCCTATGCCGCAATCCTGGTCTTCCGGGCGCGATCTGTCTGGCTCGTCGGCGCCGCCGTAAGCGGCTTGCTTTCAGCCTATTCGCTCGCGGCATCGAAATCGGCGACCTCGGTCATCACCACGCTCGGTGTCATAGCGCTTTGTCTGGGGATGCAGGCGATCATGTCCTTGTCGCCCCGGACCCGGCGCATCTTCTTTGCCGCCTCCCTGGTTCTGGTGGTGATTGCAGCTGTCGGCGCGCTTCAGTTCGGCGCCATGGACGCGATCCTTTCCGTCTTCGGCAAGGATTCGACCCTGACCGGCAGAACCTATCTGTGGCAGCAGGGAATCGAGGCGGCCCGCCAGCACCCGCTATTCGGCATTGGCTATCAGGGATACTGGGTCGTCGGATTTTCCGAGGCAGAAAGGCTCTGGCAGGATTTCTTCATCGCGTCCCGCAACGGCTTCCATTTCCATAACACCTACATTGAAACCATGGTGGAAACGGGACTGGTCGGAACACTGCTCCTCACCTTCATCTTGCTGACCACCCTCGCCGGTCATTTGAGGCGGCTGTTGACGGTGGCCCGGAACCCGGAATCCCTCCTGCTCTTCAGCATTGCAGGCCTGCTGCTCATCCGGTCCTTCGTCGAGATCGACATCATGCATCCTTACCATGTCGGCTCGTTCCTGCTCTATTTCGCTACCGGCAAACTGGCGATCAGGCAGGTCCAGGCAAACCGGGCCTATTTCGACCGTTTCGCTACCGGCAGAAGCAACCCGCAAGGCGCCGGAGCGCCCGCATCCTTTAGACGCGCAAACGGCTTCGATCTGGGCCGTCGGAGCTCTTGATTGGGTCGAAACTGATCCGAGCGAGCTTCGCCTACATCTCTTTGTGTTTTGACTGCCATAATGAGGCTCCAACCTAGATGCAGACGCTATACTCCATCCAGTATCTGAGAGCATTCGCTGCCTTGGCCGTCGTGATATTCCACGCCGGCGAACGGACGGGCCTGCCCTTCACAATCGGTGCCGCCGGCGTCGACGTGTTCTTCGTGGTAAGCGGCTTCATCATGATGGCCATCAGCGACAGCCGACCGGTCAGTCCCGGGCACTTCTTCCGCAACCGTCTTCTGCGCATCGCGCCGGCTTATTGGGCTGCAACCTTCGCCATGGTGATCGGCGCGGCCGCCGGCGTCTTTCCGAACCTGCGGCTCGACCCCGCGCACACGCTCGGATCCTTCTTCTTCATTCCCATCGCCTCGCCCAGCAGCGGAAATCTCTGGCCGGTCCTGGTGCAGGGCTGGACGCTGAATTATGAGATCTTCTTCTACACCCTCTTCGCGCTCGTCCTGTTCCTCAGGCCCGGATCGCGGCTCCTGGCCCTGGCTCTCCTGTTCGGCGCCTTCGTCATCGCCGGCACCTTGCTGCAACCAAAGAACCCGATCCTGGCGTTCTACACGGCACCTCTTATTCTGGAGTTTGTCGCAGGCGCAGCGCTTGCGAAACTATGGGCCGCCCGGCGCCTTCCGTCCCCGACAGTCGGCCTTGCGCTCGTCGCTACGGCGGTCGCGGGTTTCGCAGCGATCCATCTGCTGAAGTTGGAGTTCGACGCCTTGACCTGCGGACCGCTGGCGGTCCTTCTCGTGCTCGGAGCTCTGGCGATGGAGGCCGGCGCCCGTCTGCGCAGACTCCCTCTCCTCGCCTACCTGGGCGACAGCTCCTATTCCATCTACCTCTGGCACACCTTCGCCATCTCCGTCATCGTCAAGATCGGTTTTATGCTCTCGCTTCCCGCCGCTGCGATCCTTTTCATAGCGGTCGTGCTGGGCACGGCATCCGGCATCGCCGCCTACGAATGCCTGGAGAAGCCGCTCCAGTCGTTGTTGAAGGGAAAGAGGCCTTCGTTCCGGCGTCTGCCGGTGCGTTCAGTTCGGTAAAGCGCCGGTGCGGTTAGCGGTTCGGAGCGGCTGCAGACTGATCCTTGAGATGATCCGCAAGGCGAAGGGCGAGTGCGACGGCCGGCAGGGTGGGATTGGCGTGCCCGCCCGTCGGGAACAGGCAGCTGCCTGCGAGATAAAGATTGGCTATCCCGTGGACGCGGCAATCGGCATCGGCGACACCTTCAGCCGGCGTTGCCGCCATCCGGCTCAGGCCGATCTGGTGGTACCCGTCAAAAGCCTGGTTCAACACCGCTTGCCGCCGCGTATCGGGATCATGCAGATATTCCAGCCGGCCAAGTCCATTGCGCCGCAGCCAGTCATCCAGAATCTCGTGCGACCTCAGCACGGATGACAGATCCTGATCGGTCACCCTGTAATCGACGGCCAACGCATCGCTGGGCGCCTGCCCGCCATTCGCCTTGAGGAACACTCGGCTTTCCGGATTGGGCACCTGCTCGGCGTGATAGCGGAGGAGATAGCGACCCTTCGGATTGATCAGAATACGCCACCGGTTGCGGCGCCGCTGGCGCATGTTTTGAAGCACACCGGATAGATCGATCAGCCAGCGCCGATCGGTGACGATATTCCTCCAGTGCTCCCTGCGGTTGATGTTCTGCGTCCCTCTCGATGTCGGAGCGAGCCCGTTCGAAAGGCGGCGATAGAGCCCCAAAGCCTTCAGGAAGAGATAGACGAGCGACAAGCTGCCGGATCCGTGGATCGGATCTGCGATCGAGACGGCATCCAGCCAAAAGACGCAGTTGAGTAACCGCTCCTTCAGCTGTACGGCCGTCGAGACCTGAAACCGTCTGCGAACGATGTAACCCTGGTCGTCAAGCTGAAAGGCGAACTGTCTCGCCATGGCGGGCTTCTCCAAGTGCAGCAACGCGATATACCCTGTCAGGTGCCCCTGATAGAACCGCCCGGTAGGACCCTCACTTCCACCACCGAATTCGGACCTGTCCCGTTGCAGCGAGAGAAGCAGGCGGGCATTTTCCAGCCCGCCACCCGCGAGGACAAAGTTCCCGGCTGCAACATGCATTTCCTCGCCGTCTCGATGAACCGTTATGCACTCGACCCGCCCGCCGGAGGAATCGAGCCGGATGCCGGTGGCTCGGCCATTCACCAGCCGTATCCGCCGGGAGCCGTTCAGCCGCCTCGCGCTTTCGGCACCGAGATCTGGCTGCCGGCTCCAGCGCTCGATCGCCTCGGTGGAGATCGACGCGTCGGCGATGCAAAGTTTCTCGGGAGCCGTTTGCGTCGGGCTGCAGTTGAGAAAGGAGAAGGCCTCCGGATAATATGAACGCAGGGATTCGTGCGGCAACGGCCAGCCGGAAAAAGGCACATGGCCGCGCTTCTCGAAATCCAGGTCGTCGAAGGCGACGCAACGTCCGCCCCAGAGCGCCGAGGCGCCGCCAATTCCGGGTCGCGACATCGCAAGCGAAGGCGCGTGATGAGCGTTCTGGAATTCGATATTGCCTGTATTGCCAGCGATGGCAGCGCCATCGGCTCCCATTTCCAGAAGAGTGACGTCAAGTCCAAGCTTTTCCAGCTTGAAGGCAAGCGCAAGTCCCACAGGCCCCGCGCCGACGATACATATGTCCGCCGTCTCTGATCCCCTAACACGGTCCGCCGCTGCCATGGCCGCCTTTCAGCAAGAGCCTACCATCAGCAGATAACGCGAAATGATCCACTTGGGACAGCTCAATTTCGCAAAGCCGGAACTTCTTTGTGATGTCGTGCCATGAATGTCTCCCCGCCACATTCCTGTCGGTCTCATCGTGTCAGCGGGTAAAGCAGTTGCCCATCCTCTTCGCCTCGCGGAAACGCTCCTTCTCGGCTTCTTCTTTCCGACTGCTGGTAGCCCAGCGGGCTGATGCCGATATAGCGTTTGAACATTCGGGAGAAGTAATAGGCATCCGAATATCCGGAGAGTTCGGCCGCGCGTTTTACACTGCAACCTCCGGCCATCAGTCCCATGGCGCGTTCCATCCGCTTGAACTCCTGATATTTGTCCGGCGTCCAACCGACCCGCTTGCGGAATTCACGCTTGAAGTAATCGCTGTTGTAGGGCACCGCGCCGACCGCCCGTTCCACGATCTCGTCGTTCAAGGGATCGGCCGCGATCTGGCTGGCGGCAACCATCACGGAAAACGAAAGGGCGTCGGGATTGTTCACGTTTCCGACCGACTGCTCCTTCCAGCCGATATGCGCCTGCTCGATGAACTCGATCAGTAGGAACATGAAGAGGTGATGCTGGAGAAGGGTCGTGGAATAGGGTGGCGCATTGTCGTGGTAGTAGCGGGTCAATGGCTGCATCATGTCCCAGCGGGCAAGCGTCACCGCTTTCCTGAGGTTCATCTGCGCAATCATGTCGAGGCGCCCGAAGAGATCGAGCGTGAAATGCTGGGCAATCCCGGTATAGGGCTCCGTTGACGTAGAGTAGCCGACGAAGCGTACGCCGGCAGGCAGAAGCATGGCCCTGCCCGGCGCCATGTCGATCGTCTCGTCCTCGACCTCGTAACGAGCCGAGCCCGTTAGGCATATAATCAGGTCATGGACGCTGTTCGATTTGTCGACACCCCAGGTATGGGAATGCTGCATCCTTATGGTTGAACGCGTCAGCGTCAGGGCGAGTGCCCCCATGGGAATTCCAGCCAGAACGCTACCTTCAATTTCGTCCATCCTTTTCCCCCAATTTGTCGATTTGATCCCGCCCCCAAGATGAGATTATCAGCGCAGGAGCTGAAACCTCAACACATCAGAGGGCCAGATTGGGAGGAAATGGCGGAAATCTGCAGGGTGCCCGATACGTATCGGACCCCCGGGGATTCCTATGCCAGAATTTGCGATGCACAATACGGGAACTGTCTCTTCGTTTAATATAGCCTATATCGGCGACCGCTTCCTCAACCGGGCGGCATTGTCTCGCGATCATACTGCAGGCCTGTTCCGCGGGGGAATTGCCGCGGCGATGCACCGCCTGTCGGAGGCACCTGTTAAAGCGGGGAAAGCAACATGAGCGGAGACAGCCGGTTCCTCGGGCTCTTCTACCTATCGCCCTACATCATCGGGCTGCTGATCTTCACGGCAGTGCCCTTCGTCGCCTCGCTCTATCTGAGTTTCACGAACTACAACCTGATGGACGAGCCGATCTTCATCGGTCTGGCAAACTACGTCAAGCTCTTCACCAACGACCGCACTTTCCGCAAATCGCTCTGGGTGACGCTCGTCTATGTGTTTACGACCGTGCCGCTGAAGCTCGCCTTTGCGCTCTTCATGGCCGTGATCTTCAACTACAAGCTGAAGTTCATCAACGTCTTCCGCACGGCCTACTACGTCCCCTCGATCCTCGGCGGTTCGATCGCGATCGCGGTGCTGTGGCGCTACATTTTTGCCGATGTCGGCCTCGTCAATATGGGCCTGAACCTGCTCGGCTTCGAATCCGTCAACTGGTTCGGCGATCCCACCAATGCGCTTTTTACCATCACCCTGCTCCGCCTATGGCAATTCGGCTCGGCCATGGTGATCTTCCTGGCCGCGCTGCAGAGCATCGACAGGACGCTCTATGAGGCCGCCTCCATCGACGGCGCCGGCAAGTGGACGAGCTTCATCTACATCACCCTGCCGCTGATCACGCCTGTCATCTTCTTCAACCTGATCATGCAGATGGTCCAGGCCTTCCAGGAGTTCAACGGCCCTTACATTATCACCCAAGGAGGCCCGCTGAAGTCCACCTATCTCCTGCCGATCTACATCTATGACGAAGCCTTCAAGCGTTTCGACATGGGATATGCATCGGCCATCGCCTGGGTCCTCTTCGTCATCATCATGGCGCTCACCCTCATCGCCTTCTGGTCCTCGCGCCACTGGGTCTATTACGCCGGCGACAAGAGGAGCTGACCATGACCGAACACGTTCTCTCCCATGATCCGTCGACGGTTGGCGAGGTTGCCGGCATCCGTGCCCGCGAGCATCGCCGCCACAAGGCAGGCATCATGCTGCGTTATCTGATGCTCGCCGCTGTCGGCCTCCTGATGCTCTACCCGCTGATCTGGCTGATCGGGGCATCGTTCAAGACGAATTCTGAGATCTTTGCCAATCCCGGCTTCTGGCCGGAAAACCCGACGCTCGACGGTTATATCAAGGGCTGGCAGACCTCGACGCCCTATTCCTTCGGCACATTCTTCCTGAATACGCTGTGGATCGTGATCCCCAAGGTCATCGGCACCGCCATCTCGTGCACCGCTGTGGCCTATGGGTTCGCCCGCTTCGAGTTCCCGTTCAAGAAGCTGCTGTTTGCGTCGTTGATCGCGACGCTTCTGCTGCCGAATGTGGTGACCCGTATTCCGCAATATCTTCTCTTCCGCGATCTGGGATGGCTCGACAGCTTCCTGCCGCTCTGGGTGCCGTCTGCCTTTGCAGGAGACGCCTTCTTCGTCTTCATGCTGGTGCAGTTCCTGCGCGCCATCCCGCGCGACATGGAGGAAGCCGCCCGCGTCGACGGCGCCACCACCTGGCAGACGATGATCTTCATCGTCGTGCCGCTGCTGATGCCGGCGCTCATCTCGGTCTGCCTTTTCCAGTTCATGTGGACGATGAACGACTTCCTGGGGCCGCTGATCTACATTTCGTCGGTCGACAAATATCCGGTCTCGCTGGCGCTGAAACTCTCGATCGACACCACTGAGGCGTTCGAGTGGAACCGCGTGCTCGCCATGTCCGTGCTGGCGCTGACGCCGGCGCTCGCGGTCTTCTTCCTCGCGCAGAAATATTTCATCGACGGCATCTCGTCCGGCGGCATCAAGGGATAGCGACATGGCACGTCTGCAACTGAGAAATCTCGAAAAGGACTACGGTTCGCTTCGCGCCGTGCATGGCATCAACCTCGATGTCGAGGACGGCGAGTTCATGGTGCTGGTCGGCCCCTCCGGCTGCGCCAAGTCTACGACCTTGCGCATGATCGCGGGCCTCGAACGGATTACCGGCGGCGAAATCCGGATCGGCGGAGAACTGGTGAACGACAAACCGCCGGGCGACCGCGGTATCTCCATGGTCTTTCAGAATTATGCGCTCTACCCGCATATGAAGGTGCGCAAAAACCTGTCGTTCAGCATGCGGCTGAAGCGCCGCCCTGCCGAAGAAATCGAAAAGGCGACGGAGCACGTTTCGGGACTGCTGGAAATAGACCCGCTCCTGGAACGGCTGCCGAAGCAGCTTTCCGGCGGCCAGGCGCAGCGTGTCGCGGTCGGCCGCGCGCTGATCAAGAAACCGCAGGTTTTCCTATTCGACGAGCCTCTCTCGAACCTCGATGCAAAGCTGCGCGCCTCGATGCGCGTTCGCATCACCGACCTGCACAAGAGGCTGAAGGCGGAAGGACAGCAGGCAACGGTTGTCTATGTCACCCACGACCAGACGGAGGCCATGACCATGGGCGACCGGATCTGCGTCATGAAGGACGGCCACATCATGCAGGTCGCCGATCCCATGACGCTCTACAACCGTCCGGCCAATACCTTCGTCGCCGGCTTCATCGGCAGCCCGGAGATGAATTTTCTGGATGGCGAGCTTGAAGGACAAACCCACGTTAAGGCCGCGGATCAGACGGTCGCACTCGGGGACGAATTCGCGCACCGGCTGTCGGTTGGAAAGTCCGGTTGGGTGACGCTCGGCATCCGGCCCCAGCATCTGCGTATCGCCGAAGCCAAGACCGCGGGCACGCTCAAGGGCAAGGTGAACCATATCGAGTTCATGGGCCACGAGGTCTATCTCTACGTCGACATCGGGCCGAAGCGCCTGATCGCCATCGTACCTTCGGCTGCCTATGACCGGACCGCGCTTCGCGATGATTGGATCTGGCTGAGCCCGGACCCAAAGGGAGTCCACCTGTTCGATCGCCAAACAGGTGAAAACATCAGCCTGGCGATCTGAAACTTCAGCGTTCCAACTTGGGAGGAGCCAAAATGAGAACCATGATCATGACCGCGGCACTGTTTGCCGCCACCAGCCTTTCGACCGCATTTGCTGCGGACCTGCGCATGTCCTGGTGGGGAAGCGACGACCGCCACCTCGCAACCCAGGAAGCGCTAAAGATCTGCGGCAGCAAATTCGGCCATACCGTGGCGCCGGAATTCACCGGCTTCCAGGGGCATCAGGAAAAGATCGCCACTCAGCTCGCTGGCGGCACCGAAGCCGACATCATGCAGGTCAATTGGCCGTGGCTACCGCTTTTCACCAAGAACGGCACCGGCTTTGCCGATCTCTACCAGTACAAGGACATCATCGACCTCGGCCAATGGTCCAAGGCCGATCTCGACAGCGGTACGGTTAAGGGCAAGCTGAACGGCATTCCGGTCTCGACCACGGGCCGCGTCTTCATGTTTAACAAGACGACCTACGACAAGGCCGGCGTGCCGATCCCGACCACCTGGGAAGAACTGATCGCGGCCGCGCCGAAGATGAAGGAGAAGCTCGGCAAGGACTATTATCCTTTCGAGGGCGCTGCACTCGACGCCCGCCTCATGGTCATCCTGCGTACGACGCAGAAGACCGGCAAGGACCTGATCGATCCCGCAACGAACAAGGTTTCCTGGACAGAAGAGGAGCTCGTCGAAGGGCTGAAGTTCTACCAGACCCTAGTGGACAAGGGCGTGATCGAGTCCTGGAAGCAAGTCGCAGCCGGCGGCAATACGCCCCTGCATGAAAACCAGAAATGGGCAAAGGGTCAGATTGCCGGCACGTACCAGTGGGACAGCACCTACGGCAAGATTTCCACGCCCATGGAAAAGGGCCAGGAACTCGTCCCGGTCAAGTTGCTCACCGTCGCCGGAGCGAAGATCGACGGCGTCTATCGCAAGCCATCGATGCTGTTTGCCATCTCCAAGAACAGCAAGGACCCGAAAGCGGCAGCGCAGATCGTCAATTGCCTTCTCAACGATCCGGCGGCGGTAAAGGTGCTGGGCGCAACGCGCGGCATTCCCTCCAGCAAGGCCGCACTCGATGTGCTTAACAAGGAAGGCAAGGTCAAGCCTGTCCAGCTGGAAGCCTACAAGCGGGTGATGGAACCCAGCAGTCCTGGAGTTTCGCCGCTGAACGAGCATCCGCGTGTCACCGAAGCTTTCGACACGAACTTCGAGGCCTTCGCCTACGGCCAGCAATCCGCCGAGGACGCGGCCGCTGAGATCATCGCCGGCATCAACGAAGCGCTGACGGGGATCTGAACATCGTGACGATTGCCGCCATCGAACTTCTGACCACCGGACCACGCAGTGCGACCTTCAGTGTCGATGCCGAAAGGCATCTTTTCGAACGGGACTCTTCGTTGGCCTGGACCGTTCGGAAGGTCGATGGCGATATCGTGGCTGAAGGGACGACGAGACGCGTCGTCTTTACAGTCGCTGAACTCGAACCGGGCAGCCATCTTTCCCTCCAGATTGGTCAAGCCCGCCTTGAGTTCACGACAAGAAAGGAAACGGCTCTCACCGACATCAGCGATTTCGGCGCCTCAGTCGGCTCATCAGATAATGCTGAAGCGATCCAGGCCGCAATCGACGCTCTCCCCTCCGAGGGGACGCTTCGGATACCGCCCGGGCGCTGGCTGAGCGGCCCTGTCTTCCTCAAGAGCGACATGACGCTGCTGCTCGACGAAGGAGCCGAACTGGCTGCAGTCTCGGACCGCGAAACCTTTCCCATCCTCCCAGCCCGCCACCCGGATGGCCGCGTGCTCGGCACCTGGGAAGGTGTGACGGAGGCGTGTTACGCCAGCCTGATCAACGCGATCGACTGCCGCAATATCCGGATCAGCGGAAAAGGCATCATCGACGGCGGCGGCGATCGCGGCGACTGGTGGTTCTGGCCGAAGGAGACGCGACAGGGTGCCAGACGGGCCCGCACCGTTTTCCTTTCCGGATGCGAAGACATCACTCTCTCAGGCCTCACCATCCGCAACTCACCGTCATGGACGGTACATCCGGTGCTTTGCAGCCGACTGCTCGCGGCGGATCTCACGATCCGGAATGATCCGGACTCGCCCAATACGGATGGGTTCAATCCGGAAAGCAGCTCTGGTATCCGCCTTGCCGGCCTTCATATTTCTGTCGGAGACGACTGCGTTGCCATAAAGGCGGGCAAGCGCAGCCCGAACGGCGGGCCTGATCGGCCGACGGAGCGCGTTAGGATCTCCAATTGCCTGATGGAGCGCGGCCATGGCGCCGTGGTCATCGGCAGCGAAATGAGCGCCGGCGTCCGCGACATCCAGATCACGAATTGCCACTTCCGGGGAACCGACCGGGGGCTCAGGATCAAGACGCGCAGAGGCCGTGGCGGAACGGTGTCGAATATCCGGTTTTCAGACAGCCTAATAGAGGCTGTCGCAACACCGGTGGCGGTCAACTCCTTCTATTTCTGCGATGCCGACGGGCGGTCGGACTACGTCCAGTCGCGCGCCCGCCTGCCGGTTTCCGACGAGACGCCCAACATCCGGTCGATCTCGGTGAAGAACGTCACGGTCTCGGGCGCCCGCACCGCTGCGGCCGTATTCTACGGTCTGCCCGAAGCGTCCATCTGCGATATCGCTTTCGAAAACTACACAGTTTCCTTCGCGCCAGATGCCAAGGCGGAAGTGCCGGAAATGGCCTGTCTCCTCCCGCCCCTTCGTCACGCCGGCATTGTCGCGGAAAACACCACTTTTAGTCGCCTGGCGATGCTCTCGCCGGCTTCGATCCATCCAGCCCAAGACTGAGCCCATGCTTCAAACTTATTTCGACGATTACGCCCGCGGATACGAATATTACAAAGGCGGAGCCTGGTGTTATGAAGACGGATGCCTCTATCGCGGTCTGATTACGCTTTATCAAGCGACCTCCGAAAAGCGTTGGCTCGATCATCTCATCCGCCTGGTCGGCGGTCAGATCGATACGCAAGGCCGCTTGATCGGCTACGAGATCGATGAATTCAATATCGACAACATCCTCCCCGGCCGCGCCCTCGTTTTCCTTTATGGGTTGACCAGCGACGCCGCCTGGCTTGATGCCGCCGCTCCTCTCGCAAGGCAGCTCGATACGCATCCGCGTACCGGCAGCGACGTCTATTGGCACAAACTCCGCTACCCGCATCAGATCTGGCTGGACGGCCTCTATATGGCTCTGCCTTTCAAGATCGAATATGCGCGCGCCGCCTCCCGGCCGGATATGCTTGATGAGGCTCTTCAGCAATTTTCAACCGCCCTCGACCTGACCTACGACCGCGACGCGGCACTCTACCGGCATGGTTATGACGAGTCGCGCGAACAGACTTGGGCGGACCCGCAAAGCGGGCTGTCCCCGGCTCACTGGGCCCGATCGATCGGCTGGCTGGCCATGGCCTTTGTCGATATCATCGAGAGCCTTCCGCCGGGCCCGGCACGGCAAGATCTCATTCTCCGCGCTTCGGCACTCGCATCCAAGCTGCTTGCCTTGCAAACTTCCGATCATCGGTGGCTGCAGGTGATCGATCGGCCCGATGTGAGGGGGAATTACGCGGAAAGCTCCGCCACCGCGATGTTCGCCTATTTCCTTCAAAAACTCGCCCGCCTTAAAGGCTCGGCAGCTTTTGCTCATGCCGGGAAAGAAAGCCTCCGCTCCCTTGTCGAACATGAGTTGCGCCCGGATGAAACGGGAACATCGAGGCTGCAGAATATCTGCTGCGTCGCCGGTCTGGGCGGCTTCAACGGCCGCTACCGTGACGGGACGGTGGAGTATTACCTTTCGGAGGAAATACGGGCCGATGATATCAAGGGCGTCGGCCCGCTGATGATGGCTTTCGCAGAGACCTTGCGGACGCCAGCCGCCGCCCGGCGATCCTCTGACATTCCAACCGAGGAGCGGATCAAACTCAGCGCCGCCAGGCAATGAAACGGCTGGATCGCCGGATGCCGGCCCTAAGCGGAAGCAGCCATCCTTCCAACCGTCGGCTGCGAAAAGCCGATGGCGCCGACCATGACGGCAGGCATGCCAGCCTCGAGGCATGCTGAAATGAAGGCCTCGCGGGCGACTTCCGTGGGCACCATCCTGTTCAGGGCGGCGCGAGCACGGCGAACTGCGCGGTCATATCGTTCGCCGCGCTTCAGCGGCCACTCGTTCTCCAGGAAATCGAGCGCGTCGTAAACAGTTCTGAAGCATCGTTCCAGGCCCGACTGGAGACGGATCGTCACTGGCACTCTAAACGGCATATCCGGGATGTTCATGATTTCCTCCTTTCAATCTCAGCCGGATAAAAGAAGCGAAATCAATCTGGTGAATGGGATCTGACGTTTCAAGAGGCCTGAATCCGGTTCAGCGCTCCTTGCTCGCGTCCGCCGGATCGAAATTCGGATCCCAATCGTTTGCAACCCGTTTGGTGCCCGGCGGATTGCGATGGGCGGTAGCATCCTCTGATCCGGTGATGACGGTAGGTTTCGCGCTGTGCACGCCACTGCTCTTGCGATCAGCCTGAGACTTGGCGAACTGCCCCTTGGCATCAGCCTCGGGACCGGTGCCCGAATGGTTTTTCTTCATCTCAGTCTCCCTTGGTCTTGCCGGCATCCGACACCTTTTCCCGGGAAGGATCCTGATTGTTCTCGCCAAGCGCATCACGATCGTGATCGGGATCGTCTTTGGCTGGCATGTACCCGCGAGGCCTGTTTTCTTGCGGACCTTCCCAACGTGGAGATTGATCCGTAGTGCCGGGAGCGCCTGGTTTTGGTGTATTCATACCCATGTTTGAACCTCCTTGAGACAAGGATAACAAACTGGCACTCTCAGAGTTCCCCCGCGCGACGCGACGGCCCCGTCAGCCGCAGCTCAGGCCGCGCGGGACAGGAGCTTCTTCTGGATCTCAGCCGCTTCCATGGGTTTCCCCACAAGATGACCCTGCAGTTGATCGCAGCCGGAAAGGTAAAGAGCCTTGGCCTGCGCGGGTGTTTCTACCCCCTCGGCCGTCACGGGAATGTCGAGTGCATTTGCGAGCAGGATGGTTGCGTTGAGAATCTGTGCTCCCCGCTCGTTGTCGATCCCCATCACAAGCGACCGGTCGATCTTCATCCGGTCGAAGCCGAATTCGCGCAGCGCCCCGATGCTGGCGTAACCGCAGCCGAAATCGTCGAGAGCGAACTTGACGCCCACCGCTTTCAGGTTGGCAATCGATCGCTTAGCCTGCTCGGGATTAGCCATCAACACCCCTTCGGTAATTTCGAGCGTAAGCCGTCTCGGATCGAATGATTTCGCCTTCAGCAAGGCGACAACGTTCGCCGCAAAGTTCGGATTTCTCAGCTGGATCGGCGACGCATTCACGGAAATGGCGATATCCTGCCACGTCCCGACTTCATCGATTGCCGATGCAAGAATAAGCAGCCCAAGCTCGTCGATCAGGCCGGCCCGCTCGGCGATCGGAATGAAAATTTCGGGACTGACGGGACCGGTTTCCGCCGTCCATCGGGCGAGGACCTCGACCCCCCTCCATTCCTGAGTGGCGGCGTCGACAAGTGGTTGGTAGACCGGGCGGATGCTGTTGGACGCAATTGCCGCGCGGAGTTTCGTTTCGAACTGGCTGCGGCTTTCCCGTTCCAGGTCGAGTTCCGCATGATATGCGACCGCCTGTCCCCGGCCACTTTCCTTGGCCCGATACAAGGCGACGTCCGCGCGTCGGACGAACTCCAGCGGATCGGTAGCACTTGCATCCGTGGCCACGATGCCGATGCTCACGCCGATCTCGATCGTCCTGCCGCCTATCTCAAACGGACGGCTCAAGGCTTCCAGTATGGAGGAAGACAGTTCCCTGGTGTCACTTCTGGTCGCAGCGATCGCGAATTCGTCCCCGCCGAGGCGCGAAAAAGATGCGCCCGCAGGAAGTAGAGCCGTCACTCGCGCCGCGACGAGCTTGATGAGTTCGTCGCCGACCGCATGTCCCCATGCATCGTTGACTTCCTTGAAACCATCGAGATCGAGAAGGTGAAGTTCGACCTCCTCCTTGTCGGCCAGACGCCGCTCCACCTCCTCCAGGAACCCGGCGCGGTTGAGAAGCCCGCTCAACGGATCATGGATCGCCCGGTGATGCACCTCCTGGGCGCGCCGTTTGAAGCCGCGAGCGGAGAAGAGCCCGGTCGCTACGATGGCAATGAAGAAGGCTGACAGAAGCAGGGCGGCAGCCATCAGGTAGGCCTTGACCCCGTAGTATATCCTGGAGCCGGGATCCCGGCTCGGCCATTCCAGGTAGGACACGGCTTTTCCGTCGATGTCGGGCAGAACTGTATTCAGCGTCTGAATATGGGGGACATCGACGACAAATAGTCCACCCAGATCAAAAGTCTTGGCGATTTCGGCGATGGCTTCGGAGTTCAAGACTTTGGCAAAGATCAGCGTATTGAAGGCCTGCTGCACATCCGGGGTCTCCTCATAGGGCTGGATAGAACCGGCTCCGAAGAGGACGACGCCGTCGGCCGTTTTCACGAATCCGCTCACCGGCTCCTGACCCGATTGCGCCGCCTTCTTTGCGAGATCCGGAAGCGCCGTACCGAAATATTCAAAGGGATCGAATTCCTCGCCTTTCTTGTGAGCAGTCAGTGTGCTTCCATCGGCTCGAAGTACGATCGCAATATCGTACAGAGGGTAGTCCTCGGTCGTGCTTCCCCAGTTCTCATAGGCCCATTCCTGGGCGTTATCCGACGCCATGGCCTTGAAAGCATCGTCCCAGACCGCGTTATCCCTGACGGTTGCCCGCAATCGGCTTTGAAAAGCTTCCACGGCAGCCGAGGCCGCGTGTGAGGCCCGCGCGTCATCGATCGTCGTGGCCGCCTCGGTCATGTCTCGCACGGCGATGGCGACCAGGAAGGCGAGTACCGATCCAACGAGGACAAAAAAACTCGTCACGGCTGCGACGACGAGAAGTGCGGACCGAGATGATCGGGTGCGGAGGCTCTGCATTCTTGACCAGCGTTACTCTGTACAAACAGCAGGTTGGCCTGCCTGGTCAAATATTAGATCACCTTAATCAACGAGAGATTAAACTTGCCCCCATTTTTCGTTCCTGGTTAATGATTCTATCGGATGGAAGCCGTCATAGACACAGTTTGCAGCATCAGAAATCGTGCCGCTTCGCATGCCCTCGTTTCCGCACCTGCGGACAGCGGAACGGCCACCTGAGTTGAAGGAAGCAAACCGGGCGATTTTTTGTCAATCCGGCGACGGCATTTCTTGAAACCACTTGCCGTTACCATAGTTTAGCCCGCAACGGGGTGAAGTTTGCGGGACGAACGCCATGCAGGACTTCGAATACGCTCGTGAGCGCATGATAGAGGCGCAGATAGCACGTCGGGGCCTCAGGAACCCTGAGCTGCTCCGGGCTTTCCGCGAGGTGCCGCGCGAGGCATTCGTCGAGAGCGGGTTCGAAGAGTTCGCCTACGAGGACACACCCCTTGCGATCGGCGAAGGGCAAACCATCTCGCAACCCTATATCGTTGCGTTGATGATAGAACGGGCAAAGATCGGGCGAGGCGATGTCGTGCTGGAGGTCGGCACTGGCTCGGGTTATGCCGCGGCTGTTCTCAGCCGCATCGCCGATCAAGTTTACACCATCGAGCGATATCCGAGCCTTGGAGAACAGGCCAGACGCCGGTTCCGCCGCCTGGGGTTCGGCAACATCGCAACCAGGGTGGATGACGGGACAAAAGGCTGGCCGGAAGCCGCGCCGTTCGACGCAATTCTTGTGGCAGCCGGCGGGCCATCTGTGCCGCCGGCACTCAAGGAGCAGCTCGAAATAGGAGGCCACCTGATCATGCCCATCGGTTCGGAAGGCGCTCAACGGCTGGTCCGCGTGACGCGGACAAGCGCTGCGACCTTCGAAGAAGAGGATTTGGGAGGCGTTCGCTTCGTCCCGCTCGTGGGCCAATATGGATGGCGCGACGCGTATGAGAAATCGAGGCGTGTCCCAAAACCGCTTCCTGAATTGATCTCGGACGCTGCCGAACCGCTTCCCGACTTCGACGACCCCGCCTTCGGAGCGCTGTTCGACCGTTTCGGCGATCGCCGCGTGGTACTTCTCGGCGAGGCCAGCCACGGCACATCGGAATTCTATCGCGCCCGCGCCGCGATCACTCGCCGCCTCATCGAACATCACGGTTTTACGATCGTCGCCGTCGAGGCAGACTGGCCTGATGCCGCCGCGATCGACCGTTATGTCCGGCACAGGCCCGGAAGGTCCGGCGAGGTTGCGTTCCAGCGCTTCCCGACATGGATGTGGCGCAACCTTGAAGTCGCGGACTTTATCGGCTGGCTGCACAGATACAACGCCGCTGTGCCGGATCAGCGCAACCGGGTCGGCTTCTACGGTCTCGACATCTATAATATGAGCGGCTCAATCGCGGCCGTGCTTGCCTATCTCGACCGCACGGATCCAAAGGCCGCGAGGGTGGCGAGAGAACGTTACGGATGCCTGACGCCTTGGCAGAACGACCCTTCCACCTATGGCCGCGCGGTGCTGATCGAGGGTTACGACAAATGCGAGAAGGCGGTGGTCGCCCAGTGCAGGGAATTACTCGAACGTCAGCTCCAACGAGCCGGCGAAGATGGTGATGACCTCCTTGACGCAGCCCAGAATGCGCGCCTGATTGCTTCCGCCGAACGCTACTACCGGATCATGTATTATGGCGGTGCGGACTCCTGGAACCTGCGTGACACCCATATGTTCGAGGCGCTCCAGCAACTGCTGGAGGCGCACGGCTCGCAATCGAAGGCTGTCGTCTGGGCTCATAACTCCCACATCGGCGATGCGCGGCATACGGACATGGGAACATCCAGAGAAGAAGTGAATATCGGCCAGCTCTGCCGCCAGCGCTTTGGCGCTGCTGCTGCTCTCATCGGCTTCGGCACCCATGAAGGAGACGTGGTCGCCGCAACCGACTGGGATGGGGATATGGAGATAAAAACCATCCGCCCCACGTTGGAGGACAGTTATGAGAGCCTATTCCATATGACGCGGCACAAGCGCTTTCTGCTCGATATGCCGAAACACCTTGAAGTGCGGCAGCAATTGTTGGAGCCGCGGCTCGAACGTTTCATCGGCGTGATCTACCGGCCGGAAACCGAACGCCTGAGCCACTATATGTACGCATCGCTGCCGCAACAGTTCGACGCTTTCGTGTGGTTCGACACAACGACGCCGGTTACGCCGCTCGGACTCGTCGAAAAGCACGAGGGCGTCCCGGAAACCTATCCTTTTGGCCTGTAGCGACGAGCGGCGCCAGGTCGAGTCAGCTTGGGATTGGCTTCAGATGATCCCGCCACCGCCTGCAGCCGAGGCCGGCCGTTCCAGCGCGACCTTTTTGCGGTAACCGCTGGCACGATAAGTGGCTACCGGATCGACCGCCCCTCCCGCACGCCGGCGAGCCTCGGCGAGAATCGGCTCAACATCGGTCCTGTAGGCGCGCTTTAGTGTTTCCGACGCCATTAGCGCATCGTTCTCCTGCTGATAGTCATCCAGAGCTGCGCGATCGACCAACAAGGCCTGCGCATAAGCCCGGCGGATTTCGTTGGCGCTGGAGATCAGACTTTCAATCGGATCGGTGACGTTGTGTGACTGATCGATCATATGGGCCGGGTGGAAACCCTTAACGCCGCGGTGTTCGGCGTCGACCAGTTCATTGAAGACGAGGAACAGCCGGTAGGGCTCGATTGCACCGGCGTCGAGGTCGTCATCGCCATATTTCGAGTCGTTGAAATGGAAGCCGCCGAGCTTGCCGAATTGGATGAGGCGGGCGACGATCATCTCGATATTGGTATTCGGCGCGTGGTGACCGAGATCGACGAGGCAAAAGGCCTTCGGACCGAGCGTGTTGGCGATCACGTAGTTGGTGCCCCAGTCCTGCACCACCGTCGAATAAAACGCCGGCTCGTACATCTTGTGTTCGGAAAACAGCCGCCAGTCATCCGGCAGGGCCTTGTAGATTTCCGCCATGGCGGCAAGATAGCGCTCGAAACTCTTGGTGAAGTTACTTTGCCCCGGGAAATTTGAGCCGTCGCCGATCCAGACGGTCAGCGCCTTGGAGCCGACCGCCTTGCCAATCTCGATACATTCGAGATTATGCTCGATCGCTTGGCTGCGCGTCGCGGCATTAGTGTGGCTGAGCGAGCCGTATTTATAGGACTGGGCCTGGCCGGGTGCGTCGGAAAAGGTGTTGGAATTCATCGAGTCGAAGCCGAGCCCCAACGCGTCACCCTTGGCTTTCAATTCCTTCGCATCCGCCTTGTCCCAGGGGATGTGCAGCGAAACGGTCGGCGTTGCCTGGGTCAACTGATGGATGACAGCGCAATCATCCAGCTTGTCGAAGATGCCCCGCGGTTCGCCCTGCCCCGGAAAGCGGGCAAAACGTGTTCCCCCGGTGCCGACGCCCCAGGAAGGGACCGCGACGAAAAATTCGGATACCTTTCGGGTGATCGCGTCGATATCGATGCCGCGGCGTGACAGGTTCTCGCCAAGCGCCTGGTAGTCGGACTGGAGCGCTGGTGTCCGCTTTTCATTTTCAGCAGCGACAACGTCGCCGGCAATCTTCAGATCTGTCATGACGATCTCCTCCCTGATGCAACCGAAGCGTCCACCCGCCGCCGGCCTTGGGAGAGCCGGAAGCGGGCGGACAAGCTGTTAGCGCGTAAAACTCTGCGCGTTACCGGCATCCACATTGATGATATTGCCGGTCGACTTGGCGGACGCATCCGAAGCGAGGAAATAGATTGCCTCGGCGATGTCTTCCGGGAAGACGTTGAGCTTCAGCATCGAGCGCTTGCGGTAATGTTCCTCCAGATCGGAAACCTCGATCTTCGAGGAAGCCGCCCGCTGCTCGCGCCATTCGCCGTTCCAGATTTTCGAGCCGCGCAGCACCGCATCCGGATTGACCGTGTTGACCCGAATGCCGGCGTCGGCTCCCTCGAGCGCCAGGCAGCGCGCGAGATGAATTTCGGCAGCCTTGGCGGTGCAATAGGCCGATGCGTTCGGCGAAGAGGCAAGTCCATTCTTCGATGCGACGAACACGACGTTGCCGCCGAGCTTCTGGCGACGGAACAGCCGGAACGCCTCGCGCGACACGAGGAAATAACCCGTCGCCAGGATGTCGATATTCTTGTTCCACATCGCAAGGGTGGTGTCCTCGACCGGCGCCGAAGAGGCGATCCCGGCATTCGAGACGAGGATGTCGACGCCGCCGAACTCGACGCAGGCTTCCGCAAAGGCGGTAACGACGGCATCTTCCTTGGTGACATCAAGCACCACGCCGCGCACGGCGTCCTTGCCGAAAGATTTCTCGAAATCGGCTTTCGTTGCGTCGAGCGCTCCGCCGTCAATATCGGCCAGCACCACGCAGGCGCCCTCACCCATCAACCGCGCCGCGGTCGCACGACCGATACCGCCGGCACCGCCCGTGACGAACGCCACCTGACCGGCAAGGCTCTTCGGCTTCGGCATGCGCTGCAGCTTCGCTTCTTCAAGCAGCCAGTACTCGATATCGAAGGCCTCCTGTTCCGGCAGGCCCTGGTATTCGGAAACGGTGGACGCCCCACGCATCACGTTGATCGCATTCACATAGAATTCGCCGGCGATGCGGGCGGTCGCCTTGTCGCGGGCAAAGGACAGCATACCAACGCCGGGGACGAGGAAGATGACCGGGTTGGGGTCGCGGATTTTGGGCGAATTGTCGTGCTTGCAGGTTTCGTAGTAGCGGGAGTAGTCGGCACGATAGTTTTCCAGCGCCTTGTCCAGCGCCGCGATGACGCCGTCCACGTCCGGCTTGGCCGGATCGAAGTCGAGGATCAGCGGGCGGATCTTGGTGCGCAAAAAGTGGTCCGGGCAGGACGTTCCAAGGACACCGAGCGGCTTCAGGTTCTTCGAGTTGACGAATTCCAGCACCGCGTCCTGATCGTCGAAATGACCGAGCTTGCGCTCCGCCTTGCCGATACGGCCGCGGATTTCCGGCATGAGCTTTGCGGCGATCGACCGACGCTCCGGAGCCGGCAGGCTCTGCAGGACCTCGCCGCCGAAGATCGTCTTGCCCTCGGTATGCTGCGCGAACCACTCGATTGCCTTGTTGATGATTTCAAGCGTCAGTTCGTAGCAGGCCTTGGCATCGTTCGCCCATGTGAACAGGCCATGGCTTTCCAGCACCACGCCCTTGGCGTCCGGATTAGCCTTGACGAAGGCTTCGAGGTCGAGACCGAGCTGGAAGCCGGGGCGGCGCCAGGGCAGCCAGCCAATCGCGTCGCCGAAGATCTGTTTCGTCAGTTCCTTCGAATTTTTGGACGCGGCGATCGCGATGATCGCATCCGGATGCATGTGGTCCACATGCGTATAGGGCACGAAACCATGCAGCGGCGTATCGATCGAAGCAGCGCGCGGATTGAGGTTGAAGGTGCAATGCGGCAGGAAGCCGACCATCCGGTCTTCGTCCTCCACTCCCTTGTAGAGCCCCTTCAGTGCCTCCAGCTTGTCGAGATAGAGCGTCGCGAAACCATCGAGCTTGATCGTCCCGACGTCCCCGCCGGAGCCCTTGACCCACATGACGCGGACCTTTTCACCGCTCAGCGGGTCCGTTTCCATCACCTTGGCGGAGGTATTGCCGCCGCCGTAATTGGTGATGCGCTTGTCGGCGCCGAGGAGATTTGAGCGATAGAGCAGCTTGCCCGGCTCATCGAGTTTGGCTGCGTGGGAATCTTCCCAGCGGTTTTCGAGAAGGCGGGTTTGGCCCGACATCGCTTTCCTCCCAAAGTGTTTTGGTTCATGGCGACAGACCAGCCGCCACCTCCCATAACGTGGATATCGCGCATTGCCACGCCGCCTGTCAATCAAAAACGATCATAAACATTCATTGTGCAACGCAATAAAAGCGAATTTGATCGTTTATGATTGACAACGTAAATTTTCCAGCAATATTGGGATCGAGGAGGAGCCCATGCACGAACGTGAACGCCATCGCATCATTTTGAGCGCGATTCAGGAAAAGCCCGTCATCACGGTGCAGGACATCGCCGAATTGACCGAGGCATCCGAGGCGACGATCCGACGTGACATTGCCGCACTTCATGTTCAGGGCAAGCTCCGGCGCGTGCGCGGCGGGGCCGAAGCGGTGCATCCGCCGCAGATCGGCCAGCTTGCCGCCCGCTCGTTCCGGGTTTCCGAATCCGTCAATATCGACAAGAAACGCGCAATCGCGCGCCGCGCGGTGGAACTCTGTGAAGAAGGCGATTCCGTCATCATCAATGGCGGCACGACCACCTTCCAGATGGTGCACTTCATGTCGGCGCGCCGCCTGCAGGTCATGACGAACTCCTTTGCGATCGCCGAACACCTCGTCAAACATTCGAAGAGCACGGTGACCGTTCCGGGCGGCGCGATCTACCGCGAGCAGAGCCTGATCCTGTCGCCCTTCGAAAACGACGCCATCCGCAATTTCTATGCCCGGCGGATCTTTATCGGTGCCCAAGGCGTGGGGCCGCTGGGCGTGATGGAAGCCGACGCGCTGGTGATCCAGAGCGAGCAGAAGCTGATGCAGCAGGCGGAAGAACTGATCGTGATGGTGGATTCGAGCAAATTTCAGCGTCGCTCGAGCCTCATACTTTGTCCGCTGGAGCGGGTAACCACCGTCATCACGGATGACGACATATCCGAAGATGCCGCGCGAATGATCGAAGGCGCCGGCGTCAACCTGATCATAGCCGGCACTGCTGCGGCGGCGCCGGCCGAGGAGGATTCCACGTCGGCCGCATGAGAGCGCCCGGCGGGAGGGAAGTGAACTTTTTCAACTGGGAGGACTGACAATGAAACTAGCCAAGAAACTTGCCCTCGGCGTGGCAATTGCCTTCGCCGCCATGACGACGGCGGCGAGTGCCGCGGACATGAAGATCGCACTGGTCGTCAAATCGCTCGGCAACGGCTTCTTCGAAGCTGCCAACAAGGGCGCGCAGGAAGCCGCCAAGGAACTCGGCGGCGTCGAAGTCATCTACACCGGTCCGACGACCACCACGGCCGAAGGCCAGATCGAAGTGATCAATTCGCTGATCGCTCAAGGGGTGGATGCGATTGCCATTTCCGCCAATGATCCGGATGCCGTTGTTCCGGCGCTTAAAAAAGCCGCCCAGCGCGGCATCAAGGTGATTTCCTGGGATTCCGGCGTGGCCAAGGAAGGCCGCATCATGCACCTGAACCCGTCTTCCAACGAGTTGATCGGCAAGATGTGCCTGCAGCTTGCGGCAAATCATCTGGAAGGCGGCAAGGGGGACTTTGCGATTCTCTCGGCTACCACCACCTCGACGAACCAGAACACCTGGATCGCCGAGATGAAGAAGCAGATCAAGGATTTTCCAGGCCTTAACCTCGCCACGACCGTTTACGGCGACGACCTTGCCGACAAGTCCTATCGCGAAGCCCAGGGCCTCCTGAAATCGCAGCCGAACGTGAAGGTCATCGTCGCTCCGACGACCGTCGGCGTGCTCGCTGCTTCCCAGGCCGTCAAGGATGCCGGTCAGATCGGTAAAGTCTACGTAACAGGCCTCGGCCTGCCGTCCGAAATGGCGGGCGCCATCAAGTCCGGCGCGACGAAGGAATTCGCCATCTGGAACCCGATCGACCTCGGTTATTCCGCGACCCAGATTGCTTACCACATCGTCAAGGGTGATACGGACGGCAAGCCGGGCTCCGAGATCAAGGCTGGCCGCATGGGCTCGATCAAGGTCGGCGACAATGGCGAAGCCGCGATGGCCGACCCGTTCGTCTACAATGCCAAGAACATCGACGAGTTCTCCAAGATCTTCTGATCCTTTGAACACCTCCCCTCCGGCGGTCGCGAATGGCCGCCGGGACTTTATTCGGATTTCACTGGCTGATCGATGATGAACGCTGTCGCACCAACGAACGACTTGGCCCCGCTTGCCGCGGAAACGCCGATCCTGGAAATGCGCGGCATCAGCCAGATCTTTCCCGGCGTAAAAGCTTTGGATGGCGTCAGCATCAAGCTCTATCCCGGCCAGGTCACGGCGCTGATCGGTGAAAACGGCGCCGGCAAATCTACCCTTGTCAAGATCCTGACCGGCATCTATCGCCCGAACGAGGGCGAGATCCTGATCGACGGCCAGCCCATCGCTTTCCACAGCGCGCAAGCCGCGATCGACGCCGGCGTCACGGCGATCCACCAGGAAACGGTCCTGTTCGACGAGTTGACTGTCGGCGAGAACATCTTTTTGGGGCATGCCCCGCGCACCCGTTTCGGCACGATCGACTGGCGGCAGATCAACAGCCGCTCGAAAGCGCTCATGCACCAGCTCGAAAGCGAGATCGATCCGACGATCCGCCTGCGTGATCTGTCGATCGCCCAGCGGCATCTGGTGGCGATCGCACGGGCTCTGTCCGTCGAGGCGCGTATCGTCATCATGGACGAGCCGACCGCCGCCCTCTCCCGCAAAGAGATCGACGATCTCTTCCGCATCGTCGAAGGCCTGAAGCGCCAGGGCAAGGCGATCCTCTTCATCAGCCACAAGTTCGACGAGGTCTACGAGATCGCCGAAAATTTCGTGGTTTTTCGCGACGGCCGCGCGGTCGGACAGGGCAAGCTGAAGACCACCCCGCAGGACGAAATCGTCCGGCTGATGGTCGGCCGCGACGTCAAGGACGTCTTTCCCAAGGCCGAGGTTAATATCGGTGCCCCGGTATTGCGCGTCGAGAACTACTGCCACCCGACCGAATTCCGCGACATTTCCTTCGAGCTGCGTCGCGGCGAAATCCTCGGCGTCTACGGGCTGATCGGCGCCGGACGCTCCGAACTCTGCCAGTCGCTGTTCGGCATTACCCGGCCCTCAGCCGGGCGGCTGACACTCGAGGGACAGCCGATCGAGATCCGCTCGTCAAGCGACGCAATCCGGGCCGGGCTCGTCTATGTGCCGGAGGAGCGCGGGCGCCACGGCTTGGCCTTGCCCATGCCGATCTTTCAGAACATGTCGCTCCCGTCTCTGAAGAAGACCTCGCGCTCGGGTTTCCTGAAGGCCGCCAACGAACTCGCGCTCGCCCGCAAATATGCCGAGCGGCTGGATCTGCGTGCCGCCGCCCTTTCGGTGCCGGTCGGCACCCTTTCGGGCGGCAATCAGCAGAAGGTTGTCATCGGCAAATGGCTTGCCACCCGGCCGAAGGTGATCATCCTCGACGAGCCGACCAAGGGGATCGATATCGGTTCGAAGGCTGCCGTGCACGGCTTCATCAGCGAACTAGCGGCGGAAGGCCTGTCGATCATCATGGTCTCCTCGGAACTGCCCGAGATCCTCGGCATGTCGGACCGGGTGATGGTGATGCGCGAAGGTTTGGCCGCCGGTATCTTCGAACGTGACCGGCTCAGCGCCGAAGTTCTCGTCCGCGCCGCAACCGGCAACCAGTAGGAGAAGCCCATGAACCGCCTCCTGAAAAGCCGTGAGATCCTGCTGGTCGTCATCATTGCGATCATGGTCGCCAGCTTTTCCACCCGCGCACCGGGCTTTGCCTCGCCGGGCAACCTCGCCAATATCTTCAACGACACCTCGATCCTGATCATCCTGGCGCTCGGTCAAATGACGGTGATCCTGACAAAGTCGATCGATCTGTCGGTCGCCGCCAACCTGGCCTTTACCGGCATGGCCGTGGCGATGACCAATGCCGCCTATCCGGACCTGCCTTTGGCGCTGCTGATCGTGATGGCGATCGGCATCGGCGCCTTCCTGGGGGCCATCAACGGTTACCTGGTTTGGGCGCTGCAGATCCCGCCGATCGTCGTGACGCTCGGTACGCTCACCATCTATCGCGGCATGGCCTTTGTGCTGTCGGGCGGCGGCTGGGTCAATGCCCATCAGATGACGCCCTCCTTTCTCAATATCCCGCGGATGCCTGTGCTTGGCCTGCCGATCCTCTCCTGGATCGCAATCGTCATCGTGCTTGGCGCTTGGTTCGTGCTGACCCGCCTGCCCTTCGGCCGCGCCGCCTATGCATCTGGCGGCAACCCCACGGCAGCGGTCTATGCCGGCATCGACATAGGCTGGACCCGTTTTCTCGCTTTCGTCCTGTCGGGAGCACTGGCTGGCCTCTCCAGCTATCTCTGGGTATCGCGTTATGCGGTTGCCTATGTGGATATCGCCGCCGGTTTCGAACTCGATACGGTCGCAGCCTGCGTGATCGGCGGCATATCGATTGCCGGCGGTATCGGCTCCGTCGCGGGTGCCGTGCTCGGCGCGCTCTTCCTTGGCGTCATCAAGAACGCGCTTCCAGTCATCGGCATATCGCCCTTTGCCCAGATGGCGATCTCGGGCATCGTCATTGTGCTCGCCGTCGTCTTCAACGCCCGGGCTGAGAAGAAAGCCGGACGCATCATCCTGCGCGACCGCGCAGCTCCGGAGGTCACCGCATGAGCGACGTTGCAACGACGAAACGTGTGATCCCCGACCGGCTCGGAACGAAAACCTCACGGATGCTCGCAAGCTGGGAAGTGCTGCTCTTCGGCGTCGCGGTTTTGATCTTCATCTTCAATTCCTTCGCCTCGCCCTACTTCCTCAACGCCTGGAACCTCTCCGACGCAACCTTCAACTTCACCGAAAAGGCGATGATCGCCTTTGCCATGGCGCTGCTCGTGATCGCCGGGGAGATCGATCTTTCGGTGGCAGCAATCATCGCGCTTGCCTCGACCGCGATGGGCGCTGCGGCACAGATGGGCATCGGCACGCCCGGGCTGGTGGCGATCGGCATCGGCACCGGACTTCTCTGCGGCGCATTCAACGGCCTGCTCGTCGCCGGCTTGCGCCTGCCCTCGATCGTGGTGACCATCGGCACGATGAGCCTCTTCCGCGGCATTTCCTATATCGTGCTCGGCGACCAGGCCTATGGCAAATATCCGGAAAGCTTCGCCTATTTCGGTCAGGGTTATGTGGCCTGGGTCTTCTCTTTCGAATTCGTCCTGTTCATCGGGCTGGCGACAGCCTTCGCCATCCTCCTGCATGCCACCAATTTCGGCCGTCAGATCTATGTGATCGGCAACAATGAATTTGCGGCGCGCTTTTCCGGCATCCCGGTGGAGCGCGTGAAGTTCATCCTCTTCCTCCTGACCGGGCTGATGGCAGGCGTCGCCGCCGTCTGCCTCACCTCGCGCCTCGGCTCGACCCGCCCTTCGATCGCTCAAGGGTGGGAACTGGAAGTGGTCACCATGGTCGTGCTCGGCGGCGTCTCGATCCTCGGCGGTGCGGGCACGATCGCAGGCGTCGTCATTGCTGCCTTCGTCATGGGTCTCGTCACCTTCGGGCTGGGGCTCTTGAACGTTCCTGGCATTGTCATGTCGATCTTCGTCGGCCTCTTGCTGATCATAACGATTGCCGTGCCGATCATTGCCCGCCGCATCAAGGAAATGAACCGATGAGCCAGGAAAAATACGCTTTCAAGATGAAGCTCCATCCCGACATGGAAGCGGAATACCGTGTCCGCCACGACGAGATCTGGCCGGAACTGGTAGGGCTGCTGCACGAGGCGGGGGTCAGCGACTACTCGATCCACCTCGACCCCGAGACCAACATCCTTTTCGGCGTATTGACCCGCCCGCAGAACCACAAGATGGCGAGTCTGCCGGATCATCCCGTCATGAAGAAGTGGTGGGCGCATATGGCCGACATCATGGAGACCAACCCGGACAACTCTCCAGTTGCCAAAGATCTGGTGACGGTTTTCCATCTGCCATGAGTAAGCCTGAAAGGATCGCCGTTCTCGATATCGGCAAGACCAATGCCAAAGTCGTCGTGCTCGATTGCGCGACGGGCAAGGAAATCGCCGAAAAGCGGACGCCGAACCGGGTTCTCGCCGGCCCGCCCTATCCGCATTACGATATCGAGGCGCTTTGGAATTTTGCGGTGGACGCCTTGAAGGTGTTTGCGGAGACGCTTGGCTTCGACGCGATCTCCATCACCACCCATGGAGCGTCCGCAGTGCTGCTTGACGCGGAAGGGGATCTCGCTCTTCCAGCGCTCGACTACGAGCATCTCTATCCGCAAGACGTGCAAACAGCCTATGCGGCAATCCGGCCGCCCTTTTCCGAAACCTTCTCGCCCGTCCTTTCCGGCGGGCTCAATGTCGGGGCGCAGCTCCATTACCAAAAGACGACTTTCGCGGACGACTTCGCCCGCGTCAGCAGGATCCTCACCTATCCCCAATACTGGGCCTTCCGGCTGACCGGTATCGCGACAAACGAGATGACGTCGCTCGGTTGCCATACGGACCTGTGGAACCCGCGCGAAGGAACCTTTTCCTCGTTGGTGGACGAACTCGGCATCCGCGATCTGATGGCGCCGGTGCATTCGGCCTTCGATATGCTCGGGCCGGTTTTGCCTGAGGTCGCGCGGGAGATCGGCCTCGACGAAGAGATACCCGTCCACTGCGGCATTCACGATTCCAATGCTTCCCTGCTGCCGCACCTGATCGGCCGCGAGCCGCCCTTCGCTGTTGTCTCGACCGGCACCTGGGTAATCAATTTCGCCGTCGGCGGCGATCTTGATCACCTCGACCCAGAGCGGGACACGCTCGCCAACGTGGATGCATACGGACGCGCCGTCCCTTCGTCCCGTTTCATGGGTGGCCGCGAATTCGAGATGCTAACATCGGAGCTCGGCAAGCTCTCTCCGGGAGCGGCATTGGCCGCCATGCCTCGGATCATCGAAAACGGCCTGATGCTGCTGCCGAACATCACCACCGGATCCGGGCCTTTTCCTGGCCGCGAGCGACAATGGCTCAACGACGAGGGGGTGTCGAACGACGAGCGCTGGGCCGCCGCCTGCCTTTATCTCGCACTGATGACCGAGACCTGCCTGAGCCTTGTCGGGGCAAAAGGACCAATTCTGGTCGAAGGCCCATTTGCCTCCAACGAAGCCTATCTGCAGGCGCTTGCTTCACTCACGTTGCGGGAGGTTGCTGCCTTGTCGGGATCAACGGGCACCAGCCAAGGCGCGGCACTCCTGGCCGGAGCCCTCCCGCCCCCCGAAAC
>NZ_PVBM01000059.1 GCF_002968575.1 Neorhizobium huautlense | reverse complement strand
AGGTTCGATCCACGCTTCCTCCCCACGGTCGGTCGCCCTTCCGCAGTTGCGCTTCACTTCGCTCGCCATGACCAGCTTACGGTGGGACTTCCACCCACAAGAATGCGCCCATGCTGGGCGCACAACAGAAAGCCCGGCGCGAGGGCGCCGGGCTTTCCGTCTGAACTCCTGGGAGGAGCACTCAGTCGATATTGAACACCAGCGGCTTGGCCTGGCGGATTGCCGGATTGGCAGTCAACTTGGCGAGCACATCGGGAGCAACCGGGCCATCTACATAGAGCAGTGCGATCGCATCGCCGCCCTGCTTGTCGCGGCCGAGCTGGAAGTTGGCGATGTTGACGCCCGCATTGCCAAGCGTCGTGCCCATGAAACCGATCATGCCGGGTACGTCGGTGTTGGCGATGTAGATCATGTTGGCGCCGACATCGGCGTCCATGTTGATGCCCTTGATCTGGATGAAGCGCGGCTTGCCGTCCGAGAATACGGTACCGGCGACCGAGCGGGTCTGGTTTTCGGTCGTGACGGTAAGCTTGATGTAGCCGTCATAGACGCCCGTCTTGTCGCGCTTCACCTCGGAAAGGATGATGCCCTTTTCCTTGATCATAATCGGCGCCGAAACCATGTTGACGTCGGCCACCTGGTTGCGGATGAGGCCGGCGAGCAGCGCGCTGGTCAGCGCCTTGGTGTTCATGTTGGCGGTCACGCCATCGTAGAGTATCTCGATTTCCTTGATCGGGCTTTCGGTGACCTGGCCGACGAAAGCGCCCAGCACGTCTGCGAGACGGATGAAGGGCTTCAGGATCGGCGCCTCCTCTGCAGTGATAGAGGGCATGTTGATCGCGTTCGAGACGGCGCCCTTGACCAGGTAGTCCGACATCTGCTCGGCGACCTGCAGCGCGACGTTTTCCTGAGCTTCGGTCGTCGAAGCGCCGAGATGCGGCGTGCAGACCACGTTTTCCAGACCAAACAGCGGGCTTTCGGTGGCTGGCTCGACTTCGAAGACGTCGAAGCCGGCGCCGGCGACGTGGCCGGACTTGATAGCTTCGGCAAGAGCGGCCTCATCGACCAGACCGCCACGGGCGCAGTTGATGATGCGCACGCCCTTCTTCGTCTTGGCGAGGTTCTCCTTGCCGAGGATCCCGCGTGTCTTGTCGGTCATCGGCACATGCAGCGTGATGAAATCGGCGCGCGCCAGGAGATCGTCCAGTTCCACCTTCTCGACACCCATTTCCTGGGCGCGCTCGACGGAGAGGAAGGGATCATAGGCGATGACATGCATTCCGAGCCCGATGGCCTTCTTGCAGACGATACCGCCGATATTGCCGGCACCGATCACGCCGAGCACCTTGCCGGTAATTTCGACGCCCATGAACTTCGACTTCTCCCACTTGCCGGCCTGGGTCGAGGTATCGGCTTGCGGAAGCTGGCGGGCGACCGCGAACATCAGCGCGATGGCATGCTCGGCGGTGGTGATCGAGTTGCCGAAGGGCGTGTTCATGACGATGATGCCGCGGCGCGAGGCTGCCGGGATATCGACATTGTCGACGCCGATGCCGGCGCGGCCGATGACCTTGAGATTGGTCGCTGCAGCGATCAGCTTTTCCGTCGCCTTGGTGGCGGAACGGATGGCAAGGCCATCGTAATTGCCGATGATTTCAAGGAGTTTCTCCTTGTCTTTGCCGAGCTTCGGCTGGAAATCGACTTCAACGCCGCGATCGCGGAAGATCTGGACGGCGGTTTCCGAGAGTTCGTCGGATACGAGAACGCGAGGTGCCATGGGTCACGGGCTCCTAAAAAGGGGTTCTGTCTGGGATTGGAAGAGGCCCCGCTTCAGGAGCGGAGCCGATATGCGGCGATCAGGCGGCAGCCTTGGCGAGCGCGGCCTTCTGGGTATTGAAGGCGTAAGAAAGCCAAGGCATCAGAGCCTTCATGTCGGCTGCATCGATCGTGGCGCCAGCCCAGATGCGAAGGCCTGAAGGAGCGTCGCGGTAGGCGCCGATATCGAGCGCCACGCCCTCTTTCTCGAGAATCGAGACGATTCCCTTGGCGAAGGCCGCCTGGGCATCCGCATCGAGCGCGGTGACGGCGGGATCGACGATCTTGAGGCAGACCGAAGTGTTGGAACGCGTCGCCGGCTCGACGGCAAGATTGTCGATCCAGTCATTGGCGTCGACGAAATCGAAGATCACCTTTGCATTGGCGTCGGCGCGCGCCATCAGCGCCTTCAGGCCGCCGACCGACTTCGCCCAGTTGAGCGCATCGATATAATCCTCGACGCAGAGCATCGAGGGCGTGTTGATCGTCTCGCCGGTGAAGATGCCTTCGATCAGCTTGCCGCCCTTGGTCATGCGGAAGATCTTCGGCAGCGGCCAGGCGGGCGTGTAGCTCTCCAGACGCGCAACGGCGCGCGGCGACAGGATCAGCATGCCATGACCGCCCTCGCCGCCCAACACCTTCTGCCAGGAGAAGGTGACGACATCGAGCTTGGTAAAATCCATGTCCTGCGCAAACGCCGCGGAGGTGGCGTCGCAGATCGTCAGGCCCTTGCGGTCGGCCGGGATGAAGTCGGCGTTCGGGACGCGGACGCCGGAGGTGGTGCCGTTCCAGGTGAAGACCACGTCGCGGTCGAAATCGACTTCGGAGAGGTTCGGCAGCAGGCCGTAATCGGCCTCGAACTTGCGCACATCCTTGAGCTTCAGTTGCTTGACGACATCGGTGACCCAGCCGGCACCGAAGCTTTCCCAGGACAGCATGTCCACGCCGCGCTCGCCGAGCAGCGACCAGAGCGCCATTTCGACGGCGCCGGTATCGGAGGCCGGCACGATGCCGATGCGGTAATCCGCCGGCACGTTCAGAATTTCACGGGTAAGATCGATGGCCTGCTTGAGCTTTGCCTTGCCGACCTTGGCGCGGTGCGAACGACCGAGCGGGGCATCGGAAAGCGCTTCGAGCGTCCAACCGGGGCGCTTCGAGCAAGGGCCAGAAGAAAAATGGGTATTGTTCGGACGTACGTCCGGCTTTGCGGTATCCGCCATTGTGCTATCCTTCCAGATAGATGGCCTCTCGTTGGGGAGAGGTGTCCCGCCGCTGTGGGTATTCTTCTCCGCCTTTACAGTCAAGAGGATTGCGTCGCGCAAAGACAAATTTTTGCCGCAGACCCGATGCGCTTACGCCGCTTGTTTCGCTCAAGCGATTGCCATCATTGGCAAAAGAAGCTCGGATACCGCACCATAGCTTGATATCGTCATCATCGTCTGCCGCAACCGGCGCCGGATTACCCATTTGAGCGGCCGGAGTGATCGCCACAGTCTGGTGGAGCGAAGCGCAGCGACCGACCTTTGCCGCAACAGATAGACCTGCCCTCGAAGTGTCAGAGCTGCCTGTTTCGCCGTCAGTGGAAACGTCGTCTCGCAGCTTTCGATCTTCCACGCCTCATCGCCGATGCCGAGATCCAGCCACTCATATCCGTTGCCGTGAAGCCATTGCAGCGTACGGTAGTAAAGTACGCTGCCCGGTGAAAATTTCGCCCATTCCCCTGCCTCGAAAGAGAGCATGATCGCGTAATACCGTCTGCCGGCCGTCAGCCCCCAGATCGTCGCGATGATCCTGTCACCGGACTGGAGGTAGAAGAGCTTCAGCATCTGCTCTTTCGCGAAGATTTCCGTGCCATCGCGAAAGAAATCGTGCTTGTCGGTATCGACATCGAAGCCGGGCACGCGGGTCTGTTCGAAGCGCCACTGCTTCTGGCGCAGGAATGCGGCAGTTGCCTCCCGGCGCTCTTCATCACCATCGGCAATGCGGAATTCGAGCGGCGTGATCTTCTCCAGGTTGCGCATCTTGCGGGCGAGTGTCTTTCGTTGCGGGATCGCCGCCTCGATGTCCGCCCAGGGTCGCCGCAGATCGTTGGCGTGACAAGAAGCCTCGTTCGCTTGGTCACTCATCAAGCTCAAGGGATTGGCAAGACCGTCGATATCTGCCGGCATCTTACTGAATATGAGGAGATCGAACGGCGGCAACTGACTGGCGATCTCGTGCCAAAGGCGCTCCGCAAGCTCCGGCGTCCAGGAGATCGACGTCGTAAAAAGTATCGGGGCATTGTAATCGGCCGCGTCGGCGTCGACGAATTCGAGAATTCGAGTTCCGTTGCGGCGCGTGATGCAAAGCGGAATGAAGATGACCGGCCGATCCTCCGCATCGCGCACCTCGACGAAATGCAGGCTGCGTTCTCCCGAGCGCCCGAAACTGGCGAGCCACACTTGAAGAAAGGTCACGCTCTGAAACACGTGGAAATGCGCTCCCTCCGCCGCAGAACCGCGAGGCCAATCCTGCGAGAGATCGTCGAGGTTGTCGAAGATGGAAATCTTGAAAACCGGCACCATGAGCTGCCCCATCGTCACATCGGGCGCTTGATAGCAACTCAAACGCGAATTTTGAAATTGAAATCGGATATATCGTTAATCCGCAATACGCCACCTATCGGCCGAATGCAGAAAGCCGCCTCGAAGGCGGCTTTCGCTGGAAGATATTGGAAACTTACTTGTAGACGATGGGCTCCGGCGGCGGCTCGTAGGCGACGGGAGTGTCGCAGCCACCGAATACGTAGCGGGCGCCGACGCGCGCTTCGTGCATGTCGAAACCCTTGTCCCGGCCGGGTCCGCCACCGAGATTGTAGCCGAACATATCGCCACCGACGATATGGCGATAGCGGTAGCCCACATCCGCCTTGAGGTTACAGGTGATGTCAATGGACGCGCCGGCCATAAGGGCATAGCTGAAGCGCCAGCTCTTTTCGCCCTTGTGGTCGGTAGAGTAGCAGCCGGGCACCGCCGGGTCGTCGCAGATGGTGTTGCGCAGCTTGCCCCACTTGACATAGGTACCGCCGATACCACCGCCGACATAGGGCGTGAAATAGCCGTAGGTGCCGAGGTCGACATAGACGTTCGCCATCAGCGAATAGGCATGCATGTAGGACTTGTCGCTGGAGGTGCAGGTCACCCCGCCGCAAAGACCCGTGGTCGAGCCGCGGAAGTCCGCTGAGGTCAGGTAGTCGAAGGTGACGTCCGTACGCAGGTAGTTGTTGATCTGGTAACCGACGCCGCCGCCGAGAAGAAAGCTGTCCTTGAGCGACGCGCTATCAAAATCTACCAGCGTGCCGTTGGAGCCCTGGAAATATTCCGCGCCGCGCATGTCGTTGAAGGAATAGCCCACATCGCCGCGCAGATACCAGCCGCTCGCCTCCTGAATGGCGACTTCCGGGGCATCGAGGATCGGTTCGGGCTGCGGCTGATAAAGATCTGCCGATTGGGCTGCGCTCACCGTCAGCGCCAGCGCAAACATACTGGCCAGGGTTTTCTTCATGGCTTCATCTCCAAAGCTCATATCGCGTATGGCAGGCAAGCGCGCAGCCAACGGGTTGATCGCGATGGATAATGAAGGAAAAAAGTTAAGTCCGACTTAACCATGCCTGTTTACCGCATGTTTTCCTCGAAGCGTCCGAATTTGGCTCGACACCACCAAGAAAAGGAACTGTTGATCCTTTCCTGAACGAAGAGATTCGAGTGCAAATTTAAGCCGGATGCTCTAAATACGCAGGCATGTCAGACAATGTTATCAAGTTCCAGCGCCCGCCCAAACCGAAGCCCCCGCGGCAGACGCCACCATGGCTGAAGCGCGTGCTGATCGTCCTTGGGGTCGCCGCCTTCTTCATCGCGGCCTTCGTCTATTTCTCGTTGACAGGCCAGGCACGCCCCTGAACCCAGCAGGGATATAGCTGCCGCCCGCTTTCCCATACCGCGAAACAAAAAAGCCGGCATCGCTGCCGGCTTTTTCTCAAGCGGAAAACTCAGGCGACGGTGCGGGCGTTGGCAATGACGCCGACGAGCCCTTCTACGACCCGCTCGATTTGGGCCCGATCGTCGCCTTCCGCCATCACGCGGATCAGCGGCTCGGTGCCGGACGGACGAATGACCAGGCGCCCCTTCGAAGCAAGCTCGGCTTCCGCGTCCGCAATGGCCTGACGTACGATGATGTCCTCGAGCGGCTTGCCGCCCTGGAAGCGGACATTCTTCAGAAGCTGCGGCACCGGCTCGAATCGGCGGCAAACCTCGCTCACCGGCCGCCCGAGGCGTTTTACGCGCGCCAGAATTTGAAGGGCCGCAACAAGGCCGTCACCGGTGGTGCCGAAGTCCGAAAGGACGATGTGGCCGGACTGCTCGCCGCCCACGTTGAAATCGTTGTGACGCATATGCTCGACCACGTAACGGTCGCCGACCTTGGTGCGGGCAAGTTCAAGGCCCTTGCCCTTCAGAAAGCGCTCGAGACCGAGATTGGACATGACGGTAGCGACGATGCCGCCGCCCCTCAATTTCTCTTCCTCGGCCCAGCTTTCCCCGATCACCGCCATCAGCTGGTCGCCGTCGACGATCTCGCCACACTCGTCGACGATGATGACCCGGTCTGCGTCGCCGTCGAGTGCTATACCGATATCGGCACGCACCTCATGCACCTTCTTCTGAAGCGCCTCGGGGCTCGTCGAGCCGCAGTCCAGGTTGATGTTCGTGCCGTTCGGCTCGTTACCGATCGTCACCACTTCAGCCCCGAGTTCCCAGAGTGCGAGCGGAGCCACCTTGTAGGCCGCGCCATTGGCGCAATCGATCGCCACTCTCAGCCCATGCAGCGTGACGTCGCGCGGCAACGTGCGCTTGGCATGTTCGATATAGCGGTAAATATCACCCTCGACGCGCTTCGCCCGGCCGATATCCGCGGACTTGGCAAGCTGGGCATGCAGATCGCTGTCGAGCAGATCCTCTATGCGTATCTCCAGTTCGTCGGAAAGCTTGTAGCCATCCGGGCCGAACAGCTTGATCCCGTTGTCCTGGTAAGGATTGTGCGAGGCCGAGATCATCACGCCCACATCGGCGCGCAACGAACGGGTCAGCATGGCCACAGCCGGCGTCGGGATCGGGCCGAGCAGGAAGACGTCCAGACCGGCAGCGGTAAAGCCCGCCACCAAGGCATTTTCCAGCATGTAGCCGGAAAGACGCGTATCCTTGCCGATCACGACGCGGTGGCGGTGGCTGCCGTTGCGAAAGATCGTGCCGACGGCAATGCCGACGCGCATCGCCAGGTCCGGCGTCATCGGAAAGATGTTGGACTGTCCGCGAATGCCATCAGTGCCAAAATAGCGGCGTGTCATATAAGCTCCTTGTCGTCGCGCCTGCCCGGCGCGGTCTGCCGCACAGCCCTTCGAACTCGGTTTGGAGGAAGGACTATGCCCAAATCCAAAATTTACAGCATCTTCTGCGCGTCGGAAATGACGCGAGCCGCTGTAGCGGGATCCCACCCGCGGGTCTGTCGACGGCCAGACCGGCCTTCATCATTTGGCTCATGCCACAGTTCCAGGGCGCAAGCACATAAATTAGCGTCAAAATCGCTTATATCCCGTTACTGACGGACTGCCGGCAGGCCGGCCACAATCGGGATAGGGGGGAGCCTATTGGCTCCGCCCCTCCCACACCACCCGGCATGCGGGTCCGCACCGGGCGGTTGGAGCAGTTGAGGTCGTCAGGCCCGTAGTTCTCCCGGCCTGGCGCCTGGG
>NZ_PVBM01000058.1 GCF_002968575.1 Neorhizobium huautlense | reverse complement strand
GCTCACCCGAGACCCGCTGTCTCCTCCCAAAATCTCCATCCGTCCAACTGTCCTTATGCATGGGAATAAGGACAGGGTCTGAACTGTTTTACTCAATATTCACAGGCGGTCTCGCTCGGACGGATACATCCTTCGCACCCCTGTTGGAATGCCAAAGATGGCCCATCATCGTTAACCGAGAATTAATCTGCCAAAGTAGTGCTAGGCTCTGTTGACAAAGTGGATTCCCATATGTGGAACGGCTCTGCGGTCAAGGTGTTCAATCGTTGATATTCCGGGGGCTGGTGCGCCCATATGTCCGGCCTTTTCGTGCAGCATTGGGTTACTGGCCTTGATGACGTTCGCGACTGGAGTGACCTAAACAAATCAGCGAGCTCGAAGCACGTTGGGAATCACGGTCTTGATCCAATCCGGATGTCTTTCCTCGGGGTCATCATTGATCTTGCACCTTGGACTTCAGCTTGTCAGCGACGACAAGCGATTTGCATTCGGTCCTAGGCCGCCATTGTTTCGTTCGCGGTGCTGTGGAATTGCCCCCCTCTCACTAGAAGAGCCAAAACAATGCGCGCCATCTTGTTGGCCAGCGCAATGGCGGCGACCTTATATGTCCTGCGCCTCAGCAACTCAGACAGCCAGGCTGAGACCTTTGCGCCTCGACGTGCGTGCTGGATAACGGCGGACGCCCCCACAACCAAAAGAGATCGTAAGACCGGGTTTCCCATTTTTGAGATTCTTCCCAATCTGGTTTTCCCACCTGTGGAATTTGATTTTGGGGTCAGGCCTATCCAAGCCGCAAAATGACGACCAGACTTGAAGGCCTGTGGGTCGGGTACAACGGCCGCAATAGAGCTGGCAGTGATTGGACCCACACCTGGAATTGAAGTCAGCCGGCTCAATGTCGCATCCTGCCGGGTTTCGCGGACCATGTGTTTCTCCAATCTAACAATTTCTGACGTGTATGCCTCTATCTGATGGGTCAGCGGCAACAGGGCGATGCGGGCCAAAGGTGGCAAGCGGGCGCGGCCGCATTGATGCCCACCACTTGTTCGAAACGCCGTTCAGATGATCTCGAAGTCTGTCTTCGACATGCTCTGGGCTCCAAACAGCAGCGCATTCTAGGCGATCTGCCTCTTCAAAGCTGAGCGGGGACTCGGCATTCGCGATGGCATCATACGCTGATAATTTGCCTGAAATCCGATCTTGCTTGAAAAACACCGCGCCGTCCAAGGCGGACACTGTGGGTAGGTCAACCTTTCCGACGATTGGCCATCGCCCGGACTTTGCAGCATTGTCCATCACACATAGCTTAAAGAGAACCGCTCGATCTCGCACGTCTTGAACCGGTTCTTCACGTTCGAAAACACCGTCGAGAAAGGCGAAGAGCGGATGTGTTAGAGCTATTGCGTAGAAATGCGTTCCATTACCAATGTCGATCCTAACGATATCGCCTCGATTCTGCCTTCTGCCTCTGACCATCGCGCCCTCGCTGTTCCAGCCGTACGTTTAGCGGGTCCTGAGAAGTCCGCAAAGGTCCGAGAGGCGTCATAGCACACACAGAAGCGCCGTGAGCAGCCGCAAGACGCCTCTAGTAGCGTGGCACGTCTAGCAGCCTCAAGCGTTCTTTGGCCTCAGCAATGGCACCAACCAAGTCGTCAAGATCAACCAAATTTGGCCGCTCAACCAACTCATCTGTGCCCTTGAATGGTGAATAGATGCTCACCTCAAACTGGTCGCGACTGCGCTCCTGGCTGATCACAACCAACTCACCGCTTCCGAAACGGAGTTCGGCAACCAGCTCTTCATATGCAGTATCTGAGCATATCGCTATCTCGTACTTCAAAGGAATTCCCCGCCGTCTGTCTGAACTCAAGAGGTACTGTTACAAGACATAGGATTGGCTGCAATGGGCCGATACCGTTGAAAAACTCTGTGGCGGGTATTTTGGCGATTGCTGACCGAAATGGAATTGCGTCAAACCAAGGAATTCTGCCAGATCGTACAAACCAGTTCCGCAACGGGGTCATTGACGAATTTGTATTCCAGCAGCACGTGGCGGAAATCGCGTTCGCCATCATTCCCCGGAGTTTTTCAACAGTATCGGCCGATAGGCGTCTTCCGCTTCGCGCCATTTGTGGACGTACCGGTCGAGCTATCGAAGCTACGATTTCCGTGGAAACTTTCTGGCAAGAGGCCCATCATTCGCGGCAAGCAGACTCCAGCCCGGTTTTGATCCGGTAGCAAGTATCCCGACTAGCTCTTCATGGATATGGATGCAAAGGGAGACGTTAGGTTTCTCAATCACATCCCAGACCACCATGATATCGGCGGGGTGTTCCGGGAGAGCAAACGCGATATCAGTACGTACGAATTCGGCAGGATTCAGGAATGGGGCGGCCTTTCGGTCGTGCCAAGTAGCCTTCTTGGGTGTAGGGGAACGGTTGTAGAGCCAGACATCGGAGGTGATTTCTCCCTCAGAGGATAGAAGATATGCATAGGCGACTCGACCATCGTCCTCAAAAACGACACGGGAACCGGATACAGGATCGATGACTTCCGCGATTAGCTCGCCGCTCTCTAAATCCATATCTAATCCAAGCACCCGTGGATTTTCTTCGCAAACATGAATGATGTTGAATCGGTCCGCAATGGGCCGACTGCCGCCTTCCGCCACAAGCGGACATTTAAACTGCAATGATGGACAAAGCTGTTAATCCTCAACGCCCCGACCTCGGGTCATGAACACTTCCAGCGCATTTTGTGCAAACTGTTGAATACGGCTTGGCCAGCCTGTTGCAATAAGCTCATCTTCAGTCACGAGCAGCGAAGTGGCATCGCACGCCTCGCGCATTAGGGCTAGCACCGCTGTAGCGACCTCTACTTCATCTTGGGACATTGCCGACGGGGGATCATAAGCGTCTTCATCGGGAAACCAATCGAAAAACCAGTTGAAGTATCCTGCAGAACCAAACTGCCGGACGGTCTCGTTGCCGTCCGCAAGAAGTTCCAACACGTCGATGCAGCGATTTCGCAACCGCTGAGCTAGTAGGTATTCTGGAATGGGGTCGCTGGTCATAAGTTGTTTGAAAAAATTATGGAGACTTGCGCCATACCAGATGGCTTCCTGATGTCCGGTTAGGGGCCGATGGCGTTGAACAACTCGACTACTCATCCGTGCGCCAGTAGGCCTTGAAAAGAGCGTGTTCCGAGAAGGCAGTTTCATATTCGGGATATGGCATACCTAGAACCGTTACATTTACCTCGTGAAGGGTTTCATTGAAGTCTTCGATGGCGACGCCCGCACATGGGAGCATGCCATAGGAATCGGACCGTGCCGAAAGCTCAGCGCTCTCGCCAAGCTTGTTATCGTCGCCATCGATTACGTATGCATGGAGGCGCGGGGCATATTCTGGAGCAGGAACGAACCGTCCTCCGGCTACGCCCATCGGCGGATCAATTGGATCAAGGTTCGCGTGCCCAATGACCTTTCCCTCGCACATGATATCGACTTCCATTGCTTCCTCAAAGGTTATCGGGGGGTATTGCAGCAAGGTTAGACTGGGGATCGGATGGCCGCAACTGGGCAAGCCTGCCAAAGCGACATCTCGCGCCATATGTTCGAAACGGTAGTGGAGCGTTGCCTTGCTCAGGGATTGGTTGGTGCCGAAGGGTTCGCCGTCGATGCCAGTCTGATCGCCGCCGACGCCCACAAGCAACGTTCGGTGCCGGCGCGGAGTGGGAGGTCAAGGACGACGCCAGCCGGTCGGTTCGGGAATATCTGTCGGTGCTCGATGATGCAGCGTTTGGCGCGGCATCGTCCGTGACGCCGAAGTTCATCTCGCCCTCCGATCCGGCGGCTCAGTGGACCGGATCCCATAAAGGCCATGCCTTCTTCGCCTATGCTACAAACTACCTGATCGACACCGACCACGGCGTCATCCTCGATGTGGAGGCTACCGGTGCCAGTCGTCAGGCCGAGGTTGGTGCGTCCCGGACGATGATCCAGAGAGTGGAAGATCACCTGGGAGGCCGAGAACGACCGCTACATCTGCCCGGCCGGCAAGGAATCGAAGCAATTCCACCGGACTTACGAAACGCCGAGATCGGGCATTACCGCCGACGGCACGCGCCTCTACAGGGCCAGGAAAGGCGACTGCGATGCCTGCGAACTCAAGCCGCGCTGCTGCCCGAAAATGCCATGCGCAAGGTGCCGCGTGATCAACGAGGATGCCCGGGACGTCGCGAGAGTGATTGCCACCACACCTGAATACGAGCAGTCACGGCATCGCCGTAAGAAGGTGGAGATGCTCTTTGCTCACCTCAAGCGCATTCTCCGGATGGCGCGCCTGAGACTGCGAGGTCCATGCGGTGCGCGAGACGAATTCCTGTTTGCAGCAACCGCTCAGAACTTGCGGAGGCTGGCCAAGCTCAGGCCACTGCGACAGCCGCAAGGCGCTCTCGCCGCCTGACGGCGGCGGAGATGATGCCTTGCGCCGCTGCGCGGGGATCGACAGCCCGCCATCCGACGTCCGAACGACCTGAGAGAATAAAGGCGCGGCCAATCCAGCGAGTTTTTCAACGATATCCGCCAGGAGTGGTCATTGCGGTAGCGACCTCTGCCATCTAACATTCAGATCGCCAACAAGACGGCAGACGCGCGAGGACATAGTGTCGTTTCCCGAAGAAAAACTGTGGGACCGAATAAATGATAGCTGGAGCCTAATGTCCTTCGGACAGCGCAAGCTTTGGGAGATGATCAAGCGACTGCCTGAAGAATGGGAGGTGCCCGGCTACGGTCTCTGCTGGGTGGTCGCCTTGATGGGCAACAAGGTTATCTTCTACGACCATTTCGAAGAGGGTTTCGTCCGATCATCATGGTCTCAGTATGGTGTTGTTGACCGGTACCAATCCGGAGACGATTTAGGGACTGCGGTCTAGATGCTACTCAACAACATCGTCGATTGATGCGAGCAACGACTTTATCCGGGCCAACAACCGACGTTGCGATAGCAGTCAGCTACAGCCGGAGTCCGCTTTGGCCCGAAGGCGGAACAGCACCCGAGTCACAAAGGCGGGCGGCACTGCTCAATAAGGCAGCCGTATTGCTAAACGTCCAGTAAGCTTGGGTCGAACCACACATCTTCGTAGTTCGGTGCGATCAAGAACCGCCACCCAGGAGGAAGCCCCAGATAGGGTAAGACGGCCAGGCAACGCTGTGATAGATGAGACACGTGCATCGCTTGAAGAACTCGTCGTCATCAAGAAAAAACTCTGGACCGCTCCAGATGTACCAACCGCAGGTTCCATTCTCCGGCGGATGCCTCAAGCCATTTAGAGGCTGCTCTCCCTGCAGTGTGCCTTCGGAAATGCCCACCTTGGAGAACGGATCAGCGGCGCTGAATGACATTGAACGACGGCACACCTCGACTTGATCTTGATCCACGGCTTGCCCCCTGTTCACCCCAGCGTATGCAATGGCTAGATCGAGAACAAGGGGAGTTATGGGCCAGAAAGCTGTCCACCCGCCCCCTAACTCTCCTTGAAGGTAATTTACGGAGCCGTGGCGGGCCACCTCCGTTGAGCTCTGATTGGGGGTAGTCGAGCCCCCAACGCTTCCCAGAGTGGGGGTCGATATATTCTGTGACCCAATGAGCGGAATCGTGGCTAGTCTTCGTGAGTTTTCGGGCATGGCGAAGCGCTTCCTCGCCAGTGTATTGAACCATCTCAGAATTTCCCTCGGCTGTAAGGACCATACTCGGGCCCCCGCATCTGTCCGCCAGTGATCTCTCTGCCGCCCACTTCGTGCAGGCAAAACCGTCGTGGACTCGAAGCAATATCGATTGCTATAGGTTGCGGATGAAGAGAGCCTTCCTGTCGCTGATTATCATACATCAGGACTTCTTTTTTCTTCTCTTCTTCTGGGCTTTGGCAGAGTGAATTAAACGCCTGCGGGCTTAGCAGTTTTGGGGGGAGCCTCTGACTCGGATCGCCTTTGATTTGGAGCGCCCTAAACACAGAGGCGGGCGGCAACTTGGGGCCGATACCGTTGAAAAACTCTTTGGCGGGTATTTTGGCGTTTGCTGACCGAAATGGAGTTGCGTCAAACCAAGGAATTCTGCCAGATCGTACAAACCAGTTCCGCACCGTGGTCATTGACGAAATTGTATTCCAGCAGCACGTGTCGGAAGTCGTATTCGCCATCATTCCCCGGAGTTTTTCAACAGTATCGGCCAACAGGAGACATCGAATCAACCCTACTGCATAATCAGGCGCGTTTCCCTTAGCCCAGTTCTCCGGAGGTAGTGTGCCTGACTTGGTATTTTTGAAGTTAAACGTCGGCTGGAATGCGCATCCTAATGTTCCAGCGCCGAAGGTAACATTGGACGGAACAGTCCTGGGACTTCAGTTCCTGCTCAATCCCTACGCCTATCGGGCGGCTCAAGGGGAAACTGGTACGCTGACGTTTATGGGCTGCGAGGCGTGGCGATTAGGCAACGTCAATGATGAGGGTTGGTATCTCGGGCAGTGCCGGTATGGCAAAGCTGCTCCTGGATGGGGCGAATTTTACGAGCTTGTCGGTAACGATGAAGCTCGGTACCTGCCAGAAGACTGGACGTCGGTTTCGGTGGCAAGCGGGGGCAGTAGACATTTCCTGTTCTATCTGCGTGACGAGACCTTCGAATGTCTGGCAGCAGACTGGGCATTCAAGCGAGACCTATGACTGCCCGGTGACGCAGAAACGCCAATTGCAGTCATTGTGGCGTCTCAAATTTCCTTGTATCGACGCAGATAGCGACAGTTTGATCCCGAGCTTCCTGTAGTTGATGTCGCGGACGACACTACCTCAGCTCGCTGGAAAGGTAGCGTTATGCTCAACCGGGTCATGAACGACACAAAGTGGGACGAACTCCGTTTGGCGATGCATGCGCTTGATCCAACTCCGGCGTGGAGTGCGCTTTCGACAAATGGCTACAGATACGGACCTGATTACAAGTGGCTTCATCATTTTCGCATTGGCGGTTACAAGGACATTGTCCACGTCGACATCCATGGAATGTCGATCACAGATCAGCCGACATCGGACAACGTGGGAGCGGAACACCGGTTACGACAAATTCCATCGGGATGCCTATTCAATGTCAGGGAAGTGGAACGAGCTGTGAAGAGCAGGAATAAGTGGGGACTGGCCTGCTGCCGGTTTCGTGGACACCGAGTTAAGGTGTTTCCAATGAAACTGGAGCGCATGAATGCAACGAAGGAAGTTCAGCCGCGAGTACAAGCTTGAGGCAGTGAAGTTGGTGCGAGAGCGTGGGGTCAGCGTTGCGCAGGCATCCCGCGATCTGGATGTTCATGAGAATGTCCTGCGCAAGTGGGTCAGGGAATACGGTTCCGACCCGGCACAGGCGTTTCCTGGTCAGGGCCAGATGAAGCCCGAGCAGCTTGAGATCGAGAGGCTTCGGAAAGAAGTCGCCAAGCTGAAGGCAGAGCGCGACATCTTAAAAAAGGCCGCCGCCTACTTTGCGAAGGACGTGATATGAAGTTCGCGTTCATTGCAAAGCACCGTTCGATCTGGCCGGTGGCATGGCTCTGCGAAGCGCTGGGTGTATCGCGTTCCGGATTTCATGCCTGGTTACATCGGTCTCCAAGCCAGCATGCCCGGTATGACGAGGCTCTGCTCGACAAGATCAAGGACAGCTTCAAGGACAGCGACCGTACCTACGGCGCGCGACGTGTCTGGCATGACCTACTCGCGGAAGGCTTTTCGTGTGGTCTGCATCGCGTCGAGCGTCTCATGCGCGACAATGCATTGAGAGCAAGACCGAGAAGGCGGGGCTTGCCGAAAGACGACGGTGAGCGCCCGGTCATCATGCCGAATGTGCTGGACCGACAGTTCGCCGCAGCAAGACCGAACCAGAAGTGGGTGGCCGATTTTACTTATCTATGGACGGCTGAGGGCTGGCTGTATGTGGCTGCCGTCATCGACCTGTTCTCGCGCCGTGTCGTCGGCTGGTCGATGAATGCCAACATGACGGCCCAGCTCGTCACAGATGCGCTGATCATGGCCATCTGGCGCAGAGGCAAGCCGGATGCACTGCTCCACCATTCGGACAGTCATATGATTGGCGCCAGTTCTCGGGTGGTTTGACTCTAACACCGATTGACCATTCGCTGGGTTGGTGCCGCATGGCCTCTTGGTGTGATCTGACCCTCATTCCGATCGACCCGATATGTGTCTTTCCCTGGACCTGTCGATCATCCGAGAACGCCCTGCGGCGAGGCCTTGTCTCGCAGGTGCTGCCGTGACCCAAGAAGGGCATGACCATCCGGTCCCATGACTGTCCTGTCCCTGCATCCTTGCGAGCAAAGAATGTTCACGCATTGCAGGAAAGGATGATCGGATGATGGACCACGCAGCAGAAACTCACGTCATTGGCGGCGTCGATACCCATAAAGACTTGCATGTCGCGGCGGTCGTCGATCATCGCGACTGTGTTCTCGGCACGGCGAGCTTCCCGACAACCCTGTCAAGCGAAGCGAAGAATTGACCCCCGCATTGCCTCAAGCAAAATGTTACCGATAGTGTTGATGCTCCCGATGGGATGGTGAAGGTTCGCTGTCCCAGTTCGGGGGATGGATGGCACGGCGGATCAGCATGGCGACTCGGAC
>NZ_PVBM01000057.1 GCF_002968575.1 Neorhizobium huautlense | reverse complement strand
CTCAATCCGAGCTGGCAAAAGCGATGCCTGCTCCCGATCCAAACCGAAAATATATCCCATGAAAATGGCCACCCCGATCCCGAGGTGGCCATCTTAACTGATTTGCCAATCGTTTCCACACAGCCTGCGAAGTCCGGGCTTCCCGAGCCTGTAAAGGCGATGGACTTAGAACTTGACGCCGATACCGACCTTGACACTGTGATCGTCGTAGCCCTTGGAAACCGAACCGGAATCCAGGCTGTAACGGTCCGAACCGAAGTCCGTATAGCGGTACTCGACACGAGCGGTGATGTTGTTGGTGACCATGGCTTCTGCACCGGCACCGACAGTGTAACCGACTGCGGTCTTGTTTTCCGAAGAGGTCGCGTCGCTCAGTTCGTTGTCCTGAAGGGCGACACCGCCGGTACCGTAGATCAGGAAGGGGTTCAGGTCGTAACCGACGCGGGCACGAACCGAGCCGTTCCAGCCGGCCTTGCCTTCGTAGCCTTCGATCGTGGTGTTCTTTTCGCCGTTGTAGCCGACATCGGCTTCAACACCGTAAACGATCTGGCCGGACTGCCAGTTGTAGCCGGTGTAGGCACCGCCGCCAAATGCGCCATCGCGATCGCCAGCGCCGCCGAAACGGCCCCAATCATAAGAACCGTAACCACCGAGGTAGAAACCTGCCCAATTTGCGACCGGTGCCGGCTCTTCGACTGCTGCCGGGGCCTGCGGAATCTGGTCGACGGCATCAGCGGCATTGGCCGCGGAGATGGCGATGAAGCTGGCTGCCGAGGCCATCAGAGTTGCGATGAGAGTACGCATACATTTTCTCCTTTTACTGCTGTGCCGGGATCCGTCGCGACCAAATGCTGCGACGGCTTTGTTCCCTGCCCGGTGAGGCCGAATGTGGATGCGAAATGAGGAAATGAAAGAGCCGAAATGTGAATTGATTATGGCGCACAAAAGGCCGAAATTGGATGTTGCTGTCTCGCAACATGTATATCGTTAACCCTACTTATTCATTAATTTAAATATATACACCTTAATCTCTATTAAATACTTCTTAAATCGAAAGAAATTCTCAATTAATAGATCTTTGATGCGCCCACTTTACGCCCGAAATTTCGCATTTTCAACTTCTATCCTCAGAACAGTAGCGACAAGGTCATGAAGAACTTGCCTTCTGCATTGCAATAATGACCGAACGCCAGGGTTTCATTTCGAGGTGCGCGGGCAAAATCGGCGCCCGTTGCCAGATTCCTGCCTCAAACAACCATTGCCTTGGAGCCGCTCCCGCTACCACCCTCAAATGCCCGGACAGCGTTCTTCACTTTCCAAACAGGAGGCGATTCACTATCTCTGCCTTGGACCCGATGCCAGGCCAGCCCATTCGCCCGCAAAACTTTGACAAGCTGCCGATCACGGGCTCATGGTTCGAATCGGCGATGGCCAGCGACCGGCTCCGTTCCGGCATCTGGCGGAGACTTTGGAATGAATGGAACGAAGCTGCCGGATGGCGGTGTTCTTTACGACGAAACCGAAGAGGATGACGACGACGCTCCGGTGAGCGAGCCCGTCGAAGGGATCGTCGCGTCGGTCGACTGGAACGAAGCGCCCAAGAACGAGAGCGGCCTGAAGGGCGCCGAGCTGATCGCCGAATTCGTCAAGCACCTGCCCAACGCGCCCGGCGTCTACCGGATGTTCAACGAAGCGGCCGACGTGCTCTATGTCGGCAAGGCGCGTAGCCTCAAGAAACGCGTCGGCAACTATGCCCAGGGCCGCGTTCATTCCAACCGCATCGCCCGCATGGTGCGCGAGACGACGCATATGGAATTCGTCACGACGCGGACGGAAACCGAGGCACTGCTGCTCGAGGCGAACCTGATCAAGCGCCTGCGCCCGCGCTTCAACGTGCTTCTGCGTGACGACAAGTCTTTTCCCTATATTCTGATCACCGGCGATCACCGGGCACCGGCGATCTTCAAACATCGGGGCGCGCGTGCCCGCAAGGGCGATTATTTCGGCCCATTTGCCTCGGCTGCAGCCGTCGGCCGCACGATCAACTCACTGCAGCGCGCCTTCCTGTTGCGCACCTGCACCGACAGCGTCTTCGAAACCCGCACCCGTCCTTGCCTGCTTTACCAGATCAAGCGCTGCTCCGGCCCTTGCACCTACGAGATCAGCGACGAAGGTTATGCCGCGCTCGTCAGCGAAGCGAAGGACTTTCTTTCCGGCAGAAGCCAGAATGTGAAGGCGGCGATCGCCAGCCAGATGGCGGAAGCCTCCGAAGATCTCGATTTCGAACGCGCGGCGGTCTATCGCGACCGGCTCGCCGCGCTGTCGCATGTCCAGAGCCACCAGGGCATCAATCCGGCCGGCGTCGAGGAGGCGGATGTCTTCGCCATCCATCATGAGGGCGGGCTCTCCTGCATCCAGGTCTTCTTTTTCCGCACCGGCCAGAACTGGGGCAACCGCGCCTATTTCCCGAAGGCCGACCCGCAGCTTTCTCCCGCGGAAGTGCTCAATGCCTTTCTCGCGCAGTTCTACGACGACAAACCGGTGCCGCGGCAGATCCTGCTTTCCGAGACCGTGGAGGAACAGGAACTGCTCGCGATGGCCTTCTGCGAAAAGGCCGGCCACAAGGTGGTGATCTCGGTGCCGCAGCGCGGCGAAAAGAGGGACCTCGTCGATCACGTTCTGGCGAATGCCCGCGAGGCGCATGGCCGCAAGCTCGCCGAGACGGCTTCGCAGGCACGGCTTCTTGCCGGCTTTGCCGAAACTTTCGCCCTGCCCTACACTCCGCGCCGGGTCGAGATTTACGATAACTCCCACATCATGGGCACCAATGCGGTGGGCGGCATGGTGGTGGCGGGGCCGGAAGGCTTCGTGAAGAACCAGTACCGCAAGTTCAACATCAAATCGACCGACATCACCCCCGGCGACGACTTCGGCATGATGCGGGAGGTGATGACGCGCCGGTTTTCGCGCCTCATCAAGGAAGAGGGCCTCCCCGACCGCAGCGGGTCCGCAGCCACAGCCGAAGATGCCGCAGATGCCCCCTTCCCCGCCTGGCCGGATGTGATCCTCATCGACGGCGGACAGGGGCAGATGACCGCCGTCCGCTCCATTCTCGACGAACTCGGCATTCGGGATGTCGTAACGGCGATCGGTGTTGCAAAGGGCGTCGACCGCGAGGCCGGCCGCGAGCGTTTCTTCATGGACGGAAAGAGCGACTTTTCGCTGCCGCCGCGCGATCCGGTGCTTTATTTCATCCAGCGGATGCGCGACGAGGCGCATCGCTTCGCCATCGGCTCGCATCGCGCCCGCCGTAAGAAGGAGATGGTCCGCAATCCCCTGGACGAGATTTCCGGCATAGGACCCGGTCGAAAGCGCAAGCTGCTGCAGCATTTCGGTACGGCAAAAGCCGTGTCCCGCGCTGGCCTTACGGATTTGATGGCGGTGGAGGGCATTTCCGAAGCCGTGGCGAAACAGATCTACAATCACTTTCACGAGAACCGCGCCGGGTAAGCGGCTCTGCCGCAATCCTTTTCAAAAAAGCCGCGAAGGCATGTTGACGGGCGCGGCTTCAGGCATCAACTAGGAACAAATAGAGCTAACAGGTCGTCCATGGCTTCCCGCGCATACAACATCCCCAACCTGCTCACCTATGCGCGCATCGTTGCCGTGCCCGTCATCGTTCTCTGCTTCTTCGTGGAGGGCCGGCTCGAAAGTTCGGATTTCGCCCGCTGGGCGGGCCTGACGATCTTCGTGATCGCTTCCCTCACCGACTATCTCGACGGCTATCTCGCCCGCATCTGGAACCAGACATCCAATATCGGCCGGATGCTGGACCCGATTGCCGACAAGCTTCTCGTCGCCTCCGTGCTGCTCCTGATGGCCGCGGACGGGACGATTGCCGGCTGGTCTCTCTGGGCGGCGATCACCATTCTGTGCCGCGAAATCCTCGTCTCCGGCCTGCGCGAATATCTCGCGGCACTGAAGGTGTCGGTACCGGTGACGCGCATCGCCAAGTGGAAAACGACCATCCAGATGGTGGCGATCGCCTTCCTGCTTGCCGGCCCCGCCGGCGACAAGATCATGCCCTATATTACCGAAATGGGCATCGCGCTTCTGTGGATTGCGGCGATCCTCACCTTCTACACAGGCTACGACTACTTCAAGGCCGGCCTGAAACATCTGGTTGACGAAGAATGAGCACCAAACTCGTCTATTTCGCCTGGGTGCGCGAACGCATCGGCAAGCCGGAAGAGGAAATCACCATTCCGGAAAATGTCGTCACCGTGCGCGACTTGCTGAATCATCTGAAGGGCTTGGGCGAGGAATACGAGAACGCGCTTCAATATCCGGAGGTAATCCGGGTGGCGATCGACCAGGAGCATGTCGAGCATTCGGAAAAGATCGCCGGCGCCCGAGAGATCGGTATTTTCCCGCCGATGACCGGAGGGTGAAACCGTGACCGTCGAACCGCGGATCCAGGTGCAGAGCCAGGACTTCGACCTCCGATCCGAGGTGGAAATCCTGACTGCCGGCCGCAGGGACATCGGCGCGGTGGTTACCTTCAGCGGTCTCTGCCGCGACGAGCAGGGTATGCTTTCCGCGCTCGAGCTCGAGCATTATCCCGGCATGGCGGAAGCCGAAATGCGCCGTATCGCCGAGATCGCCATCGAACGCTTCTCGCTCCTGGGGCTCACTGCCATCCACCGCTACGGAAAAATCGCGCCGGGCGAGAATATCGTACTGGTGGTCGCGGCAGCACCGCATCGCCAGGCTGCCTTCGACAGCGCCAGCTTCATGATGGATTTTCTGAAGACCTCCGCCCCGTTCTGGAAGAAGGAGCATGCGGCAGACGGCACGGCCCGCGACTGGGTATCCGCCAAGGATGCGGATGACAGAGCGCGGGACAAGTGGATGTAGCCGCCGGGCCAACCAGTCCTGTTGTTTTCCTAAGGCCGCACCTGCCACAGCTGGCCGGAGTAGTTGGCGCAGGGAACCATGCGCGCCAGATTGTCCGCCATTCCGCCGTTGACGATATCAAGGCACATTCCTTCGCCCAGAAACTGGGGCGTCAGCCTGATGTCGTTGCCATCTCCGCGCATATGCCAGAACTGGCCGGAATAGTTGCCGCAAGGCCGCATTTCCACAAAATGGTTGCGGTCACCACCATTGATCACGTCGAGACACATCCCGTTGCCGGTCCGCTCGTTGCGCAATCGCAGCCAGTTGCCTTCCGACGAGATCATCCACCGCTGTCCCGGATTGCCACCGCGCGGGGTCAACTGCCCCAATCCCGCGAAAGGACCATCGGTCACAGTCTCGAGCGCCATGCCGGACCCTCTGAACTGGGTAGTCAGTTCGACGGACTGCGCCCGAACGGTCGCCGGCAGCAGCATGATTGAAGCCGAGAAAAGCAGGCAAAGAGACTTGCTGAGCATGATCGTATGTCCTGGAGGGTCGGTGGGGAGACTTAACGGCATGGCGACATTAGCCAAGTGACGATCGAAGGGAACTCGCAAAAGCGCTTTTCCCCGAAAGAAGCATGGAAGCCGCTACAAACCGTCCGCTCAGGGGATCGCCCTCTCCCGCCTGCTCATCACCAACACGCCCACAAGCACCGAAACGATGAAAAGGTCGCGCCAGACGATCGGGCCGTAGCCGCTCCAGAGCGTTTCGGCAAAGCCGATGACGGCGGCGCCGGCGGATGAGCGCAAGGGGTTGGAATGGCCGCCGGCGGCGGCAATCAGCACCACCTTCAGCCCGAACAGCAGGCCTGCGCCAAAATCCATCGTGCCGTAATGGGAAGTCGCGAGCACCCCGCAGACAGAGGCATAGAGTGCCGCCGCCGCATAGGAGACGACGAAGACCAACGAGGAATTGGTACCGGAGAGCTCTGCCGCCAGCGGATCGTCTGCGACCGCCCGCCAGACACGGCCCCAGCGGGTATTGGCGAGCACAAGATAGCCGGAGGTGATCATCATCAGCATTGCCGCAACATTGATGAGCTGGATCAGCGTCAGCGTAACCGGAAAGCCGTCCCCGCGCCAGAAAACTAGGGGATTGTTGAGGAAAGGCGGCAGCCAGAGCTCGCGCGTGTTTGCCGCAAGCCTTGCCCCCTCCATCAGCACCATCAGCACGCCAAGCGAGGCGACGATCACCGCGTTCGGCGAAATCCTTGCAAGCGGCCGCATGACGAACCGGCCGGCGATCACCCCTGCTCCGAGACCGCCGGCCAGTGCAGCTGCGGCACCAAGGCCAAGTGCTGCGGGAAAGATCAGCCACAGCTGGTTCCAGCCGAAATGGGCAAATATCAAATAGATATGCCCGGAAAAGGCAAAGATCGCGCCATAGGTGATGTCCGCACGCCGGGTCACGGCAAAGGCAATGGAGTAGCCGAAGGCAAGCGCCGCATAAAGCGCTGCCAACGGCAAGGCATTCGCCAGTTGCTGCAGCAGATAAGCCATCGATCCTTTCCGAAACTCGGCCTAATATAACTGGTAAAATGGCTTTCGCCAGTTATAATGATGACATGAGCTTTTATTGGACCCCGCACCGTTTTGCCGGAGGCGCTCTGGCGCTCGATGTTGCCAACAGCGTCATCCTGCGCTTCGATCCCGCACGTAGTGTCGATCGTTTCGCCGAGCCGGAGCAGATGGACGCCTTTGCGAAGGCAGCAGGCGTATTTTCGGCCGAACGCTCCCTGTTCGGTGAGCTTGCACCGGTGCCATCCCGAAACCGGTTGCCCTTCCTAGCCTTGCGGGAGGCCATCGACCGTTATTTTCGCGCCCGTATTCTGGAGAATGACGGATATGGTCTTTTAGCCGATCTTCTCGAAGCGACTGCCGCCGTCCTGCGCCGTGCGGACAAAGGTTCGCTCGAGGCGGCCACCGCGCATTCCGCCCTTCGCCTTCTCGCGGATGGAGAAATCACACGGCTGAAGATCTGCGGCAATTGCGGCTGGCTGTTCGTCGACCGCAGCAAGAACCGCAGCCGCACCTGGTGCGACATGACCGTCTGCGGCAACCGGGCAAAGGCCAGCCGCCACTATCATCGAAAAAAGAAGGAAGCCGCGCCATGATGAGACGGCTGATTGTCTGTAGTCTTGCCGCGCTTCTGCTGACCGCCTGTCAGCGCGAAGCCGAGCAGCAGCTTGCCGAGCTTTCCGGACGGATGTTCGTCTTCAACTACCGCGTGGCGACAGCGAACTATCTGGTGACGCTGAGACGAATTGGCACTCTTCCCGAAGACGGTTCTGTCGAGGCAGAGTTCGAGAATCCGCGAGGCGGAGACCCGTTGACCATCCGGGAGAAACTGTTTCCGAGGATGGACAAGATTTCGCTTGCCAGCCCGCCGATCGAATGTGTCCGGCAGGACCGCCCCTATGCGGTGACAATCCGCATTCTCGACAGCAACGGCACACCGCTCCAGACGATCGAAACCACCGTCACATCGGATGTCGATCAAAGCGTACTGCCCGCAAAACCGCTGGTGGTCGGTCCGGGCTATGATCCGAACCCCGACGTGTTCAAGCCCGATGGCAGCGCTGACTATTCGCCAGTGGCCGATTGTCCGGCCTGAAGATTAAATGAGAGGGGCATGAAAAAGCCGGAGCTTTCGCCCCGGCCCATTTCTCGATCACCTGCCTTGCGGCAATCAGCCGACGATTTCGGTTTCGGAGAACCAGTAGGCGATTTCCTGGGCAGCGGTTTCCGGAGCGTCGGAGCCGTGAACCGAGTTTTCGCCGATCGACAGCGCGAAGGTCTTGCGGATGGTGCCTTCGTCAGCGTTGGCCGGGTTGGTGGCACCCATGATTTCGCGGTTCTTGAGGATGGCGTTTTCGCCTTCGAGAACCTGAACGACGGTCGGGCCGGAGGTCATGCCTTCGACGAGCTCGCCAAAGAACGGGCGCTCCTTATGGACGGCGTAGAAGCCCTCGGCTTCGCGCTTGCTCATCCAAACGCGCTTGGAAGCGATGACGCGCAAGCCGTTGTCTTCAAACACCTTGGTGATGGCGCCGGTCAGGTTGCGCTTAGTGGCATCCGGCTTGATCATCGAAAACGTGCGTTCAATCGCCATTGATCTATCCTTTGTCTCGAACGGAAAGTGGGCGGTCTTTACCCGCCCCTTTCATTGGAAACAAGGGGGTTCAGGCAATTTCACGCCGCTGTCACACGCCGCCCTGCCCCTTCATGCAGGTCCAGGCAGCGCTCGAACCAGCGTCCGACGGGATCATCGTCCTTGAAGACATCCGTGCCGGCGGTGATGCGCATCCACTGCAGGGCGCCAAAGAGGATGTAGTCCGCAAAGAGCGGTCCGTCGCCGCCGATGAATTCCTGATACTTCAGCGTATGGCGGATCGGCTCGAGCTTTGCCGCGAAAGCGGCGATCTCGGCGGAGCGGCCGGCTTCAAGCTCCTCCAGCGTTTTGCCGAGGCGCGCCTCGCGGCTCTGACGGAAATAAACCCGATCGGTCTCGCCCAACATGTCGTGGATGTTCTTCACCGCGATCTTCGTGATCGCCGTATGGATCACCATCTGCGAGAAACCCTCGACAAACCGGGCCAGGGCCTTGCCGCCCTCGCCACCGAACAGAGTCGGACGGCCCGGATAGGTATCCTCAAGGTAAAGCGCGATATCGAAGCTGTCGCGGATCAGTTCGTTACCGTCCCTCAGGATCGGAACAGTCTTCGAAAATCCGTTCTCGACCTTCGGTATCTCGGTAAAAGGCATCGGCTTCTCGATGAACTCCAGACCCTTGTGATGAAGCGCCAGCACGATCTTCCAGCAATGCGGAGAAAACGGGCGCGTCTCGTCGGCACCGCAGAGGGAATAGAGGATTCGTGTCATATCTGGCTCCAATGAAAGAACACAAGGGGCAAACGCCTTCAATTGCCGGCTTTTCCTTGGGTTCGGTTATGTTTTGACCGGCGTTAGAGCCGATCGGCTAAACCCTTTGCTTCCGATGGACAGGTGTTTCGGT
>NZ_PVBM01000056.1 GCF_002968575.1 Neorhizobium huautlense | reverse complement strand
CTTATGACCTGACCCGCTAGAAGCGGCGGTCGGCCTCGCTAAGGCCGGCCGACATGATTTGAACTTGGAGACGCGCGCAATGCCCTCGCTCAAGGCAAAAATCAAGGATGTCTTCGGAGAGCCCGCCTGCGAGAAGAACCGCGGCAAGGATCCCAAGGCGCGAAAAAACGGCTGTTCGAAGCCGCTGACGCCAGGGGCGGCAGCCGGCGGCTGTGCTTTCGACGGCGCCAAGATCGTGCTGCAGCCGGTCACTGACGTTGCTCACCTGATCCACGGGCCTCTCGCCTGCGAGGGCAACTCCTGGGACAACCGCGGATCGGCTTCGTCAGGTTCGACGCTCTGGCGCACGAGTTTCACCACGGACCTTACCGAACTCGACGTGGTGATGGGAAACGGCGAGCGAAAACTTTTCAAAGCGATCCGTGAGATCAAGGAGGCGTATGCTCCGCCGGCAATCTTCGTCTATTCGACCTGCGTGACGGCGCTCGTTGGCGACGACATCGAGGCGGTCTGCAGGCGCGCTGCGGAAAAATTCGGGCTGCCAGTCGTGCCGGTCAATGTGCCGGGCTTCGCCGGCTCAAAGAACCTTGGCAACAAGCTCGCCGGTGAGGTGTTGCACGATTATGTGATTGGCACGGTAGAGCCCGATGATGTGAGCGCCTACGACATCAATATCATCGGTGAGTTCAACCTCTCCGGAGAGTTTTGGCTGGTGAAGCCGCTTCTTGACCGTCTCGGGATCAGAGTTCGGGCCTGCATTCCAGGCGACGCTCGATATCTTGAGATTGCTTCTGCGCACCGTGCCAAGGCGTCCATGTTGGTGTGCTCGACAGCACTCATCAATCTCGCACGCAAAATGGAGGAACGTTGGGGCATCGCCTTCTTTGAAGGCTCCTTCTACGGCATTAGTGACACCTCGGAAGCACTCAGGCAGATCGCCAAACTGCTCGTGACGAAGGGGGCGGAACCAGAGATCCTCGAGCGCACCGAGGCACTGATCGAGGAGGAGGAGGAGGTTGCCTGGAAGAAACTCGCTGCATACCGAGCGAGGCTCGAAGGTAAGCGCGTGTTACTCAACACCGGCGGTGTGAAGTCTTGGTCGGTTGTCCATGCACTGATGGAGGTTGGCATGGAGATCGTCGGTACTTCGATCAAGAAATCGACGCCTGAAGACAAGGAGCGCATCAAGCAAATCCTGAAAGACGAAAACCACGTGTTCGAAACGATGGCGCCGCGCGAGCTTTACAACATGCTCGCGGACGATCAAGCCGATATCATGCTGTCTGGCGGGCGCACGCAATTCATCGCGCTGAAGGCCAAGACGCCCTGGCTTGATATCAACCAGGAACGCCACCACCCCTATGCCGGCTATGACGGCATGGTGGAGCTCGTTCGGCAGATCGATCTTGCCATTCACAACCCGATCTGGACTGAGGTGCGGGAGCCAGCACCGTGGGAGTGTCAACCCGAGACGGAAGGTGTGCCAAGCAGTCGAAACGAGGTCGAAACTTTCCGTCCTGCAAGCCCGCAGTCGTCACCAGCCCCGGTTACTTCCATAAGGTGAGGAAACCTGATGGCACGCATTCTTCCCCAGACCAAGTCCGCAGCGGTCAATCCGCTGAAGTCGTCGCAGCCCCTGGGCGCGGCCTTGGCCTATCTTGGCGTCGGAGGTGCAATACCGCTGTTCCACGGCAGTCAAGGCTGCACCAGCTTCGCTCTGGTGCTGTTCGTGCGTCATTTCAAAGAGGCCATTCCCTTGCAGACCACGGCGATGGACGCAGTTGCGACGATCCTCGGTGGCGCAAGCAATCTGGAAGAGGCGATCCTCAATCTCAAGAGGCGCGCAAAACCCAAGTTGATCGGAATTTGCACGACAGCCCTGGTGGAAACCCGCGGCGAAGATTTTGCAGGCGATCTCGCCAACATCAAGCGTGATCGTGCCGATGAGCTCGTGGGTACGGAGATCGTGCTGGCGAGCACGCCGGATTTCGAGGGAGCGATTGAAGAGGGATGGGCTAAGGCCGTCACCTCTCTGATCGAGAGCATCACCACTCCAGGCGAGCAGAGGCGAGATCAGAAGAAGATTGCAATCCTGCCAGGATGGCATTTGACGGTCGCCGATATCGAACTCCTGCGCGAAACGGTCGAAAGCTTTGGTCTGAAGCCGGTAATCCTGCCGGACATTTCTGGCTCTCTCGACGGTACTGTACCCGACGACCGTTGGGTGCCCACCACCTATGGCGGCACAGCAATTGACGAAATCCGTGAACTCGGGACCTGCTTCCAGGCCGTCGCGATCGGCGAGCATATGCGCGGGGCCGCTGAGGCGCTGCAGGCAAAAGCCGGCGTGCCTTATGCGCTCTTTGAGCAGCTTGTCGGTATGAAGGTGATAGATCGTTTTATGAGTATGCTGTCGATGATTGCCGGCAACCCAGTGCCGGTCTCGATCCGCCGTCGCCGGGCGCAGCTGCAGGACGCGCTACTCGACGGCCATTTCCATTTCGGGGGCAAGCGCATCGCGATAGCCGCTGAGCCAGACCACCTCCTTCAACTTGCGATTTTTTTCAAGGGCATGGGTGCTGAGATCGTTGCCGCCGTGTCGACCGCGGGCACTAGTGGCATTCTTACGAAGGTGCCGGCAGACGCCGTCCAAATTGGCGATCTTTCCGATCTCGAGAGCATGGCGCGTCTCGCGAACGTTGACCTGATTGTTACTCATTCCCACGGCCGTCAGGCAGCCGAGCGGCTTGGCGTCCCGCTAATGAGGGTTGGCTTTCCGATCTTCGATCGGCTGGGTAGCCAGCACAAGCTCACAATTCTCTATCAGGGAACGCGCGACATGATCTTCGATGTTGCCAACCTTTTCCAGGCTAGACATTGCGTGACGTCGCCCGCGTCACTTGATCATTTTGGCAACCGGGAAACGCCCAGATGACCGGTGCTCGTCGCCTTTCCATCGTCCCTGACGGGGTTCGCTCATCAGCTCCGAAACGGAAAGTCGGTGCATTGCGGGTAGCAATCGCCACCCAGGATATGAGATCTCTCGACGCCCATTTCGGGTCTGCCAGACGTTTCGCCGTCTATGACGTGAGTGCCGACGACTGGGACCTCGTGGAAGTCCTGTCCTTCGAAGAGGTCTCCGAGGAAAGCGGACAGCATCGCACCGAGGGTGACGATCGCATTGCCCGGAAGGTGGAGGCGTTGAAAGGTTGTCACCTGTTGTTCTGTCTGGCGATCGGTGGGCCTTCGGCAGCCAAGGTTGTTTCGGCCAAAATTCATCCGATCAAAGTGCCCGAGGCTCAGTTAATTGAAGACGTACTGTCGCGAACTCGGGCGATGCTCAGGACGACTCCCCCGCTCTGGTTGCGCAAGGTGCTATTCGAAGCAGGCGCCACCGAAAAGAAACCTTTTGACGAGGAGGACTAAGACATGGCCACACTGACAGGCATCACCGATGGCCCTGCTGTCGACCAGGAATGGAATCTTGCCACCCCCTTCCTCGAATGCCTCGTAAGGCTCATCCGCGCCCAGGATACCCATGGGACGTGGGAAGGCAAATCTGACGCCGACCTACTGGCGGATTTCATCGTCACCAAGGAGCAGCGCCGTGAGATCCCGATCATCGGCGATCCCGATCCGGATGTGCTGTGGAGGCTCCAGAATTTTTATAGTTGCGTGGGACTTGTGATCGAGGAGCGCACAGGGCTACTGGCATCGCCAATCATGACGATCAGCCATGAGGGCTTTGGCCGAGTGCTTTTCTCGACTGGACGGTTGGTCGTTCTGTCGAGGACCCTCCGCGATGCCCACCGGTTCGGCTTTGAGACGCTTGGCAAGCTCTCCGAGTCAGGTACGAAAATGGTTGAGGATGCGATCGCGGTTATAGAGACCTATCCCGACGTAGCGCGTGCGTGATGGACCCGGCTTTTAGGGGAGGATTCAGGTCGAACCGTGAGGAACTGCGGAAGAAGGTTCGCAAGCTGCAGGCACGTGCCGCCACAATGTCTTATCGACCTGTAGGTCGGTCATGATCTGGCACATCAAGACACTCGAACAGGCCTCGCCGCCCGACGGCCAAGCCATAGCCACAAACGGCGACTTTCGAAAAACAACATCAGCTTCGCCACCCGCCATCAGATCGGGCGCCGCGATGCAGATGGGCGACCTGCCTTGAAGGCTTAGTATGGGCAGCGCGTCGGACGAAACGCGCTGCCCATACTAAACTCCATCTTTGGTAATGCTCACCCGCGGGATCACGAGAGAGTGCAACGGTTTAGTGTCGACGGCAGCTGCGGAGCCTAACGTCAGCGCTCGGGCTCCGCGGCATCAGGTCGGAAAAGTCGCACAGAAGCATCAAAATCCCATTTGGGACCACTCAAGAGACGGGAGAAATCCTCAAGGTTTCAAGAATGTTCTGAGGAGAAGAGACCTCATAGGGATCGGACTCGCAGTTGTCCGAGAGACCTTCCTCTTCGAACCATTTCTCCACCACGCCATCGTTGACTACGGCAGCGTAGCGCCAAGAGCGCATCCCGAAACCAAGATTATCCTTTGCGACCAGCATGCCCATTTTGCGAGTGAATTCGCCGGAGCCATCCGGAATGAGATTGACCTTTTCTATGTGCAACGCCTTACCCCACGCGTTCATGGCAAAGGCATCATTGACTGACAGGCAGTGGACTGACTCGATCCCCGCATGCCGGAACTCGTCATATAGCTTCTCGAAATCGGGCAATTGCCGTGTTGAACAAGTGGGGGTGAACGCACCCGGAAGCGAAAACAGAACGACGCGCTTGCCGCTGAAGTAATCCTCGGTTGTTCTGGCTTCCCACCGGTAGGGATTTGGTCCCGTCACAGTCTCGTCGCGAACGCGCGTATGAAAGACAACGAAGGGAATTCGTTTTTTCATCGGCATGAGCATTTCTCCTTTTATGGCATCAGCATCCTTCGGAAAAGAACCGGCGCATTCGCCGTGATTGGCAGCTTGGCGGCTACCGACAGGCAAACAGCAAGCACCGTGCCACTTGACATCCAAATTGCAGCAGCACTGCTTTTTGGCGCGCATCGCCACCCTGCTGTGCGCGTACTGGCTAGTGGCCCAAGCTTCAGCAGGCGTGTTTCGAGGCTCAGCCCGTCGGTGTGATAGGCCGGCAGATGCTGGCGCGTACTTTCGCCTGCGAGGCCAAGTTGCCGCGTCACGGTTCGGGTTCCCTGTCGCGTATCCTGCAACTACTCTTGGCAGAGAACCGACAATGTTGTCCTTGTCGTCCTCCTGACATGGCCGCAGCCCCCGATGCTCCTGCCAGACTTTCGTCAAGTCCCTGAATAGCAACCACAAAGTTATCTCTTCGGCTCGGTAGATTCAATTGGCACGAGACTTGAAACGTCCCGACACGACGCGGCCGAACTGATTTGCGGAAAGCACCCGCGGGCGCTCGGTGTGGTGGAACGAAGAGGGAAGGAAGCAACGTGTCAAATCTAGCTCAAGTCCGCGCTTTGTCGAAAGGGAGAATGGTCCTTGGAGCCAGAATGTCCGGTCAGCCCGGCTGGCGACAATTATCCGAGCTTCTAGGAGCCGGATCCTGGCCGCCCGTAGATCCTAAAATGGATTTCGATCAATACGTGCTCGCTTGTGTCCTTTCGCGTGTGCTTGAGGAGATCGAGGCCGGCGAGGCAACTGCGACAGAGGCAACGGGCCTTTCGCAAATCGAGATTCGGGACATCCTTAACTGCAGCGTTCCCGCACCAGCGATTCACGCTTTCCGCCTGGAAGACATTAGCGATGCGGAGCCCGGTATGGAGGAGGAGCTTCTGCGCGGTCTGCTGCTCGCGCATGCTCGACCGGGCGATTCGGCGAGCATACGTTTCGCCAAGATCATAGCCCGCCGTGCTTTACGCCACGACCATCTCTGGAGGGAGCTCGGTCTTTTCGATCGTGTCGAACTCAGCCGATTGCTCTCAACCCATTTCATAACGCTTGCAGCCGGCAATACCAACAACATGAGGTGGAAAAGGTACTTTTACCGCAAGCTCTGCGAGGCCGAGGGATTTTCGCTGTGCACAGCGGCCGCTTGCCTAGGATGCAAGGAAAAAGGGAGCTGCTTTGTCCCTGAGGAAGTAAAAAGCGTTCGCGCGGAGCCGTGATAGGAGCCAGCAAGGTAGGCATCGTCAACACCAGCGGGGGGGCCGCTGCGCGCTCTGATTCAGCCTGCCCGGTTTACGACACATGCATGCACCCGTGGCGGCTATCATGTCGATTGCAGAACATTACGCGGAGATCGCGGCAAACGCCCCTGTATCTGCATCTCTATGTCCAGGTGCTGGTAGCGATCGCCGCAGGCGTCCTGCTGGGGATCGACCGTTTCATGTCAGAATGCCGGGCGCTCACCAAGTTGATCGGCAATGCGGTCGCGACCATGGTGGTGGCGAAATCGGAAGGCGAGCTTTTCCGGGCGCAGCTTGCAGCCGCTCTTGCAGGCAACGCGTCGGACCAGACCGGCGGTTGTCAAGCCAGCGGAGTAGTGGCCTTGAGAACGGACGATAGGTGTTTTTACACCACCTATTTCGCAGATCGCGCACACTTTCTTGCGGCCCGATCATGGGCTGCCTGTCTAGTTACTACAGTTGCGTTTAGTTTGAAATCATGATTCACTCTTGGCATTTAGCTGGAGGGAATTTACATGTCCGTCGCAAGTTGGTCGGATCGGGATTGGCATGGCAACGCGAGCTGGATGCATTGAAGGAGCGTGGGCTTATGTGATGGAGGCTCTGGGAAATGCGGACGGCGTTCTGGAGGTGGACGAGACTGGCTTCCTGAAAAAGGGCGAGCATTCGGTGAGGTGGCATGGCAATATTTCGGGACGGCCGAATTGAGAACAGTCGGGTGGGTGTGTTCCTTTCCTATGCAAGCGGCTATGGCCAAACCCTGGTCGATCGGCAGTTGTGAACCGCCCCGGGGTTTGCCGGAGGCCATTTCGTTTAAGTTATGCGGCCACGACTCGCGCGTCCAGTATGGCATAGTATCGTTCTTCGGCCTCGGCTGGCGGTATGTTGCCGATGGGCTCCAGAAGGCGGCGGTTGTTGAACCAATCTACCCATTCCAGCGTGGCGAACTCCACGGCTTCGAAGTTTCGCCACGGTCCTCGCCGATGGATGACCTCGGCCTTGTAAAGACCATTGATCGTTTCGGCGAGAGCGTTGTCATAACTGTCGCCGACACTCCCGACAGACGGCTCGATGCCAGCTTCCGCCAGCCGTTCGGAATAGCGAATGGACACATAATTGCGATCCGCGGTCGGAATGATGAACCAGCCCGCCACGATGGACGGGCCGCCGATCATGCAGTGCCTGGTCGAGGGCATCGAGAACGAAGCCCGCATGGGCAGTCGGGCTTGCTCGCCAACCGACGATGCGGCGAGCGAAGGCATCGGTCACGAACGCGACGTAAACGAAGCCCTGCCAAGTGGCCACATACGTGAAATCAGAAAGCCAGAGCATGTTCGGCGCAGGCGCGAAGAAGTGTCGGTTCACCCGGTCGAGCGGGCCTGGGCCGGTCTTGTCACTGATCGTCGTACGGATCGGCTTGCCACGAATGATGCCCTGCAGCCCCATCACCCTCATAAGCCGAGCGATAGTGCAGCGGGCGACATCGAAGCCTTCACGCTGCAATTGCCGCCAGACCTTGCGCACGCCATAGACCTGGAAGTTCTCATTGAACACCCGACGTATCTCGATCTTCAGGCCGATATCGCTGCGGGCGCGAATCGACAGGCGATCCACGTCCAGGCGCTTGGCGACGTTCTCGTAGTAGGTTGACGGGGCAATCGGCAAAAGCCTGCAGATCGGCTCGACCCCGAACACGACGCGGTGTTCGTCGATGAACGAGATCATCGTTTGAAGGGGCGGGCGAGCTCCGCCATCGCGAAATAAGCAGATGCCTTGCGCAAAATCTCGTTGGCCTGACGAAGCTCGCGGTTCTCCCGCTCGAGAGCCTTCATCTTCTCGGCCGCGTCGCTCGGCAAGCCTGCTCGTTTGCCGCTGTCGACCTCGGTCTTCTTCACCCATTCATGCAGCGTGGCTGGCGAGCAACCGATCTTGCCCGCAATAGATGAAACGGCTGCCCACCGCGACGGGTGCTCTGCCTCGTGATCCAGCACCATACGGATGGCACGTTGACGGACTTCAGGTGAAAATTTGTTCGTTGTCTTGCTCATATCGGCTCCACTCTCTCAGGAGTTGGAGCCTCCGGCAAACCCGGGGCGGTTCAATCGGGGCTTACCCCGCCGCTTCATCATCCGCTGTCTACGCTTCACGAATGACGTTACCGCCACCCATGCAAGACTCGCTTCCGGCTGGCGGGCTGCGCCTTTGCCGGACGGGCGTTGAACCCGCTGGATCGCTGCGAACGGTTTCTGTTCGGCTCTCACCTCCTTTCGTATTCATTCCCCGTTCTGGGGCTTGCCTGTCGCAAGTTGGGCGCATCTTCGTCGCAAGTTTTACGACCTTCACATCAGCGGTGTCTCGAAGGCAGCAACGGACACGATCATCGCGATGACCGAGTTGTGGCGCATCGAGGATGAGGCCCGCGGTCGGGATGTCGACAGCCGCTCCACGCTGCGTCAGAAGAAGTCTGGCCATCGTCGCCAGCCTCTTCGATCTTTGGGAAAAGGAACTGGGCAAGGTCTCATGGCAAGTCCAAGACCGCCGAGGCGATCCGCTACGCGCTCACCCGGCGCGAATCACTGGAGCGCTTCCTGACGGACGGCCGGATCGAAATCGACTCCAATATCGTTGAGCGCGCGATCAGGCCCCAAACCGGACCTGAGTCGTTGTGCACTCCTTCTCTAAGTGTCTGTAAACATTGGAAGCGTGTCCGCGTCAGCAAGGCGACACGGCGCCCCTTTCGCGCTATCGCAGCTCGGAGGGCCTCAGAGTTGAGGTCGCTGGCGCGGATTTGATACGGGGCGCCGGGAACTACCTGCTCGGCAGACAACACGTTCGTCTTGATCAGATGTCGAAT
>NZ_PVBM01000055.1 GCF_002968575.1 Neorhizobium huautlense | reverse complement strand
AATCAGTTCCGTCCGAGTCGCCATGCTGATCCGCCGTGCCATCCATCCCCCGAACTGGGACAGCGAACCTTCACCATCCCATCGGGAGCATCAACACTATCGGTAACATTTTGCTTGAGGCAATGCGCCCCGCATTCTTCGCTTCGCTTGACAGATCTTGCAGCGTCGCGCTTCTGATATGCAGATGGACCATTAGCCGCGCATATGATCCCGACGGGTTTCTTCACAGCGTGCATAGAGGGCAAATCGTCTGGAGCGGTGCCGGTCTGATCAGCAACATACTTCAACATGGCGCGAGGCGGAATTTCTTCTGCTCCAAGCACTCGACCCGGGTATCGCGTTAGACATAGCTGGATGGCAAAGCCGAGCCGATTGGGTTTACATCTCCGCAGTTCAATCTCCAGGCGATCCGCCAATGACAACGAATAGCGTCGGATTGAGCTGTCCTCGTCGACTGGGATATCGACAAGCTTCCGGCGATCCTGACCTTTGAGAAGCTTTCGCTTTGTCATCGCCCGACTCAATCCATGACCAGTCTGCGTCGAGTATTGTCGAGTCGGGCCGGACAGAAAAATCAAAACTGGCGCATGTCGATGGCAATCGACAGAGATCGAATGCTGCAGGTCCGAACTACAACATCGTTCCTGTTCCGTTCGGCCTTAGCGTAGTGTGTGGAAGGCTCCCGCGTTGAGGGAAAATGGCTTCGTTATGCAGCGCGTCTCGAGTGCAGTCGTGTGTCCGGCCTTTGATGCAGCCCTTCTTTCGACTGCTGGCCTTGAAGGGATCCGCCAGGATCGTGCCCCCAATCGATTAGACGGACTCTAACGTCCGCTACGCTAAACGGGTTCGGCCGATCCATCGGGATCGAGTTGCTGCCTTCACTTACCTCTTTCGCCTCAAACTTTGAACGGCCTCAGCTATTTGCGGGCTGAACCGCTCTCAGATCGTTGATTTCCTCATATTCGCCACCTCGCGTCATGATCGACCACGCGATGCGAGCCATCTTGTTGGCAAGTGCGACGGCTGCGACCTTTGGCGGCCGACGTCTTAACAAGCCACCGATCCATCCTGTGCCGCTACCTCCGTCGCGACGAACGTAGCGTAAAACAGAGGTTGCGCCGAGCACCAATAATTGCCGGATATATGGATTTCCTTGCTTGCTGATGTGGCCAAGCCGCGCCTTGCCTCCGGAGGAGTTCTGCCGCGGCACCAAGCCAAGCCAGGCGGCAAAATGTCTCCCGGACTTGAAAGCCTGCGGATCGGGGACAATCGACGACAGGGCCGACGCTGTGACAAACCCCACACCAGGTATGGTTTCCAGTCAGTTCGATAGGTCATTTTTGTAATGCCAGGAGATAAGCTTCTTTTCGATTGCTTGAAGGCGTTGCGCCAGGTCGCAAACTAACCTCGCCAGCGCCTCAAGGACGAACCGGGCAAGCTCCGGCAGATCTGATCGTTCACCTTGAGCAAGCTCGCGGACAACGCGTGCCATCTGACTAATTCCGACACCAATCGAAATGCCAAGCTCGGCAAGATGGGCACGGATGGAGTGCAGAAGCATCGTGCGTTGCTTGATGAGCAGAGCCCTCGAACGGTGCAACATCGCCGCTGACTGCTGCTCTACGGACTTCACCGACACGAAACGCATTGTCGGTCGCGTCACTGCTTCACAGATCGCCTCAGCGTCGGCGGCGTCATTTTTCTGCCTTTTGACGTAAGGCTTCACATAGGCGGGCGGCATCAGCCGCACGTCGTGCCCGAGAGCCGAAAGCTCGCGGGCCCAATAATGAGCCGTTCCGCAAGCCTCGATGCCTATGAGGCAGGGTGGCACCTGCGCGAAGAATTTCAGCATCTGTTGGCGACGTAACTGTCGCCGCACAACTACATTGCCATCGACATCAATCGCATGAACCTGGAACACCGATTTCGCTATATCGATGCCTACGGTAGAAATCTCTTTCATTCGAACGCTCCCGGTTTGTCCATCCTAACCGATGCCATCTTAGCACCGGCGGAGCGGGAGCCTTCCATCCCATCGATTTCGGACTGCTCTTGTTCTGACCAAGAAACAACACCGGTGACGCTGGCCTTCTTTGCCCATGCGCGCCGGAAGTTCTTCGAGCTGGCCGACGTCTCTCGCAGTGCGCGCAGCGGTAAAGGCGCACGGCCTGTCTCGGCGACGGCGCTGGAGGCAGTTAAACGCATCGACGCATTGTTTGCCTTCGAGCGCGATATCGGCGGCAGACGCGCCGAGGAGCGGCTTGCCGTGCGCCAGGAAAGAGCAAGCCGCTGCTCATCGAGCTGGAGGCCTGGTTGCGCCAGGAACAGGAGAGCCTCTCACGCTCCTCACCGGTCATCGAATCGATCAACTACATGCTGTCGCGCTGGGCCGACTTTGCCAGATACGCCGATGACGGCAGGATTTGCATGACGAATAACGCGGCGGAAAGAGCCCTGCGCGGCGTGGCTTGCGGCAGAAAAATTGGAGCTTCGCCTGTTCCGATCGCGGCGCAGACCGGGCCGCCATCATGCTGACCCTGATTACGACCGCTCGCCTCAACGACATCGACCCGAAGGCCTGGCGTACCGACGTGCTGGCCCGCATCGCCGAGCTTCCCGCCTCCCGCCTGCATGAGCTCTTGCCTTGGGAGTGGAAGGCGATCAAGGCGATGGAAATCCCCGCTACCTCGGAAACAGTTTCGGAAACAGCTCTTCCGACGGCTGCAGACCCTCGTCGATCTCCATTCCGAAAGCTTACCACGCGCAACCGCAAAAATCCTGCGGCTTACCTCGGATGGATACTTCCAAAGTACTTGTGGGCTGAAATCGACGTGTAAGACCTCCACTCGTTCAATCCCTAGCCTCAGCAGCATTTCCGACTTTTGCTCTGCGCCAGCGACGTCGATCGAATGGGAACATAACGTAATCGCGTACGGTGAGCGGTTCGGGCTGGTTTCGCATGCCAACTTCCGGCCACTCATTCTTTTTTGGCCAGTATGCCGTCAGAAAAATACTGTCCCAAATGGTTGTAAAGAAGCCGTAGTTTCGGTGCCGGTGATGCGGTTCCATCGAGTGGTGAATGCGGTGGAATTTGTTATCGCCAATGATGTATCGAAGAGGCCCAAGATTGATGCGGGTACTAGAGTGCGAAAGATGGGCCTGAAAGGTAATCAGGGTCATGGCAACAACGGGCACTACGCCAGATTCAAAATGGATCAGAGCAAGTGGTAGTGCTACCACAGCTGCGTAAATCAGTGGCTCGGTGATGTGATGATTGCAATTCCATGCCGTCAATTCGCGGATCGAGTGGTGAGTTGCGTGCAGGCGCCAGAGGAATGGAACAGCATGCTGAGCGCGGTGCATCCAGTAGTAAAAAAAGTCGCCGGCAATCGCGACTAAAACTCCTGACAGGACAGCCAATCCACTGTTGATGATTGCGTTGTCAGAGTGAAGCAACGCACCGAAATTGATTGTTATCAGCGGCTTTATGCCTAGCCAAGTCAGGCTCACAGCGAAGAAGTGCCAGATAAACGCACCCAATCCGAGCCGAATAATCCAATTCCGCACGCCGCGAACATAGGAGGCAAGACTGTATCGATAAGCCGGAATGATCAGCTCCAGCGCGGCACAAATGGTGGCGAAGACGAAGACCAGCTCGAGCGATTTCATGAAGATCTGGGTTATCTGATTAAAATCGAGAACGTGCATTCGGTTGCTCCGGCTAATCGTTCAAAATGCGCCAACTTCAGGTCGGATCATCGACGCGATCGTCACGAGGGCGAATCCAGATAGCTGTGAATCTCCAGCGCGGCCCGATAAATCGGGGCAGCACGTTCGATATCCGCGCAGTACGAGTTGCATATGGCCATGTCATGCAAATCTGCGTTTCAGTGCGCATCCAAACGATGAATCATTGCGCCGGCACAGTGGGCCACCGCAGGGCGGTTCTATGCGGGATTCTCGAAGATTGGTAAAATTGATTGTTTGGATGAGACTTATCCGTTTTCCAAATGCTCAGAAGCCCGTTGGACGAGGTGCCGTGTCCAAGGCGACAAACTACTCGCCAGTGCGTCGAGGCGGTGACCTGCCATGGCAGCGGAGCCTTGTATAAGCCAGCAGGTTCGGCACGACCGGTGTCGATCAGGTTTTATCGCGCCCTTGATGATGCCCTTGGTCTCGAGGAACGCCTTGTCGCACTGGGCGATGATGTCGACAATGACAGTGCCGAGCAAAGCACGTCATAGTCCGGCATCGATTTCTTCGCCAACGGACTTACCAACTTTCTCCATGTCGGGGCCAAGCGCGGGTCTCGTCAATTGGAATGGGCGTTCTGCATGCCAATCCATTCGGCGTCGGCCTTCACGGCGCTGAATGAGGCCATCGGGATACACGCCGGGGTATTTGACCTGCAAGCGTTCAAGCAACTCTCGCGAAGTTCGCCAGGGCTCCGCCTCGAACCATTCCTCGAGTTCGGCAGTGACGGCGAGTAGAGGATCGGGCCTCCGCCGCTCTCGCTTGGCCGCTGGCTTGGAGCGGGCAGTCGGTTTCACTTCACCACCACGCCAAGCAATCCGTAAGCCAGACAGAAAGTCTTCGAGCGGTAATGCCTCGCCGTCGGTGGCAGGCGAACCATCAGGCTTCTCAGCAATTTCGACCAATCTCTCTTGTGCCAGGCGTATGTCGCGGAGCAGCCGGACCGGATCGAGTGTCAGGTAGATCGCCTTGAGCCGAAGGTATGTATCCTCCGGCGTGCGTGGGTCGTCAAGCAGCCGCTGATAGGGCGTGGCGGGACGATGATAGCGCTTGACCACCTTTGCTCCGTCACGGTGCTTTTCTTTCAGCTTGAATGATGGCTGAAAGAAATTTACGAACAACCGCATTGAAGAATAAAGCTTGGCCAACTCCCGAGTGGCTCGCAGCGCCTCGAAGCGTCGGTATCCAACGATCTTGCGCACGATCGCGCCATTCTTCTGCTCAACAAATGCCTGATCATTCTTTCGGTAGGGGCGGCAACGGGTGAGTTCGATATTATCGCGCAAGCAATACTCATGAACACTCTCGTTCGTGAACACACTGTCGTTGTCGGTGTCGAAGCCCAGCAGCGGCGCGCATTCCGTCCAGCCCGTGGCTATATCGGTCAACACCAGCGTTTGAGAGAAGGCACCCCTCGCGTATGGGCCGGAATGAGAAACGAGATCAGCTCGACAAAGCCGGGTGCGGGGTCATCCCAATCCGAGAAGGTTCGAACGGGAACACTACGTTGATCCTTTCCGGCGCCGCGGACCCGTGGCGCTCGCTTTAATCTCCTTGGGGACTCGATCAATCGTCGCTGGGCTCAGCGTCAAGAGTTGCCGGCGCGTCTCGCAATTCATATCGCCGTGTCCATGACGTTCCATCGCTTCGATCAGTGTTGGCAACAGGGGGTGTAGTCGCTTGCCGCAAATTCGATCCGACGCCTCCCAAACAACGACGAGCGCTGCCCGCACGTCATCGCCGTAAACCCGGTGCCCTGGCCGAGGACCACCCTTCGCCGGTTCGCGTTCTCCTCGCAGCAGTCGCATCGCATGCTTGCGATGAAAGCCCGTGAGTGCCACGAACTCGTCTAACATCCTCGCCTTCTCGGCCCGCCCGCCTAACACATAGCGACAACTGATCGCCGCCACCAATTCCGCACGTGTCGCCATGCTTACCTTCCTCATCAAAGCTCCCGAGGTTGATTCGTCGGGAGCAATTTAGATGAGGCAATAACCCATTCTCAGGGAGCAGTTCAGGCGAGGCAATGCGCGTCTCATCCTGATTGCCGCGCTATGCAATGCTGCACAGCACAGATCAGATCGATAAGCGCTTTGCTCAAAAATATGGTATTTTTTCCTTGCGCGGATGACCTCGTGGTGAAGTGCGGTGCATCGGCTGAAAGCACCGTCAGACCACCTTGCTCGAGCCTGCCGGATTGAGGCGTCCGCGCGCCTTTTTCATCAGGCGGGTGTGACGCCACGTATCGACGAAGCGTTCATAGCCCTTTTGCGCTTGTTCAGCGAAGCGCATCTCCTGATCACGGAGCTTCTTGACGTTATAGGCATAGGCAGCAGGGCCAGACTTGTTTCCCTTCTTCTGCGGTTTCCCGGCCAGTAAATCCACTGCGCGAATCTTGTGTGCCACGAGACTCGGGCGAGCCCATTGATAGTCGGCCTGCTTGGTCAACATGTGCCAGACCAGAACCGCAAGCTTTCGAGCCACTGCGACGGCTGCGACCTGGTGGCCGCGTTTGGCTCTGATCCGGACGAAGAAGGCGTGCAGCGGCCCCGGCGCCTTTGCTGCCGCCCATGCTGCCTCCACCAGCATGGCCCGCGCATGGCTGCGACCGATCTTGCTGATGCGTCCGCAAACCGCCGGCGTTTCAAGCGTCGGATGCGGCTTATGCCCGCTTTCTAGTCGTCGGTTGCTACAAGGCGGGTCCGACATCGAAACGGTTGATATGATACGCGGGGGTGGGGCAGGGGTGCTTTCATCCCTCAATTCTTCGATCGCCAAGGAGTACGAACTCCCCATAATTGCTTTTCCAAAAACCATCAGTGCCGATCTGATCGTTCCTGATCGAAAGATTGCGACGGAAGCTGATTGGTTTTGCTTGGGCCGACGGTGGTCTCGGATCACGCTTGCGGTCGGGCCAGGCTGTAAGGATCGCATCCTCGGTGTCGCTCGTGACTATTATATCGCGTCGTGCGCACCCGGCGAGATATCCGAGCTGTCGCCACATGGACTCTCGATGTCAAGCGCACCGCAAACAAATGCTGTCACCACTGAACAAAACCTGTCGCGTATCGGACACACGAACCTTATCGGAACGTTTGTTTTTGTTGCTCGGCTTGATCTCCAGAGCAAAAGGAAGGGAGCGCAAACCAAGGTCGCCAGCAGATTAAGCCCAAAATCGCAGCTGCGTCGCCAAGATGGCACGTCACTTGCGCAGTCAGCTCTGGAAGTTGTGACGTCTGCCCATAACTGGCGAAGATGCCCGTGGCGGTTGGCTCACAAATTCTGAATTCCCCATACGGTATTGCAGAAGGAATCGTGTCCCACCGCGTGGTGTAGCTTCGGCAATCGCCGTACCTTCCGGACAAAGCCGGGAAGGGGTCAGCGTGCGGCAGCTAGGCTGATTCGAGGATCATCCCTAATTGTGGACGGGAGCGCGCAGCGGTAAGGATGAGAGTTAACCAGCATAGGACGGTAACTGTTGCAGACTTCAACATTGGCAAAATATCGCGAGGCCCGCCTGCCTTGGTACACCATCTATCCGACTGTGCCAGACTTTTCCGAGACGGTAGGCCCCAGCGCTTATATGGAATGGCTCAGGAACTTACCGGCTGACGATCCGGTGTCACTCTATCTCCACGTTCCGTTCTGTCGATCGATGTGCTGGTATTGCGGCTTCCCTACCACCATCACCTGCCATGATGCGCCTATCCTCGATTATCTGGCGATGGTGCGTGACGAGATCCGTTTGGTCTCGGAGCAAGCGCCGCAGGCCCTACCGGTGAACGACGTACATTTCGGAGGCGGAACGCCGACTCTCATGGGGCCAGCCGAGTTTCTCGCTTTGATGGAATTCCTGGGACGGCATTTCGCTCTCGAGAAGGCAGCTACGATCGCCGTCGAAATCGATCCACGCACATTCACCGAGGACATGGCCGGAGCTTTGGGAGAAGCTGGCGTGACTCGCGCGAGCCTCGGCGTCCAGAGCTTCGATCCCATCGTTCAAAAGGCGATCAACCGGGTCCAGAACGTGGAGCAGACCGCGGCTGCCGTCGAAATGCTGCGCCGGCACGGAGTAAGCCGCATCAACTTCGACCTCATATTCGGTCTCCCGCATCAAACGGTGCAATCCTGCGTCGAGACCGCGAGGGCAGCAGTTGCCATGCGCCCCGACCGGCTTGCAGTGTTCTGCTACTCGCACATTCCTGCCCTTGTGGAGAACCAGCGCCTCATCGAGGAAGCATCTCTTCCGGATAGCGCAGGCCGCGCCGAACAGGATGCAGCCATGGCCGTGACGCTGATTGCCGCCGGCTATTGCGAGATTGGGCTCGACCATTTCGCCTTGCCGGACGACGAGCTCGTGCTTGCCCAGAAAACCGGGCGCCTGCGGCGCAACTCCCTCGGTTACTCAGCCGACACCTGCAAAACTCTGGTCGGTTTTGGCGCAGCGGCCATCGGCCGTGTCGGCGAAGGATACATTCAGAACGAAGTTACCCGGGATGCCTACATGCAGCGTATCTCAGCGGGTCGCCTTGCAACGTCAAAGGGCTGGCGCCTCACTGACGACGACCGGGTGAGAGCTGCAATTATCGAACGACTAATGTGCGATCTCGAGGCCGATGTGCCGGCAATTTGTGCCACTTACGGATCTAATCCGATCCGCTTTCTCGATTCAACTGAACGCTTGGCGATTTTGGCTAAGGACGGGATAGTGGACATCGAAAATGGGCGTATTCGCGTGCGGCGGCAGCATCGCTTCGTGGTTCGCGCGGTTGCTGCGGCCTTCGATGCTTTTCGCGACCGGACTGCCCCTTAACAAGACATAAGTGGGAGAGTGGACAGCGCGACCGCGAAAGGCCGAGACCGAGGGCCACACACGTACCGACTAACTTTGACTTCAGCAGGGCGTGGCTGCTGCTGGGCGCCAGCGAAATAACTTTCGTCCGACTCCGGTTAATGGGGTTAAGCGCGCATGTTTTGCCGTGAGCCTCGCGGTCGCCGCCCGCGAGGCTCGGCCCTTCGTGACACTAGAGGACAAGTCTGATCGTGCAGCTTGTCTCAACGGTCCCGTTGTCCTTGATGCTTGCCTGCCCGAGCACGCCGTAACGCTCAACCTTCCAATGTAGGACCCGCGGCCTGCCACCGGCCGCCGTCTCCTCGAAATGAGCGGCGCCAGTCGATGTCGCGCGCCAATTGCGGCCGCCGAAGCCGATGTTGAACAAATCCGTGACCTTGTACTTAAACATTGCCTCGAGCTGGACGCCATGCCCGGCGCCGTCTTTTGGCTGGGGATTGATCTCGGGGCGCAAATGGTGCTGATCTTTGCCGTAAAGCCGCGTGAAGAGCATCGCAACGTCATCAGAAAGATCGGTGAGTCGCGTCTGCCCGACTAGTACTACAGTTGTAGCTGATCTCGTTTTCTGTAGTGGGCGAGCATGGCTTGCGCCTGATGGGTTCGTCGCCAGGGAGACCAGGCGAGAATGAAAGCCGGTTTTGCGGGCTTTCGCATGATCAGCC
>NZ_PVBM01000054.1 GCF_002968575.1 Neorhizobium huautlense | reverse complement strand
GAAGTCGACGACGGTATTTGGCTCGTCAGCTTCATGCACTATGATTTGGGATATATCGACCTGGAGCAGAGAACTTTGCAAACCATCGACAATCCGTTCGGCACGAGATTGTCACCCATGTCTTAGGGACGATCTGTTACAGATGTCTCCGGTATGGACAAGGTGCAGGTGGTGAGAGCGCAGGGATTCGAACCCTGGACCTACTGATTAAAAGTCAGTTGCTCTACCGACTGAGCTACGCTCTCCCACGGTACGCGAGACGCGTCCTTGAAAGTGCGCGGAACATATGCAGGCGACCTCTTGCGGTCAACCCGCAAAAACAGCAAAAATGCGGCTTGTTGACGCTTTTCCATGCCGGAGCGAAAAGGTGATTGGCATTTGCCGCTTTCAGACATTAGGTGAGGCGCATTAAGCGGGGTGATGCGCCCCCTGTTGGAGCCGCTGGTGTCGATTGCCGAAATTTCCCTCTTGAGCGCACTGATTGCCGGTGCGCTGTCGTTCCTTTCTCCTTGCGTGCTGCCGCTCGTGCCTCCGTATCTTTGTTATATGGCCGGTATTTCGGTGGATCAGTTTCGCGGCGGCGGTGCTGCGGTTGCCGTGCAGGCGGGTGGTACGCGCAAGGCGGTGCTGATGGCGGCGCTGTTCTTCACGCTCGGCTTTGCGACCGTCTTCGTGGCGCTCGGTGCCGGCGCGTCCACCATCGGCGTCCTGCTTCGTCAGCATCTGGATCTCCTGTCGAAGATCGGCGGCCTGATCATCATCGTCATGGGGCTGAACTTCCTTGGCGTCTTCCGCATCGGCCTGCTCGCGCGCGAAGCGCGTTTCCAGGGCGGAGGGCAGCCCGCGACGCTGTCGGGCGCATATGTGATGGGCCTTGCCTTTGCCTTTGGTTGGACGCCCTGCATCGGTCCTGTGCTCGGCGCGATCCTGGGTGTGGCGGCGTCACGCGACACGGTCAGCGAAGGGGCAATGTTGCTCGCCATCTACTCGCTGGGCCTCGCCGTTCCCTTCTGGATCGCAGCCGGCTTTTCCGGCGCCTTCATGCGCTTCCTGACGCGCTTTCGCCGCCATCTCGGTCTGGTGGAGAAGGCCATGGGCGTGTTCCTGATCCTGACCGGCCTTGCCTTCATTTTCGGATTCGTCACTTCCGCCGCAATCTGGTTCCAGCAGACCTTTCCAATCCTGATGCAAATCGGCTAACCGAAAGCTTCCTCAAACCTTGGCCCGCATACGGGCAGGCAAAAAATGGCCGATATCATTGCATTGCTATTGCCCTTTTTCGGGCTGATCTTCATCGGCTACCTTGCTGCGAAGGTAACCAAACAGCCCGCTGAAGCTCTTGGATGGATGAATACCTTCATCATCTATGCAGCTCTTCCGGCACTCTTCTTCAAGCTGGTGTCGCGCACGCCGGTGGAGCAGCTGACCAGAGCCGACTTTATCTTCGGCGAGATTGCCGCGACCTATCTGGTCTTTCTTCTGCTTTTCCTGATCGGCTTCTTCATTCGCCGGAACTCCTTTGAAGACTGTACCATTCAAGCCTTTGCAGGCTCCTATGGCAATATCGGCTATATGGGGCCGGGTCTCGCTCTTCTGGCCTTCGGGGAAGCGGCGGCAGTGCCGGTTGCGCTGATTGTCTGTTTTGAAAACGCCGCTCATTTCGTCGTGGCCCCGGCCATGATGGCAGTCGCCGGCGAAGACAGGCGGCCGGTGGTGCAGGTCGTGCTGGAAATAGCCCGAAAGGTGATCCTCCACCCGTTCATCATCTCGACTGCATTGGGCTTTTGTTTTGCCGCTTTCGGCTTCAGGCCGCACGACTCCGTGCAGCGTCTGATCGACTACCTCGCTCAGGCGGCAGCGCCTTGCGCATTGTTTGCCATGGGAGTGACGCTGGCGTTGCGGCCGATAAAGCGGGTGCCGCTCGAAATCGGCTATATCGCAGTTGCAAAGCTGATTCTGCTGCCGATCACCACCTATACGGTTCTCTCGCTGATCGGCAATTTCGAGCCGGTCTGGATTTATTCCGCTACGCTGCTTTCGGCTCTGCCGACGGCCACCAACGTCTTCGTGATCAGTCAGCAATATGGAATTTGGCAGGAGCGGGCGTCAGCCAGCATCCTCATCATTACGGCCGCTTCCGTCCTGACGCTTCCCGTCCTGCTTTATCTCATCCATTCCGGTGCGTTACCGCCGGATCTCGTTCCGTAAGGCATCGACGACGGCACGGAAACCTCGGCCCGGTTCGATGCCTTCGCGCATCAGGAGATTTCGCAGTGGCGGCGCGCCGCCGAGAATATGAAGGCCCGCCGCGCGCAGCATCTGGACCGGCAAGAAATCCGATAGCAGCGAGCGGTTCAGGATATCGACGCCAAACGTGCGGCTCATGACATCGGGCCGCCGGCGACGGTTGAACTGGTCGCCTGCATCGGCGGCGATTGGACGGTCGCCCGTCGCTGCAAGCAACTCCGTGAGCGCTATCACATCGCGAAGCGACAGATTGAGGCCCTGCGCCCCGATGGGCGGGAAAGCGTGCGCCGCCTCACCAATCAGCGCCAGGCGCCCCTTGCCGAAACGGTCCGCCATCAGGCTGGAGAGCGGCCAGATCTGCGGTGTACCTTCCACGGCCACCTTGCCGAGGATGGATTGCATCCGATCTTCGACCCGGCGGGAGAGTTGGTCCGACGGCAGTTCGATGAGGCGCTGGGCTTCCTCCGGCTTGACGACCCAGACGAGGCTGGATCGAAGCCCGGGCAGCGGCACTTGGGTAAAGGGGCCGGTCTCGGTGTGGAATTCCGTCGAGACATTGCTGTGGGGGAGGGTGTGGGAAAAATTCAGCACCAGCGCCGATTGGGGATAGGACCAGGTGCGTGTGCCGATGCCTGCGGCATCCCGGGTCTTGGATTTGCGTCCGTCGGCTCCAACGACGAAATCCGTGGTGATCGTCGATCCGCCGGCAAGCGTTATCGCGACACGTTCTGCCGAATAATCCAGGGTTTCGACGCTCTGTTCTATCTTCGTGATGTTCGGTTCGGCAGCGACGGCGGCGTCCAGCGTCAGGGTCAGCGCATTGTTCGGTATGTTGTAACCAAAGGCATAAAGGCCAACGTCCAAGGCGCGAAATTGCGCCGTTGGCGCCCGCAGCAGCCGCTTCGTGGCGTCGATGATCTGCATCACGGAAAGGGGGGCGGCCGAAGGCGCAATATTCTCCCAAACGCCAAGCCGCTCCAGGAAACGAATTGATTGGTCCATCAGTGCCGTGGTGCGTTCATCGCTCTTTTCCAAGGCAGGGGCGATGAAGGCCAGTTTGCGGCCCGAGCGTGCCAAGGCCAGCGTCGCAACCGAGCCCGCGAGACCTCCCCCTACCACCGCGACTTCGAAATGCTGCATGTGCGTCGTCCTGCTCTGCGAATGTCGATCAGATATCTAGAGCCCCAGTATGCGCATATCCATGGGGCACGACGGCGCAGCAACAGAAAAAGCAATGATTTAAGGATGTGGAAAATGCCAAGTTGGTTGCAAAGCATGCCAATTCGCCGCATATCTGCCACACCAAAGCAATGCGGGACTTACGTGTGATCAGGCGAATATTCAACTACAGGAAAGTTCCCTATGCGGAGATTCGCGCCTTTTCGGTTCATTTGCTGACTGCGTCAGGTTCCTTTCTTGCATTTCTTGGCGTCGTTGCCGCAGCCGAACATCGCTTCGTCGATATGTTCTGGTGGTTGGGCCTGGCGCTTCTCGTTGACGGTATCGACGGGCCGATCGCACGCAAGGTAAAGGTCAAGGAAGTTCTTCCGAACTGGTCCGGCGACACTTTGGACAACATCATCGACTACGTGACCTATGTCCTGTTGCCGGCCTTTGCGCTTTATCAGAGCGGCATGATCGGCGAACCCTGGTCGTTTTTCGCCGCCGGAGCCATCGTCGTATCCAGCGCGGTCTATTACGCGGACATGGGCATGAAGACGGATGAATATTTCTTTTCCGGCTTTCCCGTCGTCTGGAACATGGTGATCTTCACGCTCTTCGTCATCGACGCCAGTGCGATGACAGCACTGATCGTCGTGTCGGTCTCCGTCATCCTCACCTTCTTCCCGATCAACTTCCTTCATCCTGTCCGGGTGAAGCGTTTGAGGTCGCTCAATCTCGCGGTCTGCCTGATCTGGTGCGCGCTTGGGGGGTATTCGCTTCTTCTGCATTTCAACTCGCCCGACTGGGTCATCTGGGGCGTGGTTCTCAGCGGTATCTACCTCTATTGCATTGGCGGTGTGCTGCAGCTTTTTCCAAACCTTGGAAAATGAGCTGGAGTTGCTTCAGCGCCGGCGTTTTCATGTTGTGCGAAGCAACAAAAACGGTATCAATATGATCGATCGGCGCGATGCCTTCAGATCGCGCCTGCGCTTTTAAAAACAAGGCGCTGCCATCGGTGAAAACGCCTCGCAGAAGGCGACCGGCAGCGAACAGGGGGTTCAGTGACGTTACCCGAAGGTCCGGCAGCAGTACCGCTTTTGTCGGTTCGAGGTTTGACCAAGCTTTTCGGCAGCTTTGCCGCCTGCAATGCGATCGATCTCGATATTGCGGCAGGTGAGATCCATGCGCTTCTGGGAGAGAATGGTGCCGGCAAATCGACGCTGGTGAAGATGCTTTTCGGCGTGCTCCAGCCCAGCGCCGGTCAGATCTTGTGGGAAGGCACACCGGTTACGATCAGCTCGCCCGGCGAGGCGAGGCGTCTCGGCGTCGGCATGGTCTTTCAGCACTTTTCATTGTTCGAGGCCCTGACGGTGGCGGAAAACATCGCCTTGTCGCTGGACCCGAAGATTTCCCTATCGAAGATCTCCGATGAAGCGGCTGCCCTTTCAAAGGCCTACGGCCTGCCGCTGGATCCCAAGGCGCATGTGGCGGATCTTTCCGTGGGCGAACGTCAGCGGATCGAGATCGTTCGGGCGCTGCTGCAAAATCCCAAGCTGATCATTCTCGACGAACCGACGTCTGTGCTCACGCCGCAGGAGGCTGACCGTCTGTTCGAGACGCTCTTCAAGCTCAAGGCCGAGGGACGGTCGGTTCTTTACATCAGCCACCGGCTGGAGGAGGTCCGCCGGATCTGCGATCGCGCCACCGTTTTGCGCCACGGCAGGGTGACGGGCGCCTGCGATCCGAAACTGGAGACGCCCGCCTCGCTCGCCCGCATGATGGTCGGTTCGGACGTCGCGCAGGTCCATCGGGATAGCGCCGAAGCACTTGGGGATATTCGCATCGAGGTGACCGATCTCTCGGTACCGGCGCGGACGCCGTTTGCCGTGTCGCTCAAGAATATTTCCTTGAAAGTCCGTGCCGGCGAAGTGCTTGCGATTGCAGGAGTGGCGGGTAACGGGCAGGGCGAGCTTTTCGATGCGCTGTCGGGAGAATATCCAGTCGCGGACGACGAAGCGATCCGTATTCGCGGTAAGGCGGTCGGCGGCATGGGCATCAACGGTCGCCGCCTGCTAGGCGCCGGCTTCGTGCCGGAAGAGCGTCACGGGCATGCGGCGGTTTCGGCGCTGCCGTTGTCGGATAATCTTCTGCTCGCCCGCAGCCAGTCGGATAAACAGGCATTTCTTTCGGGCGGTGCAGTTTCGATCATCCGCCAGGATGCGATCCGTTCTGCCACACGCCGCATCTGCGAGGCGATGGATGTGAGGAAAAGCGGAGAGGATCCCCTGGCCGGTTCGCTCTCCGGCGGCAATCTGCAGAAATTCATCGTCGGACGGGAGCTTGACCGCCAGCCGGCGGTGCTGATCGTCAACCAGCCGACTTGGGGCGTCGATGCGGGCGCGGCTAGCCGCATCAGGCAGGCACTCATCGACCTCGCCAAAGCCGGTTCCGCGGTGGTGGTCATCAGCCAGGACCTGGACGAGATTTTCGAGGTTGCGACCAATATTGCCGTCATCTCGGAGGGCCAGCTTTCCGATCCTCATCCTGCAGGCACGCTGACGCTCGAGCGCATCGGCCTGATGATGGGCGGTATTCACGAAAGCCATTCAATCCCGGAGGCGGCGCATGCACATTGAACTCGAGAAGCGCGCTCGCGTCTCGACGCTGTTCTCCATTCTCTCGCCGCTGCTTGCATTGGCTCTGACGCTTGTCTTCGGCCTCGTTATGTTCTGGCTGCTCGGCAAGAGCCCGCTCGGCGCTCTCTACAGCTTCTTCGTCGAACCGCTGCTTGAAGTGTGGTCGCTGCATGAACTGGCGGTAAAGGCGGCACCCCTCATCCTCATCGCCGTAGGCCTGGCCATCTGTTACCGGTCCAACAATTGGAACATCGGTGCGGAAGGTCAATTCACCATTGGAGCCATTACCGGCTCGATCCTTCCGGTGATGAACCCCGAATGGCATTCGCCGTTGATCCTGCCCCTGATGCTGCTGATGGGCATGGCGGGTGGCGCATTCTATGCGGCGATCCCGGCGCTGTTGAAAACGCGGTTCAACACCAATGAGATCCTGACCAGTCTGATGCTGGTTTACATCGCGCAGCTTTATCTCGACTGGTTGACGCGCGGTCCGTGGCGCGACCCGCAGGGCTACAATTTCCCACAGACCAAAAGCTTCCAGATCGAAGCGGTCCTGCCGGAAGTTCTCTCATCTGGCCGCGCTCATTGGGGTTTCATCTTTGCACTGGTTGCAGCAGTCGCCTTGTGGTTCATGATGCGGTTCATGCTCAAGGGGTTTCAAGTCTCCGTTCTCGGACAATCGGAGCGGGCAGGGCGCTTCGCCGGCTTTTCGGCCCGCCGGATGGTGTGGTTCTCTATGCTGCTTTCCGGAGCGCTGGCGGGGCTTGCGGGGATTTCGGAAGTCTCCGGCTCGATCGGCCACCTGCAGCCGTCGATCTCTCCGGGCTACGGCTTTACCGCCATCATCGTCGCCTTCCTGGGCAGACTTAATCCGCTCGGGATCGTCGCTTCCGGCCTGGTCCTGGCACTGACTTATCTCGGCGGAGAAGCGGCTCAGCTTTCCATCGGGATATCCGACAAAGTGAGCCGTGTCTTCCAGGGACTGCTGCTCTTCTTCGTGCTCTCCTGCGATACACTAATCCATTACAAGATCCGCCTAGTTCTTGCCGGAGCAACAACTGGCGAGGCAAGACGCTGATGTTCGAGGCCATCCTTCTCACTGTCATCACCGCGTCGACACCGCTCGTTATTGCCGCACTCGGGGAACTGGTCACGGAACGCGCCGGCGTTCTCAATCTGGGCGTCGAAGGCATGATGATCATGGGAGCGGTCTGTGCCTTTGCCGTAACGCAGATAAGCGGCTCGCCCTATGTCGGCCTTTTCGCCGGCATTTTGGGCGGAGGGATTTTCTCGCTCCTATTCGGCTTCCTGACGCTCACCCTCGTCGCAAATCAGGTGGCGACCGGTCTTGCGTTGACCATACTTGGGCTCGGCCTGTCCGGGCAGATCGGCGAGGCCTTCGTCGGTCAACCCGGCATCAAATTGCAGCCGATTGTCTTTCCGCTGCTTTCGGATATCCCGTTTTTCGGCCGAGTGCTGTTCAGTCAGGACCTGACGTTCTACTTCTCGATAGGCTTGGTGATCGGGATCAATTGGTTCCTGTTCAAAAGCCGCACCGGCCTCAAAATGCGGGCGATCGGAGATAACCACGCCTCGGCCCATGCACTGGGCATCAATGTCATCCGAACCCGGTATCTAGCTGTCATGTTTGGGGGGGCATGTGCGGGGCTCGCGGGCGCGCAGCTTTCGCTTGTCTATACGCCGCAATGGGTGGAGAACATGTCGGCAGGGCGGGGCTGGATCGCGCTGGCACTTGTGGTCTTCGCCTCCTGGCGCCCCTGGCGTGTGCTTGCAGGCGGCTACCTCTTCGGCGCGGTCACCATCGGCCAGCTGCATGCCCAGGCCTTCGGCATCGGCATCCCGTCGCAATTCCTGTCCGCGCTTCCTTACGCGGCTACTATTGTCGTGCTGATCATCATCTCGCATAATCGTCGCACGACGCTCATCAATACGCCGGCATCGTTGGGGAAACCCTTTGTCCCCGACCGGTGACCGCGGTGGCACATCATCCGTCTTTGATCCAATAGAGGTTAGGAAATGAAGAAACTGATTATCGCCCTTGCCGCTTCGGCCGCCCTTCTCGGCGGCTTTTCGACCGGCGCTCAGGCCCAGGAGAAGAAAAAGGTCTGTTTCATTTACGTCGGCTCGCGCACGGACGGTGGCTGGACCCAGGCCCATGACCTCGGTCGCCAGCAACTGGACAAAGCGCTCGGCGCCAAGGTCGAGACTCCGTTCCTCGAAAATGTTCCGGAAGGTCCGGATGCCGAGCGCGCTATCGAGCGTATGGCGCGGTCCGGTTGCTCGCTTGTCTTCACGACCTCCTTTGGCTTCATGGATGCGACCGTTAAGGTCGCCGCGAAATTCCCGGATGTGAAGTTCGAGCATGCGACCGGCTTCAAGGCCGCACCGAATCTCGCGACCTACAATTCGCGCTTCTATGAAGGCCGTTATATCCAGGGTCAGATCGCTGCGAAGATGTCAAAGAAGGGCGTCGCCGGCTACATCGCCTCCTTCCCGATCCCGGAAGTGGTTATGGGCATCAATGCCTTCGAACTCGGTGCGAAGTCCGTCAATCCGAACTTTAAGCTGAAGGTCGTATGGGCAAATACCTGGTTCGACCCGGGCAAGGAAGCCGATGCCGCCAAGGCGCTCATCGATCAGGGCGTCGATATTCTGACCCAGCACACCGACACGACCGCTCCGATGCAGGTTGCCGCCGAACGCGGTATCCTGGCTTTCGGACAGGCCTCCGACATGATCGCGGCAGGCCCGAAGACGCAACTGACCGCGATCGTCGACACCTGGGGTGCCTATTATATCAAGCGCACCCAGGCGCTGCTCGACGGCACCTGGAAATCGGAGCAGATCTGGGACGGTCTTAAGGACGGCATCCTGACGATGGCGCCCTACACGAACATGCCGGACGACGTGAAGGCGATGGCAGAAGAGACCGAAGCCAAGATCAAGTCGGGCGAATTGCATCCGTTCACCGGCCCGATCAACAAGCAGGACGGTTCTGCGTGGCTCAAGGCGGGCGAAAAGGCTGACGACGGCACCTTGCTCGGTATGAACTTCTATGTTGAGGGCGTCGACGACAAGCTGCCGAAATAACGAGATCAGTGGACGCAGCAGCGACCAGGCATCATCTTGAACGGCGAGTGCCTGCAGATCAGCAGGCGCAAAGTTTGGTATAGCAAAAAAGCAACGGTGTTAGGTGTCAATCGCGTTGGCGTGGTGTTCCCGCATTCTTGCGTTGAGGATGATGATCATCTTTCGCATGACGGCGACGAGCGCGACCTTGCCGGGTTTTCCTTTCGATTTCAGCTTTTCGAAGAAAGCTCTGATGTCGGGATCGAAGCGGATTGCCGGCAGGGCTGCGATGTAGAGGGCATCGCGAACCGGTTTTCGACCGCCGGCAATCATGC
>NZ_PVBM01000053.1 GCF_002968575.1 Neorhizobium huautlense | reverse complement strand
CGCTCAATGATTGCTTCAATCAGTTCCGTCCGAGTCGCCATGCTGATCCGCCGTGCCATCCATCCCCCGAACTGGGACAGCGAACCATCACCATCCCATCGGGAGCATCAACACTATCGGTAACATTGTCCGTTCCCCCACGTTTGGAATGATTAGGGCCTCGATTGCCTCCGATTTGCTTCTTGTGGTTCTGCGGAGAGGACGGACCGTAGTTCTCACTCTCATGAATAACGGCCATTGCTTCAATCGAAATTCGGTCGTAGTAGCAGAATTACTGATTAACATAATATCGACTGAACATAGATGCCACTCCCCGACCTTCATGCGCTCGAAATTGCCGCGACTGTGATCGAGGCGGGCAGCATGAGCGCTGCGGCCGCTCAGCTCGGGATGACACAGTCAGCTGTGTCCCAGGCGATGAAGCGTGCCGAAGCTCAGGTGGAGGTCACGTTGATGCACAGGGATCGTCGGCCCCTTGTCCCAACGGAGGCCGGGCGGGTGCTCGTTGCCCATATCAGTGAGATCGCGATCCGCGCGGAACGGGCCATCGAGGAAGTCCGAGCAACGGCCCTTCGGCCCGAACGTCAGGACCTGCGGCTGGGCGTGTCGATACGTTTGCCTCTGCGGTTGGACCCGTATTGATCCGAGACTTGATGGAAGGTGCCATCGCGCTCAGGGTTGCCGCGTTTTCCGGCTTGGCGCATGCCCACACGGACGCCTTGATGCGCCACGAGATCGACGCAGCCATCACATCCGACCGGATGGAGGAACTGGATGAAATGATGCGCTTTCCACTGTATCGAGAACCCTTCTTGTTGGTGGCGCCGGTCACCTGGGGTGACACGCTCCGCGATCGTCCGATCCGGGATGTGCTGTTTGAGCACCGGCTCATTCGCTATGGCGCTCGATCGCACATGGGTATGCAGGTCGAGAGACATCTTAGGCGATTGCGGATTGAACATCCGCAGGTTCTTTCCTTCGACACGTCTGACTCACTTCTTGCAATGGTCGCAGGCGGCGTCGGTGTTGCGATCACGACGCCGCTCTGCCTCATGCAGGGCACGATCCATCTGCCCGCGCTTTCAGTGCTGCCTCTACCTAGTCCCGGCTTCTCACGTGAGTTGACGCTTGTGACCCGCCGGGGCGAGTTCGACACGCTCGGACCAAGAATCGCGGATGCTGCGCGGGAAATGCTCGAGAACCACACCCTGCCGCAGATCGTCAGGCTGATTCCCTGGCTTGCGAATCTTGCGAACGACATGATTTGGCGCCAGCCCTCGCCAGAGGGCGATCAAGTGGATTGAAAGACCTTTTCGATTTGCCTCTGAGTGTCACCACGGGCAAGGCACAACACGACCAAAATCTTGGCCTTTTGGGGACTTAGATCATTGCCGGCGATAATCCCGATTGATTTATGGTGTGCGATGTCGTCTACCCGGCCCGCACCCGCTCGTCATGACTGCACCACCACAAGTCTCCTCGATACGGCATCGTTCAAGGCGCGCACTTCCTCCCGCGTGCCAACACCTGGAGCGAACCCGGCCGATACGATGCCTGTTGCGCCAGCATCAACGAACGAATGGCAGAGCCATCCGCGCCAACGTAACTGTAAGCGATATCGACGCGCGGGAGGCGCCGCAGCAGGTCCTGCGAGAATTTGCCTAACTCGCGGCGGTCGGCGCGGATGATATCCGCCACCGGCCCATCGATGAAACAAAGCGGGCCGAACCACGGCGATTGAAATGCATTCAGATGAAGCGTGTGGGACTTCGTTACCGTGCGGGGCGAGTGGATCTCGTCGTTCATTACGACCAGAACGTCCGGGCTGTCGGCATCGGCCGCAGCCACGCGGATCGCCGCGGCCAAATTGGCGTGAGCATCGGAGGAAATGCCAGTCAGGGGCCGCATCGATCCTGTGACGACTACAGGGATTTTGCGATCCAGCACCAGGGACAGCAGCCAAGCCGTTTCTTCAAGACTAGCCGTCCCGTGACCGATGACAATTCCATTGATCTCCGGGTCGCAGGCAAGTTCGCTGCACAGTTCCGCTAGATCGGCCCAATCGTTGAAGGTGATAGCGGTGCTGTCAATCTGGCGAAAGTTAACCGGCAGTATGGTCGCGATGGCCCCCTGGAGTCCCGTTCGTTCGATCAGGGTTTCAGCATCGATGCGCTCGTCGGTCGCCTTGTAGTCGAGCAGGTCAAACGGATCTGTCCCGATCGAAGCGATCGTTCCGCCTGTCCCGACGAATGCAATTTTAGGAAGCATGCTCTTCTCCCGCGTGGTCGGTCATGGATAGCGAGCCGCCGCCATCCGTGCCAAGGGCGAGCTGTTATTATAAGCGAAAATGATGCTGTTAAGTGAATTGATTTAAGTAACGCTTGTTCGGTTCACAACTCATGGCCATTTTGTCATTCTTCGCGGCATCGCTTGATCGGATTTGGGGAACCTCATGCCAACCACTAGAACAGACACAGACAGCCTCGGCTCCCGAGAATTGCCGAAAGGAGCTTTGTACGGCGTCGCCACGCTTCGTGGTCAGGAAAACTTCGACATCTCATTTCATAAGCTCGGCGACGCGCCGGAGCTTCTCAAGGCGCTTGCGCGCATCAAGCATGCAGCAGCGGCCGCCAATCGCGATATCGGCATCCTCCCTGCCGATATTGCGAGCGCCATCATCGAGGCAGCCGTCGAGGTTGAAAACGGCCATCACGCCGATCAGTTCATCGTCGATTTGCTGGAAGGCTCCGGTGGAACCTCCATCAACATGAACGCCAATGAAGTCATTGCCAACCGTGCGCTCCAGATCCTCAACGAGCAGCCAGGAACATATAGCCGCATCCATCCCAACGATCACGTCAATACCGGCCAGTCGACGAACGACGTCTTGCCGGCAGCCGTCAAGCTGGCCGTCTATGACAAGTCTCAGACTCTCATCGATGCCCTGACGCATCTCGCCCACGCTCTCGAAGATCGCTCCATTGCCTTCGAAGATGTGTTACGGATCGGCAGGACGTGCATGCAGGCAGCCCAGCCCATGCGCCTCGGTCAGGCGTTCGGCGGCTATGCCGCCGCCATTCGTCGACTTGTCGAGAAAATGGCGTCCGTTCGTGATGAAATGCTTGTCCTGCCCCTGGGCGGAACGGCTATCGGAACCGGTTTAGGCTCGGCTTCTGGCTACCGGAGCGCGGTTTATCGTCATTTGAAGGAAATCGTCGGGGCAGATGTCCGCCCCGGCGAAAATATGTTCGATGCCATACAGAATGCCGACGCATTCGCGCGCGTCTCTTCGGAGATCCGCATCTGCGCCGAGGTCATCGGCAAGATTGCATCTGATCTCATCATCCTTGCGTCCGGTCCGAACAGCGGCGTCGGCGAACTGCGGCTTCCCTCCGTACAACCGGGTTCCTCCATCATGCCTGGTAAGGTCAATCCGGTCTTGCCGATGATGATGCAACAGGTTGCCTTCGCCGTCGTTGGAAATGACGCTGCTGTTTCGCTCGCCGCCTTGCACGGTCAGCTTGAGATCAATCATTTCGAACCGGTCTTCGCATCACGACTGTTTGACTCGATCGAACTCCTTGCAAAATCCACGCGCATTTTCGCCGACAAATGTATCGCCGGCATCGAGGCCGACAGCGAGCAATCTCTCAGGAACCTCATGCAGTCGTCGGCACTTGCCACCGTCTTCGTGCCAAAACTCGGCTATGCCGAGGTCTCTAAGCTTGTGGAGGCCTCCGTTGCGGTACGGCGCCCATTCATCGAGCTAGCCATAGAACGCGGCCTTCTGACCCACGACGAGGTCCTCCGGGTTGTTCGCGAAAGTACCGATTATCGCGAGGACGTCGCATAAATCATTACTCCGCCCTCTCCATTCTCCGCCACGGCCTCACCGGCAATCGGCACTGATCGCGCACCTGGTGCGACCCCGCTCCGAAACCAAGTTACGACGTCGTGATCGTTGGCGGTGGCGGCCACGGTCTGGCAACCGCCTACTACCTCGCCAAGGAACACGGCATTCGAAACGTTGCGGTCTTAGAAAAGGGTTGGCTCGAGGGCGGCAACGCTGGGCGTAACACCACAATCGTCCGCTCGAACTACATGATGCCGGGCAATACGATGTTCTACGAAAGGTCCATGCAACTCTGGGAGAACCTGAGCCAGGACCTGAACTATAACGTCATGATCTCCCAGCGGGGACAATATAACTTATGCCACTCCCCGCCCAGATGGACGCGGCGCGCCGGCGCGGCAACGTCATGCGTGCGAACGGCATCGATGCAGAACTGTTTGATCGCGCCGGGGTCATGCGTCGCATTCCCTATCTCGATTACTCGCAGAATGCCCGTTTTCCAATCCACGGCGCGATCTACCAGGGGCGTACGGGCACGGCGCGCCACGACGCCGTCGCATGGGGCTATGCGCGTGGCGCAGACAGGCATTGCGTTGACCTCATCCAACAATGCGAGGTAGTGGGCTACATCTGGGACAAGGACAGGATCGTCGGTGTCGAGACGACCCGCGGCCCGATCCGCGCGAAGAAGGTGGCTTTGGCTGTCGCCGGCCATACCGGTCATCTGGCGGCAAAGGCGGGACTTCGCCTGCCCGTCGAGACGCATGTTCTTCAGGCCTTCGTAACCGAGCCCCTGAAGCCGCTGGTCGACAGCGTTATCTCTTTCGGCGCTGCCCAATTTTACATCAGCCAGTCGGACAAGGGTGGATTGGTGCTCGGTGGTGACCTCGATGGTTTCAATTCCTATACCCAGCGCGGCGGTCTGCCCATTGTGGAACAAACCCTTCACAGCACCAAGGCTCTTATGCCCTCCCTGTCCAGGCTTCGTCTGCTCCGCCATTGGGCTGGCGTCATGGATATGTCGATGGATGGCTCGCCCATCATCGGTAAAATGCCGTTCGAAGGGCTCTGGCTGAAGGGTGGCTGGTGTTACGGCGGCTTCAAGGCAACACCCGCGTCCAGTTACTGCTTCGCCTGGACAATCGCCAAGGACGAGCCCCATCCCGACAACTCGGAATTTAAACTCGAGGGTTTCGAACGCGGCTATCAGATTGACGAAAAGGGCGTAGGCCCTCAACCCAACGCCCATTGAGGTCAACCATGTTGAGAATCCATTGCCCGGTCTGCGGCCTTCGGGACGAAACCGAGTTTACCTATAGCGGGGATGCAACTGTGCGTCGTCCTGATATGACCGAATCCGACCCCAAAGCGTGGGTGGAGTACGTCTTTATCCGCGACAACCCTCGCGGTCCCCATAAGGAATATTGGCATCACGTGACCGGTTGCCAGCAATGGCTGATCGTGGAGCGCGACACTCTCACACACGAGATTTCCGGAAGCTACCTGGCCTGCGAGGTCGCAGACTTCGCAGATGAGGTGGCGGCAGACGGCGCGCAGACTTTCCAGTGGTGGGCGTATCGACCGCAGCCGCCCCGTCAGTGTTCAGTTCGACGGCCGATCCTTTGCCGCTTATCCGGGCGATACGCTTGCCTCGGCGCTACTGGCCGGCGACCAAATCCTTCTGGCCCGGAGCTTCAAATACCATCGTCCCCGTGGATTGATGGCGGCCGGCGTCGAAGAGCCGAATGCACTCGTGCATCTTCGCGACGGTAACCGTCACGCGCCGAACGCTCAAGCGACGATGGTAGAAGTTTTCGATGGTTTGACATCGACCTCCCAAAATGCGTGGCCGAGCCTCCAGTTCGACGTGGGCGCCGTAAACGGCTTGATGTCGCGGTTCTTTGGCGCTGGTTTCTACTACAAGACATTTATTGGTCCAATCAAGGGAACTGGCTTTTGGATGTTCTGGGAGGGGTCAACAACCTGGCGTAGCTGAACACCAATGTTCATGCGCTCCTGGCCCGGGTTGAGGGTAACTTAGCGTTTCTCGACCCGTAGCGACGGGCGACTTCATAGAGTTTCTCAAGATCAAGCGCACCGCTTTCATCCTTGACTTGTTTATCGAGCCAAACGTTGAAGGGGCTGTTTTTCGTATTTTTCACCCCAGCTTCGCGCTGCTCTCGCGAGATTTTCATGGACCTGATTTCAGATCCAATTGGGCGGTAAGTCGTCGCGCTGGTGAACAGGCTTGGCCGCGTGATTCGCAGTGCTGAACGATCGATCTCGTAACCCATTGCAGTCCTGATCTTAAAGCGGCCCTTCATCGCTTCCAGCATCGGGACGAACTACAGCGTGGCGGTGCCCTGCACAATCGCACGTCTCACAGTTCGACTCGGCGCCAGCGCGTTGCCCCGGGACGTTACTCGAACGTTATCCACGACACACCTTGAGCTAAGCGCCCGCCGTGCGAACAAGAATCTCCCATCCGCGCAATCCTCTTGCCGTTGATCCGCGCGATTGAAGAACCTTCCTTAATCCTGTCGGACGTTGTCGGCGCGCCGGAACATAGGCATGTGTCGCTGACGGTAGCGATTGGAATGCCCTCCACACAGACAAAATTCTGGCTGGTCGAGATCACTGGGCCGCCGATATGGGGCTTTGATCCGGGGTCAACCATAGGGCAGATATGCATGTGCCCTTTGAGCGCAACAGGTTGTCCAACCATGTCCTTCTTCTCGATCTCGTCTTAAAGTAGGTAACAAGCGTCCGACCGCTTGCCGGACGAAAACCAGAGCGGAAGCTCACAACTTGTCCTGGAAAACCCGCGCGTCGACGTCAGGTCGTTCCGCAAGTGAGAAAGCAGAGTTAGTCAAGCGCATCGTTCAGCCGCCTTTTAGTAGGGGCGAAAGCCCAGCGGATTATTGACGGTCGTCTCCCTCATCCTTCCGCCAACCGGCTGCCGCGGAGGGTACAAGCTTATCGCGGGCTTGCCCGGGCTCGGCAGGATGCCGCGTTTCGCAGCGCGCCGACCAAGGCGTCAGGGGCCGGGCCGTGGACCCAGCCGCGGCGCTGACCTCCTCTGTGGGCACCTATGCGGCCTGGCGCACTGGCTGTCGGAAAGGGCAACTGCAGCCGCACATTCAAGTTGCTCGAAGCGCCGGTCATGGCTCGTCCGCCTCGCGCCGCTTTGAGCCACTGGGCACCTCCCCATCGTGCGAAACGGCCTTTCCCGGGACCAACGCGAGCCGGCTCTTCTCCAGCTGCGAAACGAAATCCGCTGCCCATCGGTGGACCGTACCTTGTCGAATCTTCGTCATCATCGCTCGCCAGCGGACCACGCGCTCCTCGCGCGGCATCGCGATCGCCGTCGAAATCGCGCATACCATCTCCTCGACTTTGGTAGGGTCGACCAGCAGCGCCGTATCGAGTTCGTCGGCCGCGCCCGCAAACTTGGACAAGATCAGCACGCCGGGATCGTTCGGGTTTTGCGCGGCGACGTATTCTTTCGCCACGAGGTTCATGCCGTCACGAAGCGGGGTGACCACGCCAACCTGGGCGGTGCGGTAGAGACCCGAGAGCACATCTTGGCCGAAGCTTTTAGTGACGTAGCGGATCGGCGTCCAGTCGCCAGCGCCATACTTGCGGTTGACATCGGCGACAAGTTGGCCGACTGAGTCCTGCAAGTCGCGATAGGTTTGGATACCAGTACGCGAGGGGTTGGCGATTTGCAAAAGCGAGATGGTGCGCGGATTCTTAGACCAGTGGTGGGCGAAGGCTTCAATCCGTTCAGGGATACCTTTGGTGTGGTCAAGTCGGTCGACGCCGATCGCAAGCTTCTCGCCACTAAGACCGTGCGTCACATGGGCCACATCGGAGTGTGAGCTCGAATTTGCAGCATGCTGGGCGAACTTGTCCGGATCGATGCCGATCGGAAATACTTGGCATCGCGTCAGACCATAGTGCGAGATCACACCACCGTCCTCAGTGCCTAGCCCGAGATCGGAACCAACAGAGGCAAGAAAATTCTGCCGATCGCCCTCGGTCTGGAAGCCGATCAGGTCATACGCAAGCATTGATTCGATCAGTTCGCCATGATGCGGCACATGCTTCATAAGGGCGAGTGGCGGCCATGGCGTATGTAGGAAGAAGCCGATCGGCCGGTCGATGCCGAGCTTACGTAGCTCCGCGCCGAGCACGAGGAAATGATAATCATGCACCCAGAACGCGTTGCGATCCCTGAACTGGTGCAGCGCTTGCGCCATTAAGGCGTTGATCTCGCAATAGCTTTGATAATCACCTTGCGAATCCTGCATCAGGTTGGGCAGCGAATGGAACGCTGGCCACAACGTTGAATTGGAAAAGCCCTCATAATAGCGGTCATAATGCCCGGCGGGCAGATCCAGCGTCACCAGCGCGCCGGTGCCAAGTGTCTGGACCGACGCGTTCCCGTGTCGCCCATCGCCCTGTGAACCCGAGCACCCCACCCAGATCGCTCCGGAATGTTCCACAATGGACAGCAGGGACGCAGCAAGTCCCCCGGTCATGGGTTCCCCGGGGCCACCGCGCGCAACCCGGTTCGAAACAACAACGAGGCCCGCCCCGGTCAAGGCTGCGATCCACTGTCCCGCGCGCGGGGTGAGATCGCCTTGCACCGGGGCATCCTGCAGGCGTCGTTTGGAAGTGTCACTGTCGCTTGGCTGGGCCTGTCCTGAGCTCTCCAAAATGTGCGTCCTCTCTCGGGCAGCAAGGGACCCCATGTTATGCGCACCGGTTCGCCCCGCCACATGCAAAATACATATTTCATTATGCTCATGGAAAGTTGATCAACGTTCCACAGGAGCCCTTCCCGCGACTTTCACGATGAACTGATCGGCACGGCGACCGTTCTCGACTTCGACGGAGCCCAGGCGTGGCAGGGCATGCCCCAGTTTCGGCCGGGGCACTTTCGGAACTGCATCGAAGTTCCTCGCGTAAAACTCCAGTCAGGCGAAGGGCCGCTTCGAATCGCCGACCGCACGGTAAAGCACCGCCTCTCTGAATGAGGTGTGGCCGGCCGTATCTCAGCATGAACTAATTCAGGTGCCCTGCTGTGTCGCTCGCTATTAATTCACAGTTTTACCCCCTTGCTCGGCCGGATGATCTGCACCGGCCGATGAGCCTCATGGCTGACAGGCCAAGATAATCTCTGCAAGCGCGGACAGCGCGATATCGGCGCGCAGGTGACGTTCTTCCTCGATCGCAAGCGGACCGGTTGTTAATACCGTGTGAACTTTCCCCAGAAGTACCGAAGTAAAATTCCCCATTTATGCCGACGTGGGGGCCAGGGAGATTTGGGGATTTTTTGGTGGACGTCCGCGTGGCTTTTGGGGTGGAGCAAACGCCGGGGGTGCGATCAGTGCTTTGGATCGGACATGCTCCGGCATCAGCTCGGCATGCTGCCGCAACCGATAGCTTGATCCTTCGATCTGCACGACGACGGCATGATGAAGCAATCTATCGAGCAGCGCCGTTGCGACGACGGGATCACCAATGATTTCATGATGCCTGTTTCCTCGATCGTCTATTGCGTTGAGCGCGAGCGCGCAGGATGCCGATCTGGTCCTGCGTCAATTCGATCTGCCATGGCTGGCCCTTGGCGAGTTGGTGTCC
>NZ_PVBM01000052.1 GCF_002968575.1 Neorhizobium huautlense | reverse complement strand
CGGCAGTCTCGGTCCTGGAGCGTCTAATGAGCGCCGATCCGTCCCGCTTCACGAAGAAAAGCCTGCGGACGGTGCAAATGGCCATCAAGGCTTGGCGCATCGAAACAGCCGGGCAGATTATTCTCGACGGAGACTGGATGGAGCGCGCGCCGTTATCTCAGCGCCAAACACTTCGGTAACATCCCTGGGTGAGGCAATAGGGGGGGTCAATTCTTCACTTCGCTTGACAGATGAGTCTCCCGAACCTGTCCCTGATCAGCGACCGGCCTGCCCCGCCCGCTGAATCCCGGCACAGCTGAATGCTCTCGAACGCGCATGATGGCATATCGTTTTTATATGCGACGCTGCAGCATATCGTAGCTAAACAAAGAAGATGCAGTGCCGGCCAGGAGACTCGGCAGCGTTTGGACGGTGGTCGGCCGTATCGCTCCGATGCCTATCAGTTGTGCAGGACGAGGCAATCGGAGAGGAGTTCGAAAGCCGCGTAGTCAAACGCTCACGATACCGGCCGACGAACGGCCATGTCGAGCCGGCGTTTGACCCACCTCAGGACGAGCTGGCTCGAGAGATCAATGCGTGCGGATGCCAAATACTATGGGACCAAGGGCCCGAAGTTGCCAGTTAGGACACCGAAATGATGCCACAACTGAACCATTGGCTCCAACGGGTCACAGGAATTACGCGTCTGCCGCCGGATCTACTAGTAGTGGTTGCGGAAGGGCTCAGCCCTATCGATCTGCTGACACTATCGCAGACTAATCGCGAGCTGCGTGCTGTTGTCCGACTATCCGCGGCGTTGGAAGAACGGCGCCAGAAGGCGATACGGGTTCAGGCCGTCTGGAATAGGTTAACGGAGCACCAACCAGGGGGCGCGGATCCCTTCGCCGCACTGATGGATCCAGACGTGATGGAATTTCTCGCACCCAATTTCAATTGCCTAACCAGCGCGCAGCAGGAGCACCTCGTCGCCTTCGCCGAAGGACTTAACGACGCCGAGCACCGCGTCTCTGCCCTGCGAGCTCTCGAAGGGGGTCTGGGAGGGCTCGCGCCCGCGCTCCAGCAGCGTCTTGTCGACCTCGCCGAAGGACTTAACGACGCCGAGCACCGGGTCTCTGCCCTGCGAACCCTCGGAGTAGGCCTAGGAGGGTTTGCGCCCGCGCTCCAGCAGCGCCTCGTCGACCTCGCCGAAGGGCTTCACCCCGAGCATCGGGTCTCGGCCCTCGAGGTTCTCGGAGCGCGCATGGGCGAGTTTTCGCCCGCGCTCCAGCAGCGTCTCGTCGACCTCGCCGAGGGGCTTGACGACCCCGAGTACCGTGTCTCTGCCCTCGTTTGTCTCGCAGGGGGCGTGGGAGGGCTTGTGTCCGGCCTCCAGCAGCGCCTTATCGACCTCGCCGAAGGGCTTAACCACCCCGAGCAACACGTCTCGGCCTTGGAGCAGCTCGGGCTAGCCGTGGATGAGTTTGCGCCCGCGCTCCAGGAGCGTCTCGTCGATCTCGCCGAGGAGCTTAACCCCGAACATCGCGTCTCGGTGCTTCGAGCTCTCGGGATAGGAGTGGGAGGGCTTGGACCAGCGCTGCAGCAGCGTCTCGTCGACCTCGCCGAGGGACTTCACGAGCCCCCTGAATATCGCATCTCAGTCCTCGAGGGTCTCGGAGCGGGCGTTGGGAGGCTTGCGCCCGCGCTACAACATCGCGTCGTCAACCTCGCAGCAGGGCTTGTCGATCCCGAGCTTCGCGCTGAAGCCCTGGAGGGCATCGGACCGGCCGTAGGGGCACTTGTGCCCGCGCTCCAGCAGCGCCTCGTCGTGCTCGCCGAGGGGCTCGCCCAGCCCGAGCATCGCACCACGGCCATGTGGGGCCTGGGAGCAGGCGTCGAAGGACTTGCGCCCGCGCTCCAGCAGCGCCTCGTCGTGCTCGCCGAGGGGCTCGCCCAGCCCCAGCATCGCGTCTTAGCCCTCCAAGCCCTCGGGCCAGGCGTGGGAAAGCTTCTACCCGAGCTCCAGCAGCGCCTCGTCGTGCTCGCCGAGGGGCTCGCCAGGCCCCAGCATCGCGTCTTAGCCCTATGGGCCTTCAGAGAGGGCGTAGGGCGGTTTGCGGCTGCGCTCCAGCAGCGCCTCGTCGTGCTCGCCGAGCGGCTCGCCCAACCCGAGCATCGCGCCGCGGCCATGTGGGGCTTCAGAGCGGGCTTAGGACGGCTTACGCCCGAACTACAGGAGCGCCTCGTCGTCCTCGCCGAGAATTTCAACGACCCGGGCGATAGTGTCTCGGGCCTGCGAACCGTCGGGGCGGGCGCGGGAGGGCTTACGCCCGAGCTACAGGAGCGCCTCGTTACCCTCGCCGAAAGTCTTAACAACTCGGGCCACCGTGTCTCGGCCCTTCGAGTCCTTGGAGCAAGCGTTGGAAGCCTTCCCCGCGCGCTACAGCGTCGGCTCGCTGCCATTGCCGATGGTCTTGTCCAGCCGGGGGATCGGGCTCTCGCTTTGGCAGCACTGTGTCCTAGGCAGTAACTCATTAATTTACTTGGAGCTTTTCTTCGCCCGAGGTAATTGAAATCTTGCCAATCGGGCGACCTTCAGCAATGCGTTCGCCGCTACGAACTCACGAACGACAAAAGGTTGATCATGTGACCGCTGTTGCCGAACAAGCCGCGTAGCGTTCCCCGCATCGATGATCGTCTTGGCGGCATACTCTGGCGCTTCCGAACTGGTCCGCCATGGAGCGCATAACCCTCGGCCGCCCACCTATTCGTGGGGGTGAAAGGGCATACCCTTTAGTTGTGGCAGCCACATCGGCGGGTCATTCTACATAGCACCGACCAGCTCACGCGTGATCTCTATTTCCTCGAGCATGGTGTCAGTACCGGATCAATACTCCCCATTAGTTGGAGTGCGCCCCTTGGGGTGGACAACGATCAGGCAGCTGATTTGCTAGTTTGCCGGATGTGTTTATCCTCGAACTGTTGTGGGCTTAAATAACCGATCGCTGAATGTAGCCGTCGTTTGTTGTAAACCTCCTCGATGAAGTGGGGAAGGTGCTCGGTGACCTCTTCGAAGGTTTCGTAGGCCATCGGATAGACCGCCTCGACCTTCAGGGTTTTCATGAAGCTTTCTGCCTTGGCGTTGGCGTAGGGATTGCCGCGGCGGCCCATCGAACCAACCAGGCCGTTGGCTTCCAGTGTATCGCGGTAGAGCTCGGAGGCATACTGGGCAGATTCAACCGGTCGTCGCAACACCTTCGATCATATCTGATTTGAGCAACCCGTCGAGCGCTTCTGCCGGCGTGCGATAACCCAGCGTCTTGCGCGGCCTGCTATTGAGAGCGTGCGCTACGGCCCGAAGCTCATCAGCTCCATGCTGGCTGAGATCAGTGCCCTTCGGAAAATATTGTCGCAGCAGGCCGTTGGTATTTTCGTTGCTCCCACGCTGCCATGGGCTTTGAGGATCACAGAAGTAGATATCGAGGCCAGTATCGATCCTGAGCTGTGCGTGTTGAGCCATCTCGGCACCTTGGTCCCAAGTCAGGGATTGGCGTAGGTGCGCCGGAAGCTCCATGATAGTGTCGGCGATAGCATCACGGACTGCTTCGGCGCCGTGCCCGGCAAGAGCCGGACCGTTTTTGACGGACTTGTCGATCCCGTGACCTTCCATGCGTGGCAGGTGCAGAAGCATTGTGAACCGCGTTGTACGTTCGACCAGCGTGCCTATCGCGGAGCTGCCGAGTCCCAGAATAAGATCACCTTCCCAATGACCAGGCACTGCTCGTTCGTCGATTTCCGCAGGGCGATCGCTGATCATGATTCCATTACAAACAAAGGACTTACCCCGATTGCGAGCACGTTCGCGAGGTAAACGCAGTGCTCGCCCGGACCGCAAGCAAGCCGATAGCTCTCGTTTCAAAGCGCCTCGGCCTTGAATATAGAGTGCCTGGTAGATGGCTTCGTGGCTGATACGCATGGTCGCGTCCTTGGGGAAGTCCAGTCTCAGACGCTGGGCGATCTGTTCCGGGCTCCAGGCTTTGGACCAGCGTCGGTTTTGCCGATGAACGGCCCGTCGCCCTTTCCATACCACGGCCGGCCCATCAAAGGCGATGCCGTCGGGTGTGGCAATGAGGCCGGCCAGCCGGTCCTGCACGTAGTCGCGAAGGGCAACATTGGCTGCCAGTTTGGCCACCTTCGGCCGACGCCCCGCTCGATCAGCATGCCATTGCGCAGTGATGGCGCGATAGTCGAAGTCGCCGCCGCGTGTCGCTGAATTGCGTCTGATCTCGCGCGAGATTGTACTGGGTGATCGTCCCAGCTTACGTGCGATGGCTCGGATTCCGGTGCCTCGAGCACACTCCAAAGCAATTTCCTCCCGTTCGCGGAACGTCAGGCTGCGGCACTTTAATGGCGTTGCTGAGGGAGATAGATGTGTGGGAGGCATACCGCCTGAACTTCGAAACCACCGGTTCCCAACGGGGGCAGAGACGCTGGCTTCCACAGCGGCATCCTCGCTGGACAAGCCCGCCGCCACTTCTCGCCAGAACCGACACAGGGTCTCACGCTGCCACACCGGTGGTCGCCCTGGCGAGGATAATTTCTGCCGCATTGATCGCTCCGATTTCCGTCTTCCCGTCACGATAAACACCTCCAAGTTTGGGGTGTTGCGACGACCGGTTGAATCTGCCCTGAGAGCCACGATCGGAATGATGAACTACGCCCGGCGGCGGCTTTCTTCTGTCAATGGCCGCCTTCAAGGCTGCTACAGTCAGCCGTGCGTCGATCGACCGGCCGATGGCATAACCGACGATCAAACGTGACCAGGCATCGAGGATCATGGCGACGTAGACAAAGCGGGCCGGCAAAGAGACATAGGTGATATCGCTGACCCAGAGTTGGTTGGGACCGCTCGGGACGATGTCCTTGGCCAAGTTCGGGAAGATGGGGCCATCGTGGTCGCTGTCGGTCGTGGCAATGAAACGTCGCCTGATCCTAGGATGCAGATCATGTTCGCGCATGAGACGACGAATCTTCTTGTGATTGACGACAAGACCCTGCTGCCGCAGGGCCGCACCCACGCGACGGTAACCGTAGCATTCGAACTCGTCGCAAGTCCCGAACATCGCTTCGACGATGGCTGTGTCGTCGGCCGGCTGTTCGGGTCGGTCATAATAGGTGGAGCGCGCGATCCTCATCAGCCGGCATCCTTCCGCAACGGAGATGCCGCGGGGCCGGTGATGACCGATGTAGCTCCGTTTTTCGGCCGCAGTGCGTTTTTCAGAGCCCCTTTAGAAATTCCAGTTCCAGAGCCTGCTTGCCAACCAGTCTCTCGAGGGCGGCGATCCGGGCTTCGTATTCCTGGATGAGGTCGGCCGCATGCGCATCATCATCAAATCCGCCTTGCTCGTACTTCACCCAGATGCGGATAAGGTTACGCGACACGTCATGACGTTTTGCCAGACCGTGCAGCGTTTCTCCGGCCAAGAACTCCTGCACGACCTGCCGTTTGAATTCGACACTGTGACTGCGATGTTTTGCCATGGGTCTTCTTTCCGAAAACCTGGCAGACTGGTCAATTCCTCATCCCAATCTGTCCACCCCAAGGGGCGCACTCCAATGCGTCGAGCGACCGCCGCGGCGAGCATCCGCAGAAGCACCTTGCCGGATATGGCGGCATTCTGCAGAGTGATTGTTACAATGGCTTCGAGCCGCTCAGTGTCGCCGAAAAGAAAGCGGTACCGATCACCTTCGCCTTTTGCCATGCGCACGCGCGGCGTAAATTCTTTGAACTGGCCGACATCCAGAAAAATGCCCGCGACCGCAAACGCAAAGGCAAGCCGATCTCGCCAATCGCCCTGGGGGCCGTCCAACGGTACGATGCGCTGTTCGAGATCGAACGCGAGATCAATGGATTGAGCGCCGCAGAACGGTTGGCCGCGCGGCAGCAAAAGAGCAAGCCGCTGTTCGACGACATGCGCGATTGGCTGAAACGGGAGCGCGCCACGCTCAGCAAATCGTGCGAGGTGATCGAGCCGATCGATTACATGCTGAAGCGATGGGATGGCTTTGCCCGGTTCCTGGAGGATGGCCGGATTTTTCTCACGAACAATGCGGCCGAGCGCGCTCTGAGAGGAATTGCACTCGGGCGTCGAAACTGGACCTTCGCCGGCTCCCAGCGTGCCGCCATCATGCTCTCCGTCATCACGACTTGCCGTCTCAACGACGTCGACCCGAAGGCGTGGCTCGCCGATGTGTTCGCCCGCATCGCCGTTCTTCCCGTCTCCCGCCTGCACGAGCTACTGCCTTGGCAATGGAAGACACACAAAGGGACGGCTATTGCGGCGGCCGCGTAAACAGCTCCCGGAACAACGCTTCCGAACGCTCCAAGCCTTCGTCGGTCACGATCAATGACTTCGACTTGTTGACCGGGTCGCCGATCAAGCCCTTCTTGTGAAGCCGATCCGTCGTTGCCCAGTCGAAGCCCTTCCAGGCATAACGCTCGTTATGCAGCGTCAGCCATAACAGCGCCAAAACGGCATCGTCGATCTTGTCCTCATCGATCTCCATGAACCGACGTTACCACGCGCGGCACCCAAAATCCTGCGGCCCCGCTCGGATGGGTACGTGCGGGAGAACTCGCTTGAAATTTATCTGCCATGGCTCGATGCCCAATGGAGTGCCGGTCACCGCAATGGCACACAGTTGTGGCGAGACTTAACGCGCCAGGGATTCCGGGGCTGCCTTGGTGTTGTAACCGAGTGGGCGACGCGTCGGAGAAAGGCGGAAAAGATGGGTTGTGATGTCTTGAGCCGTACGCCGTCGGCACGGACTGTCGTATGCCTCATGACCATCGGGCGCGACGATCTTTCCAAGTCTCAGACCGTAACGGTTACCGCGATTGAAGGCGGAGTGCCACAACTCGTCGAAGCGCAGGAAGCCGTCGCCGCTTTCCAAGCCATGATCCGTAAGAAATCTCTCGCCGATCTCGAACCGTTGTGGGAACGCGCCCGATCAAGTCTGGTCGCGGCCTTCGCCAATGGTGTCGCCAAAGACCGGGCAGCCGTGAGTGCCGCGATCAATTCGCCGTGGTCAAATGAACAGACAGAGGGTGAGATCACCAAGCTCAAGGTTGAAAAACGCCAGATATACGGGCGAGGAAAAATCGACCTCCTTCAGGCCCGCGTCATCGCGCCGGATCGGCCTCTGACCACCAAAATTGCGTCAGAGCCCTTTTGGGAGCCGATAAGGGTACCGTTGTCGATCATGCCTGCCGTAGGACCGGCCTCTTTGCCTTCCAGTGAATTAGCCCCCGAAAGGCTCGGACATGCTCCCCCACTTAGCTAAGTGGGTAGGAGTAATGTTGGTAATATGACTAGCAGCAATTTTGAGATGGAAGTCCTCTCCGGGCCGGAACGTCGGCGGCGCTGGAGCACGGCAGAAAGTCCTTTGGCATCATCCGCCATTGGCAGGTGGTCTAGGCGATGTACAAAAGCGCATTCATGACCTCATGCAGCACCGTTGTTCGCGGTCGCCCAAATCGACGCAGCGCAAGTAGGAGCCGCTCGACAATTCGCCATTCTCTATCCGGCATATCGCTTGCATAGCATGCTGCTCGCCGGGCATATTGCCGACGGGTGGTTCGGTCCAGGCCATCGTGAACTCGATCGCATCTTCGCAAATCCGAAGAAATCACAATCTGTTGAAATCACCCACATCTTTTTGAGGGAGCCTCTCATCGTCGATGGTCAACATGTGGTTAACCAAAAAAATCTGCGACACGACCTTTATTTCTTTAGCTTAAAACGGCCCACCACAAGATGGGTGTATATCATAGTAGCTGCTCGTCACGGCGAATGAATCCACGAAACAGGATGTTCGACACTGATGTAATTTCTGGCAACGTGCACATTCTGGGGCGACGACTTTCTCGTCCACAGTCCTTGCGCGCAGAGCAGCAAAAGCATCTCCGTGCCAGATTGCCTCAAGCCCGGCTTCAAAGACGTTGCCGTACGTGAACTCCTTCACGCCGTGCATCTTATCGCAAACTGAGACGCCACCGCTTGGGAAGACCGACATGCCCATATTGATGCCACCACAGGGATACCACTCATTGTCCTGCCACCTTTTACCGGCATCTTTCGGTAAATGCACGACGCACGCTTGCGCGTGCTCCTCGCGCTTACGCCGTACCAATTCTCTGACATGGACTGCCTCCTCTGCCGTTACATTGGGAGCATCGTTGGCAGCAGCCCGGATAGCACCCTTCTCCATGTGAGAGATACCAATTTCTGCAACCCCTGCCTCCACCAAGAAATCGATCAAATCTTCAATTGTGTGCTGCGTGGCCGGAGTTAGCACGCTTTTCACGATGACCCGGATCCCAGCCGCCTGCAAAAAGCGGATTGCGTTCACAACCTTCGGAAAGTGTCCATGGGATCTAGTGACTTCGTCATGTAGCCGCGGTGTTGACGCATCCAAGCTGATTGTCATTTCTTGCATGCCAGCTGCAGCCAGCCTCCGCGCTATGCTTGGATCAGTCCCAATCACAGTGCCGTTGCTGGTAATGGTCGGGATCATGCCAAGCTTTAGAACTCGCTCCAGCAACTCGAGCCAACCCCTGAACATCGTGGGCTCACCGCCTGTTAGCCCTAGAAACACGACGCCCCAATCTGCCGCCTCATCCACGAGTTCAAGGCACTTCCGCAAATTCCACCGCTGATCGCTCTCCTGAAGACGATTTTGGTAACAGTAAGAACAGTTAAAGTTGCATTTGAAGGTCAAATTTAAATTGACTCCCGCCGGGACAGGCCACTTCCCCAACGCGGCGGACTCTACGATCGAAGGGTTGGCGGGATAAAGGAACTTCTTGGGATCAAATCGCTTTTCGGAAGGCGGTCTTGATTCGAATGTGAGGAAGACCCGATACAAGCTGAGCAACTGCTCCACTTGTGATTTTGCGTCGCCTTCGGATAGGCCAAAGGTATGGCCGTACACATGCGCAATGTCGGTGGATAGGAGCGTACCTCCACACAACGACAGAAAGAATGCATGGGAGGGGTCGATGATTCTGATTTGCGAGGGATGGCGGCCATAGACCAAAGCATAGCCAGACATGGGCTTAAGTCGCACACTCGTTTCAAGATGTGGGGGCAGCTTCAAGTGATTCATCATCTGATATTATCCAGGATGTACAAACGTTGGGCGGCGGGCCCGCCGCCCAACGTTGCTCAATTCAAAGCTGCTGCACCGCGATGCAGGTGGATAGAGCATTCCAACAGCCTGGCGCACAACTTGCTGCCTCTCTTCCCTCTTGAAGGCGCAGCGCTCTTGCCTCGGCACGCGCTGCTTCAGCGCGAAGCTGCTCAGCCAATGCCTTTAGATGTTCTGGGGTGTGCAACAGTCCTGGTTGATCCGTATTCGCTGCCATTTCCATGCTCCTTTGGTTGACTAGGCTCCTTAGAGGGAGCCCAAGCCGCTTGCAGCAAAAACCGTACCAAGTAGCGTCCCTCAAGATGTGGTAACCGGTGTATGGAAACTCCAGGAAAATTCCAGCTCCCGCCGGCATAAATCGGGTAGCACCTCAAAAACCGCTGAAGCAAATTCAAAACCAGATAAAACTTGAAGGCAGTGTCACCAAATACCATTCGCGATCGAAGATCTGCTTAGTACTACAGTTGTAGCTGATCTCGTTTTCTGTAGTGGGCGAGCATGGCTTGCGCCTGATGGGTTCGTCGCCAGGGAGACCAGGCGAGAATGAAAGCCGGTTTTGCGGGCTTTCGCATGATCAGCCGAGCGATGAGGGTGCGGATTTCGGTGACGGCGGGGATGAGTCTCAGCTTGCGCGTCAGGCAGCGATTGACGGCTTTGGACTCGTTTCGTTCGGTTTGCCGCCGGCCGAGCGGCGTAGATCGGCGCC
>NZ_PVBM01000051.1 GCF_002968575.1 Neorhizobium huautlense | reverse complement strand
CCCAGGCGCCAGGCCGGGAGAACTACGGGCCTGACGACCTCAACTGCTCCAACCGCCCGGTGCGGACCCGCATGCCGGGTGGTGTGGGAGGGGCGGAGCCAATAGGCTCCCCCCTATCCCGATTGTGATGTTGCGGTCGGGAGACCCCGGTGAAAGAGCAATCCGATATTCCGACTGTGTCCCGTCGGATCGTGATCATGGGCAATGGCGGATCCGGCAAGACGTGGCTGGCGCAGCGGCTGGCAAGGCCGCTTGGCCTGCCGCTGTTTCACCTGGACGACGTTCATTGGGAGCCGGGCCGCTACGGGATTGCCCGCGACAGGGCGGCCGTGCATGAGGATATCCGAATGATTGCGGCGGGTGAAGCCTGGCTGATGGAGGGCGTATACGGTTTGTACGTCAATATAGCCTTGCCGAGGACAACGACTCTAATCTGGCTCGATGTGAGCGAAGAGGAATGCGTGGCGAATATCCTGCACCGCGGCATCCAGGGTGGCGAAAGCTAGCAATCATTCGAGGAGCTGGTCAAATGGGTTTCGGAATACCGGGCCAGAAAGAATAACTGGAACGCATTCGACGGCCATCTGAAGCTCTACGAAGGCTTTGCCGGCCCCAAAGTCCGACTGCACAGCCGGGAGCAGATCCTGGGATATGCGGAAAGTTTTCTCAAGGCATAAAAAAGCCGGCGCAGGCGACCGCACCGGCTGTGGTACTTGCAAAACTCGTTCAGTTGCCGAAAGCGGTGCGCAGCAGATTGAGCTGGGCGCGGACGCTGTTTTCGTTGTCCGGGAGGACTGCGGCGTCGGACGCGCGATAGATCTCGCGGTCGAGAAGCGCGATGCGGTTCTGCAGCCGCAGCGAACGTTCCACCAGATCGCGGAAGCCTTCCGGCAGTTCGAGCCAGCCGGGAGCGTTGCGGTCGACGTTGAAGCCGTCCAGGCGCACCTTGCTCTTTTCCGACATCACCTGGTCGCGGCTCATTTCACCATTGTTGACGGCGCGCTGCAGGAGCAGCCAGGAGGCCATCTGCATCAGGCGGGTGGTGAGCCGCATGGATTCCGCGGCGTAGAGAACGGATGCCATGCGCGGCAGAACCTTGGACGCGGCCCGGCCGGTACCGTCGAGATAGCTTGCGGTCTCCTCGACAAGCGCCATGCCTTCCGTGTAGAGCGCCTTGAACTGCGACGACGTTGCGGCGCGGCCGGCGAAACTGACGGTGTTCAATCCCTGTTCGGACATCGAATTCATCCTGCTAACGCAATCACATTCAGGCAATGGCAACGGCGGATAAAAGTTCCCCTGCCGTTCTGTCTGCTTGAAGATGGTACTTATAATGGAAATCCGCAAGCCGTTTCTTAAGGAAAGGTTAATACCCACAGGAAGTGGTAAACGCCGGCACGGTTCCTGAAATGGGACGTATTTCGGGCGGCGAATACAGCATTTCGGAGAGTAGGGCTACGGCTTTTTTATGCAGTCACTCGCGATGCAGAGCGGCGACGGAGGATCTGCAGGAAAAAGAAGAGCCGCGGAAAGGCGGCTCTCAAGGTAAAACAGGGAGAAATCAGACCATTCGCCGAACGGTGAAACTGTCTGAGTCCGGGAGGCCCGAACTGTCTCCATATTCTTTGTTAATGATTAATATGCCGTTAATGCCAGGCGAGAAATACTTCCGATCTTTGCAATATATTTGGCTTTATGACCGGAAGAGACCATCTGCCGCACGGCGTCCGGCTGCCTTTCTTTCTTTCTCGGCCTCCAGGCGAGTGATCTCCTGTCTCAGGAGGCCGATGCGTGAGTCGAGTTCGTCGACGGAGAGCATCGAAAGGTCGGCGCCGATCTCATGCGCCGTCGGCTTCTTCTGGCGATCGTCATCGAGAAAGCTCATGGTGCCTCCTTCTTGAGGGTGCTGTCAGCGCCGGTCTCCGCCTGGGCACGTGGGTCAAGCGACAGGCTTTCCGGCGTGGCAAGCGGCGCCGTCGAGGTGGGCGCGGTCGTATAGGCCTCGCGGTCGCCGCTCGGCACAGCGGCGCGCTGGCGGCTGCGGACGATCGCATAGGCGGTCACCAGAATATGCGCTCCGGCCGTCACCGCAAAGAGGGCATGTGGACCGGCCCAGCTCATGACCGGCCCGCCAAGCGTCGGGCCGATGATCGTGCCGATGCCGAAGAGCAGCAGCAGCCCACCCGAGACCTTCACGAAATCCTCCGGCGCGGCGAAGTCGTTCGCATGGGCGACGGCGATCGGATAAAGCGCGTTGGCCGCTGCACCATAGATCGCCACCAGCACGACGATGCCGTAAACGTCGGTCGGACGGATGACGGCAATTGCCAAGCCGGCAAGCGCTGCCGCTGCCGAAAGACCTGCCAGCACATATCGGCGGTCCATGTTGTCGGACAGACGGCCCGCGGGAAACTGCATGATCGCACCGGCAAAAATGGTGATGCTGACCATGGCGGCGACCGCCCCGTTGTCCAGGCCTGCCCGGGTGCCGAAGACGGCCCCCAGCGTGCCGTAGGCGCCGTTCGCGATGCCGATCAGGAGGATGCCGACACAGGCGATCGGCGACGTCCGGAAGAGGCCCGGAAGATCCAGCCGCGCCCTTTTCAGCGGCTGCGGGGAGGCGGCCTTGGAGAGCGTCGTCGGCAGGGCTGCAACGCAGTAGAGGATACCGCAGACCATGAAGAGCGCCGGCGTCGACACGTCGCCGAACGGCACCATCAGTTGTCCTCCCACCACGCCGAAGAGCGTGATGGAGATGTAGAAGGAAAAGATCGTGCCGCGGCTTTCGGTGGTGGCGCGTTCGTTCAGCCAGCTTTCGATGATCATCGAGGTGCCGGCGGTCGAGAAACCGGTGAAGGCGCGCAGGACCAACCAGGTGTTCTGGTCGACGAGAAGTCCGGTCAGCAGCACGTTCAGGCAGATCAGCGAAAGGAAACCTGAAAAGGCTCGTACATGGCCGATGCGGCGCACGACATTCGGGGCGACGAAACAGCCGATGACGAAGCCGGAAGCCCAGGTGGTGCCGAGCAGGCCCAGCACCTCGTTTGAATACCCCTCCGCCGAACCCCGCACGGGCAGCAAAAGGCCCTGGAGACCGTTGCCGAGAAAGAGGAAAAGCGTACCAAAAAGGAGGGCGAAGACTGGGAGGAGATTTCGTCTCATCGTGGTACTGTCTGCTCTTTTCGCGAATGCGATCGATAATGGAATCGGGGGGCGTGCAAGCATGGTTGCGCGCCGATGAACCGGGCGTTAACGAAGGCGGAAGCGGATTTGCGGATGCCCCCGAATCTGTTGATGGATATCTGTGGTGGAGCGCAAAAATGTCCAGCCTATGGCGGCGGCGGAAACGAAGGCGGGAATGACAAAGGCGATCGCCATCCTGCTGATGCTTGCCATGTTGATCCAGATCATCAAGCCGCTCGGATTGCCCGGTCTGAGGCGCCGGGGTGATTTCTGGAAGCTCGCGGTCTTCGCCTTCGCGATCTGGAGTGCGGCGCTTTTACTGAGAGACTTTACCTGATCAGCAGTCGACCAAGCCGCGCATGACGGATACACATCGGCCGGTGACGCGCACGTCGGTCACGGTGCCGGCGGCCTTCACCACATCGATTTCGATCAGGCTGCGGCGGCCCATTTCAACGCCTTGTTCTATCGTGATGTGCGTCTCTGCCTCGGAACCGGGGGCGCGGGTGACAAGAAAGGCGGAAAGGGCGGCGGAGGCGCTGCCGGTCGCCGGATCTTCCATGATGTCGTCGAGCGGCGCAAACATGCGGGCGCGGATATGCCACGGGTCGTCCACGCTGCGAACATAGAGGAAGAGCGAGAAATCGCCCGTCGATCTGGGATGTCTGGCGGCGGCTTCATGAAATACCGAAACGTTCGGGCGGGCGGCGGCAAGCGTCGCGAGATCTTCGAGTTCGGCTATAGCGAAGGGCAGGCCGACCGAAGCGACAATCGGCGCGTGGTTCGACGTGCGGATCTTGGCGGCATCAATCGAGGCGCAGCCGGCGATCAGTTCCGGAGCGATCTCTTCGGCGAGCTCCAGTGGTTGCGGGGCACGGATCGTGGCCCCGGTCACGGCACCGGCCTCCCGGAGAAGGTTGACCTCGACCAGCCCGGCGATCTCTTCGAAACGAAGCGTATCGGTGACGGGTTTTCCAAAGACGTCTTTTTGGCGACCGAGGACGAAGGCGGTGCCGACATTGGGATGACCTGCGAACGGGATTTCCATCGTCGGTGTGAAGATGCGGACACGGGCGCTGTTTTGAGAATTTTCGGGCGGCAGCACGAAGGTGCTTTCGGCATAACCGAACTCGGTGGCGATCTGCTGCATCTGCCGGTCGGTCAACCCGCGCGCGTCGGGAACCACGGCAAGCGGATTGCCCGCAAAGCGTTCTTCGGTGAAGACATCGACGGTAACAAATTCGGCGGTCGGCATAGCGCCCTCATCTGCAGCAGGGATCCGCCGATCTAAATCCTTCCGGATGGTCCGAACCAGCCAATCTTTTTGATCCTTGCATCACGAAAGGCAATGCGGTCTCTAGGCGAGGCCATGCTCCTTCATTGCCTTCTCTTCGTCGCCGGTGACGTAGGCGAAAATCCTGGCATCACCATCCGCGACGGTGACGAAGTAGAAGTTGGTGAAGCAGATGCGACCGTTCTCGCCCGCCCTGTTGACGTAGACGAATTCCCAGCCCACCTCCGCCAGGGCATGCAGATCATTGAGCGGCGTGACGCGCAGACCGGTCAGCAGCATCTCCTTGCCGCCCACCTCGCGGTAGTGCGCAAACCCTTGCGGAATAACCTCGCGGAACCTCTCGTCATTGGCTCCGCCCATCACACCCTGCGGGGCTGAACCAACGAAATAAGGGGCGAAGAAAGCAGCCACCCTGCCGACGTCCACCGAGGTCGGATCCGCCAGAGCCTCATTACTGACACGGCCGTAGTCGTTGAAAAGCTCACGTACCTTTACTTCCAGTTCCGTCATGGCTTGACCTCCTGACCGCAAGAAAACGTGGTGGCTGCGGTTCGGTTCATCAAGCTTTGCAGATCAGAGCGCAGACAAAAGGCCGCTCCGTTGCCGGAGCGGCCTTTTCCTCCCTTGAAAAAGCGCATGTTTATGCTGCCTTTTCGAGATCTTTCTTCCGGCTGAGATCAGCGACGTGCTCCCCAACCCATTGTTCAGATGGCGTCAGGACTTGTCGATGCTTGCGGCGTAGATCTGATCGATCGTTTCCGCGAGGCTGGCGTTAAACTCCGCGTCGCTCATCGTGACGCGCAGCTTTTCCGTCAGTCCGCGCGAGAAACTCGCGATCATGCCATGGTTATGGCTGAGCTTTTCACAGGCTTCCGCTGTGCTGTAGCCGCCGGAAAGGGCAACGACGCGGATGACCGACTTGTGAGCGATCAGAGGAGCGTAAAAGTCGGCAACCGTCGGGATCGTCAGCTTGAGCATGACGGTTTCGCCTGCGGGAAGCTTGTCCAGCTGCTCGGCGATCTCGTCGCGCAAAATGGCTTCGGCCTGTTCCTTGGTCGGGCTTTTGATCGACACTTCAGGCTCGACGATCGGGACAAGGCCTTGGCCGATGATCCGACGCGCAACCTCGAACTGCTGCCGCACGACGGCCGCGATGCCGGCCTTGTCGGCATGAGCGATCACCGAGCGCATCTTGGTTCCGAAAATTCCCTTTTCGCGGCCGCGGATCAAGAGAGCGTCCAGATCGGGCATCGGCTTCATGGTCTGAACCCCGTTTTCTTCGGCATTCAGGCCCTTGTCGACCTTCAGGAAGGGTACGACGCCGCGCTTTTCCCAGAGATAGGACGGGACAGGCTGACCATCGACGTCGCCGTCCATGGTCCGTTCGAAAAGGATTGCACCGATGACCTTGTCGCCCGTAAAGGCCGGCGCGCTCATGATGCGGACGCGCATGGCGTGCATCAGGCGGAACATCTCTTCGTCACCCTGGTAGTCGGATTCGGACACACCATAAAGGCGCAACGCTCCGGGTGTTGAACCACCGCTTTGGTCCAGCGCCGCAATGAATCCAGGCGCAGAACTCATCTTGTTCAACATCTTGGCGTCCACCATACTAACTCCTGTCCCTAAAGTTGGCGCGAAACGCGCTCATATCTCCCAAAGCTTGGAATTTGCGGATAACAGAAGTTTTTTTAAAGGGAAATGCTCGCCTAACGTACTGAAACGATTGAAATGCTTTCAATCGTTTAAAATATCTAAATTTCTTTAAACGGGTTAACATCGAAGCGCGCCGCCCTATATCGGCGCGCCTCTTGCTTTCATAATGCTCCAATCAGGCCGTCTTGGAAAGGACGGAAACCCCCGGCAGTTCCTTGCCTTCCATCCATTCCAGGAACGCGCCGCCGGCCGTCGAGACATAGGAGAAGTCGTCAGCCACACCGGCATGATTGAGGGCCGCTACCGTATCGCCGCCACCGGCGACCGAGGTGAGCCTGCCGGCCCTGGTTTCGGCGGCGGCATGCTGCGCGGCGGAGACCGTCGCCTTATCGAAGGGTTCGATCTCGAAGGCGCCGAGCGGTCCGTTCCAGACGAGCGTCGCGGCTTTGGAAATCCAGTCGTTCACAGCCGTCACCGACTTCGGCCCGACATCGAGCATCATGGCGTCAGCCGGGATTGCTTCGATGTCCACCACTTCGTTGGCAGCACCGGCCTTGAACTCGCGGGCGACGACGCCGTCGACGGGAAGCACGATCGCGCAATTGGCCGCTTCGGCCGCCTTCATGATTTCCCGTGCGGTTTCTGCAAGGTCATGTTCGCAGAGAGACTTGCCGACACTGATGCCCTTGGCGGCGACAAAGGTGTTGGCCATGCCGCCGCCGATGACCAGCGCATCGACTTTCGTGACCAGGTTCTGGAGGAGATCGATCTTGGTGGAGACTTTTGCGCCGCCGACGATCGCCACCACGGGACGGGCCGGATTGCCGAGGCCCTTTTCCAGCGCCTCAAGCTCTTCCTGCATGGTGCGGCCGGCATAGGCGGGGAGGTGATGGGCCAGGCCTTCGGTGGATGCATGTGCGCGGTGGGCGGCGGAGAAGGCGTCGTTGACGAAGATGTCGCCGTTTTTGGCGAGCGCTTCGGTGAAGCCGGGGTCGTTCTTTTCCTCGCCCTTGTGGAAGCGGGTGTTTTCGAGAAGCAGAATGTCGCCGTTCGCCATCCTGGCGACGGCCTGTTCGGCCTCCGGGCCGATGCAATCGGCGGCAAAGAGGATCTTCTTGCCGAGCACGGCATTGACGGCCGAGACGATCAGCGACAGCGACATCTCGGCGACCGGCTCACCCTTAGGACGGCCGAAATGGGCGAGCAGGATGACTTTGGCGCCCTTGCCGGAAAGTTCCAGGATTGTCGGTGCGACGCGTTCGATCCGGGTCGCATCGGTCACCTTGCCATCGGCGACGGGCACGTTGAGGTCGACGCGCACGAGCACGCGCTTGCCTGCGATATCGGAAAGGTCGTCGAGAGTTTTAAAGGCCGGCATGAGCTGATCCATCTGCTTGGGAAAGTCGCAGCGGACCATACTATGGTTGACCGGTGACGCAAGCGGTTGATCGGCCGGACGTGCATTCCCCGTTAACCGGCGGTCGCCGCCATGGGGCGTCTAGCCCTTTTTCTCCGGCACCGGTCTGCCGCGGTATTTGCGCAGCAGATCGCGAATCCGGTGGGCGATCTCGCGCATGTTGATGAAGATCGGCAGGTTTGTGGCGGGCTCGACCGGCTCCAGCGAAATTCCGATGCTTTTGACATGCTCGTGTTCATCGAGATCGCGGACGATCAGGATGATCGAACCGAAACGGATGCGGTCGGCGTAATCCGCCCGGCCGCCGAGTCGCGAAGTGATAAGGTCGCCGACGGTCATGTTCTGCTCATTGGCGGAGAGCAGGCCCGGGCCATAGGCCGCATCGAGCTCCCTGGCCGGACGGGTCGGTGAGATCGCGAAGGCGCCGAAGAATTCCGCGTCGTCCTCGTCGACCGGCACCTGGCTTGCAAAGATGCGGTCGAGCAGTTTCGAATAGGCCGGCGAGATGAAGAGATAGACCTGGTCGTTCTCCTTCAACCGGCCGGCATATTGGTAACGCATGCTGCGGCCGTCGCGGATGACGAGCGAGGGCATGGCCCAGCGCGGGATGCGCTCGCCGCCCAGGATCGGGCTGTCCTTCATGACGCGGTAGGAGATCAGTTCGTGATGGGCGGTACCCGGCAGGTCGAGCTCGATCTTGTCGACGGCGCCGATACGCGGCGGAATGATGAGGCCGAGCTTCTGGGCGACGGGCTTGATCGTCCAGCCCTGAACCAGGAGAGACACCAGCACGATGATGAATGTGGTATTGAAGAAGATCGAGCCGTTCTCGACGCCGCTCAGGATCGGCATGATGGCGAGCAGAATGGAGACTGCGCCGCGCAGGCCGACCCAGGCGACGAAGCCGGTTTCCTGCTGGGTGAAGTCGTAGGGAAGCAGGCTGAGCCACACCGCGATCGGCCGGGCGACGAAGATCAGGAAAAAGGCAAGGCCGACCGCCGGCAGCAGGATGACCGGGAATTGCGATGGCGTGGCGAGCAGGCCGAGCACCAGGAACATGATGATCTGCGCGAGCCAGGTCAGCCCCTCGTTGAAGCGGACGATCTGCGCCTTGGCAAACATCTTCCGGTTGCCGGAATAGATGCCGGCGACATAAACCGCCAGGAAGCCGCTGCCGCCCATGGCGCCGGTGAAGGAAAAGACCAGCAGCGCCAGCGTCAGCACGAAGATCGGCGCCAGGCCGCGGTCGGAGGTGAAGCGGTTCAGCACCCAGACGATCATCATGCCGCCGAGCAGGCCGAAGAGCACACCAAGGCCCATTTCTTCGATGAACAGCAGCAGAAAATGCGCGTTCAGCCCGGAAAAGCCCTGGCCGGTCGCGACGAGTTCCGCCAGCGCCACCGTCAGGAAGATCGCCATCGGATCGTTGGTGCCGGACTCCACCTCCAGCGTCGAACGCACCTTGTCGCGGATGTTGATGCCGCCGATGCGCAGCAGGAAAAAGACGGCGGCCGCATCCGTGGAGGCGACGATCGCGCCGAGCAGCAGGCCTTCGAGCCATGTGAAGCCGAGAAGCAGGACCGCGCCGATCGAGACGATCCCGGATGTCAGCACGACGCCTGCCGAGGCGAGCGTCAAGGCCGGCGCCGCGGCGATGCGGAACGAATGAACGGGCGTCATGAAGCCGGAATCGAAGAGCACGATCGCCAGAGCAAGCGATCCCAGCATGAAGGTGAAGGAGTAGTTCTCGAACTGGATGCCGAGCCCATCGACACCGGCGGCGAGCCCGATCGCCAGGAAGACAAGCAGCAATGGCGCGCCGAACCGGAAGGCGAGGAGACTCGAAAGGGCGGCCACCAGCACCAGGACCGTGCCGACCAGCAGGATGATGTAGAACGCCTCCACCTATACGGTCCCTTCCTTTACCCCTTGCCCGTCACACGTTCCCCGCCCGCAGCCCCGGAACCGGAACTGTGCCCCGCCGCGAAGCGGCTTCTGAAGAATGAGACAGATCCCGGCTCGACGCCAGGCGAATCGATAGAACACATTGATTAGGCGGGAACAATTCCGGCAAGAGAAGGGCAGGGCGGAAAAAAGACGGATTCGTGCCTTGGTGCCGATGGCTTTTTACTTTTCTGCCCGGCGTCTTGTCCCAAAAACGGGTGCTACTTTTGGGGACGCTGGAGGATCGGAGAGCCCACACGAATGCGGAACCTCAGGTGAGTTTAGTAATGTGGCTCCGCATTCGCGTGGCCTTCGGCGTCTTGTCGAGGCTTCCGGCCTCTACAGGTGATCACCTCGCCTCGCTGCGTGGCTTTGTTCGCGATTTCCTTTCGGGAAACCTCACCACTTGCACGGCTCAACCGAACCTGGCCCGGCGGCTAGGGGGAGGCTTGATAGGGTTCGGGTTGCCCCTTGCCCATGGCTTTCACCTCTTCCACCGTCCCCGCACGTTACGGTTTTGATGAAAGCGCCGGCCCCGCCTGCCCGCGAACGTCTCGCGAAACACTCCGGTGGTGGGAGCGGGAGGATTGTAGGCATGGGTTGGAGGGGTGGGGAA
>NZ_PVBM01000050.1 GCF_002968575.1 Neorhizobium huautlense | reverse complement strand
CGAAGATGGTAGCCGCGGTCAATGAGGACGGGACTGGCGTCCTTGTCGACGTGGAACGGACAGGCGACGGCGTGGTTTGGTCGCTCCTCATGCCGACCGGGGGCATCGTCCTTCGGCGTCAGCCGCCGCAGCGTGAAGGTGCGCTCCTGTTGGATCGGAGCAAGCAGTGGCTGATGGTGTGCCTCCAGGCAATCACATTCGATCCAGCCATTCATCAACTTGACGCGGCGGATAACTGAAAGCGCAACCGCCTCATCGGCGCTTGAGGCAGCGTTGCCGTACCAAGCGCGCAACGCGAGGGCCTTGCTGTCGGTTAGTTCAGCCAACATATGCGTTGGGCTGTTGCGGACCACGATACGCATCGTTCGCCGTCAGTGCCCGATCGACCACAGGCTGAAGCCGAGATACCCGACCCCCGCGGAGCAAGCGAGAGCAAAGGTCGTTTCCGCCCAACTGCGAATGCCCCAAAAGCTGCTTCTCGCCGACCGAGCACCTTCAATGACGACCGACAGGAAGATGTAGGTCGGAATGACCATGGCATAGCCCAAAGTCAAGCTGTCTCGAAAAGCCATCCGAGCGGCGACGAATGCGAGCGCCAGAAATAGGATCGCTATTGCTAATTGCCGCAGGTTGATCCGATAGCCAAACTGTTCGAGCGATCCCATACGTGTTCTCCGTTCATAGGAAACAGATCAAAAATTTAACCGCAGTAAAAGTTTGGAGCAATCGGAGATGGGTCTACAAGGAGGATAATTGTCCGCTTCGAGAGACGTCGGGGGCCGCTTGCACAGGTTGCCCGCTGCAGTGTATTGAAGTCGCACACGAAGATGAGCACGTTAACGCTTAAGTTTTTTAGTCTCTGGACAGCCTTATGCATCGGATGAGCATTAGAACTTTGAAACATCCACGTGACTGTCGGCGCGCTCACGCACTTGGTTATCGGCCCGTATGGCTCGGGAGCGCGTTGAAGGGAACTCCGCGCGAGGGTGTCGTTTGATGTCGCAGTTGACGGACGATAGCGCCGACCAAGTTTCGAATGTGATCGACCTGACGTCTCTCTCCTTCCAGGAACGGCTCGCTATCGGTCTGATGCGGTTGAAGGCTCAACGGCGGTTGACGAACAAGGATCTGGCCGACCAACTTGGCGTGTCTGAAGCGTACATGTCGCAAGTCACCCGCGGCATGCGGGATGTCAAGCTGTCCACCCTCGATAAGATGCAGCGCGAGTGGAATGTCACGATTGAGGATTTGTTCAGAATCTCGGAAAGTGATCTTGCTCGGATCGCCGAGTGGCGAGCCCGTCGAAGGGAAAAGAAGACAACCGCCGAGCCGACGTAAGTTCTTCCGGTGACACTGGTCCGAAGCGGATTAATGGTTCAGGTTGAACCAGAACCTCTGCTTCACGCCTTGTTCGTTAGGGATATCGAAGTAATACGCCTCTGCACGGCGCGGCCGCGGCATTGCGATCTGCCGAACGCAGCTATCGCTTCGGTCACCGAAGCTCCGCCGTATCACGACATTGCTCTGGTTGGTTTCGGAAGCGCGCTGACCGGGAGATCGGCATACATCCACCGTCTTAATGCATTGGTCAGGCTCGCCCCTCCAGCCATTATCTCCCTGCGAGCTGTAGCCGAGGTTGGTGCCTGTGGGGCAGTCATCGTAGGTCTCGTGTCCCGGCTTGCCTGCATTGGCCTCATGGCAGATTGGCCACGAAAACCCCGGCTCCTTCATGGCTGCAATGAGCTCTGTCATGGGCGGAACGCAGTAGGGAACCCCGTGCCAGGACGGGTTCTGTGATGCGGCGCAGAGCAGAACCTGGCATCCCCAGGATGCATCCTCGGCATTCGCCGGGAGCGCTGATGGCGCAAAGGCCGAACCAACCATGATTGCGGCCATTATCAGTGTCGGTCTCATTGTCTGCCCCCTCAAACTGTTCATTGGATCTGCGTCCAGACGCCATCAATTTCTGCAAAGGAGAGCACGCCGGGTTGGCTTGCTCCGGCAAATGATCCCGCCGTCGTTGCGATGATACCCGAGCAGGTCACACGCGGCACGGAATGACGCGGATTGCGTTCCGAAACGCGCATCGCCGGGCGGATTGCGCAAGCACAGCGCTAGCCTCCTCGTCGCTTGGGACGTCAGGTTTCGTCTTTTGTGACGCTCCGTCTTTCAGTCGAGCGATCTCGTGTTCGTGTTCGGTCTCGTGGCCACTTCTGATCACTTCGTTGATCGCATAGCCGCCGGCCGTGCCAACCAGAAAGGTGGTCACCGCCAAGACCGCGCCACCGGGGGACTTGTTCATCGCCACCTCCAGTATCCCTTAATCCCAGGGCGCTTCAGGATAAGAGCCGGATCGGTCTCGCAGTCTTTTTTCCAATCCGGATGCTTGGCGCAGGCATAGGCGTACTGGCTGAGATCGGCTGACGAGAGATCGGCAAGCTTGTTGCCGACAGCTTTCCATCGTTGAACCTCGGCTGGATCGCAACCAGCGCCTCCGGCACCGCAAGAGCCCGGGTCGCGCTGCTGCATCTGGTTTTGAGTAACGCCGTCCCCGGCGATCGCTGTCGAAGCGGATAAGGACAGCAAGATGAGCGCCATAGCGGCTCCAACAATGCGGTTCATTCAACCTCCATGCACTTCGTTTGGAATGGGCGATTTGTCGCGGACAACGGGCAAGGGCAGAGGCATGTCGCTGTCAGGCTCCAGTGAACGATCCCTGGCCTTATTCCCTTCCGCCTGCCAGGCGGTGTAGAGCCACGGAGGAAGGAGATCCAACGATGACCAGACTCCGTATCCCAGGCCACGGGCTTTCCTCTCGATGTCGAAATATGCGGGCACCTGAGGTTCGCCGCGGTAATTGAAGGCGTAACCGATGCCCTCTGCGATCGCCGTGGCGGCAAGGTTTGTCTCCCCGATAAAGCAATGGGCGAGAATCACACCGTTGGCGTCGCGAGCAATAGGTGCGCAGTTGACGTCCTGCCCAAGTGTGCGAAGGATCATCCAGGCCCGCGAGACTTGGCCAGCCGGCCAGTCAATCCCATCGCTCGTCGCTGTTTGCTCAAGGCGGGGGGCTTCATATCCCGCAAGCCGCACGGTCTGCGCACTCTTCCTGAATTCAAAGGAAGTCGCGTCGATGACCCGGACTTTTCCATAGATCTGCCGCGGGATGTCAGCCGGCCGGACTTGTGCCGTCGAGGCCGCCGCTGTGATCGTCAGAAACATGATCGACAAGGAGACAACTTTCATCGTTGTGCACTTCTTTGGTCCGTTAGGATTGTGACGGGGTGGGGCAAGTCCGAGTAAGCCCACAGCCCGGCTCGTGCCGATCGCGCACTTTCTTCCGCCACCCTGTAGCCGGGGACGATCAAGGGGCCGGTGGTGTCTACCGCGGCAAATCCCCACCCCTGAGCGATCATGTAAGTTGCCAGATCATAGGACCGTTCGCCTGCTGTCGTCTGGCAGCCGACCACGGCATTGTTCTGATCGAGATCCTTGATGGTTGTACAGACGGGATCCGTATCTCTTATCAACGCCTGTACCATAATCAGGTTGAGCTCTCCGCAATCTCTGACGACGCCGGGAGAAATTGTGACGGAGGTCCCGCGGAGACACGCTTGCAGGCCGTAGAGGCGATATCGCCGCCCGCCGGAAATCCAGGTGTCGCCGGTTTCGAATTGCGCCTGTACTGGAAACCGCGCGAATTCGGTTCTATCGTTTTCGTGGCTATCTGCGCTGGCCCGTTCGCTCCCGAGCGCCTGAACCGAGACAATAGGAGCTTGGAAGTGAGGAGGTTCTGAGAGGTTCGAGCCCGCGAGCATGGGCATGATCGATATGCCTGCGAAAAGGCTGGAGGCTGCGAGCGTGGACATCAACATCAGGAACCTCATCGGATCAGTTCGTGGAGGGATTCGCGCGATAGCGCTCACCGTAAGGATGCGTGAAGCGGGCGTTAGCCCAGATTCCGGCTTTGGCCATCTGTGCGCGTCTCTCTGCCTGTGCATATTCTGGAAACACTGCCCGGCCGGTGCGATCGCGTGCCGCGAACGCTACTCCCTTCGTAATGAGCACTTCGGAAAGCGATTGTGTTTCACCGTCCTTCACGAAAAAGCATTCGGCAAAACCTACGCTCGGCGAACCAGCATTTTGGCCGATGAAATGGCACGGGAAAGCATTGGCGGCGGGCGCCGCCGCTTCGCCGAGCATGGCGGTTAGGCCGGCGAGCGAGACCATCGCGCATGTCGTCTGCAGGCTGGCGAATTCCATCCCCTCGGTCGAGAGGCAGCCTTGGGCGCCGGCCAATTTGACGATGGTTCCGTCGGAGGCAAGAAATGCGCTCCCGCTCAATGCGCCTTCAGGTGTGATGGTTTGCAGGTCGAGCCGCTCGGCGATCGACGAGGTATCGAGGGCCGTTTGGGGGGCAGGGATCAGATCGCGCCCTTCTGCACAGGCCTTCTGATAATAGCTGACAAATTTCGAGACGGCATCCTCTTCGCCCGCGAGTGCGACGGCATTCGTCCCGCATGCAATGGTGCAGAAGAGGAGTTCAGCGAGCCGTCGTGCGCCAGGATTCATGCTTGCGTCCGTCATCAATTGGCTCTGGAGATGATGCACAAAATTATACTGAAGTGCAAGTCTGGAAGATTCGGAGAGATTGCGATATGACTTTTGCAACGCGGAACTGGCATACGGAGAAAGGCACATGTCGGCACAGCAAAAGGCCATCAGGATCGTGACTGCCGCTTTCCGGGCCGTGTGGTTCTTGATCTTAATCGCCAACTTCCTGGTCGTCTCGGCCGCCTGTGTCTTGATTACCGCTTTTGTTGCCTACGCCCTTGCGCTGACGATTTCATATCTCTTATTCTCGCCGGAGTGGACGCGGGCTCTATGGCAATGGGCGCTGGATCTTTACGCGCAGTTCCATTGGTTCAAAGGCGCTACGATTACCTTCTTCATGCTCCTTCTTCTGCCGATCCTGAAACTCTGGCCGGGCAGTGATCTCAAGGCAGATGCAGCCCGCGAGTGCGAGGCGATGAGAATCAACGACGATCTGATCGCGGCTCGTCATCGGGCGCAGAGCAAAATGAAACTTCGGGGCTGAGGGATCCATGACAGGCAAACCACTCTCGCTCGCGATCTCGACCTTCAAGGGCGGCGCTGGGAAATCGACCTTGAACGTCAATCTCGCGGCCGAGTTCGCGCAGCAAGGACATAGGACACTGCTCATCGATTGTGATGAGCAGGAATCGTCGACCCGCTGGTACAATGTCTCCATGAAGCGAGGGCTGCTCCCGAGCGACGGCACGCTGCTGCATCTGCGAGTCGCGCCGGACGATCGGTTCGCAGATCGCCTTGCGGAGGCGCCCGCGGCCGATATCCGGATTTACGACGTTGGCGGATACGTCCACCAACGGGCAATCGAAGTCTATTACGAATGCGATGCAGTTCTCATTCCTGTCATACCCGAGCCGACGGCCGCGACCTCAGCAATCAAGGTCGTGACGATTTTGAAGGAGATTTCCAGGACGCGGGTGCAAGGTCCAATCCCGTACGCAGCGATCTGGAACTATGTGGACATGATCGCCCTCAGGCATAATCGCTCCCTTCCGGAGGTCCATGCTATCCTGACGAGCGGCCGGATTAGAATGGTGGACACGGTCATTCGCAAGAGCAATCACTTTAGCGACGTCGGCGCCGGCTTCGGATCGCTCTATTCCAAGCTTGCCAGCATCGAGAACAATCCGGCGCTGACGCCGTCGGCCAAGCGGCGTGCCTCAGAAAGCGTGCTTGATGCGATCGACCTGGTCAAAAAGATCAACAACGAATTCATCGGCCTTCTGCAGGCCGAGGCTGCCTGAGCGCGATGTCGAGGGAAAGAACTCCAGCCGGCAACATTCTCGCTCTTGCCCGATCGAGAGAAGACCAGGCGAGGGACGTGCAGGAGGATGCTACCTCTTACATGCCGACCGGCCTCGACCTGGACAAGCTCATGCCGGAGGATCCTCATCCGGCGCAAGAGGGCGTCGAGCGGGAAACGAGGTCAGAGCACCGTCGCTCTCCAGTGAATCGCAAACTTCGGGAAGAGCAGGCAGTAAAGGCCCAAGCCGATGTGAACGTGGGATCGGTCAAGCGAAAGCGCATTTCCCTTTACCTCGATGACGACGTGCTGACGAGAATCTTCCGTGTATCGCTGGAACGGCATGAACAGCTCTCATCGGCGACCCACAGACTGATCCTCGAAGCCTTGAAGGCGAGGGGGATGTAGGCAGATGCGTGAACCGGCCGTCATGTTCCGTCTACCTGCCCATGTCCTCAGCAACGTGGATCTGCTTGCCAGCCGTCTCGATATCTCTGTCAATCTTGTTGCAAAGCTCATCGTCACCAGAGAGATCATGCATGTGTCGGCGATGCTGGAGGAGCATGACCGGCAGCTGGGAAACATGCATCAGTTCCTCCGCGAGCTTGCCTTTCGCAACGAGGAGTTTCTGTCGAAAGAGCGCGACCAGGCTGTGCTGGGCGCGGCCATCATGGCGAAGCTGGACGAGGTGATGAGCGCCCTGGACTCAATCCGTGATGCAGCTTTCGTAAGACCTTCGACCTTTGTCGCCGATCTGATCAGGAGACACGATGAACGACCTCTCCAGAAGTCGCTCCGGATCTAGGCGTGAAGGCAGAAGGCTGCCGAGCTATTTCGACCTCATCGAGGACGAGCTTCGACGGCGCGGCGGCGGGGGCGGTGGAGCGAAAAAAGTGCTACCGAGGGCAAATACCGGCATGCCCTCGGCAGCACGCAACGCCGGCGCAGTGACCGCGTTCAGCAGGGCGAGTGGCAACAACGCCGTCGTCGTCAAGGTGTTGTCGTATGGAGCAGGCGCTGCCTCGGCACGCAACGTTCTTGCCTATCAAAGCAAGGAAGAAAAGCCACACGATCAGGATGGCCGCGAAGTCTCCGATCTCAGCGCAGAAGTCCGATCCTGGGAGAGGGAGTTCGGAAACCGGAAAGGAAGCAAGGACGTGCTGCGGCTGACCTATGAGCTCGAGAGCACCGATCGGGACCGCGTTGCGCGCGCATTGAGCTCGCTCGCGTCAGAAGGGTTCCGCGACGTTGGTGATACGGATCGGACCTACGCGTTCAGCGTCAGCGAAGGCGTGAAGGGCCAATCCCGTCTGAACCTCGTGCTGGTGATTGCGCATGAGAAGAGGGACCGATCCGACCGCAGCAGCCAGAATCGCATCGCGGCTGAGATCGATGACGCGCGCGCGATCGATGCACGGGTGGACAAGGCACTGCGAGCGGAGGGGATCGCGCCGGTTTCGCGCTGTCCGGCGGAGTTTTCGAGTGGTCCGAAGGGTTTTACGGCGGCGCTGCATGCGATGCAGCGCCGAGACGCGGAAGTAACGCTTTCGACCAAGACGCACATTGAGGAGCGTCCGGGCAAGAGCGGCCGCTATCACCAAAGCGTCGCACGGCGCGAGGTGACAACAAGCGATCACAAGCAACTCACTGCGGACGGCAAGATCGTCGGGGCGCTCATGCAGACACGCCAGCCTCGGGACTTCATGCATCTGTTGCTGTCGGGGCCGGCCAATGTCGACCGGGATCAGTTCATCCTTGCTGGCCGCGATTTCCTGAGAGAGCAATTTTTCGGTCACCGCTATGCTTATGCCGTCCACAACCGCAATGACCTTGATAAGCATCCGCATATGCATGTGATCGTCGGGTTACGTAACAGCAGCGGCAAGATGCTCAATCCAAATATCCGTGACTTCACGGAGTGGCGCGCTCGCTTCGCGGAAAAGGCGCGGGAACGCGGCATAGCGATCGATCGTCAAAAGCGCGTCGAACGCGCAGGTCCTCCGCCGGTAAAGAGGTGGGAGTGGGAGATGTTTCACCGCATGGGTGCGACAGCACCGTCTAATGTCGCCGAAAAAGTAATCTCCAAGCTTCGCGACAAGCCCACGGCGCCAAAGCTGGAAGAGGCGAGGCGGCGGTTCGATCAGACCAAGCACTCAGTTGGGCGCGTCATCCAAATGCTGGAAGGCATTGCCAAGGACCGAAGTGCACCCAGCACGGCGCGCGAACTGAGTCACGATCTGTCGATGGGGTTGCAGCGCGAGTATCGTCGATTAGAAACGGCCGTGCGCGACGGACATGATCCCAATAAAATGAAAGGAGAAGAACACATGCTGCGATCCACTCCGATCAGCGCCGCTCAGGCAAAGGCGGCAAAGGAGACTCTGGCGACAACCGCCATTAGCGTCGCCGCGAAGATCCTCAGCCCAACCGATCGGCGGCTCTTCGAGCAGGGGACTACCATCATCGGTAAGGTCGTGGGGCTGCAGCTGGACTCGCGTGTAACTAAGGATCGCGATCGCGCGGGCGTCAATAGGGCCAAGCGTTCCTCTGATAGCCTGGAAACGAAGTCGTCGGCTGGTCGCGACCACGTCGCGGAGCAGGGGATAGATAACAGGACTTCAAACAGCCGTACTGCCGACCAATCTCGCATAGCACGGTCAAATTCGGAGCACGAGAGTTCCGAGAACAGTCGGACGGATCGCGAACGCAACCAGCGACGGGAACGCGATCAGTCGAAATCGATCAAACTTCGCCCTCCGCAGGGTAAGGATCGGGATCGAAGCCGGTAGCCGAGGTATCGGCTCGGCAAACGAGGCATTTTCAGATCTCATGGCGATTGCCGATCCAAAATCATAGCAGTTTCAAAGCGTGCTTGATCTTCGTCTTGACCCAATCCAGACTAGCTCGTCGATCGCTTTCGCGCGAGCTGCCGGCATTTAATCTTTGATATAGAATCTCGGTGAAAGCTGGCGTCGCTGCGCTGTAGTGATAGAACTCTCCCTTGCGCACCAAGACGGTCATGGTCGGATCGACCTCGTACCATTCGGCTAGCTTCAATATCACGTCGAGCTCAGAGGCTCCAGGCCAACCCGGGGGCTGGCCTGGGCCCAGAAAATGGGTCGTCTCCATCCAAAAGTCTGGCGAGGCACCCGAGACCTTCAGGAGATCGTCGAGCAGCTGCGTAAGCCTTGCACTGCCAATGCCCGTACCACGATTGTATGGGAACGTGGTGTGCCGCCAAATAAATCCGAAGCGAACGCTGAGCTCGCGCATGTCCTGGAGCATTGCCAAGAATTCGGTGTCGATATCTCCCAGCGTATGATCTGCTAACTGCGGTCTATGCCGCAGCAGAATGTCGTCACGCTCAAAAATGACTAGGCCAACTGAGCCCTCTTGCCTGCGGATGCCGTGAACGTCGAGTACGTCAGTCTCCATACCTGCTATCATGCCGACTTGCTTTCCCTAAGTCCTAAACCCATGATTGGCGTCCCCGGCCCCGACAGATCTGCGGGACGCCTTTGCGATTTTTTGAAATTGATAAAAGGGACGATTACCGCAGATTGCACGATATCATGCGAAACCAACCGAAACGAAACGAAACGGTTCCAGTAAGTGCTTGTTTATAAGCGACGATTTTTGCAGGGAGGGCTCGGGCGTGCCACAGCGGGAGAACATTGAATTCCCGAACCCAGGTAAGTTCTTAGCTTGCGGCCAAGCGAGATTGCGTGGGTACGGAAATTTTTCATAGGTTCACGCGAAAGACGGAGTCGGAAAACCGAAGGTCTCGTCCGTTAGATTTTTGACTGCCCAATCGCTGATCGGATAATGCCGTTTGGAGCTTTTGCGCGCGATAGAAAGCGCTTCAGACTACAGCCCCCTAGCAAAATGTACGGTGGCGCGCCGAGAGAGTAGTGACCACAGTTCAGCTTGAGAACCTCTGGCACCGCGCCTGCTTGATGGAGCTTTTCGATGAAGTGTTTTGTTAGCTCGGGCAACACCACCTTGTCTCGGGTCGCGAACACCGCTTGAAGTGCAAGATCGGGTCGTGCGAGATCATGCGCGAAATTCTCCAAATTCAGCGGAGCCCATGCCCTCCGCAAATCTGTGAGCCTGATTGCCGGTTCTAGGCTGTCGCGGATCGATCGTGTTGCGCGCCCCGTCCAAACCATGTCTGCGAGACTTCCCGCCGTCAGGAACAGCGAAGCCTTCGATACAGCAGGTTCGTGCGCGGCAATCAGACCTGCCACCCATGAGCCCAAGCTCATGCCAAGAACCGAGATTTCATCGTAGCCTTCGCTCTTCAGCCACCGGATGAGCTTTCGCCCATCCAACACAGCCTGTCTTATCGATTGGATCGTGCGGCCGAGATTTGAGCTGAGCATATCGTCGGCATACAGCGCGCCGGGTCGGCTGCGTTCGAAATGATAGGGCATTGCAATCTCCACGACCGTGATCCCACGCCGCGAGAAGAAACTCGCGATCTGACGATTTCGGGCGCTGGCATTCCAATGATGGAAAATCACCAGAACCTGGTCGCGCGAGCAACTTTCGGTTAATTTTGCCCAGACGGTGTTGTTCTCGTCCACATCGGTGGCAATCTCCGAAGGAAATTTAAGCCACCCGTTGTGCAAGTCAAAGCCTCGCGCACTCCCCGCCGGCTCATCGTAAAAGCCTGGATCAGAAACAGCGCGTTCGGCACGAACACAAAACTGCTCAAGGGAATTTATCTCCTCCGCGCCGGGAAAGGCACGGCCCGCGTCGAGGATGAAATCCGTCGCTTTCTTCGCTGCTTCACCGCGTTGAGCGCGATGTTCGTCCCAACGATCCAGCCACCTATGAAATACCATGATTGCTCTCCGATTTGCGCGATTGCGGCAGCGCGAACTCGGGATCGAAGAGGCCGTAGGCCGCGATCAGCACTCCAGCGATGAGGAGGATTGAAAAGCCGTCAAAGACATCAATCAATAAATAGGTGGCAAAGAGCAGGCCCACGACCGCCGACATCTTCCACAAAGCCTCACGAAACGGATCTCCGACGTTTAGGCGGATGGAACCGTATAGAAAAACGACACAGGCCGAAATGGCCACAAGGAGGCTGCTGAAATGCGTGGGCATCCTATAGGCGAAGCTGTTGGCAGCGTGATGGTCGGGATAAACCACCGAAACGAAATCACGGAGTATCCAGGTCACGATGTCCCCTCCGTTCGAGCTCAGATAGGAACTCTGAACTTTCATACATATGGCAATGAGGACGCCAACGATGGTGCACCGGAAAATGCCCCGCATTACTCTCATGCGGATTTCGCCGCCCTCAGAGCGATGTTTTCCCCCAAGCCGATGCATTAGTCCCTCTTCGATTCTCCCGAAATCGTGTATGATTGTGTGGAGCAAAATAAGGCCTGCGAAGAACAGATAGAAGCAGAGGCACATATACAGGTAAGCCAGCCCAGTGAAAGCGATCTCCGTTGGCACTGATATGAGATCGGGTTGCACAATGGTTATCGTGCCCCAACTTGTCGCGTAGTCGCCACCGCCGTTCAGCAGCGGGATCAAACACACGCCGATCCACTGGAGAACACCGGCGATGAGCACGCAAATTACGAAGACCGCCCAATATGTATGAGAATATGACTCGATGTTTCGGGACCAGGGGGCGTCGGCTTCAAACTGCTCAGTCTGCGCCAGTAGACTGAAACGCGCATCCCTTTTCCAAAAGATAAGCAGCTCGGTCACAAGCCAAAAAAATAACGGCAAGAGTATCATGAACAGAAGCGTCCAGTTCGGCGCCCAAAGGAAGCCGACCTGCTTTGAGGTTCCATCGGGTCGATTATACGTGACGCTGTGGATCCCCACGATATACGACAGAAATCCGAGGGCTGAGGCACCGGCGAAGGTCAACGCGGGGAGGTTCAGCGGAGATCCGCTAGCAAAAAGGGCCTCCGACCGCCGTGCCAAGTTGAATCGCTTTTTTTCTTGAGAGACTTGACGCCATTCTGTCACCTCGTCTGAGATCGGCGTCTCACTATCAAAAGTCACAGCCCGAGCCATATCCGGCAACGCTGTACTAGTTGCCGACTTCCTCGAATCTCGCCGCTTGGCAATGAGGCGAGATTGCGCTGCGCTGAGCTCCAGGAGCCATTCGCTCGTTGCTTCCTTATCATCGCAGCCGAAGATCCGTGCCAGCCACGCGATGTTGGAAGGGCTGACCCCCTTGTCATTCTCTTGAAACCATAGCTGTACGGTGCGTAAATCGATCCCGGCCCGATTGGAGTCGATCTGCGTAATCGCCTCCGCCAGAAGCTCCGGAGTCCATGGCCCCTGGGGAAAGCCGTCGGTGCCTACCGGACGACCCGCACCCACCGCAGCTAACTGCTTGAACAATTCCTTGAAGTCGCTTCCGTCCTTGGGCGGGGCGACAAAAATCTTCCCATTCTTTTCCAATGATTCAAGCGCTCAATGTGGTTAGTTTTCCCAAATGCGCAGCAGCCCCTCTGCCTTTGTGAGTCCTTCCGATCAATGCCGTAGAATCTGTTCTGGTCCTCATCCCCATGGCGAATCTGCCGCAAAGCGCCGATTAGTCTCCGCGTCCGTCAGTACGACGTCGGCGCTGCTTCATGACAGCTTTATATAAGGGAAATCCCAGCGCGCAAAGACAAAACATCTCCTGCGTGTGTGAAATGCGAGAAAATTGATCGAGAATGGTAACGAAAATGTGATTTATTAGTAGGTTATGTCAACTAAGGGATCCCGGCGAGATAAAGGCAAAGCTATTCGGTGCTTCAATCCAAGATTGCTGCTGTCAAAGCTGAATAGGGCTGCGACGCTGTTATCCAGTTAGAAGCGCGACACTGGCTCTGATGATCAGCCCCCGATCCGGCCGGCTGGGCCGGGTTGAAAGGGCGGAGCGGGGGCGGGTGAGGGGCACCCCCTTCGGCTTTAGCTTTCTCGATAGCAATTATTCCGTCGCCGGTTGATACTTGGCTCACCTGCATGGGGCGGGGTAG
>NZ_PVBM01000004.1 GCF_002968575.1 Neorhizobium huautlense | reverse complement strand
CTTCCATCGCAACGACACACCTCGGCAATTCCGAGAAGAAAGCCAAGACATGAACGCGAGATAGCTTCCTACGAAATACCAAACCGCCATCGGCGCTGGCAGCATGGAGCTGGAATACCCGCTTTGCAAGGTCAAGGCCTACAATGCTAACTTCCTTCATGGATGCTCTCTCCTCTGAGTGACGTTGTTGCAAACATCACTTTGGCACATCGCGATGCCATCGGGAGGGGGCATCCACTCCATCAGTTCTGCGTGGAAACCAACACCAGGGGTTTCCCCTGGCGCACCTGCCGGTTTTCTCCGGACGCCGTGCGGCCGGCCAGAAAACCGCGCAGCGCATCGCCCATAGCTCTTGCGTACGCGTTGGGTGATGCGTAGGTGCGCTGTAAGCGTTGATACACGCTTGCGTTGATCGATTAAAAGGTCGTGTGGCGGAAGCTTGGGTCGGCTGTGAGCTATAGAACGGGATTCTGTAACTCACGGCTCTGGGGTCGCGGCCTTACTGTGTGATGAATATTGACAATATTTATCACGCTTCCCATAATTGAAGAGAGACGAAAGGATAGGCCCATGCCGTCAGGCAGCATTCACGTTAAGGTCAGCGGCGCGCTGCAAAACCACATCCAGCAACAGATCGGCGACGATGGCCTCTATGAGAATGCCAGCGAATACATCCGCGCGTTGATCCGCCGCGATTTACAGACCCGTGATGAGGCGTGGGAGGCGCTCCAGCGGGAACTCGCACCCGCCATGCGCGCCGATGACAGCGAATTCATCGCCGTTACCGCCGACGATGTAATCCGCCGCAACAAGCGCCGCTGAGCATGGCCGGATATCGCTTTTATCCGCGTGCCGACGCCGCACAGGACAGGATCTGGCGCGACACTTTGGCCGAATGGGGCGAGGCGCAGGCCGATACCTATATCCGGGGCCTGCATGCTCACTTGCAGCGCCTGTGCGACAACCGTCTTATCTGGCGACGGCTCCCGCAAAGGCTGGCGGTTCCCGCCGATGTGAAGCTCATGGCGTATTTCAGCCGCTACGAGCATCACTACGTCTTCTTCCGTGAACTTGGGAACGGCGACCTTGGTGTCATGAGCATCCTGCATGAAAGGATGGACATGGCGGTACGCCTAAAGGAAGACTTGGCGGCCCTGCATGCCAAGGGTAAAGATCAAGAATAACTGTCAAACCCATTCACTCCACAAGTGAGCGGGCTTACTTGGCCACCTTCTTCACTCGCCGCACGTTGATGGCCTTGGCACCCAGTGTGTTCTTGAGATGCACGGCGTAGTGCTTCTCGATCATTTCGACGCTCGTCCGGCAGTTCTTGGCGATCTGGTAGATATCCGCGCCTTCCAGCAGGCGCAGGCAGCTATAGGTGTGGCGAAGGCTGTAGGCCGAACGACGGTTGCCCTGGCGGTCGAATTTCAGCTCGCAATCAGCCAGCACCCGGTTGAACTGCTCCTTGTGATCCTGCGGGAAGACGAAAAGACCAAATCCTTGGTGCCGTGTCCGGCATCCGCGACGACGTGCGACACCTCGCCGCCCGCATCGACACCATGCACGAGTCCCAAACAAAGCAACGACCTTCTAGACGGGCGGCGGACCAACCACAAGTTGCCGCAAGACCGGCAAAGCAATCTATGTCGTCACCAATGAAGTTGATAGTATCCGCCTGAGCGTCGCCTGTGTACTTTGAGCGCGGCGGCCGTACCTCACTGCAACAGGGTCGGCGCATCCATAGACAAACTGTTCCTCACGGCTAGAGCCATTAACGGATCGTCATCGATCGGCGTTCGGGGTGCTACGCCGGCAAACCAGAAAGGTATCGACGACACTGTCGCCGGCGTCTGCGGTTCACTCGTCTGGACGCAGGCCTAATGCCTGGCTCACGATCAGAAGACTGTGGGACTGAGACAATCCACCTCAGGTACCCAGCACGCCCGGCGACGCCGGTCTACCACTACCGTTCATCAGTGAAAGTAACCCTCCCTTTCGAGCCAATCTTCGACGATCCATTCAATGACAGTCTCTGGCTTCGCCGGAGGATTTTGGTCGAGACAGAAATCTTCTATGGCGTCTCTGGCTCTTGGCGACAGCGAGATGTTGACCGTGCTTGCTAAAAGGGGCGCAGCCGCGTCGGGAGCTTCCTCCATGGGAAGCAAGCCCGCATCCATGCGTCCCGGTCCATGGCCGATCGGGATGCTCCACACATACCTAGCAAGTGTCTCTACAGCGGCGGCAGATCATGGAGTGGAGGATACCGTGCAATTGACCATAATTGAAACCACCAAGGACTTTCATGCCGATGACTATGGTCCTTGACGGGGAGGCTGTCGTGCTCGACGAGCAGGGGCGGTCTGACTTCGGCCTGTTGCAGAACTCACTTGGCGCCAGTGGAAAGCAAGGCGGCAAGCTTCCTTCGCGAAACTCGCTCCTCGATGCCTTCGATCTGCTTTACCTCGATGGACACGATCTACGGAACACGGAATACCGGGTGCGCCGGCATCTCCTGGAAGATGTCATTCCGCGAGAGGAGGGCGCGATCCGACTTTCGGAAGAGTTCGAAGAGGATCCGGATGCCCTGCTGGAGCACGCCTGCCGGCTTGGGCTGGAAGGCATCATGGCCAAGCATCTAGACTGGCCACATCGTTCCGGTCGCACTGGCGATTGGCTGAAGATCAAATGCGTTTAGAGCGACAGCTTTGTGATCATCGGCTATGAGCCATCGACGGCTTTACCTGGTGCTATCGCCAGTCTTCTCCTCGCGGCTCGGCACCGAGATGGCTACAAATACGTCGGCACCGTCGGGACCTGCTTCAAGCATGATCAGGCGAGAGCACTGAAGAAGCAACTCGACAAGGTCAAGACGCGCGTGCCGGTCGATCGCGTCCCGGGCAAGAACCTCGTCATGACCGGGCCTTCATATGTCGCGGAGATCGAATACCGAGCGTGGACGAATGATGGGAAGCTGCGGCATCCTTCGTTCAAGGGGCTGCGCGATCCCGACGATGCGGACAAACTTTACCGACTGCCGGACTTCGCCCCACAGGTTCTAGCATTTTCGCTGCGGCTGCTGTTCTTGCTGATTGGATGTAGCTGGGCGCTCACCCGAAACCGTATTCGCCATCTTCTGGCAATTCTGTCCGGCTTTGCCGACCGAGTTAGTTGTCGCATTCTCCGGCCGTTCGATCGCTTGCGAGCCCACTGGCCCACCTGAATTGGTTCCAGGCGTGTTCGTGGTGTCTGGCGTAAAAGTTCCGCCTTGCTGGGCTACAGCGGGAAGAGCAAGCCCAAGGCTCAACATCAAAGCAGTGATTATTCGGCTGGTCATTTTCCTCTCCTTTTGGCTCATCCAACCAAACGCATCGAGGAAGGTTCCCGCCGCTAATCCAGGCCACGCTTCAGCGCCTTCAGCATTGCAGCGAGCTCTGCATTCGCCCCATGGGCCAGCATTAGGTTATCGGCGACCTCGATAACCGCGCCGAGTACCTCGGTCTCGTTCCAGCCGGCCTTCATCGCAGCATCGACGAGCTCCTGAAGTGACAGCTCGATTGCCATCTGGCACAGAATCGGGCGGTTGTCGTCGCGAAGCGGAACCGTGGGAGGAGGGATGTCGAACATCACCTCGAAATAGAGTCGGTGAGACGGGAGGCAAGGACTGAGGGGCCACTTCCACTTAAGGATGAATCATGATTATCTCTGCCCGGGCATATTAGGGGGTAATCTTGAGAAATATTGTTGTACCGCTGGCGCTCGCGCTGGCTCTTTCGGCGTGTGCCAAACGGCCGGATGCGATCGTTCCCACTGACATTCCGATGGCGGCATACACGAACTATTCCTGCGAGCAACTCGCTCAGGAACTAATCAAGGAGCAGGCGACGCTATCAGCGGTTTCCAAGCAACAACACGATGCTGCCACTGGTGATGCGTTCGGCGTCTTCCTCATCGGCGTTCCGATGTCGTCCACCTTTGGCGGCGACAAGGAAGGTCAGGTATCGGTATCTAAGGGCAAGGTCCAGGCGATCCAGTCGGCCATGATGTCGAAGGGCTGCAATGCGCCCGCGCCGGCAAAGACGACTGGAAAATCCAAGCCTTGAATTGAAGGGCGTCGCGAGGGTGCTCGTAGGGCACAAGCTTAAACCTTAAGGGGACGGGGGACGGGTTCGCCCTCGCGACAGCCTATCAAACTGCTAAGCGACCGGTTCGTTCCTTTGGGGGGCAGCCGCCCGAACAAATCGGAGGGGGCAAGCTCCTTCCGATACTACGCTTTCTGAGCTGGTGTCGGCTCAGGGCACTCAAACCAGAACTCATACACAGGCTTGTGGAGGAGGTAGCCGCGCGTGATCTTGCAATTCGCGCGTCCGGTGTCATCCAAGTGCTTCCGCGCCGCGGCTTCAAGCTTTTGTTCCGGCGTCATCTGCCCTGCCATACCCATTGTGAAGCTCTGGGCCGTCCCCATGCCCAGGACGGTACCCATGCTGGGTGCCCACCTTCAGGGACTTGTCGGACGGATGATCATAGACGAGTGCGGCCCTTTTATTCGAAGTCACCACAGGCCAGCGCGATCACCACCGTCGTCCACACCAGACGCGCGCTGGCCGTTCATTACCCGACAACCCGCATGCCCATCGGCTCATACGGCACTTGAAAAAGCTTGGAACTTATCGGTCGTCCGCGTGTTCATCCGCCGCAATAGGAGTACCATAATGAAAAAGATCATCATCGCCACAGCCTTCGTTCTTGCAGCGTCAACCGCCGCCTTTGCGCAGTCGACCGCGGAAAAAACCGGTGCAAATTCGCTTATCGGCAGGGCGCCGTCGACAGAGGATTTCGTCATGCAGGTATCCGCCAGCGACATGTTCGAAATCGAGTCTAGCAAGCTTGCGGTGCAGAAAGGTGACGAGGCGACGAAGGCCTTTGCGCAGCAAATGATTACTGATCACGAAAAGACGAGCGCTGAGCTGAAGGCGCTGCTTTCCGGCGGCAAGGTAAAGGGAACTCCCGTCACAGCTCTGACTGAGGACCACAAGGAAGAGGTTGACGGCCTCGCCAAACTATCCGGCGCTGAGTTCAAGGAAGAGTATTTCGACGACCAAGTGGACGCCCACGAAGATGCTGTGGATCTGTTCAAGCGTTACGCTGAAGGTGGTGACAATGCCGAGCTGAAGGCGTGGGCCGCGAAAACCCTTCCGGCGCTCGAGCACCACTATAAGATGGCGCAGGACCTGGACAAGTAAACGTTGGCGCCCTTGTAGCTGCCAAAGGCGATTCTACATTCTAGACATGCTTTGCCAACGGTGACCACGGATGTACTGGCACTGGTGAGGTCGAGCGACGTGAGAAGGTCGGGGCGAAGAAAACGCGCCGACCTTTTGCTTTTCCAGAAGGATTTGCGCTTCGCGCTACCATCGCCCGCACCAGCGCGCTGGCCGTTTGGCTTAAAAAATTGGTTTTGCCTTCTTTCTGATACCGCGCGGAGGTAGGTGTTCTTGTTATCCCAAGAATTAGCGCTCGTTTGGTGCCGCGCACCACTTGCGCCGAGTAGCGGGTATCTTCAATATCAGCCAATTCGGGATGTCTTGCTGGGTTTTGCTATTGTTTTTATCGCTGCGTCGGAGACGTAAGGCCTGGAGGCGAGACACATGAGATATCGACGCTTGTAGCAAATTTTGTCTGGGGTAACATGAAAAGCGATCTCGAGGGTGAGTGGCCAAAGCGGTACAGCCTGTTGGATCGCGCTGCCCTGACATTTAAATCTTTCCTTGTCCGCGATTTTGGAACTAGGTTATACCAAGGGAAGTTCCTCGATGGCATAGCCGCACAACGCTTTGAGATATCAAATCGTGTCAGCAGAGCGGCGAGTCGTCATTCGTCTTAACAACCATACTGGCGTTCTTCGACCAGGTGACGGGGACGATTTCCTTCTCCGGGCTGACGATCAAGGTGAGCGAAGACCTCGTGCCAATCGTTGCCTTCTTGACGTCTGCTAGCGTTCTCGCCGCATCAAAATGGCTTCTGTAGATGATCTTCTAATCCAGCGGTACATTGCGACGCTCGGGCGACACTTGGGCATCCATAGCTTCCCAACTATGCTGATTGACAAGATGTCGGTAAATCTCTGGGGCGACGCATGATCCCCAAGTTTTTCGGAGAGCGGTCTCGTTGGGTCACAAGGCGACTATGGTGGGGCTTGTACTGCTGTGTTTCTTCATGATGGTTATCCTCTTATTTTATCCTTTTTTTTTGTGGGGAAGAGCATTTTCGATGTTTGGGCGAATCCAGTTAGCAGGGTTGCGAACCCGTTCCTGTCTATAGCATCGGGGACGCTGTTGCTCTTTTCGCTGAGCCTACCTGCACGCCAACAGAATTAGCATCAGCCCCAACATCTTCATGTAGAGCCCCGTCCGGCGATGCTGTTCTAATTGTTTCCGCACGATAAATACAAACCTGGAAGGATGTCGGGACCTTTGGCACGAAATGCGACAGCTCCTACGGCGGTATCTGGGCACGTTAAGTCCTGTTAACATATCCCAGATTCAATTGCGTGTAGTGGCGCCTGTAATAAAGCTTTCACTTGCGTGCATCTGACGGACATGTATCCCTAAAGGTGTAGGGTTGGAAGTGAAGGTCTGAGTCGGCTGGTGAAGCCTTTGGCGCCGGCAAATGTGTATGTCCTTCGGTGACCCCCCATAGATGGGTCTTTATCAGGCCATGGTACGGAAAGGCCTAGCTTTGTCGCGTAAGAAGGTCGCCCTGTTGTGGTCCCTCCCGTTCCTCATCTTCATTGCGGTGTGGATTACGCGTGGCTACCAAACATCCCCCGTGTACTTCCGACTGACAATCGAGGCGGAACAGGATGGTCGAGCCTTCACTTCGTCAGTGCTCTGGGGCGCGAAGTATTTCCTGAACTGCGAAGGGCCGCTGCCCCCGTGTTCGAGGGGTTGGCTTGATGCGAAGTTCGCCGGTGAAGCTTTGCGGGTAGGGACCGGGGCTGACGCGCTTTGGATTACGGTTTCAGAAAATATCAAACTCTGGGAGCCGGCTCGCTTCAGAAACCCCTCGCGACCACCAATGCTGCCGGTGACGGCATGGGGGCTCGATGAAGTGAATCCGAAGGCAGCAATTGAGCAGATTTCCAGAATCGCTCACGATCAAGCGCCCCGGCCGCTTGATGTACGCTTTCTTCCCAAGATCATTCGATTCAGAGACCGCCAAGATCCGCTGAGCGCTGAATCTGTTCCTGTGCCACCGCAGGGAGAGGTGAAGATCTTGGATGCCTCAATCAGTTTCACTGACGGTCCGATAACCTCCGGCATTTCCACTCAGCTTCCCTGGCTCGACCAGCCGAACCCCTTTTCCGGCTCCGAGAGCAAAGCCTCCCGCTCATCAGCAGCAACAGGAATTCAGATAACCGATTTCAGGAGAGATGAATTATGAGCACACCCACCGTCGCTACTGGCGTTAGCGGCGTACGATAGGCGATAGCATCAGCCCGGGCGCCTAAATCTACAGTCGCCTATAGCTAGAGCGAGCTATAGTTACAAGAAGTTGGCTTACAGCTTCGCGACAATTCTTTTTACATTTCAAGCATGACTTTTAGGAGCGCGACTTCATCACTAAAGTTCGGCAGCTTTATCCACTCGTTAACCATGTAAAAATTTAGGCTGCATCCATCCGAACCATAGATTTTTGCGCGAGGCATGATGCCAAGCTTGAGTGCCCTCTGAATCTTGCAGAACATTTTTTGGTGAAAGGTTATTTCATGACGTCGATCACTCCGGTTGGGAATGCAGCGGCATTAACAATTCTGAAAGCGATGGCGCAAACGAGCGCACCAGAGACATCATTGCCTGTCGCCCAAGCGCCCGGAATCTCCGATGGATCTGCATCTTCTCTGGCCGCCCTCGATGCCATTACCAGAATCATTTTGAACAGCGGGGGCACATTCAAGAGTACCGAGCAGGACGATCACATCCAGAGTGGCGCGAAGGCGACGATTGATGCCGGCGATGGCAACAACACGATCTGGGGAGGCTCAGATAGCCTGATTCAGACCGGAAAGGGTGACGACCAAATCCTGGTGAATTCCTCCAACAATGTCCGGTCCGGAGCGGGGAATGACGTGATCTGGGCGAATTCCAGCAACGATATCGATACGGGAGATGGCCACGATAGCGTTTTTAGTAACTCGGAAAACACGATCAGGAGCGGCGCTGGCGATGATGTGATTTCCTCAAATACAGGGAATTCAATCAACGCCGGTGGAGGTAACAACAAGATCTCTGCAAATGTTGATAACACGATCATTGCGGGGGCAGGGAACGATTTGATCCAGGCTTTCGGGCAGAACACCATCGATGCAGGTGACGGCGACAACATGATTTTCGGCGGCTTTGAAAACAATGTCCGCTCGGGAAGCGGCAAGGACTGGATCCAGAGCGGGCACTCCATTATCGACTCTGGCGGCGATGATCGCATCGAGGCCGAAAGCAGCTTGATTGAAGCTAAATGGCCAGGCCAGTAAAATACGCATTTTTCAAATAGCGGGCCGTCGGTTCGATTCCTTTCGTAAGCAAGCATTGAGACTGTCAAGCCCGAGCCATCGCTGTCATCTGCTTTCCCTGTTTCTGGTCATGCCAAAGCGCCGATGGGACTGCGTCTGTTGGAGACATCCAGTTCAGCTGTTGAGCGCCGCCTTCACCCGATCGGGCAGGAATGGGTAGTGCCGCAGCCGGACGCCGCCTGTCAGTCGGGCGACGGCATTGGCGATCGCGGGGCCGGTGGGCGGCAGTCCCGCCTGGCCGATGCCACCGAAGGGGCTTCCGGGCGTCGGCACGACGGCGACCTCGATTTCCGGCGCCTCTGACATGCGGATGACCCGGTAGGTGTCGAAATTCGCTTCCTGCACCTCGCCGTCGACGACGTTGATCTGCTCGAACAGCGCGTGGCCTGTCCCGCCGGTGATGCCGGCGATCATCATGGCCTCGATATGGAGCGGCTGGATCGCGACGCCGGGATCGATGGCGCACCAGACCTTATGCACCCGGATTTCGCCGGTCTCGCGATTGAGTGAGACCTCGGCGACCTGGGCGCAATGGGAGCCGAAGGCATCGGAGTAGGCAATGCCAAGCCCGCGGCCGTCGCGCGCTCGATCCCATTCCGCCATCCGGGCAACGGTCTCGACAACCTTTTGCGCCCGCGGCTGATCCCTCAGAAGCTCCAGCCGCAACGCGACAGGATCCATGCCTCTGGCAGCTGCGATCTCGTCGACAACACATTCGATCGCGAACCTCGTATAGCCGACACCCACTGCGAACCAAAATCCAATGGCGAGACCGTTGTCCTGACGCAGGTACTCTATCTGATGGGCCGGAACGGAATAGTTGAACTTCGCACCCTCGGTCACGACGTCGTCGTGACCGCCCGCTTCCGCGAAAACCGGAGGCAAGGTTCGTGCAAAGATCGAGTCCGCCACGATGCGGTGACGCCAGCCGACGATGTTCCCTTCCGCATCCAGCCCCACCTTGACGTGCTGGGTTTCGAGCGGCCGGAATTTGTCGTGGCGGATATCGTCCTCGCGACTCCAGATGACCTTGACAGGCCGCCCCTCCACCGCCTTGGCGAGCGACACTGCATCGATGATGAAGTCGGCTTCCGCCTTGCGTCCGAAGCCGCCGCCGAGCAGGGTCGTGTTGACCTTTACCTTGTCGGGCGTCGTGCCGATGACCGCCGCCGCGAAACCCTGCGTGCCCGTCGGCCCCTGGGTCGGCGCCCAGATCTCGATGCTGTCGCCGGTCACGAGCGCGGTGGCGTTCATCGGCTCCATGGTGGCATGGGCGACGTGGTCGCTCATATAGTCGACTTCTATCACCGTCGCGGCGCCGGCGATCGCGGCCTCGGCGTCACCATCAGTATGCGCGGCGACACCTTGTTGCCCGAGGTCGCGGCCGACGGCGCGGTATTCGTCGAGCAGCCGCTGGCTCGTGTAGTTGCGAACCCGCGATGTCGTGCTCCAGGTCACGTTGAGCAGGTCTTTCGCACGTCTCGTCGCTTCAACCGTCTCGCCGATGATGCCGACACCGTAGGACAATGGGACGATATGCGTGACGCCCGGCACGTTCCGTGCTGCGGCGTCATCGATGGTTTCCGGCCGCTCGTCCTGAACCGGTGCCCGCAGAACCGCCCCGTAAAGCATGTCCGCAAGCTGGACGTCGATGCCATACACGGCGGCACCATTGACCTTGGAGGGCACGTCGACACGCTGGATCGACCGGCTTCCGACATAGCGCCACTTGTCGCGGGGCTTGAGGTCAGCCTCCGTCGCCTGCGGCAGCGGATCCGGAAGCACGACCCTGGCAGCGATCTCGCCATAGTCGAGCCCCCGATCCGAGGATGGGTGCACCACTCTGTGGGGTTCGGTCGTGAGTTCTCCCGCCGGCACGTTCAGCAGGCTAGCGGCGCCAGCCATGAGGATCAGGCGGGTCTGGGCGCCGGCCAGGCGAAGCAGCCCGTTATAGCCGCGCGTCGACTCGCTGCCGCCCGTGAGCTGGATTCCGTAGAAGCCGGGATTGCCGTAGGTTTCCGCATCGGAAGGAGCCTGCACGACCCGCACACGGTTCCAATCGGCATCCAGTTCCTCGGCGACGAGCAGCGGCAGCGTGGTCATGATCCCCTGGCCCATTTCGACGGCAGGCGCGATGATGCTGACGGTGCCGTTCGCTGCAATCGTGATCCAGGCATTGGGGCGGAAATCACCCGCGGCGGCGGTAGCCGGGGTGGCGCCGTAAGTGAGGTCGGGCAGACTTCCAAACGCGACGGCAATGCCCAGGCTGCCGGTCGTGACGAGGAAGCTGCGCCGCGACAGCGCGCGGCTTTGAGGCCGTTGAGTCAGAGTCATGGTTCAGCCCTCACTTGCTGCGCGCTGGATCGCGCTGATGATGCGAACATAGGTCCCGCAGCGGCAGATATTCCCATCCATGTGGTCGATGATCTGTTCGCGGGTCGGATTGGGCGTGGTCGCGAGAAGGGCGGCGGCCTGCATGATCTGTCCGGACTGGCAGTAACCGCATTGCGGCACCTGCTCGGCGATCCAGGCCTTCTGCAAGGGATGGCTGGAATCCCCTGACAGGCCCTCGATCGTGGTTACTTCCCTGCCGGCGACATCCTGCAGGAAGGTCTGGCAGGAGCGGGTAGGCTCGCCGTCGACATGGACGGTGCAGGCCCCGCATTGTGCGATCCCGCAGCCGAATTTGGTGCCGGTGAGCTTCAGATGTTCGCGGATCACCCAAAGAAGCGGTGTATCGGGTTCGGCGACGACATCGATTGCGCGCCCGTTCATGGTGAACGCTGTCATGGGTGCTTCTCCTGATCTTAATTGGCCGGCTGGCCTTCGAGGTATTGGATGATTGCCGCTCGCTGGCCTGCATTGGGGATGGCAACCGTCATCCGTGTGCCGCGGACCATGCGGCCCGGCGCAGTGAGAAAGGCCTCGAGGGATTGGCTGTCCCAGGTGATGCCGGAGGAACGCATCGCGTCCGAGTAGGTAGCGCCTTCGACGGTTCCGGCGGCCCGGCCGATCAAGCCCGACAGGTGCGGACCCGCCTTGTTCTGACCGGCCTCCATACTGTGGCAGGTCGCACAGCGCTGCTGAAACAGGCGAGCTCCGTCGATATCCTGAGCGGCAGCTGGAAGGTGACAGAGCAAGCTCAATATTGCGAGAAGGATCGCCGGCAGCGCCCGTCGCCTTCCTTCATCCTGGGCATCCTGTAGTCCTGGCATTCCATGGAATGGGGTAGACATCATTCATTGCCTCCATTGCTGTAGGCACGATAAAACAGTCTTCCCGATACGATCTATTCGGCTGCGTCTCGAATATCGTCGCGATCGTCCGGATCGGTTTTGAGCTGCCGAGGTGAGAGCAGCTTGTGCCGGCGGTGGAGATACTCTCTGGGGGTGCATCCCATGACGCGCTTGAAGGCGCTGGTGAAGGCGCTTTCGGATTCATAACCAAGGCTGGGTGCGATCGCGGATACGGGCTCACCGGTGCTTTCCAGCCGCTCGCCTGCAAGCAGCATTCTCCAGCGGGTAAGGTAGTCCATCGGCGTCTCGCCGGCCGTTTCCCGGAACCGCTGCGCGAAGACGGACCTGGACATTCCGGCCTGCCCGGCAAGATCCCGCAAGGTCCAGCGTCGTGCCGGATCGGAATGGATGGCCGAAAGTGCCTTGCTCAGGCGGGCGTCCTTCAGTGCAGCGAACCAGCCGGCTTCATGGCCTCCCTCATCCAGGTGCAAGCGCAGCGCCTGTACCAGCATCATATGGGCCAGATGCTGGGCGATCAGCGCTCCGCCTGGCCTACCCTCGCGAAGTTCTTCGCGCATCCTTGCCACCGACCAGCGCAGCGCCACCTGATCCACCTCTTTTCGGATGTGAACGATGGGCGGCATCATCTTGAGAAGTGCCCCAGCGTGGCGTCCGGCAACCGTGAACCGGCTGCCGACAAGAAGCAGGTCGCCGCCGCCGTTGACGGTCACCGTACCGCCGGGTTCCGCGGGAGGGAAAGCTGTCTTGGAATCAAGCGGCTGCAATGCCAGATCGCTTGCCAGTCGGAAGGGCCGGCCGCTCGCCAGCACAAAACAATCTCCCGCCTCGAGCCTGATCGGCTCCTCGATGCCTTCCACAGCAAGCCAACATGCACCAGCCTCGACGGCGTAGCATTTGATGATGTCATCGCGCAGCGCAAAGTGAAGAGACCAGTCGCCTGCGGCGCTGAACCCGGATGAGATGTAGCTGCGGGTTTTGAGCAGCGACAGAACTTCAGAAAGGGGATCCAAGGCGAAATCCGGACGATTGCGACGATAGTGCAGACTTTAAAGCGTGGATCGTGCGCAAGCAAGCCTCTAGCCTTGAAGGAAGTTCCATGGGCGACAAGGGGAGATCAAGACAATGCGGATTTTGGTGACAGGAGCTTCAGGCTTTGTTGGTTCGGCGGTGGTGACGGATTTGATCGCTGCCGGACACAAGGTCATTGGACTGGTCCGGTCGGCGGGCGCAGCCGGAATACTGGCCACGCTTGGAGCAGATGTCTTTGCCGCAGATTTGCGTGATCAGGAAAATCTGCGCGCAGCGATAGCGCGGGTGGATGCAGTGGTGCACACCGCGTTCAACCACGATTTCTCGCAATTCAGGGAAAGCTGCGAGGCGGATCGGTCCATCATCGAATTCTTCGGCACAGAACTCGCCGGTTCGCGAAGGCCGCTTGTCGTCACGTCTGCGATAGGCGTGCTGCCCGGAAATGGGCTTGTCACCGAGGCGACCGATCCGGTGCCGCCTTCGTCCGAAGGCGCCAATCCCCGTGCCGCTTCCGAGGTTGCGGCCGATGCAGTTGCCAATATGGGGGTTCCGGTGTCGGTCGTTCGCCTTCCGCCCACCGTTCACGGCGATGGAGATCATGCATTCATCCCCATACTCATCGGGACCGCTCGCAAAAACGGGCTTGTCGCCTATGTCGGCAATGGTGAGAACCGGTGGCCGGCCGTTCATCGTCTCGATGCGGCGCGGCTCTACCGGCTGGCAGTCGAGAAGGCAGCTCCTTATGCCCGATATCACGCGGTTGCCGAGGAAGGCGTCCCCTTCCGGCAGATAGCCACGTCGATCGGCGCGGGATTGGACCTCCCGGTCCAATCGATCGAGCCCGAAACAGCGGCTTCTCATTATGGCTGGTTCAGCCATTTTGCTGCGATGGATATTCAAGCATCCAGCGTCCAGACGCGTGTAAGCCTCGCGTGGGCTCCGAACGGTGAAAGCCTTTTGGAGGATCTGGCCGGGCCTGCCTATTTCGGCGCAGGCTAGTTTCGCCAACCCAGCAGTCGCGATCCGCTCGCAAGCAACAATCCGGTCATGTGGAAGAATCAACCTATGGTTAGATAGCAATCTGGACGTCTTCTATTCGGAAAGAAGAAATTCGGATTTGAAGGAAGATAAAGGAATCTGAACGCGCGCCCACGGCTTGTCGCAGGCGGATGCAATGACGAGGTTCCGGGGTTCGAGCTGTGGCGTGACGAGATATTCGCCTATGTCGCATATGAGGGATCTCGCCCCGTCGCCTGTGCAGGCGCGTGCGAGGTGGATGGTCACCTGTTTCTGGTCTTGGTGGCGACCAACCCTAATCGCCAGCGGCGTGGTTTCGGAGAGGCTGTCACGCTCGAGGCACTTTACGAGGCGATCCAATCTACCGGCATTGAACGCGTATGCCTCCAGACTACCGCTGCCGGAAAACCGGTGTATGAGAGGATAAGTCTCCGCCAGAACTTGTTACTTCAGCTGTTTCCGGGGGGGCGGCTAGACAAGGTCCAAAACGCGCAGGCTGGGCTTGTCGGCAACATCCGGGCGTGACGAAGTTTTAGATGCCGCGGAGACGAAACCCGCGGCATCTACGGAGATGTCGGCTGGTTTCCTGCCGTCGCGCCAATATTCCCGGCTACCAATGTTGATGACGGATGTATTCGAGGAATGCTCGCATGGCTGCGCTCGCATGCCGCCGGCTCGGATAATACAGGTACCAGCTTGGCAGTTTTTTCTTCCAGCCGCCGAGCAGTTCGATAGTTCTTCCTTGCTCGATATCGTCACGGACATAATCATCGAACAGGTGAGCAATTCCCGAGCCTGCGAGTGCGGCCTGCCGCTCCTGATGCGCCGAACTCAGTGTCAACCTACCATTCGGAGTGATCTCCACCTCTTCGCCGTCCTTTTCAAATTTCCACGTCGCCATGGTTCCGCCGGGGAAACGGCGACGGATGCAGTCGTGCTGCAGGAGATCGTGCGGTGAAGCGGGTCGGCCGCGCCTGCGGAGATAATCAGGCGAGGCCACGATCGCATATTGCAAGGCGGGGCCCAGCGGCATGGCGATCATGTCCTGGGCGAGTTGGTTCCCGAAGCGCACACCTGCGTCGAAACCCTGCTGCACAATATCGATGATCGCGGCATCACTGACGATCTCGATATTGACGTCGGGATACATCTCCATGAACTCAAAGGCCAAGGGGCACAGAACGTGATCGGCGGCCGGACCCGGTGCATTGATGCGCACGGTGCCGGATGGGCGTTCGCGGAGCTGATTAAGGTCGTCGATCGCTGTCCTGATGTCGTGAAGAGCGGGCCCTAGCCGCCTAAGGAGCTGCTCGCCTGCTTCAGTCGGCGCGACGCTGCGTGTCGTTCGGTTCAGCAGCCGGATGCCCAGTGCTTCCTCGAGCACGCCGATCGATTGACTGATCGCGGACGACGAAACGCCCCTGCCGAGCGCAGCAGCTCTAAAGCCGCCACAGCGGACGACATCCTCAAAGATCTCCAAGTTATCCAGGCGCAGCGGTCGCATTGCAAAGTCCTGCTTATTAAGCTGATCCGTTTTGATTAGCTTATCCTCACGCCTGATCTGTGTCATCCGTAGAGTACTTGTCGCGAGGCGGCGCTAATCGCACCTCTGCCGCCGATGCTGAAATCAAAAACAACACCTGCAAGCAGGTATGTTGAACGGGATAAAAATCATGGCTGAAATCACACTGAATCGCAGGAAGATCATGCTGACGGCTGCGTCAGCCGTGGCGGGACTGGCCTTGCCGGCCGGCGTGACCTTTGCGCAGGCTTCTCAAGCGGGGTCGCTCCCAAGCCAGGGCGGCAATGTCGGCCATTACCGCTTTCGGGTCGGCGACATCTCAGCGACCGTGTTGAGTGACGGGCTTATCGGCGGCCCTCCGCGTGTTTACGCCAGCGATGCGCCGGAGGCAGAACTGCAGGATGTTCTGACGCGCGCCTTCCTGCCGACCGACCGCATGACGCTCAATCTCAATACGCTGCTGATCGAGACGAATGGCAGGCGCATCCTCCTTGAGGCGGGAGCCGGTCAGACCATGGGTCCGCAAGGCGGCCGCATTTTCCAGAATCTGGCCGCCATCGGTCTGCGGCCCGAGGACATCGACGTCGTGGTGGTTTCACACACGCACCCGGACCATGTCGGCAACCTTCGAACCGCGGACGGTGGCAAGGCATTTCCGCGTGCGACCATCTTTGCGCCTCGGGCCGATTGGGACTTCTTCGTTCGTAACGATCCGGACCTTTCCTACATGCCGGTCCCCGAAGAGTTCCGCCGTAATTTCGCAGCCGCCATCAAACGAAGCGTCGAGCCAGTGGCGGACGGAATCGTGTTGTACGAAGCCGGCGCGGATATCGTCCCGGGTCTGACGACGCTTCCGGCATTTGGCCACACGCCCGGCATGGCAAACTTCCTTGTTCAGTCCGGGAACGATCAGCTGCTGCTGACCGCCGATCTCGCCTATCACCCGATCGTCAACGTCGACCGACCATGGATGCCGGGGCCGGATCGCGACAAGGAGACGGCACTCGCCTCCCGTCGACGCATCTTCGACATGGCGGCGGCGGACCGGCTCCTGGTCCTCGGCTTCCACTATCCGTTTCCGGGCCTTGGCCGAATGCTCAAGACAGACTCCGGCTATGCCTGGGTCCCGGTCAACTGGCAGTTCTGATAGGGTGAGGAACGGAGGCCCGCATTGACAACATCAAGACGTACACTTCTTTCGGGTTTTCTCGCCATGCCGCTCGTGCCGCTGACGGGAGCGATCGCCTTTGCCCAGGAGGCGCCGCGACTGCCGCTGACCCGTGCCTGTGCCGACGGAGACGAACCGACGCCGGCTCGCGAAGCAGGGCCGTTCTTCAAGCCGAACTCACCGCTGAAACGGGATCTCCATCTGGAGGCGCCTCGCGGCGAACGTATAACTGTCGCCGGTTATGTCTTCGATGATCGCTGCCGTCCCATGCCGCGCAGTCTTGTCGAGATCTGGCAAGCGGACGAAAACGGTGAGTACGATCGTTCGGGCTTCCGCCTGCGGGGACATCAGTTCGCCGACGGGCAGGGACGTTGGTGGTTCAACACCGTCGTGCCGGCGCTGTATCCGGGACGCACGCGACACTTCCATTTCAGGGTTCAGCAGCCGGGCGGAGATGTCCTGACGACGCAGCTCTTCTTTCCGGGCGAGCCGGGCAATGCGCGTGATCGGATCTTCGATGAGGCGCTGCTCATGACGATCAGCTCCGCGGACGACGGCCAGTTCGCGCGCTTCGATTTCGTGGTCTGATACACGGGTTTTTCAGCAGTGGTTCAGACATTTGGTGGGCCAACGGGTGTCGCCTACCACTGCCAACCGCCAGCGATGCCGCTCGGAGGAATGTGGTTCGATCGCCCAACCGGCGGTGCGCTGTGTCGCGCACGGGGAAGCTTAAACAAAGGAGACTATTGCAGCAGAGACTGGTGCTGATCGCGCTCTGCCGAGGCCGCAAGCCGTTCCGAAATGTCGTCCAATCGCAGGAAGGCGTCGAGGAATTGGTTACCATCGTAATCCAATTGCAATCGCCATCTTCCCCATCGCGAGACCAAGGAGCGCGGCGAGCATCGACGCCGTGCTGCCGGGTGCATCAGGGGTTCGTAGACCAATGGATGCGACGATGTCGTTGAAGTGCTCGTCTATCAGGGGGAGTGACGACTTCAATTCTCTTTTAGCCAACTGCAACGGCGAATTCACCACGCTGGCCAAAGTGCCCCCATCCAGAACAACCTGATCATCATGTTCAAGTTCGCCCTCGGTTGCAGAACAATTCCGAAATATGGATGCCACCGCCGCCTCTAGAGTAGTTAGAATTTGCTGCGTCGTCGGTCCCGCGGCATTGACCACAACACGTTACGCGATAGTTTTGTGAAAGAACCGAGTCAGCCGGAATTGAGTTAATTCAAAGTCGAGCAGATGCAGATGGGTTATTCAGGTTTCGTTTAAGAGGACGGTGCGAAAGGGGAACGAGAGATGTCGAATACCGATGCGACACGGTCCGCCCCTGTGGAAAATCGCCTTTACGCCGATACGGTTGAACTCGTCTCCTTTTATGATGAGAGCTTTCATCTCACGGAGTGCTCGGCAAGGCATCGAAAAGCCTACGCCGTCGATTCGCTGGTGGACGCAACCCTGTGGCACGTCTACCCGGAGCTGCTGGCTGATGCGACAAAATCTGCGGTAGAATTCGTGCTTGCGAGCGGACTGCCTCGGACAGTCGAGATTGCGAATGTGAAAACGGGAGATGAACGCACGCTCATCATCTTCCGCAGCGCCGGCGGCATCGGCATCATCGAAGCGGAAAGCACCTCGAGCTTCCATAGAACCTACAGCCAGAGCGAAAAAGACCGCGCTCTTCTTCTGCACCAGGCAACCCACGACGTGTTGACCGGTTTACCAAACCGACGGCAATTCAGCGATCAGTTACGGGGCGCCCTTCCGGTCTCCGAGGGGAGCAAACTTGCTCTCATGCAAATCGACCTCGATGACTTCAAGCCTGTCAATGACACGTTGGGGCACGGCGCCGGCGATACCGTGCTGAAAATGGCGGCCGAGCGAATTAGAAGCGTGCTGGGAGACCAGGAATTCGCCTACCGGTTGGCCGGCGACGAATTCGCCGTCATCCAATGGAGAGCCAATCAGCCGAAAGAGGCCGAGCGCCTTGCCGAGGCGCTCGTCAGCGTCTTCAAGGAGCCGTTCACTGTCGGTGGCATCAACGTCTTCGTCGGCGCAAGCGTGGGAATTGCTGTTGCACCGACTGATGGGAATGAGTTCGAGCAACTGATGAAAGCGGCCGACATCGCACTCTATGCAGCCAAGAAAGATGGCCGGCACCGGGCGCGGACGTTCACGCGCGCCATGCTGATTGTTCTGGAACAACGGGAGATGTTGCGGCGCAGCTTGCGAACCGCCCTCACGGAAGGTCAGTTTTTCGTCCAATATCAGCCCCTGGTAACGCCGTCCTTCTCGATTGTTGGCTTCGAAGCACTATTGCGGTGGCGTCACCCAACGGTCGGCGTCATCCCGCCCAATGTCTTCATACCCATGGCTGAGATGGACGGCCTGATGAGCGAAATCGGCCAATGGACGCTTGAAACCGCCTGTCGCGAAGCCATGAAATGGCCGCCCCATTTTACGGTTGCCGTTAATCTCTCTCCGGCGGAATTTCTGCATGCGGGGCTTACGGATCGCATCGCGCAGACTCTGGATCTGGTCGGCATCCCCGCAGACCGGCTTGAACTCGAAATTACCGAATCCGTGCTCCTGGAACGGACGATAAACAATCTCGATACGCTCAACACCCTGAACATGCTGGGTGTACAGATATCGCTAGACGATTTCGGCACCTATTACTCCTCGCTCAGCTACTTGAAGAACTTCCCCTTCGATACGATCAAGATCGACCAATATTTTATCAAGGATCTCGAAAACGACGAGAAGAGCCAGACGATCGTCCGATCCATCGTTGCGCTCGCCCACGGACTTGGCATGAACGTCACCGCCGAGGGCGTGGAAACGGCCGAGCAGGCTGCTTGGCTCAGCAAGACGGGTTGCGACCGGCTGCAGGGATATCATCTGGGCCATCCCATGCCCCCATCGAAAATCGACGCGTTCCTGCACAAGTTCGCGTCGACCGTTCCTCTCGGGGAAACGCCGATATCCAGCCCCAACCCCGCCTTCGAACCCTGATGGTGCCAGCAGCAAATCATGTGAAGAGCTTCAGGACCGAGGAGTAGATGAAAGGAGGAGAAGACATGCGTGCAGCCAGGAAGAAGCCTCAGGAAACGGGCTTCGCACCCCTGATCCAGTTCGAAATGGACATGGCAACCTTTCTGTCCGACTGGCAGCATTGCGATCAGCTGTCGACCTTTATGGCGCGGATGATCAGCCATAACCGCATGGACCCGATCCGCCACTCGAATTTCTTCTCCTTTGCTCTCAATGAGCTGCTGGAGGTGTCGTTTCGCGGCGGCTCTCCCGAAGGCAGGCTGGACTGCACGGTCTATCGACATGATTTGAAGGAACGTGTGAGGCTCAGTTTCAGATGCCCCCCCGGACAGCAGGAGTTCTATCGCGAGGCCATAGCGAAGACTCATCAAGAGGATGCGCTCGGGAGGTACTTGAGCGCCATCTCAATGGATCAGACACCAAACAGGGAGGTCATTCTTCTCGATCTGGCGATCAATTTCGACGCTGACTTGCATCTCGAGGAACATGCTCCGTCAGATATAACGTTCGTCGCCGACCTTCCGCTTGAAAGAGCCCTAAGTTGAACGCCATAGTCTTTTCAGCGCCATTCACTGCGGAGTTCGACGCCAACAACCAGGAGTTTTCACTGGCGGGCGTGATCCGGCCGCATTCGGTGGACGAGATCGCGGCAAGCATTTCTATGCTGAAAAGCGCGATAGCTGATGTGCGAGGGGTCCTCCACATCAATTTGCGACGCCTCGTCCAAATGAATAACACCGCTTTCCAGGCCATTTCTCGCGTCGTTCTTGATGCCTGTCGGGCGAGGCCGGATCTCCGGTTCGTCGTGGTGACCTCAAGCGTCGTCGGCTGGACCGAGCGCATGTTCACGCACCTGAACAGGATCGAACCGCGGGTGACCGTGGAAGTTTATGATTCCAAATTCTATCCCGGCCAAAGCTTCGTGGAGGATACGAGCTTCATTCCGATATTGCGGACTCAAACCAAAATGACATGGCGCCATGAGCGCACAATCCTTCCCCGTCACGGCATGCGTCCGGGAATCGTGATGGCCGATATCTGTTGTGGCATCGGTGATTTCGCCATTCTTGTCAAAAAAGAGTTCCAGCCAACGCGCATCGTGGCGCTCGACCACTCGAAGGCAAGCCTTGACTATGCGCGCGACATGGCGGCCAGATTCGGCATTGCCGATGTCGAGTATACCTACGGCGACGCATCGGAAATGCTGCTCGAGGACAATCAGTTCGACTTGGTGACCTGCCGGCATTCGCTTCAGATATTCAATCGGCCGACGGCGCTTTTGAAGGAGCTTTATCGGATCTGCAAACCTGGCGGGCGGGTGTATATTACCAACGAAAAGAATTCGCACTGCCTCGGAGAACCCCGATCGCAGAGCATTCAGTGGACATATGATGAGGTTGCAAAGCTATTCAGCCACTTCGAAATGGATGTGGAATTTGGACCCAAGAGCCGTCGACATCTCGTCGATGCCGGCTTCGACGATATCCTGGTGGAATCCTTCATGGTTACAAATTTGGACGGAGATCCCCAGGACTTTGCCGACGTGATTGCGGCATGGGAACAGGTTTACGCAGGAGAAATGGCCGTAAAACGTGGCGATCCTCCCGAATTCATTGAACGGTTCCGCCAGGGGTTCAGGGATCACATCTTTGCCGCCCTTCACCCTAAGGGATACGCCGGCTGGCCAATCTGGGCGGCATCCGGACGTAAACCACTATGAGGACATCAAGCCAGCAGGTCGCACGGTTTGGATTGCGCTCGTTCCGCGCGAAATTCGTAATCGTCGTCGGAAGCGCGGTTCTCTTCGATTTGCTCGTAACGGGTGGACTAGCGCTTTGGAATGTGCGACGTCTCTCGCAAGACGCAACCGCCGAGGTCGGCCAGGGGCTGGAAGAGGCCAATCAGGGTTATATCCGTTCTTACGCGGAGACGACGGCCGAGCATGTCAATCTGCTCCTGAACCGCGTCCATTCCGACGTAAACACGCTGGCGGGCGTCCTTCAGGCGCAGATTGACGGCCCTCCGATGGCAACCCAGATCGGGGAGGCGGTGGCTCGCAGTGCTCCGGAAACGGTCGAGGTCGTTTACGACGCCAAAGGAGGATGGGCCCAGAACCTGCCCGGCCCGCCATCCGTCGTCAGCGTGTGGGGATATCTCCTCGGTTCCGATCATCTCCCGGTGCCCGAAGTGCAGAAGGATATCGAGAACAGCACAGTCCTCGACCTCATTGCACCAAGTCTGCTGGCAAATGGTCTGTCAAAGCTGCAGATGTATTACATCGGCCCCAAGGAACGACCGATCTTCCGCACGGCGCCTTACACGGATCAGGCCCAGACTTTTGACAAGCTCTATCCGGGCCATAACAGCGCGGAGTTCTGGACCTTCTTCTTTCCGGGGCTTTACGAGTCCTGGGAGCAATGGGCCAAGGATCCGAACCAGCGGCCGGTCAACGATGATATTACCCAAACAGCCCCTTATACGGATGCGATCACCGGCAAGCTCATCGTCAGCTTCTTCCAGCCGCTCTGGTCTCGCGACCGCACGAAGGTTGCAGGCGCCGCCGGAACCGATATCACCCTCGACCAACTGGCAGAAATTGTCGAAAACGTCAAAGTCGCCGATAATGGCTTCGGCTTTCTCACCATGTCGGATGGCAATGTTGTTGCCATCAATCCCATCGGCGAGAAGATCATGGGCCTGCAGGCGTTGAGCGATACGGGCGGCGAAGGCGTGACGGGTCTGAGCCGCTCCCTCAGGCGGAGCATACAGCCGGAAATCGCGCAATTGCCGCTGGGGGAAGATGGACTGTTGCGGCACATCCTCCTCGACGAAAACGGCGAGAAGGTTCCGTATCTCGTCGTCCTAAAGCAGTTGCAGCCGACAAATCTCTGGGTCTCCGGCCCTGTCGGGCGTGAAGCCATGCTGCTCGGAATTATCGTGCCGGAACGCGAAATCTACGCTTCGCTGTTTGCCGCCCAGGCGGGGATTTCCAAGGCGACCAACCGGATCCTGATTTACCAGGTTCTTGCTCTTGCCGTATCCCTGTGCTTCGTCATCGGAGCGGTCTTCGCCATATCCAAGCGCATAACCAGAGGCATCAGCGCGCTCGCCGATGCCGCCAAACGCATTCAAGCTAAGGATTATTCTGTTCGGGTGGATATTCCGACGCATGATGAGGTCGGCGAAGCCGGACTAGCCTTCAACCGCATGGCGGAACAGATCAGTTTCCATACGGAAAACCTCGAACAGCTCGTTGACGACAGGACGAGGGAGATCGAAGAGGCGAACCTGCAGATTTCCGCCTTGAATCAGAAGTTGCGCAGCGAAAACCTGCGCCTCGGCGCGGAACTGGCCGTGGCGCGCCGAATCCAGATGATGGTGCTTCCAAAGGCCGGTGAGTTGGAAGAGATAACCGATCTGGAGATCACGGCCTACATGCGGCCGGCCGATGAGGTCGGGGGCGATTACTACGATGTCCTGAAGGACGGCGAGCGACTGAAGATCGGCATCGGCGACGTGACCGGGCATGGCCTCGAAAGCGGCGTCCTGATGCTGATGGTCCAGTCGATCGCACGGGCCTTGCAGGAGGCAGGCGACATGGATCCTTCGCAGTTCCTGAACAGCATGAACCGTGCCATTTACAAGAACCTTGTGAGGACCAGCACGAACAAGCACCTTTCCCTCGCCTTCCTGGATTACGACGGAAGGCGCCTCACGCTTTCGGGTCAACACGAGGAGTTGATCGTCGTGCGCAAGTTTGGAAAGGTGGAACGGATCGACACGCTCGATCTTGGCCTGCCGATTGGACTGGAACCGGACATTTCGCCGTTCGTGGCAACACGAGAAGTCACCTTCGATCGGGGCGACATGATTGTTCTTCATACGGATGGCGTGACCGAGGCAGAAAGCCCGGACGGCGAACTATTCGGGATCGAGCGGCTATGCGAAAGCGCCGGCCGGCGATACGGTTTGAGCGCGGAGGATGTGAAAAACGGGATCATCGACGACCTGATGGCCCATATCGGTACGCAGAAAATTCATGACGACATCACGCTCGTGGTCATGAGACACAGGTGATCGAATGACAACTTTATATGGGCTGGAAGCTCTGGCAATCGGAACCGGCGAAAAAGTCACACGGCTTTGCCTCTTCGAGGGACCTCTCGAACTCGGTTGGAAGCATTGTGCCATCACATCCGATTTTGTCGCCGAATTCGTCGCATTGCGCTACCGTACATCCCGCAACCTTTATAAGGAGGTTCGGCACAATGTCGGTTATCTGACGAATGAGCTTATTGAGAACGCCGTGAAGTTCCGTGCAGCCGGCGAGGTCGTCGTGGAAGCTTCGGTCGACGACAATGTTTTCCGGGCAAAAGTCTCCAATCTTATCGATGAGGAGCCCGCGCTGCAGTTCCAGCATTTGCTGTCGGAAATCACGACTGGCGACCCAGGGGACCTTCTTATAAAGCGGATCGAGGCGAATGCGACCAGCACGACCGAAAATGGCTCGGGCCTTGGGCTTTTGACCCTCATGAGCGATTATGGCGCTCACTTTGCGTGGGTTTTCGGAGCCGAGGAGCCGGGCGGCAAGATCCCGCTCGAAACCTACGCATCTATCGCGGTTCCAGATGTCTCAAATTAACGGGCGGTTCAATATGGAAGTCACGGAAGACGAATATCGTGTCTGGTCAGAGGGTACGGAGATTTATTTCGACGGGTCCATGCGCTTGCCCAACACAGAGGCCTACGCGCCTATCTTTTCCCTCGTCATGAATATCATTGAAACCGAACCGGATCGCGTTACGGTGGATCTTACTGGGTTGCAGTTTCTCAATTCATCCGGGATCAACCTGCTCGCAAAACTCACGATCGAGGCGCGCAACAGGCCGAATATCCGATTAACGGTGCGCGGAAGCTCGGAATATCCTTGGCAGGCGAGGTCCCTTCCCAACCTGAAGAAGCTTCATCCTGGCGTCGATCTCACGCTCACTTGACTGAAGGAGCCCATATCTCCCGGGCAACAAGGCCTGATTAACCTGCCAGCGCCAGCCAATCGCCGATCGTTGTCTCGTGACTGTGTGTGGCAAAAGCCGCCGTGCTGGCCACGTGTTCCGTCGCCATCGCCCTTCGGATTTCGCGAGGGCTAACTCCGAATTCATGGCTGAAAGCGCGTGTGAAATTAGCCGCCACGTCGAAGCCGGCAGCGTCTGCGATCTCGGCGATCGGCCTGTGGTTGGTTCGATCGCTCAGCTCCGCATACGCTTGCTGAAGACGACGTTTTCGAATGTAGTTTAGCACGCCTCCACTGGATTCGAACAGTTGGTAGAGGCGCGTGCGCGAGATGCCCAGTGCCTGGCACATGGTGTCGGGTGTCAGATTACCTGAGTGAAGGTTGAGATGAATATAGCGATGTGCCCGCTCCATCATCCCCATGTTGGTCTGCATCTGTTTTGCGTCCAGCTTCGTCGATGAAGTGACGCTTGCAATAACCATGTCCTTGACCGCCCGTATGACCCCCGGCACTTCCCCTGCCGTGAGGCTGCTAAGCTTTGCCTCCATTTCGTTGATATAAGTGACGAGCAAATCGGCGAGGCTGCCGGATAGGATGGTGTTGTTGGCCGCCTGCAGAAGGCTGGCATCATTCGCCAGCGATTCATAGGAGAAGAAGAGGAGTACGGCTGTAGAATCGGTTATCCGCCCGCGATAGGGATAACTGAGAGACCTGAAGAATATCTCCTCCGGGGCGGTCTCTGTGACGTGGCGGTCAACTTCGGTCCATGCTCGGCCGCTACGAAGAAGACCGAGATTCCAATGGTCGATCGGGCTCGATCGGAGCATGGCCTGGTCACGGATATAGCTGTGCTCGGGTGTACGTTGCTGAACGACGAGCATATCGCCGAGCCGCCACCCGATCTGCTCGGCAAGGAAACCATCATCGGGAGACTTCCCATTCGGCAAATGCACCTCGACGAGTGGAGCCATATGTGCCCGCCACGCTTCGAATTGCTCCAGAAGAGGCAGATCCAGTGTCGAGAACCTCAGGGGGATCAGTGCGGGTGGAGCTTCGGGACGGTCTTCTTTCTGGGTAGCAGGCTCGCGCGGCCACCGCCGCCGCTCCAGATGGTCTGGCCACCCTTCTCCCTTTGCCGGTTTGTTTGCAGATCCGAACTCTTCACTCATTCAAATCCTCCGGCTCACAAACCGAGCCCGGGCAGCCTGAAGTTAAGAACGGCAATCTCGGAGCGCCTGCCGAAAAGGGAGAAAATCCCGAAGTGCCACAGCTAAAAGTTATAATCCATATTACTTATTTAGAAAAAATGTACAGAGCGATAATTTTTAGGATGTGATGATAACGACAACTGTCCCATTTGCTTGTATCTAAATAAAAAAGCAAGACCCCCGGAGAGATACCCGGAAATATCTAAATATTCACCTGTGCCAGCATCCAAGGCGAACGTCGTTGGATAGGTGAAACTGCGTCTTATTAAGAAAAATCCGACGAGTATGGAGGTAGTCGTGAACTATCTTGGTAAAATTCGTGCCCAATCTTCTGCAGAAGCGATTTATAGGAGGCGTTCCTCACCACAAAAAACCCAGAAGTCAAAAAAGATTATTGTCGCCGGAGGTGCCGGCTTTCTGGGATCACATCTTTGCGAGACTCTTCTCCAGGCCGGTCATCAAGTCGTTTGCCTCGATAACTTCTCCACCGGTTTGAGACGCAATATAGCCCATCTGGAGCGGTTTGACACGTTCAAGGTCATCGCGCACGACATAGTGCAGCCGTTCGACCTGAAGGTCGACGAGATATACAATCTCGCCTGTCCGGCATCGCCTCCGCATTATCAGCTCGACCCGATCCACACCACGAAAACCTGCGTATTGGGTTCGCTCAACCTGCTGGAACTGGCCTCACGCACTGGCGCACGCATTCTCCAGGCATCCACCTCGGAAGTCTACGGCGACCCGAACGTCCATCCCCAGATCGAAAGCTACTGGGGCAATGTTAATCCCTTCGGCCCGCGCTCCTGCTACGATGAGGGCAAGCGTTGCGCGGAGACTTTGTTCTTCGACTTTCACAAGAAGCTTCAGGTCGAGGTGAAGGTCGTTCGCATCTTCAACACATACGGCCCACGCATGCGTCCGGATGACGGCCGCGTCGTCTCCAACTTCATCGTCCAGGCTCTCACGGGGCAGGATATCACGATATACGGCGACGGTTCGCAGACCCGCTCATTCTGCTTCGTCGATGATCTCGTTGAGGGTTTCCTCCGCATGATGGCCTCCCCGCCGTCGTTGACGGGGCCTGTCAATCTCGGCAATCCCGGGGAATTCACGATCGGGGAACTGGCCGAACAGGTGATAGGAATGACCGGTTCCCGGTCGAAAATCATCCATCATCCGCTGCCAACCGATGATCCCCGCCAGCGCCGCCCCGACATTTCGCTCGCCACGCAGGAGCTCGGCTGGCGTCCGCATGTGGATTTGGCGCAAGGCCTCGTACAGACGATCGACCATTTCGGGCGCCTTCTCGCTCGCCCGACGCGCGAGCTTGCGGAGGCCATGTGATGACCACGCCACGGATCCTTGTCACGGGCGGGGCCGGTTATATCGGTAGCCACACCGCTAAGCTGCTCCGCTCGGAAGGGATCGAGCCGGTCGTCTACGACAACCTGACGACCGGAAACCGTACCTCGGTGCGCTGGGGCCCTTTCGTCGAAGGCGATGTCCTCGACCTGCAATGCCTGATCGAGACCATCGAGAAATACGTACCGGATGCCGTCATCCACTTCGCAGCGTCCGCCTATGTGGGCGAATCCGTGCAGAACCCGGCGAAGTACTACAACAACAACGTCTGTGGCGCGTTGTCACTTGTGGATGCCTGCCGACAGACCGGCCTCCAGAACATCATTTTCTCATCGAGTTGCGCGGTCTATGGGGTGCCCTCCGTACTGCCGATCGACGAGGCGACGCCAAAGGCGCCGATAAACCCTTACGGCAGAACCAAGTTGATCGGCGAATATATGCTCGCCGATTATGCGGCGGCATTCGGCCTGCGTTACGTCGCCTTGCGCTATTTCAATGCCTGCGGAGCCGATCCCGAAGGAGAGCTCGGCGAATGGCATGTTCCGGAGACCCATCTCATCCCGCGGGCCCTGCTGGCAGCGGCCGGCAGAATTCCGCATCTGGAGATATTCGGCGACGATTATGATACGCCGGACGGAACCTGCATAAGGGACTATATCCACGTCGCCGACCTCGCGCAGGCACATCTGCTGGCCTTCAGGCATCTTGCCGGAGGTGGAAGCAACCTTGCTGTCAATCTTGGCTCCAGCCACGGTTTCTCCATCAGGGAGGTCCTGATGGCGATTGAGGAAATTACCGGGAGCAAGGTCCCAGTCATGATGCATACGCGTCGGCAGGGCGATCCGCCGAGCCTCTATGCAGATGCCAGTCTCGCGCGCCGCACCCTGGGTTTCCAGCCACGATATTCCGATCTCGAAACCATCGTGCGTACGGCTGCCCCCTTCTTCGGGCTGGAGGTGCGGTCGTGACCGAGCTGGCAACCACGAAAGTGCAGGACATCCCGAATGTCGCTCAGGAGCCGCTTCTCGTGCCGGTTCTGGCCGGGTCCCGCCGGGTGGAATATCTGGTCCTGGCCGGGCTCTGGGCCCTTGCCCTTCTCTACTTCTGGGCTTGGTGGCTGGAGCCGCGCCATCACAACGACGCTTTCGGCTCCGTGATCGTAAGCCTGGTGCTGATCTGGATCACCCTGCTGCCCGCCTATTTTATCGTCATCTTCTATCGGGCAACCAAACCAAACGGCCCCTTGCGCCTGCCGGCCGAAAGCCGGGTGGCCATGGTCGTGACCAAGGCGCCTTCTGAGCCGTTCTCCGTCGTCAGGAAAACCTTGCAGGCGATGCTAGCCCAGGATGTGCCGCACGATACATGGCTCGCCGACGAGGACCCGTCCTCCGAAACGATCGCCTGGTGCCGCAGCCATGGTGTCTCCGTCTCGACCCGCAAAGGGCGAACCGATTACCACAGGGCCTCCTGGCCGCGACGCACGCGATGCAAAGAGGGCAATCTCGCCTTCTTCTACGACCACTATGGTTACGATCGTTATGATTTCGTCGCGCAGCTCGACGCCGACCACGTTCCCGAGCCCGGTTATCTCTTCCAAATGCTGCGCCCGTTCGCCGACCCGAAAGTCGGCTATGTCTCCGCACCCAGCATCTGCGACAAGAACGCGGCTGAAAGCTGGTCGGCTCGGGGAAGGCTCTACGCAGAAGCGAGTATGCACGGTTCGCTTCAAGCCGGCTATAATGCAGGACTGGCGCCATTGTGCATAGGATCGCATTATGCGGTGCGCACGTCGGCGATCAGACAGATCGGCGGCCTGGGGCCGGAACTGGCGGAAGATCATTCCACCACGTTGATGATGAATGCCGCCGGTTGGCGGGGCGTACATGCCCTTGACGCTATTGCCCATGGCGACGGGCCTGCCACGTTCAGCGACCTTGTGACACAGGAATTCCAGTGGTCGCGCAGCCTCGTCATGCTGCTTCTGCAGTATTCTCCCCGCCTCGTCGGCCGGTTGCCATTCAGGCTCAGGTTCCAATTCCTGTTCTCCCAGCTCTGGTATCCGCTTTTTGCTTTCTTCATGCTGCTGATGTTTGCAACGCCAATTGTCGCGCTCGTGCGCGGTGAAAACTTCGTGGCTGTGTCCTATCCGGATTTCCTGCTGCATTTTGCAGGGCTCGCGATCACTCTCGTGGTGATGGCCTATCGCTGGCGGGCCAGCGGTTCGTTCCGCCCATACGACGCCAAGGTCCTGAGCTGGGAATGCATGCTCTTTCTTTTCGCGCGCTGGCCATGGGCGGTTGCCGGCACGTTGGCGGCAATCCATGACTGGTTCACAGGATCCTTTGTTGATTTCCGGGTCACTCCAAAGGGGCGGTCCGAAGTCGATCCGCTGCCGCTGCGTGTCCTGGCCCCCTATGCCTTCCTTGCGCTTGTCGCGGTGCTGCCGGCGTTCGCCATCGCCGATGCCGGAGCGACGAAGGGGTTTTACCTCTTTACGATCCTGAATGCTGCGATCTATGCCCTGCTGTTGCTGGTCATCGTCATCAGGCATTCCCGCGAAAACAGGATTGCCACGCCCCGATTTTATCGTCCCGCCATGGCGCTTGCGCTGTTGACGCTCGTCATCCTCCCCGGAGTTGCAACGACTATGCGTGGAAAAGACGGGGTTGAGGCGCTCGCCTGGGGGGGCAGCCTTCAATTCTTCACCGAACGCTACGGGGTCGCCGGGGCGGGCAGAGGTGGAGCCGCGCTACGCACGATCATCTTGAAGCCACGATGGGTTTCCGTTCCGGCGGGAACTGAATTGAGAACGGATGCCGTTTATCCGGATTGGCGATATCCGAGCCTGAAGGAGGAGGACAATGCATAACCTGTCGAAAGTAATAGCCTTGTCGTTAACCAGCCTGTTGTTGTCGGGATCTGTCCTTACGGCGATCATGCCGCGCAATCTTCCCGAAGCAGGACTACTTGCGTTTGCTGCGCCATCAGCCATGACAGCGGCGACACGGTCGATAAAGAGGCCGATCGTCACCCCTGATTCAATAACCTTCGGCGCCTATGACCCGCATGGCGACTTCGACGAACCGTCGAGTTCCAGGATCGAGCACCTCTTCCTGCCTTGGGAAGACGTCGACCTGTCCACGCTGACGCTCGCCGACGACTACGCGCAAGCACGCGGCCGTTCGCTGCTGATTTCAGTCGAACCATGGTCCTGGTCGCCTGACTGGCGCTTAACGCCGCAGGAACTGCTGCAGGGCATTCTGAACGGTTCGCGGGACGAGTACATGGCGACCGTCTGCTCTGCCGCCGCGACATTGAAAAGCCCGGTCATCATCCGCTGGGCCCAGGAAATGGATGAGACAGACAACCAGTTCTCGTGGTCGCACTGGCAGAGCAACGACTATATAGCCGCCTACCGCCGGATGGTGCAGGTTTGCCGGACCCATCTGAAGACGGCCCAATATATGTGGTCACCAAAGGGCAATGAGGGCCTTGAGGCCTTTTATCCCGGGGATGACGTGGTCGATGTCATTGGCCTCTCGGTCTTTGGCTTTCAGCAGTACGATCGCTATACGACCGGCCGGGACCAGACGTTTTCTGAACGGCTGACGCCAGGATATGGCCGTGTCTCGCGTTTTGGCAAGCCGATCATGGTCGCCGAACTCGGCTATGAAGGTGACGAGTCATACGTTCGTAACTGGGCCGAAAGCGTGACCAGACGGTATCCCGACTTTCCGGTCCTGACCGCAGTGATCTACTTCAACGACCGCGAAGTCTATCCCTGGCCGAACGGCTTTGGCCGGCCGGATTGGCGGGTGGCCCGCGAAACCACGAATTGAAGAAGGAACTCCGACATGCTGACATTTCCGAAAATGTTTCTGGCGTTCGCTTTAGCCGGTGGTTTTGCGACGGCGGCATCCGCTGCCGGGTCGTCCGGAGGCGCCAACGTGAAGGCCACTACCCCCCTGAACAATACAGAAATCTACAGGCTTTATGGCCAAAACTCGTGGATCTGGAAGGCTGGTGCGGGCCATTTTTCGGTGCGGGCGCGACGGTTCACAGCCTGGTCAAGGGAAGAAGGTCCTCCTTCCTATGGGGTCGGCCGATGGTTTATTACCAAGCCGGGCAAGCTCTGCTTCAATGCTCGTTGGTACGCCCAAAGCGGCTCGGCTCCGGCAATCACCTGCTTCAGCCATCGCAAGAAGGGAAACGTCATCTACCAGAAACGTGAACCTGACGGTCAGTGGTACATCTTCAGGAATGCGCCAGTGAACTCCTCCGACGAGTTCACCAAACTACGCTATGGCGACTATGTAGGCGCGCAATTGGGCAAGATCCAGGCGATCGTCGGCAAAGCCCCATAACCGGGCCGGGGGGAGGGGAGTTGCGCGCCTGGCATCACTGTCGATTCGGTACAGCGTATTGACCTGATGCCGGCGCGCAACTCCTACCGCATGAAACAGCGCGACGTGCTTCCGAAACCGCTCGGCGTGCAGATATAGGGGGCACGACCGAGGTAGCTCGTCTGGATGATCTTTGCTTCTTTCTGCTTCACGATCGCTTGCCCGCGTTCGACAGGTTTTCTCGTCGGCACCGAATAGCCGACCTGCTTGACCGACAGCGGCGTCCGCTGACCCTGATCGGGTACGAACGAACATCCGGCAATGCCTGCCACAAGCAACGTTGCGACGGCGCAGCACAGCGTCTTCTTCGCGAAGGTCTCGGGCAAAAATTTGATTGGCAATGTCACGGCGAGTTCCCCTTTTTGATGACCCCGTGCCGATAACCCTAGCTAAAAGGCTTTAATTAGGCGTTTCTGAAAAAGTGATAATCCACGGAATTCGTACAGCTTGATCGGCTGGCGCTTCATCCAAGTAAGACCTGCCGAAGCGGCTCAGGCCCTCTTCAAAACGCGGTCACTGGCTGCGTATGTTATTACGTAACATTTCATTTGACGAACGTAATAACATTACCTAAAGAAACGCTTCCAGTTTTCGAGGGCGCGATGAGCGATATCAGCCTGAAATCCAAACATCCGACGCCCGGCTATCAGGACCACGCGGCGCTCCGTCATCTTTGCGGGGCACTGGCGCATGGTTCGCTCACCGTGATCGTAGGCGAGACCAGGCGGGTATCGATCCATGAAGCTTGGCCGAAGTCTCGAAGGACGACGTCGAATATGGCGTTGCGGCCTGCGAAGTGAGGCTGAGCGGACAATTTGATATCCAATCAAAAATGGAGAATGCGATGCGCATGATGAAGGCGCTTTTCCTAACGCTGACGCTCGGAGCGCCGATATCGGTCAGTTCCGCCTGCGCCGAAACGCTCAAGGTCGCGGGACCCTGGGAGATTGCCGGCATCGAACCGGCGCAGACCGGCTATGTCTTCAGCCGGCTTCAGGTCGCCGAGACGCTTGTCACGACCGACAAGCAGGGCACGCTCGCCCCCGGCCTTGCGAAAAGATGGACGGTTTCCGATGACGGTTTGAACTGGTCCTTTGCGCTTCGCGACAACGCCGTTTTCCACGATGGGACGAAGGTCACCGCAGAGGCCGCCGTTGCCAGTCTTAGGCGGACGCTTGGAGGGGTAGGCGTCCTTGCCCAGGCTCCGATTGCCGAAATCGCAGGCGAGGGCGGCGAGATCCGCATCAAGCTGCACAAGCCGTTTTCTGCCTTACCCGCCTATCTCGTGCATTTCAGCACCATTATCCTTGCTCCGTCTTCATTCGACGGTGCAGGCAAGATCACCGGCATCGTAGGGTCCGGGCCTTATCAGGTGAAGACACTCACCCCGCCGGCCCGGCTCGAACTGGAGGGCTCGGGCAGGTGGTGGGGCGGCGAGCCCGGCATTTCGGAGGTGAGCTATCTCGCCGTGGGGCAGGGGGAAACCCGCGCGCTTATGGCCGAGAGCGGCGAGGCCGACCTCGTCTTCTCCATGCTCCCGGTCTCGGTCGATCGCCTGAAGGCCAATCCGAAGCTGGACGTCCAGATCGCCACGATCCCGCGCACCCGCATCCTCAAGGTCAATGCCGCGTCGCCCTTCTTCGATCAGATCGAGGAGCGGCAGGCGATCAGCGCCGCCATCGATCGGGTGGGGATCACCAAGGTCATCCTGCGCAATGCCGATCTGGCCGCCACCCAGCTTTTCCCGCCGGCGATGAAGGGTTGGAACATAGCTCGTGTCGAGCCGCTTACGCAGGATGTCGAAAAGGCGAAGGCGCTGCTGGCGGCAGCCGGCTGGACGCCGGGCAGGGACGGCATCCTCGAAAAGGATGGAAAGCGCTTCAGCGTCACCATGCTGACCTATTCCAGCTGGCCGGAACTGCCGCCGCTCGCAACAGCGCTTCAGGCTCAGCTTCGCCGGGTCGGCATCAACGTCAAGGTATCTGTCGGCAACAGCTCGGAAATCCCCGCCCGCCACAAGGATGGAACGCTGGAGATGGGGTTGATCTCACGCCTCTACTCGATCGTGCCCGATCCCGTCGGCACGCTTCTGCAGGACTATGGTCCGGGTGGAAGCGACTGGGGCGCTACGGGGTGGGACAACAAGGAGATGCAGGCTGTCGTGGAAAAGCTCGCCGCGACAAGCGATGCCTCTGTCCGCGCTCCCCTCCAGACACAAGCGGTCGAGATCCTGCAACAGGAACTGCCGAGCATCCCCGTTACTTGGTCGGAACTTGCCATCGTTTCCAGCAAGCGCATCACGGGCGTCGCGGTGGATCCGCTTGAGGTGAACTACGGCCTCTCCTCGATCCGTTGGGTAAAGTGACGGGCAGCGCGATGAAGAACTTCCTTGTCGCGCGCCTGCTGCAAGCCGGCATCGTCTCGGTCGCGGTCGGGGCCTTGTGCTTTATCCTGATGCGCGTCCTGCCGGGCGATGCGGCCATGCGCATTGCGGCGGGCCGCTACGGGCCGGATGCAAGAATTGCCGATGCGGCGGAAAAGGTGCGTCTCGAACTTGGTCTCGACCGGCCGATCGCGATGCAGTTCCTGGAATGGCTTGGTAGCCTGGCGCGTTTCGACCTCGGCCATTCGCTGGTGACCGGCCGCGCCGTTGCCCACGAACTGCAGGTGCAGCTCGGTGCTTCCGTCTGGCTGGCGGCGGCTGCTCTCGTGCTGTCGCTGCTGATCGGTCCGATCGTCGGGCTCTTCGGCGGCCTCAAGCCGGGGGGAGCCGCGGATCGTCTCGGTCTCATGGGCGCCGTCATCTTTCGCGCCATTCCGCCTTTCGTGCTGGGGCTGATCCTGATGCTGGTCTTTTCCCGGCAGCTCGGTTGGCTGCCGCCGGCCGGCTTCGGCTCGCCGCGCGAGATCCTGCTTCCGGCATTGACCCTGGCGCTTGGGCTGGCGGCCATGTCGAGCCGGGTCACCCGCAATGCGGTCGCGGCCGTTGCCCAGGCACCCTATTTCGCCTTCGCTCGCTACAAGGGACTTTCGGAACCCATCGTCGTGCGCCGTCATGGGCTCCGGAACGCGGCCATTCCCGTCGTCTCCTATCTTGGCCTCCAGGCGATCTATCTGATCGAAGGGGTCGTGGTGGTGGAGTCGCTCTTTGCGTATCCGGGCATCGGGCATGCGCTGGTGCATGCGATCGTCGAGCGCGACATCCCGATGGTGCAGGGGACGGCGCTGATGATGGGGCTGATGTTCGTCGCGATCGGAGCCGCCGTGGACCTTCTCACCCTCTGGCTGGACCCGCGTACAGGGAAAACCGTATGAGCACCATCGACAACATGACATCCACGAGAGCCAGAACGGGTGTCGGGACGGCGCGACTGGCCGGCGCCGGGCTGCTGATCCTGCTCGGCGGCTTTGCCCTTCTTGGACCTCTGGTCATCTCATCCGATCCGTCGGCACAGGATCTCGGCGCAAGCCTGGCCCCGATAGGCGGCGATTACCTGCTGGGTGCGGATCACTACGGGCGCAGTCTCCTGGCGCGTCTCGCCCACGGCGCACGCCTCTCCTTCGGCATGGCGTTTCTCACCATGCTGGCGGCGGCGGTGCCCGGCATCCTGCTTGGTCTTGCCGCGGCGTGGAAAGGCGGATGGGCAGAACGCATGCTTGAGTTTGTGGCGACCGTGGTGCTGGCCTTGCCGGGGCTCATGCTGGTGCTGCTGCTGCTCGCCTTTTCTCCGGGCGATTACGGGCCGCTCTTCCTCGGGCTGTCGCTAACCCTATGGGTCGAGTTCTACCGCCTAACCAAGGCGACGACGCGGACGGTGCTTGCCCAGCCGCATATCGAAGCGGCGCGCATGCTTGGTTTCGGTTCCCGCTATATCCTCGTCCATTATGTGTTGCCGGTCATCGGGCCGATGATCGCCACGCTGTCTGCTTTCGCCATGGCGACCGCCATTATTGCCGTTTCGACGCTAAGCGCGATCAGCGTTGGATTGCAGCCCCCGACGCCGGAACTGGGTAGCATGATCGTCGAACTTCTCCCCTATTTCGCTGAAGCGCCCGTTCATGTGTTGCTTCCGGCCGTCCTGATCTTCCTGCTCGTACTTGGCCTGCAACTGCTCGCGCAAGGAGATCGGGCATGAACATACCCATCAATACCGACCTTTCCGTCTCCGACCTATCCGTGCATTCCCAGTCGGGTCCCATTGTTTCCGGTGTATCTCTTGCCGTGGGTCGCGGTCGGCCCTTGACCCTGCTCGGAGAAAGCGGGTCTGGAAAGTCCCTCGTTGCCCAGGCGATCATGGGCAACCTGCCAAATGAGTTGCGCGCCACAGGCCATATCCTCTTCAAGGGCGCGGAAATTCTTCGGGAGACGCCGTCGGAGCGACGTCGCCGCTGGGGCCGCAGCATCAGCCTCCTGCCGCAGGAGCCGTGGCTGGCGCTCGATCCGACCATGCGCGTGGCGCCGCAGGTGGCCGAGGTCCATCGCTATGTGAAGGCAAAGTCGGTTGAAGACAGCGCAGTAGCAGCAAGGAGCAATCTTTCCGATGTTTCCCTCCAGCAGGCGGCCGAGCTCTACCCGTTCCAGATGTCCGGCGGCATGGGCCAGCGGGCGGCGATTGCCATCGCGCATGCTGCGGATGCCGAGCTTCTGATCGCCGACGAGCCGACCAAGGGTCTTGATGCGGCGCTCAGGCGTTCGGTAACGGCCCGTCTGCTGTCGGAGGTAGAGGCAGGGCGTCTGCTGCTGACGATCACCCACGACGTTGCCGTCGCTCGCGCCCTCGGCGGAACTATAGGCGTCATGCTGGACGGACGCCTCGTGGAGTACGGCGAGGCCCGGAAGTTGCTGGAGGCACCCGAGCATTCCTACACAAAAGCGCTGCTGGCTGCTGAACCGGCGCGATGGGAGCCGCGGAAACAGAAGAACGCGGGCGAGATGGTCGTTGCCGGGCGTGGACTGGAAAAGCGTTACGGCGACAAGGCTCTGTTTTCCGGCCTCGATATCGAAGTCGCGGCCGGCGAGATCGTCTCGATCTTCGGCCCGAGCGGCTGCGGCAAGACGACCATCGGCAACATCCTGCTTGGCCTGGCCAAATCAGACGAAGGCATGGTCGAACGCAAGCCCGACCTTTCGCCGCTACGCTTCCAGAAGCTCTACCAGGACCCGCCGGCGGCGTTCGCACCCCATCAAACCATCCGCAAGGGACTGAAGGATCTCGTCCGGCTGCATGGCAAGGACTGGGCCGATGTCGAAGCATTGGCAGGTCGCCTGCGTTTGTCCGATATCTTGCTCGACCGTCTGCCGGGGCAGATTTCCGGCGGAGAGTTACAGCGGTTTGCTCTGCTGCGGGCGTTGCTCCTCGCCCCCGTTTTCCTGTTCGCGGACGAGGCGACATCCCGTCTCGATCCCGTCAGCCAGAAGGAAGTGGTCACATTCCTGCGGGAGATCGTGGAGGAAACCGGGCTTGCCGTCCTACTGGTGACCCACGATCGGGATGTTGCCGAGAAGATTTCGACGCGCATGATCGATCTTGGGGGCAGCAGGCTGCGTGATAGATGACGCCGGCTCTTTGCCCGCTGCATTGGCGTGGCTTGCGGCTCTGCGGAAGAAGCTCTCATATCCGTGAGAGCTTCTGGAATTCACCTTGCTACGACCCCGAGTGGCGATACCGAGCGCAGATCGGGGTCCGGCAGGCCTGTGACTCTTGTGACCTTGGCACTGCTCATGCTGTAACCGTAATCAAGGATACGCACACCATCCATGATGAACAGTTGCGCCTTGTCGAGGCCAGGCCTCAAAGAGCCTGTCACAGTGATGACCTCGTATACGCGCGACATCCGGAAAGGCTCGTCCGAAACCACGTGGACCAGTTGATTGGGCGGCGGCGGCGCGCTGTGGCTGCATGCGCCGGCCCACGGCACCAGCATGAATTCGTAGACGAGATCGCCGTCCTGATCGATCGGCAGGATGAAGCCCGTCAGTTCGATCACGCGTCCCTCTTCATGCCATGCGAGCGTTTCGCCTTGCGAGCGGCTGATTGCCATGCCGGGCAACGGCATTGTCGCAGTCGACTGGTCGGAAGGTCGCAGGGCATTCCACTGAATGGGCTGCGCATCAGCAAGAACACTGGATGTCTGGCAGGCGAGGGCGGCGGCAAGCGCCACAGGTTTCAGGATGGAAAGAGTAAGCCTCATCTCTGTGTCTCCATGCCTCAGGGTCATATCATGGCCACGGGGCATGGCGATGGTATTTGCAACACCGCTCAGTCGTCAAAGCAAAAAGGTGGCGAACAGCTCCAGCAAGGCAAGCAGGTCTCAATAAGCCATGCGGCGCACATCACTCCGCATCGGCGGGGTTTTGGTCGCTGAACGCGCGCACCATCGTTTCGGCCGAGCTTTGGCTTGCGATCAGGCTGGACAAAAGAATGCGCGCCTGGGCGGGGCGCAGCGTCTGGGAATGAACCGCGCCGGCCTTGGCCAGGTCGTGCCCGCCGCCACCGCCGCCATAACCAGGGGTCAGAAGCCCCACCGGAACGCGGCTGGAGATAACGACGGAAACGCCACGCTCGGTGCAGTGCCTGACGGCGTCGACTATGGCGGGATTGGCGTTGCCGGAGCCGAGGGCCGCGAGCACGATGCCATGGGCGCCTGCGTCGACGCTTGCCCGGATATGGGCGGCATCGCAGCCGGGATAGATTGCGACGATATCGACGCGGATGCCGTCGACCGGCGCCGGCAGATGCGGACTTTCGGCAAAGGGAAACGAACGGGCAGACCGGAAAGCGTCCGCCTCGTCGCTGCTATGCTTGAAGAGCCCCCATGCGGGCAGGGTTCGACCGCCGAAGGTTACAAGAACACCCCGCTCCGCGTTGGCGGGATCCGTTGCGAGCCGGATGGCGGCTAAGAGGTTTGCCGGGCCGTCCGCGTCGGGATGATCCGCCGTGAATTGCGCACCGGTGAATATTACCGGTTTCTGCGTCGTAAGCTGCAGATGGACGAGCAGGGCGGTTTCTTCCATCGCGTCCGTGCCGTGCAGCACGACAATACCTCCCACATCGGCATCATTGAGCTCCAACTTTACGGCATCGCTGACGCGCTGCATGTCGGACAAGGTCAGGCTGGCGGAATCCTTCGACATCAGGTCGACCGGACGCAGATGCGCATCGGCCTGCGGGAGGAGCGCCAGAAGATCCTCACCGGTAAGCGTCGGGGTGCTTGCGCCGTTCGTGCCGCGCTTGCTTGCAATGGTGCCGCCGGTGGCGATAACCGCCACCAACGGCTTCGTCGCGCTCTTTTTCAACGCTCGTTCACTCACCTGCGATCCCGGGTGCAAGAGTGCGTTCTGCTGCAAGGCGGTTGATGCGATCACGCAACAGATACCAGCCGATGGCAAGCGCAGGCGCGATGAGCGCCAGCGACGCGATGGTCCAGGTCCCGACGGGATAGTCGAAAGCCATCAGCACCAGCACGCCGAAGAGGAAAAGAAGCGTCAGGATACCGGTATAGGGCGCACCGAACATGCGGAAATCCGGACGGACAAGCTCGCCCCGGCGGGAGAGGTGCCAGAGCTTCAGCTGGCAAAGCACGATGACGCCCCAGGCGCAGATGATGCCAAGCGCCGAGAGGTTGAGGGCGATCTCGAAAGCGGCGGCCGGGATAATCGCGTTCAGCGCCACGCCGATCACGGTGACGACGGCGGTCACCGCGATGCCGCCATAAGGTACGCCCGCCTTGTTCATCTTCGCAAGAGCAGCCGGAGCCGACCCGGAAACCGCCATCGAGTGCAGGATGCGACCGGTGGAGTAGAGCCCCGCATTGAGCGAGGAAAGCACGGCCGTCAGCACCACCAGATTCATGATGATGTCGGCACCTTCGACGCCGATCGTCCCGAAGAAGGTGACGAAGGGGCTCTCGCCGGCTTTGTATGCCGTATAGGGCAGGAGCAGGGAGAGCAGCAGGACCGAGCCGACATAGAAGACGATCAAGCGGAAAACGACCGTGCGGATCGCGCCCGGCATGACCTTGCGAGGGTCCTCCGTTTCACCGGCGGTGGTGCCAATCAGCTCGATCGAGGCATAGGCGAAAACGACACCCTGAATGATGACGAAGGCCGGCAATATGCCGTTGGGGAAAAGGCCTCCGTTGTCGCTGATGATGCTGAAGCCGGCAGGATGACCGTCAGTCGGCGTGCCGGAGACGACGAAGTAGATGCCCACTAAGAGGAAAGTCGCAAGAGCCAGGACCTTGATCAGGCTGAACCAGAATTCCAGTTCACCGAAGACCTTGACCGACAGGAGGTTCATCGCCAGCACGATCACCAGCGCAACGAGAGCGAACACCCATTGGTCGATGCCGCCGAGCCACGGCACATAGTGTTTGAAGAAATTCATGTAGAGCGCGACGGCGGTCACGTCCGCCACTGAGGTCATCGCCCAGTTCAGCCAATACATCCAGCCGGTGACGAAGGCCGTCTTTTCCCCGTAGAACTCGCGGGCATAGGAGACGAAGGAACCCGAGCTCGGACGATGCATGATCAGCTCGCCGAGCGCACGAAGGACCAGGAACGCAAAGAAGCCGCAAAGGGCATAGACCAGGATGAGCGCGGGTCCGGCTTGGGCAAGGCGTCCGCCTGCCCCGAGAAAAAGACCGGTTCCGATCGCGCCTCCGATTGCGATCATCTGGATCTGGCGCGGCTTCAGCGCCTTATGATACCCGCTATCCTCTTCGATGAACACTTCGCGGTCGACAGCGGCGGCTTTGATGGCTTCCGTTGACATGGCTCCTCCCTATGAGCGTGCTTTCCCACGATCCCCGCAACAGTAAAGGGATCGCCTCTCTAAGCTGTTTTACAGATTCTCGATTTCAATCTCTGCGTCTTGTGCAGACGTTGCTCGGCGATCTGTAGCCCTTCTTGCGACATTTGCGGAAATCTGTCAAACAGCTTTACAGATTTACCCGTAATCAGTCCAGGAGGAAAATGTGGCCGAGATGCGTATCGAATATGATCTGCTGGGAGCGAAGGAAGTACCGGCCGAGGTCTATTGGGGCGTTCACACCGCGCGGGCGGTGGAGAATTTTCAGGTTACCGGCATGCCGATCGGGCGTTTTTCGCACCTCGTCCGCGGCCTGGCTTTTGTGAAGGAGGCCGCAGCGCTTGCCAATCATGAGCTTGGTCTTCTGGATGACAGGCGGCTCGAGGCCATCGCCCTCGCATGCCGCGAAATTCGCAATGGTGCGCTGCACGACCAGTTCGTGGTTGATGTCATTCAGGGCGGGGCAGGCACTTCGACCAACATGAACGTGAACGAGGTGATCGCCAATCGTGCGCTGGAACTACTCGGCCATCGCAAGGGCGACTACTCTCACCTGCATCCCAACGATCATGTCAATCTGAGCCAGTCGACCAACGACGCCTATCCGACGGCGGTCAATGTCGCGCTGATCGAGGCGATCGACGGCCTTTCGGCATCGATGGAGATCTTGCAGGCCTCGTTCGAGCGGAAGGCGTGCGAGTTTGACGGCATGCTCAAGATGGGGCGCACGCAGCTTCAGGACGCTGTCCCGATGACGCTCGGCCAGGAATTCCGCACCTTCGCCGTCATGCTCGGCGAGGACAGGGCGCGTCTTCTGGAGTCCGCCAAGCTGCTCCACGAGATCAATCTCGGCGCGACCGCCATCGGCACGGGCCTGAACGCGCCCGCCGGATACGCCGCCTGCGCCTGCGCCCATCTCTCACGTTTGACGGGGCGGCCACTGGTGACGGCGAGCGATCTGATCGAGGCGACCCAGGACCCCGGCGCCTTCGTTCACCTCTCCGGCGTGCTGAAGCGCGTCGCGGTCAAGCTGTCGAAGACGTGCAACGACCTGCGCCTGCTTTCATCCGGTCCAAGGGCGGGGATCGGAGAGATCAATCTGCCTCCCGTACAGGCGGGCTCAAGCATCATGCCCGGCAAGGTCAATCCGGTTATACCGGAAATGGTCAACCAAGTTGCCTTCGCCGTGATTGGCAACGACATCACCATCACCATGGCGGCCGAGGCGGGCCAGTTGCAACTGAATGCCTTCGAGCCGATCATCGTCCGTTCGCTTTCGGAGAGCATCAGCCATCTGAGCGCCGCCTGCCGTATCCTGGCCGAGCGCTGCGTCGATGGTATCAGCGCGAACCCGGAGATCATGGCGCGCCGCGTGGAAGAATCGATCGGCCTGGCTACGGCGCTCAATCCGCTTATCGGGTATTACGCAGCCACGAAGGTCGCGCAGGAGGCGCTCGCAACCGGGCGAACGGTCCCGCAGGTGGTGCTCGAACAGGGCCATCTGACGGCGGCGCAACTTGAGGAGGCGCTGAAACCCGAGCATCTGGCAAACCTGTCGCCTGCAAGCCTTGCTGCCGAAGCATAGCGTGAGCACTTTTAAGATAGGAGATAGAGCGGCCTGTTACGGGCCGCTCTATTGCAGTGGTTGTGCCGGATCGTTTCCGATGATCGTGGTGACGACCTGCTTGACCTCGCCGAGATGCGCTTCCATGGCTTTACGCGCCCGCTCCTCCGAGCCCTCCCGGATCGCGTCGACGATCTGGCGATGCTCGATGTTGGACGCTACGCGACGCCCCGCCATGAGGTTGACCAGCTCGGACTGCTGCATCAGCGCGTCCCGGGCATCGGCGACAATCTTCGCGAAAACGGCATTTCCCGAAGCTTCGGCGATGGCACTATGGAACCCGGAATCCAGAAGTACCCATTGATGTGGGTCCGTCTGCCTATCCATCTCGTCACAGATGGCGAGCAGCGCCGCCAGCTGTTGCTCGCTGCGTCGCAAGGCAGCCCATCCAGCGGCCGGGCCTTCGATAAACGGGCGAGCCTCTATAAGATCGCGGGCAGAATAGCCGCCGTAGTTGAGATCGGGGTTGGGTGAGGCGGTCAGGACATAGGTGCCGCTGCCAGTGCGCGTCTGGGTAAGGCCAAGTGTCTGGAGCGAGCGCAGCGCCTCGCGGACAATGGGTCGGCTTACCCCATATCTGCCGGCCATCTGAGCTTCCGAGGGCAATCGGGTGCCGACGGCAAGCCGCCCTGACGTAATGGCTGAGCGGAGGTCTTCGAAGATGGCTTCCGCCGCGTTCTTCCGACTGATCGGACTTGTATCAGATAGCCAATCAGTCAAACCGTTCATGCCCAAAGCTTCCATCGATGCGCCAATCTGTCAAGCTGCTCGGCAGCTTAGCACAGCTTTCATACTACCGGGAGGCCGACCCGGAGCCTGGTGGGCGCAATGGTTCCTCAATTTCCGTTCCCAGCGCATTGACAAAAAGCCGATAGGGATCTTTATTGCTCAGATGTCAGACCAATTTGAACGTCGTGGGCTAATCCCTCTGCTTCCCCCGATTGACAGGGCTCGCCAAGTCGGGGAGGCGCTGGCCGATTACGTGGAGAACGGCGATCTGAAGGCAGGCGACCGGTTGCCGGCCGAGCGGGAGCTGATGGCAGCCCTCGGCGTCGGGCGCTCGACGATCCGTGAGGCGATCCGTTGGTTTCAGGCGCTTGGCGTCGTCGAGTCCCGAAAGGGAAGCGGGAACTACCTGCTAAAGCCCATTTCGCGGCGCACGATCCATATGCCCCTGTCGCTCGATACCGCCAACCTGCGCGACGCGCTTTTGCAGACGCTGCAGGTACGCAGGGGGCTGGAATGCGAAGCGGGAATGGTTGCTGCGCGAATGCGGACGGAAGAAGACCTGAAGATCATCGAGGCGCGACTGGAGGAGATGGAACGGGTCCACCATGCCAAGGGCGCGTCGGGGCCGGAAGACCTGGCGTTCCATCTCGCCATCTACGACGCTACCCACAATCCGCTCTTCCGTCAGCTGCTTGAACAGATGCGCGAAACGTTCGAGCGGTTCTGGAGCCACCCGTTCGAACGTTTCGATTTCGCGCGCCGGTCCTTCCCTTACCACCGGACCCTGTTCAACGCGATCGTCGCGCAGGATGCTGAAGCCGCGCGCGGCGAGACACTGAAGATTCTCCAGATCGTCGAGGAAGATATCAAGGAAATGTCCAAATGAATGACGGCCTCGACCCATTCGAACTCGCTTCGCTGATCACCGCCCATGACGACGGCAATTTCGCAGAGGCGGTGGTTCCGCCGATCTTCCAGACCTCGCTCTTCACCTTCTCCGACTACGACGACATGATCTCCGCCTATCGCGGTGAGAAGATGCGGCCGATCTACACGCGTGGTCTCAATCCGACCGTACGCGCCTTTGAGGAAATGCTGGCAAAACTTGAGGGCGCGGAGGATGCCCTCGGTTTCGCGAGCGGTATGTCGGCGATCTCGTCTGCTGTGCTGAGCTTTGTCGAACCGGGTGACCGGATCGTGGCGGTGAACCACGTTTATCCCGACGCATTCCGGCTGTTCGGCACCATCCTTAAGCGGATGAAGGTCGAGGTCACCTATGTCGACGGCCGCGACGAGGAGGCTGTCGCCAAAGCGCTACCGGGCGCCAAGGTCTTCTACATGGAAAGCCCGACGAGCTGGGTGATGGAAGCCCATGACGTCGGTTCGCTGGCGGCGCTCGCCAGGAAACATGGCGCAGTGTCGATGATCGACAACAGTTGGGCGAGCCCCTTCTTCCAGCGGCCGATAACTCTAGGGGTAGATCTCGTCATCCATTCGGCCTCGAAATATCTCGGCGGCCACAGCGATGTCGTCGCAGGCGTCGTTGCGGGGTCCAAGGAGATGATCGCCCGGCTGAAGGCCGAGGCCTATCCCTATCTCGGCGGCAAACTTTCGCCCTTCGACGCGTGGCTCCTGATCCGCGGGCTCAGGACGCTGCCGATCCGCATGAAGGCACATGAGGCTGCAGCCCTCACTATCGCCCGCCGCCTGCAGGAACTCGACGTGGTGGAAAAGGTCTGCCATCCGGGCTTGGCGAACCGGCTTCCGGCGGGGCTCAACGGCACGTCGGGCCTCTTCTCGTTCATCTTCCGCGACGGCGTCGATATCCGCGCTTTTGCCGACCACCTCAAATTCTTCAAGCTCGGCGTCAGCTGGGGCGGCCACGAAAGCCTGATCGTGCCAGGCGAAGTGGTCCTGCAGCAGAAGGCCCAGCCGAATTCCGCGCATGCCTTCGGCATTCATGCGCGGTCCGTCCGTCTCCATGTCGGCCTCGAGGGAACCGAGGCGCTGTGGAGCGATCTTCAGGAGGCGATCGCCGTCGCCTCTTAAAGCATCAACCGATAACTACTGGGAGAACGACAATGAAGACGCTAATAACAACCGTACTTTTTGCCACGCTGATGGCCGGCAGCGCGCTGGCCGATACCACACTCAAGCTGGTCGAAGTCATCACCAGCCCGGAGCGCACCGAAACGCTGAAGTCGATTGTCGGGAAGTTTGAAGCCGCCAATCCCGGCACCAAGGTCGAGATCATCTCGCTGCCGTGGAACGAGGCCTTTCAGAAATTCGCGACCATGGTTTCCGCCGGCGACACGCCGGACGTGATGGAAATGCCCGATACCTGGCTGTCGCTCTACGCCAACAACGGAATGCTGGAGAGCCTCGAGCCCTATCTTGCGAAGTGGGAGCAGACCAAGGAACTGACGCCCCGGGCGCTCGAACTCGGCCGCGACGTCAAGAAGACCGCCTATATGCTGCCTTACGGCTTCTATCTGCGTGCCATGTTCTACAACAAGAAGCTGCTCGAGCAGGCCGGCGTCAAGGAACCGCCGAAGACCATGGACGAGTTCACCAAGGCCTCCGAAGCCGTCTCCAAACTGCCTGGCAAATATGGCTACTGCATGCGCGGCGGCCCGGGTGGCCTGAACGGCTGGATGATCTTCGCCGCCTCGATGGCCGGCGACAACAAATATTTCAAGGAAGACGGTACCTCGACCATGAACAGCGAAGGCTGGGCCAAGGGCATCGAGTGGATGGTCGATCTCTACAAAAAGGGGTACGCACCGAAGGACAGCGTCAACTGGGGCTTCAACGAAGTCGTCGCCGGCTTCTATTCCGGCACCTGCGCCTTCCTCGATCAGGATCCGGACGCGCTGATCGCGATCGCCGAGCGCATGAAGAAGGAGGATTTTGGGGTCATCCCGCTGCCGAAAGGACCTGACGGCAAGTCCTTCCCGACCATCGGTTATGCCGGCTGGTCGATGTTCTCCACGACGAAAGACAAGGATCTGTCGTGGAAGCTGATCGCGACGCTGGAAGGTAAGGAAGGCAATCTCGAGTGGAACAAGAAGATCGGCGCCCTGCCGGCCTATACGTCCGCCGAACAGGACCCGTTCTACGCGGGCGACCAGTTCAAGGGCTGGTTTGAGGAACTTGCCGATCCGAACACGGTGCCGACGGTGATGCCGACCTATCTGGAAGAGTTTGCCTTCTTCAAGGATTCCTTGGCAATCAAGACCTCACAGCAGGCGCTTCTCGGCGACATCACCCCGAAGCAGCTTGCCGACCAGTGGGCTGAATATCTCACCAAGGCGCAGCAGAAGCATCTGGCGAAGAAGTAAGGGATAGGGCTCCGAACCCGGAGCCCCCTCATCCGCCTGCCGGCACCTTCTCCCCAATGGGGAGAAGGGAAGTTGCTGTAATGCCTCCCGTTCTCCTCTCTCCTAGAGGAGGGGGTGGCCGAGCGTTAGCGTAGGCCGGGTGAGGGGGCCGCAGGTGGTGCCACCAATTGAAGAACACACGGAAAGCCGACCATCGATGACCATCACCGCCGATACGCTTGGCAGGGACCACGACCACAGGCCGTGGCTGACGCGGCTCGCGCATGCTTGCGAGCCCTATCTCTATAGCGCCCCGTCGCTGATCCTGATCGTTGTGGTCATGCTGGTGCCGCTGGTCATCGGCATTTCCTATGCGTTTCGGGATATCCAACTGCTCAATCCGTTTTCTGGAGGTTTTATCGGCCTTGAGCATTTTCGAGAACTTTCCAGGGACGCCGCCTTCTATGGCGCCTTGAGAAATACCCTGTGGTGGACAGGCGCTTCCGTCCTCTTGCAGTTTGTCTTTGGGCTTATCCTTGCTCTGCTGCTCGATAAGCCTTTTTGGGGGAGAGGCCTTGTTCAGGCGCTCGTATTCATTCCCTGGGCTGTGCCCTCATTCCTCGCCGGCCTGAATTGGGCGTGGCTTTTCAATCCGGTGATCGGACCGCTGCCGCATTGGCTGTTCGGGCTCGGCCTGATGTCGCAACCGGGCAACATCCTCTCCGATCCGCAATATGCGATGTGGGGGCCGATCGTTGCGAATGTCTGGTGGGGCATCCCGTTCTTCGCCATCACCCTGCTCGCCGCGCTGCAGGCGATCCCGCGCGATCTCTACGAGGCGGCGTCGATCGACGGGGCAAATTGGTTCCAGCGGTTCTTTTCGATCACTCTGCCCTTTCTTGCGCCGACGATCGCCATCACCGTGCTGCTCCGCACCGTCTGGATTTCCAATTTCGCGGATCTCATCGTGGTCATGACCGGCGGCGGCCCTGCGGATCGCACCCAGATCGTCGCGAGCTATATCTTCACTCAGGCCTTCAAGGCGCTCGATTTCGGCTACGCATCGGCGATCGCGCTGGTGCTGCTCGTGCTGCTGCTCGCCTATTCGATGCTGATCATCCTGCTGCGGCAGACCTTGCTGAACAAGGATTGAACCCATGAAACAATCCCTTCTGCCGACTGTCGCGCATCGCATTGCGATCCTCTGCTATATCGCCTTTGCGCTCTTCCCGCTGTTCTGGCTGCTGAAAGTGTCGGTGACGCCAAACGATCTTCTTTATTCGGAAGGCGTGCGGATGTGGCCCTCGCGCACGACGTTCGATCATTATGCCTTCGTGCTCCGGCACAGCTCCTTTCCGACCTTCTTCAAGAACAGCCTGATCGTCTCGGGATCGACGGCCGTGGTCGTCACCGTCTGCGCATCGCTTTCCGGGTATGCGCTCTCCCGCTTCAGCTTCCGGGCGAAATACTGGATCGTCGCGCTGATGCTGCTGACCCAGATGTTTCCGCTGGTCATGCTGGTGGCGCCGATCTTCAAGATCCTCTCGCCGCTCGGCCTCACCAACAGCCTGACAGGTCTGGTATTCGTTTATTCGGCGTTCAACGTGCCCTTCGCCACGTTTCTGATGCAGTCCTTCTTCGACGGCATTCCGAAGGACCTGGAAGAGGCGGCGATGATCGACGGGGCGACCAAGTTCACGGCCTTCCGGCAGATCATCCTGCCGCTGACGTTGCCAGGCATCGCCGCGACGCTCGGTTTCGTCTTCACCGCCGCCTGGAGCGAGCTTCTCTTCGCGTTGATGTTGATCAACGGCAACGCTGCGGCCACCTTCCCGGTGGGTCTCCTGACCTTTGTTTCGAAATTCTCGGTCGACTTCGGCCAGATGATGGCAGCCGGCGTCCTCGCCCTCATCCCGGCCGGGCTCTTTTTCCTCCTCATCCAGCGTTACCTCGTCCAGGGTCTGACGGCCGGCGCGGTCAAGGGTTAGTCAAATGGCATCGATTGAGATCGAAAAACTCGAAAAATCCTACGGCCATGTCTCCGTGCTGCATGGCATCGACCTCGACATCCGCGACGGGGAATTCATCGTCCTGGTCGGCCCCTCGGGCTGCGGCAAGTCTACCTTGCTCAGGATGATTGCCGGGCTGGAAGGCGTCAGCAAGGGTGAGATCCGCATCGCCGGAAACCGGGTTAACGACCTGCATCCGAAGGACCGCGACATCGCCATGGTGTTCCAGTCCTATGCGCTTTATCCACATATGAACGTTGCCGGCAACATGAGCTACAGCCTGCGGCTCCGGAAAACGGCAAAGGAAAAGATCGGCGCGGCCGTTGCCGGCGCGGCGGCCAAGCTCGGGCTCGAACCGCTTCTGGAACGCCGCCCGAAGGCGCTTTCCGGCGGCCAGCGCCAGCGTGTCGCAATGGGCCGCGCCATCGTGCGCCAGCCGAAGGCTTTCCTGTTCGACGAACCGCTGTCCAACCTCGACGCCCGGCTGCGCGAGCAGATGCGGGCCGAGATCAAGAAGATGCATGCCGACCTGAAGGCGACATCAATCTACGTGACGCACGACCAGATCGAGGCGATGACGCTAGCGGACCGCATTGTCGCAATGCATGGCGGCGTGGTGCAGCAGGTTGGAAGCCCTCTCGATCTCTACGACCGGCCAGCCAATCTGTTCGTTGCGGGCTTCATCGGCTCGCCCGGGATGAATTTCCTCGACGTGACCTATTCAGGTGGGGCGTTGCGATTGAAGGATGGAAGCCAGATCGAGGCCAGCGTCCCGGAATCCACCCCGGAAGGAAGCAGTCTCACACTGGGCATCCGGCCGGAGCATGTGGTGATCACCAGCGATGGAAGGGGCAGGCGCGCCCTTGTTGAGCTCATTGAGCCGACCGGATTTGGCATCATCCTGCATCTTTCGCTGCATGGCATAGCCTTCAAGGTCTTCACGCTGGATCGGCAGGCATTGGCTGTCACCGGTGAGATCATGGTGGCTTTCCCGGCCGAGCACATTCACCTGTTCAATGATGAGGGGAAGCGGATAGGTTAGCGTAGCGGCATTCGCCCGCCGATGGAACGCTTGCAACATCTAACGTGGACGGGAGGCGGACCCAGTGGGTTCGTTCGCCCAACGAAAGGGTTAGGCCGCCGTATGATCCGGGCCCGTTCGGGGACGAGCGGACACCGCGTAGATGCGGTCGATCACCTCGGCTACGTTGACAAGCCTGTCGCAGGCGGGATCATACGCTTCTCCAGCTGCCAGCTTTCGGACCCAGTCCGCTGCCGCTCGTCCGCCCCAATCGTCGGGAGGCCGGATGAGGACTTCGCGCGACGTCCCGTGGAAGCGTTGGACCATAAAATCGTAGAACGACCCTTCGACGTTGTGCATCGATATCCCGCCGCCGGTGCCGTAGAAGCTGGCTTCGATAATCGCCTCGCAGCCTGCCTGCAAACGCCATGAGCAGGCGAGGCGGATAACCGTTCCATTGTCGAGCGTCAGGCTCGCGACGCCGTAATCCTCGACCTGATGATCGTCTAAGGCGATCGGCCGACCGCCGGCCATCAAGTGACCGGAGACTGATGCAATAGTCGGGAAGTCCAGCGACCAGAGAGCCATGTCGATCAGGTGGACACCGAGATCCATCAAGCAGCCACCACCCGATAGATTCTTATCGTAGAACCAAGGCTTGTCGGGCCCGTAGGCGTTATGGAACACGAGATCGGCTGCGAATATCTTGCCCAGTTCTTCTGTCCGCATGACTTCCCGGATCCGGTTCATGCTCGCGGTATGACGATAGGAGAGGTCGACCCCGAGCAAGCGGTTGGCCTCTCTTGCTCTATGCACGACGGCTGCGGCCTCCCTAGCTGTGCGTCCCAGCGGCTTTTGGCAGAAGACGGCGACGCGGGCCTCCAGCGCCTTGATCGACTGTGCCGCATGTTGTGCGCTTGGGGTGGCGATGACGATCCCGTCGATATCGCAGGTCAATAATTCATCCAGGCTCTCGGCCAGGATGGCGTCGGGTGCGAGCTTTTTTGCTTCTGCGGCCATCTCGGGCGACGGATCGGCGATCGCGACCGCTTCAGCGACGCCGGTATCGAGGATTGCCTGCATGCGGTGTCGGCCGATCCAACCGACGCCGAGAAAGCCGAGCCGAACCGGTTTCGGAGAGACCGAAAGTGTTCTCTCAGCAAGCATTTCATTCATCGTACATCACCAGTGCCTTGAGGAAATTTTGCGGACGATCGCGGGTATCGTTCAGCGCCTGGTCGAGTTGGTCCAGACGGTAGGTATGTGTATAGAGGGACGAGGGATCGAACTGGCCGGTCGCGACGGCGTCGACCGCTTCGCGAATACCCTGAACATAAGTGGCCGGATCACGCTCATGCGCGTTGACGACATCCAGCCCGCGCCAGTTCCAGAGCTGCATGTTGACTTGCCGGGGCCCGTCCTGGTGGTACCCGGCTATGATCAGCCGGCCACGCTCCATCGCCAATTCGGCGGCAAGATCGAGCGGCCATTGCTTGCCGACGGCCTCGATAACGCGATCGCAGAAGCGCCCGTCGGTGAGTTTCCGCACGTCCTCGATGATGCGCCAGTGGTCGTCCATGGCGATCGTCTCGGCCGCTCCCATTCGTTCGGCTATTTCGAGCGAGAACGGTCGTCGCGAGATAGCGATCACCCGGGCGCCGGCCTTCGACGCGATCTGGGTCAGGAGCGCGCCCAAAAAACCGATACCGATGATCGCGATGGTTTGGCCGGCCGTTATTCCGCTGCGGCGGAAGATGTTCATTGCGCAACCGAGCGGTTCCCCGGGAAACGGTTTGCCGTTCAGCGCCGGCGGCAGAGGCACGACCATGGTCTCGTCAGCGATGTCATACGTGGCGTAGGCATGGTAGGATAGTGCCGCGACCCGGTCGCCCACTCCGACACTGTGAACATCTGATCCGAGCGCATCGATATAACCCCAGCCCTCGTGACCGAGACCGCCGGGTTCTGTTGGAAAGGTCATCCAGTCAGGCCCTGCCCAAGGGCCGAGATTGGAAGCGCAGACGCCGCAGCCCTCCAGCCTGATTCTGACCTGATGAGGCCCCGGCGCTGGCAGTGATTGGGCCTCGACAGCGATCCTGCCGGGTCCAGTCAAAAGTGCGGCCTTCATTTCCTGCGGGCGCCGCATCGTCGTGCTGTCCATGCAGATCTTCTCCTTTTCCGGCGGCCTGATCACCTCTCGATCCATCTGAACTGAAAAATGCGAGACAGAGTTCCGGAAGAAGTTGAAGAAGATGAAGTCATAGAAGATGATGCCTGCTTAATGATCTCTCTGCCGCTCGATCTCTTCCATGACCACCTCGGGCGGTACGTTCTGCTTCATCTCGTCGATTTCCTGCTGGTCGACTTCCGTTTCGATGCCGAGCTTGTCGGTAATAGCGGATACCATCGCGATCAATTTTGTCGTCTCGTGCTCGTTGAGAAGCGAGATCTGCAGGCTAAGGTCGGCGCGTCTGTCGTCTACGGCGGCCATGCGGTTCTGGCTGATCAGCACGAAGGTAGAAATGAAGATCGCCTCGACCGAAGCCACCATTGCCAGGATGACAAGTGACGGGTCGAAAGCAGGCAGCATCGGCAGCCATCCCACATTCACAAGGATCCAGAGGCTGAAAACGATCGCGTGGAGGTACACAAAGAGCATGCTGCCCGCAAAATTTGTCATTGCCTCAGCGATCCGCTCCTGCAGCGACATTGTCCCCTGCTCGGCGGCGCGCCGCTGAATGAGTGCATTGATATTGCGGTCCAGAACGGCGGAGATCGGTTGAGCCATCCGAGGGCCATCGGAGGCGGGCGCCTGTTCCTTTTTTTGAGCGGTCACATCTCTATCCCGTCATGGCGTGTGAATTTCTGCCCTAACCGGAGACTCTGCTTACGGTTCCTGCCGCATAGGAAGATGTCATTGATGAAGTCATAGAACACAAAGATGTCATTGATGAAGGAACTTTTGTTCCTGACCGCTGTTCGGCCAGCATCAAAAGCTTTGTTCCATACCTCTAGGAAACACAATGGCAGCAATTCTTGTAACTGGTGGTTGCGGCTTTATCGGCCGTCATGTGGCCGAGGAACTTCTCGATAACGGATATGAGGTGCGTATCCTCGACGCGTTCATCGACCAAGTTCACGGTGATGGGGAAGCGTCGGTGCCTGATGCGGCGGAAGTCTTTCGCGGCGACGTTCGGGACAAGCCGGTGGTGGAGAAGGCCCTTGACGGCGTGGAAGGCGTCATTCATCTCGCGGCGGAAGTTGGTGTAGGCCAATCCATGTACGAGATCGCCCGTTATGTTGGCGGCAACGACCTTGGGACCGCGGTTCTTCTGGAAGCTATGATCGGCCGTCCGATCAAGCGCATCGTCGTCGCCTCATCGATGAGCGTATATGGCGAAGGGCGATATCGCACCGAAGATGGACATCAGCTGGATCTCGTTCGCCGCAGGAGCGAGAGCATCAAGGCAGGGCAATGGAATCCGCGCAGCCCCATTGGCGAAGCCCTGATACCAGTCGCGACCGATGAGGAAAAGCCCGTCGATCTCGCATCGATCTATGCGCTGACAAAATACGCGCAGGAAAAGCAAGTGTTGATCTTCGGCGAAGCTTATGGCGTCGAGGCGGTAGCGCTTCGTTTGTTCAACGTCTTCGGTGCAGGGCAGGCTTTATCCAATCCCTATACCGGGGTGCTTGCCAATTTCGCTTCACGGCTCGCCAACGGCCAGCCGCCGATGATTTTCGAAGACGGCGAGCAGCGGCGCGATTTCGTTCATGTCCGTGACGTCGCGCGTGCCTTCCGGCTGGCACTCCAGAAGCCGAATGCCGCGGGGCATGTCATCAATGTCGGCAGCGGCCAGGCCTATACCATCGCCGAGGTCGCAACGTTGCTGGCCGATGCCATGGATGTACCCCACATCCGGCCGGACATCATGAACAAGGCCCGCTCCGGCGACATCCGCAACTGCTTCGCCGATATTTCCAAGGCGCGTGAGCTTCTTGGTTTTGAGCCGGCGCATCGTTTGGAAAATTCGCTGAGGCCTTTTGCCGACTGGGTCCGAAATGCGGGCGCGATCGATCGCGGAGCGGAGATGAAGCGGCAGCTCGAAGAGCGGGGGCTGGTATCATGAGCGCCGCAGGTTCTTCGTCACGCCGCGCGGGCAACCATCGGTCCTATGGTTTCGTTGAATGGTTTCGCCCGGGTGAATTCGAGCGGACGGAGCAGATCCTTCCCGGTATCCTCGCAAGCGGAGCAAGCTATCTGCGCACCCATCTGTCCTGGGCCGAGTATCTTGCATCGGGTGGGGAGGAATGGTTCGACTGGCTACTCCCCAAGCTTGGCAAGGAGATCGATCTTCTGCCTTGTATTCATTATACGCCGCCTTCGCTCTCGCGGACAGGCCGCTCTTCCGGAGCTCCGTCCGACCTTAAATCCTATGCGGATTTCGTCGATCATGTGCTGACTCGATACGGAAAGCATTTCAGTCATATCGAACTCTGGAACGAGCCAAACAATCTGCTCGACTGGGATTGGCGCGAGGACAGCGACTTTCTGCTGTTTTGCGAAATGGTCGGAGGTGCAGCCTATTGGGCCAAACATCGGGGCTGGAAGCCCGTCCTCGGAGGACCTTGCCCATTCGATCCCTATTGGCTGAACCTGATGGGCGAGCGCGGTGTTTTGGGTGTCGTCGACGCCGTCGGCTTCCATGGTTTCCCAGGTACCTGGGACAGCGAAACCGGCACCTGGGGCGGCTGGGACATGCATCTCGGCGAGATGCGCAAGATCCTGGATCGCTACAATCGGAATGCGGAGGTCTGGGTTACCGAGACAGGATATTCCACTTGGCGCAGCGACGAGATGGAGCAGGCTCGGCGTTTCACGAAGGCGCTCCACGTCCCGGCCGATCGCATGTACTGGTATTCCTGGTGTGACGTGCCCCCCAACGTACCCGTGCAGGAGGGATTGTGGTTCGACCCCCGGCATTATCATCTCGGCGCGGTCACCCACGACTATCAACCGAAACTGCTTGCCCGGTTGCTCATGGAAGGCGGCGTCTCGCGTATCGAGGAGGTGACGCAGCTCGCAACTCCGAACCTTAACACCGGTGCAGCGCCTTTGGTCATTACTGGCGGGAGTGGCTTTATCGGCTCCAACATTGCCGATAGCTTGCTGCAGGAGGGCGAGGATGTGGTGATCCTCGACAATCTGGGCCGACCCGGCGTCGACCAGAATCTTGCCTGGCTTATGGATCGTCATGGCAAGCGTGTCCATCCGGTGCTCGCGGACGTGCGCGACCTGCGCGGAATCGAGGCCGCCTTCAGCGATGCCAAGGCGGTCTTTCATTTGGCCGCTCAGACCGCGGTCACCACGAGTCTTGCTCATCCGATCGACGATTTCGAGGCGAATGCGCGTGGCACGATCAATGTGCTTGAGGCCGTACGCAAGGCAGGCAGGAATGCCCCGGTAATCTTCGCGAGTACCAACAAGGTCTATGGTGCGCTGGAAGATCTGAAAATGGTCGAAGTGGAAGATCGCTATATTCCCATCCATGAGGATGTGCGGTCACATGGCATCGGCGAGGACAGACCTCTCGATTTCTGCACACCCTATGGCTGCTCGAAAGGTGTCGCGGACCAATATGTCCTCGACTATGCCAAGTCCTATTCGATCCCCACCGCCGTCTTGCGCATGAGCTGCATCTATGGGCCGCGCCAGTTCGGAACCGAGGACCAGGGCTGGGTGGCGCATTTCCTGATCCGCGCCCTGTCTGGTGAGCCGATCTCCATCTATGGCAACGGCAAGCAGGTTCGCGATATCCTGCATGTAGACGACGCGGTGGCAGCCTATCGCGCGGTCCTTTCCAACATCGAGAGGGTCAAGGGCGGGGTGTTCAACCTCGGCGGCGGCCCCCTCAACGCGGTCAGCATCGTCGCTGTTCTCAGCGAGATCGAGAAACTGACTGGCCATTCCCTGGAAACCGGCTTCGGTGATTGGCGTGCTGGGGACCAGTATTACTTCGTCGCGGATACCCGCAAGCTGGAACAGGAACTCGGTTGGCAGGCTCGGATACGCTGGCAGAGCGGTTTGCGACATCTAGCGGAATGGTTGGCTGACAATCGCTTCGGGGGCCGGCCGCGCCTCCCGGAAAAGCGGAAGGTGCGGGCATGACGGCACAAGACGGACGGCCGGAACTCGGCCGAGTATTGATGACCGTCGATGCGGTTGGCGGGGTCTGGCGCTACGGGCTCGATCTGGCGTTGGGATTGCGGTCGAAAGGCGTCGAGACGGTGTTTGCCGCTTTCGGGCCACGACCATCATCCGAACAGGTGCGGGAGGCGGAGTCTATCGGCAGCTTCGTCTGGCTGGACGCCCCGCTCGACTGGCTGGTCGAAGATGAAGAGGCGTTGAAACAGGTTCCTCGCCTCCTCGACGATCTTATAGAACGAGAAAATATCGACCTCGTCCATCTCAATCTGCCTTCCCAGGCAGTGGGGCTGGAAACGTCGGTGCCGGTGGTGGTGGTGTCGCATTCCTGTGTCGTCACTTGGTTTGCCGCAGTGCGCGGCCAGACAGTGCCTAACGAGTGGCAATGGCAATTTCGATTGAATTATAGAGGCTTCGATCGCGCGGACGCCGTGCTTTCACCGAGCCATAGCCATGCGGCGATGCTGCGTCGGGCATATGGCCCGATCGACGGATTGCAGGTTGTCTACAATGCGAGCCGGGTCGCGGCGCGCTCACGGGACAAGGAGGATTTTGTCTTCGCCGCAGCCCGCTGGTGGGATGATGGAAAGAACGGCGTCATCCTGGACGCTGCAGCAGGTCAGATAAAATGGCCGCTAGTAATGGCGGGTGCGTGCCATGGACCTAATGGCCAGTATCTCCCCATTCGCAACGCTGTTCACAGCGGCGAGCTTGCCCACACGGACGCTATGGCGATGATGGCTCGGGCGGCAATCGTCGCATCTCCATCCGTTTACGAGCCCTTCGGCCTTGTTGCCCTGGAGGCGGCCAGAAGCGGAAGCGCTTTGGTGCTGGCGGATATACCCACCTACGGGGAACTCTGGGACGGAGCTGCCTTGTTTGCCGATCCCCGTGAACCGCGGGCATTTGTCGACGCCATCAATCGGCTTTCGCGCGACGTTTCCCTGCGAACAACACTTGCCGAAGAGGGGCTTGTCCGATCGGAAAAGTACAGTCTGGAGGCGCAGGCCGATGCGGTGATGGCGCTTTACTTACGCCTCCTTTCGGCGAACCGCCCAGCTCTTACCGCAGCGGAGTGATCATGAAGTTCATCTTTTATACCCATTCCCTGATTTCGGACTGGAATCATGGAAACGCTCATTTCCTCCGGGGCGTGATGCGCGATCTCATCCGCCGAGGGCATCGAGCATTCGCGCTCGAACCGGAAAACGCCTGGAGCCGCACCAGTCTGGTCGAAGATCAGGGGCCGATGGCGATCGAGAAATTCCATGAAAATTTCCCCGAACTTCAAACCTATGTCTACGGCAGCAATTTCGAGCACGAAGAGGCGATTGCTAATGCCGATGTCGTAATTGTCCACGAATGGACCGAACCGGCACTGGTGGAACGGATCGGAAGGGCTCGCCGCGACGGCGGCAAATTTACGCTGCTCTTCCACGATACCCATCACCGCGCGGTATCGGCCGAGGGGGATATAGCCGGCCTCAAACTCAGCGATTACGACGGCGTTCTAGCTTTTGGTGAAACCCTGCGCGAACGCTATCTCAAAGCCGGCTGGGGCAAGTCCGTCTTTACCTGGCACGAGGCTGCGGACGATACACTTTTCCGTCCCTTGCCGCAGATCGAAAAGGTCGGCGACCTGATCTGGATCGGCAACTGGGGCGACAACGAACGATCCGCCGAAATCATGGAATATCTCGTGCAACCGTCCCGGCGACTTGGCCTGAAGACGACGGTACGCGGCGTGCGCTATCCCGGCCATGCGCTGCAAGCGCTCGAAGAGGCAGGGATCGCTTATGGAGGCTGGATCGCCAATGCTGAGGCACCGCGGGCCTTTGCTCAGAACAAGGTGACGGTTCACATCCCTCGTCGACCTTATGTCGAAAATCTTCCCGGCATTCCGACCATCCGCGTCTTTGAGGCCCTGGCCTGTGGCGTTCCCCTGATCTCCGCCTTCTGGAACGATGCCGAAAATCTCTTTCGGCCCGGCAGCGATTATCTCATCGCGCGCGACGGGGAAGAGATGATGCAACTGCTTCGCGACGTTTTATCCGACTCCGGCCTGTCCGCCTCGCTCGTGTCATCGGGCCTCGAAACCATCCGCGCGCGCCACACCTGCCGCCATCGTGTCGATGAGCTGTTTTCCATACTGGCCGCATGCGGAACGCAGAGGGTGACCCAGAAGCTCGCTGTCAGGGAGGCCGCGGAATGAAGATTGCCTTTTATGGATCAAGCCTCGTATCCGCCTACTGGAATGGCGCTGCCACCTATTATCGCGGTCTGTTGAGAGCCCTGGCGGACAAAGGTTACGACATCACCTTCTATGAACCGGATGTCTTCGATCGCCAGAAGAACCGGGATATCGATCCACCGGAATGGTGCAGGGTGGTTGTCTACGAGGGCACGGTGGATGCCTTGAACGCGGTGACTGCCGAAGCTGCCGAGGCGGATATCGTCGTCAAGGCGAGCGGCGTCGGTTTCGAAGATGATCGCCTCCTTGAGAGGGTTCTCCAGAATGCACGCCAGACGGCCCTAAAAATATTCTGGGACGTTGATGCGCCGGCCACGCTTGCCGACTTGCGGGCCGCTCCGGATCAGCCGCTTCGCAAGGCCTTGAGCGACATCGATCTTGTGCTCACCTATGGGGGCGGCGAACCCGTCGTGAACGCTTATCGCTCCATGGGCGCGGCAAATTGTGTGCCGATTTACAACGCTCTCGATCCCGAAACCCATCATCCGGCGCCACAGGATCCACGCTTTTCCGCCGATCTCGGTTTTCTCGGCAATCGCCTGCCGGACCGCGAGGCGCGGGTAGAGCAGTTTTTCTTCGAACCGGCTGCCCAACTCCCAGGTCAGACGTTTCTGCTTGGCGGCTCCGGCTGGGAAGAAAAGCCGAAGTCTTCGAACGTAAAATATATCGGGCACGTTTCCACCCGAGACCACAACGCCTTCAATGTCACGCCGAAGGCCGTTCTCAATATTTCTCGTGCCAGCATGGCGGAAAACGGGTTTTCGCCGGCAACGCGTGTTTTCGAGGCGGCTGGGGCGGGAGCTTGTCTGATTACCGATCATTGGGAAGGCATCGACTTGTTCCTCAAGCCTGAGGAGGAAATCCTGGTCGCACGCGACGGCCGCGACGTTGCCGATATTCTCTCCGGCCTCACGCAGGAAAGAGCAAAGACGATTGGTGAGAGGGCGCTTGCACGGGTACTTGCCGATCACACCTATGCCCATCGTGCCGAAGAGGTGGATGCGATCTTCCGCGCCCATGCCGGTGCCCGGATGGAGGCGGCTGAATGACAAAGCCATTGAACATCGTTTTCCTCGGTCTCTCGCTCTCCTCCTCCTGGGGCAATGGCCATGCCACGACCTTTCGCGCGCTGATCCGTGGATTGCAGGCGGGCGGGCACCGGGTGCTGTTCCTCGAACGGGACGTGCCCTGGTATGCCACAAGGCGCGACCTGCCGGATCCCGACTTCTGCGAACTCGCCTACTATTCCGATATTGCTGGAATGATCGGCTCCCATGCAGGCCGCCTTCATAATGCGGACGCGGTGATTATCGGCTCCTATGTGCCGGAAGGAGTGGCGGTCATTGATGCAGTCGCCGCATTGCAGCCCAAGCGGTTTTGCTTCTACGATATCGATACTCCCGTTACGCTCGCGAAGCTCGATCGAGGTGATGAGGAATATCTTGCCCGGCGGCAGATTCCCCTCTTCGATGCCTATTTCTCCTTCTCTGGAGGAGAGGTTCTTCCGCGTCTGGAACAGCGATATGGAGCAAGGAAGGCGGTAGCCCTCTACTGTTCTGTGGATGTTGAAAGGTATCATAATACCCAGGAGGCCTTCCGCTGGGATCTCGGTTATCTTGGTACATACAGCCCGGATCGCCAACCGACACTGGAGAGGCTTCTCATTGAACCGGCCAGGCGACTGCCGCGACTGCGGTTTGTGGTGGCTGGGCCGCAATATCCCCATGAGATCGACTGGCCGGCTAATGTCGAACGTATCGAGCACCTTCCGCCGAGCGAGCATGCGAGCTTCTACAGCCGGCAACGCTTCACGCTCAATGTCACCCGGTCGGACATGATTGCAGCCGGCTGGTCGCCGAGTGTCAGGCTTTTCGAGGCTGCCGCATGCGAAACCCCGATCATTAGCGACCATTGGCGAGGACTTGATGAGCTTTTGCCTGACAGCGAAGCGATCATCGTCGCCAAGCGGACGGAGGATGCGGTCGAGGCGCTCACAGGATTGGATGAGGGGCACCGCCGGTCGCTAGCCAAAAACGCGAGGAGTGTGGTCGTGCAGAGCCATACCGGGATTGCCCGCGCCCGCGAACTTATAGCGGCTCTCGGAGATTGGCCTCAGCGAATGTCCCGAACAGAATCCACATTTCAGCCCGTTTCAGCTTGAGGAGATTGTAATGCTGCAAAGAACCGGAACCGGAAATGGTAAAACCGTTCTTGTCGCCGGAGGGGCCGGCTTTGTCGGTTCGCATCTCTGCGACGCCCTGCTTGCGCGCGGCGATCGGGTGATATGCGTCGACAGTTATATTACCGGTTCGAAAGACAATATCCGCCCGCTGATGAACCATCCCGGCTTTCGGCTGATCGAGAAGGATATCTGCGAATTCCACGAGATCGACGAGCCCTTGGATCAGATCTACAACCTCGCTTGCGCGGCCTCACCGCCCCAGTATCAAGCCGATCCCGTCCATACGATGATGACCTGCGTTGCGGGCACCGGAAACCTGCTGGCGCTTGCGGAACGGGATGGCGCTTCATTCCTGCAGGCTTCAACAAGCGAGGTTTACGGGGACCCGGTGGAACACCCCCAGCGTGAGGATTACCGCGGCAATGTCAATTGCATCGGCCCTCGCGCCTGCTACGACGAAGGCAAACGGGCGGCCGAGGCCCTTTGCTTCGACATGCTCCGGGCGGAAAGGGTCGATGTTCGTGTCGCCAGGATTTTCAACACCTACGGACCGCGCATGCAGCCGAACGATGGTCGCATCATTTCCAACCTTCTCGTCCAGGCGATTTCGGGCAAGCCGCTTACCATCTACGGCACCGGCGAGCAGACCCGCTCATTTTGTTACGTCAGCGATCTTGTCAGGGGTTTGATGGCGTTGATGGATGTCGATCCGAATCCCGGCATGCCGGTCAATCTCGGCAATCCGGGCGAATTCACCATCAACGAACTTGCCGAGATGGTGATGGCAATCGCACCCACCATGGCCAAGCCGGTTTATAAACCTTTGCCCGCGGATGATCCGCAACGGCGTCGCCCGGACATTTTACGCGCCAAGGAACTCCTCGGATGGGAGCCAAAGGTCCCTCTTTCGGAAGGGCTGCGGCACACCGCGGACTGGTTCACGGTCGTGCTTGGAACTGGTGCCGGAAAACCGTCCTGGCAGGCCGTTCGGCAATCATCTGCTTACGAAATGGATGTGAGGGCTTAAGGGTGGAGGCAAGAAAGAGCAGGGAGAGCCACAGCCTGCAACGCGAGATCGCCGAGCTCGGTCCCTGGTTCCACAACATGCGGATTCAAGGCGTCGAGACCGCACCGGACCACTTTCTCGGGGATTATCCGGCCTTCAAGTGGAAAAATTTTCAGCACGCCCTTCCAGACGATCTGGAAGGGCGCAGCGTTCTCGATATCGGCTGCAATGCCGGATTTTATTCGCTGGAAATGAAACGACGAAATGCCGGCCGCGTGCTGGGCATCGACTCCGATCCTCACTATCTCCGCCAGGCCCACTTTGCTGCCGAACATAGCGGGCTCGATGTCGAGTTCCGGCAGATGTCGATCTATGAAGTCGGCAAATTGAACGAAAAGTTCGACCTGGTGATTTTCATGGGGGTGCTCTACCACCTTCGCCATCCGCTCCTGGCGCTTGACCTGCTTTACGAACACGTCGTTGGAGATCTGATGCTTTTTCAGTGTCTTCAGCGGGGGGACGAACGCACCCCCGATCTCCAGGAAGACTATGATTTTTCAGAATGGGCGGTCTTCGATCGCCCGGACTATCCGAAGCTCTTTTTCATCGAAGAACGCTACGCCTCCGACCCGACCAACTGGTTCATTCCCAACAAGGCCGCAATGGAGGCAATGCTTCGTAGTTCGGGCTTCGTTATTGAGGCTAATCCGGAACGCGAAGTTTACCTCTGCCGGCGCGGTGAGAGGCATTACATGGTCGGACCGCCCCCTCAAACTTAGGGGCATCGGGGAGGATCCTGATATCGAAAGGAGCGGCTTCAGCCATCTTTTGTGCTGGCGAATGCACGCCGGCAGGCGATCTCGCAATTCGTTAGTTATGGTGGCCCGATGGATAGCTGTCCGCCTGTGGGGGCGGGGAGGCTTGCCTGTTCAGTATGCCGAGCGCCATTGCGGCCCTTCGCTTGGCCCGATAGCGGTTGAACTGCTGATCTGCGAGAACCCCGGCGAGAATCACCGTTCCCATTACCGCGAAGTTCAGCGATGAGGGGATGCCTAAAAGATTGACGAGGTTCTGCAATTCCTGAAGCAGGACCGCCCCCAACACGACGCCGATGATCGAGCCTTCTCCGCCACGAAGCGAGAAGCCGCCGAGGACGGCGGCGGCAATTGCGTAGAGTTCGTAGAAGTTGCCATGCGACGAGGGCTGCACCGATCTGGTGAACATGGCGAAGTAAACCGCAGCAACGGCGGTCAGCACCGCGCAGATCACATAGGCGGTCGTGATAACGAAACCGGTGCGGATGCCAGAGTAGCGCGCTGCGTCCTCATTCTTGCCCACAGCCTGCAAATGTCGGCCAAAGACCGAGCGATGAAGCAGGAACCAACAGATTATGCCGATGACTATCATGGCATAAAAGGAGTGTGGAACTCCAAAAGTGCGCCCGATCGTCAGCCATTCCAGCGCGGGATACCTGGTGCCGAAGGGAAAGCCGGCAGTGGCTTCTCCCGTATAGCCGCGCGCGGCGCCGCGATAGATCAGCAGGCCGCACAGCGTCACGACGAAGGGTTGCATCTTGAGCTTGGTGATTAGCAGCCCATGAGCCAGCCCAAGAAGCGTTCCGATCACGAGGACGGCAAGAATTGCCACCGGCCACGGGACGCCGAACTTTCCCACCATGTCGACAAATAGGACGCCAAGCAGTGCTATCATCGAGCCGACCGAGAGGTCGATACCACCCGTCATGATGACAAAGCCTTGTCCGATGGCGAAGAGACCAAACAGACCGATGAGGTTTGCCGTATTGCCCAGATTGATCGGCGAGAGGAATAGCGGATTCCGCAGGTAAACGACCGTTCCAACAATTATGATCAGGACTGCCAATCCCAAATCTTTTTTATGCATCGGTCTGTTTCCTAGTTTGCGCCGACAGCGAGCTTGAGAACATTGTGTTCGGAGAATTCCGGCCGCGATAGCGATCCGGCGATTTCCCCTTCTCGCAATACCACTATACGGTCCGACACGCCGATCACCTCTTCCATGTCGCTGGAGATCATCAGGACGCCGACGCCGGCGTTGGTCAGAGCACGCATGAGCCTGTAGATCTCCGCCTTGGAGGCGACATCGATGCCGCGGGTGGGCTCGTCAAAAATGACCAGCGCCGGTCGCATCGAAAGCCATTTGCCCAGGACAACCTTCTGCTGATTGCCGCCAGAGAGTTCCGCGGTTCTGCGCATGACATCGGTGGTTCTGATTCCAAGTTTTATACGCTGATCCTCGGCACGCGCCTTGACAGCGCTCTGCGAAACCAAGCCGTTGCGCGACACGGCTGCGAGATCGGCGAGGCAGATATTTTCACAGATGGCCGCTTCGAGCACGAGGCCCGTCCGTTTCCGATCCTCCGGCACGAGATAGACGCCGGCCTGGATGGCGTCGTGCGGCGACGCGGCCCTGAACGGCTTGCCCGCCAGCGTGATCTGACCCTCGACAATGGCGTCGATGCCGAAAATGGCTTCGGCCAATTCTGTCCGTCCCGCGCCCACCAGTCCGGCCATTCCCAGAATTTCGCCATCGTGGATATCGAAGTCGACAAGGGCCCGTGGTCGCGCGCGGGTTCTGACACTCCTTAAGGACAGGATGGACCTGCCGGCTGGGCGTGACGGCGGCGAATACAGGGAATGAAGGTCGCGCCCGATCATCATGCGGATCATGGCATCATGATGGATCTCCGACCTGCAGAGTTCACCGGCTGCCTTGCCGTCACGCAGAGCGAAGACGCGGTCGGCGCATTCCTCGATCTCGCTCAGGCGGTGCGATATGTAGATGACCGCGATGCCCTCGGCCTTGAGGCTGGCAACGACGCTCATCAGCGTTTTCGTTTCCGACAAGGTGAGCGAGGAGGTTGGTTCATCCATGATGATGATGCGCGCCTTGATGGAGAGCGCCTTGGCGATCTCGAGCAATTGCCGCTCGGCGAGTGACAGAGCAGCGACCGGGGTGTCGGCCTCGAACGTGGCACCGACGCGCCTTAAAAGCGGTTCGGCTGCGGCACGCATGGCCTTTACATCCAGCAGTCTGAGGAAACCTTTACGTATTTCGCGGCCCAGAAACATGTTGGCGGCCACGTCGAGATTATCGAATACGTTGAGCTCCTGATGTACGAACGCGATCCCCGCGGACTGGGACTCAGTCACCGAAAATCCGTCGCATCGCACATCATCGATAATGATATGACCCGAGCTGGGCTGGACGACACCCCCAAGAATCTTCATCAGTGTGGATTTGCCGGCTCCATTCTCTCCGATCAGAGCCAGCACTTCGCCGGCCATGACCGTGATGGACACATTGCAGAGCGCCACGACGCCGGTATAGGCCTTGGAAATGTTCTCGAGCACCAACAGGGGGCGCTTCGGATCCTCTTTAGTCATCATAAGTCGTGGCCATCTGATTTTGCAGCAACAGTGATGCTTCGGCCCGTTGAGCGGATATACGAAGTGACAAGCGCACACCGGGCCCGGCGAGGCCCGAGCCCAATGCCGCAGCGCCGACCGGGAAGAGTTTTACCCGCCAATGCGCTCTTTGAGTTCCTTCTCGAAGGCATCGACATTGGATGCTTTGATGACTTTCGTCGGAACGATTATAAGGCCATCCGCAGGAATGCCCGACTTGTCCCCTTCGAGATATTTCGCCATCAGATGCATGCCCTGATAGCCCCACTGGTAGGGGTCCTGTACGACGGTGCCGGCGAAGCTGCCTTCGCGGACCGCTCCGAGGGTAACCGGATCCTCATCGAATGCGATGACCTTGATGGCTCCGAGTTTGCCCGCAGCCTGGAGAGCCTCGTAAATCTTGGGAGGGTTATAGGAATAAAACCCCACCATGCAGGTGATGTTTGGGTTTGCGGCAAGCACGTCATCGACGTTTGACCGGGCTCGGGCAAAATCCACGTCGTCTCCGCGCACGTCGACGAGCTCGATCCCGGATCCTTCGACGGCCTTGCGGAAGCCAGCGATACGTTCGACTGCGTTGTCCGCTCCCAGGAACCCGACAAAACCCGTGCATTTTCCGCCTTCGGGCATCGCAGCAACGGCGATTTCGCCGGCCTGAACACCTGCTTGGGTGTTGGAAGAGCCGAGATAGGCGATGCGCTTGCTGTTGGGCGCATCGCTGTCGGTGGTAAACAGGGGCACCTGCGCTGCAATGCGGTTGAATGCATCGATTGAATTCTTCGGATCGGCCGAAGATATCATAATTGCATCGGTACCGGCAGCGACAAGATCATCCATCAGGGCGTTCTGCAGGGCAGCGGTACCCTGGGCCGGGTAGCGGAACTGCAGTTCGTAGCCCGGCAATTCCCCTTGGGCCTTCTTGACCCCGGCTTCGGCGAGTTTCCAGAAGTCGGAGGCCGCGTTCACGACGAAAGCCAACTGGGGTTTGTCTTGAGCGACAGCGGGGCCAGTCAGACCGGAAGCCAGCATGGCAAGCGAGACGGCAAGTTTCAGTTTCATTGTCCATCCTCCCATTTTGGGAGCACAGACACGGCCCTGCTCCCCAACGTTTCTGAATGCCCTCGCTACATTTACGTGCCGCGGGCGGTACATCCTTGGCCTGGCGTTGCCCGTGCGGCCACATGCGGGACCGCCTGGAGCCGGCGTCGGATATTGTTGGCGCGTGTGCTACCCAGGGTACCAGACACGGCGCGGGTCATCGGGCGCTCGGGAATAGGCCCAGGCGCGTTGTATGAGGAGCTCGGAATCGACAACCGGGCGCCAGCCGAGCAGCATCTTCGCCTTGGTATTGTCGAGCCAGTTGCTGTGGTAGGGCGTCGAAATTTCCACTGCAGGCAGGCCATGCGAGGCCTTCAGCTGGGCTGCGACGCCGGCGTAATCAAGCGGAACATCCATTGCGATGTTGAAGAGTTCGCCATCGGTAGCCGGATTATCCAAGGTCAGAAGAATGGCGCTGACGAGATCGCTGACATGGATGAAATTGCGTTTGAGTGGAGCGCCGCCTGCATCGCGAAGCAAAGGGATGGCGCCGGCCTCGGCATGCCGGGCGATTTCCTCCGGCGACAGGAGTTCATTCCACGCGGGCCCGCCGAACTGGTCCCGAAAGCTCAAGACATAGCGGAAGTCGTCCTTCTCCATGATCCAGGGTGCCCGAAGGCAGCAGGCATTGATGCCGTACTGGATGCGGTACTGCTCAAGCATGACCTCCTCGATCACTTTGATAAGCGCATAGCAACCCGGATAGGCCCGGCGAGGGGAATTCTCGGTAATGGGAGCATCGTAAGGGTGGAAAATGTGCCCCACGGAGCAATCTCCGCCGATCAGAACGAACTGCTTCGCGGTCTTCGAGGCCCGAAAGGCCTCCAGCAGGTTGAAGAGGCCTTTGACGCCGACGTCGATCGCCAGATCGGGCGATTCCTTGACGGCTGCCATGTGCAGCACATGAGTTACGCCATCCATGGCGGCGTAAACCGTCTGCGCATCCGCCAATGAACCACGCACGATTTCGGCCGCCGGATGTTCGATGACGCGATTGTTGCAGAGCGCACGCAGGGACCAGCCGGAAAACTTTTCGGCGGCCAGAAACCCGGGCAGGAAATTGCTTCCCACCTTTCCCGTTAGTCCAGTGATCAGAAGTTTCAATTTACTTCCCCTAAAATCCCATGCGCACGCTGAAACAAGGATATAGCTCCGCAACCTTGGCGGGCCGTCACGGTGTCGAAGCGCCGTGACGGGATCGCATCGGGACTACCCTATGGGGCTACTTGGCGCAGAAGCCCGGTTCTTCGCGCGTGCAGACATCCAGGCCGGTGTAGATCGTGTCTTCCACGGCCTCCCCCTTGATCAACCGGATCATGACCTCGGGAGCGCGCTGGCCCATTTCGAAGGGACGCTGACCCACCTGGGCGTGACTTCGGCCATCTTTGAAGGCCTGTACCTGCGGCGGCAGGGTGTCGCCTGCCACGATGATCAGGTCATTGCTTTTCAGGCGATCCATCACCTGGTCGGTGACCTGGGCATAGGCCTGCGGCGCAAACTGCGCCCATCCTCCGATCAGTATAAAGGCATCGAGATCGGGGTTGGAGGTGAAGACATCGGCCATCTGCTGATTGGCAAGGTCGATCTGATCATTCGTGAAAACCGGGCAGCTTTGGATTTCGCTCCAGCCGCCTTGCCCGGACAGGCGATCGACCCCTTTGGAGCCTGCGATGGTATCTCGAAAACCGGCTGCGCGGGCATTGATGTTATCGGCGCCGACGTTGCCCAACTGCAGACAAACCGTTCCGCCCTTCGGCTTAAGCCGCTTGGCCTGCTCGGCCATTTTCACGCCCATCAGGTAATTGTCGGTTCCAAGATATGCGGCGCGCAGCTTACGGTCTGCCTCCGAGAGGTCGGCATCGACCGTCATGACCGGCATCTTCGGCCCAATCTCCTTGAGCCGGTTGGCCATGGCCGACGCATTGGATGGGGAAATGGCAAGTGCGGCAACGCCTTTGGCGATAAGGTCATCAACGAGCTGCACCTGTCCGGCCTCGTCGGCACTGGATGCCGGACCTGTGTAAAGGCATTCGTATTCTGAATTGGGATTATTCTTCGCCCAGTCCTTGCAACCCAGGTTGATCTGTTCGAAGAACGGATTGTCCAGTCCCTTGACGACGATAGCCAAGGTCTTTTTGTCCTGCGCCTCTGCTGCGCCGGCGGCCAGGACAAGGGCAGCCGCCAAAATCTGATTTACGTACCTCAAAGCAGTGCACTCCTCCGTTTGGGTTTCATCCGGCGCGGCCAAACACAATTCTGTCCAAGCGCGCGCCAGAACTGTCTGCCGCCCTGACCCTCCGATTGCGGCACAAATCTGCGGTGCGAACCGAAGCCGGTTCGGACCAAGTTCGATGATCTACTCTATTGCGAATTTGATCATATTATGTGCTAATAACAGCACTTAATTAGCGAAGCAGTCAAGCGGGAATTTAGCAGGCGTCGCAGCCAGGGCCGCGGAAATGCAGCAAGACTGGCTGGCCCTGCCAAGGCACGAATCGCGCTCCGCGATCGGTTCTCATCCGAAGAGGAGCAGAAAGGGAGGCATATGAGCGCGCTGAGACTTGAGGGAGTGAGCAAGCATTTTGGGGCAATCCATGCATTGAGCGACGTGTCGCTCTCCGTCGAGCCGGGAGAAGTCATCGGCCTGATGGGCGACAACGGGGCTGGCAAGTCCACTTTGGTGAAGGTCATAGCCGGAAATTTTGCGCCGAGCTCCGGCGAGATCTTCATCTCCGGCAGCAAAGCCGAGTTTCATAGGCCGTTGGATGCCCAGCGCGCCGGAATCGAGGTGGTCTATCAGGACCTCGCCATTTGCGACAACCTGTCGGCGGCCGCGAATGTATTTTTGGGACGCGAACTGACCAAGCAGCTCGGCCCGCTCCGCATCCTTGACTACGCGCAGATGCGCATGAAGGCCGGAGAACTGTTCGCTCGCCTCAAGTCCGAGACGAGGCCTCGCGATCTGGTCAGGCGCATGTCCGGCGGCCAACGGCAGGCCGTGGCCATTGCCCGCGCGCTTCTCAGCGATGCGAAGATCATCCTTATGGATGAGCCCACGGCCGCGATTTCCGTGCGGCAGGTTGCGGAGGTGCTCAATCTCATACGTTATCTAAGCGACCATGGCATTGCGGTGGTGCTGGTCAGCCATCGCATGCCGGATGTATTTCAGGTGGCGGACAAAATCGCAGTGCTGCGCCGCGGCCGTCTGGTGGCCCACAAGAAGTCGGGTGATTCCTCGCCCGAGGAGATTACCGGTCTCATCACCGGTGCAATCGAGTTCGCATGAACGATCAGGGGAAGAGAAATTCAATGTCGACAGCAAATTCACTGGCTGACGTCATCGACCAGTCCGAGCATCGCGGTCTGCGATCGCGCCTCATCAGCCACCAGACATTCTGGGTCTTCATGGCTGCGATACTGGCCTGCCTGGCACTGTCGGTGCTGACCGACACATTCGCGACCGAGCGGAATCTGTTCAATGTCTCGCGTAACTTCGCATTCGTCGGCATCATTGCGCTCGGGATGACCGCGGTGATCGCTTCGGGAGGCATAGATCTGTCGGTTGGGTCGACCGTCGTGCTCTCGTCCATGACCGTAGCCGTTTTGATGTCGGCGGGCATGCCGTTCTGGATCGGCGTCCCGGCGGCGCTGGCAGTCGCAATCCTGGTGGGGGTGGTCAATGGGGTGCTGATCGCTTACGCCGGCATGCCCTCCTTCGTGGTCACGCTGGGGATGTTATCCGTGGCGCGATCTCTCGCCATGGTATTGTCCAACAACAAGATGATCTACCAGTTCGGCCCGGATCACGCTCTGCTGCTGGCGCTGGGGGGCGGCTCCACCATGGGATTGCCCAACCCGCTCATCGCCCTGGTCGTTCTGGCTGCAATCACGGGTTTCCTTTTCAGATGGACCCGCTGGGGGCAACACCTCTTCGCTATGGGAGGAAATGAAAATGCGGCCAAGCTTACGGGCATTCCCGTCAGGCAATTGAAGGTTTCGGTCTATGTGTTTTCAGCACTGACAGCCGGGATTACCGGCGTGCTGGAAGTTGGCTGGCTGGGCGGTGTTACAACCAATCTTGGTCAGGGCATGGAGCTTTCCGTTATAGCGGCGGCCGTCATCGGCGGGGCCAATCTCGCCGGAGGAATAGGCACGGCCTTTGGAGCGCTCGTGGGGGCGCTCCTCATCGAGGTGATCCGAAACAGTCTGATATTGCTGGGCATCAGCACCTTCTGGCAAGGCGCCTTCGTCGGTTCGTTTATCGTCATTGCAGTGGCCTTCGACCGCTTTCGCAGCATCCGTCAATCGGGCTGATGCAGGCATCCCGCCGCACGGGCGGGTGTCGTCAAGCGATCACTGCGCTGCCACGCTGGATTCGATATCGTCGAAGCGGCGCTTGGCCGTGGACCCTCGCGCAATCAGTTCACATTCAACCTTTATGCGGCTGGGAGTAGTGTGCAGGCCGCCGGCCGCGTCGATAAGCAGTTCTGCGGCCGTCCGCCCCATCTCGTAGAGGGGAAGGACAAGGGTCGACAGGGGAGGGTGCGTATACTGCGCGATATCGCGATCGTCAAAGCCAATGACGGCGACATCATCCGGGACTTTGGCGCCTAATTGCTTGAGCGCGTCGAAACAACCGACCGCCATCATATCGTTGGCACAGAAGATGGCATCGGGCGGGTTGTCCAACGCCATCAGTTCCAGCGTCATCTCGTAGCCGGCCGATGGTTCCCAGTTGCCTGGGCGCACCAGCGCGGGATCGTAGGCTATATCGTTGCTGGCCAATGCCTGCTTGTAACCCTTGAGACGATCTCGTGCGGCATCCACTCCCTGCTGGCCATTGATGAAGCCGATCCGCCGACGCCCCGACAAAAGCAGGTGCTCGGTAGCGCTGCGACCGCCCAAGAGATCGCCGGGTAGAACGGAATGATGTTCGCGATGCTCGTCATAGCAGTTCACGAGGACGATGGGCAGGTCGGCAATGGCTGCGGGAATCTGCACGAGCCTGGTCAGGATCGTTCCGTAGATCAGACCGAGGATGGGCAACTTCCTCAGGTTGGCGACGATACTGGTCTCAACATCGGCGTCGCCGTGGCTGACTGCCATCAGAACGTTGATGCCGTATTCAAGGGCCTTGTCCCGGGCGCCTTCGAAGGCCAGCGACATCCAGGGATCCGTTGAGGTTTCGTCGGCGACGAAGACGATCGTGGATCGCCCGCCCGGCGCCGTCTTGGTTCCGCGGCGCACGAAACGATAACCAAGCGTTTGCGCCGCTTCCAGCACGCGGCTCCGCGTGGCGTCGGCAAGCCGGGCGCCTTTCGATCCACTGAGAACCAATGAGACGGTAGCTTGGGAGACCCCCGCCGCGGCAGCAACATCCATCATCGTGGGGCGCCCCACGCTTACTCGCTTCTTAGACTTCGACATTAATGATCATTCCCTGATAGGCCTCCGGCTCTTTCATGCATCCGCTGTGATAATATCACACCGAAAATGGGTCTATTTTGCAAATGCATATTGCTGATATTAGCAAATAAAATCTTATAGACCCCGAAGGCGTGAGGATCGGAGCAATTTCGAGCTTCATTGCCTTAGTGATTCCGTAGTTTTTGGCGGGTTGACACAGTTTGATCAGAGGCTTTTTGCGTCGGAGATCCTGCGGGTCACCGTGAATGCCTTGCCGAGATCCGGGTGCAGTTCCATTCCGAGGCCCGGGCCGGGCGGTACGGTGATCACGCCGTTCTTCACTTCCGGGAGCGCGGTGACGAGGTCGCGATACCAGGTGCGGTAGAAGGCCCGCACGCTTTCCTGAATGAGCGCGTTCGGCGCGTTCAGCGAAAGATGCGTCGAGGCGCAGAGCAGCACAGGTCCGGTGCAGTCATGCGGGGCGATCGGCAGGTGCCAAGCTTCCGCCATCGAGGCGATCTTGCGGGCTTCGGAAATGCCGCCGCACCAGCCGATATCAAGCATGACGACACCGGCCGCGCCGGTTTCCAGCAGATCGCGGAAAGCCCAGCGGGAGCCGAGCGTCTCTGATGCCGAGATCGGAGCGGGCGAAACCTCGACATAACGTTTCAGGTCCGAGAGACTGTCCATCTTGATCGGGTCTTCATGCCAGAACGTTTGGTAGGGCGCCAGCGCCTTGGCGATCTGCATGGCGGGCAGGAGCTGCCACATCGAGTGGAATTCGACCATGATGTCCATCTTGTCGCCGACGGCTTTGCGGATCTTCTCGAACGGCTCAAGCGCAGACTTCAGATTCGGCAGGGAGATGTATTGGCCGCGGGTCTTTTCGGCCGCCGGATCGAAAGGCCAGATTTTCATGGCCGTAATGCCTTCTTCCAGCAGCGATTCCGCCAGCTCGTCGGCGCGATAGAGAAAGCCGTTCAGGTCGTCGTAGCTCGTTCCGGCGGTGAGGCCGTAATTGCTGGTCTGCTGTCCTGTATTGCGCTTGACATATTCCGTGCCGGCGCAGGTGTTGTAGGTGCGGATCTCGCTTCGGGTGAAACCGCCGAGAAGCTGGGCGATTGGCAGGTTGGTCGCCTTGCCGAAAATATCCCAGAGCGCGATGTCGAAAGCCGAGTTGCCGCGCACTTCCGCGCCGGAGGAGCGGAAACCGATGTAACCGACCAGATCCTGCGCAAGCAGGTCGATCTGTAACGGATTACGGCCGATGACGCGCGGCGCGATGAATTCATGCACATGCGCCTCGACGGCCTGAACGCCATAGAAGGTCTCGCCAAGACCAGTGATCCCTTCATCGGTGTGGACCAGAATCCAGAGAAGGTTTTCGCGTTCGTCGATGCGAACGGTTTCGATGCCGGTGATTTTCATGATGTTTTCCGTGAACGTGGATTGCAGGTGGCGGGACAAAAAGGGAGGTTGATCTTCAATCTATCTGCTGCGATCGGTTTGCGAAATCCAAGGCTTCAGCCGGCACCCGATTTTTCTGTCAGGCTGACGCCGTCATATCGTCGTTGCTGCCGGGCTTGATGGCATTTATGAAGGCCTCCGCGGTCCAGGACAGCGGTGTTCCGGGAAGGATGATGATCCCATAATCTGAGACCTTGTCAGGCAGGAACGGGCGCATGGCGACTGCGTCGCTGCGGAAAAACTCGGCGATCAACGATGGCACGATCGCTATGCCGAGCCCCTGGGCGGCGCAGGCGCAGGCGGTTTCTACCGAATGGACTTCAAGGCTGCAGCGATAGGTCGGAACCATGCGGCGCAGTTCGTGCTCCAGCTCGTTGCGGTTGATCCTTTGCCGGCCAAGCAGGATCAGGTCGTTTCGGGCAAGATCGTTGACATCGATCGCTTCTTTTGCCGCAAGCGGGTGGCCGGCGGGCATGACGCAGGTCGTGCCGCTCACAAAGAGCGGTCGGGCGTCGAAGGAGTGCTGTTCGACCGGCAGGCGCACGAAGCCGAGGTCGGCTGTGCGGTTGTAGACCATGCGCTCGATCGCGTCGTACGGACCGCTCAGGATCTCCACCGTCACACGTGGATGATCCGCCTTGAAACGCGCGACGATGGGCGGCAGCATGGTGGTCGAAAGGCTGTGGGGGAAGGCAACGCGCACAAGCGCCTCGCCGAAGGCGCCGGAAACCACGTCGCCGACCTTGGTTCGGAGCCGAGCGACGCTTTGAGCCACGTCGTCCACCTCGTTCACCAGAAGCCGGGCCTCCGGGCGCGGGATGAGCCTGCCCTTGTCGCGCAGGAAGAGTTCACGGCCGATCTGTTCTTCCAGCGAGGCGAGCTGACGGCTGATGGCCGATTGCGACAGGCCGAGCTGGGCTGCAGCCGCCATGGTCGAGCCGGTATCCATGATCGTCTTGAAGATTTCGAGCTGCTTGAAATTCATGATCCGATCCTATGGGCAACGGACCGCCGAACACAAGCGGAGACAGCCAGGCACGTCTGCCTCGCGCGCAAAACGCATAGGCTCATGCATTCCACTCATAATATTGCGCATCTCTCCGGCGCCGTTATCGTGATCGTCAACAAACAGAAAAAGGGAACATTTTTCCATGGGAATTCTCTGTCCTTGGGGGATGAAGGGTAAGCGGGAGCGTACGTCATGACGGTCTTCGTCATCCGCCGCTTCCTGCAGAGCATTGCTGTCTTGGTCGTGACCGCGGTCATCGTCTTTCTAGGCATCTATGCGATCGGCGACCCTGCGGAAATGTTGATCTCGCCGGATGCGAGCCAGGCCGAACGCGCCCAGGTGGTTGCGTCGCTCGGCCTCGACAAGCCGCTTTGGGAACAGTTCTTCACCTTTACCTGGAACGCGTTGCACGGCGATCTCGGCCGCTCTTTCGTCTTTAACCGCCCGTCGATCGCGCTGATCTTCGAGCGCCTGCCGGCGACGCTGGAGCTGACGCTGACCGGCCTCGTCTTCGCGATCCTGCTCGGTATTCCGCTCGGCCTGCTTTCGGGCCTGAAGCCGAACAGCGCCACAGACGAAGTGATCATGACCGGCTCGATCTTCGGCTTTTCGCTGCCGAGCTTCTGGCAAGGCATGATGCTGATCATGATCTTTTCCGTCTGGCTCGGCTGGCTGCCCTCCACGGGCCGTGGCCCGGTGGGGGAGTTTCTCGGTCTCCATTCCAGCCTCTTCACGCTGGATGGCCTGAAGCACCTCATCCTGCCGGCGATCAATCTCTCTCTGTTCAAGCTATCGCTGGTGATCCGTCTGACGCGCACCGGGGTGCGCGAGACCATGCCGCTCGATTTCGTGAAATTCGCTCGCGCCAAGGGGATTTCCGAACGCCGCATCGTGTTCGTGCACGTGTTCAAGAACATCCTCATCCCGCTGATCACCGTGATCGGTCTTGAACTCGGCAGCATGCTGGCGTTTGCCGTCGTCACCGAAACGATCTTCGCATGGCCGGGCATCGGCAAGCTGCTGATCGATTCGATCATGCGGCTCGACCGGCCGGTGGTGGTCGCCTACCTGCTGGTCATCGTCAGTCTGTTCATCTTCATCAATTTCGTGGTCGACGTGCTTTATTCGCTGGTCGATCCGCGCGTTCGCCTGGGAGATGCATCATGAGCGCCACTGCTCTTTTCCGCGAGGACATGCTGCTTGGCCGTCTGATCATGGGTATCGGCCGCAGTCCGAAAGCCGTTATTGCCGCCGTGGTCTGCGTCATCCTGCTGTTTGCCGCGATCGCCGGGCCCTTTCTCACGCCGCAGGACCCCTACGACCTCGCGGCTCTCGATATCCTCGATTCCAAGTTGCCGCCGGGCTCGCAAAACATGGACGGCCTGACCTACTGGCTCGGCACCGACGGCCAGGGCCGCGACATGTTTTCCGCCATGGTCTACGGCCTGCGCACCAGCCTCGGCGTCGGCGTGTTCTCCGGCATCGTGGCGCTGGTGGTCGGCACGGTGCTCGGGTTGACCGCCGCCTATTTCGGCGGACGTATCGATACACTGATCATGCGCGTCGTCGACCTGATGCTCGGCTTCCCGACCATTCTGGTGGCGCTGATGTTGTTGGCGCTTTTGGGGCAGGGGCTGTGGAAGGTGATCTTCGCGCTGATCCTTGTGCAGTGGGCGACATTTGCCCGCGCCGTCCGGAGTGCGGCACTGGTCGAGAAAAACAAGGATTATGTCGAGGCGGCCGTCACGCTCGGCATCTCGACGCCGCGCATTCTGATCGGCCATCTCCTGCCGAACTGTCTGCCGCCGCTGATCGTCATCGGCATGCTGCAGGTGGCGAATGCAATCTCGGCGGAAGCGACGCTTTCTTTTCTCGGCATCGGCCTGCCGATCACCGAACCCTCCCTCGGACTGCTGATCGCCAACGGCTACCAGCTGCTGATGTCCGGCGAATACTGGATCAGCGTCTACCCCGGCGTGCTTCTCCTCATCCTCGTCTTCTCGATCAACATCGTCGGAGACAGGTTGCGTGAAGTGCTCAATCCTCGGCTGGGCGAAAGGTGAGCATCCTATGACAAGTATTGGTCCCCCAGTTCTCGAAGTCCGAAACGTTTCCACCCATTTCATGACCCGCCGCGGAGCTCTGAAAGCTGTCGATGACGTCAGCTTCACGGTCGGCCAGCGCGAAATCGTCGGGCTGGTCGGCGAATCCGGCTCGGGCAAGTCGATTACCGGCTTTTCGATCCTCGGCCTCGTCGATCCGCCGGGCCGTGTCGTGTCCGGGCAGATCCTGTTCAACGGAGAGGACCTGTTGAAGATGTCGCCGTCTGCGATGCGGACGATCCGGGGTAAACGCATCGCGATGATCTTTCAGGATCCGATGATGACGCTGAACCCGGTTCTCTCGGTCGGCACGCAGATGATCGAGACGGTGCAGGCCCATGACAAGGTTTCGCGTGCGGAGGCGCGTGCCCGGTCCCGCGATGCGCTCGGTCTGGTCGGCATTCCTTCGCCGGAGGAGCGGCTCGACGCTTACCCGCACCAGTTCTCGGGAGGCATGCGCCAGCGCGTAGCAATCGCAATTGCGCTGTTGCACCGGCCCGACCTGATCATCGCCGATGAGCCGACGACGGCGCTCGACGTGACGATCCAGTCGCAGATCCTGTTCGAGATCAAGCGGCTCGCCGCCGAGTTCGGCATGGCGCTGATCTGGATCAGCCACGACCTCGGCGTGGTGGCGGCGCTCGCTGATCGCATCATGGTCATGTATGCGGGCAGGATCGTCGAGGCGGGGAAGGTGGACGGCGTGCTTTCCGAGCCGCGCCACCCCTACACCTCCGGCCTGCTCAGCGCCATTCCCGCCGCGGTGCCGCGCGGCGAGCCGCTTCGTCCTATCCCCGGCTTTGCCCCCTCGCCGCTCTCGCGTCCCTCCGGCTGTGCCTTCCGCGACCGCTGTGTCCGGGCCACCGACATCTGCGTCACCGAACCGATGCTCGAAATCGCCGCCGGTCGTGAGTTCCGCTGCTTCCACCCGTATCTCTGGAGCGCCGCATGACAAGTTCGATCAGGCAAACCGTGCCGCTCGTAGAAGCCGTCAACGTCAGCCGACGCTTTTCGCGCAAGCTCGACTATGCCGAAAGGATCGCCAATCTTTTCGGGGCCGGACTGGAGGAGAAGACCGTTCACGCGGTCGACAAGGTGAACCTCGCCGTCTATCCCGGTGAAGTCGTTGGCCTCGTCGGCGAATCCGGCTGCGGCAAGTCGACCCTCGGCCGCGTGATGGCCGGAATCATGCCGGCAAGCGAAGGCGAGGTGCGCTGGAAACGCAAGCCGCTGACGGCGCTTCAGGGCGAGGAGAGGCGCGCCATGCGGCTTTCCGCCCAGATGATTTTCCAGGACCCGATGTCGACCCTCAATCCGCGCAAGCGGGTGATCGACCTGATCGGCGAAGCGCCCAAGGTGCATGGCATCGTCAAGGGCCGCGACGTTCGTGACTATGTCGCTTCGCTTGTCGAGCGTGTCGGCCTCGATGCCTCCTATCTCGACCGTTACCCGCACCAGTTCTCCGGCGGCCAGCGGCAGCGCATCGGCATTGCCCGGGCGCTGGCAGTGAAACCAAGGCTGCTCGTCTGCGATGAATCCGTTGCGGCACTCGATGTCTCGATCCAGGCGCAGATTCTCAACCTTTTCATGGACCTCAAACGTGAATTCGGCCTCACCTACCTCTTCATCAGCCATGATCTCGGCGTGGTGAAGCACATCTGCGACCGGGTGGTCGTGATGTATCTCGGTCGCGTGGTCGAAAGCGCGACGCCGGATGAACTCTTCGACAATCCGAAACACCCCTATACCCAGGCGCTGATCCGCGAACTGCCGAGCGTCACGGATCGCCGCCGTGTCTTCACACCGATCAAGGGTGAGATCCCGTCGCCGCTCCATCCGCCGCCGGGATGCCATTTCCATCCGCGCTGTCCCATGGCTTTCGATCGCTGCCATGCGGACCGGCCGGCTCTGAAGGAAAACGCCGACGGCCATGTCAGCGCCTGCCACCTGAACGATCTCGCCGCCCATCAGGCAACAAATGCGACGGCCGAACCGGCCATCTAAAAAGGAAGGGAACAGATAGAATGAAACCGATGAAATTTCTCCTGGCCGGGATTGCCGCCTCGGTCATCGCGCTCGGCTCGGCCGAGGCCGCTGACCTCGTGCTCGGCAGCGCCACCGAGCCGTCGGCGATCGACCCGCAGTTTTCGCGCACCGGCAACAACCAGAACATCGCCATGCAGGTCTTCGACCGCCTGGTGCAGACCGACCCGACAATCAACGTGGAGCCGGCGCTGGCGGTCTCGTGGACGAACATCGATCCGCTGACCTGGCATGTGAAGCTGCGCGAAGGCGTCAAGTTCCATGATGGCAATCCGCTGACCGCCGAAGACGTGATCTTTTCGCTGACCCGCGCCAGGAATATCCCGAACAGCCCGGCACCTTTTTCCGGCAATGTCGGGGCGATCGACAGCATGAAGGCGCTGGACGACCTGACCATCGAATTCAAGACGAAAAAGCCCACTCCGGACTTCATCGAGCAGATCGGTTTTGTCTACATCGTCGAGAAGAAGGTCTCAGAAGGCGCGTCGATCGAGGACTTCAACAGCGGCAAGGCAGCGATCGGTACAGGAGCCTACAAATTTAAGTCCTGGACGCCGGGCGACAACCTGGTTCTGACCCGCAATGACGGCTTCTGGGGCAAGAAGCAGGACTTCGACAATGTCACGATCAAGTTCATCTCGAACGATGCGTCCCGCGTTGCAGCGCTCCGCTCCGGCGCAGTCGATCTGATCGATGCGGTGCCGCCGGGCGATGTGAAGACGCTCCAGGGTATTTCCGGCCTCAAGGTTTTCTCGACTGCATCGGCCCGGATAATCTACCTTGCGCTCGACAGCGCCCGCGACAAGAGCCCCTTCATCACCGACAAGGACGGCAAGCCGCTCGACAAGAACCCGCTGAAGGACGTGAAGGTGCGCCAGGCACTTTCGAAGCTCGTCAACCGTCAGCTGATTATCGACCGTATTCTCGATGGTTCGGCAGAACCTGCAGGCCAGCTCGTGCCCAACGGCGTGGCTGGAAACGATCCATCCATCGAGGCACCTGCCTTCAATGCGGACGAGGCCAAGAAGCTGCTGGCCGATGCCGGCTACAAGGATGGCTTCGGCATCACCCTCCACACCTCCAATGACCGCTTTCCGGGCGACGCGGAGGTCGCTCAGGCGCTCGGCCAGATGTTCGCCCGTGGCGGCCTGAAAGTGAACGGGGTCGTCGCTCAGCCCTATAACGTCTATACCAAGGGGGCTGGGGCCGGCGAATTCTCCGCCTTCATCTTCTCGCTTGGCAACTCGACGCCGACGTCTGCCACCGGCCTTCGCAATCTGCTGATGACGGCCAACAAGGATGCCGGCACGGGTTCGTTCAACCGTACCAAGTATTCCAACCCGGCTTTCGACGAGGCGATGCGCGTCGCGACTGCCGAGTTCGATGCAGAGAAGCGCGTGGAGCTTCTGCAGAAGGCGACCAAGCTGGTGTTTGCTGACGTACCGGTCATTCCGCTTTACTGGCAGAAGGTTCATTGGGCCGGCAAGGCAAACCTTTCCTACGTTGCCAATATGACGGAAGACACGAGCGCAACGCTCGCCGGTCTCGCCAAATGAGGCCCTCTACAAAGGAGAGGGCGGGTGATCCACAGAGGCCGAAACCCTCTCTGCCGTCATCCTCGGGCTTGTCCCGAGGATCTGCAAACGGTTGATTTTTGACGTGGTTGGATCCTCGGGACAAACCCGAGGATGGCGTGAAGTACGGGGTACAGGTTTGTCATCAACCCGGTGCCTCCCAATATTTTCGAGGATACGGATATGGATACCCTGACGCCATCGCGCTTCGAGGTGATTGCCGACGACGTGATTGTCGAACGCGATGTGATGGTGACGATGCGCGATGGCGTGAGGCTCGCGACGGACGTCTACCTGCCGGCCAAGGACGGCAAGGCGATCGATAGCCGGCTGCCGGCAATCATGGAGCGCACGCCCTATGGCAAGACGGAGCGCTCGCGTTCCGAGATCGAAGTCGGCATGGCGACGCCGATGAAGCGCGAGGAAGTCGCCCTATATTTTGTGCGGGCCGGCTATGCGGTGATCTATCAGGATTGCCGAGGCCGCTACAATTCCGAAGGCGAGTTCAGCAAGTATATTTCCGAAGCCGCCGACGGCTACGACACCGCTGGCTGGCTGGTGGAACAGCCCTGGTCGAATGGCAAGTTCGGGACGATGGGCCTTTCTTACGCGGCACATACGCAGGCAGCACTCGCCTGCCTCAACCCGCCGGGCCTCGCCTGCATGGTCATGGATTCGGGTGGGTTTTCGAACGCCTATCAATGCGGTATCCGCCAGGGCGGCGCATTCGAGCTGAAGCAGGCGACCTGGGCCTACAATCAGGCGATCGGCGAGGGCAATGAACTGGCCCGTGCGGCAATCGAGGCGGAGGACATCCACGCATGGTTTTCCGCAATGCCCTGGAGCGAAGGCGTTTCGCCGGTGCGGTGGATGCCGGAATACGAAGACTACCTGCTGGAGCAGTGGCGAAGCGGCACGTTCGACGAAAGCTGGCGCCGTGTCGGGCTTTACATGGAAGGTTTCTATGAGACTTTTCCGGAAATACCCATCGTGCTGATGTCGAGCTGGTACGACGCTTATGTGAAGTCGACGCTCGACAATTATCGGGGTCTCTCCGGCAAGGATAGCCGGCCGCTGCAGCTGATCATGGGGCCGTGGCTGCATGGCAACCGCAATTCCACCTTTGCCGGCGACACGTCCTTTGGGCCGGCGGCACCGCTTGGGGGCAATGTAACGGAAAGTTGGCTCTCCTTCCGGCGCGACTGGTTCGATCGATGGTTGAAGAGCAAGGAAAACCAAGTTGCAGCGGCGCCGGTTGTCCGCCTCTTCGTCATGGGCGGAGGATCGGGCAAGCGCAACGCTGAGGGACGGCTCGACCATGGGGGATACTGGATCGAGGCGAGCGACTGGCCGCTGCCGGAAACGGAATTCAAGTCGTATTACATCCATGAGAACGGCTCGCTTTCCACCGACATGCCGCAGACGGGCGCCGCACCATTCGCCTATGACTTCGATCCGAAGAACCCTGTTCCAACGATCGGCGGTTCGCTGACGAGCGGTCAACCGATCTTCGAGGGCGGCGGCTTTGACCAGCGCGAGGGGGAAAGGTTCTTCGGCTCCCGGCATCCCGGATTGCCATTGGCGGCGCGGGCCGATATCTTGTCGTTCGAGACCGCTCCGCTTGAGGACGAGATTGCCGTGGTAGGGCCGATCGTTGTTGAACTTCATGTGTCGTCGGATGCCCCCGACACCGATTTCACCGCAAAGCTGATCGATGTCTATCCACCGAGCAAGGACTATCCGACCGGTTATGCGCTCAATATCACCGATGGGGTCATCCGCTGCCGGTATCGCAATTCCTGGGAAAAGCCGGAGCCGATCGCGGCGGGAGAGGTTTTCAAAGTGCTCATCGAGCCTTTTGCGACTGCCAACCACTTTGCCAAGGGGCATCGCATCCGGCTGGATATCTCCTCGTCCAACTTCCCGAAATATGACGTCAATCCGAACAGTTTTGCGCCGGAAGGCAGAGGCCGCACGACCCGGATCGCACGAAACAGCGTATTTTGCGATGCTGCAAGACCCTCTTCAATCCGCCTTCCGATCGTAAGCCGCGCGGCTTTGAAACCACTGGCAAAGTGAGCGGAACATGCTTTCCGTCGGTGTCACGGGCCAGATCCTCATCCATGGTCCGCTCGATCTCTCAGGTCGAGGACAGGCTGAGGTGCGGGACTTTCTCAAGACGGATGTCGCCTTCGGAAATCTGGAAGCGACGGTTGAGGCGATGGGCGCTTGGCCGACGAAAACGAAGACGCTGCATCTGGCCTCTCCCGCGGCGTTGAGTTCGCTGCGCAGCCTCGGTTTCCATGCGGTGACGCATGCCAACAACCATGCCTTCGATCTTGGCCCGCCCGGAATCCTTGCGACGCGCTCGGCTGCAAATGCTGCCGGCTTGCGGCTTGCCGGGAGCGGTGCGAATATCGATGAGGCAGCAGCGCCAGTGGTAGTCGGCGATCCGGATCGGTCGCTGGCGGTCTTTTCCGTCGACCTCGGGCCGCAGCCGGACATCAATTACGCCTCCGCCGACCGTGCCGGCATCGCACCGCTGCGGGTCAGGCGGTCGGTGACGATGCCACTGGCCGACTTTGCGGTGCTAGCACGGATTGTGACGGCGCTTGGCGACGATGCACGCGAGGCTGCCCGCGCCTCTGTCGGTTACCGTTCCGGGCTTTGCGAAGGGGTAGAAGTCTTTGGCACGCCGGTCACCGCGGGTGATGAGATCACGGCTGTCTGGGCGGCGGACGAGGGAGACATGCAACGCCTTATAGCTGGCATGGCAATCGCCAAATCCAACGGCTGCTGCATTGCCGTGGCAATTCATGGCCACCACTGGGATGCGGCCTGGTCCCAAACCCCGCCCTGGCTGCTCGACCTTTTTCGCGGCCTGATTGATGAGGGGGCGGATCTGATCCTCGGTACGGGCGCACCGGTCATGCAGCCCATACACTTTCATCGTGGCCGCGCCATCATTCCGGGGCTCGGTAACTTCGTATTTCACACCCGGCGAGCGGAGAGCTATCGGCAAAGGGGTGTTGATGTATGGCGCAGCGCGGCAATCCGGCTGGAGCTTTCTGCCAACGGTGAATGCCAGCGGCTGGAAATCCTGCCGATTGCGGTCGGCCGCCCCGCGGATGACGGGTTAGCGAGAGCGCCCGAACCTCTCGAAGGTGCGGAAGCCCAGGAGATTGCGAATATTGCTTGTCGAGAGATTTCTCCCGCCGACTATCATCGGATAAAGCCTCTCAAGGCTTGAGCGACAGATCCAGAACACGGCCTTCGAACAGGCGGTCACGTGAACCTTCCAGGTGCTTTCGCATGAGGTCACGCGCGTCCTCGGCGCGACCCTCGCTGACGGCCTGAAAGATTTCCTGATGTTCCTCGTAAACCTGCTGCAGGCCAGGGCGTGCGCCCATCAAAGAAAGACCGTGCAGATGCATGCCGACAGCGATATGTGCCTTCAACGCCTCCATCGAGGCGGTATAGAAATGATTGTTCGTGGCCTGTGTAACTGCCCTGTGGAAGTTGAAGTCCGCCTCCACTCTGTGCAGCTGGTGGCTTGTCGCCTCCCGCAATTCGGCAAGTGCTTCGGCAATCCTGTCGATTGCTGCTTTGTCTCGCCGCTGCGCCGCAAAATAGGCGGCGGCCGGCTCGATGGTCAGGCGAAATTCATAACACCGTTGGATATCGGCGATCGATTTGACCGGGGAGTAGGCGAGCTGGGCTGTGTTGGACGCCTGGGCGCTGACGAAGGTGCCCGCCCCCTGACGCGAATAGATCATCCCCTGGTCGCGTAACCGGCTCAACGCATCGCGCACGACAGGTCTCGACACTCCGAGCAACGCGGCAAGTTCATGTTCGCCGGGAAGCCTGGAGTCCGGCGCATAGTTTCCGGTGCGGATACGATCGAGGAGCTGGTCGACGACCCGATCCACAAGTTTGACCGACCGGGCCCGGTCCGGTTTCCCCTGTGCCACTGGCCGCGCCTGTTTGCTCAATCCTTCAGCCAATCGATCTGCCATTTGGTCCCATCATAAGCTCCGCCTTGTTTCAGGTGGATTTGCAAGCGCTTTTATCAGAGTTTCCGGCGATCCGAACCCCCCCGATTTGACCGCCAATCGTATCGGCCGGCCGTCCTGCAGAACCAGTTCGCACCATGGAAAACCCGGCTCGATCTCACCTTTCGGCGACAGCACGCCAACGCCCAAAGCGCGCAAAAGCGCATGGGCCGTGTCGCCGCCGCCGGCTACGATTGTATCGGCCTTCGTTCGTTCGACGATGTTGCCGACCTGTCGGGCGAAACGGACGGCGACCGCAGCAGCGTCTTCGATGATCTCGCCGCAGCAGCGGATCAGAACCGGCAGAGCCACTTCAGGTGGTACAGAAAGAACGCCGCCCGGAGCGTCGAGCACCCCGTTCAGCCGCCCGCAGGCCTCCAGGGCCTTCATCTGCTCAATAGTGATGGGGTCGCGCGAGCCGATTGCAAACAGGGTGGCTGCGGTGGGGGAAAAAAGGCTGGTATCAGGACGGCTCCGGCAAAGCCTGCGCGCCAGAGCAAGGCCGAGGCCACGCGCTCCGACGAGTAGGGTCTTGCCGTCGAGTTGGGCGACGATCCGGTCGAGATCAGCGTCGGTTTCGGCATCGGCGATGTAGAGTTCCACGCCGGGACCGGTAAAGAGCGGCAGGATCGGCAATGGCGTCTCCACGCCACGACCGACGACCGAACCCCCGTGTGTAAACCGATGCTGATCGGGGACGGCGGGCGCTACGACGAGCTTGTCATAACCAAAGACATCGGCGATCGCCTCACTTTCAATGGCGACATGTCCTTTAAGGCGGGAATCGATCTTCTTGAAGACAAAGGAGGGGCTCGCCGCGGTGATCGTCTTAGCGGCTCGGCGCACGGTCTGCTCCGCCTGTGGAGCCGGCATGGCCCTTGATGCTGTATTGACGACCAGGACGTCCGGTGCGTCCTTAAGCGCTGTCGATATATTTTCCACGTCGACTGCCACGGAGACAGTCAATCCCGCTCCGATGAACGGCGTGCCGGTATCAAGCGCGCCCGTCAGATCATCGGCGATGATTGCGACTTCCAGGCCCATTATGCGGAACTCGGGTTGACGGCATGGCAGGCAACCAGATGGCCGGGACGGGCCGCCTTCCATTCCGGGACGATCTTGGTACAAACGTCTGCTGCGATCGGGCAGCGTGTATGAAACCGGCAGCCGGACGGAGGATCGAGAGGACTCGGAACGTCGCCTTCCAGGATCTGGCGCTTTCGATTGCGTTCCCTCAGCGGGTCAGCTTCCGGCACGGCCGACAACAGCGCTTTCGTGTAGGGATGAAGCGGCGTCTCGAAGAGCGCGTCGCGCGGCGCCAGTTCCGCCAGACGGCCGAGATACATGACCCCGACCCGGGTCGAGATATGACGCACGACCGCTAGATCATGGGCGATGAAAAGATAGGTGAGTCCGTACTTTTCCTGCAGGTCGAGCAGGAGGTTGATGATTTGCGCCTGGATCGAAACGTCCAACGCCGAGATCGCTTCGTCGCAGACGATGAATTTTGGCTGGCAGGCCAATGCTCTGGCAATCACGACGCGCTGTCGCTGGCCGCCGGAAAGCTCGTGCGGGTAACGCGAGGCGAAACGGGACGGCAGGCCGACATCCTGGAGAAGTGTGGCGATCTTGTCATCCAGTTCCGTCTTGGCCGCAAGTTTGTGAAAAAGCATCGGTTCGCCGATGGCTTCGCCGACAGTCATGCGTGGATTGAGCGTCGAATAGGGGTCCTGGAAAACGATCTGCAAATCGCGGCGGAAGGGCCGCATGCGCTTGTCATCGAGCAGGGTCAGGTCCTGACCTTTGTAGATCACCCGTCCCCCGCTGGCGCGATGCAGGTTCAAGATGGTGAAGCCAGTCGTTGATTTTCCGCAGCCGGACTCGCCGACGAGGCTCAGCGTTTCCCCTTGTTGGATGTCGAGGCTGACGTCATCGAGTGCGTGGACAGTCGCCGTCCTTTCGCCAAAGGCGCCGAGACGCACGTGAAAATGCTTTACGAGGTTTTCGACCTTGAGCAAGGGTTCGACATTCATCATGCGGCCTTCAGCGCTTTCTGGACGGCGAAGCAGGCGGCGCGATGGCTGCCCTCAGAGGAAATGGGTTCCAGTTTGGGCACATCTCTACGACAGATATCCATGGCGAGTGGACAGCGCGGCGCGAAAGGGCAGCCGGGAGGGCGGCGTCCCGGTTCAGGCGGTGTACCGCCGATCGAACTCAACCGCGCCGCCGGCGCGTCCGAAAGTGTCGGGATCGAGGCGAGCAGGCCGCGTGTATAGGGATGACTCGGATTGGCAAAAAGCGCGTCGACCGGCGCATCCTCAACCACGGTGCCGGCATAAAGCACCACAACGCGGTCGGCGAGGCCGGCGATCAGCGCAAGATCATGGGTAATCCAAACGACGGACATGCCGAGTTTGGAGCGAAGTTGCTTCACAAGATCGACGATCTGGGCCTGGATCGTCACGTCGAGCGCCGTTGTGGGCTCGTCGGCGATCAGCAGCTTTGGGTCGCAGGCCAGGCCGATCGCGATCATCACCCGCTGCCGCATGCCGCCGGAGAGTTCATGCGGATAGGCGTTCAGCCGTTCCTCAGGGCCCGGAATGCCGACGAGCCGCAGAAGCTCGACAGCCCTTTTGCGGGCATCCTGGCGAGACATGCCACGATGATAAAGGAGCGGTTCGCAGATCTGGTCGCCCACCCTCATGACTGGATTGAGGGATGTCATCGGATCCTGGAAGACGAAGCCGATTTCGCCGCCTCGCACCTTGCGCAGCGCCCGCGCCGACATCTTCTGCAGGTCTTGCCCATCGAAATCGGCAGAACCACTCGTCACTTTGATCTTGTTGGGGAGGAGCCGCATGAGGCTGAGCATGGTGAGGCTCTTGCCACAACCGGATTCGCCGACGACGCCGAGCGTCTCGCCTTTCGTGACATGAAGGTCGATTCCGTCCACTACCACGGCCGGACCGCGGCGGCCGTCGATTTCGACGGTCAAGCCCTTCACGTCGAGCAGCCTTTCCTTGGTGTCCTGAGCTGTCACTTCGTACCTCGCGGGTTGAGAGCATCGTTCAGGCCATCGCCGAGAAAGGAAAAGGCGACGGAGGCAAGGCCGAGCACGGCGGCGGGGGCGGCAAGCAGGTGAGGATGATGTTGCCAGACCCGCAGTCCGTCGGAGATCATGTTGCCCCAACTCGGCGTCGGCGGGTTTACACCGACGCCGAGGAAGGAAAAGGCGCTTTCCAGGACCATGGCGGTGCCGAGGCCGGCGCTGACCGAGACGATCAGCGGTCCGAGCGCATTCGGCACGACATAGCGCATCATGATGATGCGGTTCGACAGCCCGAGCGCCATGGCAGCAGTGATGTAGGGCCGGCTTCGGATCGACAGCACCTGGGCGCGGACGAGGCGCGCGTAAGGCGGCCAGGAGATCATCGCCATCGAGCCGAAAACGAGGAAGAAATCGATCCAGATCGTTTCCCGATAGAAGGGATTGAGCGTCGCCATGTATTGGGTTTCCATCCAACGTGCGATCGGCGTCTTCAGCGATGCGTTGATGACCACGACGAGCAGCAGGTTCGGCACCGACATGGTCATGTCCGTCAGCCACATGATGACACGGTCATAGGGGTCGCCGAAGAAACCGGCGACAGCGCCCAAGGTCGTGCCGATCAAAAGCGCGATTGCCGTGACAACGATGGCGACCAGGAAGGCAGTTCGGGTGCCATAGACGACACGGCTGAAGACATCGCGGCCGAGGTCGTCGGTGCCGAAAAGATGAGCGAGCGAAGGTGCCTGGTTGCGGGCCTGTAGGTCCTGGCTCAGGAAGTCATGGGGTGTGAGATAGGGACCGAAAATTGCCACGAAGGCCAGCAGCACGACAATGCCGAGGCCAAAGATCGCCAGCTTGTTGCGTTTCAGCCGGTGCCAGGCATCGCGCCAGAGGTTGACCGGCCGATCCTCCTCGCCGACGGCGGGATTGGTTTCAACGAGCGTCATCGTCAGCGGCTCCTTTTGGAATCGTTGGCGCGCGGGTCAAGCAGCGGATAGAGGATGTCGACCAGCAGGTTGGAGATCATCACCAGAAAGGATCCGATCAAGGTGACCGCCAGAATCACCGGATAGTCCGAATTGATCAGCGCCTGTACGGTGAGGCGTCCAAGACCGGGCAGGCCGAAAACGAGCTCCACGAAGATCGCCCCATTGACGATGGTGATCATGATAAGGCCGAGCTGGGTCACGACCGGCGTCAGCACCGGCCGAAGGATGTGGCGCAACGCCACCATCATCTCCGGCACGCCCTTGGCACGTGCGGTCCGCACGAAATCCTCCGACAGCACTTCGATGACTGCAGCGCGCGTTTGGCGGATGATGAGCGCGATCGGCTGGAAGGAGAGCACGAAAAGCGGCAGGAGGATGCGCATGTCAAACACGCCGCCCCAGCCATAAGGCACTTTCGCGCCCGGGAAGAGGACGATGAGGGCCACCATCAACAGCGGCCCTGCGACATAGGCAGGGATTGCCCACAGGAAGAGCGCAGATCCCAGAATGGCGTAATCGGTCCGGGTATTCTGGTTGAGCGCAGCAATCATGCCAAGCGGGATCGCGACGACTGCGGTCAGGACGATGGAACAGAGGGCAAGCTGGAAGGAGACCGGCGCGGCAGCCTTCACCAGCGCCCAGACCGAGCGGCCAGAGGTGAGGGAGTTGCCGAACTTTCCCTGCAGGAGGTTCCACACATAGTAGCCGAACTGCTCGATAAAGGGCTTGTTGAGGCCGGCGCTCTCGCGGATTGCCTCGATACGTTGAGGGTTATAGGCGACATCGCCCGGTGCGCGCAGGAAGATGAGTTTGATGGGATCGCCGGCACCATAAAAGGCGAGCGCATAGACCGCCAGCATGACCAGCAGGACCGATGGGATCCAGATTGCAAATCGTGTCGCAACGTAACGCAGCATCGCCGAGTTTCCCTTCCCGCATGGGCCGGTCGCCGGCAAAGGCTTCCTGACGCTTTCATGCCGTCTTTCCGCAGCCTCCAGATGTGTGCGGAACAAGTTTGAATTTCCGATTTGCCGCAGGAAAACGATGCGCCAACTGAATACTGCGCATCGCATTCCTGCCGGGTCGGGATCAGCCCTTCGGGCCTTTCCGGGTTGCCTCAGGCGATGGTTATTTCCCAGGGCCGTGCAACCTGCCAGTCAAGGTTTTTGTCGATACCCTTGACCTTTTTGGTGGCCCAGCGCGACATAGCTTGAGCATACCAGGGAATGAAGGCCCAGTCTTCGCGGAAAGCCTTCTGTGCCTCCTGCGCAAGCGCGATGCGCTTCGGATCGTCGGCCGCCTTGGTAGAAGCCTCGGCCAGTGCCGCATCGACCTTGGGATTCTTGTAGCCTCCAAGCTTGTTCTGCGCGTTGGAAGAGGTGGAGGCGATTGAACCCTGCAGGTAGGAGACGGCATCCGGAACACGGGTGCCGACATCGTCACGGAAGATCTGCACGGCATTCTGATCGGGGCCGGCATAGGCATCCTGCTGCGGCTTCATGTCGACGGCCGTGATGCCGAGGTTCTGGCGCCACTGTTCGGCTATGAATTGCGCCGCCGCCTCGATGGCCGGCCCGGAGACGCCGACAAAGAGGAGTTTCGGCAGGCGCTCGGGACCGCCATATTTCGATTCCGACAACAGCTTTTTGGCAGCGGCTGGATCGAATGGATAAGGTTCGAAACCGGAATTGTCCGCCCCCGGCACTGAATTGATCACCTGGTCCGTCTTCTTGTGAGGACCGTCGGGATACGACGCCTTGAACAGGCCATCGCGGTCGACAGCCATGATCAGCGCCTGGCGCACCTTCGGGTCGTCCATCGGCGCGCGGGACGTATTGAACCAGAAATGCTGGCTTGTCGGGATCAATGGACCGGCGGAAAATTCAGCCCCCAGATCCTGTACGATCGTTGAGGTAATGAGCTCGGTATGGGCGTTGAACTCCCCCGACTTGATCAGGGAGGTTGCGGTGATGTTGTCTTCGATGGAGGAGATCTCGATGCGCGCAAGCTTCGGCTTCGGTCCGAAGAAATGCTCATTGGGCTCAAAAGCAAGCTTGCCGGCGTCGAGATCGATTTCGACGAGTTTGAACGGTCCGGAATAGACGGCATCCTGGTCGGGCATGTACCAATCCTGGATCTCCTCGCCATCACTGCCGCGCGATTGCGACGCCTTGGTAATGGGCGCGATATGGTTTGCAACGCGCATGAAGAATATGGGGTCGGCTTCCGAAAGCGTCACGACGACTGTCCCGGCGTCGGGAGTGGCCACGCCGGAAAGCTCGGTGGCTTTGCCATTGCTGACTTCACCATAACCTGCGACCTTGCCCAACACCTGATCGGCCCGCTGGTTTTTGGTGTTCGGCATGGCCGAGACGTTCCAGGACCCTTTGACATCCTCAGATGTGATCTTGCTGCCGTCGGAGAAGGAGGCCTTCGGATCGATCTTGAAAGTCCAGACCTTACCGCCCTGAGACGGGGTCCAGCTTGTGAAGACATAGGGATGAATCCCGCCCTTCTCATCGAAATACATCGGCGATGCCCACCAGATGGAATTCCAGCGATAGGGAACGCCGCCGCCGCGCAGCGGAGACCAATCCTGGTTGAAAGCCGGATTTGCGACCTTGAGGATCTGCCCTTCCTGTGCGATCACAATACGGGCGCTGCCGGCGAACACCGATGCCGCGATTGTCGCCCCCAAACCAAGCTTCAATGCATCCCGCCGGGACACTTGCGCTGAATGTGCCGGACCCGCTGCTGCTTTCGTCATCCCTACCTCCCAATAGAATGCCCGGCCGCTCCTCCTGGCCGTTGATGACGTACACTCCCGCGATATTGTAAATATGTCAATATTTTTCTGATGATTTCGCCATCGAATTCGAAAATGCCATAAAAACTTCTTTATTTTCAAAACGTTGTTGGAAAACAAACGAAATCAAGGTGGTTTGTTTGTTGACAACTGCCAGGGTTTCGGGGGAGAAAACGGGAAAGACGCGGGCGTTGTCCCTGCTGGATACGCGGTTGCCGCGATGGGAGGAGAAGATGTTAAACAAGCAGGCCGTAAGAGGCGTGTTCTGTGCGGCCGCGACGCCCCTGAATGGCGATGGTTCACCGGACCTCGCGTTGTTCTCGAGCCATTGCAGGCAGCTGCTCTCCGAGGGCTGCCACGGCATAGCTCTGCTTGGTACGACGGGGGAGGCGAATTCCTTCTCCATTGCCGAACGTCGAGCAATCCTTGAGGCCGCCATTGCCGCTGGCATCGAACCGGGCAGATTGATGCCCGGCACCGGACTGGTTTGTCTGGCGGACACGGTCGAATTGACCCTGCATGCCCTATCCTGCGGCGTCAGTACGGTCGTCATGCTGCCTCCGTTTTATTACAAGGGCGTAAGCGACGATGGCTTGTTTGCGGCCTATGCGCAGATCATCGAGAAGATCGGCGACCCCAGGCTTCGCGTCATTCTTTACAATATCCCCCAGGTCTCGGGGGTGCCGCTCTCCCTGGCACTCTTGAAGCGCCTCGTTGAGGCTTTTCCGCAGGTGGTCGTAGGGATCAAGGATTCCTCCGGCGATCTGACCAACATGCAGGCAATTTCCGCCGCCCTCCCGGATTTTTCCGTCTTGGCTGGTGCCGATCCGCTCATGTTGCCACTGCTGAAATCCGGGGGAGCGGGGTGCATTACCGCCACTTCCAATCTGGTGGCCGGATCGTTACGGGTCGTTTACGACCAGTTCGCGGATATAGCCAAGACCGGGGAGGTCGAGGCTGCCCAGGCCCGCATCAATGCCTATCGGTCGCTTTCCAATTCCTATGTCCAGATTCCAACCATCAAGGCGATGGTCGGTTTGAAGCGAAACGAAAGCGCCTGGCGTCGCACTCGCGCCCCGTTGATGCCGTTGACCGATGCCGAGCTCTCCGAGCTTTCCGCCCATTATTCAAGACTTCCGTGAACCTTGGACGTGCCATGACCACGACAGCTCTCGACCCCGCAGAAGTCCCAGCCCTGATGACCGGAAGATTGGCCCCAAGCGATAGCGCCGCCGATCGTGCTGACGCATATCTGCCTTCCCCATGCGTTCAGAACCATGCCGCCAATTTGACCTTTCTTGCCGATGGGACGCTTACCTGTGTCTGGTTTGGCGGCACGATGGAAGGGATGGGCGATATTTCCGTTTACATGTCGACGCTCTTGCCCGGAGCAGCCGCATGGTCGAAACCCGAAAAACTGAGCGACGATCCCTTGCGGTCGGAGCAGAATCCCTTGCTGTTTCAATCCCCCGACGGGACGATATGGCTGCTTTATACGTCGCAGACATCCGGGAATCAGGATGGAGCAGTTGTCAAGAAACGCATATCCACGGATGGCGGACGCACGTTCTCCGCGCCCGACATTCTTTGTGGGATACCTGGTACATTCATACGCCAGCCACTCGTCGTAAACGGTGACGGCGCGTGGCTGTTGCCGGTCTTCCGTTGCCTGAGCGGGTCGGGGCGCCGGTGGACCGGCGATATCGATAGGGCCGCGGTGCTGGTTTCCAAGGATCGCGGTAGTAGTTGGGATATGGTGGAAGTGCCCGGAAGCCTCGGCGCAGTCCATATGAACATCGTGCCGTTGAGCGGCGGCGACATGGTGGCCTTTTATAGAAACCGCTTCGCCACGCAGGTATTGCGGAGCCATTCAGACGACGGTGGGCTCACCTGGAGCGCTCCGGAACCGACAGAGCTTCCCAACAACAATTCGTCCATACAGGCCGCAAGACTGAAAGATGGAAGAATTGCAATGGTTTACAATCACAGCAATGCCCAAACATCGGATGCGCGCCGCCATTCGCTTTATGACGAGATCGAAGGTGCTGAAGATGCGGGGGCGATCCCGGCAACCGCCGTTGCAAATCGCAAAGGCGCAGTCTGGGGCGTGCCGCGTGCGCCCCTGAGCCTGGCGATATCGAGCGACGGCGGCAGGACGTTTGCGGTGCGCTTCGACCTCGACACGGGGGACGGCCACTGTCTGAGCAACAATTCGACGGACATGCTGAACCGCGAGTTCTCCTATCCTTCCATCGTTGAGGGCCCCGATGGTGCTCTTCATATCGCCTACACCTATTTCCGCCGCGCAATCAAATACGTTCGCCTGGAGCCATCGTTCTTCATGGAATGACGAGTTAGGAGGCGGACCATCGGCAGTCGGCGTGTGCTGAGGTCGCGTTTTGGTGCCGTTTTGAAGGGACGCTTCGCCAAAAATCTCATTACTGCTTGTCAAGTTTACGCGACACGGATAACAACTTTACATATATTGGCGGAAGTAATTCGTTGCGCCGCCGGAGGAGGGTAAGCCGATGAGCATGTTGAGCACGCCGATCTCGATGATCCGACCGCCCGTGATCGAATTCGGGATCGGGACGGCGGAGCGTCTTGGCGCTTGGGCCGGTGCGCGGGGGTGCAGGCGTATCCTTGTCGTTTCGGACGCTTTCAACGCGCCGCGTATCGCTTTGCTTGGCCTCCCGGGTAAGGTGAGTGTATTCGGCGAGGTTCGTGCCGAGCCAGATACCGGCGATCTTGAGCGCGTGCTGGCTGCGGCAGATGCGGCGGAAGCTGATCTTATCATCGGTTTCGGCGGTGGAAGCGCCATGGATCTGGCCAAACTCGCCGCCGCGCTAGCCGGTTCGGGGCAAAAGCTGTCAGATGTGGTTGGTGCCGGGAAGATTGCGGCGCCAGGAAGGGCGGCTTTGGCGCAGGTGCCGACGACCGCCGGCACCGGAAGCGAGGCGGGCATTCGGGCCCTCGTTACCGACCCAACTACGAAGAGCAAGCTGGCGGTCGAGAGCATCCATATGCTGGCGGATATCGCCGTCATCGACCCGGCGCTGACATTCACGGTCCCGCCGGCGATTACCGCCGCGACAGGTGTCGACGCCATGGCGCATTGCGTCGAGGCTTTTACGAACAGAAAGTCGCATCCCGCGGTCGATCTTTATGCGATCGAGGGCGTGCGTCTGGTCGGCCGTTATCTTGCCCGCGCGGTCGCCGACGGCCAGGATGCCGAAGCGCGCGCCGGGCTGGCGCTTGCCTCGCTTTACGGAGGATACTGCCTCGGGCCGGTCAATACTGCCGCGGGCCATGCGCTTGCCTATCCGCTTGGAACGCGCTGGCATATGGCCCATGGCGCAGCCAATGCGCTGATTTTCCCGCATGTTCTCGCCTTCAATACGCCGGCCGTCCCGGAAAAGACCGCAGCCGTGCTCGAGGCTCTTGGACTTTCCCAATCCGGCACGGTGGGCTCCGTCTACGAGGCGGCACATGCTTTCTGCGCTTCGCTCGACATCGAGATGAAGCTTTCGAAGGTCGGCGTGCCGCAGGCGGATCTGGGCGCCATGGCTGACGATGCCTTTGCTATTCGTCGCCTGCTCGACAACAATCCCCGTGAGATGTCGCGCGCCGATATATTGGCGATCTACGAGGCGGCCTATTGAACGGCACGAAAGGGAAAGGCACCCCAAAATGAGCAAGGACACGCGTATCGCGATCACGCTGGGCGACCCGGCAGGCGTCGGGCCGGAGGTGATCGTCAAGGCTCTCAATACCTTGCCGGAGGCGGAGCGGAAAAATTTCACCGTCGTCGGTTCCGAGGAAGCCTTGCGGCGGGCAAACGGTGCTTGCGGCACTTCGCTGTTGTTTTCGCCAACGCCGAAGGACGGCGCGATTCTTGTGGACGAAGTGCCGATAGAGGGCAGGCTGCCGCAGATCGGCAAGGTGGATGCTGCTGCCGGCGACGCTTCAGTCCGCTACATCCGCCGGGCAGTCGAATTGGCGCTGTCAGGCGCCGTCGACTGCATCGTGACGGCTCCGATCAACAAGGAGGCGATGAACCTCGCCGGCCATCACTACGATGGCCATACCGGGCTGCTGGCGCACCTTACCGGATCGAAGAGCTCGTTCATGCTGCTCGCCTCCGAACGCCTCAACACCATTCATGTCTCCACCCACATTTCCTTGCGTGGCGCGATCGAGCGCGCCAAGACCGAACGCGTTCTAGCGACGATCATGGCCGGCCATCAGCATTTCCTGCGCATCGGCAAGGCGCCGCGTATCGCAGTTGCAGGCCTCAACCCGCATTGCGGGGAAAACGGACTTTTCGGTACCGAAGACACCGAGTTCCTGGCCCCAGCCGTCGAGCAGGCCCGTGCAAAGGGCATTGACGTGGTGGGACCCATCTCGGCCGATACGGTCTTTGCGCGTGCCTATAACGGTGCCTTTGATCTTGTTGTCGCTCAGTATCACGACCAGGGCCACATACCGATCAAGCTGGTCGCTTTCGACAGCGCGGTGAACGTTTCGCTCGGCCTTCCGATCGATCGCGTCTCCGTCGATCACGGCACCGCCTTCGACATCGCCGGAACCGGAAAGGCGAACCACGTCAACATGCTGTCGGCGATTTCCTATGCTCGGCTGATCGCCGGAGCCCATGCCTGACGGCACTCTGCAGCCTCGCTGGGCGACAATCTGAAATGTGAGCCTTGCGATCGAAGGGATTTCGGCCCAATATGAAAATATTGGGGGTTCGTATGCATCTAACCGAACGTCAGTCGAAAATCGTAGCGCTGGCCAAGTCCGCCGGGCGGGTGCTTGTCGAGGAACTGGCGGGCGAATTCCAGGTGACGCCGCAAACGATCCGCAAGGATCTCAACGATCTTTGCGCGGCGCAGCTTCTGACGCGTATCCACGGCGGGGCCACCTTCCCGCGCGGAACGGAGAACGTGCGCTATGATGCGCGCCGCCAGATCGCCGCGGCCGAAAAGCAGGCGATCGGTATCGCCGCGGCCGGGCTCATTCCCGACAATGCCTCCCTCTTCATCAATATAGGTACGACGACGGAGGCGGTCGGGGAAGCTCTGGATCACCATCAGGAATTAATGGTGATCACCAATAACATTAATGTTGCCAATCGGTTACGCCTCCTTGACGACATTGAAGTTGTGATCACCGGCGGCGTCGTGCGCCAATCCGATGGCGGTATCGTCGGAGAGGCGGCAGTCGATTTCATTCGTCAGTTCAAGGTGGATTTTGCGGTGATCGGAGCTTCGGCGATCGATTCGGATGGCGCCCTTCTGGACTACGATTTCCGGGAGGTGAAGGTAGCGCAGGCCATCATCGCCAACGCGCGTCATGTCATCCTGGTCGCGGACTCGACGAAATTCGAGCGCACGGCTCCCGTGCGCATCGCACAAATTTCCCAGGTTCATACCTTTATCACCGATCAATGCGACTCTCCTTCAATCCGCGATATCTGCCAACAGAGTGGTGTTACCATCATTGAGACGGCGAAAGAAAACCAATAATTTTTTGGCGCATTTGACATTCGTTTGACATTCGGAAAATTTCGTTCTTAATGGAATGGCTTTCGAAAAAGTCGAGGCGCTCTTTGATGGCGACTCGAAGTGGGGGAGAATGAGCGAGATTATCCACGATATCTTCGTGATCGGCGGCGGCATCAACGGGTGCGGCATAGCCCGCGACGCCGTTGGGCGCGGCTATTCGGTCGCGCTTGCGGAAATGGATGACTTTGCCTCCGGGACGTCTTCGGGAGCCACCAAACTCATCCACGGCGGTTTGAGATATCTCGAGCATTACGAATTTCGGCTGGTGCGCGAATCGCTGATGGAGCGCGAGGTGCTTTGGGCGATGGCGCCGCATATCATCTGGCCGATGCGTTTCGTCCTTCCCTATCACAAGGGCGGGATAAGGCCGGCCTGGCTCATTCGCATGGGCCTCTTTCTCTACGATCACCTGGGCGGGCGCAAGCGGTTGCCTCCGACGGCTGTCCTCGACATGCGGACCGATCCGGCAGGCAAGCCCCTCAAGGCGCTCTTCACCAAGGCTTTCGAATATTCCGACGGCTGGGTGGACGATGCCCGCATGGTCGTTCTCAACGCGCGTGATGCGGCTGACCGTGGCGCGCTTATCCTGCCGCGCACGAAGGTCGTGGCTGCCAGGCGCGAGAACTCGATCTGGACCGTCGACACCGTCGATGTCGTCTCGGGCCGGACGCAATCGCATCAGACGCGCATGCTCATCAATGCCGCAGGCCCTTGGGTCGATCACGTGATACGCTCCGCCTTCGGTCAGAGTGCGGCCCACAACGTCCGCCTCGTCCAGGGCAGCCATATTGTGGTGCGGAAGAAATTCGAAGGTCCGAGGGCCTATTTCTTTCAGAATCCCGACAACCGCATCATCTTCGCCATACCCTATGAGGATGATTTCACGCTGATCGGCACGACCGACCGTGATTACCATGGCGACCCCAAGGACGTGCACATCTCCGAGGAGGAGACGGAATATCTGTGCAAGGCGGCCAGTGAATATTTTCGCGAGCCCGTCACGTCGCGTGATATCGTGTGGACCTATTCGGCCGTTCGGCCGCTTTTCGATGACGGCGCCTCCAAGGCACAGGAGGCCACCCGCGATTATGTGTTGAAGCTCGACCTGGAGAACGGCGCGCCGCTGCTCAACGTGTTTGGTGGAAAGCTGACCACCTATCGGCGCCTGTCGGAGCATGCACTGCAGAAGATCGGCGAGGCGATAGGCTCCAAGGGACATTCCTGGACCGCGGGCAGCCATCTTCCAGGTGGTGATTTTGCCGTGGACGGTTACGAGACCGAGGTCAAACGACTAATGCAGCGGTATGGGTTCCTGACGACGGGGCATGCGCGTCGTCTGGTCCGCCGGTACGGGACAAAGGCACAGGTCATGCTTGATGGCGTGACTGATGCCGAGGGGCTTGGCCGTCATTTCGGCAGCAATCTTTATGAAGCGGAAGTGCGCTATCTCGTCGATCAAGAATGGGCGATGACGGCGCAGGATGTACTCTGGCGCAGGACCAAGGAAGGACTGCGTCTTACCGAACAAGAAGCGAAATCTTTGGAGGAGTACATGGCTGCCATACCGGCAAGAATGGTCGGTTAGGCAGGCATGTGGTCCCCGTTGCGAGGAGGCACGGGAGCCTGAATGCTGGAATTGCGAAACGTGGCCAAGATGGTTGCGGGAGATTATCATATCTACCCGACCGATCTTGCCTTTGAACGAGGCACGCTCAATGTCCTGCTCGGGCCGACGCTGGCGGGCAAGACATCGCTGATGCGATTGATGGCCGGGCTCGACCGGCCGACGAGCGGCTCGGTCTTCTTCGACGGCGCTGATGTCACGGGCGTGCGCGTGCAAGAGCGCAACGTGGCAATGGTCTATCAGCAGTTTATCAACTATCCGGCTCTGACCGTCTACGAAAACATAGCCTCGCCACTGCGCATCGCTGGCAAGGATTCCGCATCGATCGACAAGGCCGTGCGCCAGGCGGCGGAACTCTTGAAGCTGACGCCATATCTTGATCGCACGCCTCTCAATCTTTCCGGTGGGCAGCAGCAGCGAACTGCACTGGCTCGTGCGCTCGTCAAAAATGCCAGCCTCGTCCTGATGGACGAGCCGCTTGCCAACCTCGATTACAAGCTTCGCGAGGAATTGCGCGAGGAACTGCCGAAGATCTTTGCCCAGTCGGGAGCCGTTTTCGTTTACGCAACGACTGAGCCCTCGGAGGCACTCTTGCTCGGCGGCAATACGGCGACCCTTTCCGAGGGACGGGTGACGCAGTTCGGAAAGACGATAGACGTCTATCGCAGGCCCGCGGATCTCGTGACCGCCAAGACATTTGCCGATCCACCGCTCAATTTCATCGACGTGATCAAGTCCGGCGCCGTCTTTCGCCACCAGGATGTCGACAGTTTGCCCGTCCCTTCACATCTGTCCGAAATCCCGGACGGAGCGATGACGGTGGCCTTTCATCCCCATCATCTGGGGCTTACCCGGCAAACGGAGGATGCCGCACCATTGAGGGCGGTCACGCAGATCTCCGAAATCACCGGTTCGGAGAGTTTCGTGCATCTGGATTATAATGGCGCGCGCTGGATCATGCTGGCGGCGGGCATTCATGAGATCGATCCGGATACGCAAGTCGACCTTTTCCTCGACACGCGTCACCTTATGGCCTTTGGCAGCGACGGCCGGGCCATTGCCGTCAATGCCGTGGCCTAGGCGGGAGGAAAACTATGGCTCGCATCACACTCGATCATATTCGCCACGCTTACGGTCCCGCTCCGAAGTCTCCAAAGGACTATGCGCTGCGCGAAGTTCACCACGAATGGAATGACGGCGGCGCCTACGCGTTGCTTGGACCCTCCGGCTGCGGCAAGACAACCCTGTTGAACATCATTTCCGGACTGCTTCAACCGTCCGAGGGGCGCATTCTGTTCGACGGCAAGGATGTGACATATCTGTCGACCCAGGCCCGCAATATAGCGCAGGTTTTCCAGTTCCCGGTCATCTATGACACGATGACGGTCTACGACAACCTGGCCTTCCCTTTGCGCAACCGTGCGGTGCCCGAGGCGGAAGTCGATCGGCGCGTTCGCGAGATGCTGGAGATCATCGATCTTTCGGGATGGTCAAAGCGCAAGGCGCAAGGGTTGACCGCCGACCAGAAGCAGAAGATTTCGCTCGGACGGGGTCTCGTCCGAAATGACGTCAATGCTATCCTGTTCGACGAGCCGCTCACCGTCATCGACCCGCATATGAAATGGGTGCTGCGCTCGCAGTTGAAACGGCTGCACAAGCAGTTCGGTTTCACCATGGTCTATGTGACGCACGACCAGACGGAGGCTCTGACCTTCGCCGACAAGGTGGTGGTCATGTATGACGGCCAGATTGTCCAGATCGGGACGCCTGCGGAGCTTTTCGAGCGTCCGACCCACACGTTTGTGGGCTATTTCATTGGCTCCCCGGGTATGAACGTCATGCCGGCACGCGTGGAAGGTTCCGCCGTCGTCGTCGGAGGCGAGAGGATCGCGCTCGATTATTCCCCGCAGATCGGTGCCGGCGACCGCGCCGAACTCGGTATTCGGCCGGAATTCATTCGCATTGGCCGGGAAGGCATGCCGGTTGCGGTGAACCGTATCGAAGACATCGGGCGTCGAAGGATCGTCCGTGCGGATTTCCAGGGCCAGCGGATCGCCATCGTCGCATCCGAGGATGCCGAGATTCCGGCAGAGCCGCGCATCACCTTCGATCCCGCAGCCATCAATATCTACGCCAATTCCTGGCGCGTCGGCAGGGAGGCCTGAACTCATGCAGAAGACATGGAACAATAAAGCGTGGTTTCTGGTCCTGCCGGTTCTCGTGCTTGTCGCCTTTTCAGCGGTCATCCCGCTGATGACGGTGGTGAACTACTCGGTACAGGACACGTTCGGCAATAACGAATTCTTCTGGGCCGGCACCGACTGGTTCCTGGAGATTTTGCATTCCGATCGCTTTTGGGAGGCACTGCAGCGCAACCTGTTCTTCTCTTTCGTCATTCTCGCCCTACAGATACCGCTCGGGATTTTCATCGCGCTCAACATGCCCAAAAGCGGCATTGGCGTGCCGGTTTGCCTTGTGCTGATGGCGCTGCCGCTGCTCATTCCCTGGAACGTTGTCGGCACCATCTGGCAGGTCTTTGGCCGTGTCGACATAGGCTTGCTGGGCTATACGCTGCGGGCCTTGGGTGTTGACTACAACTATGTCCGCGATCCTCTCGACGCGTGGATCACGATCATCGTCATGGATGTCTGGCACTGGACCAGCCTCGTCGTGCTGCTCTGCTATGCCGGTCTCGTTTCCATTCCCGACGCTTATTACCAGGCGGCCAAGATCGACGGTGCGTCGCGCTGGTCGGTATTTCGTTACATCCAGCTTCCGAAGATGAAACGCGTATTGCTCATCGCTGTACTGCTGCGCTTCATGGACAGTTTCATGATCTACACCGAACCGTTTGTCGTGACCGGTGGTGGTCCCGGCAATTCGACCACCTTCCTTTCGATCGACCTGGTCAAGATGGCTGTCGGGCAATTCGACCTCGGACCGGCGGCCGCCATGTCGATCATCTACTTCCTCATTATCCTGCTGCTCTCATGGATCTTCTATACCGTGATGACCAGCAGCGACGCGAACGGTTGAGGGGAGAGCGCCAATGGCCGAGACAACTAAATTTAAGCCTGCCGGAAACCTCTCCTGGCTCGTATCGACCCTTTACATCCTCTTCCTGCTTTTGCCGATCTACTGGCTCATCAATATGAGCTTCAAGGAAAACGCGGAAATCACCGGTGCCTTTTCGCTCTGGCCGCAAAATCCGACGCTTAGAAACTATAGCGTGATCTTTACCGATCCGTCCTGGTACAACGGATATATCAATTCCATCATCTACGTCGTGCTGAACACGATAATCTCGGTATTGGCCGCGCTGCCGGCTGCCTATGCGTTTTCCCGCTACCGTTTTTTGGGCGACAAGCACCTTTTCTTCTGGCTGCTGACGAACCGCATGGCTCCGCCGGCAGTCTTCGCCTTGCCGTTCTTCCAGCTCTATTCGGCTTTCGGTTTGATCGATACACACATTGCGGTCGCTCTCGCCCATTGCCTGTTCAACGTGCCGCTGGCGGTGTGGATCCTGGAAGGGTTCATGTCGGGCGTGCCGAAGGAGATCGATGAGACGGCCTATATCGACGGCTATTCCTTCCCGCGGTTCTTCGTGAAGATATTCATGCCGTTGATCGCGTCGGGGATCGGCGTTGCTGCCTTCTTCTGCTTCATGTTCTCCTGGGTCGAGCTCCTGCTCGCTCGCACGCTGACGACAACTGCCGCAAAGCCGATCTCCGCCATCATGACCCGAACGGTTTCGGCCGCCGGCATGGACTGGGGGGTGCTGGCCGCGGCAGGCGTTCTGACCATCGTTCCGGGAGCGCTGGTGATCTATTTTGTCCGCAACTACATCGCCAAGGGCTTTGCGCTCGGCCGCGTTTGAGGAGGAGAATTACCTATGACCTTTTCCTGGATGGCCTGGACGCTGCCGACGGCGCTGTTTTTCCTGTCGATCCTCGCGCTTTTGATCGGCATGAGCGTTTGGGAATATTTCGCTCCAGGCGGTTCGCCGCGCGTAGGGATTCTCCGCTTCGAGACGACTCGTGGAGACCGGCTGTTCATTTCGCTGCTCGGGGCGGCATTCATTCATCTCGCATGGTTGGGACTGATTGGTCCCAACCTGTGGTGGGCTCTTGCCATAGCCGTGGTTTACGCAATCGGCGTTTTCCGCTTTGTCTGAGGCAAGCTGATACGGTGTCCGGATGTACCGGCCATCTTCTAACTGAACGTGCACTCGCAAACTCTGGGAGGATATCATGCGACGGCATCTTATGACGACAACAGCGGCAATGCTGCTGGCAATGACGGGTTCGGCTTTCGCGGGCATGAACGAAGCCAAGCAATTCCTTGACAAGGAAATCGGCGACATGTCGACGCTTTCCAGCGCCGAGCAAGAAAAGGAAATGCAGTGGTTTATCGATGCGGCGAAGCCTTTCGCCGGCATGGACATCAAGGTCGTTTCCGAAACCATCACCACTCACGAATACGAGTCCAAGGTGCTGGCGCCTGCCTTCACGGCAATCACCGGCATCAAGATCACCCACGACCTGATCGGCGAAGGCGACGTGGTTGAAAAGCTGCAGACGCAGATGCAGTCGGGCGAAAACATCTATGACGCTTACATCAACGACTCCGACCTGATTGGCACCCATTGGCGCTATCAGCAGGCGCGCAGCCTGACCGACTTCATGGCGAAGGAAGGCAAGGACGTCACCAACCCCAACCTCGACATTGACGATTTCATCGGCAAGTCCTTCACCACTGCACCGGACGGCAAACTCTATCAGCTTCCGGACCAGCAGTTCGCCAACCTCTACTTCTTCCGCTACGACTGGTTCAACGACGAGAAGAACAAGGCGGACTTCAAGGCCAAGTACGGCTATGATCTCGGTGTTCCGGTCAATTGGTCGGCCTACGAAGATATTGCCGAGTTCTTCACCGGCCGCGAGATCGACGGCAAGAAAGTCTATGGCCATATGGACTACGGCAAGAAGGACCCATCGCTCGGCTGGCGATTCACCGACGCCTGGCTCTCTATGGCCGGCAACGGCGACAAGGGCATCCCGAACGGCAAGCCGGTCGACGAGTGGGGTATCAAGGTCGATGAGAAGTCGCGTCCGGTCGGCTCGTGCGTTGCGCGCGGTGGCGACACCAATGGTCCTGCGGCCGTCTACTCGATCCAGAAGTACCTCGATTGGATGAAGGCCTATGCGCCGGCGGCTGCCCAGGGCATGACCTTCTCTGAATCCGGTCCGGTGCCGTCGCAGGGCGAAATCGCCCAGCAGATGTTCACCTATACGGCCTTTACCGCGGACTTCGTGAAGGAAGGCCTGCCGGTCGTGAACAAGGACGGCACGCCGAAGTGGCGGTTCGCTCCGTCACCGCATGGGGTTTACTGGAAGGATGGCATGAAGCTCGGCTATCAGGATGCCGGTTCCTGGACGCTGATGAAATCCACGCCCGACGACCGCGCCAAGGCCGCCTGGCTCTATGCGCAGTTCGTGACCTCGAAGACTGTCGACGTGAAGAAGAGCCATGTTGGCCTTACCTTCATCCGCCAGTCGACACTCGACCACAAGTCCTTCACCGACCGTGCGCCAAAGCTCGGCGGCCTGATCGAGTTCTACCGCTCGCCGGCGCGCCTGCAATGGTCGCCGACCGGTACAAACGTTCCTGACTATCCGAAGCTTGCCCAGCTGTGGTGGCAGGCGATCGGCGACGCGTCCTCCGGCGCCAAGACCGCTCAGGAAGCAATGGACTCGCTTTGTGCCGAACAGGAGAAGGTTCTGCAGCGTCTCGAACGCGCCGGCGTTCAAGGCGATGCGGGTCCGAAGCTCGCCGAAGAGCATGACCTCGAATATTGGAACAAGGATGCCGTGGCGAAGGGTAACCTCGCGCCGCAGCTGAAGGTGGCAAACGAGAAAGAGAAGCCTCTGACGGTCAACTATGACGAACTCGTCAAGAGCTGGGCGAAGGCAACCAAGTAGACGCAGCTTTCAGATCAGATCCGTCGCGAAATCGTCCTTCCCGGTCGCCCGGGAAGGACAATTTGTTTTGTCTGAAAGAGGACACGCAATCTCGCGGAACGGTCCCCGGTGTCGTGAAAACGACGAATTGCTTGATCAATTCTGATACCTATGCTTCGATTGTCTCAACTGGCATTGGCGCTTGCACTCGGCAGGCCCTTGTTTTCTAGCCCGGGAATTGGATGTCTGGATCATTTAATGCTGTTCCGCTGCAGCGTCGCACTGCGGCGGATGCGTTCCCGCTGAAGCAGAGCATTGTCAGCATTGCTGTGATCAGCGGTATCGTCAATATCCTGGCCCTGACCTCGCCGTTGTTCATGCTTCAGGTCTATGACCGGGTGCTTGCAAGCGGCAGCGTCCCGACGCTGATCGGTCTTGCCGCGCTTGCGACCGGCCTTTACGCCTTTCAATCCATGCTCGACGTCATCCGGGCACGGGTGCTCCTGCGGATCGGAGAGGGCTTTGATCTGCGGCTCTCAGGCCGGGTCCACGACGCGGTGACCCGCTTGCCTTTGCTGACCCGCATGCCGGGCGATGGTCTGCAGCCCTTGCGCGACCTCGACAATGTCCGCGGCTTTCTCTCAGGCAATGGCCCGACGGCCTTTTTCGACCTGCCCTGGATGCCGCTCTACCTGGCGATCTGCTTTCTGTTTCACTTCTGGATTGGCGTCACGGCCCTTGCAGGCGCAATCATCCTCGTATGCCTGACCTTGCTCACCAATGGTCTGTCAAAAAAGGCGATACGTGATGCCATATCCTCGAATATGGCCCGTAACGGCCTCTTGGAGGCTGCCCGTCGCAACGCCGAAGTGGTGCAGGCGATGGGGATTGGTCGGCGGATTGCCGCGCGCTGGCAACTGACCAATGCGGACTATCTGGCCGCCAACCGCAAGGCAGGCGATGTCGCCGGTGGATTTGGCAGCATTTCCAGGTCGTTGAGGATGGTGCTGCAATCGGCCATTCTTGCCGTGGGTGCCTATCTTGTCATTACGCAGCAGGCGACCGGCGGTGTGATGATCGCCAGTTCGATCATGATGGGTCGCGCGCTTGCGCCCGTCGATCTCGCCATAGCAAGCTGGAAGCCCTTCCTGATGGCGCGGCAGAGCTGGACGAGGCTGAAGGATCTTCTGGCGAAGGTTCCGGAAACTGCTTCGATGACGGCGCTGCCGGTTCCTGAAAAGGAGTTGCGCGTGGAGGGCGTGACCGTCATGCCTCCGGGCGAGAGAAAGCCGACCGTGGCGGGACTGGGCTTTGCAGTTGCTGCTGGGAGCGCATTGGGAATCATCGGCCCCTCGGGCTCGGGCAAATCAACGCTGGCGCGCGTGCTCGTGGGGGCATGGGTCCCTGCCGCCGGCAAGGTCCGTCTGGACGGCGCAAGCCTCGATCAATGGGATGCCGAAGCCCTCGGACGTCACATCGGCTACCTACCTCAGGGCGTGGAACTGTTCGACGGCACGATCGCGGAGAATATCTCCCGGTTCGAGGATGACGCCGATGCGCAGGCCGTGGTCGCCGCCGCTAAGGCCGCGGGAGCCCATGAGCTTATCTTGCGTTTCGATCAAGGTTATGAGACGCGGATTGGCGAGGCGGGGTCGGCGCTTTCGGCCGGACAGCGCCAGCGTATCGGACTTGCCAGGGCGCTTTACCGCGATCCCTTCCTCGTCGTTCTTGACGAGCCCAACGCGAACCTGGACGCCGAGGGCGAAGCCGCAGTGATCAGGGCTATCGCCTCGGTTCGCCAGAGGAAAGGCATCGCCATCGTGGTTGCGCATCGTCCAAGCGCCATTGGCGCGGTTGATCTGGTGCTGATGATGGAGGCTGGCCGCCAGAAAGCTTTCGGACCGAGGGACGAAGTGCTGTCGCAGGTTCTCAAGGCCACGCCGGTGCCGCCGCCCGCAAACGCGGGCTTTCCCGCAACTGGTGCCGCTGTAACGCCGCTGCGTGTGGTTGCAAGTCCTTTCCGCCCCGCGGCGAGCGATGAAAGCAAGGCGGGATCTGAAATTGGTTCGGAGGAATCCGATGTCAAACGTTGATCGCCTGACCGGCGAGGTCACGGGTTCCATTCGACGGCATCTGGCGGTTGGCCTGTTTACCGGCGTGTTGATGGTGGGTGGTGCAGGCGCCTGGGCTGCCGTGACGAATTTGTCCGGTGCGGTGGTCGCTTCAGGACATTTCGTGGTCAACTCCTATGTGAAGAAAGTCCAGCATCCCAAAGGCGGGGTCGTGGGCGAAATTCTCATTCGCGAGGGGGACGAAGTCGCCGCGGGTCAGATTGTCATGCGGCTCGATGCGACGCAGACGCGTGCGAACCTCGCAATCGTCACAAAACGGCTGGACGAACTGTCCGCCAGAATGGCGCGGCTGGAAGCCGAGCGCGACGATCTTGATACGATCGTATTTCCCGATCCGCTGACGACGCGAAGCAACGATCCGAATGTCGCCTCGGCGATGCGGAGCGAGACGCGCTTGTTCGAATTCAGGAAGCAATCGAGGGAAGGAAAGAAAGCGCAGCTTCGCGAGCGCATCGCCCAGTTCGAACATGAGATCGAAGGGTTGAAGGCGCAGGAAGCGGCCTACCAGCAAGGGATCGAGGTATTGAACAAGGAAATCGCCTCCCTGGGCGGTCTGCGCGAGCAGGGTATCGTATCGGATCAGCGCTTGAACAGCTTGAGAACACAGGTCGCGACTTTCGGGGGCGAACGGGGAGAGAAGGTTGCCTATCAGGCACAGGCAGCGGGCCGCATCACCGAAACAAGGCTTCAGATTCTCCAGGTCGATCAGGATCTGAAGGCGGAAGTCGGACGCGAGCTCAGGGAGGTGCAGGCCCAGGTCGGCGAATATATCGAGCGGAAGATTGCCGCCGAGGACGAATTGAAGCGCGTGGACATCATTGCACCGCAATCCGGCATCGTCCACCAACTTGCCGTGCATACGGTTGGCGGGGTGATTTCACCGGCCGATCCGGTCATGCTGATCGTACCGGAAGGCGACGATCTGGCATTGGAGGTGCAGATTGCGCCGAAGGACATCGATCAGATCCAGCTTGGCCAGAAGGCGGTCCTGCGGATGTCCGCCTTCAACCAGCGGACGACCCCCGAACTGATAGCCCATGTCAGCCGGATTGCCGCCGACCTGACCACGGATGAGCGGAATGGGCTGTCCTTTTATCTGGTGCGTCTCTCTGTTACGGCGGAGGAAATGAAGAAACTCAGGGACCTGTCGCTCGTTCCCGGGATGCCGGCCGAGGCGTTGATCCAGACTGAAGACCGCACCGCTCTTTCCTATCTGTTGAAGCCCCTCTCAGACCAGATCAATCGAGCCTTTCGTGAAGAGTGACGGGGACGACAAAGAGCTCGGCGTTCGGCTTGCATAAGGTCTCTGCGAAGTATCAGACGAGTGTCGGGAAGCGTTAAGCGGTGCGGATGTGAAAGCGAAGATCGGATTGAAAGATGTCGCGCTCGACGCAGGCGTATCCCTCAGCACTGCCTCGCATGTCTTGAACGGCACTGCCCCCATTTCCGTCGAGGTGCGGGATCGCGTGCTGAATTCCGCCCAGCGGCTGGGTTATCTCGAGAAACGGAAAAGCCGCGCGACGATCGCAACATTGAGGACAATCCTTTTGGCTGTGACCAGCGACGCAGCGCCGCGCAGCGATCTCAATCTGGTCAGCTGGACGATGCTTAATGGTTTGCGCCAGGAATGCGAGCGGCGCAGCATTCGCTTCGTACCGTTGGTCAGTGCCAGCAACCGGATCGACCCGGCGGAGGTGCGTCGATCGGCTGAGGCGGAGAAGGTGGATGGCATCGTCGTTCTCAACGACGACCGACCCGAACTTATCCGCAGTCTGGCGGCGCTTCAGACGCCGCTCGTCATCCTGAACGGCGAGGATCCCTCCATGCTGGTGGATACGGTGACGGGGGAGAATCGGTTCGGAGCTCGTCAGGGGGCGGAACATCTCCTTTCACTCAGGCACCGGCGGATCATGCACTTGACCTGGAAAGGGCGGACGACCATTCGGCGGCGATATGACGGGTATACCGATGCACTGCTTGCGGCAGGTATTCCCATTTCGCCGGACTTGGTCATCGAGGCGGAGGGATTCGAGCCGGTTCAGGGCGAAAAAGCCATTGCGAGAATTTTGGCCGAAGACCGCGATCTGCGCGGTGCCACGGCGATCTTCTGCGCAGCCGATAACCTTGCTCTTGGCTGTCTGAAGGCGCTTTCCGACGCAGGCATTCGAGTGCCTGAGGATGTTTCGGTCCTGGGCTTCGACAATATTATCCTTGGCGAATTCAGCTCGCCGCCGCTTTCGACCGTTCAATTGCCGAGTGATCGGCTTGGCGCCGCTGCGCTCGGGTTGCTGGAGCAGCGGCTGCTAGCCAATGATCCTCTACGCCCCGCTCACCGCCTGGAACTCGGCTGCCGCCTGGTATTGCGGGGCAGCGTTCAGCCACCCCGCCGCTGAAGTCATTTCATTCCCGTGCCGGCGATGCCGGTGGTGATGTATTTCTGCAGAAATAGGAAGACGGCAGTCACCGGTAACAGGCTGAGAAATGTCATGGCGAGAATGTAGTGCCATTGGACCGAGAACTCTCCCTGGAAGGCGTTGAGCCCCACCTGCAGCGTAAAGTTTTCCCGACTGCTCAAGACGATCAGAGGCCAGAGGAAGTCGTTCCATCGCCAGAGGACCGAGAATATCGCGAGAACCGCAAGCGCTGGAGCCGTGAGCGGCAGGATTATACGCCAGAAGATACGGAACTCGGTTGCGGCGTCGACGCGTGCGGCTTCGATCAGCTCGTCCGGAATGGTCAGCATGTATTGACGCAACAGGAAGACGCCGGTCGGCGAGGCAATTGTGGGAATGATAATCCCCCACAGACTGTCGACGAGGCCGACTCCCACGACGACCAGATAGGCCGGTACCATGACGACCGTCAGCGGGATCATCAGTGTCGAGATGATCAGCACGAAGATCGCGTTCTTGCCGCGGAAACGGTATTTGGACAGCGCAAAGGCCGCCATAGCGTTGACGATCAACGTCAGAAGGGTCGCGACAAAGGTAACAAAGACCGAGTTTTTCAAGAAGGTCAGGAAGTCGAACCTGGTCAGGGGATCGGTGTAGTTTTCAGTCGCTGCGGTCAGTTTCTGGATGGGCGACATCGTCCTGACGTCGACGCTCACAGGTGCTTCGGGCGACTGCGGATCGACCATTTGCGCTTTGAGGCCGATGCGACGGACCATCGCCATCTCGCGCGTCTTGCCGTCTATGGTGACCGTCCAGAGGCTCAGCGGCTTGTCGTATCCCGGAACGTTCATTTCTACGGCGGTGCGCGGCAGCAGGGTAGGCGGAAAACGGGTGATTTCAGCAGCCGGTTTAAGGGAAGACAAACCCGCCCATGCGACCGGAACGAGAACGGCGAGGGTGCCGGCGATCAGCCAGAGCCAGGACAGGATGTCGGTCATCCCGATACGTCCAGGCCGGCGGGTGCGAGTGAGAAAACCGATGGGATTGAAGCCATGCGACATGATCAGGACTCCATCTTGCGGCCGAGGCGCAGCTGAATGAGTGTTAGAACCAGAAGCACCAGGCCCATCAGCACGGAAGCTGCCGAAGCAAGGCCGAACAGGCGAAGATCGCTGCCGAATGCCATTTGGTAGATATATTGCACAATGAAGCTGTTGGCCGTGCCGGGCCCACCGCCATTGGTCAAGACCCAGGCTTCGTCGAAGATCTGCACGGAACGGATCATCAGCAGGATAAGTACGACGAGAAGATTTGGTCCAAGGAGCGGCAGAGTGATGCGCAGGAGCGTGCGGCGCGGCGAGGCGGCGTCGATTGCGGCCGCTTCGTAGAGATCCTTCGGTATCGCCTGCAACCCGGCAAGCAGGATGAGCGTATAAAAGCCCATATGGAACCAGACGGAGACCACCACCACGAAAAAGCGCGACCAGCCGACGTCGAGAAGGAAGATTTCCGGCGGGACGCCGAGCATCTGCAGAAAGGCGTTGAGCAAGCCGTTGCGGTCCAAAAACCACTTCCAGATCAAGCCGATCACCACGGGTGACAACAGAACCGGATAAAAGAAGATCGCTCGAAAAAAGCCGCGCGCAGCAATGGCGCGATTGAGTATCAACGCGGTGATCAACGCCGCCAGCAAGGTCGCCGCAACGTTGAAGGCGACGAACCAAAGGGTATTCCAGATCGCCGTCCAGAAGAGGGACTCTCGGCAGCTGCCTGGGCGTAGATAATCCTCGCACTCGAGAAGCTGGCGGAAATTGTCGAAACCCACGAAAGGGCGATCGGAGACGAAAAGCTCCGTACCGCCCGTAAAGGCATATCCGGCGGCAATGGCGATCGGCAGGAAAGTGAAAATGCCGAAAAGGATCAGATTGGGCGCGAGGAAAAGATAGGGCATCCGCTTTCGCCCCATAAGGCTTTCCAAGGCGTTGACCGGAGCCTCGATGATCCCCATCAATAACTCGCCGAACCGTCCGATCATGTCTCTTCCCTTAAGCAACGGCATGGGATTCATCCCGCTGTTTGGCTTTACGCGGGATTGCCAGACCTGTTTCGGGATCAAAGACGTGCAGCCGCTCGGGTGGCGGTGCGATCCTCAGTCTGGAGCCTGGGGCCGGCGAGAAATGCCCCGCTTGATGGATGATGATCTGATCACTTTGGCCCTCAAGCGTCCCATAGACATAGGTTTCGGTTCCAAGGCTTTCGTAATAATGGACCACGAAAGGCAAGCCGTCTTTCTCGTTGACCGAAAAATGCGCCGGCCGCACACCCGCCAGAACCGGCTTCCCGATCATCGAGGCGTTGGGCTCGATCCCCGCCGACCAGGTGGTGCCGTGGCCCATATCCAACGTCATGCACCCATCATGCATGCCGATGACGGTTCCCTTCAGCATGTTCATGCGGGGCGAACCCAGGAAACCGGCGACGAACAGGTTCTTCGGCCCCTCGAAAAGTTCGAGTGGTGTCCCGACTTGCTCGATTCGCCCGCTGTTCAGCACGACGATCTGGTCGGCCATGGTCATGGCTTCGACCTGGTCATGGGTGACGTAGATCATCGTGGTCTTGATGTCCCGATGCAGCTTGGTGATCTCCGCACGGGTCTGAACGCGCAAGGCGGCATCCAGGTTGGAGAGGGGCTCGTCGAACAGGAAGATGTCGGGGTTGCGTACGATCGCCCGCCCGATCGCGACCCTCTGGCGTTGACCGCCGGAAAGCTGCCTGGGTTTTCTGTCCAGATAAGGTTCGATGGCCAGCATGCGCGCGGCTTCGTTGATGCGGACCTCGATCTCGTCGCGCTTGAATTTCAGATTTTCCAGGCCGAAGGCGAGGTTCTTGCGTACGCTCATATGCGGATAAAGAGCATAGGACTGGAACACCATGGCGATCTTGCGCTCCGCAGGCGACAGGTGGACGACATCGCGTCCACTGATCTCGATCTCTCCTGCCGTGATGTCTTCCAGACCGGCTATGATCCTCAGGAGCGTTGACTTTCCGCAGCCCGACGGACCGACGAATACGACAAATTTGCCTTCGTCGATTGACAGGTTGATATCGTGCAGGACCGTGAGCGCGCCGAACGATTTACTGATATTGGTAAGCTTTAGATTTCCCATTTCCTGCTCCCGTCAGGTTCAGCGCGCCTGATAAACGACTGGCTCTTCACTCCAGCCGATTGGCAGCGGCTCAGGTCGGTCGACCTGCATGTCGTCGATTGTTATTCCTTCAACGCCGGCGGCAAAGAGCACCGGCATTCCTCCCGGATAATTGACCATTCCGATCACGCGCCCGTCTGCCCCTTTGGTCCAGGCGTTCGCCCGGCCCGCCGCATCGGTGCTGGGCGCCAGATCGGCATTGGTCGGCCTCAGATCGTAGCAAAGGGCCGTACCGAGGGCCCCCATTTCTTGTTGGAGCCTGAGGCGTGACAGCTTCACATCCGTAATTCGGGCCGCCGAAGTCGAGACAAGCGTCATGGCGCCCTGCATGCTGCCTGAAAGATCCTCGACGATGAGATTCGAGACCTGTCCCGCTTGTCGCTCGGGCATGCGATCGACGACTGTTACAGTCAGGGCTTCGCCCGAACCCCAGAAGCCGTCGAGCGTCTCATGGCAATCGACCGCAATGCGGTGGAAGCGGACATTGGTGATCCGACCGCCATCACGGGAGAACAGCCCCAGGGCGCGGTTGGAACTTTGGACACGGCAGTCCTCGAAAAGAATATCGGAGAAGTCGCCATAGGACTCCGTGCCGATCTTCAAAGCACAGCTGAAACTTTCGACGAGGCAGCGGCGCACGTGGATGTCAATGCACTCTCCGATCGCGCTACCGTCCGGGCCGGCGCTGGTTTTGAGGCATATGCCATCGTCTGCGGTGGAAATCACGCAGTCTTCAATGAGTGCATGGCGACAGGCGTCGAGAACGATGCCGTCGGTATTGGGAAGCCGTCTATTGTTGGATACCGTCAGACGCCTGACATGGACATCCGCGCAATTTACCAGGTGCACCGTCCACATCGGGGAATCGCGAATTTCCAGTTCTTCGAGCCGGACACCTCGGCAGTTTTCGAAGACCACGACACGCGGCCGCAATGGCGCTGGAATGAACGTGCCCATGTCGGGATCGTCGCCGGCGATGAAGCATTCGCCGGCTGCTTCAATCCGGCCGGGGCCGGTCAAGCTGATATCGGTAGCGTCCTTTGCGACAATGATACCGCGATCCGATTTTTCGGCGATGACCGAAACGGTCGTCCCTCCATAGGCGTCATAGGAGGGGATCGGGCGCAGGATCGCATCATTCGCCAAATGAAGCTCCACCCCGGACTTCAGCCGGAGGCCGCGGGTCATGTGGACCCCTGCACCCAATTCGACGCAGCCACCGCCACTATCGCAAGCCTGATCGATCGCAGCCTGAATGCGGTCGGTCTGATCCTGATCGGAGGCATCAATGAGAAGGGCGGGACGCCTTGTCATTCTTGCTCCTCGCCTTCGAGGAGCACTTCGGTCAACAGCAGCATTGTAAGCGCCTGGCCGTAAGGGGTAGGCAGGTTTGGAATGCGCCGATAGAATTCCAGGTCATGCCCCATGGGTGTGCCGTCGGAAACGCCCTGCACAACGCCCTCGTTGTCGATATGAGCAAGGACGGCCGCCAACGCGTTTTCGGCATGTCGGCGGTCGGCCGCCGGCAGAATCCCCGCTTCGATACCGCGCAGGATTCCATAAGCAATACCAGCGGTCGCCGAAGTCTCCACCGGCGAGGTCGGATCATCCAGGAGGGTATGGAACATGCCGTCGGGCCGCTGGAGTTTCTTCAGCGATCGTACCTGGCTGGCCAGAACATTTGCCAGGAAACGCTTGTCCTTGCTGTTCAGCTCGGGAACCAGCTTGAAGAGCTCCGGAATGGCGACGGTAATCCAGGCGTTGCCGCGTGCCCAGAAGGCCTTGGCAAAATTGTGCCGGCCGTTGAAGGTCCAGCCGTGATACCAAAGCCCGGTCACCGGATCCGAAAGATAGCGTGCATGGACCATGAACTGATAAACGGCTTCGTCTACCCAGTCGGGCCGGCCGATGACGACGCCGGCTCTCGCCAGGAAGAGACAGGCCATGAACAATGTATCGTCCCACAGTTCCCCGTCGTTCAACCGCTCCTTTACGACATGCTGAAACCCCCCGTCTTCGGTCTTCGGCAAAGCGTGGACAAGCCAGTCCGCCCAATCCTCAACGAGGCCGCGAAATTCCGGCCTGTCGACATGCTCGATCAGGATGGCGAGTGGAAGCATCGGAGCCGTACTGTTGATCTGTCGTGGCGGCAGGCCGCGCGCAATCTGGCGCGCATACCAATCGACAAGATCGTCTATGGCGAGCTGATCCTTGGCGGCGGAGGCGCGCCGCAGGAAACCATAGAGACCGACGCCGACTTCCCAATCCCATTCATCGAACTGGATACCGCCGGCATCCGCACCGACCAAGCCTTCCTTGATGCCCTTGAGGCGGCTGAAAGCTTTCGCAACCAGGTCGATCTTGTTCCTGAGAACGGGCTTGGTGAGGGGCATCGCATCCATAGGCTCAAAAGGTCCTTTATGCATAGAACGGGTGGTCGATCTGGTTTTCGGCCACACTGTCATAGGTGATGATCGGCTGGGGCTGGTCGTGGACGAAGGGTCGCGGCTGATTGCCGACGGTAAAGTCACCGGAATAGGAAAGCGTCAGCGTGGCGCGTCCGGGAGGCGTCACTGAGAGTATCCTTCCAGCCATATCGAATCTGATGTCTGTCGCCCTGACACGTTCGGAAAACCGCTGAAATGCCGCAGCATCGCCGGAGCCGACTACCGCTACCCAGCCGGCGACGGAGCCTGACGAACGCAACTCCCGGCCCGCCGTGGGGCCTTCGTCCACCAGTTGAAGGCCGTTTGTCCCATGAAGGGCCGCGAAACCTGCACCGGCGCGCACCAGGAGCCATCCGTTGTCGACAATGACTTCATCAAGCCCATCCCGTCCAAGATAGGCATGGGTCCAGGGCAGGCGGGAACCAGTCGTATCGGCAATCAGCAAGGCGACGTCGCGATGCTGCATGACGCGCGGAAGAATCCCGTTCCCGGCCCAGTATGAAGGACGTTGGGTTCCCCATGGATCATCCTCTCCCGGATGATTGATCCAAAGCCGCGCCATCGGATGGCCTGAAAGGCGGATGTCCAGCACGTGCTGCTGGTGCCCCTTTTGACCGGTCTTGTGATCGACGACGGTGGAAAGCTGGGATGAAGGGGTCTTGAACAGGACGAGCTTTGCAGGTTCGAGACCCTGGCTATACCGAGCTTCGATGCTGCGATTGCCCTCGAGTTGTGCGTATTGGGCAAGATCCCGGGGCGGCTCGTAGGAGCCGGCACAGAACATTGGCAGCGAGGCGACGCCCCCATTTAGCCAGCCGTTGCCAAAAGCGACCCTTGCAAAAGGAGCGAGTTCTGTCAGAGGTCCGGCGCGCAACTCCTTGTCATAGGCGCGCCCCTGCGAGCCGGCCGGCACTCCTGCCAGCGTATGAAGCGCAATCATGCGGAAGATCAGGTCCAGCTGACCGCGTGCTCTCGCGGCAATCTCAGGCTCGGCCCATCGCTCGAGGGCAAGCAGGCCGATGAAGTCGACCGGATAATATGCGGCCGAATTCCATTCCGCCAAACCGTCGGCTTCGACGCTGTCAAACCAGCGATGGAGGCGGGTGGTCGCCAGTTCGGCTTGTTGCCGGCCGGTCCGGCCGGATGCGGAAAACACGGTGTCCGGCAACAGCTGGCCAGCAATCAATTGGCTGGTGTGGAAACAAAGGACGTGGTTCTCACTCCAAAACCACATGACGTCGTTACCAGGCTCATCCACCCAATAGCGGTAAGCGGCAATGGATGCCCGGATCTTCGCCGCGGTCGAAGGCGGCAACATCTTTTCGTAGGCGGCGAGAAGCCACAGAAGCGGAACCATGGAGAAATCGGAGCAGTCCTCCCGCCGGTCGATGCTGGCGAGGGTGGCGTCGATGATCCGGTCCATGGCTTTTTCGTCGACCTCGCCAGATGCGGCCATAGCCAGAACCCGGCCTATGCGGTCTGCGCCGTGACGGGCGCTGAAGACGAGCGCCTCCTGTTTGCGTTGCGCAAGCGAGGGAGCGGATTTCGGCGGCATAAGGCTGCCAATGAAAGCCGCATCGATCTGGCGATCGACGATGGCTGTGCCGGAGCCGATCTTTACTCTGACGCCGTGATAGCCGTCCGGCAGGTCCGTGACGGTCTCGGCGATGAGAGCAGACTGGTGGGCAGGCAAGGTACGGTCGGCGCTGGCGAGAATGGATCGGTCATGGCCGTGGCTATAGACCTCCAGATGGACCGGCACGTCGAAATCGGGCGGGTTATCGAAGATGATCTCAAGCGGCTGATTGACGAAGACATCTGCAGACGGCCGGATATTGCGGGCAAGAGGCTCGAGCTGCCGTACCGCGTCGGGGTCGACTGCCGAGGGAAGGGCGATTTCGAGAGGGCTGTCGCCACTCAATTGAAGCTCGAAGAACCAGATCGTGTCGCGTTCGGCAAGATCTTCGGTCAGAAGCAGGATGTCGTTGCTGCCGGCTTTCAACGCCAGCACGACATCGGTTTCGCTTTCCGTATTGCGCCGGAAGGGCTCGAAGCGCACCTGCTCACTGCCGTTCACCCAGATCCTCACGCCACCGCATGTGCGTAGCCGCATGCTGACCTCTTGCGGCTGATCGACAAGGAAGGTGCTGCGTAACCAACGGCTGACATGGGTCGGTACATGCCAGAAGCCAGTAAATTCGACCCGCCGATTGGCGCCCGGAAGGCTGAGGGCCGCCGGCTGCCAGTGCAATCGTGGTTCGATTTGGCGTCCGACCATCTTCGCCCAGAAAGCTTTACGACAGGGCAGGTCGCCGACATCCACAAAGCCATTGATGAATTTGTATCCGGCACGATCTTCGGCCGGAGCAGCCTGACCCGGGAAGTAAGCCTCCGACACTTCCGACAGAATCCAGGCAGTGACCGTTTCGCCCGGTGAAACGCGGTAAACGGAACGAGCCGGTTGCCCGCTGTCAGATAAACCGTCCTCCACGGTCTTCTCCCTAATGAAAATATTTGCATTTAATTCTGGAAGAGCCGCTGTTCTGACACGACCTTCCTGAATTTGAGCAAAACAGCTTGACGTTTGCGTTGTCAAGCGTCAAAAATTAGAAAATCGAGCACGGGATCCGTTGGCGAACATCTCGATCGAACGAAAATATTTTCATTGGGAGGATGAAATGCTGAAATTCCTATCGCAAGTTAGTGCCCTGGTAATCGCGACCTTCGCCTTGACGGAAGCGGCCCTTGCCGAGAGCAAAACGATCACCTTCTTGTTCACCGATGACGACCAAAGCTATGTCGAGCGGATGGCGGCGCTGAGCAAGGAATTCGAAAGCGCGCATCCGGACGTCAAAGTAAATTTCGTGTCCTCGGGATATGATGCCGTGTCAAAGCAGCTGCCGGTTCAATTGGCCGCCGGCAAGGGGCCCGACATTGCCAAGATAACCGATTGGCAATTGGCGCCTTACTATCTCGACATGCGTCCATACATGAAGGATCCGGATTCCTACGCCAAGCTGCATGGGGCCAGCCTCGATCAGTTGCGGCTGCCGAACATCAATGATCCGAAATCCATCAACGGATACGTGGCGTCCCAGACGCTGAACCTGCCTTTCGTCAACAAGACGCTGTTCGAACAGGCGGGAGAACCATTGCCAGGTCCCAAGGCTACGCTGAAGGAGATCGTCGAAGCATCCGCACGCGTGGCGAAAGCGACCGGGGCACAGATCCCCTTCACCATGGACCGGTCCGGTCACCGTTTTTCCGGCGGGGCCTATTCCTACGGCTCTACCTATATCAAGGACGGCAAGTTCAGCTTTCCGGATGCTGCAGCAAAGAAATACATTGCCGACCTCTATGCCTGGACACAGGACGGCAGCTTTCCGAAGGAAATGTGGGGTGCTGCCGGGGGATCCCAATACAAAAACATGGGCGATGAATTCGTCAACGGCAATGTCGTGACCTATCTGGCCGGCAACTGGATGGTCAATCCGTTCCAGAAGAAGATCGGCGACGCCTTCCAGTGGACTGCGATCAATGCCCCGTGCGGTGACGCCGGTTGTTATGCCATGCCTGGCGCCACGGCGATCGTTGGCTTCAAGCGGACTGAGCATCCGGAAGCGGTTGCGCAGTTCATCGAGTTCCTCGGCTCTGAAAAGGTCCAGCGCGAAATCGCCGAAAGCTACGTGATCCTCACCGGTGCCGAGATCAAGGATCCGCAATACAAGATCTCCAGCGACGACGCCAAAGCCGCTATGGCCGTCTTTCTGGAAAACAAGAAGAACGTTCCCCAGGCGGCGCGCGAGTTTGAACGCATCAAGGGTGGCACAGCCATCTATCAGACGATCGTACAGCGGATGAGCCAGTTGATCGTCGGGGAATTGAGTCTCGAGGACACCTACAAGAACCTTGAGGCAGACGTTGCCAAGATCAACGAGTCGCTTGCTGTCAAGTGACGCGGCGGAGGTGTCGGGTACGGATCACAGCCCGACACCTCATTCCATCTGCAGAGATCCTCCCGGAGATGGGCGGGGCGCGAATGCCCCGCCTGTTTCTTTTTTGATCCTGCTGCAAAAGGAAGAGCTGCGCAGGCATCGCCAGACGCAGCTCTTCTTCAGGTCATACCATTGGAGGCTGGTGCTAATTCAGGCTTTTCATGTCCACCATATCCATGTCCGTGAAAGACTGGTTGTCACCGGCCATGCTCCAGATGAAGGCATAGGCCGAGGTGCCGGATCCGCAATGGATCGACCAAGGCGGCGAGAGCACGGCCTGTTCGCTGCGGACAATCAGATGGCCGGTGGCTTCCGGTCGCCCCATCAGATGCACGACGAAGGCATTTTCCGGCAGATCGAAATAGAGATAGGCTTCCATGCGCCGGTCATGAAGGTGCGCCGGCATTGTATTCCACACGCTTCCGGTCTCCAGTCGCGTAAGTCCCATCAGAAGCTGGCACGTCGGCAATACCTTTGGATGGATATACTGGTAGAGCTTGCGCTTGTTGGACGTGGCGCTGTCGCCGAGATTGTTTTCGATCGCGTCGTTCTTGGTGACGATGCGGGAAGGGAACCGGGAATGGGCAGGGGCGCTGTTGATATAGAATTTGGCCGGTGCCGTCGCCTCCGCGCTTTCAAAAGCGATTTCGCGCGCTCCCTGGCCGAGGTAAAGCCCATCCATCGGCTGCAGGTCGTAGGTCGTGCCGTCGGCGACGACGCGGCCTGCTCCCCCAATATTGATCAGCCCGAGTTCGCGCCGCTCCAAGAGGTATTCCGACCCGACAATTTTTGCCAGGTCGTCACCCACGATCAGAGAGGTGCTGGTCGGCATCGCACCAGCCACCAGCATTCGATCATAGTGGGTATAAACGGCCTCAAGCGCTCCCGCCGAAAAAAGGCTTTCGATCAGAAAGTTTTCCCTGAGTTCCGCACCGGTCATGCGTTCAGATTGTGAGTAGTGAACGGCATGGCGCGTTTGAATGGTCGTGGTCATGTTCTTCCTTTCGTATCGCAAGCAGATTTGTCGCCGAGATCCCCTGTGTCGGACATTCTTTGGGATCAAGGCGAACGCCTATTGCTCGAGTTTGAACGCGGGTATGGGTGAACCTTCTGATCGGACAAGCTGTTCCAGTTCCGCGAGATCGGGGCATGCCGGCGGCGTCTGCAATGCCGTTTCGGTATCGGTATCAAGAGGCAATGCCATCGCCGCGGTGGCCAACACTGTCGTACCGGCAGTGATCTCGCCCTGCAACTGCGGCAGCAGCGCTTTGGCGTGGATGAGATTGGTGTTTGCAATTGGTGTCATTGCAAAGCCAGCTCGTTTCGGTCCTGGCGAAAGATCGATGATGGCGCTGATATCGCTCTGGCCATGCCAGACGGCCCGACCTTCGGACTGTTCGGGCCGATCGCGATTAAAATCGGCCCGCTCAATCGCGAAGCCGCCCTCGACGGCGCGCAGTCGGCGCGGCGTCGCGATCCGGTGGATGCGAATATGCCAGGGATTGGCAGGGAGAAGCCAGGTTTCCACCGTGACGTCGGGCCAAGGCCGCCAGCGCGAGTAAAGTCGGTCGCCAGCGATCAGCGCCTCTTCCAATGTTTCTCGCATTCGGAAGTGAACGCCGTCATCGGAGAGGCCGAGCATTCCATCGAAGCTTGCGGCGGAAAAGTTCCGGTCATCAGCCTCGATATTGAAGGCGTATCGCGTGGAATAGGCGAACTTCGAATATTTCTCATGTGCGCCGCGCATCTTGTCATGCTGTTGGCCGGACGACAAAATCACCACATTGCCGGGTGTGTGCATGGCCACCATGCCTGGTTCCTTTAAGGGAACGGGCTCTGCAAACTCCGGCATGGGCGCTTCTTCAGCAACCCAGAACGGATGATCTTCGGGCAGCGCCAACGGCAGAAAGAACTTCAGCGCCCAGTAGGGAGAACCGGCCGAATTGTAGCTTTCGCTCATGAGCAGGTTCGGATAACCGTAGCCGATTGAAAGAACGCCATCGCGATCGGCGATCGGCAGCTTCGACCACCACCGGATATGGCGCATGTAGTAGCCCTTGATCTCCGGCCATGGCAGCGCCTCGACATCGGCAAACGCCAGAGCGCCCCAAAAGCCGCCGGCTGCAAAGCGGTAGGTCTGGCTGCGACCAAAGGCGACGGCGGCACCATCCGGCCCGAACCAGTGGCGGATATCTCCAGCAAAAGTTTGAGCCCGCGTCCGGAAGCGCTCCTTTCGGGCATCGTCGCCTTTCGCCAGCACCGTATAGATCAGGCCATAGAAATGCATGGCGAAGGGAATGTAGTGATCGACCCGCCGCACCGGTCCGTCGCGATACCAGCCTTGCCCGATATCAAACGCCTCGAGCTCATTAAGATAGATCTCAGTTTTCGTTCGGTCGAAATCGATGCCGACCCGCTCAAGCCCAAGGTCGATCAGCACCCGGAAGAACTTCCAGTTGTTGTCGACGAATTCCAGCTCGCGGGCGCGCAGGAGATAGGCCGCCACGGTTTGCTGTGCGGTCTCGCTCAACGGGTCCCAGATGTGCTCGGGTACCAGCGCCAGGGCGAAGCCGATGGCAGCGAGTTCCACCAGCCTCTGATTGCGGTCGGCAAGGTCGCCCCAATATTCGGGATGGCCGGGATCCGTTCCGTTTGCGACACCGCGCCGATAGAGATCCCAGTACGGAAAACCGCCGCCTCCGGCGACAAAAGGCACGATACCCCAAAGCGGTCGGGCAAAACCCTCGAGATCAGCTGCCGCCCGATCGAATATCGCGCCCGCCGCATTGAGGCGCACGCGTGCGCCTCCTTCGGAAAAGTAGGGCAGAAGTGGCTTGAAGAGGTCGATGACGGCTCGTGAAACGTCGTCGCGGCTCTTTAAAGGGTTGCCAAAAAGCGGATTGGATTGGGCGGGATTGTAAATCAAAATCAAAATCCGGGAAGTTTCAGGAAAATGGCCGCAGGCGAGGAACTGCCCGCGGCCATGGACAGGGGCAAAGGTTACTTGATCGCCTTCACGCCGTCGGTCATCTCCTTCAGGCCATCATCGATCGAGATATTATCCGTCATGATGGAGTCATGGGCGCGATTAAGTACCACCTCGATCTTGGCTGCATTGGGGTTCACCGCCATTTCGAGGTACGACTTCCCGGCCTTCAGCGCCGCTTTGCTTGCTTCGTCCTGTGGGAAGCCGGGAAGCGCGGCGATCTTTGCCCCAACATCATCGGTACGCTGGGCCGGAATGGTGCCTGTATCGGCGACGATCTTTGCACCCTCCGGACCGCTTGCAAACTTGATGAAGTCGAGCGCTGCCTGCTTGTGGTCGGAATTGGTGTTGACAGCGAGACCGGCAATCTGCGCCGCGGTCGTACCGGCGGCGACGCCGTCTGGATGCGGGAACTTGACGATACCCCAGTTCTTGCTTTTCGATTCACCGGATTTGACCTTGGCGATCTGGGTTCCAATGAACCATGTCCCCATCGGCAACATGCCGATCGTGCCGTTGAAGAACAAAGCCGAGTAGTGCGTGTTCGATGTCTTCAACGAAGCATAAGAGGGGATGGCGCCTTCCTTTTGGAGGGCAAGTGCCCGCTCATACCATGGCTTGAGGAAGGCATATTCTCCGTCCACCAGCGTCTGCTTGCCGTCGAGAATGCCGGGCAGCTGAACCGTCGAACGCCAGGTATGCAGGAGCGCGCCATAGGTCTTGTTAGCCCCCATGCCGCCTGTGAGCTTCGTGGCGATCTGGTCGAACTGGGCCCAGGTCATGTCGTTGGTCGGATAGGCAACGCCAGCTTTGTCGAAGATATCCTTGTTGTAGTAGACGACCCAGAAATCGGACCGGAAGGGCAGGGCATAGATCTTGCCGTCGATCGTCAGTTCCTCGATCAGCCCACCGAACGGTGCGGGATCGACCTTCTGTTCTTTCATGAAGCCGCTGAGATCGCTGATGGAACCGGCCCGCACGAGGTTGGCGTAACCCGGCACGTCCTTGACCGTGACGATGTCGATATCCTTCGAACCGCCGGTCAGCTGCGTCGAAATCATTTGCTGATAGTCTTGCGACCCGAGGTCGACCGGCTCGAACTTCACGTTTGGATGTTTTGCCTGATAGGCCTCGATCAGAGGCTTGTAATAGGCGACCTTGTCCCAATCCCATAGCGCCCATTTGAGCGTTACGGCGTCGCCTGACTGGGCGAATGCCGATCCGGCGGTGGTGACGGCCAAGGCCATACCTGCCAGAGCGCCTATTATCGATCTCCCGAAGTTATCCAAATACATTCCGTTTCTCCTTCCCTGAAGTGTTTCTGGATTTCATGTGTTGCCTGGCGTCATGCGCACGCGGTTCGTTTTGCTGCTGATTTGCGATCGGCAGAGCCAGAACCGTGACCACTGCCCGGCGGGCGCCGAATGCAACGGCGAACATTCCGAGCGAAAAATTGAGCGTTGCCGGCATGAAGACTGACACCGGATAAAAAACGACATGCGCCAGCCAGAGCAGGCCCACAAAGGCTAGCGAGACAAGCGCCGGAAGCGGACGGATGATGGTTGCGGTGGATGCAAGGCGTAGCAGCGTCAAGGGCGGCAGGTCGCGCATGACCATCAGCATAACCAGGTGGCAGGCCAGCACTGCAATCAAAACCGTAACGACGAGGCTGACAGCGAGCGGTGCGGCCATCGCCAGGGTTTCTCTCGCAGCCGCAGCGTAGGTGACGATGGCATAAATTCCAATGCCGAGGGCGACGGTAAAAACGACACCCCAGAGCGTGGCGCGCCAGAAGTATCGGAGGAAGGCTTCTGTGAAATCCCGCAGAAGATAGGTGTTGCGATCTTCGACGAAGGCGACACAGATCCGCGCCAAGGCGACGAGTGCGGCGGGGAGGGTCACTACGAACATCGCTGCGAGGACAAACAGGATGTTCAGCTTGACCATCTCCCACCATTCGCGTGCGAAGATTTCTGCGAACAAGGCAAGCCCGGTCTTCTTCGGCGCATCCTTGGAAATGCCCCGGCCTTCCTTGATCCACATATCCCGCAACCACTGCATGGCCTTCTCCCGCAGGCGCCTCAGTACAAGATCGATCGTTCCGTTTGCTTGTCGAAGAGCTGTACATTGGTCATATCGGCCACCAGCGCGACCTCGTCGCCGATATTCGCCTTGAACCGCGGCGAAACCCGCGCGATCAGGTTTCGTCCGCCTGTCGTCATGTTCAGATGCACCTCGGATCCCATCGGCTCGGCGAGATCAAGGACGGCCTTGAAGGCCGCCAGATTTTCCGCCGGGATATCGGCAGGCGCCAACTCATGGAAATTTTCCGGGCGAATGCCGAGCACCAGTTCCTGCCCTTGGTAAGGCGCAATGCGGATCTTGTCGAAATGGGCCGGCAACGGCAGCTCTCGGCCGTCGAAGATCGCGACGAAGCTTTCCCCACGGCACTGGATGACGCAGGGCAACATGTTCATCTGGGGCGCCCCGATGAAGCCGGCGACAAACATATTGACTGGACGGTCATAGAGATTTTGTGGGGTATCGACCTGCTGGATATGCCCGTCCTTCATGACCACAATTCGATCCGCCATGGTCATGGCCTCGATCTGGTCGTGGGTGACATAGATGAAGGTGGCATCGAGCCGCTTGTGCAGCTTGGTGATCTCTGCGCGCATGGTGCCGCGCAGTTTTGCATCGAGGTTGGAGAGCGGTTCGTCCAAGAGAAACACTTCCGGATTGCGCACCATGGCGCGGCCGAGCGCCACACGCTGGCGCTGTCCACCCGAAAGAGCCTTCGGCTTGCGGTTGAGAAGGTGCGTGATATCGAGGATTTTCGCGGCCTCCTGCACCTTGGTGTCTATGATTTCTCGGGAAGCCTTTCGCAACTGCAGGCCGAAAGCCATGTTTTTGTAGACCGTCATATGCGGGTAAAGCGCATAGTTCTGGAAGACCATGGCGATGTCGCGGTCCTTGGAGGGAACATCGTTCATCAGGTCGTTGCCGATTTTCAGTTCACCTCCCGAAATCTCTTCCAGACCGGCAATCATCCGCAGCGTCGTCGATTTCCCGCAGCCTGACGGGCCGACGAGGATGATGAATTCCTTGTCTGCTATCTCAAGGTCGATGTCGTGGACGACGGTCAGCGCACCGTAGGTCTTGTTCAGTTTCTTGAGCGAAATGCTGGCCATCAGATGCTCACCAGTAGGAGGACCAGCTGCGCGAAAGGCGCATCAGGGCCTCCATGTAATAGTAGTCGCCCCAGGAGACGCACTCGTCGACGCCTTCGCCGCGACAGGTGTTGAAGGGCGATTTCTTGGAATAGGTGCCGTGCAGGACCAGGCCGTTGGAAATGGCGGGATCCTTGACCGCATAGCCATCCGCCAGGCTCTTGATCATCCGGCGGGCGAGGTCACGGTAACGCGCGGCATCCTCCCGCGGGACGAGGTCGGCCATCTCCAGCAGGCCGCAGGCGGTGATCGAAGCGGACGAGCTGTCGCGAGGTTCGCCGTCTTTGTCCGAAAAGGTCAGATCCCAATAGGGGACCATGTCCGTCGGCAAGCGGTTCAGATAGAAGGCAAGAAGCCGCTCGAAGGCTTCGCGATATTCCGGAAGCGGCTCGTAGCGATAGGAAAAGGCCATGCCGGCTATGCCCCAGGCCTGACCCCGCGCCCAGGCGCTCTCGTCACTGTAGCCCTGTTTGGTGACGCCGCGCACTGGCGCGCCGGTGACCGGATCCATGTAAAATGTGTGATAGGTGGAGTCATCGGGACGAACGGAATTGGCGAGCGTCGTGCGCGCATGCACCAGCGCCACCTCCCGATATTTCGGATCACCGGATTCTGCACTTGCCCAGTAAAGCAGCGGCAGGTTGAGCAGGCAGTCGATGATGTACCGATATTCTTCCGCGACGCCCTTGCGGCCCCAGGCTTGAATGAACTGGCCGATCGGCTGAAAGCGCTCGATCAACTGGTCCGCGGCAAGCAGGGCCGCCTTCCGACCGTCCTCGTCGCCCACCAGCTTCCAGGCGGCGACGCAGGATGGGGAATAGAGAAATCCCATGTCGTGATGGTCGGTCTCGATGCGGTTCACGATCCGATGCAGGAAGCTCTGGACCTGAATTTGTGCTGCGTATTGGAAGATCTTGTCGCCCGTGTGCTCGTAGGCGAGCCAGATTTCTCCCGGCCAGAAACCGGCTGTCCACTGATCGTTGGAAACGGCCGGATAGATATTGTCGACGCTGGAGTGGTTTTGCGACGCATAGGTGAATTTCGGCAGATTTCGCCTGACCTGCTCTACGGCGATATCGAGGGCGTTTCTTACCTCGATATCGGTAATCGGCTGCGGGGCGAAGGAAGGGATGGCGTTCATGGACTTAACCCTTGAGGCCCGACGAGGCGACGCCCTCGACGAAGAAGCGCTGCAGAGACAGGAAAACGATGAGGACGGGAATGAGCGCGACGACGGAGGCCGCCATGATCAGCCCGTATTCGGCCGAATACTGGGCGATGAACATTCGCAGGCCGATCTGGATGGTCTTCAACTCCGTCTTGGTCAGATAGATCATCGGTCCCAGGAAGTCGTTCCAGGTGGTGACGAAGGTGAAAATGGTGAGCGTCGACAACGCCGGCTTCGAAAGGGGCAGCATGATGCGTGCCCAGATCTGATACTCGTTCATGCCGTCGATCCGGGCAGCTTCGCACAACTCGGTGGGGATCGACATATAAAATTGCCGCATCAGGAAGACGCCGAAGGCGGTGAAGGCTTGAAGGCAGATCAGCGCCAGATGCGTGTTGTTGAGGCCAAATTCCCGCATCAGCAGGAACTGCGGCACCATGTAGACCTGCCAAGGCATGGCGATGGTGGCGATATAGCCGAGAAACAGCGTGTTCTTGTACGGAAAATCAAGCTTTGCAAAGGCGTAGGCCGCAAAGCTCGAGGTGAGAAGCTGAAGAAGCGTTACGATGATCGTCAGCTTAGAGGTGTTGTAGATGAAGAGCGCCAGCGGGATCTTCGTCCAGATGTCCACATAGTTCTGCCATTGCGGCTCGGATGGAATCCATTCGACGGGGAAGACGAAAACGTCGCGGCTCAGCTTCAACGAGGCTGACAGCATCCACGCGAAAGGCATGAGCATGACCGCGGTGATAACGATGGCGGTGGCATAAATGACAACGGTCTTCACGGCTATCTTGCGTCCGGCAATCCGCATGGCGGTCAGTCCTCCCTCTGGCGACGGAACTGGACGACAGTAACGGCGAGCACCAGGAAGAACAGCACCAGGGCGATCATGCTGGAATAGCCGAGATCCCAGGAGATGAAGGCCTCATTGTATATGTGATAGACGAGTACCAGTGTCGATGTGCCCGGGCCGCCCTGGGTGATCATGTAGACCTGATCGAAGACCTTGAAGGACTGGATCGTCAGCATGACGGTCACGAAGAACGTGGTCGGCGCAAGCTGCGGCACCGTGACATAGATGAATTTCTGCCAGGCGTTGGCGCCGTCCAGATCCGCCGCCTCGTAGAGCTCCGAGTTGATGCCCTGCAGGCCGGCAAGATAGATGACCATGTAATAGCCCATGCTCTTCCAGATGCCGAAGAGGATCACCGTCACCATGGCCCAATGACGATCGGCCGCCCAACCGGGCATGTCCTTCGGGTCGAGGCCCAGGGTATAGAGGATCATGTTGACCGGCCCCATTTCGGGGTTGAAGATCATGTTCCAGACAACTGCGACGGCGACCAGCGAAGCGACATAGGGAAAGAACATCGCCGTGCGGAAGAAGTCCCGTCCGAAGATCTTCTGATTGAGTAGGATCGCCAGGCAAAGCGCGCAGGCGAGCGTGGCCGGTACCGATACCACCGTATAGATGATCGTGTTCCAGAATGCTGCGATGAACGCCTTGTCCTCAAAAAGCCGCCAGAAATTGTCGAGGCCGGCGAAGGTGATCGCGTTGGAACCGTCCCAGTGCATGAAGGCCAGTGCGAAGGCGAAAAGGATCGGGCCGAGCGTAAAGACGGCAAAACCGATAAAATTCGGCGCGATAAAGGAATAGGCGACGAGCGCATTTTGAAGTTTGCGGCGCCGCCTGGACAAGACCTTGATCCTGTTTCGAGGAACTGCCGGTGCCCGGCCCGTCGCGGACGCCGTATCTGAAATGGACACCGATCATCTCCTCCAGGCCGATCGACCGCGGCGCAGAGCCGCAAGAGTTCAATCCGCATTCGTGAAAACGGGCGCCTTGGTGCGCTCGCTCCTGCCTCCTGATCCACCACATAGCATATCTTCCAGAGTGGTCAAACAACTTATGAATAAATCATACGAATTTTGTGGAACAGCATGAATACGTATGATAGGTGGAGGCTCCAGGCCAGCCTCAAGGAGTTGCGGAGGAGACACGTGTTCAGCGAGGTGGTAGCAAAGTTGCCGGACATTCTGTTCGAATTTTCGCCGGGCGCGCTCCAAAGGGACCGCCCGGCCTGGGCCGCCGTGCCGGCTTCCATTCGTGACGCGGTTCTCCTCGACGCAAAGAAAACGCTTCAGCAAACATGGCCGCTTATCCGGGCTTCCGACTATCGCGAATATGTCGAGACCGGCAACCGCTCACGCTTTGAGGACCTCTACTTCACCCGGCGCAGGATGCTGAACAACCTGGTGCTTGGTGAGCTGCTTGAAGGCAAGGGGCGTTTTCTTGCCGGAATTGTCGACGGCATCTTCCTGATCGCGGAAGAAAGCGGTTGGCAGTTGCCCGCGCACAATTCCTATGAGCGGGGCGGGACCCGATCCTTGCTCCCTGACGTGTCGAAACCGGTCATCGATCTTTTTGCCGCGGAAACCTCGGCGCAGCTGGCAACCGTGGTTGCATTGATGAGAGACGAACTGGACGCGGTCAGTCCGCAGATCGTTTCGCGTATTGAGCGCGAAGTCGAAATCCGCATCTTTGAACCCTATCTCGGCAGACATTTCTGGTGGATGGGGCGCGACGATGAAAGGATGAACAACTGGACGGCCTGGATAACTCAAAACGTCCTTCTGTCCGTCTTTTGCCTTCGCACAGACCAGATGTTGCGCCGGAGGGTGGTGGAGAAGGCGCTTGGCAGCCTGGATGCCTTTTTGAAGGATTATGCCGAGGATGGGGCCTGTGAGGAGGGCGTCGTTTACTATCGGCATGCCGCACTGTGTCTGCACGGGGCGATGACCATTCTTGATTCCGCGGCGCCGGGTGTGGTCAGGCCGCTCTGGGGCGAGCCGAAAATCCGCAACATGGCGGAATACATTTTAAACATGCATGCCGCAGGCAGCTATTATTTCAACTTTGCAGATTCCTCTGCGGTCGTGGAGCCTTGCGGCGTGCGGGAATATCTGTTCGGGAAAGCGGTCGGGTCCAAAGCATTGATGTCCTTCGCCGCTGCCGACAGGACGATGGCCGAAAATCAACATCTGCCGCAGGAATGGAACCTCTGGTACCGGGTGCAGGAGCTGCTCCTTGGCCCGGCGGTTCCCCGCAAGGATCAGCGCCAGCCGGGGCGAGATATCCTCTATCCGGGCATCGGGCTCTTCATCGCGAGGGACGAGCGCTACGCGCTTGCGGTGAAGGGTGGCCACAATGGCGAAAGTCATAATCACAACGATGTCGGAAGCGTGACCCTTTACAAGGACGGCCGGCCGTTCCTGATCGATGTCGGGGTCGAAACTTATACCGCCAAGACGTTCTCTCCGCAGCGCTACGATATCTGGACGATGCAGTCGGCATTTCACAACTTGCCGACATTTGGGGAGGTCATGCAATCCGATGGACAAGAGTTTGCTGCGCGAGACCTTGTGACTGAATTCAGCTCTGTCGAAGCTCGCATATCGCTCGACATCGCCGGAGCCTATCCGGGCGAAGCGCGGGTGCGAAGTTACCAACGCACAGTTTCGCTGCTGCGAGGTCGGCATGTCGAAATCCTCGATGTTTTTGATGGCGATGTCCCGGCAGTTCTGTCGCTGATGACATCTATCGAACCGCAGATATCGCCCGGACTGATCGATCTGCCATCCTTGGGCCGGATTGAGGTCGAAGGCGCCGGGGCGATCGATGTCGAGCCCATCGAAATAAGTGACGCGCGGCTGAGGATCTCATGGCCCCCCATGATCTACCGCCTGCTTGTCCCCCTTGCAGACAAACGCCTGACCCTACGGATCGTCTGAGGAGGACGAGAATGGAACTGACGTTGAAAATCGTTAGCGTCGAGGGAACCATCCTGGCATCTTCGACAGGGGAGCAGGAGGTTTTCCTGGTCTACCGTCAAAATTACCAGGAAGGCGATCAGATCATTGTCGAGGCGTCCGAACCAGGGCATGTCATCTTGGCACTCGATGACGCGATCGGTAGTGCCACGGTTTATCTATTGGGCTCTTTATTTGCTCTCAAGATCCCCTTCGGCGCCAGGCGGGCATCCCACTCGCCAAAGGCTTTCCAAGGCGACATCCATCGCCTTTATGTGCGCAAGGCCCGACAGGACGAGATCGCGCATCGGCGGAACCTCGCCTTAAACCCCTTCGACGACCACGCCAACACAACCCTGTTTCCGCATGTGAAAGCCAATGTCGAGACCCGGGGGGAGGCGGCATTCGCCGCGCGCAATGCAATCGACGGCGAGAAAGCCAGTGATGGTCACGGCTTCTGGCCCTATACGAGCTGGGGAATCGATCGCAATCCGCAAGCTGCGCTGACCGTGGAGTTCGGGCGACCGATCCAGATCGACGAGGTCGTGCTCTACTTGAGGGCGGACTTTCCGCACGATTCCTGGTGGGAGAGGGTGAGCATCACCCTTTCCGGAGGAGAGACGTTTTGTTTTCCCTTGAAAAAAACGGGCATGGCTCAATCGCTCCGGATAGAGCCGCGGACCGTTGACTGGGTAAGGCTGCACAGCCTGATAAAGGCGGATGATCCGTCACCATTTCCGGCGCTCACGCAGATCGAAGTCTGGGGGCGGGAAGCCCGTTACGTTCAATCCCAGTCAGGAGCGAAATTCGGCTGATCCGTCCTCGATGTCGTCTAGCCGACGGTCGTCCGCAAAGCCTTCAGCAGGTCGCGGTATCTAAGCTGACTTCCCCGCAAATGGTCGCGCATGGCGTTGCGAGCAGCCTCTTCATTCCTGTCGGAGATGGCCATAATGATCGCCTCATGCTCCTTGTGGATCAGCCGTCTGTAGGCCGTTTGTTCAGCCGAGCGCGATTCTGCAACCACTTTCGACTGAGGTATGACCGCAGAGCCGTGCGATTCCAGAAACTGGCGGAACAGGGGGTTGTTTGTGGCATCGGCGATGGCGAAGTGAAGGGCAAGATCCGCTTCGCGGATCGACCTGTCATTCTCGATGCAATCGAGAATGTTGCGGTGGCAGGCGAACATTGCCTCCTCCTGGGCCGGTGAGCGGCGCATGGCTGCCAACCCTGCGGCTTCGATTTCGAGCGGAGTTCGGATCTCCAGCACCTCCAGATCGGAGGAGACGCGCGCCTTGTCGATCTTTCGATTGGCTCCTCCGGGGCCACCATCGGGAGGCAGGACGAATATCCCTGCTCCCTGGCGTACTTCGACAAGTCCATCGGAACGCAGGACGGCTACGGCTTCGCGAATAACGGTTCGGCTGACGCCGTGGGCCTCGGTCAGTTCGATTTCGCTCGGCAGCTTAGCGCCCGGCTCATATTGCCCGCTCAGAATCGCCTGGCGAAGGATTTCGCCGACCTGCGAGACCAGCGATCCAGGCCCCCTGCTGCGATCCTTTGCTTGTATAGCCACGCTTTGATCCTTCATTTTGAGCGCCTGGAGCCCATTCGGTGAAGCTGAACCCTGGGTCCAGGATTCATCACACATGTATGACAAATATGGATCGCTTTCAACGGAAGAGTGCGGTTGGCAGCCGTCAAGAACGGTTCAGTGTCTTGCCGGCGCGCCGATTGAAGATGAACGCCAGTGCGGCACTAGCGCATAGCGCTGCACCCACAGCGATCACCAGGTGGTAGTCTGAAATGGTATTGGCCTCACCGCCGGAGGAAAGAAGGCCAAGCAGGCCGCCCGCCAGCGCGAAGGAGAGTGCGGACGCGACCGGGCGCGAGACGGCGGCGATCGCAGTTGCGTGACCGGCTTGTTCGGGGGCCGTATCCGCGACTGTAAGCACGGCGTGACCTGTGAAATAGACCGAGCGGACGAGACCGTTGATGAAAAGCAGCGCCATGATCAAAAGGGCGGGCGTAGACGGAAGAAGCGTTGCTTTGACGGCGATGCCGACGCCGGAAAGCAGCGCGGATAAGATCATTATTCGCATAAAACCCATTTGTTTGAACAGGGGCGCCACGATGAATTTCGCAGCGAGCGCGCCAATCGCACCGGAAAAGACGAGAAGACCGGCTTCAAACGCGTTCATGCCGAACCCCAGCTGGAGCATGAGCGCCGTCAGATAGGGAAGGGCCGCACAGCCCATCAGCATCAAGCTTGTGCCGATGGTCGTCGCCCGGAAGGTAGGCTCGCGGAATACGGACATATCGAGGACCGCATCGGTCCTTTTCCTGGCGTGTCGCAGATATCCGAATCCCGTTAGTCCCCCAAGGGCAATCGTGGCGAGCGTAACCCCGACGGGAAGGATCGGCATGCTGATCAGAGAAGCGCCGAACACGAGGCCTGAAAGGCTGATGGCGAGAAGAACGAAGCCTTTGAAATCCAAGCTGCGGGTGGGCAGGCGGACAGGTTCGGGCATGAAGCGCGAGATCAGCACGATTCCCGCCACGGCGAGGGGAAGATTGACGAGGAAAATCCACTGCCAAGCAGCGAAGGTCGTCAGGAAGCCTCCGAGCGGTGGGCCCAGCATGGGGGCGATCGTGGGCGGGATCGTCAACCACGATGTCGCCCGAACCAGGTCTTCGCCGGGCGTCACTCTGAAAAGGGCGAGCCTGGCAACCGGCGCCATGAAAGCCGCACCGATCCCCTCGACGAACCGGGCGAGGACAAAGCTTGGAAGGGACTGGGATGCCGCACAGCCGATCGAACCGAGGATAAACAGCGCCATTGACGTGCGCAGGACCGTCCGGCACCCGATCCTATCGGCCAGCCATGCGCTCAAAGGCACGAAAATCGCCATCGCGACATAATAGGCGGCAAAGGAGAGTTTCAGAGCGGCTGCAGTGGTGCCGATATCTGCCGCGATCGCCGGAAGCGAGGTCGATACGACGGTAGCGTCCATGCTTTCCATGAACAGAGCTACCGACAGGATGAGCGGCGTGCGAGACAATCGGGAGACCAGCTATCATGCGATGATCCCTTTTGGCTTGCCGGCTATGTGTCGTCAAGTCGGATGACGATTTATGGATTGATATGATGAATTCAATCCGGCATTTCTCTGCCGTTCTCTGCAGGCTGGGCTTACGGTATCCTTGACATTACCAAGGAAAAATCCTCCGTACCGGCCGGAGGAGCCCGTAGCGGGCGCTTAAAATGGTTTGTGCCGGCTGCGCCTTAGCGGCGGGACATAGGTGCATGTCGCGGGCCCGCCAATTCGTCTTTGATAGCGGTCAGCTGATCAATGGGAGCAGGCCGGCCGACATGAAACCCCTGGACGTGGTCGATGCGGAATTTCTGCATCAAAGCCAGCTGCTCTTCCGTCTCCACGCCTTCGACAAGGATCTTCGGGCCCCGGTTGCGGATGAGGCCGATTATATCCTGCAGCATTGCCCTGCCTCGCGGGGAGGCGCTGTCGTGCAGGAAAGAGCGGTCGATCTTGACCGTGTCGAAATCTATGAGCCGCAACCACGACAGGCCGGCAAATCCCGTTCCGAAATCGTCCAGCCAGATATTGATGCCCAGGGTTTTCAAGTCGCTGATGCACCGCAAAATATCCGAATGTATTTCCATTTCGAGACCTTCGGTAATCTCGAAAGCGAGCCTGCTACCGTTAACTCCCGTCTCGTAGAGGATTGCCGCGACGCTTGCCGCAAAGCCCGGGGTCTTGAGCTGGATCGGCGAAACGTTGACGCTGGCGATGTGGACGTGGTTCGGAGCCAGGAGATCCCGGCAGACGGTTCGAATGAGCCATCGACCAAGTTCGATAATGATGCCGGTCCGCTCTGCAATCGGAATGAACAGGCTTGGCGGGACCATGTCGCCGTCGAGCGTCTTCAGCCGCATGAGGGCCTCTACCGCGTCGCGTTCGCCGGACTTGAGGTCCACGATGGGCTGATAAACGAGCGACACCAGGTTCTGGTCGATAGCGATCTTGAGCAAGGCCGCGATGTTCTCGGTCTCGTCGCTGTTGTTTGGGTCGTCGGGATCAAACAGGCGGACGCAATTGCGGCCGCTGGCCTTGGCGCTGTAGAGCGCCCTGTCGGCTTCATGAATGATCTTTTCCAGCTTTGCTCCGGTCTGGTCCCTGGTGAAAGCCGTACCCACACTCACGGTGACGATCGATGTGCCGTCGCGACGCTCCCTGTGGGGGAGGCCAAGCTCTTCGACCGTCAGGCGGATTTTCTCCGCCAGTTCGGCCAGCTGCTCTTTCCGGTCAATCGGTGCAAGAACAATGAATTCCTCGCCGCCATAACGGCCGATTGAGCCGCCGAAGGGCGCTATTGCCTCCTTGATCGCGGTGGCGACCTGGATCAGGCAACGATCACCTTCCTGATGGCCATAGCCGTCGTTGTATTTTTTGAAGAAGTCGACATCGGCGAGGATAGCGGTAAAGCCGCGGCCCTTTGCCTGCCATTCATTCCAATACTGCCTCAGCCTGTGATCGACGGCCCGGCGGTTTTCCAGTCCAGTCAGGTAGTCGGTATTGGACATGCGCAGCAGCGCCTCGCCCCGGTCGGTCGCTTCTTTCTGCTGGATCTTGGCTTCAAGCGCGTTCAGGAAAACGTGGTACCGCTCGAGGTTCAGCTTCCAGTTCACGTAAGACGTGAAGACGAAGCAGGAGACGTAGAAGGTGCCGAAGGCAAGCGCATAGATGTCAGTCGGCCAGAAGGTCGAAAGGGTCAGGAAGAAAGTTACCAAGACAGCGCTGGACGCTGCGACTGACAACCCGAAACGGAAGCTGAAGAACAGATTCGCGCCCATCATGAAAATGGCGCCGAAGATCATGTAATAAGACAAACTATCCGTATAGATCGTCTGCACGGCCGGGATCGCCCATATCGCATATCCCATGACGAGCGCCAGAGCGCTTGTTCGGTCGAGCCATTTGATGCCGAGATCAAGGCGGAACTGGGCTTCAAGCAGCACAAGCGCAATACCCCCGACCACCAGCCGGGCCGTGATTGTCTGGACGGCGACGTCGGGGATGAGCAATATGTCGGTGGCCGAGAAGAGCACATAGATGATAACGGCGATCCACAGGCCGTGTCGCGTGGCGATCCGTCGCTCCGCTTCGGCGTCGCTCTCATAAAGTCTGCGAAGCTCGTGCACCGACGGCCTCTGCAACTTCTTTTGCAGATCGATTTCCACCGCATCGGCAAACGTGTGCTTCATGCACTGTTCCATCCGCTCGCATTTCCATTTCACGAGGGGACTGGCCGCCTCGCCTGCCCCAGGCTCTCTTGGCTCGTGCGGTCGCTGATCCCTTCTGGGATCAAAGAAACGACGAGACGTGGTTTCAGCCACCAAAATGAGGGGGTGCTGTTAAATCTTGTTAAATTTAACCCGAAATCCCCGCCGTTAATCTTATTTCGTAAATGTGATAGTTAACCAGAAGTTTCCAGCTATGATAAAAATCATCGGGACGACCAGAACGCTACAATGCGCAACGCCCCGACCAGTCGAATCCTTTTGTAACTGGAGTATTTTCGCGTGACGCAAATGAAGATTGAATTTGACGGTCATAGTCTTATCACCCCCGCAGCCATCGCTAATGAACTTGTGGCACCCAAGAGCGAACAGTTCGAGGAGCAACTGGCTGTTGCAAAAGCTGAAATGGCGCTGATGCTGGAACTGACCCGCCAACAGTTCGAACGGGGCGACGATCCCATTAAGATTGCGGACAAAGTAACTAACTCGCTTCATGAAAGCCGGCACAAACTGGATCCGCGCGTCTGGCAGGAACTGGTTCCCTTCGTCCAGAACCATCCCGTTGCCTCATTTTTTCTGCAGGATCCCCTGACGCGCTGGTCCTACGACAAGCCACGAGGCTATTCCGGAGACGCAAGGCTCCTGGATTTCATCTATCGGCATGAAAGTGTCGCCGAGGATGTGGCAAAGGCATCGAAGCTCGGCCAGGCCTTGTTCGAATATACGAGCACGGCACCGTCGTCGCTTGCCAACTGGGACCGCCGTGACATTCTTGCACGCCATGTCGATGAGGTGGCCGATGCCCGCGGACCTGAAACGGAAGTGTTGAGCGTCGCCGCCGGTCACCTGCGCGAATGCGAACATTCCGTAGCCCTGCGTGAGACGCGGCTGAAGCGCTGGGTCGCACTCGATCAGGATCCTTTGAGCGTCGGGACGATCGCCAGGGACTATCAGGGAACGGCCGTCGAGGCGATCGATGGCTCGGTACGCCAGATATTGACCGGCCGCCTGCGACCGGGGCAGTTCGACCTGGTCTATGCTTCGGGCCTCTACGACTATCTCGTCGACAAGGTCGCCATCAAGCTGACTCAGCGTTGCCTGGAAATGCTGAAACCAAACGGCGTTTTCCTGTTTGCCAATTACTCCTATCCAATCCAGGTCGACGGCTATCTCGAAACCTTCATGAACTGGGCTCTGCTTTTGCGTTCGGAAGCGGACATGTGGAACATCATCCACGCCAGCACCGAGGGCCAGGATTTCGAGGCGAGCGTATTCTTCGGCAAGAACCGCAACATCGTTTACGGCGTGTTGAAGAAGCGTTCCTGAGCCCTGCGGTCCGCGTTGGCCTAACCTGCCCATCGTCTGCGGCAGGGTCGGAGAGGTCATTTATCAGAGATATCACCCCGGCAGTTGCGCGTGCTTCGCCGGGGTGATGATATTTTGCAACTGATGCACCGTCCGCAGAGCTTGGAGTGTCAGGTAAGGTCAAAAGCGCTTTATGTAAGGCCTGCCTTCCTTTACCACCAATCCCTACGAACCTGTTGGCGATCAGACTATCGGCACAGGAAACGCTTTCTACGTCTGAGGTGCATCTGAATGAACGTTTCATCCGCGATGGCGCTCAAAACCGCCAATCTGGCCGGTCCGCTCGTGATGCTGCTCGGCATGCTGATGTTTGCATTGAACGATGCGATGGGAAAATGGCTGGTCTTAAGCTACGGTCTTGGCCAGGTCATCCTGATCCGCAGTCTGGCGGCGCTTCTCATTCTCGTGCCCATGGTCTGGAAGGCGGGTCTAGGCAATCTTCTGACGGTAGAGCGGCCGGGCATGCAGTTTGCCCGGGTGTTCTTTTCCACCGCAGAGGTTTTTTGCTTCTACTACGCAGTGATGTATCTGCCGCTGGCCGACGTGATGACTTACTGGCTGGCCGCCCCGATCTATGTCGCGGCCGCGTCGCCATTCCTGCTTGGCGAGACGGTCGGCTGGCGGCGCTGGACGGCGATCACGGTCGGTTTCGTCGGCGTCATCATCACTCTGGAACCTTCGAGCGCCATGTTCACCATGCCGGCGGTCATCTCGATCATCGGCAGCGGTGCCTTCGCCTTCATGTTGATTTCCGGTCGTTTCCTGCGCGGCACACCGGACAGCGCGCTGGTCTTCTTCCAGGTGGCCGGCGCCGGTCTTGCCGGTCTGGTCGCCGCCCCGTTCGACTGGTCGCCGATTGCCTCAAGCCGGGACCTTGTGCTGCTTGGACTGCTCGGTATCGTCGCCATGGCCGCCCATATGTTGGTCAACCGGGCGCTCAAGATGTCCGATGCAGCGACCGTTGCGCCACTGCAATATACCTTGCTGCTCTGGGCAGTGATCTTTGGTTGGATGTTCTTCGGCGATCTTCCGCGTTTCGGGATGTTGATCGGCGCCGCGTTGATCGTTGCGTCGGGTCTTTTCATCTTCATTCGCGAACAGGCGCTCAAGAAGCGCGAGAAGGTGCTCCCATCCATTCCGGAATGAAAAAGCCTGCGGGGCGAACCGCAGGCTTTCGATTTTTACGAAGTGCTCGGCTTACTTTCCGCGGATTGTCTTAAGTTCCGCGAGAATGCCATCGACAACGTCGGCGCCGATTGTTGCCTTGTGCTTTTCATAAACGATCATGGACTTTTCGCGGATGCGCTGCTGCTCTTCCGGAGAAAGCGTGTTGACCGCAACGCCCGCCGCCTTGATCTTTTCCAGCGATTTCTTGTTGAGATCCTGGATGACCTTTCGCTCTTCGTCGCGACCCACGACAGCGCAATCGCGCAGGGCTTTCTGTTCGTCCGGCGTATAGGTGTTGAAGATCGCCTTGGAGAAGAGGAACAGGAACGGCGTGTAGGCGTGGTTCGTCTCGGTCACGTATTTCTGGACTTCGAAGAACTTCGAGGTGTCGATCGTCACATAGGGATTTTCCTGTGCGTCGATTGCCTTCGTTTCGAGTGCCGAGAACACCTCGCCGAATGCCATTGGCGTAGCGTTGGCGCCAAGGTTCTGGAAGGTGTCGAGGAAGACGTTGTTCTGCATGACGCGAACCTTCATGCCGGACAGGTCTTCCCACTTGTTGACCGGACGAACGGAGTTCGAGAGGTTGCGGAAGCCATTTTCCCAGTAGGCCAGGTTGACGAGGCCAGCGGCATCGAGCTTCTGGTTCATCATCTCGCCGAACTTGCCGTCGAGCACCTTGTAGGCTTCTTCAGGATTGGCAAACAGGAACGGCAGATCGAACACGCCAAGGGCCGGGATGATGCCGACGAGCGGCGAGGACGATGTGACGACAGCTTCCTGAACGCCCGAGCGCAGGGCCTGGGTTGCCTGAAGATCGCCGCCGAGCGCTCCGCCCCAGAACGCGGTCAGCTTGAGCTTGCCGCCCGATTTTTCGTCCAGGCAGGCCTGCATGGCCTTGATGCCGTTGCCGACCGGGTGATCAGCATTGATGCCGTTCGAGACGCGAATATTGCGCGAATTGAATTCGGCGAAAGCAGGTGCCGCGGCGGAAAGACCGAAGGCAATCGCGGTTGTCGCAAGAAGCAGTTTTCTCATTTTGTCCTCCCATTGGACGGTTGAAGGTGGGTTGGGTTTTACATCGGTCAGCGCAGCCAGCGCGCTGGCGCGATGACGATTTCGGGGAAAAGCACCAGAATAAGGAGCACGATGGTCTGAGCGAGCAGGAATGGCCAAACCCCGGCCGTCACTTTTCCAAGCGGAATGCGGGCAACACCGCTGACGACGTTCAAGACGACGCCGACCGGCGGTGTGATGAGCCCGATACAATTATTCATAATGAACAGGACGCCGAAATAGACCGGATCAATCCCGGCCTGCTTGACGATCGGCATCAGCACCGGCGTCAGGATCAGGATGGTCGGCGTCAGATCGAGGGCGGTGCCGACGATCAGGACCAGGATCATGATGGCGAGCATCAAAATCTTCGGCCGATCGATGAGCGGCTCGATATACGCCGTGATTTCGGCGGGGATGTTTGCAGCGGTGATGAGCCATGCCGATACGAGCGCCGCGCAGACCAGGAACATGATGACGGACGTCGTTTTGGCAGCCTGCAGGATGACGCGCGGCAGTTCACGGGGCTTGAGCTCGCGGTAGATCACCATGCCGACAAACAGAGCATAAGCAGCGGCGATGACCGCTGCTTCGGTCGGCGTTACCACGCCGGCCTTGATGCCGCCGAGGATGATGACGGGCATGCCGAGCGCCCAGGCGGCGCGGCCGGTCGCCCGCAAACGTTCGCTCATCGGCGCTTTGGGAAGCGCCTGCACATTGTCCCTGCGAACCACGATCAGCCAGGTGACGATCAGTGAAAGCCCCATCAGGATTCCCGGTACGATCCCGGCCATGAAGAGCTGGGTGATCGAAACGTTTGCCGCGACGCCGAAGACGATGAAGGCCATGGATGGCGGGATCACCGGCGCGATAATACCACCTGCGGCGATCAGGCCGCCGGAGCGGGGAACGTTGTAGCCGGCTTTGGCCATCATCGGAATGAGAATGGCGGCAAGCGCTGCGGTATCGGCAGCGGCGGAACCGGAAATACTTGCCATGATGAGTGCCGCGACGATCGCCACGATGCCGAGCCCGCCGCGGATATGCCCGACGCAGGCGATCGCAAAATCGATGATACGGCGCGACAAACCGCCGGAATTCATCAGTTCACCGGCGAGAATGAAAAACGGAATGGCCAGCAGCGTGAACGTATCGGCGCCGGCGATCATGTTCTGGGCGATGATCTGGGTATTGAACATACCCATATACCACATGAGGACAACGCCGCAGAACATCAGCGAGAAAGCGACGGGGACACCGATCGCCATGGCGCCGAGAAGCGAGCCTACGAAGACGAAAAGGGTCATTAGGTACGCTCCGCCATCTGCTCGAGTGTCAGATTTTCGCCGGCGAAGGCCGAGATTTCATCGTCGGTTACGCGGCCCGTCAACAGACGCACGAGGCGTTCGAGGGCAATGATCGTGCAGCCTGCGCCGGTAAAGAAGCCGATGCCATAGACCCATGCCATGGAAAGGCCGGTGACGGGGGCCATCATGCTGGCATTGATCGGGAGCTGGTTCCATGTGCCCCAGAAGAAGATGGCCGAGCACAGGATGATGATGAGATTGCTGAGGATCATGCAGATGATCCGGCCCGCGCGGCCGAAAAGGGCCACCAGGGTTTCGACACCGAGGTGACCATATTCCCTGAAGGTGACGACTGCCCCGATAAATGTCAGCCAGACGAAGAAATAGCGCGACATTTCATCCGAAATATTCAGCCCGGAATTAAACGCATAGCGAAGCACCACGTTGACGAACACCATCAGCGCCATCCCCGACAGCAGGATGATCAGCAGAAATTCCAGGAATTTGTAAAAAAGATCGATTGCCTTTTGCATCGCTTCTTCCCCTTTCGCTCAGACGAGGCCTCTGCTTGCGAGGTTCTTCATCAGCGCCGCCAGCCCGAATGTCCATTCAGGGCAATTGTTGCTATGCTCAACCCAGTTAACCAGGTGCCCGAGTTTCGGCGTCGATATCTCCACCCGATCACCGATCTCATGGGTAAATCCGAGGCCTGCGCCGCGCCGGTCTTTGACCGGCGCAAACATCGTCCCGAGGAAGAAGAGAACGCCATCCGGATATTGATGATTGCGGTTGAGCAATTGCGACACGAGATTTTCCGGTGTCCGGCTGATCGCTTTCATCGCGCTGACGCCGGTCATCACAAACCCGTCGGGGCCTTCGACAGAGAGCGATATCTCCGCCGACTTGACGTCGTCGATAGTAAAGCTGTCATCAAACAGGCGGATGAAGGGGCCGATTGCGCATGAGGCATTGTTGTCCTTCGCCTTGCTGAGGAGCAGCGCGGAGCGTCCTTCGAAGTCGCGAAGGTTGACGTCGTTGCCAAGCGTTGCGCCGATGATCTTGCCCTTGGACGTGACCGCGAGCACCACTTCCGGCTCCGGATTATTCCAATCGGACTTGGGATGAATGCCGATCAGCGCACCGCATCCGACAGAGGACATGGGCTGCGCCTTCGTGAAGATCTCCGCATCGGGGCCAATTCCGACTTCAAGGTACTGAGACCACAGGCCCATGTCCTGCAGGAGAGACTTCACCTCGGCAGCCTTTTCGGAACCTGCGGCAAGGCCGCGCAGATTGTCGCCCAATACCGGAGCAAGCCTGCCGCGAATGTCTTGAGCGCGCTGAGGGTCGCCTTTGGCCTGTTCCTCTATGACGCGTTCCAGCATGCTGTCTGCGAACGTAACGCCTGCCGCTTTGATCGCCTGCAGGTCCGCTGGAGCCAGCAGTTCGCCTGCCGTCCCATCCAGGAAGGAGGTGAGCGGGCCAAGGTCGGCAAAACGGCTGGTATCGCGCAGCGTAACTGCAAGGTCAGCGATCTCGAGAAGGCCCGATAGGGTCGGCGCCAAGACGGAAAGATCCAACAGACGTCCGGATGCCAAGAGGACCGGGCAAGGCCCCCCCAATTTCTGTGACCAGACGCGCCCGATCAGCAGTGCCGAAGAGGCGTCCTGCGGCAAGATTGTTTCCGGAGCAAGCGTCCGCTTAGCCTCCATCGGGGATCCTCCTCAAACTCATGAACCCAAGCCTCCACCTGGTGGACCTATTGTCAGGATGTCTGACAACAAATGTTTGTCGCTTTTAGTGTGACTCTGCCACCCTGTCCAGCGGGGTGCTATCGATGTGTAAAAAATCTAGATCGATCTAACCTCTTGGTACGGGCTATCTAGAGCATTTCGAGTTTGAGGCCAAGTCGTGAAGCTGCGCCATAGAGGTGCCGGCGCATTGCCTCTTTTGCCTCCGCTGGGTCACGTGTCGCGATCGCATCGCGAATTGCGACGTGCTCGGCAATCGTCACCTCGACGATTTCTTCCAAAACGGCTGCAGCGCGTGCCGCGTTGATCGCCAGATGGGTCCGCTCAGCAATGAAGGTGATGAATTGAAGGAAATATTCATTGCGGGTAGCGGACGCGACAAAGCGGTGAAATGCGAGATCGGCAACGATGCCCTGGTCCGTCCATTTCTCCGCGCCATTCATCTGAGCCAGCGCTTCGTCGAGCTTGGCAAGATCCGGCAGAGTATGATGAACAGCCGCAAGGGCAGCGGCCTCGACTTCCAAGGCCAATCGCAGTTGAAACAGACTGCGAAAGCTGTCGCGATCTGCCAGATCGTCCTGCTCGATCCGCAGTGACTGGCGACGGTCGATCTCCGTTGCAAATGCCCCGACGCCTTGCCTCGTTTCGACCAGGCCCTCGTTTCGGAGCTGTGCGATGGCTTCGCGTATCACCGACCGACTAACGCCGAACGTCTTTGCCAGCAAATGCTCGGTCGGCAGCTTATGTCCCGGCGCTATGCGGCCCTCGCTGATCTCCCGCCCGATCTGTGCCGCGATGCGGGCCGGCAAATGTTCATTGCGTCTGATCTGACTGAAGTCTGCCACTGCCACTATAATCGCCCTCTTTCCGAACTGTCGTCTACGACTCGGCTTGGAAATTCAACTGTGATCCCGGATTCATCAAGAGATCGGGATCGATGGCGCGCTTGATAGCTGTCAGAAGCCTTCTGTGGGTTTCCGGGAGCCGCGCGTCGAAATCGCCTCGTTTGAGGCGGCCGATCCCGTGTTCTGCACTGATACTGCCGTGGTAGCGATCGACCACGGCGTTGAGGACGTTCTTCGATCGGTAGATGCGCGTCGCTCGCTCGTCCGGTGAAAGGCCTTCAGGCGGCAGGACGTTCAGATGGACATTGCCGTCGCCGACATGTCCGTAGGAAACGCAGAGGCAATCGGACAATTCCTGTTCGATCGCCTTTTCGGCGTCGTGGACAAAGGAGGCGAGCTGCGAGAGCGGAACGGAGATATCGCTGCGCATATGAGCGCCCCGTTTGGCCTGCCCCTCGTTCATGCCCTCACGGATCAGCCAGAGGTTTCGGGCCTGGCTCTGCGACGCTGCGATCGTACCGTCCAGCACCATCCCGTCCGACATGACGCCCTCCAAGAAACGCTGCATCAAGTCGTCCACGTCAACGAGGCCGGAGCCGGAGATTTCCATCAATACATAGGCCGGATACTCCTCACTGATGGGAATCGGCAAATCGGGCATGGCTTCCCGAGCCAGGGTGAAGGCCAGCGGCGGCATGAACTCGAACGCCGACATCAGGTCGCAGCATTCGCGCCTTGCGCGCCGATACAAGCCGATTGCGTCTTCTAGCGAGGCAAGGCCGAGCAGGGCGGTGGCCACCTGATCCGGATAGGGCGTCAGCTTGACCGATACGGCCGTGATGATCCCGAGCGTCCCCTCCGCGCCGATAAAAAGCTGCTTGAGATCTATTCCGCGGTTGTCTTTGCGCAGAGTGGACAGTCCGTCAAAAACGGTGCCGTCGGGCAGAACGACTTCAAGCCCGAGAACGAGTTCGCGGGTCATCCCATATCGTAAAACATTGATGCCGCCGGCGTTGGTGGAGACATTGCCTCCGATCCGGCAACTTCCCTGAGCGCCGAGCGCCAGCGGGAAGAACATGCCCTTTTCGGAAATGGCCTCCTTCACGTCCCAGAGAATGCAACCCGCCTCGACAGTTGCGGAAAAATCCTCTGCATCGATCTTGCGGATACGGTTCATGCGTTCAAGGGTGAGGACGACCTGATGATCGGGAGCATCGGGGAGGGCACCCAGGACGAGCCCGGTATTTCCGCCCTGCGGAACGATCGCCAGCCCAAGCTGGCGGCAGGCCCTGACGGCAGCCGCTACGTCTTCGGTAGAGCGGGGCCGCAAGACAGCGACCGCCCCGCTCGTCACGTCCCCGTGCCAGTCGCGACAGTAGCGGATCATTGCATCCATGTCAGTCAGAACAAGATCGTCCCCCAACAGGGATTGCAGTGCCAGGCGGTGCTCTGCCACCAGCTCGATTTCCGCAACTGTCATTCTGTCCTCCTTGGGTCGCCCGTCCCATTTTCCGCCCAACCGGCAATTATCCGGGCAGCGTCGCAACTCTCTTGTTTTCAAATGAAGCATATAAGGTTATCAGACAACCGTACAAGATATTTTTAGAGCTGTCGGCCGCTCTCTGCGGCTGCGGCGGAAATGGGAGGTTTCGTTGCATATCCTGATTATCGGTGCGGCCGGCATGGTAGGACGCAAACTGACGGCGCGCCTGGTCGCTGAAGGCGGCATCAAGGGCCAGCCCCTGGAAAAGCTGACATTGGTCGATGTGATCAAGCCGGAAACACCGCAGGAATTTGCGGGTGTGGTTGTGGCGCGCGAGGCTGACTTGTCGACGCAAGGCGAGGCTGAGCAACTGATCCAATCACGGCCGGATGTGATCTTCCATCTTGCGGCGATCGTCTCGGCAGAAGCCGAACTCGATTTCGACAAGGGCTACCGCGTCAATCTTGATGGCACGCGTTATCTCTTTGATGCAATCCGCATCGCACACGATCAAGATGGCTACCGGCCGCGCGTGGTCTTCACCTCATCGATCGCCGTCGTCGGAGCGCCACTGCCTTATCCCATTCCTGATGATTTTCATCTGACGCCATTGACCAGCTACGGTACCCAGAAGGCCATTTCAGAACTGCTCCTGTCCGATTATACGCGACGCGGGTTCTTCGATGGCATCGGCATCCGCCTCCCGACCGTGTGCATTCGACCGGGAAAACCAAACAAGGCCGCCTCCGGTTTCTTCTCAAATATCTTGCGCGAGCCGTTGATCGGCCAGGAGGCCGTTCTGCCGGTTTCGGAAGATGTCCGCCATTGGCACACCTCCCCGCGATCGGCAGTGGGATATTTGATCCATGCAGCCAACCTCGATCTCGAGACGGTCGGTCCGCGTCGCAATCTTTCGATGCCGGGTGTCAGCGCCACCGTCGGCGAACAGATCGAAGCATTGCGCCGGGTTGCGGGAGATAGAGCAGTGCGGCTCATCCGCCGCGTCCCCGACGAGATGATCATGAAGATGGTCTCAGGCTGGGCTCCGGGCTTTGAGGCGAAGCGTGCCAGGGAACTCGGCTTTACGGCGGAAAAGAACTTTGACGAGATCATCAGGGTCCATATTGAAGACGAGCTTGGAGGTTCCCTATGACGGAAGCTGTCGAGAGGCCGGCAGGCGGCACAAGGATCGCCTTCCTGGGTACCGGCTTGATGGGCGCGCCAATGGCGCGCCGGCTTGCCCGGGCGGGGTACCGTCTCACTGTATGGAACCGTGATCCGGTCAAGGCCAAGGCGCTGGAGCCGGAAGGCGCGCAGATCGCAGCCTCACCGGCAGAAGCCGTAGAGGGAGCAGACATCGTGTTCACCATGCTCACCGACGGGAACGTCGTCGGTGAGGTCCTGTTCGGTTCAGGATGCGCGCAGGTAATGCACAAGGGTGCGGTCGTCGTCGACACGAGTTCGATTGCGCCGCCTGTCGCAAAGGACCATGCCGCACGGCTTGCAGCCTTCGGTATCCATCATATCGATGCACCTGTCTCGGGCGGGGTCGTCGGAGCCGAGGCCGGGACATTGGCGATCATGGCTGGCGGTGAGTCGGAGATCGTTTCGGCTTTGCGGGACGTTTTTGCGGTGCTTGGGCGGGTCACGCATGTCGGGCCAAGCGGAGCCGGTCAGATCTGCAAACTCGCCAACCAGCAGATCGTGGCCGTGACCATCGGCGCGGTGGCTGAAGCCATGATCCTGGTGGAGGCGGGCGGCGCTTCCCGCGAGGCTTTCCGCGACGCCATCCGCGGCGGCTTTGCCGAGAGCAGGATCCTAGAACTCCATGGCGGACGGATGGTGCGCCGCGATTTCGAGCCGGGAGGATCTTCCCGCAATCAACTGAAGGACCTCAACGCCGTGATCGCCATGGCGCAGTCCCTGTCGTTGACGCTGCCGCTGACGGAAAAGGTTCGTGAGGAATTTACGCAGTTCGTTGCCGAAGGCGGCGCCGAACGGGACCACAGCGCACTTCTCCTTCATCTCGAAAAGCTCAATGCAGGAGATAAGGCTCGATAAGCCGGTGTCGGCTTTTGCCTCCGTTGAACTCAACAATCCGCTCGCCGGACGCTGCTGAATCACTGTTCAACCAAGTTCAAGGGTGGTGATCCCAAAGACACCGGCCATCCGGACCGCAGGGACTGGGCCGCGATACATACGGGCCGTGGAAAAACCACGTGTGAAACCAAGGCTCGCGAGTTCGGCGGCGAAACCGGCCTGTGACGCTGGGAGATCGATATGCACGGTCTGCCCGTGTGTTTCGACGGCACAGGCCTCGAGGAGCGACTTTGCGTCGACCTCTGTTTCGGCAAACAGCGGCCCGATTTTATAGCCATCATGGCATTGGCGGCAAACTGCATAACCACGGAGGCCGCCCCCACCGAGAACGGCTTTGGCAAGGCGCGGCGGTTGCAGCCATTCGGTCAGGAATGCAGGACGTTCAGAAGGAAAGAAGCGACGGTCGTAGTCGCGGACCGCCGGCTGAAGGTCAGCGCTGATCGAAACCACGTCTTTGGACAGTCTCCCTTCAATCCTGCCGCTCCATCGGAATGTTTCATAGACTGCTTCGAAACCCATTCCGTGGTAATTCGCCTGTTGCTCCGGCACTCCGTCGAGGCCGATGGTGCGGCCGTGCAGATGCGCCATGCCGGCGTCCCAGACCCGACGTCCGTAACCTTTGCCCCGGAAATTCTTTTGAGCGATATAGAGGCCTATAAATCCGAAGTCCGTACCGTATCGGACTGCGGAAATACCGGCGACCATGTTGCCATCGACAAAACAGCCGATAAAGCCCTGCGGATCGGCGGCATAGAAAGCCGGAGCGTCGGCAAGCCCCGGATTCCAGCCCTCCGCACGCGCCCAGTCGATGAGCATCTCTGTCTCTGGCAGAGTAAGCGAGCGGATGACTGGATCATTGGTCATAAGGCGGCGAGTTTGCCCGGAGCGAAGGCTTCAAGCAAGCCTTTATAGGGTTTGGCAATCGGTGAGGCGTAGGCGCCGCGTTTGGCGGTGGAAAGGCCAAGCGATACCAAGGCCTCCGCCTGTTTGACGGCCGCTGCGACACCGTCCACCACCGGGACGGCAAATTCCGCTCCAAGCTTCGCCGCCAGATCAGCCATGCCGGCGCAGCCGAGCACGATTGCTTCCGCCTTGTCCTCGCGCAGCGCCGACGCGATCTCGTTTCGCAGCCGGTCTCGGGCATTCGAATTTGGGTCTTCTAGCGACAGGACCGGGATGTCGGCTGCCCGCACCTTGCAGCGGCCCGCCATGCCGTAGCGATGAACCAGATGCTCGAGCGGCAGGCGGGAGCGCTCCATCGTGGTGACGATCGTGAAGCGCTGGGCGATGAAGGCGGTGGTGGCAAGAGCCGCTTCGCAGATGCCGATCACCGGTATGTTCGCAAGCGCGCGTGCGGCGTCGAGACCTGTGTCGTCGAAACACGCGATGATCGCCGCCTGGGCTCCTGACCTTTCACCCTTTGCTATTTCCATCAGCAGGCCGGGTACGGCGAAGGCTTCGTCATAATAGCCTTCGATCGATACGGGTCCCATCGACGATGTGACGGCGTCGACCTTGGTGCCGGCATTGGCTGCGCGCATTGCCGCGTCGGCAATCGTCGCCGTCATGCTGGCCGTGGTGTTGGGATTGACGACGAGAATACGCATGAATTTCAAGACCGCTGGCGACGCCGGTTGAGGTGAACGATCAGGCCGAGAGTGCCGGCAATGACCAGGAAGGAGAAGACGGTGGTAACGGTGCCAAGCGCATAGAGCACGGGAGTGGTGACATTCGTGGTCATCCCGTAGATCTCGAGCGGCAGGGTGTTGAAGGTACCCGCCGTCATCAGGGTGCGTGCGAATTCGTCATAGGAAAGGGTGAAGCCGAACAGACCGACGCCGATGAGGCTCGGCGCGATCATCGGCAGCAGGACGTGACGGAACGTCTGCCATGACGTGGCGCCGAGATCGCGCGCAGCTTCCTCGTAGGCCGGGGAAAACCGGTTGAAGACGGCAAACATGATCAGCACGCCGAAAGGCAAAGTCCAGGTGAGATGCGCGCCGAAGGCCGAGGAGAACCATGAGGGTTGCAGGCCGATCTGTTGGAAGAGCACGCCGATGCCTAGCGATATGATGATGGATGGGACGACGAGGCTTGCTACGGCGAGATAGAAAAGGGCAGTCGCGCCGATGAAACCGCGCCGGAAAGCGAGGCCGGCCAGCAGCGACACGACGACGGTGACGATCATGACCATGAGTCCCAACAGCAGCGAACGCCGGAAAGAGCCTCCGAAGTCGCCGACGGCCTGGGTCTCGAAGAGATTGGTAAACCAGTGCACCGAAACGCCGTTGAGCGGGAACGTGAGCCCGCCGTTAGGGCCTTGAAAAGACAGGATCAGGATCGCCGAGAGCGGCCCGTAAAGGAACAGGACGAAGACCGCGAAGAAGATCGCGAGGATGTAGAATTCACGGCCGCGTTTATCACTGTGCATCTTAGAGTTCCTTGCGGATGTCGACGATGCGCAGGATTGTCGCAACCATCAGGAGGACAATGACGAGCAACACGACGGCGTTCGCCGCCGCAGCCGGGTATTGAAGCAGGGACATCTGGTTTTTCATCATGAGGGCGACGGAAGCGCTCTGCCCCCCCGACATGACCTGCACGGTCGAAAAATCTGCCATCACCAGCGTCACCACGAAAATCGTTCCGATCGCCATGCCGGGTTTGGCGAGTGGAAGGATGACGTTGGTGAGCGTCTGCCAGCTCGACGCGCCGGCGTCGCGGGCGGCTTCCACCAGCGATTTGTCGATACGCATCAGCGTGTTGAAGATCGGCGTCACCATGAACAGCGTGTAGAGATGCACCATCGCGAGCACGACGGCGAAATCCGAATAGAGCAGCCACTCGACAGGTTCCGACACAATGTCTGCACTGATCAGGGTTGAGTTGACCAGGCCGTTTCGGCCGAGCACCGGAATCCATGAGATCATGCGGATGATGTTCGACGTCAGGAAGGGTACAGTGCAGACAAGGAAGAGCACCATCTGCATAGCGGTGGTGCGAATGTGGAAAGCGAGAAAGTAGGCAACCCAGAAGCCGATGAAGAGGGTTATGACCCATACGAGAAAAGCGAATTTTAATGTGTTGAGATAGGTCTTCCACGTGACCCAGGAACCGAGGGTCTCCGCGTAGTTGAAGGTAACGAAATCGGGATACATCTGGGCGAAGTCGTAGTCCCAGAAACTGACGATACCGATCATCAGGATCGGCACAGCCAGAAAACTGCCGAGGATCAGCGTCAGCGGTGCCGCCTGCAGATAGGAGATCAGTGATGGCGGCAGGCGGAAGCTTCGTGGCTTCACGCCCTCGGCCTTGGCCGATTCGGAGGTTGTGATCGTCGCCATGGTCCGGGTTTCTCCTGTGGGCTTGCCCCTCATCTGCCCTGTCGGGCGCCTTCTCCCCGTTGAGACGGGGAGAAGGAACTTATGGCACCGTCGGTGCGCCGTCAGGCCGCGATGAATTCGTTCCAGCGGCGGACCATGTAGCGGTCTTCGTCCATGACCGAGTTCCAGCAGGCGACTTTGCCCATGCGCTCCTCGAACGAACCGCCGTCACGCACGGCACCGGCCTTTTCCATGACCTTGCCGTCCGGAGCGACGATATCGCCCTTGGCGGGCTTGCCCTCAACCCAGAAACCCCACTCGTCCGCAGACATGTGCTGCTTGGCAGTTTCCATGGCGGCGGAATAGTAGCCCTGACGGTTGAGATAGGCTCCGACCCAGCCCGACGTGTACCAGTTGATGTATTCGTAGGCGGCGTCGAGCTTGGCGCCGGAGAGATGGGCGGCAAGACCAAGCCCGCCACCCCAGGAACGATAACCTTCCTTGAGCGGTTGGTATTTGCAGGCGATGCCTTTGGAACGAACCGCGGCGACGGCCGGCGACCACATCGACTGGATAACGACCTCGCCGGAAGCCATCAGGTTGACGCTTTCGTCGAAGCTCTTCCAGAAGGCGCGGAACTGGCCGGCTTGCTTGGCCTTGATCAGGAAGTCGATCGTCTTGTCAATCTCCGCCTTGGTCATGTTGCCTTTGTCGGCATATTTGATGTTGCCCATGGCTTCCATGATCATCGCGGCGTCCATGATGCCGATCGATGGAATGTTGAGGATCGAAGTCTTGCCCTTGAACTTCGGGTCCATGATATCTGCCCAGGTCGAAATTTCGCGGCCGACGAGGTCCGGGCGGATGCCGAGTGTGTCGGCATTGTAGATGGTCGGCATCATGGTGAACCACTGGGTTTCACCCTTGGCGAAGGTCTTGGTGCCAGGTTTTTCGACGAAACCGACGGTATGGGGCGCGGTGCCTTGGGCGATGACGCTGTCCGGCTTCAGCTTGCCGGTTTTGAAGAGCGGTACGACCTTGTCGTAATATTTAAGCTTCTTGACATCCATCGGCTGGATGACGCCTGCCGGGTAGACCTTTTTCAGGATCCAGTATTCGATATCAGCGATATCGTAGGAGTTCGGCTGGGTGACGGCGCGCTGAGCGGCAGCGTCTGAGTCGGTGGCCGTCATCTCCAGCGTGATGCCGAGGTCGGCCTTGCACTTTTCGGCGATCGCGTTGAGGTTCGAAACACCGGTACCGAACTGGCGAAGGGTGATTGGGTTCTGCGCCCAGATGGTCGGGAAGCCGGTGATGGCGCCGGAGCCGGCAGCAAGACCGGCTGCGGCGGATGCCGTTTTTAGAAGCGATCTGCGCGAGATGCCCGTTGTTTTCTTGTTCTCAGTCATTGCCTGTTCTCCTCTGGTTGAAATTTATTGTTGAGGTTAGTGTTTGAGGTGACCGAGGACGATTGCGTCCTCACGATTCCAAGACAGCGGGATGGCTTCCCCGACTTTGACCGGATTGGCGAAAAAGGCGGCGTCGCTGACGATCGCGGTGAAGTCCTCCACACCGGCACCGCTGACGGAAAGTTTTACCGAAGAGCCGCGATACTCGATATTCGAGATCGAGCCCGTGAACCCCAGGCCCTTTTCCGACGGTTCCGCGATGCGGACACGATCTGTGCGAATGGCGATGTCTGCGGTTTCTCTCGACATACTGTTCTCGCCGGTGGCCAGGAATTCTCCACCGGTCTCCGGCACTGAAAGCGCCACTGTGTCTTCCGCGCTTTTCGTCACCCGGCCCGAGATGACGTTGTGATCGCCCATGAAGCGAGCCACGAAAGCGGTCGCCGGCCGCTCGAAGACCGTGCGCGGATGTGCGGCTTGCTCGATTCGGCCGTCATTCATGACGACGATGAGATCGGCGAGCGCCATCGCCTCCTCCTGGCTGTGCGTCACATGAACAAAGGTGATGCCGAGCGAAGTCTGGAGCTTCTTCAGTTCGGCGCGCATGCGGATCTTCAGGAACGGGTCGAGTGCCGAGAGCGGCTCGTCAAGCAGCAGGGCTTCCGGATCGGTGATCAATGCGCGGGCAAGCGCCACACGCTGCTGCTGGCCGCCGGAAAGCTGCGCCGGCCGGCGTGTCGCATAGGCTTCGAGCTGCATCAGCCGCAGCATATCCATTGCCTTGGCGCGCCGTTCGTCTTTTCCGACGCCTTTCATCTTCAGGCTGAAGGCAACATTGTCGATGAGATCGAGATGGGGAAAGAGCGCGTAAGACTGAAACATCATCGCCGTGCCCCGCTTGGCAGGAGGGAGATCGGTGACCACGCTGTTTCCGAGGCGAATGTCGCCGGATGAGATGCCTTCATGTCCTGCGATCATGCGAAGCGTCGAAGTCTTGCCGCAGCCGGAGGGACCCAGCAGGCAGCAATAGGTTCCTGCCGGGATCTTCAGGCTGATCGATTCGACGGCAGTTGTTGTGCCATAGATCTTCGAGACAGATATGATGTCGATTTCGGCAGCTTTGCTCATCCGGCGCTCCTTGCATCGGTCCTTGCAATGCATCCGCCGTGCCAAATGACTAACTCGCTTGAATCATTAGGTTTAGCTTCGAGAGCGGGGCCGGTCCGGAAAGGGATGCGTAAAAATCAGGCGATTGTTTTCGATCCTTGGCCAAATCGTATGCAATCTTGGGCACGCTTTGAGAACAACAGTGCTGGCAATTTGTACCCGCTCGCGCTACAAGGCTCAGGCAGTGGGTTGTGTCATGAACATCAGCGAAAACATCACCTTTCCGGAAGCCTCCCAGGAAGACCGTTCGCTCGCGATCCGCGAGGCGCTCCGCAACGCCATTATCGACCGACGCCTCGCGCCGGGAACCAAGCTGTCGGAGAGCGAAGTGGGTGCGCTCTTTTCCGTTAGCCGCACGGTGGCCCGCGCCGCGCTGCAGATGCTTGGATTTGAAGGTCTGGTCCGGATCGAGCGCAATCGAGGCGCGTTTGTCTCCAATCCTTCTCCGGACGAGGCGCGACAGATCTTTGCCTCACGTCGCCTGATCGAGCCCGGTATCATCGCAGCCGCGGTCGAACGCATCACGGCCGCCGACATAAAACAGTTTCGCCGGCAGCTTGAAGAGGAGCAGCGACATATCAACGAGCGCGGCCCTTCTGCCAGACGGGCGGAGATCAAGGCGTCGGGAGACTTCCATCTGATGCTCGCCTCCGTTGCAGGCAATGTCATCCTGCAGAAATTCATGGACGAACTGGTGGGCCGCTCCTCGCTGGTGATCGCACTCTACGGTCGCTCCGGCATATCGAGCTGCGGTCATAGCGAACATCTGGCCATACTCGATGCCTTGGAAAAAGGCGACGGAGCCCAGGCCTCCCGGTTGATGCTGCACCACATCGACCATATCGAAGCCGATCTTGATCTGCAGCTCAAGCAGGGCTTCGCGTTGAAGGACGCCTTGGCGCTGACCTGATGGGCTTGTTACTCCGGATGATGCGTGACTGGGGGCTGTTACCAACCGTTACACAATCGCACCAATTTTCACAGAGCTAGCATTCAGGTGTTACTTGAGAAGGGTCAATTCCTCCGTGGAAAGAACGGAGACGAGACCAGTGTTTCTCAGCAGCTATGCGAACGACCATCAGGTTGCCAAGGCCACACCCTTCAAGGCGGCGGGAAACCTGCACGAGCTTTTCTCGAGCCAGCCCAAGGAGCATCTGGAGACAAGTCAGGCCGTATTTTTCGAGGGAGACGACGCAAAACACGTCTTCGAAGTTGCCGAAGGCACGTTGAGACTATTTCGTATCCTTTCCGACGGACGGCGGGTTATTACCGGTTTCCTCTATGCCGGCGACATCGTCGGCGTTTCGCTCAAGAGCAAATATCTCTACGGCGCCGAGGCGATTGGACCAGCATCTGTGCGGCGGCTCTCTCGCAAGGTTTTTGAAGAGGCCGTTGCCGATTCCGACGCGTTGCGCCCCGAGGTTTTCTCGCGCGTCAGCGACGAGATGGCGGCGGTACAGGATCAACTGGTGCTGCTGTCCAGCAAGACGGCCGAAGAGCGGCTCTGCACTTTCCTGCTGAGACATCTGCGGCGTTCGTTGGCGGAGGGTAGTCGAGATGCGCTTATCGAACTGCCGATGACGCGCCAGGACATGGCCGACTATCTCGGCCTCACGATCGAGACGGTTTCGCGGACAATTACCAAGCTCATCGGCAAAGGCGTGTTGACGGTCGCGAACCCAGCTGTGCGCCACTCCATCAGGATCGAAAAGCCGGCAAAGCTGGCTCAGCTTTCCGGAGACGACGAAGCGAACCCGCTGGTGTTCCAGGACCTGGCTTGCCATCGAGACCGTTTGCATCACTGATTGTGGGTTGCGTCATGGGAAGTGATGAGGGCAAGCAGACCGGGATTGAAGGGCTTCTCAACACGGTAACGCACGTCCTCAATGGCGCGAACATCATCATCCAAGACAAAGACGGAAGGATCATTCGGTGGACGAGCGGTTGCGAGCGCCTCTATGGCTGGACGTCAACCGAAGCCGTCGGTCAGGTTGCTCAGGACATGCTTGCGACGCGGTTCCCGTTGCCGCAGGATGAGATCCGCCGCCGTATCGGTCTCCATCACACCTGGGAAGGCGAACTCGTCCAACGTCGCAAGGACGGCCAGACGATCGTCGTCGCAACGCGATGGGTTGCGGTCAATTCGTCCGATCACGCTCCCGCCATCATCATCCAGACTATCAACGACATTACTGAAATGACCAAGGCGCAGAACGATCTGGCGGCGCGTGAGGCGCATCTAAGATCGATCTTGGAAACGGTGCCCGAAGCAATGCTGGTCATTGACGAGACGGGTATCGTCACCTCTTTCAGCGCCGCCGCTGAACGTCTTTTTGGCTATTTTGCAAAGGAGGTCGTCGGACGGTCCGTCAACGTGCTGATGCCTGCCTCCGAGGGCAGGGCGCATGATGGTCATCTTGCTCGGTATCTCAAAACCGGAGAGCGCCGCATCATCGGTTACGGAAGGGTCGTCATGGGGCAACGCAAGGACGGCTCGGTCTTCCCCATGGAGCTTTCGGTGGGCGAAGCCGTCGTTGACGGAAAGCGCATCTTTACAGGTTTCATTCGCGACCTGACCAGCCGACACAGGATAGAAGCCGAGCTGCGACAGGCGCAGAAGATGGAGGCGATCGGACAGCTTACCGGCGGCCTGGCCCACGACTTCAACAACCTTCTTGCCGTCGTCAGCGGCAATCTGGAAATGCTGGAAGGCAAGATTTCGGACGAGAGGCTGCGCCGTTTGCTTCTTGAGGCGCAGGAGGCAACGCAGGACGGAGCCAGGCTCACCGGGCAGCTCCTGGCGTTTGGCCGCCGCCAGCCCCTCAACCCGCAACTGGCAGAGATTGGAAGCCTCATTACCGGGTTTTCCAATCTCCTGCTTCGGGCGATCGGGGAGACCATAGAATTACGGGTGGTTGCTCACGGGGCTTCCCACCACGCACTGGTCGATGGGCCACAACTCCAAAATGCATTGCTCAATCTTGCATTGAACGCTCGCGACGCCATGCCTCGCGGAGGCCGCCTGACGATAGAAATTTCGCACGCGACGCGAGGCGGCGGCCGTCCATCAGCGGATCTGGCCGAACAGCAGCGGGATTATGTGCTGGTTTCCGTCAGCGATACCGGCACGGGCATGACCGCAGATGTGAGGGAGAAGGCTTTCGAGCCGTTCTTCACGACCAAGGGTGTTGGCTCGGGCACCGGGCTTGGGCTTTCGATGGTCTATGGTTTCGCCAAGCAATCCGGCGGCGATATCGAAATCGACAGCGAGCCTGGCCAGGGTACCTGCGTAAAGATATTCCTGCCGGCTGCGACGCATCAGTGGTCGATTGCGGCTCCCCACAAAATGTTGACCCTTGCAATGCAAAGTGCGGAAAAGGCACCTTCCGTGCCGGTGTGAGCCCCAAGTCGCTGACATTCGACGTGCCATTCGTGATTTAACCCCCTCTCCGAAATGCGTTCCGGCGCCTGTGTGATAGGCCGCTGCCCGCCGTCGCCAGTGCGCTGCGGGAAGAGTTTTTCAGGTCAACGCGCAGGCACGATGCAACCTGTTGCCTCCAGAACAGTTAACTGTGGAACATTATGGAGGATGAGATGAAAAAGGCATTGATCATCGCATGCGTCGGGTTGGCTCTGGGTTCATGCACTGCCACCGAACGAGGTGCTGGCGTTGGCGCTGCAACCGGCGCAGTTATTGGCGGCGTGGCGACCGGCAATGTGCGCGGAGCAGCAGTTGGTGCGGCGGTAGGGGGAGTGTCCGGGGCATTGATCGGCAGCGTGGCTGATCAACCGGGCCGCTGCTACTATCGCGACCGCTACGGGAACCGATATATCGACCGGTGCTAAGCACCTTTTATCGAGAGCTGGTTAGGCGCCGAGACCTGGGTTGCGGCGCCTAACCATCCTTTGGTCGTCGCTTTCGGCACTATGCGAGGATGGTAGGTCTCAGGTCCGGTCCCGCGAGTCTTCTTCCAGGATCCGCCAGGCTGCACCATCAAGGTCTTCATATTGCCCGCTTTTAAGCGACCACAGGAAGGCGAATAGTCCGAGCCCTCCGAGAAAAAGCGCAATTGGAATGAGGAAGATGAGCATGTTCATGCGAGTCGAGCCTCTCCGGTTTGTCTTGCGTCGTGCCCTGTTGCCGTGGCGATATGACGGTTCGGATGCCCGGTACGGTTTAGTCGCAACGCGTTGGCGATGACGATGATCGAGGATGTCGACATGGCAATTGCTGCTATCAAGGGCGTGGCATAGCCGGCAAGCGCGATCGGCACCGCGATGATATTGTAACCGATGGCGAGCGCGAAATTCTGCCGGATCAACCTTCCCGCTTGCCGGGAGACGTCGATCGCCAGCGGCACGGCTTCCAGGCTTTCGTGCATGAAGACGAAGTCGGCGGCCTGGCGGCCGATGTCCGCCGCGGTGGCCGGAGCGATCGAAACATGCGCGGCAGCCAAGGCCGGAGCATCGTTGATGCCATCGCCGACCATCAGGACTTTGTGACCTTGTTCGGCGAGGGAGACGCAGAATTCCGCCTTTGCTTTGGGAGCCAGTTCTGCGGCCCATCGAGTAATGCCGAGCCGGCTGGCGAGGCTGCTGACCGAACCTTGACGGTCGCCCGAAAGGATCCCGCTTGAGAGCCCTTGTGCCGCAAGCTCGTCGATCGCCGCCCGCGAGTCCGGACGCAACTCATCCTCGAACAGGAAGCGGGCCAATTCTTTTCCATCGCAGGAAAGGATCACCTCGAGCGTCGAAGAAGCCGCCGATGTGTCAACTCCGCTATCGCCGCAGGCGAAGCGTCGGTTGCCGAGGCGGTACAGCCCTTGGGGCGAGCGGGCCTCCAGACCCTGGCCGGGAATTTCGACGACGTCATAGAAAACTGGCACCGGCCCTGACGCAATGCCGGTAAGGGCTTTGGAAAGAGGGTGGCGGGAATGGGCAGCAAGCCCGGCGGCAACGGCCAGATGAGCTGCCGTTGCCGACCCGAGGTTTACAAGCTTGGGTTTGCCGAGAGTAAGGGTGCCGGTCTTGTCGAATGCCACCGTATCGACCTCGGCGAGCCGCTCCATAGCCGAACCGTCTTTGACCATAATGCCGTTTTTGAACAACCGGCCGGCGGCTACGACCTGAACCACGGGGACCGCCAGACCAAGCGCGCATGGGCAGGTGATGATGAGCACCGCGATGGCGATCAGCATCGCCTGCTTCCAGTCCCCTCCGAAAAAGCCCCAGCCGAGAAATGCCAGAAGTGCCAGAAGATGGACTGCCGGCGAATAGACCTGCGCGGCGCGATCTGCGATCCGCCGGTAGCGAGCCCGACCGCCCTCTGCCGCTTCCATCAATGCGATGATCTCGGAGAGGAATGATTGCCGTGCGGAGGCAGTCGCCACTAGCACAAGCGAGCCGGTGAGGCTGAGCATCCCCGCTTGGAGCGCGTCGCCGGCCCTGACCGCACGGGGAGCGCTTTCGCCATTGACGATCGAGACGTCCATGTCGCTCGCGCCGCTTTCGACGACTCCATCGACCGGTACCCGTTCGCCCATCGCAATAGCGACGCGCTCGCCGGGCGCGATATCCTCGACGGCGCGATATTCGCGGCTGCCGTCTTTCCCGATGATCATTGCGCCCCGGGGCGAAAGCCTGGCAAGCCCGCTGATGGCGGAGCGGGCCCGATCGCGCATGATGTGATCGAGGGTGCGCCCGATTAGCAGGAAGAACAACAGCGAGACCGTGGCATCGAACCAGGCGTGTTGCCCGTGATGGATCGTTTCCCAAACCGAGACCGCGTAGGACAGGGTGATGGCCAGCGCGATCGGCACGTCCATATTGGTGCGGCCGCGGCGAAGCGCCCGCCAGGCCGACTGATAGAAGAATCGGCCGCCGTAGATCAGCGCCGGGGCGGCGATCATCGCCGATATCCAGTGAAACAGGTCGCGGGTCGAGGCGTCGGCACCGGACCATACCGAGACTGAAAGCAGCATGATATTGGCCGCGGCGAAGCCCGAGAGAGCGACTGCGCGGATCAACTCGCGCTGCAGCGCTTCGCCGCTGTCTTCGCCATCGGAGAAGAGGTGGGTATCATAACCGGTGGCGTCGGCAATCGCCTTTACGAGCGACGAAGGGTCGGTGGGTTCATTCCCAACCATTTCCTTCCAGATGATCGAGACGCGTTTTGTGGAAAGGTTGACGCGGGCCCGCTCCACCGCCGGCAAGGCCTTGAGGCTGGTTTCGATTGCCGTGATGCATGTACCGCAATGGACCTGGGGTACGCTGAGCTCGGTCTGGCGCAACCCGGGCCCGACGATACGGCTCGAAAGAGCCAATTCTTCCGATGAGGGCAGCTGGCCTGTGATGGAACCTTCGGTACCCGGCGCGCAGCAGCTCATTGCCCCCCTCCCAAGACCGAAATGCGTTCCGCTTCATGCAGGATCCGTTTGCCGTTCCTGGTGGCGCTCGCGTCGACGATCCACTGGCCGGGCAGGAGCGGGTGGCTGGTGGTGAAGATACCCTTTGCCACCGGCGTGAGACGGAGTTCGAAATCCTGATGCTCGCCAACCGGCCGCTTGAACTTGAGCGTGAGTTCGTCGGCCAGGATCGGACCGTCGGCGGGATGGGAAACCTCGTAGCGGATAGTGCTGCCGTTGATGAGAAGCCTTCCGGTGACGCCGCTCGCCGTCAAAATGCGAGCCTCGGCGGCCTTTCCGTTGAACTCCTGGCTTGCAATATAGGTATTTTGCGCGACCAGGCCGCTCCAACTGCGCGTGGCATTGTAGGCCATATAGAAGTTGACCGAGATGATGGTGCCGAAGAAGAGCACCATGACACCCAGCATGTGCCATCCGGTGAAGACGAAGGTTTTTGCTCGGGAAACGTTCATTTCTTGGCTCCAGGAGTGTTGAAGACTGCGGCGTAGCTGTCTTGCTCGTGGCTGGACCGATCTTCAGCGATGAAGCGGAAGTCGTTGGTTTGCGCGGATATGGCTTCTTTGGGGAGGGTAACGAAGACCTTCAACGCGAGTGTCTTGTCAGGCTCGACCTGGACAGCAAAGAGGCGGCCGGGAACATCGGTGATCCCGGTAATCTTCATGGTCGCTTCCGGTAGCCCCTCCATGGAAACCATGATGGTGCGCGGTTCAGGGATCATGTTGAGAAGGCGGATCGTGTATCCGTTGCGGATCGAGCCGTCCGACTCCAGAACGAATTGCGGGTTGCGGTCATGCAGGACGTTGACCTCCAGTCGGTCGCGCGAAAGCAGAGCGAAGACCAGACCGAGGCCCACGGCCGACCAGACGCCAAAGTAGAGCAGGGTGCGCGGACGGAAGATAACTCTCCAGTTGAAGTGGCGTATATTGTCGATGAAGGTACCGTCGGCGTTGCGGACGCGTGACGGGTCGATCGACGTCGTGCCGCCATTTGTCGCCAGAGTCATGTTGCTTTCATATTCTTCGAGCGTGGCATAGGCGATGAGACCGCGCGGCTTACCGATCTTGTCCATGACGCTGTCGCATGCGTCGATACAGAGTGCGCAGGTGATACAGGCAAGCTGCTGGCCGTCCCGGATGTCGATCCCCATGGGACAGACGGCGACGCAGGCATTGCAGTCGACGCAATCGCCCACGGCTTGTCCAGCCGCGGCGGCTTTTTTGGCGTGCCGGCTGCGAGGTTCACCCCGCCAATCATTGTAGGTGACCACGAGCGAGCTTTCATCCAGCATCGCCCCTTGGATGCGCGGCCATGGGCACATGTAGATGCAGACCTGCTCGCGCATCAGGCCGCCAAGCACATAGGTTGTGGCCGTCAGGATGGCGACGGTCGAGTAGGCAATAGCGGCAGCCTGGCCGGTTACGAACTCGAAGGCGAGCGACGGAGCGTCGGCAAAATAGAATATCCAGGCGCCGCCGGTTGCCACCGCGATCGCAATCCAGGTGGTGTGTTTCGCCACGCGTTTCCAAAGCTTGTCGAAGCTCCAGGGTGCTGCGTCCAATTTCATACGTGCATTGCGATCGCCCTCGATGAAACCTTCGACAGCCAGGAAGAGATCGACCCAGACCGTCTGCGGACAGGCATAACCGCACCAGGCCCTGCCGACAGCCGAAGTCAGCAGGAAAAGCCCGAAGCCCGCCATCACTAAAAGTCCGGCAACGAAGAAAAATTCCTGCGGCCAAATCTCGATGAAGAAGAAATAGAAGCGCCTGTTGGCCAGATCGATGAGAACAGCCTGGTCGGGGGCAAAGGGACCACGATCCCAGCGGACCCAGGGCGTCAGATAATAGATGCCGAGGGTGATCAGCATGACAATCCATTTGAAGCGCCGAAACCGTCCCTCGGCCTTCTTCGGAAAGATCTTCTTGCGCTTCTCGTACAACGGCTGGCGCGGTGCGCCCGGCGGATGCACGGGTTGCGCATCGATCCGTTCAACCGTCTGATCATTCGAGCCGAGAGCGGGGGAAGTATAGAGGTTCATGGGACTGGTCCTTTGTCCCATCTTGTTTGGCATTGGCGAGCGCCGACTACATTGACTTACGTCAAGAGTACGGGATCGGTTGGTGCGACAAAACGGCCGCCCGCTGTCTAAGCGGGCGGCCGCATGTCGTGGGGGAAGGGTACATCACCGTGTGGCGGCGATGGCTTGCCTTACTCGCCGCCGCCCAGCGAATGGACGTAGACGGCGAGCTGCTTGACCGTGGCGTCCCCGAGACGGGTCGCCCATGCGGGCATCACGCCATGCCGAGGCGACTGGATCTGTTTGGCGATCTCGGCTTCGTCCCGCACCTTGAGCCAGATAGCATCGCCGAGATTGGGGGCACCCATGTCGCGATTGCCTTCGGCCTTTTCGCCGTGGCAGGAGATACAGTTGTCGGCAAAGAGCTGCTTGCCCGCGTCGACAAGCGACGGGTCACGCGGCGTGCCGGTCAGGCTGACCACATAAGAGGATACCTGACGGACCTCTTCCGGCTTCAACATGTCCGCAAATGCCGGCATTTCCGAAACGCGGGTCTCCGGATCAACGCTGTCCCGGATACCGTGAGCGATCGACTGATAGATGGCGTTGACATCGCCGCCCCAGAGCCATTCGTCGTCGTTGAGGTTCGGATAACCTTGGCCGCCCGAAGCACCGGTGCCATGGCAGGGTGTGCAGTTGACGCGGAACGCGGCGGCTCCGCCGGCAGTCGCGAACTGGCTGAGCTGCTGGTCGGCGAGGATCTCGTCGAGCGATGCGCTCGAGATCTTTTCGACGATGCCACCCGTGGCAATCCTTGCGCTTTCGACATCTGCGGCCAGATCGGCGCGGCTGGAATATCCGAGGGCCCCTCTTGTCGCATCGCTGACCATTGGCCAGGCGGGATAGAGGATGGTGTAGCCAAGCGCCCAGACGATGGTGGCGTAGAAGGTCCACACCCACCAGCGCGGCATTGGGTTGTTCAGCTCGCGGATGCCGTCCCATTCATGGCCGGTGGTTTCGACGCCGCTGATTTCATCGATATGCTTGTCCGCCATCTTTTAATCCTCCTTCAGAGGGATTTGCGCGGCTTCTTTGGCCTGGGCGTCTGCGCCCGGACGCAGGGTGAATAAAACGACGCCAAGGAAGAACAGGGCCATGCCCAGGAGTCCCCAGCTGTCGGCGAATTGACGGAGCGCGGTGTAGGCTTCCATGTTCCCTCTCCTCAGCGATAGCCGGCGGCGTCGTCATAGGTCGAGAAGTCGACCAGCGTGCCGAGCATCTGCAGATAGGCGACGAGCGCGTCCATCTCGGTCAGGTTCTGGGCGTCGCCGTCGAAATCACCGATCTTGGCCTTCGGGTAGCGTTGAAGAAGACCCGAAATGTCGGAGTTCGGATCGGCCTGTGCCGCAAGGTCCGCCTTTGCGCTGGCAACCATTTCGTCGGAATATGGTACCCCGACCGCACGGTTGGCCTTGAGCTCCATGCTGACGTCGGTGACCTTGAGCGGCGTCTCCTTCAGGAAGGCATAGCTCGGCATGACCGATTCCGGCACCACGTCGCGCGGCTCGACCAGGTGCTGGACATGCCATTCGTTGGAATAGCGGTCTCCCACGCGGGCGAGGTCGGGGCCTGTTCGCTTCGAACCCCATTGGAAGGAGTGGTCATACATGGATTCCGCTGCCAGGCTGTAGTGACCGTAGCGTTCCACCTCATCCCGGAAGGGCCGGATCATCTGGCTGTGGCAGACATAGCAGCCTTCGCGGATATAGATGCTGCGGCCGGCGAGCTCGAGCGGCGAATAAGGCCGCATGCCTTCCACTTTCTCGATGGTGTTTTCGAGATAGAAGAGCGGCGCGATTTCGACAATGCCGCCGATGGAAACGACGACCAGCGAACCGACCAGCAGCAGCGTGGCGTTGCGTTCAATGAATTGATGTTTTTCTAGAAGACCCATGGGTCGGTTCCTTTATTCAGCCGGCTGCAGGGCGGGTGCGGCGCCTGGCACCGTCTCCTGCCGTTCGTAGCCGAGGATTGTCATCGTGACGTTGAATGCCATGAGGAGCGCTCCGGTGAGGAACATGGCGCCGCCGACTGCACGAAGGACGTAGTAGGGGAACATCGCTGCCACCGACTCTGCGAAGGAATAGACGAGGAAACCCTGGTCGTCGTATTCGCGCCACATCAGGCCCTGCTGCACACCTGCAACCCACATGACGGCGGCGTAGACGACGATGCCGAGCGTGGCGAGCCAGAAGTGCCAGTTGACCAGCTGCAGGCTATAAAGCCGCCGGCGGTTCCAGAGCTTCGGCGTGAGGTAATAGATAGCGCCGAAGGTGATCATGCCGTTCCAGCCAAGGGCGCCCGAATGGACGTGGCCGATGGTCCAGTCGGTATAGTGGCTGAGCGAGTTGACAGCCTTCACCGACATCATCGGGCCTTCGAATGTCGCCATTCCGTAGAACGCGATCGCCATGACCATCATGCGGACGATGGGGTCGGTGCGGATCTTGTCCCAAGCGCCGGACAACGTCATCAGGCCATTGATCATGCCGCCCCAGGAGGGCATCCACAGCATGACGGAGAAGACCATCCCGAGCGTCTGAGCCCAGTCGGGAAGCGCCGTATAGTGGAGGTGGTGCGGACCGGCCCAGATATACATGAAGATCAAGGCCCAGAAGTGGATGATCGACAACCGGTAGGAATAGACCGGGCGGTTAACCTGTTTGGGCACGAAGTAATACATCATGCCGAGGAAGCCCGACGTCAGGAAGAAGCCGACGGCATTGTGGCCGTACCACCACTGGGTCAGTGCGTCCTGAACGCCCGCGAAAGCGGAGTAGCTCTTGACGCCGAGGAAGGAAACCGGGATCGCAAGGTTGTTCACCACATGCAGCATCGCGATCGTCACGATGAAGGAGAGGTAGAACCAGTTTGCCACATAGATATGGGGCTCTTTGCGCTTCAGGATGGTACCCAGGAAGACCAGGAGATAAGCGACCCAGACGACCGTGAGCCACAGGTCGACATACCATTCCGGTTCGGCATATTCCCGGCTTTGGCTGATGCCCAGCAGATAGCCGGTTGCCGCCATGACGATGAAGAGCTGATAACCCCAGAAGACGAACCAGGCTAGGTTGCCGCCGAAAAGCCGAGCGCGACAGGTGCGCTGTACCACATAGAAGGAAGTGGCGATCAGCGCGTTGCCGCCGAATGCGAAGATGACGGCTGAGGTATGGAGCGGGCGGACGCGGCCGAAGTTGAACCAAGGCTCGATGTTCAGATCGGGAAAGGCGAGCTGCAGTGCAACGACGACACCGACGAGGAAGCCCACGACGCCCCAGAAGACGGTCGCGATGGTACCGTATTTGATGACTTCATCGAAATACTCGGACTGGACCGAGCTCTTCGAGGTTTGCCCCGCTGGCGCGAAGGAGATCTTGCGGAGCATGACGACCGTGCTGACGAGCAGCACGAAAAACAGAACCCACATATGGGCGGCGAACAGGCTGTCATAGGCGAAGGCGGCTCCAAGCAGAGCTAGAAAGGTGCCGACGGCCAGAAGAATCGTTTCGGAGACGTAATTCATGGTCTTGAGCCTCGCAACGCGAATCCGCGGTGCTGGTTGAGAGATTGCTGACCATCATCTGCTGACACACAGCTTGAAGAGACGCTTTGATTTGCGTCAACATCCTGCTCGAACGCAGGTGTGAGGCGATTTCGCAGACCTGGCCTGCCGCCGAGGATGGAATGGAGATGAAGTTCTGCCTGAGGTAGGTAAAAGCGGCGTCTAGCGCGGATATCTTTGTCGCACTGGTCTATTAAAGCGCTGGAGCATCATATTATGATGCGGCATATCTTATAATATATCTTGGGAAGCCTTACCCTCGGCGCATCATGGCGCGATATCGCAATTGGCTTCCCCGGAGATGGGTGCGCATCCTCTCCCGCGCAGCAGAATCGTTTCCGTCGGCGATGGCTTGGGCGATGGCGGCATGTTCGCTTTGGATCTGCGACAGATATTCCCGAGACATTTCCGCATCATCTTCCTGGAGAAGAGAGCGCGGGATCATCTGCCGGCCAATCGATTCCAGGAGGTCGCGAAAGCGGGGGTTGTTGGTCGAATCGGCAATTGCCATATGGAAGGCCCGGTCACTGTCGACGGTCGATGAACCGGCTGCGATCTGTCGGTTCATCATATCCAGACACTCGAAAATATGCTCTTGCTGTGCCGGAGAGGATCGGCTCGCAGCGAGACCCGCAGCCTCGATTTCGATTGCAGCCCGCACTTCAAGCATCTCGATGATGGACGAGACCCGGTGAATGTCGACGCCGTGAAACGCCTTTTGCGGTCCGGTGTGAGGGGCAAGAACAAAAACGCCGACACCATGGCGCACTTCCACGAGTCCGTCGGCGCGAAGAGACGCAATTGCCTCCCGGATGACAGTTCTGCTGACCTTGTACTGGTCTGTCAGGCCGCTTTCACTCGCAAGCTTGTCTCCCGGTTTCAGCTCACCCACAGTGATCGCGTTTCGCAGCTGCTCTCCAATGGCTTCGACCAGATTGCGTCCCTTGCGCTCGCGGAGTTGCAAAGCGGTGTTGTCGGTTCGTTTCAAGGTAGATTGCTCCCGAGCATGCCATGTCTTCCTGTTGAGACAGTCGGATGGACCAGACCCCTTTTGTCAAGCGCCGAGAAAGAAATCCGTTGACGACACTCGATGCTCTTATAGTATAACATAGAGCATGAGATATGATAACATGAGAGATGACGGCATCGCAGCCGATCTCACGGGGAGGGGCGGATGCTCAAGAAACTTCTTTTAACTGGCGCAGCCGGCGGCGTTGGGCGGGCAATACGGCCGATGCTGGGAGAGCTTGCCGAACACGTGGTCATCTCCGATATCAGCGAGATAAGCGATGTCGGCGGGAGAGAGACCTTCGTCCGCTGCGACCTTGCCGATGCGGCGCAGGTGGCGGAAATGCTGGATGGCGTTGATGGTATTATCCACCTGGGCGGCGTCTCGGTCGAACGCAAATTCGACCTGATACTGCAGGGAAACATCCTCGGCCTCTATAATCTCTACGAGGCGGCCCGCCGCAATGGTAAGCCCCGTATCGTATTTGCAAGCTCGAACCATGTCATCGGCTATTACCGGCGTGACGAGCGGCTGGACAGCACGGTCGTCCCCAGGCCGGATTCTCTCTACGGCGCCTCGAAGGTCTTCGGAGAGGCCATCGCCAGCCTCTATTTCGACAAGTTCGGCCAGGAGACGCTGTCGGTGCGTATCGGGTCTTGCTTTGAAAAGCCGATGAATACCCGAATGCTAGCAACCTGGCTCAGCCACAGGGATTTCGTCTCGCTTTGCGGCCGTGCTTTCGACACGCCCCGGCTCGGTCATACGGTGGTTTACGGTGCGTCGGCCAATGACGAGCAATGGTGGGACAACCGCAATGCGGCTTTCCTTGGCTGGAAGCCGCAGGACAGTTCGGCAAAGTGGCGAGTGGAAGTAGAAGCGGCGGCCGGCAAGGAAGATCCGGCAAATCCCGCGGTCATTTATCAAGGGGGCCCGTTTACGTCCGCGGGTCATCCAGACGATGAATGACGGCGATCCGCGGGCTACCGTTTGACGTGCGATCCGCGGGTGAAAGAAGCTCCCCAACCGGGTAGGAGACGGCGGCAATCGTGGTTCACCTGCCGTTTCCTCCGATACCCCAGACTTGCAGCCCGCGCGGCTAGATCTTCACGACCGCCCCTTGCTTGGCGGAGCGAAGTGCCGCGTCGGCCAGTTGCAGTGCAATCAGCCCGTCTTCGGCCGAGGGAGAAGGTGCCGTTCCGTTTTCCAGACTGTCGATAAACGCGGAGATTTCCGCTGCGTAAGCGGCGGTGTAACGGGTCATGAAGAAGTCGTGGAGCGGCGGGCGCGTGTAGCCGTCCTTATTGGCGACCTCGATCGACACCGGCCGCTGATTTTCCGCGGATACCGAACCCAAAGAGCCATGGACCTCAATGCGTTGGTCGTAACCATAGCTGGCGCGACGGGAATTGGAGATAACGCATTGGCGCCCGCTCGCCGTCGTCAGGATGAGGCTAGCGCTATCGTAGTCGCCCAGTTCGCCGATTTTCGGATCGACCAGAACCGCGCCGGCAGCCATGACGGAGACAATCTCTTCGCCGAGCAGAAAACGTGCCATATCAAAATCGTGGATGGTCATGTCGCGGAAGATGCCGCCTGAAACCTTGATATATTCCGCCGGCGGCGGACCCGGGTCGCGGCTGGTGATTGTCACCATTTCGACTTTGCCGATCCGGCCTTCATCGATTGCCTGACGTACCGCGCGGAAATGCGGATCGAACCGGCGATTGAAACCGAGCATCACCTTCGCGCCGCTCTTGCGGACGGTCTCAAGGCAGGCTCTGGCGCGGTCGACATCGAGGTCGATCGGCTTTTCGCAGAAGATCGCTTTGCCGGCCTTTGCAAAGCGTTCGATAAGATCTGCATGAGTGTTGGTCGGCGTGCAGATGATGACCGCGTCGATGTCTCGATCCGCCTCGATGTCTTCAATGCTGCTGACCCTGCAGCCGGCACTGTCGGCGATTGCCTGGGCGGCTTCAGTCACCGCATCGACCACCGCCACCAGCCTGGCGCGCTTGTCCTCGGCGATTGCCCGGGCATGCACCTTCCCGATGCGTCCTGCGCCCAAAAGCGCCAGCTTGGTGACCATGGTCGTCCTCCCACAAAATCGGTCGCGTCTGTGGCCCTCTACGATCTCTGTTCCGCTGATGCTGGGAAAAGCGAATTCGTGGTCGCGAGGATCCATTCTCGATTTGGAATATATTTTCTATTCTGCTAGATGTTGATCCACCTTATGTCAAGCGCGCGATTGGAGGCACAGAAGTATGAGTGAAGGGGCCGGTCCGACCACCATCAAGGCCTTCGAGGAGCGGCTGCTGGAAGTAGCGGAACGCCTTCCGAAGCGGCTGCGGCAGTGCGCCGAATATGTGGCGGCGAACAAGGACCGGATTGCTGTCTCGACGGTGGCTGAGATGGCGGAGGGTGCCGGGGTACAACCGTCTGCATTCATGCGGTTCTGCCAGATCATGGGTTTTTCCGGCTTTTCGGAAATGCAGAAGCTCTTTCGCGAGTCTTTCGTCGGCGGCTGGCCGGATTACACGACGCGCCTTCAGCACCTGCGCGAAAAAGCGGAGGGAAGCCCCTCGGCGCTGCTGGCGGAGTTCGTCGAGGCGGGACGCATGTCGCTCGAAAATCTCTTCAAGACGATCGAGCCGCAGAGCCTCGAGCAGGCGGTACAGGTGCTGGCCGACGCGCAGATGATTCACATCATCGGATTGCGACGCTCATTTCCGGTGGCCAGCTATATGGCCTATGCCTTCGAGAAGATGGACGTACCGGCCATGCTCCACAGCGCCGTCGGAAGGCTCGATAACCGCAATGCCATCCGTCCCGGTGATGTGCTGCTTGCCATCACCTTTTCTCCCTACTCGGCGGAAACGATTGAACTCGTGGAAGCGGCGCAGGCACGGGGTGTTCCAGTTGTCGCTTTGACGGATACGATCGTCAGCCCGCTCCGCAAATATGAAGCCATCACCCTGTCGGTTTCCGAGGTGGACTTTGGCGCCTTCCGCTCGCTTTCCGCTACCCTCTGTCTTGCCATTGCTTTGTCCGTGGCGGTGGGCACGCGGCGTTCTTCCTGAATATTCGTGTTGAAATTCTACAAAATAGAATTTATAGTCCATATAGACGACGGAGGAATGATGCGCCGGTAGATGCGCCATTCGAAATGGCTGGCGGAGTGCAACAGCTTCGCAGCCGGCAGGGAGGAAAATTTGACGTCACTCGATCTCATCACGATCGGCAGGTCATCCGTCGACCTCTACGGCGCTCAAGTCGGGGGGCGTCTGGAAGACATGGGCTCTTTCAATAAGTATATCGGCGGCTCACCCACCAACATAGCCGCGGGCGCGGCGCGACTTGGCCTGAAAAGCGCACTGATTACCCGCGTCGGCGCCGAGCATATGGGCCGGTTCATTCGCGAGCAGTTGATACGCGAAGGTGTCGACGTAAGGGGCGTGAGGACCGATCCGGAGCGCCTGACTGCGCTGGTCCTGCTCGGCATTCGCGACCAGAATCAGTTCCCCCTGATCTTCTATCGCGAGAACTGCGCCGATATGGCTCTTTGCGAGGATGATATCGATCCGGCATTGATCGCCGATGCCCGCTGCGTCTGCGTGACGGGCACGCATCTGTCCCATCCGCGTACGGAAGCCGCTGTGCTGAAGGCGCTGACCCTCGCACGGAAAAACGGTGCCCGCACGGCGCTCGATATTGATTATCGTCCCAATCTCTGGGGCCTTGCGGGTCATGAGGCGGGAGAAAGCCGGTTTATCGAGTCCGAGAAAGTGACCGCAAAACTGCAGTCCACATTGCGCCTGTTCGATCTGATCGTCGGCACCGAAGAGGAATTCCACATCGCGGGCGGCTCCACGGATACGCTCGAGGCGTTGAAGGCCGTGCGTAAGGTTTCAAATGCCGCTTTGGTGTGCAAGCGCGGTCCGATGGGCGCTGTGGTGTTCGAGGGGGACGTGCCCGACAGCCTGGAGCGGGGCCAGACCGGGGAAGGCTTCCCGATCGAAGTGTTTAACGTGCTCGGCGCCGGTGACGGATTTATGGCTGGTTTGTTGAAAGGGTGGCTGACGGACGAGGATTGGCCGACAGCCCTGAAATATGCCAATGCCTGCGGCGCCTTTGCCGTGTCGCGGCATGGCTGCACTCCGGCCTATCCCAGTTGGGAAGAACTGCAATATTTCTTCAAGACCGGAATTCGCGAAAAGGCTCTGCGCAAGGATGCGGCGCTCGAACAGGTGCATTGGTCGACGAACCGCAAGGGCGACTGGTCGACCATGCGGGTCTTCGCCTTCGATCATCGCATGCAGCTCGAGGCAATGGCCGAGGAGGCGGGCGCGCCGGCCGTAAGGATTGGTGCTTTCAAGCTGCTTTGCCTGGATGCCGCAAAGAGGGTCGCCGGCAACGACACCGGTTATGGCCTTCTTTGCGACGGCCGGCTTGGCCGCGATGCACTTTATGCCGCCGCTGGAACAGGCCTCTGGATCGGTCGCCCCGCAGAATGGCCCGGCTCCCGCCCGCTGACGCTCGAGCCGGAACTCGGCCTGGATTGCGGCGGGCTTGGGGAATGGCCCCTCGATCAGGTGGTCAAGGTTCTCTGTTTCTATCATCCGGACGATACAGCGGAGCTGCGGGCCGAACAGGAGGTGACTGTGAAGCGCCTGTTCGAGGCGGCACGCCGCAACCGCCTGGAAATGCTCCTGGAGGTCATTCCTTCCAAGGTCGGATCGTCGAATGACGAGACGGTCGGGAAGATCATCGATCGTTTTTACGAGATCGGCGTCTATCCCGACTGGTGGAAGCTGGAGCCGATGAAGAGCGAAGCGGCCTGGGCCAATGCCTGCGCGGCTGTGCAGCGAAACGATCCTTATACGCGCGGGATCGTGGTTTTGGGGCTCGATGCTCCGCAGGCGGAGTTGCAGGACAGTTTCCGCCTTGCTGCCCGCTTCGACCTCGTCAAGGGTTTTGCCGTAGGCAGGACGATTTTCGGGGAGGCGGCGCGCAATTGGCTGGCGGGCCGTATTTCGGACGATGAAGCCGTGGAGGATATGGCAGGGCGCTATCGCAGCCTGTGCCAAATCTGGGATGAGGCACGCGCCAGAACGGGAGAAGCGGCGTGAAGACAGTACGTTTGACGGCGGCACAGGCGCTGGTGCGCTATCTGGCCAACCAGCTGAATGAGGATGGCGAGACCTATATCGCAGGAGTATGGGCGATCTTCGGCCACGGCAATGTTGCCGGCATTGGTGAAGCGCTCTATGGCATTCGCGAGGAACTGCCGACCTATCGCGGCCAGAATGAGCAATCCATGGCTCATGCCGCGATTGCCTATGCCAAGCAGCTGCGCCGCCGCCGCGCCATGGCGGTGACATCCTCCATTGGCCCCGGCGCGACGAACATGGTGACGGCAGCCGCCCTTGCCCATGTCAACCGCCTGCCGGTGCTGCTGATCCCGGGCGATATCTTTGCCAACCGCGGACCGGATCCGGTCTTGCAGCAGATCGAGGATTTCGGCGACGGCACGGTATCCGCCAACGATTGCTTCAAACCCGTCAGCCGCTATTTCGATCGCATCATGCGGCCGGAACAGCTTCTGACTGCACTGCCGCGCGCCATGCGCACCATGATGGATCCCGCCGATTGCGGTCCGGTGACGCTTGCCTTCTGCCAGGATGTGCAGGCCGAGGCCTTTGATTATCCGGTAGCTTTCTTCGAAAAAAAGGTCTGGCGCATCCGCCGCCCGGAACCCGATCGGAATGAATTCGAAACGGCAGTGGCAGCCCTGAAGGCAGCCAAGAACCCGGTGATCGTGGCCGGCGGCGGCGTGCATTTCGCCGGCGCGACCGAAACGCTGACGGCATTCGTGGAAAAGCACCGGATCCCTGTGGTGGAAACGCAGGCAGGCAAGTCGGCACTTGCCTGGGATCATGATCTGAATTTCGGACCAGTTGGCGTAACAGGGGCGGAAAGCGCCAACTCGGTTTCAGAGAATGCCGATCTGGTGATCGGAGTCGGGACGCGCTTTCAAGATTTTACCACCGGATCCTGGGCGCTGTTCAAAAACCCCAACCGCAAGATCCTTGCGTTGAACGTTCAGGCCTATGACAGCTCCAAGCACGATGCGATCCCCCTTGTGGCGGATGCGAAGATTGGGCTCGAAAAACTTTCGGCTGCTCTTGGCGATCACCGTTATGCTGCTCCGGATGCCTCACTGAAGGCGGGCTGGTTCGCCAAGGCTGACGTGGCAACGGCGGCTCCGAAAGACGCCAACACGCTGCCGACGGACATGCAGGTGATCGGCGCCGTACAGCGGGCCTCGCGCGACAACACGGTGGTGATGTGCGCGGCCGGCACCATGCCGGGTGGGTTGCATCAGTTGTGGAAGGCCAAGCTGCCGCTCTCCTACCATATGGAATACGGGTTCTCCTGCATGGGTTACGAGATCGCGGGGGGCCTCGGCATCAAGATGGCGGAGCCGGATCGCGATGTAATCGTGATGGTCGGCGACGGCTCCTACATGATGATGAATTCGGAGCTCGCGACAGCTGTTGCCATGGGTGCGAAGATCACCGTCGTGATCACCGATAACCGCGGTTACGGCTGTATCAACCGGCTTCAAATCAGTGCCGGTGGTGCAGAGTTCAACAATCTCTATGCCCACACCAATGTAAATCCGATTGCCATTGATTTTGCCGCGCATGCGGCGGCAATGGGTGCTGATGCCCGCAAGGTTTCATCGACCGCCGATCTGGAAGCGGCCCTCAATGCCGCCCGCGATGCCACCGTTCCAACTGTGATCGTCATCGATACCGATCCTTATCCGGCGCTCGATGCCGGTGGTTATTGGTGGGATGTGGCCGTCCCGGAAGTCTCGCCACGGGAAGAAGTCAAAAAGGCTCGGGTAGCCTACGAAGCCGCGCTCAAGGAAAGAAGCTAGTCATGATCCTCTATGGAACCAATCCAATTGCCTGGTCGAACGACGACGACCGTTCCCTCGGCGCTCATATCAGCCTGGAGCAATGCCTGGACGAGACGGCCAGGATCGGCTTCGACGGGATCGAAAAAGGCCACAAATTTCCGCAGCAGCCGGAAGCGTTGAAGGCGGTTCTAGAACCGCGCGGGTTGCGGTTCGTTTCGGGATGGCACTCGCTGAATTTGCTGACGAACTCCATCGAGGAGGAAAAGGCTGCGATGCAGCCGCCGCTCGACCTTCTGAAGGCGATGGGCTCAAGCGTCATCATTGTCTGCGAGACCTCCAATGCCATTCACGGTAATGACAGCATGGCGCTGGTGGATCGCCCGAAACTCGCCGATGCCGACTGGGCAAAATTCGGCGCCGGCGTCGAGGCATTGGCGGAATTTGCCGCCGGGCAGGGGATCGCGCTTGTCTACCACCATCATATGGGTACCATCGTCGAGAGCGAGGATGAGATCGACAAGCTGATGGCAAATACCGGGCCGCACGCCAAACTGCTGCTCGATACGGGCCATTGCCTGTTCGGTGGCGGGAATCCGGAAGCGGTCGCTAGAAAATACATGAACCGCGTCGGTCATATCCACGCGAAGAACGTGCGGCCCGAAATCGCCCGGCAGGTGCGCGAGGAGAAGCTGTCGTTCCTTGAGGGCGTACGCCGTGGCGTATTCACGGTACCCGGAGACAAGGAGGGAGGTGTGGATTTCCAGCCTGTCCTGAAGATTGCCGCGGAACATGGCTATCAGGGATGGCTCGTGATCGAAGCCGAGCAGGATCCGGATGTCAGAAATCCCTTTGAATACCAGAGCCTCGGCTTGTCTTCGCTGAAAGCCATGGCGAGAGCGGCAGGCCTCGACAAAGCGGAGGCTGTGGCATGAGCAATCTGCTGCGCAAACCGAAAGGTCGGGGCGGCAAGGTGCATGACGTCACGCCGAAGGACGCCGGTTGGGGATATGTCGGCTTCGGGCTCTATAAGCTCAAGGCGGGCGAAACGGTTGGCGAGGAAACCGGAGAGACCGAAGTCATTCTTGTCCTGGTTCAGGGCAAGGCCCGCGTCAGCGGGGGAGGCAAGGACTTCGGCAAGCTTGGCGATCGCATGAACGTTTTCGAGCGCAAGCCGCCTCACTGCGTTTATATTCCCGCAGGCGCCAAATGGAATGCGACCGCAAGCACCGATTGCGAACTTGCCGTCTGCACGGCACCCGCCAAACCGGGGCGCCAGGCTGCACAGATCGGGCCGCAGGGCCTGTCGCTCAATACGCGCGGTAAGGATGCCAACACGCGCTATATCTATCCGATCGCGATGGAAGAGCGGGATGTTGCCGACAGCTTGTTGGTCACGGAAGTCTTCACGCCATCGGGAAACTGGTCCTCCTATCCGCCGCACCGACATGACGAAGATAATTTTCCAGACATGACTTATCTGGAGGAGACCTATTATCACCGGTTGAACCCGGCGCAGGGGTTTGGCTTCCAGCGGGTTTTCACCGAGGATGGCTCACTTGACGAGACCATGGCGGTTGAAGATGGGGACCTGGTCCTGGTGCCGAAGGGCCATCATCCCTGCGGTGCGCCCTACGGGTACGACATGTATTACCTGAACGTCATGGCGGGCCCGATCCGTAAATGGCGCTTCAAGAACCATCCTGATCACGATTGGATTTTTAGGCGCGACAACCCCTGACGCTTTCGTCCTGTCGGTTCATCAGCATGAGGAGAAATAGGATGGCTGGCTTGGGCGTCGGGCTGATTGGCACCGGCTATATGGGCAAATGCCACGCGCTTGCCTGGAATTCCGTGGCGAGCGTTTTCGGGGACATAGACCGCCCACGCCTTGTGGCGCTTGCCGAGGTGGATGCCGAACTTGCCGCACGCAAGGCGCGCGATCTCGGATTTGCCCACGCCACAAGCAATTGGCGCGATCTTCTGGCCGATCCGGATGTGGATGTGATCTCCGTCACGACGCCGAATGCCTTTCACGCCGAAATGGCCATAGCTGCGCTCGAGGCCGGCAAACACGTCTGGTGCGAAAAACCCATGGCGCCTCTGCTGGGCGATGCCGAGCGCATGCAGGCGGCGGCCGGACGGTCAGGCAAGATCACTGCCATGGGCTACAACTACATCCAGAATCCGATGATCCGACAAATCAAGGGGCTGATCGAGCAAGGCGCCATCGGTGCCGTCAATCATGTGCGCGTTGAAATGGACGAGGATTTCATGGCCGACCCGCAGGCGCTCTTCTACTGGAAGAGCGAGGCGGCGTCCGGTTATGGCGCGCTGGACGATTTCGCGGTGCATCCTTTGTCACTGCTTTTTACGCTCTTCGGCCATGTCGACGCAGTCGTCACCGACATGGTCAAACCTTATGCCGAAAGGCCGACGGCGGATGGCGCAAACCGTCCGGTGGAAAATCACGATCTGGCGAGCGTCCTTTTCCGCTTGGAAGGGGGCATATCGGGGGTGCTGATGGCGAACCGGTCTGCCTGGGGTCGCAAGGGCCGTATCTCGTTGCAAATCTTCGGGTCGCAAGGTTCCATCCTGTTTGACCAGGAGCGGATGAACGAATTCGAACTGTACCAGAATTCCGGCGACAGGACGCAGCAAGGCTTCCGAAAGATCCTGGCTGCACCGGATCATCATCCCTATGATCGCTTTATCCCGGCCCCAGGTCATGGCCTCGGTTTTAATGATCTGAAGATCATCGAGTGCCACGAATTGATCTCGGCCATCAACGGCAAGCCGGCGCATCTCATCAGCTTCGGGGATGGTCTTCAAATCGAGCGCTCCGTCCACGCCATGGCCCGTTCATTTGCGGAGCGACGTTGGGTGACGGTGGAAACCTGACGGCTCGCTGGCCATTTATTCTGCTCAGTGGTTCTCCTCTAAAAAAAGAAAAGGCGGCCGAAGCCGCCCAGATGTGCCTGACGGAGGACGCTCAAGCCTTGGCCCGCTTCTTCTGGCGATAAACGTCAGCAACGACTGCGGCGACAATGATCATGCCCTTGACGATTTCCTGGTAATAGGCGTCGACCCGCAGGAAGGTGAAGCCCGACGTCATCACGCCGAGGATTACGGTTCCGATCACCGTCCCGGTGATACGGCCTGCACCTCCTGAAAGAGAGGTGCCGCCGATAACGGCTGCGGCGATGGCATCGAGTTCGTACATGACGCCCATGCCGGCCTGGGCGGTCTGAGCCCGGGCTGCGGTGACTACCCCGGCAAGGCCTGCCAGCATGCCCGCGATTGCATAGACCTTGATGAGATGGGCTTCGACATTGATGCCCGAGACGCGCGCAGCCTGTGTATTGGCGCCGATCGCGTAGGTGAACTTCCCATAGCGGGTATAGCGCAGTGCCACGTGGAAGATGAGGGCGACGGCCAGGAATACGACCACCGGCCAGATGCCCGTGCCGATGAAGGTGAAGCTGTCGCTGAGACCTGAGACGGGTTGCCCCTTGGTGTACCACTTTGACAGACCGCGGGCCGTTACCATCATTCCGAGGGTAGCGATGAACGGCGGGATCTTCGTCTTGGCGATGAGTTGTCCATTGATGTATCCGGCAAGCATGCCAGCTAAGATCCCGACCCCGATCGGGACGAAAAATGGCATGTCGGTCAGGCTTGGATAGAGGGCTCGGGGCCAGGTGGAGGCTTGGGCAAAACTTGCCGACAGCATGGCTGTCAGGCCGACCACCGATCCGGATGAAAGGTCGATCCCGCCGGTGATGATGACCTGCGTGACGCCGACAGAGATGATGCCGATCACGGAGACCTGCAAGATCATGATCGTCAGGCGCTGCTGGTTGAACAGGAAACTCTGGCCGATCAGAAGCCAGCCGAGTATTTCGTAAATGAGTGCAATGCCGATCAGCACCAGAAAGATATTGGCCTCCGGTGGCATGCGTCGGTTCCGGCGGCGTGCCGGCGTTGCCTTGAGACTGCCTTTGGCCGCAGCGTCAGTCGTCATTTTATCCTCCCTCAGGTCTTGGGCACGTCAACGCGACGCAAGATCCATGACCTTGACTTGTGTTGCTTCTGCTCGATCGAGGAAGCCCGTGACCCGGCCTTCATGCATGACCATTATGCGGTCGCTCATCCCCAGAACCTCCGGCATTTCCGACGAGATCATGATGACCGCGACGCCTTTTCGGGCCATTTCGCAAACGAGCCGGTGAATTTCGGCCTTGGCTCCGACATCGATTCCGCGCGTGGGTTCATCCAGAATAAGGATCCGCGGATCGGTCAGCATCCAGCGCCCGATCAGCACCTTTTGCTGGTTGCCGCCGGACAGGTTCTCGACGCGCTCGGCAAGGCTTGGCGTCTTGATCCTCAACTTGCGGCACATGTCCTCGCAGACGCCGCTCAGTTCCGCCTCCTGAACAAAGCCTTTGCTCACGAACTTGTCCTGGAGGACGGCAATCTGCATGTTTTCAAGCACGTCGAGGATCAACAGACAGCCTGTGTCCTTGCGGTCCTCGGTCAGGAAAGCCATTCGGTGGCGGATGGCCGTGGTGGGACTATCGATGACAACCGCCTGGCCATCAATTTCGATTGTGCCGGAGGTCGCGGACGTCACGCCGAACAGTGTCTCTGCCACGTTTGACCGACCCGAGCCGACCAGGCCTGCGACCCCGAGAATTTCACCGGCGCGCACGTCGAATGAAACGTCGTGGAACACGCCCTTCAGGTTGAGGTTCTTTACCGACAAGACGGTATCGCCGATCGGCACATCCTCCTTGGGAAACATTTGAGTAATTTCGCGGCCGACCATCATCCGGATGATGTCGTCGCGGGTGACCTCGGTCGAAGCATGCGTGCCGATATATCTGCCGTCACGGAATACCGAGAACTCGTCTGCGATCTCGAAGAGCTCGTTCATCTTGTGGGTGATGTAAACGATCCCGATCCCCTGGGTGCGCAGATCGCGGATGATCTGGAAGAGATGGTCCACTTCGCGCTCGGTAAGGGCCGAGGTCGGTTCGTCCATGATAAGGACATCCGATTCGTAGGAGACGGCTTTGGCGATTTCCACCATTTGCCGATTGGCGACGGAAAGATCGCCGACCCTGGCCTCAGGGTCTATCTGGATGTTCAGCCGGCCGAAGAGTTCTTCGGTGCGCCGGTACATTTCGCCATGATCGATAAGCCCGAAGCGGTTGAGCGGTTCACGGCGGATCCAGATGTTTTCGGCCACCGTCATATAGGCCATCAGATTCAATTCCTGATGGATCATGGCGATGCCGTTTTCCAAGGCGTCGAGAGGCGATCGCAGCCGTATTTCGGCGCCTCTCAGCCTTACGGTGCCCTTGTCGGGCTGATAGATGCCGGCCAGAACCTTCATCAACGTGGACTTGCCCGCACCGTTCTCGCCCATCAGTGCGTGCACAGTGCCGCGCTTTAGCCGGAACGACACGTCATCAAGGGCGACGACGCCAGGAAATTCCTTGCGCACATCCTCTGCCGTCAGCAGGAATTCCGCATTGGGAATCGCGCCGCTCTTGCGCACGGCAGCCATGGTCGAGGGGCTTACGACCATCCTCATCTCCTGTGAAGCGAGAAAATGGGGATGCGGCAGACTTCCGCCGCATCCAGAAAACGCCGCTTAGTTCTTGGCGACGAAGTCCTTCACGTTAGCAGGCGTAACCAGCTGGAAGGGGATGTAGACCTTCTTGTCGACCTTCTCGCCCTTGACGAGCTTCAAGGCGGCATCGAGGGCGCCTTTGCCCTGTCCGGCGGCATCTTGGAAGACTGTGACATCAAGGTCGCCGGCCTGCATGGCGGCAAGCGCATCCTGCGTGGCGTCCACTCCAGCGACGACCACTTTCTTCATGTCCTTGCCTGCGGCTTTCAAAGCCTGGATGGCGCCGATCGCCATTTCGTCGTTGTTGGAAATGACTGCATCGAATTCCAGGCCGCTGGAAAGCCAGTTGGTCATCAAGTCCGCCCCCTGGGTGCGCTGCCAATTGGCGGTTTGCTCCTCGACGATCTTGATGCCCTTGCATTCGTCGGTCGCGACAACGTCATGGACGTCCTTCGTCCGCATGCGGGCTGCCTGGTTGGACAGTTCTCCCATCATGATCACGGCAGTGCCCTTTCCGCCCAGGAGCCTGCAGACCTCCTTGGTTTCCAGCGTGCCGGACTCCACTTCGTTGGAGGCAACGAAAGCCTGCTTTTCCGGCAGGCTGTCGACGTTCACAGGCTCTCGATTGACGTAGATGAGCGGTATCTTGGCTTCCGCCGCCAGTTTCGACATCGCGGTCGTTGCGTCGGTATCGACCGGGTTGACGATAATCGCGTCAACGCCGGCGGCGATGAAATTCTGGATCTGACTCTGCTGCTTGGCGACATCGTTCTGGGCGTCTTCCACCTGCAGCGTCACGCCTTTCAGCGTCTTTGCATAATCCTGCATCCCGTTGCGCAGCACCGTCAGGAAATTGTCGTCGAACAGCGCCATCGATACGCCGACCGTCTCGGCATGTGCAGCGGTACTTAACAGCAAAGACAGCGTCGCACCGAAAATGAGCTTCTTCATGTGGTCTCCTCCTCTATTGGTTTCCGGCGTCACCCGATCTTACCGGAACTGGCCTCCCGACCGAGTAATCTCATCCCCGCTCCCGACGTGGATGCGCCGCGGAATGATTCAGCCACGGCTCGGATGTTACGGATAATTTATTCCATTTTTTGAACGAGCCGTCAACGGCGCTCATCGCAGAAATTCTCAATAGCAGCGAAAATCGCTTAATTTCTGGAGAAAATGCGGATGAGGAGCAAGGTCAGTGGCAGAATTTTTGTTCTAAAGAGGCCGCCGACCATGCTCCACGGTATCGGCGGTATTTGGTGAGAACACTGCTTGATAAGGACAGCCGCCGCAGGGATTTCCCGCGTCTTGAAGTCCGGTCGTTGCGGCAATCGGGTCACTCCCTTGCTCAAATTCCGAGTGGGGCTTAAAGCAGATATTCGAGTGCTTTCGGGAATGATGCAGATGACGACCAGCAGTTACTTTTCAGCCGTAGGCGGCTTGCCGCCGCAGACGCAAACTCTGTCCAGCAAGGCCGTTTTCACCACCGCCTATGCGGTGATCCCCAAGACGGTCATGAGCGATATTGTCACAAGCCTGCTGCCGCACTGGAACGGCACCCGGGCCTGGATCCTGTCGCGTCCCTTGAGCGGTTTTGCCGAGACCTTTGCACAATATATCGTGGAAGTGCAGCCGGGGGGCGGCAGCGAGCGGCCGGAGCCGGATCAGCGCGCGCAGGCTGGTATCTTCGTCGTGGCGGGCGAGATGACGATCGAGCTCGATGGTGCATCACATAACTTGAGATCGGGGTCTTTCGCCTATCTGCCGGCCGGTAGACACTGGACCTTGAAGAACAACAGCGCGGCTTCGGTCCGTTTCCATTGGATTCGCAAGGCATTCAAAGTGGTGGAGGGGCTCGAGCCGCCGCCGCCGGTTTTTACCCACGAAGCCGAATGCGTCTTGGATCCGATGCCGGATACGGATGGCAAATGGGCGACAACCCGTTTCATCGATCCATCCGATATCCGCTATGACATGCATATCAATATCGTCACGTTCGAGCCGGGCGCCATCATTCCTTTCATGGAAACCCATATCATGGAGCATGGGCTCTATGTGTTGGAAGGCAAGGCGGTCTACCGACTGAATCAGGACTGGGTCGAGGTGGAAGCGGGTGACTACATGTGGCTTCGCTCCTTCTGCCCGCAGGCATGTTACGCCGGGGGGCCGGGTCGCTTCCGCTATCTGCTCTACAAGGATGTGAACCGGCATCCCGAGCTTTGAAGGGTCTGGGTCGTCTTTCGCCAATTGAGCGATTTTTGATGCAGCCGTTCGGCTGCTTTGTATTCCCGCCCTCCCCGTAGTCCTTTCGAGACAATTCGAACCCCACGCCTCGCTGCGTTGCCCGCTGGGTAGCGCCTGTGAGAATGGGGAGGCTCGCCTTCAAATCAGAAAGGGGACGACGCGTGGCATCGATTCCTACGTTGCCATTGACACCGCCCGCGTCTTCGTTATTCTGTTATAAAAGTCGATATAACATAATAGTGGAACATACAAACGGGAGACTGTGATGAAACTGAAACTTGCATTCCTTCTGGCGACGGCCCTCGTCGCCGTACCCAGCTTGTCCTTGGCGCAGCAAAAAGGTGGTGTCATCAATGTGGCGACGATCGGCGAGCCGCCGACGCTTGATCCGATGGCCTCGACGGCCGACCTTGTTGGGATCGTGACGCAACACATCTTCGAGACCCTCTATACCTTCGACAAGGGCTGGAAAGTTACGCCGCTTCTGGCCGAAAGCCTTCCGGAGATCAGCGCCGACGGCAAGACCTACACGATCAAGCTGCGCACCGGCATCAAGTTCCACGATGGAAGCGACATGACCTCGGAAGATGTGATCGCTTCACTCGGCCGTTGGACCAAGACTGCCTCGCGCGGCAAGCAGGCCGCCGGCTTCATAGAAACCCTGGCAGCGACCGGCCCGGATGCCGTCACCATCAAGCTGAAGCAACCTTATGCGCCGCTTGTTTCGCTGCTTGCCTTCAACAACTCTGCGGCGATTATCATCTCGGCCGAGAAGCAGGGGGAGCCGATGACGGAGTTTGTCGGCACCGGTCCTTATATGCTGAAGGAGCGCAAGGCAGATCAGTATATCCAGCTTACCCGTTTCGACGGCTACAAGCCTCGCTCTGGCGCGAGCGATGGTTATGGCGGCGCCCGCCACCAATATCTCGACGAGATCCGTTTTGTGCCGGTGCCCGATCCGAACACGCGCGTCGAGGCTGCCGTCTCGGGCCAATACGATTATGTCGATTCCATTCCTGTGGAATCCTTCGACAAGATCAAATCCTCTTCCGCGTCTGCGCCTGTTTTGCTCAAGCCGTTCGGCTATCCGGTGTTTGTCTTCAACACCAAGGAAGGCCTGGCCTCGAAGCTGGAACTGCGCAAGGCGGTCACTCAAGCTCTCAGCATGGAGGACATGCTGGCGGCGGCCTTTGGCAGCAAGGATTTTTATGCCCTGGATGGTGCCTTTTATCCCGCCAACTATGGGTGGCATAGCGAAACGGGAGTCGAGGGCAACTATAATGTTGCCAATCCGGAAGCCGCCGCGAAGGCTCTGAAGGCTGCGGGCTATAACGGCGAGCCGCTTCGCATCCTGACGAGCCGCCAGTATGAATTCCACTACAAGATGGCGCAGGTTGCCGCCGAATATCTGAAGCTGGCCGGCTTCAAGGTCGATATGCAGGTCGTGGACTGGGCGACATTGACCCAGAGGCGCACCGACCCCAAGCTATGGGACATCTATATTACCCACAGCCCTTTCCTGCCGGAACCGGCCCTGATCGGCGCGCTTTCGACCAGTTCGCCCGGCTGGTGGGACACGCCCGCCCGCAAGGCTGCAGTCGATGCTTTCACCTCCGAGGCAGACGAAGCAAAACGCGTGAAGCTTTGGGCAAATGTCCAGAAGACGATCTACGATGAACTCCCGCTTATCAAAATCGGCGACTTCAATGCGGTAGCGGCGAAGTCGAAGAAGCTTGAAGGCGTCGAACCGGCTCCCTGGCCGTATTTCTGGAACGCGTCCATCACGAAGTAGGCACGAGGAGGGTGGATGCCAGGCTGAGGCCGGCGTCCACCACTCGTCTTGTCCTGCTGCGGACACGGGAACCTTTACCATGATACGTTACATCCTACAGCGCCTGGCCGGCATGATCGTCGTGATGTTCCTGGTCGTAACGATCGTCTTCGTGATCGTGCGTGTTACGCCGGGCGACCCTGCAGCCGTGATGCTCGGCCCGGACGCGACCCCGCAGGACATCGCGGAATTGAGGACAAGGCTCGGCCTCGATCAGTCCATCGTCGTTCAATATGTCTTTTATGTCGGGCAACTTCTGAAAGGTGATCTCGGCCAGTCCATATTCCTCAACATGCCGGTTGGCGCCGCGCTCATGGATCGCGCCGAACCGACTTTCTTCCTGACGATCTTCTCGCTGGCGATCGCGAGCGTCATCGCTCTGCCCGTCGGCATCTATGCCGCCTATCGGCGCGGCTCTTTCGTGGATCAGGCGGCCACTACCGTGGCGATGCTGGCCGCCAGCATTCCGAGCTTCTGGCTGGGGCTCATCCTCATGCAGTTCTTTGCCGTCAGGCTGAATATCTTTCCGGTCTCCGGATATGGCGGTCCGGGCGCGGGTTTCCTGGAGAGGATGTACCATCTGACGTTACCGGCCCTGGCGCTGGGCGTGGTTTCCTCGGCGCTGATCCTGCGGTTCACCCGCGCTTCCATGCTCGACGTCTTCAGTGACGACTATGTCCGTACTGCCCGTGCCAAAGGCCTGTCGGAGCGGCGTGTGGTGCTGAAGCACGCGCTGAAAAACGCGCTCATTCCGATCCTGACCGTCATCGGATTGACGGCGGCCGTGCTGATTTCCGGCGCGGTAGTGACGGAAACCGTGTTCGGGCTGCCGGGTGTCGGCAACCTTGTCGTATCCGCCGTGCTTCGCCGCGACTACCCCGTCATCCAGGGGGCATTGCTCGTCATCGCCGGCCTTTATGTCCTCATCAATTTTACAATCGATATGCTCTATCTTCTGATCGATCCGAGGGTGCGCTACTGATGGCCGATGTCGCAACCACCAATTCGGCGCCGGCCCTCGGCGAAAAGTCACGGTTTCTTCGCCGCTTGCTGAAGCGCAGGACGGTCGCCATCGGCCTTGTTGTGCTGACGGTCTTCGTTCTGCTTGCGGTTCTTGCGCCCTGGGTTGCGCCCTTTTCGCCCTCCAAGCTTTCGATCGTCAACCGCCTGAAGCCGCCGGGCGAGCTCTACTGGTTCGGCACCGACGAGTTCGGTCGCGATATCTTTTCGCGCACCATTCATGCGGGGCGGCTATCGCTCTTGGTTGGATTTGCCGTCGTCGTGCTTTCCGCGGCGATCGGGGTGACGCTCGGTCTGCTTGCCGGTTTCTTCCAGAAACTCGACACGCCGATCGCGCGGCTGATCGACGCGATGATGGCCTTTCCGGACATCTTGCTGGCGATTGCACTCGTGGCAGCCCTTGGCCCATCGCTGGTGACGGTCATTCTCGCGCTTGCCATCGTCTACGCCCCGCGTCTCGCCCGCGTCGTCCGCGCCTCGACATTGGTCATACGCGAACTGCCCTATGTGGAAGCAGCCAAGGCGCTCGGGATTTCGACCTTCCACATCATGACACGGCATGTGCTGCGCAATCTGGTGTCGCCGATCCTGGTTCAGGGAACCTTCCTGTTCGCCAGCGCCATGCTTGCCGAGGCGGGCCTTTCCTTCCTCGGCCTCGGCGTCAGTCCCGAAATCCCCACCTGGGGAACGATGATTTCCGCCGGTCGCCAATATATCGGCCAAGCCGACTGGATGACCTATTTCCCGGGCCTCGCCATCATCCTGTGCGTGCTGTCGCTGCAGATGGTGGGCGATGGCCTCAGAGACATGCTCGATCCCAGACTTCGAAAGGACCTTTAAATGACCGGTGAAAAAGCGGAAAAACCGCTCCTCCTCACCAATGTAAAGCCGATGGCCTTCGGCGATGCGATGCCTGCCGACGCGACGGATATTCTTGTCGGCAAGGATGGCAAGATTTCCGCGATCGGCCCCTCGCTCGCCGCACCTGCGGATGCGATCCGCATAGATGGCAAATGCGCCTGGATTTCGCCGGGCTGGGTGGATCTGCACGTGCATATCTGGCACGGCGGCACCGACATTTCGATCCGGCCGTCCGAATGTGGCGCGGAGCGCGGCGTGACGACGCTGGTCGATGCGGGATCGGCCGGCGAAGCCAATTTCCATGGTTTTCGCGAATATATCATCGAGCCGTCGAGGGAGCGCATCAAAGCCTTCCTGAACCTCGGTTCGATCGGTCTCGTGGCCTGCAACCGCGTGCCGGAACTGCGCGACATCAAGGACATCGACCTCGACCGCATTCTTGAATGTTATGCGGAAAACAGCGAGCATATCGTCGGCATCAAGGTACGCGCCAGCCATGTCATTACCGGCTCCTGGGGTGTCACGCCGGTCAAGCTTGGCAAGAAGATCGCGAAGATCCTCAAGGTTCCGATGATGGTGCATGTCGGTGAACCGCCGGCGCTGTATGACGAAGTGCTGGAAATCCTGGGCCCGGGCGACGTCGTCACCCACTGCTTCAACGGCAAGGCCGGTTCGAGCATTATGGAGGACGAGGATCTTTTCAATCTCGCCGAACGCTGCGCTTCCGAAGGGATCCGGCTGGACATCGGCCATGGCGGCGCGTCCTTCTCCTTCAAGGTCGCGGAAGCGGCGATCCAGCGCGGATTGCTGCCCTTTTCGATTTCGACGGACCTGCATGGTCATTCGATGAATTTCCCGGTCTGGGATCTGGCGACCACCATGTCGAAGCTCCTGTCGGTCGGCATGCCTTTCGACAAGGTTGTCGAAGCCGTGACCCATGCGCCGGCGTCGGTCATCAGGCTTTCGATGGACAACCGGCTCTCGGTCGGCGAGCGGGCCGATTTCACTATTTTTGATCTCGTGGATGCCGATCTGGAAGCGACCGATTCCAACGGCGATGTCTCGCGTCTCCAGAAGCTGTTTGAGCCGCGCTACGCCGTCATCGGTGCGGAAGCCATCGCCGCCAGCCGTTACATCCCGCGGGCTCGCAAGCTCGTTCGCCACAGCCACGGCTACTCGTGGCGGTGAGCGATCAATACAAAATTGCATGACAGGAGTTCGCGTGAACACGTCCCCAGCAAAGGCCGCCTCCGCGGCGCAATCGCCGTATGAGCGCCTGGCTCAACTCGGCATCCAGCTTCCGCCGTCGCCGCCGCCGATCGCCAATTTCGTGACGCATGTGCAGGAAGGCAATCTGCTCTATCTATCCGGCCAGGGACCTCGCGAAGCGAATGGCCATCTCTATTCCGGCAAGGTCGGTGCCGACGTGGATGTGGAGCTCGCCTATCAGCATGCCCGGTTGGTCGGCATCAACCTGCTTGCCGTCATGCATGAGGCGCTCGGCGATCTGTCGCGGGTGAAACGTGTGGTGAAATTGCTCGGCATGGTCAACGCCGTGCCGAATTTCGAAGATCACCCGAGCGTCATCAACGGCTGCTCAGACCTGCTCATCACCGTCTTCGGCGAAGCCGGTCAGCATGCCCGTTCCGCCGTCGGTTTTGGTTCGCTTCCTAATAACATCACCGTCGAGATCGAAGCGATCGTCGCATTGCGCGATTAGGAGCAGCGGTCAATGGTTTCGCCAGCCCATCAGTTTCTCGATCCGCTCAGCCGAGGCACGAACCTGCTCCGTGTAATGGTTCTCGTCGGAAAAGACCTTCTGCTCAGGCAGCACGATCGAAATGGTTGCGATGCACTGACCATCCCTGTCGCAGATCGGCGAGGCAATGCAGGCCACGGCATAATCGGATTCAGCGACCTGGATCGAAAGGCGCTCCCTGAATGCCTTGCCGGCCGAGTCGGCGAGCGTAAGGGCATCCACTTCGGCACGGCCGGTAGGCGAGGTGCGCGCGCATCGCTTGAAAAGCTCGATCCGTTCCGCCTCGGGCAAATGCCCGACGAGGAGGCGGCCGGAAGCGGTCCAGTTCAAGGGAACGCGCGTGCCGACGCGGGAGGCCACCTGGAAATGACTGGGGCCGTCGGCCATGGCAAGCACCAGCATATAGTCGCCGTCGCGGCCGCAGACCTGCACGGTTTCTCCCGCCTGGCGGCAGAGATCGTGCATTTCGTGTGTGGCGACGCTCATGAAATCAAGCGAGCGGGCGTAAGCCAGTCCGTAATGGTAAAGCCGAGCCCCGAGCCAGATCGTGCCATCGAGATTGCGTGCCAGCATGTTCTTTTCAACAAGATCGTCAATGATCACGTAGACGGTGGAAAGCGGCGCCTTGATCGCCTTGGCGATCGCGTAAGCCCCCGCCGGCGCCCCCGTTTCGTAGAGGTGGTCGATGACCTGCAGCGCCCGATCTATGCCGCTGACGCGCGAACGACGGCTGCCCTTGACGTCATTGGCTTCTTCGGTGGCGACCGCGTCTTCGGGGATAGCTGCGGATGAAGTCTTTGCGTCCAATTCACAGTCCTCTTCTCGATTTGAGAGGCTATTACATTACTATGGCATAACTGTCGATGACAAATCGCAGCCTGCCGCTACTTTGGAGAGACAGAATGTCCGATGATATCCGCGCCCAGATCGGTCTGCGTCCGGTGATCAATGTGTCCGGCACGATGACAAGCCTCGGTGCGTCGATCGTGGTGCCGCAGGCGATCGACGCGATGGCGGCGATCCTGCCGCAATTCGTGGAGATCAACGACCTGCAGCGGAAGGCAAGCGCGGTGATATCCCGATTGACGGGCGGGGAGGCGGGGTTCGTCACGGCTTCCTGCTCGTCGGGCATCAGCCTTGCGGTGGCAGGGTGCATCACAGGCAGCAATCTGCTCGCCATTGAGAGGCTTCCGGATGTCACGCCGGAAAAGAACGAAATCATCGTCCAGATGGGGCATGTGGTGAGCTATGGCGCGCCCGTGGACCAAGCGATCCGGCTGGCCGGCGGCCAGGTGGTGCTGGTCGGACAGGCGACCTCAACGCACCGTTTTCATATGGAAAACGCCATCAACGAAAAGACGGCCGCCGCTGTTTATGTCGTTTCCCACCACGTCGTCGACTACGGTTTGCTGCATTTGACCGAATTCGTCGAAATTGCCCATGCCAAAGGTGTGCCGGTCATTGTCGATGCGGCTTCCGAGTATGATCTCAAGCTGTTCCTCGCCCAAGGTGCCGATGTGGTTCTCTATTCGGGCCATAAATTCCTGGGAGGCCCGACCTCCGGCATCGTGGCCGGCGCGAAGGAGCATGTCCGCCATGCGTTCTTGCAGAATATGGGCATCGGCCGCGGCATGAAGGTCGGCAAGGAAAGCATCTACGGCGTGATGGCCGCGCTGGAGGCTTGGGAGACGCGAGATCATGCCGGAATCCGAGAGCGGGAGACCAGCTATCTCAACCTTTGGAAGGAAACTCTGAGTGGGCGTCCGGGGGTAATGGCTTTGATCGAACCGGATCCCACCAACAACCCGCTCGACCGCATGCGGGTGATTATTTCTCCGCCGGAGGCGCATATAACCGCTTGGGACCTCGCGGCTGCCCTCCGCAACGGCAGCCCGCCGATCATCGTGCGCGATCATGAGGTGGAGCATCATTATTTCTACCTCGACCCCTGCAATCTGCATCCCGGTCAGGAGGTCATCGTCGCGAGCCGTCTGAAGGAGGAGCTCGACAAGGCCAGAGCCTCCAACGAGGTCATAGCGACACCGATCGAGAACCTGAGCCGCCATCGTTTCGACGGGTTGCTCAACTGGCCCGACTAATCGCGCCGACGGAAGGAAAGAGGGAAACGACGATGAACGCTGCGGAAGCTATAATCATGGAAGCCGTCGAACCGGTTCTGTCCGTCGAGAATCTGACCACATCGTTTCTGGTCGACGGCGAATGGAAGTCGGTCGTACGCGATGTCTCGTTTTCCGTCGCGCCTGGTGAAACCGTAGCGATCGTCGGTGAGTCAGGCTCGGGAAAAAGCGTAACGTCGCTTTCGATCATGCGGCTTCTGCAGGCGGACACCAGCCGCATCGAGGGCAGGATCATGTTCGGTGGGCGTGACCTCCTTACGCTGCCTGAAAAGGACATGCGCAGGGTCCGCGGCAACGACATTTCGATGATCTTTCAGGAACCGATGACGAGCCTTAATCCGCTCTTTACGGTCGGAGACCAAATTTCCGAGGCGCTGTTGTGCCATAAGGCCTTGTCGGCGGCGGAGGCGAAGGCGGAGACAATTCGGCTCCTGGAAAAAGTCCGCATTCCCTCGGCGGCCTCCCGTTTCGACGAATATCCGCACCGGCTTTCCGGAGGCATGCGCCAGCGGGTCATGATCGCTATGGCCTTGGCGTCGAAGCCGAGATTGCTTATCGCCGACGAACCGACCACAGCGCTCGATGTAACGATCCAGGGCCAGATCCTCGACCTCATCAAGATACTTCAGGAAGAGGAGGGCACCTCCGTCCTGTTCATCACGCACGACATGGGCGTGGTGGCCGAGATCGCCGACCGTACCGTCGTCATGTATCGCGGCGAGCAGGTGGAAACGGGCAAGACGACCGATATCTTTCATCGTGGCCGGCACCCTTACACGCGTGCGCTTCTTTCCGCCGTGCCGGTGCTTGGGTCGATGCGCGACTTCGATCGGCCGCTGCGCTTTCCGGTCGTAAATATGGGAACGGGTGAATCGAATGTTCCGGCCGAGGTGCCCGATACGGTTGCGAAGGATAAGCCGATCCTCCAGGTAAAGAACCTCACCAAGCGCTTCGACATTCATTCCGGCCTGTTTGGCCGCCTGAGCGGTAGAGTCCATGCCGTTGAAAACGTGTCTTTTGACCTCTTTGCAGGTGAGACCCTGTCACTGGTGGGCGAATCCGGCTGCGGCAAGTCCACCACCGGCCGCGCCATCATGCGGCTGATCGAACCGGATTCGGGCTCGGTGATGGTCGAAGACCGCGATGTGCTCTCGCTCGACAAGCGCCAAATGCGCGAGATGCGCAAGTCCGTGCAGATGATCTTCCAAGACCCTTTCGCTTCCCTCAATCCGCGCATGACCGTCGGCCAGGCGATCGCGGAACCCTATCTCGAACACAAAATGGGCTCGGCACGGGATGCGAAACAGGTCGTCTCCGAGATGCTGCGCAAGGTCGGCCTGACACCCGACATGGCGAGCCGCTATCCCCATGAGTTCTCGGGTGGGCAGCGACAGCGCGTCTGTATCGCGCGGGCTCTGGCGCTGGAGCCGAAGGTTATCATCGCCGATGAGAGTGTCTCTGCCCTCGACGTCTCGATCAAGGCGCAGGTTATCAATTTGATGTTGGATCTCCAGGAGAGCCTTAATCTGGCCTTCCTGTTCATCTCCCACGACATGGCAGTGGTGGAGCGCGTCAGTCATCGGGTGGCGGTCATGTATCTCGGAGAAATCGTTGAGATCGGACCGCGCGAAACTGTGTTCGGCAACCCACAGCACGACTATACCAGGAAGCTGATAGCGGCCGTCCCCGTTCCGGACCCGGATCGCCGCAGTGAAAGACGGATGCCGGCGAGCGAGGAGCTGAAGAGCCCGATCAGGTCGCCTGACTTTGTCGCAGCGCCGCGCGCTTACCGGGAGGTCTCCCCAGGACATTTCGTAGCGGCTGCATGAGGCGCTCGTTCAAGCTCAAAACTCATGCTGCTAGGCGCCGTGTGAATGCGCGGCACTGATTGTCGACAGGAACTGCCTTGTTCTTTCCCGCTGTGGCGCGTTGAAAAGAGCCTGCGCATTGCCGGCTTCGACAATACGTCCCGCTTCCAGGAAGACGACGTCGCGGGCGATCCTGGAGGCGAGCCGGAGATCATGGGTGGCCATCACCATCGTCGTTCCCTCGCGGGCAAGTTTGGCCAGCACTTCGACGACTTCCGCGGCAAGCTCCGGGTCGAGCGCCGACGTCGGTTCGTCGCAGAGCAGGACACGGGGCGAGGGCGCCAGGGCACGTGCGATCGCGACGCGTTGCTGCTGCCCGCCGGAAAGTGTCGCGGGCCAAGCCTCGGCCTTGTGCGCCATTCCCACTTTCTCGAGGAGTTCCATGGCACGCGCCTGCGCCTTCTGGCGGGGCCATCTAAGAACTGTCGTCAATCCTTCCATGACGTTCTCGATTGCGGTGCGATGGGGGAACAGCTGGAAATTCTGGAAAACCATGCCGGTCTGGCCGCGGATCATCCGGATGTCGTACCAGCCGATTTTTTTATCCGGTGAAAATGAGAGTTCGGCCTCGCCCAGGCGGATCGTGCCGGCACTCGGGATCTCAAGCAGGTTGATGCAGCGCAGTAGCGTGCTCTTGCCGCCACCGGATGGCCCGACCAATGCGGTGACGCTGCCTTCGGGAATATTGATGCTGATATCACTGAGGATAACAGCAGCGCCGAAGCGTTTTTCGAGGTTCGAAAGCTTGATCATGCATTCGCCTCCAACATGCCGCCGTAACGAGCGAAACGCCGCTCGAGCCTTACCTGGAGGGCCGAGAGGAACGAACTCAATACAAGATAGATCATTGCGGCTTCGATGTAGAGGATGAGGGGCTCATAGGTGGTCGCGACGATCCTTTGTGCCGCCTGGAAGAGTTCCGGAACGGTGATGGCGGCGGCAAGGGACGTGTCTTTCACCAGCGAAATGAAAGTATTGGACAGCGGCGGGACGGCAACGCGCGCTGCCTGGGGAAGAATGGTGCGGGTCATCGCCTGGCGCCAGCTCATACCGATCGAATAGGCAGCTTCCCATTGACCTTTCGGGACTGAGGAGATCACCGCGCGAATAATCTCGGAACTGTATGCGCCGATATTGAGCGTGAAGCCGATCAAGGCTGCCGGGAAGGCATCGAGCAGAATACCAATGCTGGGCAATCCATAGAAGATGACGAAGAGCTGCACCAGGAGCGGTGTGCCGCGAATGACCCAGACATAGAAACGCGCAACCATCGCAAGCGGCGGCGGGGCAAACAGGCGTGCGATAGCAGTCATCAATCCGAGGACAAGACCGAGCAGGAAGGATAACAGGGTCAAGGGAATGGTGAACTTGACACCGGCCCAAAGCAGGGTCGGCAGCGAATCTGCCATCAATTGGAGCCAGTGTGGCACGGTGATCCTCGTAAAATGAGACGTCCGGCAATGCGCCGGACGTCGGGTCTTCAGTCCAAATCGGGCGTGAGCGAATTATTTGGAGACGTCTTGCCCAAAATATTTCTGGGCGATCTTCTGGTAGGTCCCATCAGCCTTGATATCGGCCAGCGCCTTGTTGATGGCCTCCAGCAATTCCGGTTCACCCTTGCGGATGATAATCCCTGAATATTCCGCGTTGTTCTGCTCGGCGGCGATTTTGACGGGCGCATCCGGCTTTTGTTTCTTGAAGTCGAGGAAGGACAGGCTGTCGTTGATCGTCGCATCGGCGCGGCGGGTCAGCACGAGCTGGATCGACTGGTCAAATCCTTCAGTTCCAACAAGCTCGGCACCCGATTGTTCTGCCAGTTTGCCGAAATTGCTGGTCAATGACTGGGCGGCTTTCTTGTCCTTGAGATCGGCAAAGCCTTTGATCTCGTCATTGTCCTGGCGAACGATCAGAACTGCTTTCGACGCGATATAGGGATCGGAAAAGTCGTATTTCTGCTTGCGCGCATCGGTGATCCCGACCTGGTTGATCACCGTATCGTACCGCTTGGCGTCAAGGCCGGCGATCAGGCCATCCCATTTGCCTTCGATGAATTCGGCTTTGACGCCGAGCTTGGCCGCCACCGCCTCGCCGATTTCAACGTCGAAGCCGACGAGCTTGCCGGTCGCATCGTGGAAGGTGAAAGGTGCATAGGTGCCTTCGGTGCCGATCTTCAAGGCGCCGGCCGACTTGACCGCGGCCAGATTTTCCCCGGCAGTTGCGGGGTGAAAGAGGGTAATCTGTAACAGCGCTGCAGCCGCAATAGCTTTTAACCAGCTCATATCAATAATCCTTTTCGAGCGGGAGGAATGGCACATCAATTACAGAAAACGGCCGCGTTTGAGGCCAAATAAAACTGCTAAGAAATCGGGCAAATGCGAATATTTTTCTCATTCGCTCAAAGATGCCCGTCTAGCCGACATGTGCGCTGGCGGTGCTTAAAGCCGCTCGATTTTAAAGGCCCGCACGACGATTTCCTTCTGGGCGAAGTCCTTCTCCAGCCGCTTGCGATATTGATCCCACCAGTCCTGCTCAAGTTCGGCAGCCATGATTTCCGCCGTCACGATCAGGTCCTTTTCGACGTCACCGGATTCCTGCCAGAGACCTTCGGCCGGAGCGCTTCGGTAAAATGTCATTCCCCCAAACTTGGCAGTCAACTGCTGTTTGACCGTGTCGAACTGGTGCAGCCTCATGCGATCGGCCGGAGCTGTCAACGGCAGGAGGATCTGCACGAGGTACATTTCAGGCTCTGGCCGCCGCCACAGGTTTGGAAATCAGCCCGCACCTTGTCGCCTGCTCGACCTCGCGAGATTTGAAGCTTGGCGCCGTCATCTCGTGAGGCCCCAGAAATAGCCAAGCAGCGCCGCAATGCCCACCGAGGCAAAGGGACGCTCGCGGATCCGTCTTTCCGCATCTTCTTTCAGAGATGACACACCCGCTTTTGCGAGACGTCCTGATGCGCTGCCGACCTCAAGAAGCGATTCCCGCATCCGGGATATCTCGGAGCGCAAGGCGTGAAGCTCTTCCAGCGTCCAGGTATCCGGATTGTTGCCGTCGCGTCTATCGATGGCGTCGAGCGCCTCGTCGACCCGTGGAGCCTCCGTCAGCAACAGATCATTTCTGCGTACGACCGACGCCTTGCTGCTTTGCCTTATGCCCTCTGCCGAAGAAGTCGAGGGGCCTCCTGTGGCGGCAGTACTGGTGACCGTCGACATGGGGTCGGAACCCGGAAAGGTATCCTCAAGCGCCTTGTCCAGTTCACCCTTGCTCTCGTTTGAGAGTTGCCGAGCTTGTTCCTTCTTCATAGATTCAACGGCTGGCGAAATTTTCGAATTATCTGGCATGGTGCGCTCCTTGGTTGCCAGATAAATTCGCCTCGTCGTCCCTTGTTCCGCCTTTCATTGCCGAGGATCGGAAATCTTTCTCCCGCCTGCTTCAGCGGCAGAGCGAAAGCAGGGGCGAATAACGGTGACAAGGGTAAAGGGCGGACCGTTACGCGTTTCCAGAGCAGACGCTGAACATCGTTGGCCGAACGCCGTATCCAGAGCCGAGTGACATGCGAGGGAGACCTGGCTTGTTTGCCGGGCCTCCCCTTGTCGATCAGGCTGCGACGGGTTCTGCCGGTGCCTTTGCACCTGTCATGAAAGCGACCGCATCCGACATCGTGTATTCTTTCGGATTGATCACGGTCAGCCGTTTGCCGAGGCGATGGATATGGATGCGGTCGGCGACTTCGAAGACATGCGGCATATTGTGGGAAATCAGCACGATCGGCAGGCCGCGCGACCGTACGTCGAGGATGAGTTCGAGGACCTTACGACTTTCCTTCACCCCAAGTGCAGCGGTTGGCTCGTCCATGATGACGACCTTGGAGCCAAAGGCTGCGGCCCGCGCGACGGCGACACCTTGCCGTTGACCGCCTGACAGCGTTTCCACCGCTTGATTGATGTTTTGGATCGTCATCAATCCCAGTTCGGAAAGCTTGTCGCGCGCCCGCTTTTCCATCGCCGGACGATCGAGCATGCGAAACCAGCTACCGAGAACGCCGGGTTTGCGGATTTCGCGGCCGAGGAACATGTTGTCGGCGATCGAAAGGGCCGGGGAGAGCGCGAGGTTCTGGTAGACCGTTTCGATGCCGGCTTCGCGCGCTTCCATCGGCGACTTGAACTGGACCTGCTGGCCTTCCAGCCTGATTTCCCCTTCATCGGGGGTGACCGCGCCGGATATGGCCTTGATCAACGATGACTTTCCGGCGCCGTTGTCGCCGATCACGGCAAGAATTTCGCCCGGGTAGAGATCGAAATCAGCATAGTCGAGTGCGGTGACCCGTCCGTAACGCTTGACGAGGCCGCGAGCCGAAAGAATGGGTTCGATTGCCATGTTACACCGACACCTTTCTGATCCACTGGTCGACCGCAACGGCCGCGATGATGAGAACACCGGTCAAAAGAACCTTCCACTGCGGATCGGCTCCGAGCATGTTCAATCCCATCGAGACCACGCCGACGATCATGGCACCGAACAGCGTGCCGAGGATCGAGCCACGCCCGCCGAAGAGGGAGATACCGCCGATCACAGTCGCGGTGATCGCCTGAAGGTTATAGTCGGTGACCGCAGCCGACGGCGAGATGGATCCATTGCGGCCGATCGATACCCAGGCCGCAAAGGCCGCGATCACGCCGGAGATCGTATAGACCGCGAGCAGGACACGCTTGGTCTGAATACCGGAAAGCTTTGCCGCTTCGGGGTCGTCGCCAACTGCATAGACATGCCTGCCCCAGGCCGTGTGATTGAGAATATACCAGAGCGCCAGAACAAGCAGGACCATGGCAATGACGCCCAGCGTCAGTACGGCGGTACCAAGTCTGAAACTGACAGCGAATAGATGCAGCAGAGGTGCCTGGGCGTCGACATCGGCATCGCGAATGGTTTCATTTGCCGAATAGATGAAGTTCGTCGCCATGACGATACTCCAGGTGCCGAGCGTCACGATAAACGGCGGCAGCTTCATAAAGGCGACGAGGAAGCCGTTCAGCAGGCCGCAAAGCCCTCCGGTCCCCATGCCGATCGCAATCGCGATGGGAGTGGGAAGTCCGTAGGTGATTGCGCAATTGCCCATAATAACGGCGGAAAAAACCATGATGACGCCGATCGAGAGATCGATGCCGGCCGTCAGAATGACGAGCGTCTGCGCAGCCCCGAGAATGCCGACGATGGCAATCTGCTGGAGAATGAGCGTCAGCGTATAGGACGAGAAGAACCGCCCGCCGATCGTCAAGCCGAAGATGATGATTGCCAGCACCAGGACGATCAGCGGTACTGCCGCAGGCGTCGAATGCAGAAAGTGCTGTGCTCGTTTGAGAAACGATATGTCGCTGTGCTCGAAAGAGGCGACGTTCTTGTCGCTCTCGTCAAGAACTCGTTCGAATTCCTGTGCTTCAGTCATGTTTCCTCCTCGGCCTACGCGCCGGGCGCGCAGAAGCTCTACCCTTCACCCCGCTCTTCCGTCGGTCGGGTAACGGCCATCGTCGGTTCAAAGCGGCCGAGGATCAAGTCCCCGGCCGGGTTGCCTATAGTATGCGGGTTAGCCCCAGCACTTGGCCGTGCCTTCCTTGGTGTCGATCGACTTGACACCGGACACAGGCTTGTCGGTCACCAGCGATACGCCGGTATCGAAGAAGGACTTGCCTTCGGTCGGCTTCGGCTTTTCCTTGGTGTCGGCGAACTTCTTGATCGCTTCGATGCCGAGGGACGCCATCAGCAGCGGATACTGCTGCGAGGTGGCACCGATAACGCCTTCCTTGACCGACTTGACGCCGGGGCAACCGCCGTCGACCGAGACGATCAGGACGTTCTTTTCCATGCCGACCGCCTTAAGGGCCTGGTAGGCACCCACGGCTGCCGGTTCATTGATCGTGTGGATGACGTTGATGCTCGGATCCTTCTGGAGAAGGTTTTCCATGGCCTTGCGGCCGCCTTCTTCGTTGCCGTTGGTCACATCATGACCGACGATTCGCGGATCGTTTTCGTCGCCGATCTTGTTCGGGTCCTTGGGATCGATACCGAAGCCCATCATGAAGCCCTGGTCGCGCAAAACGTCGACGGTCGGCTGCGACGGCGTCAGGTCGAGAAAGCCCACCTTGGCCTCCTTGGCCTTGTCGCCGAGCGTTTCCTTGGCCCACTGGCCAATCAGCTTGCCGGCGAGCAGATTGTCGGTTGCGAAGGTTGCGTCTGCGGCATCAGCTGGATCGAGCGGCGTGTCGAGCGCGATCACGAGGAGGCCTGCGTCACGCGCTTTCTTCACCGAGGAAACGATACCCTTGGTATCGGAAGCGGTGATCAGGATGCCCTTGGCGCCATCGGCGATGCAGCTTTCGATAGCGGCCACCTGGCTTTCGCTGTCGCCATCGATCTTGCCTGCATAGGATTTCAGGGTAACGCCGAGTTCCTTGGCCTTAGCGGTGGCGCCTTCCTTCATCTTGACGAAGAAGGGATTGGTGTCGGTCTTGGTGATCAGGCAGGCGGAAACATCAGCCGCATGAGCAGGTGCAGAAAAGGCTACGCCGAGGGCAAGTGCGCCGAATGCGGCGGAAAGTACGGATTTCTTCATGGTCTCCTCCCAGAGTTAACGCTGTCCGTCACGCGGACCGATGAGCGGCGCAGGCGCCAAGTTTGACAGGGTGTCTCCTCCAGCCCGTCCTGCACTCTTACATCGACAATTAAGAACAAATAAAAAGGACCTGTCAATAATTAATTCCGATTGAATTATTTATCCACCGTGCGATAGTCCGCAGCGGAGGAGATTCACGGCCCGGGAATTCCGGGGGTGCGACAACCAGAAATTTTGATCAATGTCCGCGCGGATATTTCGAAATCTGAGGTAATTCGCGGTGGCCGATGATCTGGGAGGAAAGCCGATGACGGTTTCAGATGGCGCGGGTCAGGTCCAAGCGCTGCCGGGCAACCTTACCGGCGGCGCCAACCAGGTGCGTGTCAGAGCCTATAATGAAAGGCTGGTTCTTTCATTGGTGCGTCTAAACGGCTCGATGTCCAAGGCCGACATCACCAGGCGGAGCGGGTTGTCGGCGCAGACCGTTTCCGTGATCATGCGGTCTTTGGAAAAGGACGGGCTGCTTTTGCGCGGAGAGCCGGTACGCGGCCGGGTAGGGCAGCCCTCGGTGCCGATGCGGCTCAACCCTGATGCCGTCTATTCCTTCGGAGTGAAGATCGGCCGCCGCAGCGCCGACCTCGTGCTCATGGACTTCATGGGCAAAATAAGACGGCAGTATCATGAGACCTACGCCTATCCGCAGCCGGCGAAAATCCTGGACATCATCATTTCGGGAATCGAGCGTATCGAATCCCAGATGGACGAGGCAGAGCGTGGCCGTATCGCCGGAATCGGCGTTGCCGCGCCATTCGAGCTATGGAACTGGGCAGACGAGGTAGGCGCTCCGGAGGGGGCGATGGACGTCTGGCGCAGTTTCGATCTGCAGGGCGAAATTGCCAGCCGTGTACGGCATGCCGTTTACCTGCAAAACGACGCGACAAGCGCTTGTGGTGCAGAACTCGTCTTCGGCGTCGGCCCGGCCTATCCGGATTTCGTGTACTTTTTTATCGGGTCGTTTATCGGCGGCGGTATCGTTCTCAATTCTGCGATTTTTTCCGGCCGTACCGGAACGGCGGGCGCGGTCGGTCCCTTGCCCGTTCGCGGCAAGGCGGGGGAAACCCGCCAGCTGCTTGATATCGCCTCTATTTTCGTACTGGAAAACCTCTTGCAGGAACGGGGCATCGATCCGCAGCCGCTCTGGTATTCTGCGGACGGCTGGGTCGATTTCGGAGAACCGCTGGATCTTTGGATTCAGCAGACGGCCGATGCGCTGGCGCAGGCGATCGTAGCCGCCGCCTCGATCATCGACTTTGGCGCAGCGGTAATCGATGGCGGTTTCCCCGGCTGGGTCCGCAAACGGATTGTCAGCGCCACTATAGATGCGGTTGGCAGACTGGACCTGCAGGGCGTGATCATTCCGGATATCGTCGAAGGCAAAGTCGGCTCGCAGGCAAGGGCGATCGGCGGAGCCAGCCTGCCGATCTTTGCCAAATATCTCACCGACCAGAGCGTTTTGTTCAAGGAAGTGAGCGGCGCGCCGTCACTGTAAATCCGCTTGCGAGATCACGGAAGCCCATATGTTCTGTGGGATAGCGCGCGTTCGATACCACGCAGTTCGGCAAGCCCTTTCAGCCGGCCGATGGCAGGATAGCCCGGCTGGGCGCCGCGCTTGAGGTCATCGAGAATTTCCTGTCCGTGGTCCGGGCGCATCGGTATCTGGTGATCGGAGCGGCCTTGGGCCTTGCGGCGCTTCTCTTCGGCGAGCAGTTCGGCGATGACCGCGACCATGTCCGTATCACCCTCAAGATGTTCGTCTTCGAAAAACGAGCAGGGGGTGCCTTCCTCTTCGCGATGAACGTTGCGCAGGTGGACGAAGTGAATGCGCGGAGCGAGACGCCTCACCATCGCGGGTAAGTCATTGGAGGCTCGCGCGCCAAGCGAACCCGTGCAGAAAGTCACCCCATTTGCCGGGCTATCGACAGCCGCCAGCATGCGAAGGTAGTCCTCTTCACTGGAGAGAATGCGTGGCAAGCCGAGCAATGCCCACGGTGGGTCGTCCGGATGCGCACAGATATTGATGCCGACACGCTCGGCCACCGGCGTGACTTCCGACAGGAAGTCGACGAGATGTTGCTGCAGTTTTTCGCGTGTGATGCCGGAATAGGTCTGCAAAAGCTCGAGCAGTTGCGGCAGCGTATAGCCGTCTGCCGAGCCAGGAAGCCCTGCGCCGATGTTCTTCGAGAGTGCCGTGCGCCGCTCGTCGGGCATTTGCGCAAATCGGACTGCTGCCTTTTCCCGAATGGCCTCCTCGTAGTCTTCGCTAGCGCCGGGGCGCTTCAGGAGATGAAGGTCGAAGGCGACAAAATCGATGAGGTCGAAGCGCATGGCCTTGGCGCCGTGGCGTGCCGTCCAGCGCAAATCCGTGCGGGTCCAGTCGAGCACCGGCATGAAGTTATAGCAGACAGTGCGGATCCCCGAGGCCGACAGACGCCTGAGCGTCTCCTGCCAGTTTGCGATATGACTGCGCCAGTCGCCGGTCTGGGTCTTGATGCTTTCGGAGATAGGGACGCTCTCGACCACATCCCAGACCAGGCCTCCGGCTCTGATTTCATCATGACGCTTGCCAATCTCCTCCATCGGCCAGACTTCGCCGGTCGGAATGTGATGAAGTGCACTGACAATCCCCTGTGCCCCGGCCTGGGCGGCGTCCTCTACGCCTACCTTGTCGATCGGACCGAACCACCGCCATGTATGTCTCATCGGAATGTCCTCGAAGGGCCTTTTCAGGCCAGAAATGTAAGTTGCACCTTGCAGGCTGTGGAACGGTCCCCGGCCTGTTCGAAGGCGGCGAGCGCTTGGGTAATCGGGAAAGTGTGGGAGATGATCGGCCGCACGTCGATCCTGCGGCTGGAAATGAGATCGACGGCAATCGAAAATTCCCTATCGAACCGTTGGGAGCCGATCCAACGCAGTTCCTTGCCGACAAGCGCATTGAGAGGAACAACTGTATCACCGGTAACGCCCACCTGAACGATCAGGCCACGAGGCTTGACCGTGGCGATTGCACTGCGAATCGCCGGCGCCGCAGCCGAGCATTCGAAGGCCAGGTCGAACTGTCCCTTGTCCTTTTCGTATGCTGTGAGTTCTGCCCCGTTTTTCACAATGTTAATGGTGCGGCTGGCGCCCATGGCGGACGCTCGCTCCAGGGCTGCATCCATGAGATCGGTGACGACGACCTCTGTTGCGCCGCCATGGCGCGCCGCTGCAACGACCAGTGCTCCGATTGGCCCGGCGCCAGTCACGAGCACTCTCTTCCCGGATAAGTCTCCCGCCTGCGTGACCGCGTGGAGGCAGACCGCAAGGGGTTCGGCGCAGGCAGCCTCGCCAGCGCTGACGATCTTGCCCGCGGGATGGCATTGGATCGCCGGCACGACCAGATAGTCCCGGAACATGCCCTGCGCATGGGGAAGGCGCATGGCACTCCCCATGAACTGCATCTCGAGGCAGTGGATCGGCAGCCCCTCCTTGCAGAAGCGACAATGCCCGCAGGGTCGACTTGGATTGACCGATACCAGGGCACCGACTTCAACGCCGGAAACACCCCGCCCCAGGGTCTCCACATATCCCGCCGCCTCGTGCCCGGGAATGATCGGTTCTCGCACCCGGACAGGGCCGAAGCCGCCATCCTGGTAGTAGTGGAGGTCGGAGCCGCAGATGCCGCCTGCCGCCATCCTCAACAAGACTTCGCCTTCGCGAGGAGCTGGAACCGGCCCCTCTTCGATGCGTAGATCGCGCTCGCCATACAGCCGTGCGAAACGTGTTCGCATGTCAGTTCCTCAATTGCCGCGGATAAGGCCGAATTCCGTCGGCAGCCAGAGCGTGATCGCCGGAACGAAGGTGATCAGGATGAGTGCGATGAACAACGGCACGAGCCAAGGCAGGATCGCCATCGTCGTACGCTCCACGGACAATTTTGCAACGCGCGACAATACGAAAAGCACCATGCCGAGCGGTGGATGGAGGAGTCCGATCATCAGGTTGAGCGTCATGATCAGACCGAAATGCACCGGATCGATGTCGAACTGGAGTACCAGAGGAAGCAGGATCGGCACCAGAATGGTGATTGCCGCGATCGTATCGAGGAAACACCCCACGAAAAGCATCAGGAGGTTGACGAGGATCAGGAAAACCCACTTGTTGTCGGTGATCGTCAGGATCGCGCCGGAGAGCATTTGAGCCGCTTGGCTGACCGTCAGGAGCCAGGCGAAAATCGACGCGGCCGTTACGATGAACAGAACCGAGGCGGTCGTCTCGATAGTATCAAATGTGGCGCGAGCCAAAGTGGACAGCGTCATGGTTCGATAACGCACGAGGCCGAGGAACAGTGACCACAGAACCGCTGCAACCGCCGCTTCCGTTGGGGTAAACCAGCCCATGGTCATGCCGCCGATCAGGATAACCGGCGTCATCAGCGCCAGAACGGCCGAAAAGTCGAAATACCAGTCAAGGGCAAGCAGAACGACTAGCGCGATGCCGACCGCCAGATTCATCGAGAGGCCTGCAGACATCAGCAGGTAGATCAGCAGTGGGACAGCGAAGACAATTACGACTTCCAGGGATGCCGATCCGAGCTGGCGAAGATTGAAAGGCGTGTCGGAACCCCAGCTTTTGATATAAGCGAAGATGGCGACTGTGATCATCATCAGCAGTGTCATGACGACGCCCGGCACGATGCCTGCCATGAACAAGGCGCCGATCGAGACATTCGCCATCATTCCATAGATGACGAAGGGCAGCGACGGCGGGAAGATCGGTCCGAGCGTTGCCGAAGCGGCTGTTACGCCGACCGCCGCCTCCACCGGATAGCCGTGATCCTTCATCGCCTTGATTTCGATGGTACCGATGCCGGCCGCATCGGCGAGTGCCGTGCCGGACATGCCAGAGAAGATGACCGAACCGATGATATTCACCTGCGCCAGGCCGCCTCGCATCCAGCCGACGAGAGCAACGGCAAAGGAGTAGATGCGTCCGGTGACGCCGGCGGAATTCATCAGGTTCCCGGCGAGGATGAAAAAGGGGACAGCGAGCAGGGGGAAACTCTCCACGCCGGCAATCATTCGCTGCGCAGCGATGATGTCGGGGGCAACGCCGTAGAGAACAAGGTAGAGGACCGAGGCTACCGCCATGGAGATGGCGACGGGCACGCCCACGAGCATCAAAACGAGGAAGGAACCAACGAGCAGCAACATGACGATCAGTCCTCGAGCTTCTGGAACATTTCAGGCCGTTCGAGAACGGAATAGCCGCGGCGCAGATTGCCGACGAAAACCTGGATGGAGCGGATAAGCATAAGAGCGAAGCCTGCCATGACGCTGTAAAAGACGATGTTCCGGGGCAGGTCGATCGTCACCATGCGCTCATGGGCGACAATTTCCACATAGCGCCACATCAGCCAGCAGGCATAGGCGAAGAAGGCGATACGAACGACATCGACAAAGATCGATAAAAACCGCGCAAATGCTGCAGGAAGATAATGATAAAGCACGTCCACCTGAATATGACGCGAGACGCGCACGCACATCGCCGATCCGAGGAAGACGACGCCGATCAGGCAGTTGATCGCGATCTCTTCGGTCCAGGCATAGGAATCGTTGAGGACATAGCGGGTGAAGAACTGCAGGAAGACACAGCCCGTCATCAGCCAGAAGACGATGAGCGTCAGCCAATCTTCAAAGCCGTAGTCGGAGGCGTGCGCTGTTGGCGCTGTATCTTCGAAAGTGTGGGCGATCTCTTCTGCGGTGATCTGAGTATGGATTTCTTTTGACATGATGGCCTTCCGGCGATGGCGGGAAAAAGCCGGCCTTACGATCCGCAAGGCCGGCGGCATCACTTGTTATTTGATGGCGCGGATGGCCTCCCAATCGGCTTTCTTGTAACCGAAGTCTTCCATCTTGGCCTTTTCCATTACGGTCTTTTCGAAGTCCGCCTTGTCGACTTCGGTAACCGCAATGCCCATGCCCTTGAACTTGGCGACCAGTGCCTTTTCGCGTTCGTCGATGATCTTGGTGCCGCGTTCAGCGGCCTCCGCCATGACTTCGGAAAAGATCTTCTTGTCTTCGTCGGAAAGGCTCGCCCACCTGCTCTTGGAAACGACCGTATTGAGGTGGTCGACGATGTGGCCCGTCAGAACGATGTTCTTCTGCACCTCGTAGAATTTCTTGGCCTCGATGGTTGTCAGCGGATTTTCCTGAGCTTCCACCGTACCGTTCTGAAGCGCGAGATAGACTTCCGCGAAGGCGATCGGCGTTGTGTTGGCGCCACAGGCGCGCGGCATGGCGAGATAGGCCGGAACATCCGGAACGCGGATCTTCAGCCCCTTCATGTCGGCGCATTTGGCAATCGGCTTGTTAGACGTGGTGTGGCGCGTCCCATAGTAGGTGACCGCGGTGATATGGTTGCCGGACGCCTTTTCGTATCCCTCGGCAAGGCGCTTGAAGACGTCACTCTTCGTATAGGCGATCAGATGGGCGGGATCGCGGAAGATATAGGGGAAATAGGTGACGCCGATCGGCGGATATTCGCGGGCTGCAAAACTCGACCCGGAGATGATCATGTCCACCGTTCCGAGCTTGAGGCCCTGGTTGATATCGGCTTCCTTGCCCAGCTGCGAGGCCGGGAAGACGTCGATCTTGTAGCGGCCGTTGGTTCGCTTGTTGATCTCCGCGGCCGCCCAGACGGATTCCGTATGGAAAGGCTCCGAGGTTTCGTAGACATGTGCCCATTTCAGCACCGTCTGCGCCTGTGCGGTCAAGGCCGACGCCAGAATGGCGGCGGTGGCACCTAGGATTGCGGTTAGTTTGAACTTCATTTTTTCATCCTCCCAGTTGAAGTCAAATGATGTTGTCACGTTAGCGCGCTGCAGCCGGCCCCCGTTTGGCGGGCGAGGTCCTGTCCTGCTCCTCCGCAAAACTCTGCGACAATCTCTGCTGCGACAGTTCAAGATGGTTTCGCATGGCTGCGCGGGCACCCTCGGGATCGCCGGCTGCGATCGCATTCCGGATCGCTCGGTGTTCTTCAAGCGCGCTATGCCATGTGTCCCGGTTCTCGAAATAGCCTGCCAGCTTTTCAAAATAAGGCGTCATCCGCATGTCATGGATTTCACCCACGAACCGCTCCAGCGTCGCGTTCGAGACGATGGAGGCCACGGCCGTATGGAAACCGCGATCCAGGGCAAGAGCGGTCGGCCGATCGTCCAATGCATCCGACATAGCACGCAGGTTTTGATCGAGCGCGGCAATGTGGTCAGGCCGGGCTGCGCGTGCTGCTTCTTCCGCGATAGCACATTCAACGATCGAACGCGCCCTAAGCAACTCGAAAGGGCCTTCGATATTTTCGGACGGGATGGGGTTGGGCGGCGCCTGTCGGCGGCAGACATAAACGCCCGAACCCATGCGGATGTTTACGAAGCCTTCCACTTCGAGCACAATCAGGGCTTCCCGGACCGTCGGACGCGAAACGCGCAACATTTCCGCGAGCTCCCGCTCGGCAGGCAGCCGGTCTCCGACAGCAAATTGGCCCCGCTCGATAAGCGTGCGCATTTGATCCGCGGCCTGCCTGTAGAGGCGGCGCGGTGCGATGACCGAAAACATTCAGGTCCTCCCTGGGCCCTCGAGCTCCTCCCGCGCGCCACTGGTCAACTGGCCTTACCAGTCTTCTGTTTTATATACTCGGCCCGAAAAATGTCAACGGTATGCATAGAACAATATACACGAAGCTTTGAGCGGTGCTGATATCCGCTATATGCCTGTCTTCGATGGCATCGCTTGGTAGCCGCGGCGTAGTTTTTGGCGCAAAATAAGGGCGAGCTGACGCTCTGCTTCCTGGCGGGAGCCGAAAAGCTGGATGCAAAAACGCCCCTTGGTGCCGATGCGGCCCCAGTGACGGGTCAGGGCACTACCGTGGAAGAGGTCGGCATCCACATTCAGTGCATAAAAGCGATACATGTTGCGAGAGGCATCGCAACGGGTGAGAAGCAGTGGTTCGTCAGTCATGGGAGCAGAATCGCAACTCGCGATTCAGCCGTCCAACGACTTGATTGAATCGATCATGGCGGATCGATTCACGATTGTGATGGATCAGTGCAAGAGTGGGCGCAGAGAACGGGTAATGCTCTTCAGAGGAGCAAGGAAGCGCGCCGCCATTTCGGTCGCTGCGACGCTTGCCGCTGGAGCGCCGATGTTCAGGGCGGCAACGACGCGCCCTCGATCGTTCTCGAGCGGTACTGCGATCGAGCAGAGGCCGAGTTCCAATTCCTGGTCGATCACTGCAAAACCCTGCGCCCTGACCCGAGCGATCTCTTCCATCAACTGATCGGGGTCGGTCTTGGTATGCGGTGTGAAGGCCTTGAGGGTGGTCCGGTTGAGCAACTGGCGCGCTTCCTCGTCGGGACGCGCCGCGAGCAACACCCGCCCCATTGAAGCGCAATAGGCCGGAAGACGGCTGCCGGGCATCAGGTTGATCGACATGACGCGCTGCTGGGAAGCACGCGCGATATAGACCACTTCCGTTCCGTCCAGCACGCTCGCCGATGCGCTCTGATGAACTTCCTCGGCCAGCCTGTCCAAAAAAGGCTGGACGATTTGAGGTAGTGGGGTTGCCGACAGATAGGCATGCCCCAGCCTCAGGATCTTGGGCGTCAACGCAAAGAACTTCCCGTCGTAGTCTGCGTAACCGAGCTCGGAGAGCGTCAGCAGACAACGTCTCGCCGTGGCACGGTCAAGCCCCGTCAGCTTCGAAACGTCCGCGATCGAAAGACGCGGCTGGGTTTGCCCGAAAGCTTCGATCACGCGTAGGCCCTTCGCAAAGCCTCCGATGAAATCTGTTTCCCGCATAATTGAATCCCTGCCGTGCCTCCTTTTCCATTTAGCCGATTATTTTCCGACTGTCTCAAGCCGACTTCAACGCACTTCGAGGTCGCTGCGGCCAAGGTAACCTAGCTTTTTTACGGGCGTTTTATAGAGTGACAGCGTCAGGAGGCTGCAAAAGCGGTTACAATAGTTGTTCGATATTTCTTGCCGCCCGCCCAGCCTCCGTTTTGACAATCGTTGTCGAATGGGAGGCAGCTATGCCTGATGATCATGAGGCGGTCCTGGTGCGGATAACGGGTATGGTGCAAGGGGTCGGTTACCGTGTCTGGACACGCAACGAAACAATGAAGCTAGGTCTGACAGGCTGGGTTCGCAACGAAACGGATGGGTCTGTAGTCGCTTTGATTTCAGGATCCGACAGTGCGATCTCGACCATGATCGAACGCTTCCGGCTCGGGCCTTCCGGGGCCTCAGTCTCCCGTATTGAGACGCAGCGGACTGAACTCGCGGAGAGACCGAGCGGATTCCTCATCACCGGTTGACAGCGAGCGTCTGTCTGCCCTGCCCGCGGGTATTCGGGCGAGGCGGTACACCTGGAAATTGCCAAATGACCAGTGTATATTACATGTGTGCGATATATGAACAAATATCAAATATCGCACAATCATGTTGACCTCTGGCTCCTCCCAGACCTTAATACGGCATCTCAGATCCATGGGAGAGAGACCAAGATGGACAAAACAGTCGGGAGCCTGGCGGAAGCCGTTTCCGAAATCCATGACGGCGCGACCGTCATGATCGGTGGTTTCGGCGGTTCCGGCGCGCCGATCGAGCTCATCCACGCCTTGATTGACAAGAGGCCGAAGAACCTCACCGTGGTCAACAACAATGCCGGCAACGGGCGGATCGGCATTGCGGCAATGATCGACGCGGGCATGGTCAGGAAGATGATCTGCTCGTTTCCCAAATCGTCCGATCCGCGCGCTTTCACCGACAAATATCTCGCCGGCGAGATCGAGCTCGAACTGGTGCCGCAAGGTACGCTCGCCGAACGTATTCGCGCCGGCGGCGCAGGTATTCCGGCCTTCTATACGCCGACCGCTTACGGGACCGAGCTTGCGCAAGGCAAGGTAATCGCCGAATTTGACGGTCGACATTACGTACAGGAGCGCTGGCTGAAGGCTGATTTCGCAATCGTCAAGGCGCATTTCGGCGACAGTTACGGTAACCTGACCTACAACAAGGCCGCCCGCAACTTCAATCCGCTGATGTGTATGGCGGCTGCCAAGACGATCGTACAGGTCTCGAAGATAGTGCAGGCTGGCGAAATCGATCCCGAGCATGTGGTCACGCCCGGCATCTTCGTGGATCGGGTCGTCGAGGTGGAAAATCCCCAGCAGGAAGAAGAACTCATTCGAGCCGGAGTGGCCTACCTATGACCGTCGATACCCGCCCCATCAATACCCGGGAAGATATCAAGCTTTCCAATGCCCAGATCGCTTGGCGTGCAGCTCAGGATATTGCCGATGGTGCCTATGTTAATCTCGGGATAGGTTTCCCGGAAATGGTCGCCCGCTACCAGCCGCCGGGCCGACAGGCGGTTTTCCATACGGAGAACGGTATCCTGAATTTCGGCGAAGCGCCCGCCGCCGGTCAGGAAGACTGGGACCTCATCAATGCCGGGAAAAAGGCGGTAACGCTGAAGCCTGGCGCGGCTTTCTTCCATCATGCCGATAGTTTCGCCATGGTGCGCGGCGGCCATCTCGACATTGCAATTCTTGGCGCTCTTCAGGTTGCTCAGAACGGCGACCTCGCCAATTGGCGGGTCGGTTCAAAGGGGGTGCCAGCCGTCGGTGGGGCCATGGATCTTGTCCATGGCGCAAAGCAGGTGTCGGTGATCACCGAACACGTCACAAAAAACGGTGAGCCGAAGCTGGTCGAAAAATGTACCTTCCCCCTGACCGGGGTTGCCTGCATAACCCGTGTCTATACGAGCCATGCCGTCGTCGACGTGGTAGGAGGCCATTTCGTCCTGCGCGAAAAGCTGGCCGGGATGACCGTGGACGAATTGCAGGCAATGACCGGCGCACAGCTTCATATCGAGGGGCCTGTAGGCGATCTCGTCGTGCCTGAACTCTAGGAAGAGATGATGACTGAAGCCTTTATCTGCGACTATATCCGCACTCCCATTGGCCGCTTCGGTGGCTCGCTTTCCTCCGTCCGTGCTGACGATCTTGCCGCCATCCCACTGAAGAGCCTGATGGAGCGCAACAGGTCGGTCGACTGGGAGGCTGTCAGCGACGTGATTTACGGCTGCGCTAATCAGGCGGGTGAAGACAACCGCAATGTCGCCCGGATGGCGGTTCTGCTCGCCGGACTGCCGGTTTCGTTGACCGGGACGACGATGAACAGGCTATGCGGCTCAGGCATGGATGCCGTGATCACTGCTGCCCGCGCTATCAAGGCGGGCGAGGCGGAGTTGATGATCGCCGGCGGGGTGGAAAGCATGAGCCGGGCCCCCTTCGTGATGCCGAAGGCGGAGACAGCCTTTTCCCGCAATGCCGAGATTTACGACACGACGATCGGCTGGCGCTTCGTCAACCCGTTGATGAAGAAGCAGTACGGCGTCGATTCCATGCCGGAGACCGGCGACAATGTAGCGATCGACTACAAGGTTTCCCGCGAGGACCAGGACGCATTTGCGGTGCGCTCGCAGGCGAAGGCGGCAGCGGCTCAGGAAAACGGTCGGCTCGACAAGGAAATTACCCCGGTCACCGTGCCGCAGCGAAGGGGTGAGCCGGTCGTCGTCGGCAAGGACGAACATCCGCGTGCGACCTCGATCGAGGCACTCGCCAAACTGAAACCGGTCAACAAGATCGAGGGCGGCACGGTGACTGCGGGCAATGCGTCCGGCGTCAATGACGGGGCGGCAGCGCTGATTATCGCTTCGGAAGCCGCAGCCAGGAAATATGGCCTCACGCCGATCGCGCGGATCATGGGCGGTGCGACCGCCGGCGTTCCCCCGCGCGTCATGGGGATCGGACCGGCGCCTGCAACGCAGAAGCTTTGCGCGCTCTTGAAGCTGACACCGAAAAGTTTCGACGTCATAGAGTTGAACGAGGCCTTCGCGAGCCAGGGAATTGCTGTTCTGCGTGAGCTTGGGCTTGCGGAGGATGCCGAGCATATCAACCCCAATGGCGGTGCGATTGCGCTTGGTCATCCGCTCGGCATGTCGGGCGCCCGCATTTCCGGTACGGCCGCGCTCGAACTGTCCATCCGCAAGGGCAGATACGCCTTGGCCACGATGTGCATTGGCGTCGGGCAGGGGATTGCCATAGCGCTGGAGCGCGCCTGATTTTTTGGATTTCCCTTCCCGAAAGGGACGGGAGGAACGTCCCTAAGCCTCGGCGAGAAGCCGACTCTCGACCACATCGATGTCAGGCGGGCTGAAACAGTTCGACCAGATTTCCCGAGGGATCGACCGCCAGAATCTGCGAGCCTCCCGGCCCCGTCACGATGTCGTTGCGGAAGTTGACTCCGGCTGCAGTAAGCCGCGCCACCTCCTGGGCGAGATCGCCGACGACGAGATGAATGCGGTTCCAGCCCCCGGGACGTGGCAATTCCCCGTCCGGCATAGGCCGCCCCGCTGAACTTGTCCGGCCACTGAGCAAGAGCCGTAATGCACCCAGCTTCACATCGGCAAAGGCCGGCAGATGAAGGGAAAGCAGCGTAAACCCGAAACTCTCCGTGTACCACCGTACCGAGGCTTCCACATCATCGACCATATATCTGACATTCACCAATGCCTCTGACATTCCGGCCTCCTCGCGCCTTTGGGTTGAGTGCATCTTCAATTGGACGGTTTAGCCTCGTAGAAGGCCCTTACATTCGTCGCGAAACCGTGTCGGGAATCGGGACGGGTGTAGAACATGTGCCCGCCTCGATACAGCTGAAGCTCCGTCCTGCCAGCCGCGAGCGCTGGCGGCAGGTGGTCGATAACATAGCGACTGGCGCCGTAAGGCGTCAGGGCATCGCTGTAACCGTGGGCGACCAGCAACCGGAAAGTGGAAATAGTCGAGAGCAAATCACGAATATCCGTTGAGGCGCTCGCAAGGGTGCGGCTATCTCCCCTATGCCCCCCGTTCCATTCCCAGCGGCGGTTCACCTCCTCGTTCAGAAGATTGTAGGTCATGTCGCTCGCGAAGCCCAGTTCATTACGCGCATAGGCGGCGAATGCAGAGCCGTAGGCACGCGTATAACCATCCAGTATCGGATCGTCATTACGGCTGTAGACGTCTTCAGGATAGGCATCAGGTACCGCGTAAGATGCGTCATAAGGGCTGACGATCCGGCTTTCGCCTGCCATCTGCTTGGCATAGATGTCACCGACGAAGCCGCGTGTGCGGGCAATGGCCTCCTTCGAAATGCCGGTAAGCGCAGCAACCCGGCTATAAAGGGAATCCGCAGCCGGCCCGATGGGAAAGGGGCCTGCGAGCGAAGCAAGATAGTCATGCATCGCAAACCGTTCGACTTCGATCAGCCTGTCCGGGGTAAAGGCGTTTTTCTGTTCGAGTTCGGCTGCCGCAAGCGAGGGAAGCTGCAGCGCTGCGCTCAAAGGGTCGTCCGAATTGGCGAGGAAGCGCCCTTCTATCATCGGCGACAGCATGATGATGCCGGAGGTTAGGATCCCTTGTGTGTTCTTTAGCGAAACAGCCACCTTGGCGGCGCGGAAGCCTCCATAGCTTTCGCCCAGCAGGTATTTCGGCGCTTCGAGCCTATTATTCTTCTGGACATAGAGAGCAATGACTTTGGCTAAACTGTCGGCGTCTTGGCGAACGCCGTAAAAGCTTTTTGCGGCGTCGTCGCTGGCGGGGCGGCTCCAGCCGGTACCGACTGGGTCGATCAGCACCAGATCGGTAAATGCAAGCCAGCTTTCCGGATTGTCCTTGAGGGCGGGCGTTGTGCCGTTGTCGCCGGTCTCACCGAATTCGAGGATCCGCGGGCCGACGAGACCCAGATGGAGATAGGCGGAAGACGCGCCGGGACCGCCATTGAACACGAAGGTGAGCGGGCGGTCCGAGGTGCCGTTCTTGGCGACATAGGCGGTGTAGAAGATCTTTGCGGAACGGGTGCCGTCCTGACTAAAGAGATCAAGCGTACCGGCCGTTGCGGTATATGGGACCTCTCCGGAACGCCCCTTGAACAGGAGTTCCTTCGTTGCGTCAGCCGGGATCAAAGCGAATATACCGCCGGCGGCGCCTTGTTCCGTCGAGTGGCTAGGTTCGCGGGGTTCGTCCGCGTTCGGCTGCTGTTGTGCAGAAACCGGCGAACAAAGAGCCAGAAGCACGACGATGGGCGCAACGAGATGGTGAAACTGCAAAACGGAATCCTCCTGGCCAGCCCAGCCTTATCTAGGGTCTCTTGTCGATCCGTAAAACTCAACTCCTTTTGATTGGCCGATGGAGGGGAACACTGATCTTGAAACGGAAACATTTTTTCCTCATATTGATCCACAAGATGTCAAATTTTGAAAGGAATGCGCTCAATGCCTGCCCATGCCTTTGAAGTCGGGGCGGCGTCCTTTGGTGCTCCGCAATCTTCATTCCTTTCGCCGCGGCGGGTGTCTGATCTGCTAGGCGTGACTCACGCCGAGTTGGCAAAGTTGATCGGTGTCGCCCGCAACACTCTGACGGCCAAGAGCGGAGCCCGTAAGGTGGATGCTGCGTTGAGCCCCGTTGTCCGCATTCTCGCGATGGCGAGCGAGATGGCGGGAGACGAAAACCGCGCGGCGATCTGGTTCAAGCATCAGCCCATCCCGGGATGGGCCGGCAAGACCGCCTATGACCTGGTGGGCGAGGGCAAGGCGGACAAGGTTCTCGCCTATCTGGAAGCGGTGCGTTCCGGCGTCTATGCCTGACGCCGGTTCTGCCCCTTTGGTGCTGTGGCGGGCTTATGTGCCGCGCTGGGCCCATGCACCGCTTTCCGGGGAGGGAGCGGCGCGTTTTGGCGGGCGCTGGAATCCCGTCGGAGCGCCGGCCATCTACGCTGCGCTCGAACTGTCGACTGCATGGGCCGAATACAATCAGGGGTTCGTCCAGCACCCGGCCCTGATCGCTCAACTGCGGCTAGAGGGCGCGCGATTGGCCGACCTCAACAATTCCGAAACCCTGGCGGAATTCGATATCGAAGAGACCATACATCGATGCGAATGGCGGGCCGACCTGGATGCCGGGCGGCTGCCGGCGACCCACGCCCTCAGGGGAAGGTTGATGGGATTGGGGTTTGACGGCGTCGTCTATCCGTCCTTCATGTCGCCCGGGGGCACCTGCGTCGCGCTTTGGCGCTGGAACGGTGCGGGACTTCCCAAAATCGAGGTCATCGATCCGGAAGGGCGTTTGCCGAAAGGGCCAGCTTCCTGGCTGTAGCCCAGCACCGCGAGCAAACGTCCATCCTGCGGTGTGACAGATGCCTCATCCTGATCCTAAACCGGTGGCTGGAGTCGGATGCATGCTCAACCTTAGCATTCAAAGTTTAGGATAATGTAATATTTTGGGATGAATGATGCGTCGAAACAAAAGCGGCGGACATGCAGCAGGACAATCGGATCAAATCGCACGTCACATTCGTGCTCACATTGTTGACGGCATTGGCTGCGGTTCTCATCGCAGGCTTTGCCTGGCTTGCATCGACAAAGGTCGACGACATCGCCATGGAGCGGCAGAAGGACTTCGTCAAGCAAGGCCTTGATGAGCAGGTGAGGGCCGTGGCGCGGGAGTTGGAAAGCGTCACCACCTGGGATGATGCCGTGCTTTTCGCCCCCACCGGGCCGCGCGAATGGGTTTCCTACAATCTCGGCATTTGGATGCATCAATATTTCGGCCATGACCGGACCTATGTGTTCAATCCGCAGGACGAACTGGCTTATGTTGTGCGGGACGGCAAGGATATCCCGGTTCCCACATTCCTCAATGATGCCGAGTCGGTGACCGCGCTGAGGGACGCCATTCGTCTAGTCCTGCGCAAGCGGGCCAGCCAGGAAGATGTTGCTCAACCGGAAATCGCCGAAATTTTCGAGACCAAGATCGTCAACATCGACGGCCATCCCGCCGTTGTCAGCGCAAGACCGATCGTACCGAGTTCGGAGAAAGTGTCCCTGGCTCCTGGGCAGGAATATGTCACCGTTGCCGTAAAATTCCTCGACAGCGCCGTCGTTGGTGAGATCGGCCGCTATGCACGGCTCGACAAATTGCACTATGCAAGCGCGTCGCCACCGTCCCTGGCGGCGGTTCCGATCGTCTCGACGGCGGGGCAACCGCTTGGATACCTTGTCTGGGAGCCGATCCGTCCGGGCATGATGCTGATTGAACAGATCGCGCCTGCCGGTCTTGCCGGCGCCGTCGTGGCAATGGGCGTGGTGATCTTCCTTGGTCGGGGTTTGCACAAGACTTCCGTCGATCTATCGGAAAGCCGGCTCGCGTTGATGCGCCACCGGGACGAGCTGGAGGAGACGGTCAAGCTCCGGACAATGGAAATCGAACGGCAGCGGGAAGAGCTTGACCGGCTTTTGGCCCAGGAACGTCACGTGAATGCCCTGCAGCGCCAGTTCGTGGCAATGGCCTCCCATGAGTTTCGCACCCCGCTTGCCGTCATCGATGCCGCGGCACAGCGCCTATCCCGCGCCAAGGCCAGCAGCAAACCCGATTATGTCGCCGAAAAAGCGGCCCAGATACGCTCGGCAGTCTTGCGTATGGTCGATCTTATGGAAAGCATATTGTCTGCGGGCAGACTGGAAACCGGAAAGGCAGAGATCAAGTTGGAGCGGTTTTCGCTAACGGACTTGATTGAGAGCTGTTGCGAACGCCAAGCCGAGATCCGTAAATCGCACGTCTTTCACCGGGATCTGGTTAAATTGCCAGAGACGGTTCTTGCCGATCGCGCCGCAATCGAGCAGGTCATTACAAACCTTCTGTCCAATGCCACCAAATATGCTCCGCAGGCACCGGACATTCATATTACTGCCTGGTTGCAAGACCGGATGGCGGTCGTGTCGATTGCCGATGGCGGCATCGGCATGGATGCCGAGGACCTGCCCAAGCTCTTCCAGCCTTACTACCGAGCCCGTAGCGCGAGCGGTATCGCGGGCACCGGCATCGGTCTCAATATCGTCAAGCAGATTATCGACCTTCATGGCGGCTCCGTTTCCGTTGAAAGCTCTCTTGGTAAGGGAACGACGTTCACCGTTGCGCTTCCAACCGACGGACCTCTCGCCAATCTTGTCAAACAGGCAGCATAAGGAATGCCCCAATGATGACCGTACTTTGCATCGATGACGAAGCTGACATTCGCCAGCTGATCGTCGAGGAACTGACCGATGCCGGGTTCAAGACCCTGGAGGCTGCCAATGGGCAGGAAGGGCTTGAGGTCATCTTGTCCCACTGGCCGGATATCGTCATCTGCGACATCTCCATGCCGATCATGGATGGGCAGCAACTGCTTGCCGAAATTCAAGTCAATCACCCCGAGCTTTCCAACATTCCCTTCATCCTGCTGACGGCACTGACGGACAAGGAAAACGTGCTGACGGGCCTGCGTGCCGGAGCGGCGGACTACCTGACCAAGCCGATTGATTTCGACCTGCTCCTGGCCAAGCTCGCCGGCTGCGTCACGCGTATCGAAAATGACAGGGCGGTTGGTCGAGCCCTTTGAAGACGTCAGGTCAGGTAGCGTTTCTCATGTCCGGGCGCAGGTGGCTCGGTAACGGGTCAGGATTCAGACGCTTGCGGCCGCGCCGCATTCGTCATTCCGGCTTTGTTGCCTCATCGCGCTCGCGCAGATTGCGGGCGATCAGACGACAGAGATCGCGGAACTGCTCGTATGTCTCTTGCGGAAGAAAGGAAAAGATCTCGCGCTCGATTGCATCGGCCGCGATATCGCATGCCTCGACCAGCCGCTTGCCCTCCGCAGTCAGACTCATTCGGAGAATCCGGCGGTTGGCCGGATCCTCCTTGCGGACAATGAGCTTGCGGCGCTGTAGGCCCGCAATCAGTTCGTTCATCGTCTGCGGCGTGACGAAGAAGCGGCGGGAGAGATCGGCCGAGGAGAGGCCGTCTCGAGCGCCAATGACACTGAGGACTGTGTACTGGATTGGAGTTATCTGCAGTGAGGCGAGCCCCAATTCGAGCCGGCTCCGCACTGCGTGGCTCGTCTGATTGAGGAAATAGACAGCGCGAGGATGCTGCATCCTCCATTCCGTGGAAGTTGCGTTCTTGGACTGCAGATCTTCAGCCATCACTGGGCGGTGATCCTTCTTGCTGAAATGGTTAGGTAAGCGGGGTAGCGGAGAAACGGAGAGGGCACAAGCAGGTTCCGCGGATTGGTGACGTGAGGATCGGCTGAAACCTTCCTCCTCGGGGAACGTTGTCCGCGGAATTTCCACTTGGAGGAACTCTTTTGGACATCATCCGCATTCTCCTTGCTTTCATCCTTCCACCGCTCGGCGTGTTTCTGCAGGTGGGTCTGGGTCTGCACTTTTGGTTGAACATCCTGCTGACCCTGCTTGGCTGGCTGCCCGGCATCGTGCATGCGCTCTGGGTGATCCTAAAGAAGTGACGCTCAGATCCTCGCTTTGAGCCTGCGGCGGGTGTCGCTCGGACTTTCACGATAATGGGCGCGGTAGCAGCGTGAAAAAGCCGAGGCGGAATTGAAACCGGTCGCGGCAGCGATGTCTGCGAAAGTAGCGCGAGTTTCGATAACCTTCCGGCGAGCGGCATTGAGTCTCAGCGCAAGATAATGTTCGCGCGGTGCAACCCCCATCGTGCCGCGGAAAATGTCCTGCAAATGGCGAGAGCTCACGCCCGCCCGCCTCGCCAGCCGGGATAGGGGAAGCGGGGCCTCGACCGTTTCCTCCATCAGCCTGATGGCGGCTTGCACGCGGCTATCGATGATCCGCATGTTGCCGATCGCCGGCATCTGAAGGAGGTCGCCGCGGGTGCGTTCCTGCTCATAGATGAAGAGACGCGACACTTCGAGCGCCAGCGAATAGCCATGTGCGCGCCGGATCAACTCCAGCATCAGATCCAATGTCGGCAGCGACCCGCCGGTGGTGATGCGTTTGCCGTCGATAACGAAGCGTTCCCGGATCATGTTCACCTGTGGATAGGCGGCCGAAAAATCTTCGAAGTCTTCCCAATGCGTGGTGGCGGAAAAACCGTCGAGCAAGCTGGTGTCCGCCAGAACGAAGGAGCCCGCTTCAATACCGGCGATCAAGGAGCGATGGCGTGCCGTTTGCGAGAGCAGGAATTTTAGCTCGCGCGTGGTGCTTTTTTTCCAGCTGTAGCTTGAGAGCACAAAGAGCGGGTCCGTCTCGCGCGCAGGACGGAAAGGAGCTGAGACGGGGATGGGTATGCCGGCCTTCGTTTCGATAGGACCACCATCCGGCGAGAAAAGCTTCCAGCGATAAAGCTCGCGGCCGGTAATACGGTTGGCGGCACGAAGAGGTTCGATGACCGAGGCCACGAGGATCAGGTTCGTCTCCGGCAGCACAAGAATGTCGAAATGCTGCTCGTCGGCAAATGGCCCGCCCTCCGGCGACGGTGTGCTCTGGTAAGCCATTGTTCCTGCTCATTCGGTCATAGATGTCGTCAGTGAGCGGAAAGGAATGTCGATCTCCCGCTCCTGCTTTCCCGGAAGCTGCCACAGGTTTCAGTTTAAAAAAACTGCAAAGGCAATTGATCGACTGCAGGTCCGGCTGCTCACTCCCGATCGATGTCGGCTCTCAGTCCTGAACTGAGGACGGGTCTCCGCACCGGTCCTTTCAATGCTGGCAGATAGCTCCACAAGAAGAGTGCCCAGCCCGTCATCCAGCACCCGGCCGACGAGATAATGGGATCGACAATTCCATGGCCAAGCGATGCCCCGAATATTCTGAGAAGGCTCGACAGGCAGATAAGCGAGAAAGCGGCCGCCATTACTGGACTGAGAACGAGTTGACGACCCTTACGAAGCATGGCGGTCCGCATCATGATGGAAATGATCATGGTACCCATGGCGCCCATGGTGACGGCATGGACCGCGTCTTTCAGTGTAAGCCAGTGCGGGTTGAGCAGGGATGAGCCGGTGAGCAGCAAGGCGACCGGCGTCCACATCCACGCGATATGCAGCATGAGCAATGCCGGATAACGAAAGGCCTTGTAACCGCACCACCCTGCGGTCCGGGCAGACAGAAGCAATGCCGCCACGACGAGAAGAGAACCTGCCGCGGTATTATGGTTCGCTGTGCCGAGATAGGCAGCGCCCAGAACGGTGAGGATTGCTGCGCGTGAAAGCCAGGGCCAGTCCCATCCGAACGCCATATCGCCGGTCTGTTGGCGCCAATGGCGCGTGAATGCGGGCACGGCCCGGCCACCCACGATGATGATGATCATGGCGAACAGCAAGGGATTGCCGGTCATTTCTTCCAGATGCACCCACGAGCCTCCGCCTGAAAAGGAGAGCGCGGCAGCCGTTCCAAGCGCGGCCGTTGCGAAGACGGCCCACAGCCGGCCCAAGGCTCCGGCCAAGAGGAGATAATATCCAAGGATCAGGGCCAGACTGAAGAAATAGATGCTGCCTCCGAGCGCGCGGGCCGGAGAGGGCATGACGTCGAAAGCAGCGACGACGCGTGCAGCAATCCAGAGGGTGGTGACGAGCTTCGAAATCGGCGGCGGAATCGGCCCCCGTTTTGCCCAGGCAGGTAGCGCGGTCAGCAGATAACCACCCACTGCCGCACCACCCATCCCGAACAATAGTTCGTTCTGGTGCCAGCTTGCCCGATCCGGCAAGAGACTTTCTGGAAGCAACCAGACGCCGGGTGTGATGAATGCCCAAAGACCGGCCAGAAAGAACAGCGGACGGTGCGGTGCGTCCCACAAGGAGCGCCAGACGGACTCCGAAGAGCGGGTGGTCAATCCGCCAACTCTGCCTTCTCGAAACGAGGAAAGAGCACGGCGTTTTCGAGATGCATGTGCGTGACGAGATCGTCGGTGAATTTTCGCAGCCCGGTATAGAGAGCCGTCCAGGAGCCGCAGGCGCCGGCCGGCAGGGAGAGCCCGTGCGTCACATGCTCGATGGCCTTCAGATGCTCCATTTCGTCATCGTGCTCATGCCGCATCTCGGCTATCGGATGCCCGATAGACGGGCTGCCGCCCCGTTGCATCATCGGGAAAAGTATCTGCTCTTCCCGCGCCATATGAGCATCGAGATCGTCCCGAAGCTTGGCCAGAGCGTCAGCAAGTCCGACCGGCGCCGAAGGATGGCTTCCGTGGACCCGCTCGACCTTCTGGGCAAGCGGGATGAGCCAGGCGAGTTCTTCCCGGTGGGTGGCGTGATACCGGCTCAGAAGGTGAGAGATGAGTTCCTTCGTTTCGGACGGCGCGTCGCGCCCGGCAGCTTGCGCCAGCGCTTTAAGATCGGCCAGCAGAGCTTCGGGTGCCAGGCCCGCATCTTGCGCCGCTTCGCCGAGAGGTACGTTGCCACCGCAGCAGAAGCTGATGTCATGGCGGCGGAAGAGCTCTGCAGCGCCCGGCAGCGTTGCGGCAATTGAACTGACGGTCTGGTCCAGTGCGAGGTCGGTCATCTTGTCCTCCTGAGGTTGATCGAGTTGGGTCTTTCGTCTTTCACGGTCGCGGATCGACTGTTCCTTCAATGGTCATGACGATTGCCGTCGAGCCCCAGCGACGCCCACAGGGCGTCGACCCTGTCGGCCACCTCGGAAGGCATGGTCAGCACCTCGCCCCATGCCCGCTCGGTTTCGGCGCCGATCTTGCTCGTCGCATCCAGGCCCAGCTTGCCGCCAAGTCCGGGCTGCGGGGAGGCAAAGTCGAGGTAATCAATCGGTGTTCTATCTACGACGAGGAGATCACGGCTGGCGTCAAAGCGCGTCGAAAGCGCCCAGACGACGTCCGGCCAGCTTCTGACATTGATATCGGGATCCACTGCGATGATGAGCTTGGTGTAGCTGAACTGCGGTAGGATCGACCACAATCCCATCATGATCCGCCTTGCCTGACCCGGATATCGCTTGTTGATCGAGACGACGATGGCGCGATAGGAACACGCTTCCGGGGGAAGCCAGAGGTCGACAATCTCCGGGAACTGCCCCTTGATCAGCGGCAGAAAGAGATCGTTCATGGCCTCGCCGAGCCGTGAGGGTTCGTCCGGCGGTCGGCCGGTATAGGTCGAGAGGTAGATCGGCTGGTGACGCATGGTGATGGCCGACAGGCTAAGCACGGGGAACGGCTCGACGGCGTTGTAATATCCGGTATGGTCTCCGTAGGGGCCCTCTTCGGCGGCCTCGGTCGCAGAGACCGTGCCTTCCAGCACGATTTCGGCTTGCGCGGGAACGGGAAGGGGAACCGTCAGCCCGGTTGTCGTTTCCTGCCGTCTGCCTTTCAGGACACCCGCAAAACTGAGTTCGCTCATCCCGTCGGGAAGGGGCATGACGGCGGCAAGGATCGTCGCAGGGTCGGCTCCGATCGCGACGGCTACCGGCATGTCGCGGCCGAGCGCTTGCCACATGCGATGATGCCGGGCGCCGCCTCGATTTGCCAGCCAGCGTACGATCAGGCGGTTTCGGCCGAGCTTTTGCATGCGGTAAATGCCGACGTTGAGATCGCTCGGGTCGTCCGGCGCGTGAGTGATGACCAGCGGCCAGGTGATGAGGGGAGCCGGCTCCCCCGGCCAACAAGATTGAATCGGCAGCCGGTCGAGGTCGATCTCACGTCCTTGCCAGACAAGCTGCTGGCAGAGGGCGCGAGAAACCGGACGCGCGTTCATGGACAAGGCGGCCCTCAAATGAGGCAGTTTTTGCCAGGCGTCACGCATTGATTTCGGCGGCTTCGGTTCACGCAGTTCGGCGAGGAAGGCGGCAAGTTGAGGAAGCCCTCCGGCCTCAAGGCCCAGGCCCCATTCGATCCGTTCGCGGGTGCCGAAGAGATTTGCCAGAAGCGGGATGGTATGCGTTGTTCCCGACGCGTCGACGGGTTGTTCGAACAGGAGCGCAGGCCCGTGGTCCGCAAGCACCCGCCGGTGGATTTCGGTAATTTCGTGAACCAGGGAAACGGGGCGGGCTATCCGTTTGAGACTGCCGCGCTTTTCCAGGAAGCTGACGAAATCCTGAAGGCTTGCGTGGCGACGAGGAGTGACATCTGCTTTCATGCGCGAGATGTGCCGGGCTGCAGACAATATGTCTTTGCGCTGGCGCAAGTTACGGAACCGTCGATGCGCTAGTCTCAGTCATAGTTGCCTCGCCTTCCGCGGCGGCGAGAATAGGTGCAGACCTTGGGTTGACGAGTTCGGACGATGATCCATCTTAGAGCAAGAGATGGCCCCAGAGGAGGTGAGCGTGCCTGATCTTCCCCTTCAGCAACACGAGGAGCTGCCCCGGAGCCGGTGGAGGGAGTTACTCACTTTCCTTGTGCTGGCATTCGGCATCTGGCCCATCGTGGCTGTAGGAGTGGTGGGCGGCTACGGCTTTCTCGTTTGGATGTACCAGATCATCACCGGTCCGCCCGGACCTCCCGGTCATTGAGGTGTTCAGATGTCTGCGGCGTCATTTTCCCTGCGAAAGACCGATACCGGCAGGGTGGCTGTCTCGCCCACCTCCTTGCGTAATGCGGCGCGCGGCTTTGCAACCGATGTTGGGCTTGCCGGCCGATGTCCCTCCTTGATCGCTGGCAAACAAGCTGGCGGGCGCCGTGCCTGCGTCCGCAGGCTTCAGACAAATACGGCCTTGAGCAAGCGCCGAAGGATGACGCATGCCTGAAAAAGCGAACCGCCACTACATCTCCAGCGCCGTCATCGTCGTGAGGCCTGAAGCCGAAGAACGCGTTGTGCGGGATTTAATGGCGATGGAGAGGGTGGAAGTTCACGCCATCCAGGGCGGCAAGATCGTTGTCGTCATCGAGGGCGCCAGCAGCGGCGAGCTCGGTGCGTCTCTCGCGGCAATATCTGCAATCGACGGGGTGGTGGCCGCCAATATGGTGTTCGAACACTCCGAAAACGTGGAGGCAATGTCTGATGATCGGAGAATTGACGCGGCGTGACCTTATCAAGGCGCATGCGGCGGGGATAGCGGCCGCGACTGCCGGGATCGCGCTTCCGGCCGGCGCCCAGCCGGTACCTGGCGGGGTAGAGTCGCTGGAGATCAAGTGGTCGAAGGCCCCATGTCGGTTCTGCGGCACGGGTTGCGGGGTCATGGTCGGCGTCAAGGAAGGCCAGGTCGTCGCCACCCACGGCGACATGCAGGCCGAAGTCAACCGTGGCCTGAACTGCATCAAGGGCTACTTCCTCTCCAAGATCATGTATGGTGAAGACCGCCTGAAGACGCCGCTTCTGAGGAAGCGAAACGGCAAATATGCCAAGGATGGCGAATTCGAGCCTGTAAGCTGGGACGAAGCCTTCGATGTGATGGCCGATCAGTGCAAGAAGGTGCTGAAGGAGAAGGGGCCGACAGCAGTCGGAATGTTCGGCTCCGGACAATGGACGATCTTCGAGGGCTATGCCGCGACCAAGCTGATGCGCGCCGGCTTCCGTTCGAACAATCTCGATCCCAACGCCCGCCATTGTATGGCGTCGGCTGCCTACGCCTTCATGCGCACCTTCGGCATGGATGAGCCGATGGGCTGTTACGACGACTTCGAAAATGCGGATGCCTTCGTGCTCTGGGGCTCGAATATGGCGGAGATGCATCCGATCCTCTGGACGCGCCTTGCGGACAGGCGGCTCGGACATCAGCACGTCAAGGTTGCCGTCCTGTCGACCTTCACTCACCGCAGCATGGATCTTGCGGATATTCCCGTCATCTTCACGCCCGGGACCGATCTCGCCATCCTCAACTATATCGCCAACCACATCATCACCAGCGGCAAGGTCAACGAGGAATTTGTCAGGAACCATACGACCTTCATGAAGGGCGTGACCAATATCGGCTACGGCCTGCGGCCGGAAGATCCGCTGGAGCTCAAGGCGGCCAATGCGGCCAACCCCGCCAATATGGAACCGACCGACTTCGAATCCTTCAAAAAGTTCGTCTCCGACTACACCCTTGAAAAAGTGGCAGACCTGACGGGCGCGGACCCGGGGTTTTTGCAGCAGCTTGCGGACCTCTACGCAGACCCGAACCGGAAGGTGATGTCGCTCTGGACAATGGGCTTCAACCAGCACGTCCGCGGCGTCTGGGCAAACCACATGCTGTACAATCTCCATCTGTTGACCGGTAAGATCTCCGAACCGGGCAACGGACCGTTTTCATTGACCGGTCAGCCGTCGGCCTGCGGTACTGCGCGCGAAGTCGGCACCTTCGCACATCGGCTTCCGGCCGACATGACGGTAACCAACCCTGAACACCGCCACCATGCGGAGGAGATCTGGAAGCTGCCGGAGGGCCTTCTTCCGGATAAACCCGGCTACCATGCCGTGCAGCAGGACCGCATGCTCAAGGACGGGAAGCTCAGCTTTTATTGGGTGCAGGTCAACAACAACGTTCAGGCTGCACCGAACACGAAGAACGAGACCTATCAGGGCTACCGCAATCCGGACAACTTCATCGTGGTGTCCGACGCATACCCGACGATCACCGCCATGTCGGCGGATCTGATCCTGCCTGCGGCGATGTGGGTCGAGAAGGAAGGCGCCTACGGTAACGCCGAGCGCCGCACCCATGTCTGGCATCAGCTTGTTCAGGCGCCGGGTGAAGCCCGGTCGGATCTCTGGCAGTTGGTGGAATTCTCAAAGCGTTTCACCACGGATGAGGTCTGGCCGGCGGAAATGCTGGACAAACATCCCGATTACCGTGGCAAGACATTGTTCGAGGTATTGTTCAAGAACGGGCAGGTAGACCAGTTCCCGCTCAGCGAGGTGGACAAGTCGTACCCGAACAACGAAGCCTATGCATTCGACTTCTATATCCAGAAGGGGCTGTTCGAGGAATACGCGTCCTTCGGGCGGGGTCATGGCCATGATCTGGCGCCCTATGACCGATATCATCAGGAGCGCGGCCTGCGCTGGCCGGTGGTGAACGGCCAGGAGACCAAGTGGCGTTATCGCGAAGGTTACGATCCCTATGTCAAAGCCGGGGAGGGCGTAAAATTCTACGGTCGTCCAGACGGCAGGGCCGTCATTCTCGCGGTTCCCTACGAGCCTCCGGCTGAATCTCCCGATAACGAGTACGATTTCTGGCTGGTGACGGGTCGCGTCTTGGAACATTGGCATTCCGGCTCGATGACCATGCGCGTACCGGAACTGTACAAGGCTTTCCCTGGCGCCCGATGTTTCATGAACGCCGATGATGCCAGGAAACGTGGTTTCAATCAGGGAATGGAAGTCAGGATCGTTTCCCGAAGGGGTGAAATCCGGTCGCGTGTGGAAACCCGCGGGCGAAACCGCATGCCGCCGGGCGTGATCTTCGTGCCATGGTTCGACGCCAGTCAGTTGATCAACAAGGTCACCCTAGACGCTACCGATCCCATCTCGAAACAGACGGACTACAAGAAATGCGCTGTGAAGATTCTCCCCGTCGCATAATCCTCCGTTCCTTTTTGGCCGCCCTTGCCGTCTTTGCTGCAGTGTTCTCAACGAACCTCGCAGTCGCTCAAATGGTTCGGGAATTGTCGGGACCACCTGGCGGAATGGACATGGTTCCCGCAAAGCCGATGCCGAAATGGAACGTGGACGACGTCCGCAAAATGCGGGCCTACCCGGACCAGCCGCCGGTCATTCCCCATTCGATCGAAGGTTACCAGCTTTCCGTCAATACCAATCGCTGTCTTTCCTGCCACAAGCGGGAATTCACCGAGGGCGCAGGCGCCCCGATGATCAGCGTCACCCATTACATGACCCGCGAGGGGCAGATGCTCGCGGACGTCTCCCCACGGCGCTATTTCTGCACCGCCTGCCATGTGCCTCAAGCGGAGGTGCAGCCGCTTGTCGGCAATACGTTCCGCGACATGAGCGAAATGGGCGTCGAGCATCTGGGAGGAAAGTAGCTTGATTGCACGCATCAAAAGGCTGGCCGCCTGGGTCTGGAAAATTCTCAGTACACCTGCGGCTACTCTGAGTTTGGCATTCCTGACGCTTGGCGGTTTCGTGGGAGGGGTGGTTTTCTGGGGAGCGTTCAATACGGCGCTGGAGCTTACCAATACAGAACAGTTCTGTACCGGGTGTCACGAAATGCGGGCCAATGTTTACGAGGAGATGACGCGCACGGTGCATTTTTCGAACCGGTCCGGCGTGCGCGCTTCCTGCCCGGATTGCCACGTGCCGCACGAATGGACAGATAAGATTGCCCGCAAAATGCAGGCCTCGAAGGAGGTATGGGGCAAGATCTTTGGTACGATCAACACTCGCCAGAAATTCCTGGACGAACGGCTGCGTCTGGCGCAGCACGAATGGCATCGGCTCAAGGCGAATGACAGCCTGGAATGCCGCAACTGTCATTCATCCGTGGCGATGGATCTCTCCAAGCAGACCCAGCGCGCCGCTAACATCCACACTCGCTATCTCCTGAGCGGCAAGGCGACCTGCATCGACTGCCACAAGGGGATCGCGCATGAATTGCCCAATATGCAAGGTGTGGATCCGGGCTGGCATATGCCGGACGAATTGGAGGGCGACGTGCTGCCGAGCGCCAATGCCGTCGATGAACTGAGGAAGGTGATGGCCGAGGCGCATTCGAGCGGAGAAAAGAGCTTGCCGTGACCTACGGCTTGATCTCGACCTCGCCTTCGAGCTTCATGATCTCGAAATCGCTGACGATGACGTCGACCCTGACGATCCAGACACCCGCCACGGGCAGCACCAGACCTGTAACACTCCAGGTGTTGCCTTGCTGCCTGTCGGCCTTGCGTCTGATTGGTTCGATTCCTGCCTTCGGATTTGAAAACACGAAGGACACTTCCTGAGGATCGAGGGGAGAAAAATCCTCTTTCATGATTATTGCGGCTGCCGTTACCGGGCCGGCATTGCCGGGGGTGACCTGCATTTCCGCCATTCCCTTTGCGGAGTGGATATGGACAATCGCAGGCTCGGACGCCTCCAGGATCAGCGAGCGCGGCGGCGGGGTGAAGCGCCAGGAGGCAGCAACTCCCAGTATGAAAAGCACAAGGAGGCTTTCGGCCACTATCGAGCGTATGAGCTGTTTGACTGCAGCAGCCTCGCCGCGTTCCGCCCGGTTCGTCAGCCTCCACCTGTTGATGCAGGCTAGGGCGAAGAGCAGGATGAGAAGGCCGAGCTTGATGAGAAGAACCCGTCCGTAGCTTGTGGTGACGAGCGCCTCGATCTTCAGAACCTGTATATAGGTCAATATCAGGCCAGCAATGAGCAGCACGGCGACAGAAAGCGGAATGAAGTTCGAGAAGCGGCGGAGCGCGATTGCGGCGTCAGAGCCACCTCTTCTGAACTCGGCTGCGAGAGGGAGCAGGGCGCCGACCCAGGAGGATATTGCCGCCACATGGAGGAAAACGGCCGGTCGCATGATCCATTGCGGCTCAGCAGCGCTGGCGTGCCCGCTCAGGCTCAGGGCAAAGGCCGCCGTGACCAGTGCCGAGAGCGAGATCCACCGCGCACTCCGGCCTGGACCGCTTGCTAGAGCGAGAGCCGCAAGCGCGAGCGCCGCAAACATGAAGACGACGGTCCGGCCGAAGCTGGTGGCGAAGCCGGCCTTCCAGACCTCGGCATCGAATATCCGCCCGATCGGCTCTCCGACGGTGTCCAGTCCTTGAAATCCTGCTGAAATCATCGTGCCGGCGAAGCCAGCCAGAAGCGCGGTGACGATGGGCTGCAGTGCGTTCCTTGACCCGTTTGCGAACCAGGAGGCCGCGAAAGTTCCGCCGATCCCGAAGAAGAGGCCGACGTACAGCGCAATCTTTCCGCCCCAGAGACCAACCCGCACCTGCCAGTCCACCCCGTCTCCTATCCGAGGAGACGCGGCGCCCGGATGTCCGATCGAAAAGATGATCGAGCCGCCGATCGGATGACCATCCTGGGAGACGACCCGCCAGGAGAGCACATGGGTGCCGTTCGAAAGGTCGGCGGGCGGGACGACCTCGACCAGTTTGTCCTTGACGACGAAGGCATCAAGAACGACCGGGCGGCCGTCGGGCAAAGTCAATTTCAGGCTGGTCGGTGAGACGGGTTCGCTGAACGTCAGCCTTATGACCGCCGGTGATACAGCCATGACCGAGCCATCGCGTGGCTCGGTCGCGTTCAAGGAAGCGTGGGCAGATGCCGTCGCCGCGAGGCCCAGCCATAGCAGCATCGCCAGAGCAATTTGCCGCAGAATGCTGAACGGCAGGAATTTCGTTCGAAGCGACGTCATCGTCAATGTCATGCCCAGGTGTCAGTTGCTCAGTCTTTGCAAAAGCTTGACGCCTGGTGCGGGCATTTCCAGATCAGATGCCTTCTGGCCTTCAGCTGGAACTTCGATCCAGCGCTCCTTCAGCCCTTCCGGGCATTCCTGAACCACTGGAAAATACAAGGTGCCGCCAGCCTTGAGGTCGCTTGCGATCGTGCCTCGAACGACAAATTCGTCGTATTCATCGTCACCGAGATTGCCGCCGCTCCAGACAACTTCCTTGACCCCCTCGCTTACCAGCGTTCCGTGATTGTCGTAGGCCTTAGCATAGGCGCCTTTGACCTTCTCAAGCTTCCAGCCTGCTTTGGGCTGCGGCTTGACGGCGTAGAACCCTTCCGGAAGCTGGACCCGTACGACGTTTGTCGGCTTGCCTTCGCAGCCGTGGGGTACCCGCAGCACTGCCTTATAGGTCGTTCCTACCGGGGTTTCTTTTCCCTCAAGAGTGACGTGCGAAAATGCTGCGGTGCTGGTGAGCATGGTAACAGCAGCGGTAACAATGATCTTCTTCAACATAGAATTCTCCATGGATGCCGACAGCGGTCGGCCGATGACAAGCCGGCGGCCTGTGGCGCTTGGCATGTATTGTTGGTCTGAGTGAACACGGAAATGGACGGCCGTGCGGTCCGGCTGGATTGTCATCTAGGCGAGGACATCCCGAGGCGGAACTCGTTTGGCCGAAGGACTAAATGTCGAGTGGCGGGCCTCGTGGCCTTCCCGGTTCCGTTTCCGGTCGCTTCACAAATCCCGCTTCAGCCTCGATGCGAGTCTCTGTCGCAACAGCAACCAGCCGGTTCACCAGGAAATTGCCTGGAGCCGGTGCCGCAAAAAGCGAGATAGGCGTGCTGCATGCCTGGGTGCAGCATTGGAGGGCCTGAGAGTGATCCCTGTCGCCGTTATCGGCGGGGCCTTCCACATGCGTGATGCAGAGAGGATTGCCGAATTCATCGTATAGGGGCGCGGCAAGCGCGGTCCCCATGCTGAGAGACGCTAGCAGCATCTGCACAACGAGCGCATGTGCCGCGATGAACGCGGTTATCATGCTCCATTTATGCGGTCTGCGTTTTCTCACGGTAGCGTCTTCGCCTGCAGGGTGCCATCAATCTGCCGCTGCTTAGTTGCATGCATCAGTCAGTTTTGTCTATGCGCTCTTCCGCCACAGCGCTCTTTGATAGGCATCAACTGCGAGGCGAATTGTTGAGGTGCGGGCTTGTCGCATCAGCGACCGGCAGTAACACAAGCGGTCAATGCACCGGCACGCATGTGAGCCGTGCCACGGCAATCATGGTCACCGACAATGTATGGAATGGTACCGATTGTGCAAAGCATTGTTGGCTTTTCCGGCACGTAATGGACGGAACGAAAAAGGAGGGAAGCATGCCGCTCGAGATGAACCGCGACGTTTTCATCACCTGCGCCGTCACCGGCGCCGGCGATACGGTGAGCAAGTCCGCCCACGTTCCAATCACCCCGAAACAGATCGCGGAATCCGCAATCGACGCCGCCAAAGCCGGAGCGGCGGTTGTCCATTGCCATGTTCGGAGCCCGGAAACGGGTGCTGCGGCCCGCAACAGGGAACTTTACAAGGAAGTGACCGATCGCATCCGTTCAGCGGATATCGACGTAGTGCTGAACCTCACCGCCGGCATGGGCGGCGACCTGGTGTTCGGCAATGTCGAAGCGCCTTTCCCGGTCAATCCGAACGGCACGGACATGGCCGGCGCCACCGAGCGCGTCGCGCATGTCGCCGAATGTCTGCCGGAAATCTGCACGCTCGATTGCGGCACGATGAACTTTTCTCTCGGCGACTATGTGATGACCAACACGCCCTCGATGCTGCGCGAAATGGCGCGGCAGATGACAGCACTCGGCGTGCGGCCCGAGATCGAGGCTTTCGACACCGGCCATCTCTGGTTCGCCAAGCAGCTCGTTGAAGAAGGGCTGATCGAGGATCCCGTGCTGATCCAGCTCTGCATGGGCATTCCCTGGGGCGCGCCGGACGACCTCAACACCTTCATGGCGATGGTCAACAACGTGCCGAAGCATTGGACCTTTTCAGCCTTCTCGATCGGCCGTAATGCGCTGGCCTATCCGGCCGCCGCCGTTCTCGCCGGCGGCAATGTACGCGTCGGTCTGGAGGACAACCTTTATGCCGGCAAGGGGCAGTTGGCGACCAACGCACAGCTCGTCGAGAAGGCCGTCGGCGTGATCGAGGGCATGGGCGCCAGGATCATCGGCCCGGCTGCCGTGCGTGAAAAACTCAAGCTGACGAAGCGGTGATCGCCATGAGCAAGATAGGAAAAGCAGCCTGCATCGGCGGCGGCGTCATCGGCGGAGCCTGGGCCGCCCGTTTCGTGCTCGCCGGCATAGACGTCAACATGTTCGACCCGCATCCGGAGGCCGAACGCATTGTCGGGGAAGTGCTCGCCAATGCCGAACGCGCCTATGCCATGCTCACCATGGCGCCGTTGCCGCCGCAAGGGAAAATTACTTTCTGCCAGACGGTCGAAGAGGCCGTAAGAGGCGCCGACTGGATTCAGGAAAGCGTGCCCGAGCGGCTGGAACTGAAGCGCAACGTCATCACTCAGATCGACGCGGCCGCTGACCCCAAGGCGCTGATAGGCTCCTCGACCTCCGGCCTGATGCCGACGGATCTCCAGCGCGACATGAGATATCCGGAGCGCATGTTCGTCGCCCATCCCTACAACCCCGTCTATCTGCTGCCGCTCGCCGAATTGGTCGGCGGTCAAAAGACTGCCGCCGAAACGTTGAAGGCGGCACAGGAAAAGCTCGCCCCGATCGGCATGAAGGGGGTCATCATCAAAAAGGAGATCGAGGCGTTCGTCGGCGATCGTCTGCTGGAAGCCGTGTGGCGCGAGGGCCTGTGGCTGATCCACGACGACATCTGCGACACGGAAACGCTGGACGACGTGATCCGCTATTCCTTCGGCATGCGCTGGGCGCAGATGGGCATGTTCGAGACCTATCGCATTGCCGGCGGAGAGGCGGGCATGCGCCACTTCCTCGCGCAGTTCGGCCCCTGCCTTTCCTGGCCCTGGACGAAGCTCACCGATGTCGTCGATCTCGATGATGCGCTGGTGGACAAGATCGCGGCCCAGTCCGACGCCCAATCCGGCGCCCGTGGTATTCGCGAACTGGAACGCATCCGCGACGAAAACCTCGTCGGCATCATGCAGGCGCTGAAGAGCGGGGATGCAGGGCGCGGTTGGGGCGCTGGCAAAATCCTCGCCGAATTTGAAAAACATCTCTGGAAAAATTCGCCGAAACCTGCGGCCAAGCTCAGCAAGGAGCCGCTCGACCTCCTGCAGATCAAGGTTCATCCGTCCTGGATCGATTACAATGGTCACATGACCGAGTTCCGTTACGCGCAATGCTTCGCCGATGCCAGCGACGCACTGCTCCGCCTGATCGGCGTCGATATGGATTATGTCGCGGCCGGCAACAGCTATTACACGGTAGAGACCCACACGCGGCTGCTTGACGAAGCCAAGCTCGGCGATCTCCTCAAGGTCACCGCACAGATATTGCCCTCATCCGATGGCAAGAAGCTGCAGAGCTTTATGTCTCTCACCCGTGCCTCGGATGGCGTGCTGCTTGCGACCTGTGAACACCTGATGCTGCATGTCACCTCGGCCGAGGGCAAAGCCGTGGCGCCGGGGGCGGAGGTGATGGGCAGGCTGCAGCCGCTGATCGATGCGCATGCGGACTTACCCGCGCCGGAAGGGGCTGGGCGGTCCGTGGGGCAGAAGCGCTGATCGAAAGCCGGCGAGGGGAGGGAATATATGAACTTCGGATTGACCGACGAGCAGGAGATGATCGTCAAGACCGTCCGCGATTTCGTCGAGACGGAAATCTATCCGCACGAAAACGAGGTGGAGCGCACAGGCATTGTGCCGCCCGAGCTCGGCCAGGAGATTGCCCGCAAATGCCGTGAGATCGGCTTCTTCGGCTGCAATTTCCCGGAAGAGGTGGGCGGCGCAGGCCTCGACCACACCTCCTTCACGCTGGTGGAGCGCGAGCTCGGCCGCGGCTCGATGGCGCTCACCGTCTTCTTCGGCCGCCCCTCCGGCATCCTGATGGCCTGCAATGCCGAACAGCGCGAAAGATACCTTTTTCCGGCGGTGAAGGGCGAAAAGTTCGATGCGCTTGCCATGACCGAGCCCGATGCCGGCTCAGACGTACGCGGCATGAAATGTTTCGCGCGGAAGGACGGCGGCGATTGGGTCGTCAACGGCACGAAACATTTCATCTCCCACGCCAATATCGCCGATTTCGTCATCGTCTTTATCGCGACCGGCGAGGAGGAAACGCCGCGTGGGCCAAAGAAGCTAATCACCTGCTTCCTCGTCGATCGCGGCACGCCTGGGTTCGAAATCCGCGAGGGTTACAACTCCGTCTCGCATCGCGGTTACCAGAACTGCATCCTGACCTTCGACGAATGCCGCCTTCCGTCGGCACAGATCCTCGGCGAGGTACATAAGGGTTTCGATATCGCCAACGACTGGCTCTACGCCACGCGCCTCACCGTCGCCGCTACTTCCGTCGGCCGGGCGCGACGAGCTTTCGACTATGCTTTGAACTACGCCGCCGAGCGAAAACAATTCGGCAAGCCGATCGGCGCCAACCAGGGCGTTTCCTTCAAGCTTGCCGACATGATCACCGAGATTGACGCCGCCGACCTCCTGACGTTGTCGGCCGCCTGGCGGCTTGACCAAGGTCTGCCGTCGAACCGCGAGATCGCTTCGGCCAAGGTTTTCGCGACCGAAATGCTGGCGCGAGTCACAGATGAAGCCATCCAGATCTTCGGCGGCATGGGGCTGATGGACGACCTGCCGCTGGCGCGGTTCTGGCGGGATGCGCGAGTGGAGCGCATCTGGGACGGCACGTCGGAAATTCAAAGGCACATCATCAGCCGCGATCTTTTGCGGCCGCTGGGGGCTTGAGGATGCCCCGCTCCCTCGAACGCCTGACCCGCCCGAAGACCATTGCCGTGTTCGGTGGCAAGGAGGCCCGGCGTGTCATCGAGCAATGCGACAAGATGGGTTTTGCGGGCGAAATCTGGCCCGTCCATCCGAAAACCGACGAAATACTTGGCCGCAAATGCTATCGCACGGTAGCCGATCTGCCCGCCGCACCCGACGCCTCCTTCGTCGGCGTCAACCGGCAGCTTACGATCGAGATCATCCGCGAGCTCTCCGCCCGCGGGGCAGGCGGGGCCGTATGTTACGCTTCCGGTTTCCGGGAAGCAGCAAGTGAGCTTGGGGATGGTGACGAACTGCAATGGGCGCTGGTCGGGGCGGCCGGCGACATGCCAATTCTCGGGCCGAACTGCTATGGCTTCATCAACATGCTGGATGGCGCGCTGCTGTGGCCGGATCAGCACGGCATGCTGCGGGTGGACCGGGGCGTGGCTGTGCTGACGCAATCCTCCAACATTGCCTGCAATATTTCCATGCAGCAACGCGGTTTGCCGCTCGCCTATCTGATGACTGCCGGCAATCAGGCTCAGACGGGGCTTGCAGAACTCGCGTGCACAGTCATCCAGGATCCCCGCGTCACGGCGATTGGCCTGCATGTGGAGGGTTTCGACAGTCTTGAAACCCTGGAGCGGCTGGCCGATCTTTCTCGCCGCTTGAAAAAGCCGGTCGCCATGCTGAAGGTCGGAAAATCGGAAGCCGCGCAGCTCGCCACCGTCTCGCACACTGCTTCGCTGGCCGGCAACGACCGTGTCTCCTCCGCGCTGCTGGAGCGCGTCGGCATCGGCCGCGTCGGGACCCTGCCGGAACTCCTGGAAACCCTGAAACTGCTGCATCTTTACGGCCCGCTGGAAAATGCCGACATTTCCTCCATGAGCTGTTCCGGCGGCGAGGCTTCGCTGATGGCCGATGCCGGCGTGAAGCGGATGATTTCCTATCGGCCGCTCAGGGAAGAGCAGTTGAAGCCGCTGCGCGAAACGCTCGGCCCGATGGTGACGCTCGCCAATCCGCTCGACTACCATACCTTCGTCTGGGGCAACGGCGAGAAGCAGACGGCCGCCTTCACCGCCATGATGCAGGGCGGTTACGCGCTGAACCTCGTCGTGCTCGATTTCCCCCGCCTCGACCGCTGCGACGCGACCGACTGGTTGACAACAGTCAACTCGGTCGTTGCAGCGCGCACGGCAACCGGCGCCAATGCCGGCATCGTTTCTAGCATGGCAGAAAACCTGCCGGAAATGGTGGCCGAGCAATTGATGCGCGATGGCCTCGTGCCTTTTTACGGCATCGAGGAAGCGCTCGCCGCCGCCGAGACCGCGGCCTTCATCGGCGCGGCCTGGAAAGGCCCGGCGCCCGAGCCGCTTCTCAGGACCGCGACCGGCTCAGCGGAAATCGTGACGCTCAACGAGGACGAAGCCAAACGCGAGCTTTCCGCCTTCGGCCTGCCGGTGCCGGAAGGGCTGGTGGAGATCGAACCCGAGGATACCGGACCGGCGGCGGAAAAACTCGGCTTTCCAGTGGCGCTGAAGGGCCGCGGGATTGCCCACAAAACCGAGGCCGGTGCCGTGAAGCTCAATCTCCGGACTGCCGAGGAAGTCGTTGCCGCCGCACGTGCAATGGCCGGCACCGCGAACGGTTATCTGGTCGAGAAGATGGCCGGCCGGCCGGTGGCGGAGATCATCATCGGCGCGATGCGCGATCCGGTGGCGGGCCTGGTGATGACCGTCGGCGCCGGAGGCATCCTGGTCGAGCTTCTGGACGATTCCGCGCTGCTCACCCTGCCGGCCTCTCTGGAGGCGATTTCGGCCGCGATATCCGGTCTGAAGGTGAAGAGGCTGCTCGATGGTTATCGCGGCGCACCGAAGGGCGATATCGCAGCGCTCGAGCAGGCGGTCGCAGCGGTTGCGGCCTATCTTGTTGCCAACGCGGCAGATATCGATGAACTGGACATCAACCCGGTCCTAGTGCTGCCGGAAGGCGAGGGTGTCGTGGCGGTAGATGCGCTGGTGAGAAGGAGGATATCGTGACCGATCGACCCATCAAGACCCGCCGCGATGGCGGCATTCTGGAAGTCACCATCGACCGGCCGAAGGCGAACGCCATCGACCTCAAGACCTCGCGCATCATGGGCGAGATCTTTCGCGATTTTCGCGACGACGACGCGCTGCGTGTCGCAATCATCACCGGGGCCGGCGAAAAGTTCTTCTGCCCCGGCTGGGATCTGAAGGCGGCAGCGGCCGGAGACGCGGTTGACGGTGATTACGGCGTGGGCGGTTTTGGCGGCATGCAGGAGCTGCGCGACCTCAACAAGCCGATCATCGCGGCCGTCAACGGCATCTGCTGCGGCGGCGGGCTGGAAATCGCCCTGTCGACCGATCTCATCCTTGCCGCCGAACACGCCACATTCGCCCTCCCGGAAATCCGTTCAGGAACGGTGGCGGATGCCGCCTCGATCAAGCTGCCGAAACGCATTCCCTATCACATCGCCATGGATATGCTGTTCACCGGCCGGTGGCTCGACGTGCAGGAGGCGCATCGCTGGGGTTTCGTCAACGAAATCCTGCCGGCGGACAGGCTGATGGCACGCGCCTGGGACCTGGCGCGGCTGCTCGAAAACGGCCCGCCGCTCGTCTATGCGGCGATCAAGGAAGTGGTGCGGGAGGCGGAAGGCGAAAGATTCCAGACGACCATGAACCGCATCACCCGCCGTCAGCTCAAGACGGTCGACCTGCTCTATTCCAGCGAAGACCAGCTCGAAGGCGCACGTGCCTTCGCGGAAAAGCGGGATCCGGTCTGGAAGGGGAAATAGCCGTTACGCCGCGATGTCGGCGATTTCGCCCGCTTGCCACAAGACTTTCGGGTCCGACATGTCGCCGCTTTCCATGTCCACCTGAACGGAATAGGCGGCCACGCCGACAAAGCGTTCGGCCATGGCGCGGGCGATCTTCTCCGCGGAAGCGGCGTTGGAGGCTGCCCGCATCTCGCCCGGCGCGATGTTTCCCCGTACCTTCTTGAATGGCAGGACGATGAACTTTTCCGATTTTGACATGTCAGTCCCTTTTGATGTTCCCATTCTGTTCATGGAGAGGAAGAAGTCAACACCGGCCGCAACACTCGTGAAAAAATTCGGGGCTAGGCTTGGCGGTTTCGGCCTGGCAGCTTCATTGGGATGACAGATTTGGATATAGGCTTTTTCGAACTGGCGGATGCGGAAGATCTCGCCTCGCTGCTTGAGGAAATGCAGGCCTATTACGGCGTCTTCTGCCCGCCGCACGAGGCTGTGCTGGAAGGCATCCGCAGCCGCCCGCAAGCTTCCGAAATCCTGCTGGCGAAGACTGACCGCATCGTCGGCATGGCCGCTTTCGGCGCCAGTTATCCCGGCCCGGGCCTGAAGCCCGGTTTCTTTTTGAAAGACCTCTACGTCGCCAATGCCGAGCGCGGCTTCGGCCGGATCGACTGGACCGCGGCGCGCTCCAACGAAAGGCTGCTGCGCTTCTATGACGAACTCGGCGGCGACCGGAAGGAAGACCGCGTTTTCTACCGCCTCGAAGGCGAAAGGCTGAAGGTGCTGGCGGCCAAGGCCTAGGCGCTCTTGTGCCCCTCATATTGCGGCAGGTCGTCGGTGATCTCGTACCACGGCGCCTTAGAGCCGACGAAGATATGATGTGTCGGTCGGATGGTTGGCGCATCCACGAGCGTTCCCATCGCCACATGCACCCACGCCGCCTCGCGTACCAGCGAATAAAGAAGCGAACCGCAGGCGCGGCAATGGGCATCGTGATTGTCCGGGCCGCCATAGATCAGCAGGCTATCGGCGCCCTTGGTCAGCGCAAGTTTTTCGCGCGGGATTCCTGCGAACGGCTTGAAGGCCGAGCCGGTGGTGCGGCGGCAATTCGAACAATGGCAGATGGCGGCGTAGACAAAGGCATCCTCGACAGCATATGCCACCGCGCCGCAAAAGCACTCGCCCGACAATCTCTTCATCTGTGCCTCACGCCCGGCTGATCTCGTCCAGATACCAGCCGATATAGCGCAATTCGTTCTGTTCCATAGGGGCGATCGGGCCGGGCACGAAGAAACGCGAGACCACGCCGCGGGCGGTGTGCTCGATGATCGCCTTGTCCTCGTCGGTCGTTACCGTCCAGAGCCAGGTGAGTTTTTCGAGATCGTAGTCGCGGCCTTCCTCGGCCCCGGCATCCACCAGCCAGATCAGCTCCATCTCGCAGGTGTCGACCGTCTTCGGGATGAAGCGGTAGATCATGCCGTGGTCGGCATAACAGACAAGGAAGCTGGTGCCGCCGAGATGGATGGAGGTGACGCCGCCGTCGAAATCGGAGAAGCGGCCCATCAACGGAGCGAGCGGCTGGCCGTCCCTGCTGCCGGTCTTCACCCCGTCATAAAGCGCATATCGGAAGGCATGGATCGCCTCCCGGCCTTCCCGTGAGGTCTCCCAGTGATTGCCGGAACCGACCTCGATGCCCAAAGCGCAGGTACGCTCTTCCATCTTCGCGTTCAGCTCTTCGATCATATGCAGCGGCTGTTCCAGCGCATGGGTTTCGGAATATTCGGGATGTGCCGGGCCACAGTGATAACATTCGACGTAGTTTTCGACGGCGAGCTTCCAGTTCGCATTCAGCGGATAGCTCTGGCGATATGCGACTTTGGCCGAAGCCCAGCCATATTGGCCGCAGGTGGCGCGCAGCAGATTTTCCACCGCGGAGAAATCCAGCGGGTTTTCCGCAAACGAGATAAAGACGAGGCCTTCGACCACGCGAACGTGGAGCTTTTTCAGCCCGTGGTCTTCACGCTTGAAATCCTTCGGCATCAGCCGGGCTGCCTTTAGCCGGCCGTCATTCGCGAAGGTCCAGGCGTGGTAAGGACAAACGAAAGCCTTGGCATTGCCCCTTTCCTGCGTGCAAACCTCGGCGCCGCGATGACGGCAGACATTCAGCATCGCATGCACTGTCCCATCGCCGGCGCGGGTCAGGATCACCTGTTCGGCGCCGAGCTTGAAGAGTTCGAAATCGTGGAGGTTGGGGATAACGCTTTCATGCGCCAGGCAGTGCCAGTGGCGGAAGAAGACCCGCGCCATGTCCCGTTCGAAGATGTCAGGATCGTGATAGAAGGGGCGGGCGAGGCCATGGCCGGGGCGGTGTTCAGCGATCAGCCGGTCGATGCGGTCGCCCTCTGTACGGTCTTTAGTCGGTTCGGATGCGAGCATTGTCGTCTCCTTGAAAATTGCGGTTATATCCGCACCCGCTCGGCCTTCGGGTCATACATCGGCGCCAACGACGCTTCCGCCTTCACCCTCTTGCCGGCAATCTCGATCTCGTAGCTCGACCCCAGCATATCCGCCGCGCTCTCGCCCCTGCAGGGCACGTAACCCAGGCCGATCGCGCCGCCGAGGAAGTGGCCGTAATTGCCCGACGTGATCGTCCCGACGATCCTGCCGTCGCGCACAACCGCCTCGTTATGGAAGAGCAGCGGGTCGGGATCGGTCAGCCGGAACTGCACCAGCCGGCGGTCGAGGCCGGAATCCTGTTTGCGCAGCACGGCATCGCGGCCTATGAAATCCCCCTTGTCCGTCTTCACCGCAAAACCGAGGCCGGCTTCCAGCACGTGATCCTCATCGGTGATGTCATGGCCGAAATGGCGGAAAGCTTTTTCGATGCGGCACGAATCCAGCGTGTGGATGCCACAGAGTTTGAGGCCGATATCCGCGCCCGACTGTTCTAGCACCTCGAAGACATGCGCCGTCTGGTCGGTCGAGATATAAAGCTCCCAACCGAGTTCGCCGACATAGGTGACGCGATGGGCGCGGGCGAGACCCATGCCGATCTCAATCTCGCGGGCCGTGCCGAAGGGATGCGCCGTATTGGAAAAGTCGTTTGGGCTGATCTTCTGGAGCAGTTCACGTGATGTCGGACCCATGACGCAGAGCACGCTTTCGGCGGCGGTGACGTCGGTAATGACGGCGAATTCCTCGCCGACGTTTTTCCGCAGCCAGGCGAGGTCGCGCTGCAGCGTGGCGCCCGGCACGACGACCAGGAAGGCGGTTTCGGAAAGCCGCGTGACTGTGAGGTCGCTTTCGATGCCCCCCTTGCGGTTCAGCATCTGGGTATAGACGATGCGGCCGGCCGACACGTCGATCTGGTTGGCGCAGACGCGGTTGAGGAAAGCCATCGCATCGCGGCCCTCGACACGGATTTTCCCGAACGATGTCATGTCGAACAGCCCGACGCCGGTCCTGACCGCCAGATGCTCCTCGCGCTGATTGTCGAACCAGTTCTGCCGCTGCCAGCTATAGCGGTATTCGCGTTGCTGATCCGGTCTCGCAAACCAGTTGGCGCGTTCCCAGCCGGCCACTTCGCCGAACACCGCACCGCGTGCTTTGAGGTGCTCGTGGATCGGCGAACGGCGCACGCCTCGGGCGGTCGCCATCTGGCGATAGGGGAAATGGTCGGCATAAAGCAGGCCGAGCGTTTCGGTGACGCGGTTCTTGAGATAGAGCCGGTTCTTCTGGAAGGGCTGGGCGCGGCGGATATCCACCTCCCAGAGATCGAAAGGCGGCTCGCCGTCGTTCATCCACTGGGCAAGCGCCATGCCGGCACCGCCGGAGGAGACGATGCCGATCGAATTGTAGCCGGCCGCCACCCAATAACCTTTGAGTTCCGGCGCCTCGCCGAGATAATAACGGTCGTCGGGGGTGAAACTTTCCGGACCGTTGAAGAAGGTGTGAATGCCGGCAGTTTCCAGTATCGGCATGCGGTTGATCGCCATTTCAAGGATCGGCTGGAAGTGGTCGAAATCCTCCGGCAACTGGTCGAAGCAGAAATCCTCCCGGATTTTCTCGCCGGCCGGCGGCCAGGGCTTTGCCACCGGTTCAAAGGCGCCAACGAGCATCTTGCCGGCATCCTCCTTGTAATAGGTGCATTCGTCCGGCACCCGAAGCACGGGAAGTTGGGTCAGCCCTGCAATCGGTTCGGTGACGATATAAAAGTGTTCGCAGGCATGCAGCGGCACGGCGATACCCGACTGCGCCGCCAGATCACGGCCCCACATGCCGGCGCAGTTTACGACGTTTTCCGTCTCGATGAGGTACCGCTCGCCGGCCTTCTCGCAGGCGACGCCGGTGACGCGACCATCCTTGGTCAGTACTTCGGTGACCTTGATGCTCTCGATGATGGTCGCGCCGTTCTGCCTGGCGCCTTTCGCCAAGGCCATGGCGATATTGGCCGGATCGCATTGGCCGTCGAGTGGCAGGTGGACTGCCGCCTTCACGTCGCCGATGTTGAGATGCGGATACATCGCTTTCGCCTCTTCCGGCGAAATCTCGCGAACGTCGATGTTGAAGGCGCGGGCGAGCGAGGCCTGACGGTAGATCTCTTCCTTCCGCTCTTCGGTCAGCGCAACGGTCATCGAGCCGTTCTGCTTCATGCCGGTGGCTATGCCGGTCTCGGTTTCGAGCTGCACGTAGAGATCGCGGGAATATTTGGCGAGCCGCGTCATGTTCTGGCTGGCCCGCAACTGGCCGATCAGGCCGGCCGCATGCCAGGTCGTGCCGGAAGTGAGCTGCTTGCGTTCGAGCAGTACGACATCCGTCCAGCCGAGCTTGGCAAGGTGATAGGCGACCGAACAGCCGGAGACGCCGCCGCCGATGATGACCGCCCGGGCTTTCGAGGGGATCGTCTTCATGCGCGGATCCTCTCATTCGCCGGGTCCCAGAGCGCCTGTTCCGCTTGCACGACTGCCTTGAAACGGTCGCCGAAGATTTCGACTTCGAGTTCGGTCCCGGGTTCGGCAAGGTCGGCGCGCAGCATGCCGAGCGCGATGGATTTACCGACGCGGTAGCCCCAGTTTCCGGAGGTCGTTTCGCCAACGACCTGTCCGCCATGCCAGAGGGTGGACATATAAGGCGCATCGCAATCGCCGGCCTCGACGACGAGGGTGACAAAACGCTTCCTCACACCCTGCTGTTTCTCCGCAGCAAGTGCGGCCTTACCCTTGAAATCCGGCTTCGACCAATCGACAAAGCGTTCGAGCCCGCCCTGCAATATGGTGTAATCGGTCGAAAGGTCGCCCTTCCAGGCGCGGTAGCCTTTCTCGATCCTGAGACAATCGAGAGCCTCCATGCCGAAAGGCTTCAAGCCGTGTTTCTGCCCTGCCGCCCAGACGGTGTCAAAAACGGGCGCGGTATTCTCCACCTTCGTGTGGATTTCCCAGCCGAGTTCGCCGGCAAAGGAGACGCGCAGCAGATGGCAGGAGTGGCCGGCGATCTTTGTTGGCTGGTGGGTGAGCCAACCCGCCGAAAGATCGGCATCGCAGAGTTCGGCAAGAATATCGCGGCTCTTCGGACCGGAGAGGATCTGGCAGGAAAACGGCTCCGTGACGTCCTCGATGGCGAAGCCCGCATCGGTTGGCAGGTGCTTTTTCAGCCAGTCGAGATCGTGCCATTGCGCGGTCGCGGCGGTGATGAGGAAGAAGGAGTCCTCCTCGATCGCCATCACCGACATTTCCGTGACGATACGGCCCCTGTCGTCGGCAAAATAGGCAAGCCCGATGCGGCCAGGTTTCGGCACCTTGCCGGTGATCAGCGAGGAGAGCCATTCGGTGGCACCCGGTCCCTCGACCCGGTAGCGGGAAAAGCCGGGCAGGTCGAGGATGCCGGCAGCATCGCGGACCGCGAGACATTCTTCCTCCATGCGCGGGCTCCACGGCCCTTCTCGGTTCCAGGTCTGCGTCGCTTCTTCGGATGTGTCGTCGCCCGGTTTCGCATACCACATGGCACGTTCCCAGCCGTTATAGGGCTTGAACTGGGCGCCGAGCGCGGTAATGCGATCATGGATCGGAGAGAGTTTCTGGCCGCGGCCGGCTGGCCAGTAGTGCTTCGGGAAATGCATGGCGTATTCATGGCCGTAGATTTCCATTCCCTTGGCGACGCAATAATCCGGATCGGAGGCGAAGCCCGTGTAGCGGCGCGGGTCGCAGCTCCACATGTCCCATTCTGTTTCGCCTTCCGTCACCCATTCGGCCAGAACCTTGCCGGCGCCGCCCGCCTGGCAGATGCCGAAGGTGAAGACGCAGGCCTCGAATGCATTCGGCACGCCGGGCATCGGCCCGATCAGCGGGTTGCCGTCCGGCGCATAGGGGATCGGCCCGTTGATGATGCGCGACAGGCCGGCGGTGCCGAGGATCGGCACGCGGGAAACGGCATCGTTCAGATACCATTCCAGCCGGTCGAGATCGTCGGGGAAAAGCTGGAAGGAAAAATCCTCCGGCATCGGATCGTCAGGAGTGGCCCAATGCGCCTTGCAGTTCCGCTCGTAGGGACCGAGATTCATGCCGGTCTTCTCCTGCCGGAGATAGTAGGAGCTGTCGACATCGCGCAAGAGCGGCAGCTTGTGGCCGGCCTCCTTCGACCAGACGGCAAGCTCCGGGATTTCGTCGAACAGAATATATTGGTGGCTCATCACCATCATCGGCACGTCGCGGCCGAAGAGTTTTCCCACTTCGCGCGCATAATAACCGGCCGCGTTGACGACGTATTCGCAGGCAATCTCGCCCTTCGGCGTGGTCAGGACCCACTCGCCCTTCTCCCGGCGCGCTGCCGTGACGGGACAGAAGCGGATCACCCTGGCGCCCATGTCGCGGGCACCCTTCGCCAGCGCCTGGGTCAGCTGCGCCGGGTCGATATCGCCGTCATAGGGGTCGTAGAGCGCGCCGGTCAGCTCGTGGGTTTCGAGGAAAGGGTATTTCGAGCGCATCTCGTCAGGTGAGAGGATGTCGAGGTCCATGCCCTGGTAACGGCCCATGCCGACGACGCGCTTGAACTCGCGCAGCCGCTCGTTGCTGTGCCCGAGCCGGATCGAGCCGGTAACGTGGTAGTTCATCGGGTAATCGACGAGCGCTCCCAGCTCGCGGTAGAGCGAGGCGGAATAACGCTGCATGTTCATGATGGACCAGGAGGACGAAAACGTCGGAACATTGCCCGCCGCATGCCAGGTGGAGCCGGCGGTCAGCTCGTTCTTCTCGATCAGCACACAATCCGTCCAGCCGGCCTTGGCGAGATGATAGAGCGACGATGCGCCCACCGCTCCGCCGCCGATGATCACCACGCGCGCCCGTTCCGGCAGTTCCGCCATTGCTCTTCCCCTGATTTCACAGCGAGATTTGCAGCTGAATTGACCGGCATCAAGTTGGAAGTTCGGGCTTTATTGATCGAAGATTTCGATTAGATTGGGGACCATGCAGTTCGAGTTGATCGAGACCTTCCTGGACCTCATGGAGACGCGGAGCTTCAATCGCACCGCCGAGCGCCTCAACATCACCCAGTCGACGGTTTCGCACCGCGTGAATGCGCTGGAGGCAATGTTTCGCCGGAAGCTTTTCGTTCGGGGGAAGGGCGGTACGGTGCCGACGGTGGCCGGGATGCGTCTGCTCGACCATGCCAAGGCGTTGCAACAGCAATGGCATGAGGCAGCACGCGCGGTCGAGGCCGCCGGCGCCTACGAGCGGGCAATGCGGATTGGCATTCAACATGACGTCGCGGAGATGTTTGCCGGACGTTTTTTGAAGGCGGTGCGTGAAGAATTGCAGGGCATGTCGATCTATCTGGAGGCGGATTATTCCAATCAGATGAATCGTGATCTTGGCGCAGGCGATCTCGATCTCGCCGTTCTCTATACGCCCCATCACCTGCCGGACCTGCATTATGAACGGCTTGGAGAGATCTCATATATTCTCGTGAGCACGCAAGCGACAACACTCAGCAACATAAGGCAGCAGGATTATATATACGCCAACTATTCACCAGCCTTCGACCGCGCGCACAGATTGGCATTGCCGCAGTTTTCCGCCTCACCCCTTTCGACCGGTCGCAACCTCATGGTCGCCGAACTTATCACGACGTTGGGCGGTGCCGCCTATGTCACGCGTGCGACTGCCGAAGACCTGGTGAAGAAAGAGGTTGCGCAAATCGTCTCCGATGCGCCTGTGATCGCCCAAACGGCCTACGCTGCCACCAATGTTCGCTCGCGTCATTCCCATCAGCATCGCCGTCTCATCGCAACCCTTGCAAAACTTGTTGCCGAGGAGAGGCAAGAGGGCTCCACCATCACCGAAAGTTGAAGGGATCGAGAATACCGGGAGTCGCCCGCTGACGCGGCTGTGTTACAGTTTTGCGACTTCAAACGCAGTGACGGGATTGCCGATGCTTACCACACTCGCGATGCTGATAAGTCTCTCCGCCACGCCGGTCATGGCACAGGCCGGGGGTGGGGAGGTCGACGTGGAGCTGGTGCTTGCCGTCGATACGTCCCGCTCCATGGATTACGAAGAAGTGCGCATTCAGCGGGAGGGTTATGTCGAGGCCCTCAAGCACAGAGAGTTCATCGAGGCGGTGGAAACGGGGCTGCTCGGCAAGATCGCGATCAGCTATTTCGAGTGGGCCGGCGATGTGGTGCCGAATTCCGTCATAGGGTGGCAGGTTATCGAGACGGCGCAGGATGCGATCGATTTCGCGAACCTGCTTGAAGCGAGACCGATCAATACACAACGACGAACGTCGATATCCGCGGCAATTGCCCAGGGCGCGACGATGATCGTTGCGAATTCCTATCGCGGCATGCGTCAGGTGATCGATATTTCCGGCGATGGTCCGAACAATTCCGGCAATCCGGTCGTTCCCGCCCGTGACAAGGCGATGGAGGCGGGCATTGTCATCAATGGGCTGGCGCTTATGCTGCGCCCTTCCGGCGCACCGGGCGGCCTCGACAAATATTATGCGGATTGCGTCATCGGTGGACCCGGCTCCTTCGTGCTGCCGGTCCACAAGATCGAGGATTTTGCCGTTGCCGTGCGTCGCAAGCTTGTGACGGAGATCAGCGAAATCACACCTCCCGCAACCGTACAGAAAGCCGCCGGCGTGCCCAGCACCGATTGTCTTATTGGTGAAAAACAGTGGCAAGACCTCTTCGACCGGTAAACCGGCAGATACGAACTGATCGAACGTAACGCTTTCTCGTCTTCCTGATCGGCTCCCGGAACATTTTTTCACTCCATGTGTTTAGGTCCGCCTGTCTGACTGAGGAGGAGGATCTTGAGCAGCGTGACGAGGGGCCAGCCAACCGATATCAGCCCGTCTCGCCACTTGCTGGTCGGCTTAGGCCGCGGCGCCGCCGGTGCAATGCTGTTCGGCATGCCGATGCTGATGACGATGGAGCTTTGGCAGCTCGGTTTTTATATCGACGGGTTCCGTCTGTTCCTCCTTTTAACGGTCAACATTCCGCTTCTCATTGTGCTCGCCGATCGCATCGGGTTTGAACATACGTCGACATGGCAGGAGGCGATCCGCGACGCGACCATAGCCTATGGCCTCGGCATCGTTATGAGTGGGCTCGTCCTCGCACTCCTTGGTGACCTTGAACCGCACATGCCGTTTTCTGAAATCATCGGAAAGATTGCCATCCAGGCGGTTCCGGCGAGCATCGGGGCGCTGCTTGGCCGGTCGCAACTCGGCGGGCAGGCGGGGAGCGATGAGAGCAGCGATGAAGAGGGTCGGCAAGGTAAGGGTAAAGAGGGCGACGCGGTACCGGACGAAATGTCCACCAGCTATAGCCGAGAGCTGTTTCTCATGGCGGTCGGCGCCTTGTTCCTCAGCTTGAATGTCGCTCCGACTGAGGAGATCATCTTGATCTCCTTCAAGATGACGCCCTGGCACGCGCTCATGACGGTCGTCATATCGATTGCCATCATGCATGGCTTTGTCTACGCCGTTGCCTTCAAAGGTGCGCATGAGCTTGGGGAGAACACCCCCCGGTGGCATGCTCTCATCCGTTTCACACTGCCCGGCTATATGGTGGCGATGCTGATCAGCCTTTACGTCCTCTGGACCTTCGGCCGCCTCGACGACAGCGCCGCGACGCAAGCCCTGATGTCGGCCATTGTATTGGCCTTTCCAGGTGCGATCGGTGCCGCCGCCGCCCGGCTTATCCTTTAGCGAGCAGCCATGACCACGATATCCACGCGACCACATCGAGAAACCGGAGACCCCCACTGGATAGAATGGGTCACCGGCACGGTTTCGGCGCTGCTGGTTATCGCCATGATTGGCTGGATCGGCCTTGAGGCGTTGATGGAAGAGGATCTGCCCCCTGAATTTGCGGTCACCATTACCGGCCGCGCGGCAGTCGAGGGTGGACATCGAGTGGAGTTCGAGATCTTCAACAGGGCCAACCAGACGGCGGCGGCCGTCGTCGTGCGGGGCGAGGTGATCGATGGGGGGCAGGCAGTCGAAGAGGCCGATATCACCTTCGACTACGTCCCGGCGGAATCGAAAGCCTCAGGAGCAATCCTGTTCCTTCAGGATCCGGGTGAGCGCGAGATCAGGATTAGGGCTCTGGGATATACGGACCCCTAAGATCGGGAATAGCGCGCGATTGAACCCGCTGCGTCATCACGTTGACGCCGAATTCGTGACAAATTGTGCGCCGCCACACCGGGATCATTCTTCCGCCACATGCGTTAGCCAACGCTGCTTCGCCGGCTCGCTCGAAGCTTGGGCATAAGAGCGGCGACGATAATATAAGGAGTACAGGGATGAAGAAATTTGTTGTGGTGGCGATTGCCGCCTTGCCAGTGATTACAAGCGCGGGAGCCGCCGTTGGGGCCGACGTGATTTCCCGCCGTGACCCGGTTCCGACCTATGAGGAACCGGATCAGCGCGGCGGCGTGCGCATCGGTTATCTCGATTGCACGATTGGCGGCGGTGTCGGTTACGTTCTTGGTTCCGCCAAGGAAGCGGACTGCGCCTTTACGTCGGCAATCGGCAGCGAGCCGATCGACCACTATACAGGTGTTGTCCGGAAGATGGGCATCGATGTCGGCTTTACCACCCGTTCGCGCCTGATCTGGGCCGTCTTCGCCCCGACTGCCGGATATCACCACGGGTCGCTGGGCGGCCTCTATCAGGGAGCCACGGCCGAAGCGACTGTCGGCGCAGGCGTCGGCGCCAACCTGCTCGTCGGCGGGACCTCCGGTTCCATCCATCTGCAGACAGTGAGCGTCACCGGCCAGCTCGGCCTCAACCTCGCCGCAACTGGAACGTCCGTAACACTGACTCCGGCGAGCTGATTGTCTCTGGACACAGCTCTTCCCGAGCGAGGAGCTGTGTCCGTTCTAGGTTGTATTACAGCACTGCGGAAACCGCATAGATAGGCCAGACCCATAACCTCGAACCCATGTCGCACTCGGAGCCAGGCGTTTAGTCTTGCCGCTTCGATAGACCCCCTTGCCGCAGGCCCTTCATATTCATACCTTAATAGCAAGATACGGCTTGATCCTGCAGAACTTGCGGGGTTTTGAGCCAGTAAGCGCCTCATCAGGATTTGCATCATGGATACGGAGAAGATTTTGCGGTCCGTCGTGGCCGTACGAGCATCAATTCCCGAGAATGCCTTTACGGCCAATACGCTCGGCACCCGCCGGGAAGGAAGCGGAGTCGTCATTCGCGAGAACGGGTTGGTGCTGACGATCGGTTATCTGATCACCGAAGCTGAGGAAGTGTGGCTGACTAGGCATGACGGTAAGGTCGTGCCCGCACATGCGCTGGCTTACGATCAGGAAAGCGGTTTCGGCCTGGTCCAGGCGCTTGCCCCGCTCGATTTGCCGGCTCTGCCGATCGGCGATTCCGATGGCGCCTTTCTTGGCGACCCGATTGTGCTTGCGGATGGCGAAGGCCACTACATACGCGGCAACATCGTCGCCAAGCAGGAGTTTGCAGGTTATTGGGAATATCTTCTGGAGGAGGCAATCTTCATCGCGCCGGCGCATCCGTCCTGGGGCGGAGCAGCATTGATCGACGCGGAAGGTAAGCTGATCGGAATCGGTTCGCTCAGACTGCAGATGAGCCGAGGCGGAGAAATCGCCGATATCAACATGGCCGTGCCGATCAACCTGTTGAAGCCGATCCTAGACGATCTTCTCAACCGCGGCGAGTTCAATCGTTTGCCTCGCCCATGGCTCGGGGCCTATTCGGCCGAAAACAATGGCGAGGTCGTGGTAATGAGCGTCACCGAAAACGGTCCGGCCGCGCAGGCAGGGCTTCGCCGTGGCGATGTGATTTCCGAAATTCGCGACGACGAGATCGACGGGCTTGCCGATTTTTACCGCAAGCTCTGGAAGACGGGTCCGCCGGGATCGGAGATCCCCATGCGCATCCTGCGCGATGGGCGCGAAGCATGGTTGAGGGTGCGATCCGCCGACCGCAATGATTTCCTGCACAAGCCGCAGTTGCAGTAGTTCCGTTCCTGCTTGAACTTCGGCAAGGACTTAGCCGGGTTGTTCTACCTTATCAGGATGGCTCGGAAGTCATTGACATTCGTGCCGGTCGGCCCCGTCTGAAAGACGTCTCCGATCGCCGAGAAGCCGGTAAAGCTGTCATTGGCGTCGAGAAGCTTCCTGGCGTCCAGGCCGGCTGAGCGAAGTCGTCTTGCCGTGGTGCCATCGGCAAAGGCGCCGGCATTGTTTTCCGAACCGTCAATGCCGTCCGTATCCGCTGCAAGCGCCGTGATCCCGTGACCATCGATTGCGAGCCCAAGAGCCAGCGCGAACTCACCGTTGCGTCCGCCTCGGCCGCCTTTTGCACGCAACGTCACGGTCGTCTCGCCGCCCGATAACAGGACGGCCGGCTTTGAGAAGGGTCTGTCGCGCAAGGCCACCTCGCGGGCCAGGGCCGCGTGAACCAGCGCCACATCCCTGGCTTCACCTTCAATGGAGTCGGAGAGGATATGGGGGGTAACTCCATTTGCGCGGGCTACTTCCGCTGCGGCTTCGAGCGAGACGCCGGCGGAGGCGATGACGAAATGCTCGTGGCGGGAGAAGACGGGATCGTCGGGTGTTGGCGCGTCGGCCGCAGAGGAATTTAAATGCGCAAGCATCGCATCGGGCAAATCCAGCTTGTACTGTTCGATGATGGCGAGAGCGTCATGCCTGGTCGTGTCGTCGGGTATGGTCGGGCCGGAGGCAACGAATGCCGGATTGTCCCCTGGAATGTCCGAAACGATAAGACTGACGACGCGCGCCTTGGTGGCGGCGGCCAAACGTCCGCCTTTGATGGTCGAAAGATGCTTGCGAACCACGTTCATCGCCGAGATCGGCGCACCGGAGGCAAGCAAGACCTCATTAAGCGCGATCTCGTCGTCAAGCGTCAGACCCTCAGGCGGGGCGGGCAAGAGAGCCGAGCCCCCGCCGCAGATCAGCGCAATGACAAGATCCCGCTCGTTGAGATCGCTGATTGCCTGCACCAGGCGTTTTGCACCGGCAAGCCCGGCGGCGTCAGGCACCGGATGGGAGGCTTCCAGGATCTCGATCGAATTTGTGCGGCAGCCGTAGCCATAGCGGGTCACGACCAGGCCCGAGAGTGGCCCCTGCCAGACGCTTTCAAGGGCTGCCGCCATCTGCGCGGCTCCCTTGCCTGCGCCGATTACGACCGTGCGTCCGCCATTTGGCGGGGAGGGAAGATGGTTCCTGATGCCGGTCAGCGGATCGGCGGCATTGACGGCGGCGTGGAACAGCGCCGCCAGAAAGTTCCTGTCTTCCATTTCTCACTCCTCGAAGTCCGGCATCTTTCGATCACGGCGGCTGACGACCGTCAACCGGGCTTGATCGCCCGCTACCGCGTAGCGCGGGAACAAACCGAGCGGCACTCGGTTGTCCTTGAGATTCGCCGCATGGAAGGAGTGACAAATGACCGAACATATCAAGGAAGCGGGCTATCCGGGGCAAATCGACATCGGCGGCAGTCGATCGGCCGTCACCTATAAGCTCAAGGCTCGCAAGGAGGACGATGGAGCCTTTCACGTCGCCGTCAGCCTCACGGCGCCCCGCGATTGGCTGCTGAAAAACGGGTTCCGCAAGGAGGCAACCCTGGTGCGGCAGGATGGAAACCGGATTCCGGTGCATTTCGAAGAGACATTGAACGTTGCCGACAACATATCGGTGACACTGCGCGCCGATGACGCCGTGGTCGGTTCAATGGAGGAGCTGCGCAACAAGTTTCCGGAGTTGCGGGCTAGCTGATTACCGGGCAGGCATGATCTCGGCAGCGGATTGCCGAATGGTCTGCATTAGAATGGCAAGCGGGGTTGAGGTTTCTGCGTCGACCCGCATGGTCAGGCCTACGGGCCCCCGGGTCTCGGTGGTGTCGATTGGCAGCGCTGCCAAATTGCCGTCCGCAATCTCTGCTGCAACGACACCGGCCGAAATGATCCATATCGCATCGCTCGATTTGACGAAAGCGCGTCCAAAGGCATCCGAAACCGTCTCCACCTGGGTCGGCAGAGTTGCGACGCCGTTGGCGATAAGGAATTGCTCCACCGACGGCCGGATGATCGAGCCGCGCGAGGGCATCAGCACCGGATAGTCGGATAACCCCTCGAAAACCGACTGCTTGCTTTCCAGCAGCGGGTGGCCGCACCGGACCGCAAAGACCACCTGTTCGGAATAAAGGTGTTCGAAGGAAAGGCCGGCCATCTTCTCCGGGGAGGCCAGGCGGCCGACGACGAGGTCAAGATCGCCGACCCTGAGCTGCTCCATCAACACCGCATTATCCCCGGTTACGATCTTGACGCGGCTCCCGGTCTTCTCGGCCAGAAACAACCCCATGGCGCGCGGCATGATCCGGGTCGATACGGTCGGCAGAGCGCCGATCCTCACGGGAGGAGCGGAATCGAAGAGCTCCTGCGATACGGAGTCTATGCCTTGCCGCAGCGCCGTCAGCGCGGCGCCGGCATGGCGCAGGAACACTTCCCCGTAGCGGGTAATGCGGATGCCCCTCCCTTCGCGCTCGAATACCGAAACGCCCAGGGCATCTTCCAGTTCGCGGATGGTCTTTGTGACAGCCGGCTGACTCACGTGGAGTATTTCGGCAGCTCTTACGACGCTTTTCTGACGCGCGACTTCGACAAATGTATGCAAGTGTCGAAACTTGACTCGAGAATTGATCAAGATCAAATAACCTTGGGGTTAGGAGAACATGCTGAAAATATCATTTTACCTAACCAGAAACTAGTGCAATCTACCAATGCGAGAGGAGGCGCGGATGCAGTTTGTGCACATTAACGATATCGTGATCCATTACGACATCCGCCGCGCGGATGACGGCCGGCCCACCATCGTCTTCATCAATTCGCTGGGGACCGATAGCCGCATATGGCATCAGGTACTCCCGAAGCTTGCCGAGGATTACACAATCCTGACTTACGACATGCGTGGCCACGGCTTGTCGGGCCTGGGAAACCCTCCCTACTCAATCGAGGATCACGCTTCCGATCTCGCCGGCCTGCTGGATCACCTTGCGCTGTCTCGCGTCATCGTCTGCGGCTTGTCCGTCGGCGGGTTGATTGCTCAGGGTTTGTATGAGAGCCGGCCGGATTTGGTAAAGGCGCTTGTGCTTTCCAACACGGCCCACAAGATCGGCACGAACGAGATGTGGGCGGCGCGCATTGCGGCGGTGGAAGAAAAGGGAATCGGCAGCATCCTGGAGGCCATCATGCAGCGATGGTTTACCGAAGGCTTCCGCAGGCCGGAAAACGCAGCTTACCAGGCATATTGCAATATGCTCGTGCGTCAGCCCGTGAGCGGCTACAGCGGTACCTGCGCGGCAATTCGCGATGCCGACTTCACTGCTGCGGCAAAGGAAATCGCCGCGCCGACGCTCTGCATCGTTGGCCGCGAGGATGGTTCCACGCCGCCTGACGTGGTGAAATCTCTTTCCGATCTCATACCCGGCTCGCGTTACGAGGTCATCGAAGGCGCGGCGCATATCCCGTGCGTGGAGGCCCCAGCCGCTTACGCCGCCCTAATCCGTGGCTTCATCGAAGAATTGGAAGAGGAATAGACATGGCCGAAGCTCAAGCGCCATCCGACCGCTATGCCGATGGTCTTAAGGTTCGCCGTTCGGTGCTCGGCGACGCCCATGTGGACCGTGCACAGGCGAACCAGACGCCGTTCGATCAGCCGTTCCAGCAACTCATAACCGAAAGCGCCTGGGGTACGCTCTGGTCCCGCCCGAACTGGACCAGGCGCGAACGTTCCATGGTGACGATCGCGTTGCTTGCCGCGCTTGGCCATTATGAAGAGGTCGCGATGCATATTCGTGCCACCGCCAATACCGGTGCGACGAGAGACGATATCTGCGAGGCCTTGATGCATGTGGCAATCTACGCCGGGGTTCCGGCCGCCAATCATGCGTTCAAGGTGGCCAAGGCGACCTACGCCGAAATGGACGCGGAAAAGGCCGCGGAGGAGGTAAGATGAAAAATATGCCACCCGAAACCACACCCTTCTTTGCTCGCGACAGGGCCTGGCACCCGCCGGCATTCACGCCCGGTTACAAGACTTCGGTGCTCCGCTCGCCGCAGCGCGCGCTGATTTCGCTTGAAGGCACCAAGAGCGAGATCACTGGTCCGGTTTTCGGCCATAATATTCTCGGCGAATTCGACAACGACCTGATCGTCAACTATGCCAAGCCGGGCGAGATGGCGATCGGCGAACGCATCCTCGTCCACGGCCGCGTGCTGGACGAGCGCGGCGTCGGTATCCCGGGAGCGCTGGTGGAGTTCTGGCAGGCCAATGCCGGTGGCCGCTACCGCCATAAGAAGGAAACTTATCTTGCGCCCCTCGACCCGAATTTCGGGGGCTTCGGCCGCGCCATCACCGACGAGAACGGCGGTTATTTCTTCAAGACCATCAAGCCCGGCCCCTATCCGTGGCCGAACGGCGTCAACGATTGGCGCCCGGCGCATATCCACTTCTCGGTCTTCGGTCATGGCTTCGCCCAGCGCCTGATCACCCAGATGTATTTCGAAGGCGATCCCATGGTCTGGATCTGTCCCATCGTCAAAACCATTCCGGACGAGAACGCCATCAAGGGCCTGATTGCCGCTCTCGACATGCAAAACACCATCCCGCACGACATGCGGGCCTATAAATTCGACATCATCTTGCGCGGCCGCCGCTCGACATTTTTCGAGAACCGCAAGGAAGGTAACTGATCCATGGTTCAGCCGCTCACTTACTTCAAGGAATCGGCCTCCCAGACAGCGGGGCCCTATGTCCACATCGGCTGCACGCCGAATTTTTCAGGCATCACCGGCGTTTATCCCGAGGATCTGGGCTCCGGTTCGCTGGTCAACGACAAGACCCGCGGCGAGCGCATCACCATTCGCGGTTTCGTCTATGACGGCGTAGGCACGCCGCTCAAGGACGCGCTGATCGAGATCTGGCAGGCGGACGCGGACGGCTTCTACAACAGCCCCTCGGAAACCCGCGGCAAGGGAGATCCGAACTTCTTCGGCTGGGCTCGCCAGCCCGGTGACATGGCGACCGGCGAATTCGCCTTCGAGACGATCAAGCCGGGAAAGGTGCCCTTCCGGGACGGCCGGCTGATGGCCCCGCATGTCAATTTCTGGATTGTCGCCCGCGGCATCAATCTCGGCCTCAACACCCGCATGTACTTCTCCGACGAGGAAGAGGCCAATGCGGCGGACCCGATCCTGTCGCGCATCGAGCACCGGGTTCGCGTTCCCACCCTGATCGGCAAGCGTGACGGGGCGGTGGTGACGTTCAATATCTATCTTCAAGGCGAAAACGAAACCATCTTCTTCGATATCTGAGAAACGAAGAATTCAGGAGTCGGCATGAGCCTTTCGGCTTTCGAGCACCCCTACCTGTCCGGTCTTGTCGGCGACGAGGAGACCGGACGACTGTTTTCGGCCGAGGCCGAAATCAAGGCTATGCTGGCATTCGAAGATGCCCTGGCCGGCGCGGAAGAAAGCGCGGGTGTCATTCCCGCACACGCGTCGCAAACAATCAGCGCAGCGTGTCAAACATTCGTGCCGGATTTGGGAAGGCTTCGCGCCGGAACCGGGCTTGACGGCGTTGTCGTTCCCGAGCTCGTGCGGCAACTGCGCCAGGCAGTCGGCGGCGAGGCGGCACAATATGTGCATTTCGGTGCCACCAGTCAGGACGTTATCGACACTGCGCTGGTTCTCAGACTGAAGCCACTTTGCGGGCTGTTCAACGATCGACTTTTTTCGATCGAAAAGGCTTTTGAAGAGATGGATCGGGTCTTCGGCGCTCGGTCTCTTATGGGTCACACCCGCATGCAAGCGGCGATCCCCATCTCCGTATCTGATCGTATCCGCGCATGGCGGGAGCCGCTGACGCGCCATCGCGGGCGGCTGGAGAATTTCTCAACCACTGGCCTTGCGGTGCAATTTGGCGGGGCGGCAGGCACGCTGGAAAAACTGGGCGACAAGGCTGAGATCGTGCGCCAGGCCCTTGCCTTCAGGCTTTCGCTTGGCAACGCCGCCCAGTGGCAAAGCCAGCGGGACCGTCTGGTCGAACTGGGCGGCATTTTGGCGATGACTTCCGGATCGCTTGGAAAGTTCGGTCAGGACGTGGCGCTGCTTGCTCAGGTGGGCGGCGATATCGAGCTTGCCGGCGGAGGCGGTTCCTCCGCCATGCCTCACAAGCAGAATCCGGTGGCTGCCGAAGTGTTGGTTGCGCTTGCCCGGTTCAATGCCGTGCAGATTTCCGCCCTGCAGCAATCGATGGTTCACGAGCAGGAGCGGTCGGGTGCTGCATGGACACTGGAATGGCTGGTCCTGCCGCCGCTCGTGATGGCAACAGGGGCCGCCTTGCGTCTTGCGGCGGAGCTTGCGGCCAATATCCGGTCGCTCGGACGGTAGGCGAACGTCGGGCTTCAGCTCAGAACCGCACTGAGCCTGGCAAGCACAGACAGAAAAACCTTCTTGTCTTCACCGGCAATCTCCTCGAGAAGCCTGTCATGCGCATCGGCAATTACCTGGAGCCGTTCCTGCATGCTGCGGCCATCCTCGGTGAGCCTGACACTGTAGCTGCGCTGGTCATCGGGATTTAACTGCCGGTCGATCAAGCCGCGATCGGCAAGGTCCTTCAGGCTCGACGTGAGGGTCGAGCGATCGCGGCCGCAGATACGGCTGAGTTCTGATGGCGTCATGCTGTCGCGCTGAGCCAGCACGGTCAGCAGCGCATACCAGCCGGGCTTCAGATCGGCCCCTCCGGTCGCCTTCGCGAAAGTCTGAAACGACGCCTCTTGCGCCACGCGCAAGTGATAGCCGATGCGGTTTTGGAATATCGAGGATATGAGATCTTGGGTGTCCCTAGACGATGCCCGCGCGTCGTTCGCCCGCTCTACCGATAGCTTCCCTGTCATCGTGCCGTCCTCCCCGCCGCAAAACTAACGTAACGGAACCAGATCGGCAAGATAGTTTGATATCAAACCATATTATCTGAGGCACGAGCAGACAAGGGTCGGTGAAGCGGAACCAACTCTCCGCCACGCCATCTCCAAAGCTTCCCCGCGCAAGGATCATCCGGCGAGGATATTGAAAAAGGAAAAAACGTAGAATCCGATCACGATGAGAGCGGCCAAAGCCAGCAATAAGGCAGGAATGCTGTTCATAATGTCCCTCTCTGTCCCGCCGATTTAACGCACTGGAGGCTTGGACGTATCCATCAAAATTCGTGGGTGACCCGTGGAGGCTAAGAAAGTGTTTCCCATGCCAGTCGCGAAGGGTGCGGCAAGATATCTCAACGGATATAACGCTGGTCAAAAAATTGCGGGACGATATATTCTCTGAGATATCTCGATTAACTCAAGAGGGACATTCATGACCACCGATCGCCGCTCCTGGAAGAATATCTCGTTCGCCTTCGCCCTAGGCGTTTTCATGGCAGTGGTCGGGATGCTCGGCCCGGCACTGGCGCAGGAAAAGGTGACGGTATTTGCAGCTGCCAGCATGAAAAACGCCCTCGACAACGCCAACAAGGCCTTCGGCAAGCCGGTGACCGCTTCCTACGCTGCCAGCTCGGCGCTAGCCAAACAGATCGAGGCCGGCGCTCCCGCCGATATCTTCATTTCGGCCGATATCGACTGGATGAATTATCTTTCCGAACGAAAGCTCGTGAAGCAGGACAGCAGGTTCAACTGGCTCGGCAACCGGATCGTCCTCGTTGCTCCCAGCGACAATGCAAGACCTGTCGATATCAGGCCCGGCTTCGATCTGGCCGGCCTTCTTTCCGGCGGCAGGCTGGCGATGGGGGCGCCGGCGTCCGTGCCGGCCGGAAAATACGGCAAGGCTGCGCTCGAGAAGCTCGGTGTTTGGCCGGCGGTGGAAAAGAGCATTGCAGGTGCTGAAAGTGTACGCGCCGCACTGGCATTCGTCTCGCGTGGGGAAGCCCCCTACGGCATCGTGTATCGGACGGACGCCGCTGCGGATCCGGGGGTAACGGTCGTCGGGACCTTCCCGGAAGATAGTCACCCTCCGATCATCTACCCGATCGCAATCCTTGCAAATGCGAAATCCGCAGAAGCGTTCGCCTATCTTGATTTCCTCAAATCGCCCGAAGCTGCGCCCTTTTTCGAAAAAGAGGGCTTTACCATTTTAAAGTGATTGCCGCCTCGGAAGGACGAACGGAAACGGCTCCTGTTGAGGCCCGTTTCTCGTTCGTCTTCGGCGGTTGCTCGGTGCGTTGACTGCCTGCCCGAGATCGTTTGTTCCCCATTCTCGAACATTGCGTTTGGAAATCACGCCCTACCGGACGAGCGCCGCAACCTCCATTTCCATGACCAGAAGTAGGCGACTGCTTCTTTGAAAGACCAACCCGGAGCCCATTTCTTACGGCTCCGCCCGAAAGAGAATACGACCATGAAAAGCATTATTTCCACCGTCGCTGCAGCCATGATCGCCTCGGCTTCATTTGCTGGCGCTGCTTCTGCTGAAGGCGACTATTACAACGGCACCTCGAAGGCGCAGGTCGCCGCCCGAGCCGACTCCTCGGTCGACGACATCAGGACCAGCAGTGTCGAGCAGTCCCACGGCGACAGCCAAGGCGCTCGTCAGCCGATCTTCGGCCAGACAAGCCGGGACAACCGCTGACGGTACCTGAGACGAGCGCATTTCATTCAAGATACCGAATACCCATCCGCCTGGCAGGTCGCAAACTTAAGCCGCGGATGCACTCTGAAAGGAATAAAGCAATGAAGACGTCATTCTCCGTAATTTCGGCCATGATCGCTGCCACCGCTTTTGCAGGTTCCGCGCTTGCCGAAGGAGATTATTTCGAAGGCACTGCCAAGACCCAGGTTTCTGCAAAGGTCGACAACGTGAGAACCGGCAGCATCGGTGAGATCCGCGTCGACGGTCGCAACCACGGCCAACCGATCTTCGAGAAAACCAACCGCGATAATCGCTAACCGCGTTTGAACTTTCTAAGCCTGCGCGGGCGGCACGACAGGATTGCCCGCGCGCTGATATTTCTGGCGCCGGGAGAGACTTGGCTTGAAGTCAAAAGCTCTTCCGCCGCCGGCATCACAAGAGAAGTTTTCCTGCAGTACCCTAGCCATCCAAGCCGTCCCGATATATCCAAAGTGATATATTGTCCTGGGCAGGATCGACGTTTGGACTGGCTTCAATTGAGCGACGAGGAATGGGCCGCGATCAGGCTGAGCCTGTGGGTTTCCGCCGTCGCGATGACCGTAAGCCTGCCCTTCGGCATCCTGATCGCCTATCTGCTGGCCCGAGGCCGATTTTGGGGAAAATCGATTCTCAATGGCCTGGTGCATCTGCCGCTCATCCTGCCTCCGGTGGTAACCGGTTTCCTCTTGCTTGTCCTTTTCGGTCGACGCGGGGTCATAGGCGCCTTCCTGGACGAATATCTCGGCATTGTCTTTTCGTTTCGATGGACCGGTGCCGCGCTTGCCTGCGGCGTCATGGGGTTCCCGCTGATGGTGCGGTCCATACGCCTGTCGGTCGAAACAGTGGACCGTAAGCTGGAAGAGGCGGCAAGGACGCTCGGCGCCAGCCCGGCCTGGGTATTCATGACTGTCACCCTGCCGCTGATCCTTCCCGGCATTATCGCCGGCATGATCCTTGCTTTCGCCAAGGCCATGGGCGAATTTGGTGCGACGATCACCTTCGTGTCCAACATTCCCGGCGAAACGCAAACCCTATCCGCAGCAATTTACACCTTTACCCAGGTGCCCGGCGGTGACGCTGGCGCCATGCGGCTGACGATCGTGGCGATCGCGATTTCTTCCGCCGCTCTGCTTGCTTCCGAATTCATGGCCTATCTGGTCGGCAAAAGAGTGCAGGTCGAATGACGCTGGTTGTGGATGTGCACCAGACGCTGGGCGGGTTCGTGCTTGACGCCCGCTTCGCATCCAGACGTGGCGTGACGGCGCTGTTTGGGCCGTCGGGATCAGGAAAGACCTCTCTGATCCGGGTGATTGCCGGGCTTTCCAAGCCGCAACGGGGAAGCCTCCGGATCGATGAACAGGTGCTGCTCGATACCGAAAGAGGCATATTCGTGCCGGCGCATCGACGCCATTTCGGCTATGTTTTCCAGGAAGGTCGGCTTTTCCCGCATCTGACCGTCCGCCAGAATCTCAACTATGGATGGTGGTTTGCGCCGAAGTCTGCGCGCGTTCGCGACTTCCGGCACATCATCGATCTTCTCGGTATTGGCGGATTGTTGGATCGCCGGCCTGCAACACTCTCCGGCGGAGAAAAGCAGCGCGTGGCGATTGGGCGGGCTTTGTTTGCCGGACCGCGATTGCTCCTGATGGACGAGCCGCTTGCCTCCCTAGACGACCCACGCAAAGCAGAGATACTTCCCTATCTGGAGAGGTTGCGGGACGAAACGTCGACACCGATTGTCTATGTCAGTCATTCGACCGCGGAAGTGGCGCGCCTGGCCGACCAGGTGGTGATGATGCAAAATGGCCGGGTCGAGGCGGTTGGAACCACTTCGGAGATCTTGGGCGGCTTTTCCTTCCTATCGTCGGACCGTCGGGAAGCCGGAGTGGTACTTTCGGGCGCCGTCGAGACGATCGACGCCGTCCACCACCTGGCGACGATAAGGCTTTCAACTTTTCGGCTGATCGTTCCGACCGCGCAGGTGGAGGTCGCGGCAATGGTCAGGCTGCATATCCCGGAACGGGATGTGATGATTGCGACAAAGCGGCCGGAGGGCCTGAGCGCCCTTAACATCGTCGAGGGTCGCGTCGCTGCGATCGAGGCCGATGGCGAGGGCATGGTGCGCGTGCGTATCCGTTGCGGCGACGATTTTGTACTCGCCCGCATCACCGCGCTTTCGGCCGAACGGCTTTCGTTGAAACTCGAAGAACCAGTCTTTGCGGTGATCAAGACAGTAGCGCTGGAACGCTGATCTGCAGCAGCTGGAGGATCGCCACCAAAATTTTGCACACGCGTGCATTTTGTCATTCGGGTGTTATGGAGGCCCACTAAACCGCTCTCGTTGATCATGAATTCAGCGCTTCCGCCGCACGAGGTCAGTGCCTGCCGGTGTCCGGAAGCAGCCATTTTCGCTCTTCGGGGAGTTAAACCATGACTGTTCTTCCGATATTGAAATCCGCCGCGCTCGCCGCCGTTCTTCTCACCTCGACCGCCGTCTTTGCCTCCGCCAAAGATTTCAGCATTTCCGTCTGGTCGGGTGGTTCCGGCCCGAATGACAACTACCGCGTCGATGCGATCGAAATTGCCGCAGACATTCTCGAGCGCGAAGCCGCAGTCCGCGGCGAACAGCTCAACATCATCGTGCAGAAGACGCCCTATTCCGGCTGGGAAGATTTCAAGCAGGCGCTGACGCTTGCCGCAGAAGCCAAGAAGGCTCCGAACATCGTTGCGACCGGCCATGAGGATATCGGTCCCTGGGCTCAGGCGGGTCTTATCGTTCCGGCCGAGGATTATATCGACCTCGATGCGTGGCCGATCAGCGATATCTACCCAAACCTCATGGAGATCGCCTCCTTCAATGGCACGGTTTACGGCATCCCGCAGGACGCCGAATCCCGCCCCTTCTTCTTCTGGAAGCCTTACATGAAGGCGATCGGCTATACGGATGCTGATCTCGAAGCTCTGCCGGCAAAGGTCGAGAAGGGCGAATATACGCTGAAAAACGTCCTCGAAGATGCCAAGAAGATGCAGGACAAGGGTCTTGTCCAGGCCGGGTACGGCTTCTATCCGCGCACCAATAACGGCCCTGACTATTGGCAGTTCTACACCTCTTTCGGCGGCGTCATGGAAGAAGAAGGCAAGCTTGTCTTCGACAAGGCCGCGATGAAGCGCACCTATCAGTATTTCGCCGACCTCGTTGCAGCAGGCGTCACCAAGAAGAACCATATTGGCATGCCCGGCGACCAGTGGTGGAAGGAAGTCGCCACCGGCAAGGCGGGGATCTGGCACGGCGGCACCTGGCACTATGCACGGCTGGTGAACCAGGAAGGCCTCAAGGACTTCTTCGACAACGTCCAGTTCACACTGATCCCGGCCGGCGAAGGTGGCAAGGCAAATACGCTCACCCATCCGTTGACCTATCTCCTGATGGCGGGTCACGATCAGGAAACGACCCAGATCGCTGCCGATCTCGTCAAGATCGCTTCCGAGCCGCGCATCAATGCGCTGCATGCCATCAAGTCGGCGCATCTCGGCATCTCGCCATCCGAGACCAAGGTCGATCTCTACTCCAGCAACCGCTGGGCCTCGGAGGCAACCGAGCGCCTTCTGCCACATGCCAATGCGATGCCGAACAATGCCGATTTCGGCAAGTATTGGACGATCATGTGGAAGAACATGGAAGCGGCCTGGACCGGCGCTAAAACGGCTGACGCCGCAGTCAACGATGCCGAAGCCGAGCTGAAGTCGACGCTCGGCAGCGCAATCGTCATCCGCTGATCAAGGCCCTCATGACTGCGGGCGGCACCGCTCCGCCGCCTGCCTTTCTTCCTAAGGTTTCCCCATGCGAACGTCGCGAACGCTCGGCATAATCATGATCGCGCCTGCTGCGACCATGATCTTCCTGTTCTACCTGATGCCGGCAATCCTGACGGGCATCTTCGCCATGACCAACATGAGCACGGCGACCGGTATTTCCGGCGGCGTCTATCAGGTCACCCAAAGCGCAGCGAACCGGCTCCAGGATGATATGCCGGAGCTTGCCGCAGGCATAGCAGAGCCGCGTTTTGTCATAGATGACGAAGGATTGGCGGCGCTGGAGGCGTTGAAACTGAAGCCGGGTTACGTCGCGGAACTGCGGGGGCAGCACGTGGGTGCGGTTTTCGCATCTCGGCGGGAAGCAGAACGGGTCATAAAGGCACTCAAGGACCGTCCCTCGACCCGCGAGGTGAAGCAGATCTCCGACCTTTTCAACCGTTCGGTCCTCAACACCCGGTTCGAGACGCGCGACGCGCTGATCGGCAGCCTGGAAAAACTGGGCTTCACGATGACACCAGAGGAGCAGGATAAGGTTGCGCGAGTAACCTATACCGGCTGGGTCTGGACAACAGACAATTTCAGGGTCATCGCCAGCTCGCCGGACATGGCGAAAATTTTTTTCAATACCGCCTTCTATGTCGCGGTAACGCTTATGCTCTTCAACGTGAGCTATGCGCTGTTCCTGGCGGTGACGACCCACTATATGCCGCCTGCGACCGCCTCCGTCTTCCGCGCCGTCTGGCTCCTGCCGCGCATTACGCCGGTGGTGATCTATGTCTTGATGTGGAAGTGGCTCACCTGGGACAATGGTTTTATTTCCATGTTTCTGGGCCAGTTCGGGGTGCCGCCGAAGAACTATCTGCTCGACAATGCCTACAACGCCTGGTTCTTCGTGATCCTGATCAACGGCTTCATCGGTGCGTCGATGGGAATGCTGGTCTTTTCCTCGGCGATCAAGGCGATCCCTCAAACGCATTTTCATGCAAGCGAGGTGGATGGCGCCAGCCGCTGGCAGCAGATCCGCTACATCATCCTGCCGCAACTGCGCTGGCCGATCCTGTTCGTCACCTGCTACCAGACACTTTCGCTGCTTGCCTCCTTCAACGAAATCCTCCTTTCGACCCGCGGCGGGCCGGGGCGGGCGACCGAGGTCTGGTCGCTCGCCGCCTACCATACCGCGCTCAACAACTATACCGGCAATCTGGAATACGGCCTGGGCGCCGCCCTCGCGCTGGTGCTGGTGGTTATCGGGATCGTCCTGTCGCTGATTTACCTGCGCATCTTTCGTTACGACACCCTGATCTCCAAGCCGTTGATCGAGGATTGATGATGGCCGACAAGACTCAGATTTCCGTGAATTTCTCAAGCGTGCCGGTCATCTTCCTGCTGACGCTGGTCAGCCTGCCGCTGGTGTTGATGTATACCTATCTCTTCGTCGATACGATCAGCAATTCGGAGGCGGGTTCGCTCATCCCGAATGAGCTGACGCTCGAACACTGGCGCTTCCTCTGGGAGATCCGGCCGGGCAAAGCCAGCATCTGGCTCGTTACCCTCAACACCTTCATTTTTGCAGCCAGCATCACGGCGGTGATCCTGATCGTCTCCTCTATGGCAGGTTATGTGCTGTCGCGGCTGAATGTGCCTGCGCGCGGCCTATTGCTGGCCGGGGTCATGGTGCTGCATGCCTTTCCCTCGGTGACGCTCATCATCTCGATCTTCATCGTGCTTCAGTATGTCGGCCTCTATAATTCGCTGATCGGGGTCATTCTGGTGAAAGCGGCAATCGACATGCCGCTCGGCATCTGGCTGATGAAGGGCTTCTACGACACCGTGCCATGGGAAATAGAGATGGCAGGTCTTGTCGACGGAGCCTCGCGGTTCACCGTCTGGCGGAGACTCGTCCTGCCGCAGATCAAGCCGGCAATCATGGCGCTCGGCCTCTTCTCATTTCTCACCGGGTGGAGCGAGTTCATTCTGCCGCAGGTGCTTGCGCCCGGGGCACAGGTGCAGGTGCTATCGGTCTACCTGGCGAGCCTGATTGCCGACGACAACAACTTCGATTTCGCCACTTTCAAGGCTGTCGGCGTGTTCTATGTCGTTCCGGTCCTCATTCTCTATGTCTTTTTCCAGAAGCATCTCATGAACATCTACGGCGGAGGCACCAAGGGCTGATGCGTATTCTGCTCGACAAATTCTCGAAAAGTTTCGGAAGCACCAAGGTCATCGAGGCGATGGACCTCGAAGTGGGTTCCGGAGAAATGCTGGCGTTGCTTGGCCCTTCCGGTTGCGGCAAATCCACGACCCTGTTTGCGATTTGCGGCATCCATAGGCCGACTGCGGGCCGCATTCTATTTGGCGACAGGGACGTCACCAACCTGCCGAGCCAGGAGCGCAATGTCGGCGTGGTCTTCCAATCCTATGCGCTTTATCCGCACATGACGGTCGAGGAGAATATCGGATTTCCTCTGACGGTGCGGCGGTTGCCCGCCAGCGACATCAAAAGACGGGTCGCTGAAATTTCCGCACTCGTCCACATCGACAATCTCCTCGGTCGACGGCCCTCCCAGCTTTCCGGCGGTCAACAGCAGCGCGTCGCGCTCGCTCGTGCTCTTATCCGTCGCCCGGACGTGCTGCTGCTCGACGAACCGCTTGCCAATCTGGATGCGAAATTGCGCCTTGAGATGCGTTCGGAAATCCGCCGTCTGCAGAAGGAGACGGGCATTACCGCCATCCTCGTGACGCATGACCAGGTGGAAGCAATGAGCATGTGCGACCGTATCGCCATCATGAAAGAAGGCGAGATCGTCCAGATCGCCACGCCGTCGGAAATGTACAACGATCCACGCTCCGCCTTCGTCGCCGGTTTCCTCGGCAATCCGCCGATCTCTTTCCTGAAGGGCAAGGCACTGGGCGGGGCGTTCGTCTCCGACGATGGTAATTTCAGGCTGCCTCTCGGGTCGCTTCGCGACATTGGTGATGGCAGAGCCCTGACGCTCGGTATCCGGCCCGAGCACTTCGGCCCCGACGGCGACCTCGCCATCGAGGGCAAGGTCGTATTCGCGGAAACACAGGGGCGTGAAAACCTCTATGATGTCGTGCTCGCGGATGGATCCGTATTGCGTTCGATCCAGCCGGTGCGCGATGACGTGAAGCTCGGCGACTGCGTTCGCTGGAACCTTTCCAGCGAGGCGGCCTTCGTCTTCGCGGAAGATGGCCGGAGGCTTTGAATGCATAGCTTCGCTGACTTCTTCAGGAGGTTCGGGTGGCCGGAAAACAGGGGACGGATGCCATTCTGCATCGGCCATCGCGGCGCAAGCGGCCATGAACGGGAAAATACGCTCGCCGCTTTCCGCAGGGCGGCCGAACTCGGCGCCGAGATGTGGGAACTCGACACCCAGATGACCGCCGATGGGGTCGTCGTCATCTCCCACGATGATCACCTGGAACGCGTATTCGCCAAAGACCTATATATTTCCCAGATGAGCTTTGCCGAGCTTCGCGCGATCGTGCCTGACGTGCCGAGCTTCGAGGAAGTGGCTGAGCTTGGCCGCGCCACCGGCTGCGGACTCTATGTGGAACTCAAGCGGCCCGGCACTGGGCCGCTCTGCTGGCAGCATCTGAATGAGATGAACCAGCGCTTTGCCTGCCTCGGCTCGTTCGATGTCCAGCAGGTCCGCGAATTGCGGGAGATGGGCTGCGATTTTCCGTTGTCCGTGCTGATCCGCATTGGTCACGATCCGCATCTGCTGGGAAGAGAATCAGGCGCCGATATCCTGCATCTCTGCTGGGAAAAGGCGAGCGACACCCCGCAGGAATTCGTCACCGAAGAACTCGTCGAAAAGGCCTTTTCCGACGGCAAGGAGATCGTGCTGTGGCACGAGGAGCGGTCGGATGTGTTGAAGGATATCATGACACTGCCGGTTCTCGGCATCTGTACCGATCTGCCTGACCTGATGCGTTCCAGGGAGCCGAACGGGACGACCCGGGAGCAACGTCGCGTCACCTCTTTCGACGTGGCGCGGGCGGCGGGCGTCTCCCGCGCCGCCGTATCCCGTGCCTTTACGCCGGACGCGAGCGTTTCGGAGAAGACCCGCGAGAAAGTTTATCAAGCCGCCAGAGAACTCGGCTATCGGGTCAATTATCTCGCCCGCAGCCTGACGAACAAGCGGTCGGATTTCGTTGGACTCGTCGCGGCAGGTCTCGATAACCCCTTCCGCACCCAGCAGCTCGAACATCTGGCGCGAGCACTGATCGCCCGCAATTATCGGCCGATCCTGCTGCCGACCTCCAAGGAGGCGGATACTTCGACCGTCATCGGGCAGCTGCTGCATTACGCGGTCTCCGGCGTCATCGTCACCTCCGACGCGCCGCCCTCGCATATCTGTGAGGAATGCGCCGCCGAAGGCGTACCGATCGTGCTGATCAACAAGGGTGAAGATTTTCCCTTTGTCGACCGTGTCGTTTCCGATGACCGGATGTCGGGTTATACCGCGGCCGATCATTTGCTGGAGGCCGGCGCAGCAAAGCTGGCAGTCGTGGCCGGGACGGCCGTCTCCTATTCCTCACGCCGTCGTGCGGAAGCTTTTCAGAATCGCTGCACAAGCCTTGGCGTCGAGGCGACGCTGGTTCCTGTTACGATCAACGATTACAGGCACGGTTATGAGGCGGCGGAGAGGCTTCTGAATCTCGGTGTCGACGGCGTCTTTTCGGTCAACGACTACATGGCCTGCGGCGTCCTTGACGGGCTTGCCAGGGCGGGAATGGGCTACGGGTCGGTAAAGGTCATTGGGCATGACGACATTCCCCAGGCAAGCTGGGCAGCCTATGATCTCACCACTTTCGTCCAACCTTGCGAGGTGCAGGCGGAACAGGTGATCGATCTCCTCATCAGCCGCATGGCCGATCCGGATGCGGTCTCGCGGGTGGAGTTCACGCCTGTAACGCTGATCAAGAGAAGAAGCGCATAAATGGCGTTCGCATCCGATATTACTTTCCTGAAAGCCCGCGCCGAAACTGCGATCTCGATCGCCCGCCGTGTCGGAAGGGCGGTCGCGGCCTTTCGCGCCGAAGCTCTGCCGGAGACGCTTAACGTCGAGAACAAGGGCTTGCAAGATTTCGTTACCGTCGCCGACAGGCGAGCCGAACTGGCTATCCGCACGACATTGCTTGAAGAATTCCCGCAGGATTCCTTCATGGGCGAAGAAGGTGGCGGCTATGAAGGGACTGGGGCAGGTGAGGGCGGCATGTGGGTGGTGGATCCGATCGACGGAACGACCAATTTCATTCGCGGCTTTCGTCACTGGGGTGTGTCTATAGCCTTCGTCGCCGGCGGCAGGATCCTGGTCGGCGTGATTTATGACGCAGCGCAAGACATGGTTTTCCATGCGATCCGCGGGCAGGGCGCCTTCAAGGAAGGTGAACCGATCGCTGCCGCCAAAACCAGCGATCCCTCCCATGCTATCGCCATCCTCGGCCATTCCCGACGCACCGACTTTGAGGATTATCTCGCCGTCTCCCGCAAGCTTTATGAGCGCGGTATCGACTACCGCCGCATGGGAGCTGCAGCGATCGGTCTGGTTCGCGTTGCTGAAGGCATATCCGATCTCTATTACGAGCGGCATCTGTCTGCCTGGGACATGCTGGCCGGCATGCTCATCGCCGCTGAAGCGGGCGCCACGGTTTTTATGCCATCATTTGAAAAACTGCTTCGGCATGGCGGACCGGCGGTGGCTTGTTCTCCCGCGCTGGCCGATGAATTCGCATTCCTGTTGGAAATGGAGGACTTGTCCGCCGTCGCGTCTTGACGGCCGGGCGTCGAGATGGATTGACCGGAACCGTTCTCGGGTCGATGTATAAGGAAGGGATCATTGACCTCTTCCCATACCTCTGCCAAGTGACGTTCATGCCCTCACGAGACCAAAAGAAAAGCCGCGTAACGCTCCTTGATGTGGCGCGTCGCGCCAATGTTTCGCGGGCAACCGCTTCGCTGGTCATCCGCAAGAGCCCGCTGGTGGGAAGCGAGACCAGAGCCCGGGTCGAAGAGGTCATGCGCGAGCTCGGTTATGTCTACAACATGGGCGCGGCACGCCTTCGCGCAGAGCGCAGTCACACCGTCGGCGTCATCGTGCCCAATCTTACCAATCCGTTTTTTGCCGAATTGCTCTCCGGAATCGAGGCCATGATCGACGAGGCAGGTCTGGTGGTCATCCTGGCCAATAGCGGCGATCTGCCCGACCGGCAGGACGCGGTGATGCAGCGAATGCGGGAGCACGGCGTCGATGGTGTCATCTTGTGCCCCGCGGCGGGTACCGAACCCACATATTTGCGGCGCGTCGCAGAGTGGAACCTGCCGCTGGTGCAGGCCCTGCGCCAGATTTCCGATGAAGCAGACTATGCCGGCGTGGATTATGCAGGGGGCATGCATCAGGCTGTCGACTATCTGGTGTCGCTTGGTCATCGCCGTATTGCCTTTGCCGTGCATGGCCCGATCCATTCGGCCTACCATGAGCGTATCAGCGGCTTCGGCGAGGCGATGCAGTCTCATGGCCTCGGCGCGGACATGATTATCCGTGTGCCGAACCAGCTTGGTGGGATTGCCAGCTCGGCAAATCTCCTCCTCAATCGCCCTGACCCGCCAACGGCGGTCATCTGCTTCAATGATGTCATAGCGCTCGGTCTTTCCGCCGGGCTCTACGACTGTGGGGTCAAGGTCGGTTCGGATTTTTCATTGATTGGCTTCGACGATGTAACCGACGCGGAGGCGATGCGGCCGCGGTTGACGTCCGTTTCGACGGCACCCGCGACAATCGGAAACAATGCCGCCCGGCTTCTCTTGAACCGGCTGGCTGATCCGCTGCGCCCACCGGAAAGAATCGTGCAGCAAACGCAGCTCCACATTCGTCAATCCTGCGGACCGGCGATGATTGCGGCGGTGTGACACGATTAAATCCGGTTGACGTGCGGCTGAAAAGTTTTTAGATCGATCTAAATGCAGATGTATCGCAGAGGAGCGGTGCACTTTCGGCATCTTTGGGGAGGACCCAAGTGTACAATTTCAACTTCGAGCCCGTGCTCGCAGGGCTGGATCAGCTTTTGATCGGCGCTTGGCTGACGATCCAGCTTTCCTGCGCAGCAATGATCCTGGGGCTGATCGTCTCCGTCCTTTGCGCCGCCGGCAAGACGTCCGGCGTGGTGCCTTTGCGATGGATCATCGACGCCTATATCGAAATCATCCGCAACACGCCTTTCCTGGTGCAGATCTTCTTCATCTTCTTCGGCCTGCCGTCACTCGGCCTGCGCCTCACGCCAAACGGCGCGGCACTCCTGGCGCTGGTTGTCAATTTCGGCGCCTACGGGACCGAAATCATCCGCGCGGGCATCGAGTCGATTCAAAAGGGGCAGGTGGAGGCGGGCACCGCGCTCGGCCTCTCGAAGCTCCAGATTTTCCGCTACATCATCATGAAGCCCGCGCTGCGCACCGTTTATCCGGCGCTGACCAGCCAGTTCATTTACCTGATGCTGACCTCGAGCGTCGTTTCGGCAATCTCGGCCGACGATCTTGCCGCCGCCGGCAACGACCTGCAGTCGGCGACCTTCGCAAGCTTTGAGGTGTATATCGTCATCACGCTCATGTATCTCGCCATGTCGGTCGGCTTCTCGGCGATCTTCTCGATCATAGAGAAGGCCGCCTTCAAGTATCCGTTGAGCCGATAGGAGTGGCGTTATGCTGATCAGACCTTTCGGCTGGAGCGAATTCTGGATCATTGTCATGGCGGCGCAATGGACGATCGCGTTGTCGGCGATCGCGTTTGCCGGCGGCGGCGTAGGTGGCCTCTTCATCGCTCTTGCGCGTGTTTCGGATTCCAGGTGGCCCCGCCTTCTCGCGACCGGTTTCATCCGCATCTTCCAGGGAACGCCGCTGCTGATGCAGCTCTTCCTTGTCTTTTTCGGCATGAACATCCTGGGCTTTGCGATCAATCCCTGGCTCGCAGCCGCGGTCGCTTTGACACTGCATGCCAGCGCCTTCCTCGGCGAAATCTGGCGCGGCTGCATCGAGGCGGTCCCGCCCGGACAACGGGAGGCGGCAACGGCGCTCGGCCTGCGTTATTATAACCGCATGCGCTACATACTTCTGCCGCAGGCGTCCCGCGTCGCCGTGGCACCGACGGTCGGCTTTCTGGTGCAGCTCATCAAGGGTACTTCGCTCGCCGCGATCATCGGCTTCACCGAACTCACCCGCCAGGGTCAGATCATCAACAACGCGACCTTCAGCCCGTTCATGGTCTTCGGAACGGTCGCAGCGGTCTATTTCGTGCTGTGCTGGCCGTTGTCGGTGCTGGCGCGACGCATGGAAACGAGATTTTCCCGGCCAACGGCTCGTTGACGGGACCCGAGCCGGGGGGAGGACCCCGGCACAACAGAAAAGGGTAGGAAAATGAACATTACCAGACGTATGGCAATGGCCGCAATCGGCGCAGGCCTGATGCTCGGGGCGATGGACTCGACGGTCTCGGCGCAGGCGGTCGAAAGCATCAAGTCCGCAGGTGCCGTCAAGATCGGCATGCTGGTCGACTTCCCGCCCTTCGGCATCATGAACACGTCGAACGAACCGGACGGTTATGACGCGGACGTCGCAAAACTGCTCGCCAAGGAATTGGGCGTGAAGGTGCAGATCGTTCCGGTCACCGGCCCGAACCGCATCCCCTATCTCCAGAGCAACCAGGTCGACCTGCTCGTCGCCTCGCTCGGCATTACCGAAGAACGCGCCAAGAGCGTCGACTTCTCGCAGCCCTATGCCGGTATCTCGATCGGCGTCTTCGGGGCGAAGGATACGGCGGTTTCCAAGCCGGAAGACCTCTCCGGCAAGACGATCGGCGTTGCGCGCGCCTCCACCCAGGATACTGGTGTCACCAAGATCGCTCCGAAGGACGCCAAGATCCAGCGCTTCGACGACGATGCCAGCGCGGTTCAGGCTCTCCTCTCCGGTCAGGTCGAATTGATCGGCGTTTCGAACGTCGTCGCCGCGCAGATCGAAAAGGCTGCTCCTGGCCGCTTCGACCAGAAGCTGCAGCTCAGCCAGCAGGTCCAGGGCATTGCGGTCCGCAAGGGTTCGACGGAGCTCCTGGCGGCTGTCAATGCCTTCGTCGAAAAGGTGAAGGCGAATGGCGAGCTCAACAAGATCCACGAGAAGTGGCTTGGAGCGCCGTTGCCGGATTTCGTTGCCGGAGCGAAGAAGTAAGAATAGAAGGGAGTTCCTCGCATGACTGAAGCAAATGCAACCGCATCGGCCACGGCCAGGCGGGGAGCTACCGAACTGGCCGTGCACATGGAAGGCGTCAACAAGTGGTATGGCGAATTCCACGCGCTTAAGAATATCGAACTTTCGGTCAAGCGGGGGGAGCGGATCGTCATCTGCGGTCCCTCAGGCTCCGGAAAATCGACCTTGATCCGCTGTATCAACCAGCTTGAGACGATCAAGACCGGCCGGATCGTGGTTGATGGCCACGATCTCACAGCGGGAGGCAAGAACGTCGATATCGTGCGCCAGGAGACCGGCATGGTCTTCCAGCAGTTCAACCTTTTTCCGCATATGACGGTTTTAGAGAACTGCACACTGGCGCCGATGAAGGTGCGGGGTATTTCCAGGGCCGAGGCAGAAAAGACTGCTCGAAAATTCCTGGAGCGGGTGCGCATCCCCGAGCAGGCGGAAAAATATCCAGCCCAGCTTTCCGGCGGCCAGCAGCAGCGCGTTGCAATCGCCCGCGCGCTTTGCATGAACCCAAAGATCATGCTTTTCGACGAACCCACATCGGCGCTCGATCCGGAAATGGTCAAGGAAGTGCTGGACACGATGATCGACCTTGCGAAGGAAGGCATGACCATGCTCTGCGTCACGCACGAAATGGGCTTCGCCCGCCAGGTTGCCGACCGGGTGATCTTCATGGATCGGGGCGAAATTCTGGAGATGGGGACGCCCGATGAATTTTTCGCTAATCCGAAAAATGAACGGCTGAGGACTTTCCTCGGCCAGATTTCCTGACCGTCATCCACTTAAACCATGGAGTTTCCGACGTGAAACCAGACATCCTTCTCGTGGAACCGATGATGCAGTTTATCGAGGACAAGCTCGACGCTGCCTATACCGTGCACCGGATGTACGACCCGAACCAGAAGACATCGCTCGAAGCTGCCCTGCCGAGAATCAAGGCAGTCGCGACCGGCGGCGGCACCGGCATCACCAACGAATGGATCGAAAGGCTGCCGGCTCTCGGGGTGATTGCCATCAACGGCGTCGGAACCGACAAGGTGGATCTTGGTTTCGCACGCAGCCGCAATATCGACGTCACCACGACGCCCGGCGTGCTGACCGATGACGTGGCGGATACGGGCATTGCCCTGATGCTCGCGGCGCTTCGCCACGTCGCCAGGGGTGACGCCTTTGTGCGCGAAGGCCGCTGGGGCAAAGAGCCGTTTCCGCTTGGCCACAGCCCCAAGGGCAAACGGGTCGGAATCCTGGGCCTCGGCCAGATCGGCAAGGCGTTCGGTCGCCGTGCGGAAGCTTTCGGCATGTCGGTGCGCTACTGGAACCGGTCGCCGGTCAAGGACACCGCCTGGAAGTCCTGCGCTTCGCCTGTGGCGCTTGCGGAAGACAGCGACGTGCTCTGCGTGATCATCGCGGCGACCGCCGAAACCCGTGACATCGTCGATGCCGAAGTGCTGAAGGCGCTCGGGCCGAACGGGCTGCTGATCAATATCGCCCGCGGCACGGTCGTCGACGAGGATGCGTTGCTTGCCGCCCTTAATGGCGGAACGATCGCTGGGGCCGGCCTCGACGTTTTCGTCAATGAACCCAACATCCGGGAAGAGTTCTTCTCTGCGCCAAACACCGTGCTGATGCCCCATCAGGGCAGCGCAACGGTGGAGACGCGCGTAGCTATGGGTGAATTGGTGCTCGCCAATATCGCCGCCCATTTCGCCGGCGAAAAGCCGCCGACCACGGTCAACTGAGTGGGACAAAATCGATGATCGTTCGACAGGCCTTTTTCGAAGGCGCCGTCCATGCCGGCAAGGAAGATTGTTTCAAAGCCTATGTCGCGGAAAAACTGATGCCGATGTGGCTGGCTTTCCCAGGCGTCAAGGAAGTGCGCGTGCTCTACAATATCGAGCGCGATGAGGGCGCGCCACGCTATCCGATGGTGCTTTCCACCATGTATGAAAGCCGCGAAGCGCTCGCAGCGGCACTTCAGTCGCCGGTTCGATACGAAAGCCGCGAGATGACCAAAGGTCTGATGGAGATGTTCGATGGGCATATCCACCACCACGTCTTCGATCTCGCGCCGAGTTGATCAGCGAAGCGCGCGCGCAAACTGGTGAGGAGAGAGGCCGTAGCTTCTCGTGAAGATTCGGGTCATATGGCTCTGATCCGCGAAGCCGCTGGCGAGTGCGGCTTCGGCAAGGCCGGTGCCGGTGGCAATCATCTTGCGGGCGAGCTGAATTCGGCGCTGGATGAGATAGGCATGCGGCGTAAGCCCAGTAGCCCGTCGAAAAGCTCTCAACAACTGGAACTGGCTCATCTCTGCCAGACCCGCAAGCTCGGAGAGTGAGACGGAAGCCGCCGGACAATCATCGATCCGCTCCCGCGCCACCTCGATTTCCTTTGCAACCGACATCGGCTTAATCGGCACATCGACCAAATCAGCCAATAAGGTCAGCAGCAATTCCTGGCTATTCACATCAGCGCCGGTTTCGCGGCTTGTCATTGCCGAAAAGAGCCGCCGCACATTTCCTGCGAGCAGCGGCTTGGAAATGACCGGATCGGAGAATTCGAAACCTCCCTCGCTGCTTTGCCGGATGTCCGCAACAGCGCTCGCGACGACAGCCGGATCGAAATAGAGCATCTGCCAGAAACGGCCGGCATCGCCAATCGGCGCGCCGTCGTGCACTTCACCCGGGTTGACGGTGATGACGTCACCCGGTCCAGCTTCGACAGGGCCGCGGCCACTTGCCGATTTCTGAGCGCCATCCCTGATGATGCCGATTCCGAATTGATCATGGGTGTGGCGGGCAAACTGCCGGTCCGATCGCGCCGCGACCGCCTGCACGCCGACAGTGCGACATTTCAATATCTCGAATTGGTGTCGCCGCTTCGCCTGCATACTCTTCATCCCGGTCCTCTCGATCAAAGAACCGTCCGCACCCGCCAAAGCTCCGGAAAAAGCTCGATCTCGAGCATCTTCTTTAGATATTGCGTGCCGGAGGTACCGCCGGTGCCGCGCTTGAAACCGATGACCCGCTCCACCGTCGTGACGTGATTGAAGCGCCAACGGCGAAAATAGTCTTCGAAGTCGACCAGTTTCTCCGCCAATTCGTAAAGTTCCCAATATCGTTCTGGCGCAAGATATATCTGCTCCCAGGCATCAAGGACCTTCTCGCTCGGCTTGCGGGCCGACCGCCAGTCGCCGCGATTGGCGTCCTCCCCGACATCGAAACCGCGTCGTGCGAGCAGCATCAGAGCCTCGTCATAGAGGCTCGGCTTCGCCAAAATCTCTTCCAGCATGGTCATGATGTCGGCACGATGGGTATGCGGGCCAAGCATCGTTTGATTGCGGTTGCCGGCCAGGAACTCGATGGCGCGATATTGATAGGATTGGAAACCGGAAGATTTGCCGAGTGAGGCACGAAATTCGGTATATTCGCTTGGCGTCATCGTGCGCAGCACATCCCAGGCATTGTTGAGCTGTTCAAAGATGCGAGCCACCCGCGACAGCATCTTGAACGCCGGCTGTGGATTGTCGGCTCGAATAGCAGTCATAGCGGATGCTATTTCATGGATAGCGAGCTTCATCCAAAGCTCCGAAGTCTGATGCTGTATGATGAAAAGGAGCTCATCATGCGCGTCGGAGAGGGGTTTCTGGGCGTTAAGAATCCCTTCGAGATGAAGGTAGTCGGAATAGGACATGCGATCGCCGAAGGACATTTCCGCACCGTCCTCGGCAGGGTTGTATGGTTTCAAGTTCATTGTTCTCTCCACCCATTGCCTCGCCCCGTCATGCTGCCCTCTTCGCGTTAACTTGGGAAGCCCGTCCCTCCGCAGCTGATGCGGTCCTTTAAAATTGACCGTTGACAAGAACCGCAAGATTGCTCCTACTATAACACTAGAGCAATACATATTACATTATAATGTAATATCAGGAGCAACGGGTGCCGGATCTGCTTGTCAGCCTATATTCCAGTAAATTCGATGAGCTTCTATCCCAAGCCGTGGCGCCGCCCGGCGTGACCATTCGCCCACCTCTTGCGCCCGAATTGCATATTGTCCGGGACTGGGTCCTTACGCGGTTCAGCGAGAATTGGGCAAGCGAGGTGGTGGTCGCATTTTCACGCCAGCCCGTCGGCTGCCTGATCGCCGTCGATGACGCCGGTCTCCAGGGGTTTGCCTGTTACGACGTGACGGCCCGTGGCTTTTTCGGTCCGACAGGGGTTGCCCCGGAGGCCCGAGGCAAAGGGATCGGTATTGCGCTTCTCGCCGCCTGCCTGCAGGCCCTGAAGACGCTTGGGCATGCCTATGCGTTTGTCGGCGACGCAGGACCTGTGGACTTCTACGTCCGCAGCGCGGGCGCGATCGTGATCCCTGCATCCGACAAAGGGATCTACGAGGGAATGCTTAGAACCACAACCAAGACATAGAAACCCATCGGGAGGCTCCCACGTGTCCAAAACCCCGCTCGCTCTATTCGTCGGCTTGCCGAACCCGATACTGTCGGACGAGGAATTCGCCCTCTTTCGGGATACCAATCCCCTTGGGCTTTTTGTCGGGCGCCGCAACTTGAAGAGCCCGGATCAGGCCAAGCGTTTGATCGGGCGTTTCCGCGAGGCGGTCGGTCGTGAGGATGCGCCGGTTTTTACCGACCAGGAAGGCGGCCGAGTGCAGCATCTCGATGCGGGGCCATGGCCGCGATTCAGAAGTTTTGCGCAATTTGCGGAGCTTGCCCGCAGGGATCTTGATCGCGGAAAGCGCGCCCTTCGTTTGTCATCCCGTGCCATGGGGGCAATGATGACCGAGCTTGGCCTTTCAAGCGGATGCTCACCTGTTCTCGACCTTGTCTTTCCAACGACGAGCGATGTCATCGGTGAGCGTTCGTTCGGCGCAGATCCCGATCTCGTTGCGGCCCTCGGCCGCGAGGTCGTGGACGGTTTGATGGAAACGGGCTGTCTCCCCGTAATGAAGCATATTCCGGGTCACGGCCGGGCCACGCTGGATTCGCACAAGGAACGGCCCGTGGTGGATGCCTCGGCCGAGACGCTGCAGGCCACCGATTTCAGGCCGTTCGTCGCCTTGAAGGATACGCCCTGGGCCATGGTCGCCCATGTCGTCTTCTCCGCTTACGACAAGGAACTGCCTGCTTCTGTCTCGCCGGTGATGCATGACGTCATCCGCCGGGACATGGGGTACGAGGGCGTATTGATTTCCGACTGCATTTTCATGGAATCGCTGCGCGGCAGCTTGCCCGAGCGGGTCAGGCAGGTGCTCGATGCCGGTTTCGATATCGCCTTGCACAGCCACGGCGACATTCCCGAAAGCGAGGCAGCAGCCAGGGCGGCCCGACCGCTGACGGATGCCGCTCAGACGCGGATCGCCGCCGGCAGAGCCCGTCTCGGCAATCTCAAGATCGATTATCGTGCCGCTCACGCGGAGGTGGAAGAGCTTTTCCAAGGTACATTTGTCGCGTGAACGGCACGTCGAGCCAAAAATCAACAAAGGGGAACGAGATGAATAAAGTTGTTCTTGCCGCCGCAACAGCCCTGGCGCTGGTTTCGGCGCCGGTGATGGCGCAAACCGTGCTGACGGCGAATATCGAACCGGCCACAACCTGGGTGCGCAACTTCAATCCGTTTAATCAGACCTCCGCGCGTCAAAGCACGCTGGATTTCGTCTACGAGCCTCTGGTGGTCTTCAATCGCTTCGACAGCAACAAGCCGATCTTCCGGCTGGCTGAAAGCTTCAAGCTGGCCGACGACCTCAAGAGCATCGATTTCAATCTAAGGCCGAACCTCAAATGGTCGGACGGAAAGCCGCTTACCTCGGCCGACGTCAAATTCACCTATGACTATCTGAAGAAGTTCCCAGCCCTCGATTTCGTCAGCATCTGGACTTTCATTACCGGCGTGGAGATCGTCGATCCGCAAACGGTCCGGTTCACGCTTGCCAATCCCAGTTCCCTTGCAGCCGAGCAGCTTTCTCAGCTTCCCATTGTGCCGGAACATGTGTGGAAGGACATTGCTGATCCCGTAACGTTTGCCAACGAGACCCCTGTCGGCAGCGGCCCGATGACCGAGATCCCTCGATTTACGGGCCAGACCTATGATCAATGCCGCAATCCTCATTATTGGGAGGCGGAGCGCCTCAAGGTAGATTGCCTGCGCTTCCCCCAGCTTGCGGACAACAACCAGATCCTGACGGCGACGGCGGACGGGACGCTTGATTGGGGCGTGTCCTTCATTCCTGATGTCGAAAACGTCTATGTGGCCAAGGATCCTGAACATTACCACTACTGGTATTCCCCAAGCAGCATGGTTGCTTTCCTGTTCAATCTGGAAACCGCCAACGAGAACAACAAGAAGGCCTTCAATGACGTCAAATTCCGCCGCGCGGCCTCCATGGCGCTCGACCGCTCGACGATGATCGACATAGCAGGCTACGGCTATCCGACGCTGAACGAAGACCCTGGTCTGATGGGTGAGCTCTACAAGAGCTGGGCAGACCCGTCCGTCCAGGCCGATTTCGGCAAATATGCCAAATATGACGCCGAAGCCGCCAAGGCTCTGCTCGATGAGGCCGGATACAAGGACAAGGATGGCGACGGTTTCCGGGACAATCCGGACGGTTCGAAGATCTCTTTTTCCATCATCGTTCCCAATTCCTGGACCGACTGGGTTGACACGGTCAACATCGCCATCGAGGGCATGCAGGCGGTCGGCATCGGTGCGAAGATCGAAACACCGGAAGAGGCTGTCTGGACCTCCAGCCTTATCGGCGGCAAGTTCGATGCGGCGATCAACAGCCTCCCGGCCTCCGCCTCGCCCTACTATCCGTACAAGCGCGCATTCAGCGCATCGGACAAGGGCAAGACCCGCTTCACCGCGCAGCGCTGGTTCAATCCCGAGGTAGAGAAGCTCGTCACGGAATTTACCCACACCGCCGATCTTTCAAAACAAAAGGAAGCGATGAACAAGGCGCAGCGGATCGTTGCCGAAAACATGCCAATGATCCCGGTGTTCAACAACCCCAACTGGTATCAGTACAACACCAAGCGCTTCACAGGTTGGTCGACGAAGGAAAAACCGTTCGTCAATCCCTCTATCTCACGCACCAATCCGGCGCGTCTGCTGCATCTGCTGGCGCTGAGGCCGGCCCAATAAAGGTGGGATGATTTTGGCAGGCGGCGTGTTCCGCGCCGCCTCGTCTTAGAGGGAGTTCACATGGCTTTCCTGTTCCGCCGGCTGGGATTTTATCTCGCCGCTTTCGTCGCGGCGGCGACCATAAACTTCTTCCTGCCGCGCCTGATGCCCGGCGACCCCGTGCAGATCATGTTCTCCAGCGCAGGCGCCGAACTGCCGCCGGAGAGCCTGCAGTCGTTGAAATTGACCTTCGGCTTTGTCGATGGACCTCTTTGGCAGCAATATATCACCTATCTCGGCAGCATCTTCACCGGCGACCTTGGCCGCTCGATCAAATATTTCCCCGCACCGGTTACGGCGGTTCTCGGGCAGGCGCTCGTCTGGACCGTGGGCCTGATGGGCATCGCAACGGTCATAAGTTTCACGATCGGCAGCTTGCTTGGCGTTCTCGCCGCCTGGCGGCGCGGCAGCGCCTTCGATGTCATCGTTTCTGTCGGAGCGATCTTCGCAACCTCGGTGCCTGCCGTGGTGACCTCGCTGATCGTAGTCTTCGTCTTCGGGTTCACCCTTGGCTGGTTTCCCAGCGGTTATGCCGCCGATCCTCGTCTCGATCCCGCTTTCAGCCTCCAATATATCGGCAGTGTCCTCTACCACGGCTTTCTCCCCATGGTGACCCTTTGCGCCGTGCTAACCGGCGGGTTTGCCGTAACGATGCGCAACAACATGATCAATCTCCTCGGCGAGGATTATGTGGTGATGGGACGCGCCAAGGGCTTGTCGGATCATCACGTGATGATCTGGTACGCGGCGCGCAACGCGCTTTTGCCGACCGTTTCCTCGTTGGCGATCGCGATCGGCACGATCCTGGGAGGTTCGCTCGTCACGGAGGTCGTCTTCAATTATCCGGGTCTCGGCAACATTCTCTATCAGGCAATCCTGGCGCGCGACTATCCGGTGATCCAGGGACAGCTTCTGATCATGACGGCAACCATGCTGATCGCGAATTTTATCGTCGACGTCAGCTATGTCCTGCTTGATCCGCGGCTCAAGGGAGCTTTGTGACATGCGGGTTCTGCTTGACGGCCTGTTGCGCAACCGCAAGGCGCTTGTTGGCGCGATCATTCTTGTACTCGTCCTGTTGGCGGCGATCGCCGCGCCACTTTTGACCCAATATGACCCCTCCGCTCGCGTGGGGCGGCCGCATCAGCCGCCATCGTGGAACCACCTTATGGGAACCACCCGCATTGGCCAGGATGTTTTTGCGCGGCTGCTTTATGGAGCCCGCACATCGCTTGCCGTGGGCTTCGGTGCGGGTTTGCTGATCACCGCTGTTGGAACGGCGCTCGGCATCATCGCCGGCTATCGTGGCGGCAAAACCGACGAGGTCATCAGTTTTCTGACCAATATGGTCCTGGTGGTGCCAAATCTGCCGCTTTTGCTCGTGCTCGCCGCTTTCATCGGTCAGGCAAGTCCCTTTGTGATTGCTCTCATCCTCGGGCTCACCTCCTGGGCGTGGGGAGCGCGCGTCACGCGGGCGGAAACGCTGTCGCTCAAGCAGAAGGATTTCGTCAAGGCGGCGGAGATGATCGGCGAGCCGCAGTGGCGGATCATGACATTCGAGATTTTCCCGAACCTGATTTCCATCGTCGGGATCAATTTCATCGGCAGCGTCATATTCGCAATCATCACCGAAGCGACGCTGGAGTTTCTGGGTCTGGGCGATCCGAGGGCAATCTCCTGGGGAACGATGCTCTATAACGCCCAGAAGGCATCGGCTCTTTCGGTCGGCGCCTGGTGGGAAATCCTGATCCCTTGCTTTGCGTTGGCTCTTTTAGGTCTCGGCATGTCGCTCCTCAACTTTGCAATCGACGAGGTCGCAAATCCGCGGCTTCGCACGGGAAATTGGCGTGATCGCTGGATCTTGCTTGCCCGGTCCGGGGAGGGACGCCTTTGAACCATCCCCTGCTTTCGGTGAAGAACCTCACCATCGACTATATCGGCGACAGGAAAGACTTCCGCGCAGTCGACGACGTGAGCTTTGATATCGCACCCGGCGAAGTCTTCGGCCTTGCAGGAGAATCCGGATGTGGCAAGAGCACCATAGCCTTTGCCATCAGCCGTCTGCACAAACCCCCGGCCCTGATCCGCCGGCAGAGCAAGATCCTTTTGAACGGACGCGACGTGCTCGATCTGACCCCGCAGGCACTGGCAGCTTTCCGCTGGCGTGAAGTGGCGATGGTCTTTCAGAGCGCCATGAACTCGCTCAATCCCGTATCGCGGATCGGGGACCAGTTCCACGATGTTTTGATGAGCCATACGACGATGACGAAAGCACAGGCGCGTGAGCGAGCCGCCGAAATGCTGCGGCTCGTCGATATTTCCCCTGATCGCCTGCGCGATTATCCACACCAGTTCTCCGGCGGCATGCGCCAGCGCATCGTCATCGCCATCTGCATGGCGCTCGATCCCAAGCTGGTGATCATGGATGAGCCGACCACCGCCCTCGATGTTGTCGTGCAGCGGGAGATTCTTCAAAGGATCAACGATCTTCGGCGCACATTCGGCTTCTCGGTCCTGTTCATCACGCATGACCTCGGCCTGATGGTGCAATTCTGCGACAGGATCGGCATCATGCTGGCGGGCAGGCTGGTGGAGGAAAATGCGGCCGAGGCAATCTTCCAGACACCCGGCCACGACTACACGAAAAAGCTCTGGTCGTCTTTCCCCTCGTTGCATGGAGGTGCGCTGTTGTGAGCCAAGCCATTCTGACCCTCGACGGCGTGACGAAGACCTTTGGACATGGGCCGTCGACCGTTCATGCCACACGCTCGGTTTCCTTCTCTCTGCATGCGGGCCGTGCGCTGGCGCTGGTGGGGGAATCGGGCAGCGGCAAGACGACCTGCGCGCGCATGGCGATGAGGGAATATCAGCCGACCGCCGGACAGATATTGTACAAGGGCAAGTCCATTGCCGAGGCGGGCTCGTCCGACATCACGGACTATCGACGGGCCGTGCAGATGATCTTCCAGGATCCCTTCGCTTCCCTCAATCCTGCACATACCATCGCCTATCATCTGACGCGTCCGCTGAAGCTTCATCGGCCGGAGATCAAGGGCGGAGCGATCCGTGCGGCCGTCGGTGACCTGCTGCGACAGGTGCAGCTGGACCCCGATATCGTTCTTGGCAAATACCCTCACGAGCTTTCGGGAGGGCAGCGCCAACGGGTCAACATAGCGCGGGCGCTGGCGACAAGACCCGAAGTGATCGTCGCGGACGAGCCGACATCCATGCTGGATGTCTCGGTTCGGCTTGGAATTCTCAACCTCCTGAACAAGATGAAACAGGAGATGAAGCTCGCGCTGCTCTACATTACGCACGACATTGCCACGGCTCGCTATATCGCCGAAGACATTGCCGTCATGTATGCCGGGCAGATCGTCGAATGGGGCCCAACCGGGCGGGTGATCGAAAACCCGATCCATCCCTATACGCGGCTGCTGCTGTCCGCCGTACCAGACCCGCAGATACGCTTTGACGACCCGCGTGCGCGCCTGCGATCTCGGGAGGTAGAAAATGTTCGCCGCGGATCGGGCGTGCCTGAGAGCGAAGCGCTGGAATATGAGGCCGGACATTTCGCGCGAAAACTTGCGATGGAACCTGGCTGACCACATTGCGAGCCAATGGCGACATCGCCGGATCCGGAGGGCGGGGTCTCGAAGCGTCCTTTTTGCCGCGATTCTGACGGCAGGTGTCCTGATATTACCGAAGCATTATGAATTTTGTCGGATGCTGCAGGCGATCGGCAATGTGTTGTTGTCCGGTTGGCAGTAAAGCGGCGGCGTGAACTTCGGCCCGTCTCTATGATGCCTATCCAGCCGGCAAGATTTATGGACGGAAACTTTGGCTCATGGAGGTCTGAACTGAACATCATGCAGCAAACTGATGATCGTTGTCAGTTTCGTCGTGCAGATCCGGAGCTTCTCGGCGGGAGGGGCCGTCCGCGATGACCTTTCATGATCTTTCGCCACTGGCGCGGCTTGAAAGCGAACTGGCAGATCAAACGGCGCGGCTCGATGAGGCGATCAACAACATGCCGCACGGATTGTGCATGTTCGACTCCGAGAAGAATCTGATCGTCTGCAACGCCGCTTATGCGGCCATGTACCACTTGCCCCAGGGGTTGACACGGCCTGGCACCCCGCTTGACGCAATACTTGAGCATCGCGAGTTGAGGGGAATTGGTCCTCTCGACAAAGCGGCCTATTTCGACGTGGTGACGGCGGCCAATGTGATTGGCTCGGTCGCCAGCCAGAATATCGTCCTCTCCGATGGCCGGGTGATCAAGATCACCCATAATCCCATGAAAACCGGCGGCTATGTCGCGACGCATGAGGATGTGACCGCTGCGGTTGCGGTTTCTGAGGAATTGATCCGCCAACGCGACATGCTGGAAGCAGCGGTTCAAGCACGAACGGCGGAGATCGAACGGCAGGCTCGGGAGCTGGAACGAATGCTTGCCCAGGAGAGGCAGATCAACGAACTGCAGCGCCAGTTCGTCGCCATGGCCTCGCACGAATTTCGCACTCCGCTGACGATCATCGATGGAGCCGCGCAGCGCTTGTTCCGCCGCCGCGGTCAGCTGGACAGCGAATTCGTGACGGACAAGATTGACCGGATTCGAGGCGCCGTTTCCCGGATCGTCGAGTTGATGGAAAGCATTCTCGCGGTTGGGCGGCTGGACCACGGGTCAGTGGAGATGTCTCATGAGCCTCTTTCCCTGAGGGATTTGATACAGACCTGCTGCGATCGGCAGCAATCGATCGCGGCGGACCACAGGATCCATACGGATCTCGGCCGTCTTCCAGACCAGATCGAAGGGGACCGGAGGGCTCTTGAGCAGGTGTTTACGAACCTCCTTTCCAACGCGGTCAAATACGCGCCTTCCGCTCCGGATGTTCACGTGGCGGGATGGAAGGACGCGGCCGGTATTAAGATCGCAGTGCAGGATGGTGGCCTGGGTATCGATGCAGAGGACCTGCCGCGCATGTTCCAGAAATACTTCCGAGCCCGCACATCGAGCGGTATCGCGGGGACCGGCATCGGGCTCAATCTCATCAAGCAAATCATCGAGCTGCATGGGGGAACCGTCGAGGTGGCCAGCAAGAAGGGCCAGGGCTCGACCTTCACGATTACCTTGCCCTTGGAGATGGAACGAGCTGCCGCCGATACGGCTATCTGGACGGAGCGGAATAGTATCGCTGTCGGCGATCTCCGAGGTGCCGCTGAACTTTGCCGTTGATCATTCCGAAAGAACTGCAGATGGGGTGGGGGACATTTGCGGCGCACCGGGCGCGTCGGTCTTCACCAGGTCCATCAACTTGGTTCTTTCGAGCATTCCGGCACTTGAGGAAGCCATTCGTTTCGGCGAAAAGGTCTTCCGCGTCTCGACGTTTTCCGAAAAAACTCGCAGACACGTCATTTTACGCCGCCGCCGCTGTTCGACCGCGCCCTTCGACGGCCACGAGTGCGTTCGGTTGCAGAGGTAGGAGAGAATGGCGATCAGCCGGTTCTTGTTCATCGACAAGGGGGTCGGACGGGCTCGTGGTCTTTCCGAGCGGCTGTTGAGGTCGATCGAGCAGGTGCTAGGCGCTCTGGCAGGATTCATTCTCGCGGTCCTGTTGGCCATCGTGCTGGTCAGCGTCTGCCTGCGCTACTTCTTCAGTACCGGCTTTATCGGTGCGGAAGATTTCGGCATCTGGCTTCATGTGGCGCTGATCTCGCTCGGCGCCCCTCTCAGTCTCAGCAGCGCGCTTTCCATGCGGCTCGATGTCTTCGTGCGATTGCTGCCCGACCGCCTCTCCCCGGTCGCCGAGGTCCTGAGCGACGTAGTCACGGTGCTGGCTGCCTTGATCCTTCTCTTCGGCGGCAGCCAGATCATGAGCATGCTCGGCGGGATCTCGCCAGTGCTCGGCGTTCCCGAATGGATCCGCTTCGGATTTCTAGGGGTTGGCGGAGGCCTGATCCTGGTCATTCTGCTTTTGCGGCGGATCGGTGAGAGCAGGGGAGGCGGGGCGTGCGCGTCGCTCGTCCTGGGGCTGTCGCTTTACTTCGGCGTCCCCCAAATCGGTATCGATACCTTGTTGCCGCCGAGCCTGTTTCTCGCCCTCGTCGCGGGGCTTGGCTTGGTGCTATCCGCTCCGTTGGCCCATGCCTTTCTTGCGGCGGCCTATGTGGCGATTGCCTTTGGCGGCAGTCTTCCCGAACCGGCGATCGTTTCGACCACGGTCACCGGCATGTCGAAATTCCTGCTTCTGGCCATCCCTTTCTTCCTGTTGGTCGGCGGTCTTCTGACGGCCTCCGGCGTCGCCGACCAACTCGTTCGCTTTGCTCAGTCAATGGTAGGGCATCGCCGGGCGGGGCTGGCTCAGACGACGCTGCTGACCAGCGTGCTGTTCTCCGGTGCTTCCGGCTCCTCTGTCGCGAATGCGGCCTTTGGAGCTTCGACCTTCCAGCCCGAACTCGTCCGGCACGGCTATCCGCCCGCCCAGGCTGGCGCGATCATCGCCGCGACTTCGGTCCTGGACAATGTCATTCCTCCGTCAATCGCATTCCTGATCCTGGCTGCTGCAACCAACCTCTCCGTCGGATCCCTGCTGGTCGGCGGTTTTTTTTCGGGCGGGCTCATGGCGGCATCCCTTGCCGTCGCCATTCATCTGACGGTCCGCGAACAGTCGACGCCGGTGCGTGCAACGGCCGCGCAACGCCGACAGGCGGCGATTTCCGCAATCCCTGCTTTCGGGCTGGGCATTATCGTGGTGATTGGCATCCGCGTCGGGATCGTCACGACGACCGAAGCTTCGGCGCTTGCCGCGCTCTACACGCTCATCCTTGCCGTCCGGTCGAAACTCGGCTTCGGCCCGCTTTTCCTGGCATTCCGTCAGGCTGCAATAGAGGCTGCTGCGATCGGGCTGCTGATCGGCACGGCGGCGCCCTTCGCCTTTCTGCTCGCGGTCGACAACGTGTCCGGGCTCATTTCGAATGTCGTGACATCGCTCGGCGCCGGCGCGCTCGCGGTCATCGTCCTGTCGAACCTGATCCTTCTGGTCGTGGGCCTCGTCCTCGACATCGGCGCCGCAATCCTGCTTTTCGGCCCGATTCTTTTGCCAACGGCCGTGGCCGCCGGCATAGATCCCATCCACTTCGGCGTCATCCTGGTGGTCAACCTGATGATCCACGGTCTGACGCCGCCGCTCGGCATGCTGGTCTTTGTCGTCAGCGGCGTCACCGGCGTTCCCGCGTCGGCACTCTTCCGCGCCGTCGTGCCTTATCTTCTCGCTCTTCTCGTTTCCTTGGCGCTCCTGTGCGCCTGGGCAATCATCTCCTGATACCGGGATCTGGTCTTTTGCCAGGGCGGCGTTATGTCAAGCGACTGTCGCAGTCGGCTGCTATGTCAAACCGCCCGTTCTCCTAAACAAGGGATTGCAAAGATGTCTTTCCTTTTCTCCCTCCCACGGTTTTATTTCGGTACCCGGCTTGCTGACCACATTGAGGGAGGGCCCGATGACGACTTCATCTTTGGCCTCGATGGTCATGATCGCGTCGATGCGGGTGCAGGCGACGACAGGATCGTGGCAGGGGCAGGAAATGACGAAATCGACGGCGGCGAAGGCAGCGATCTGATCCTGGGTGGCGGAGGCTTCGATACCGCGATCTATTCCGGACGCGTGTTCGAATATCGTTTGCCGCGGCTAACCGGCTTGTCCAATACGATCTTTACGGTGACCGATGCCAACGGTGATCGGGATATTTTGAACCATGTCGAGGCCATCCGTTTCGAGGCGAGCGACTATACGCTCTACCTGGACGGGCGCAACAATGCCGTGCTCGCGGCCAGCGATGGGGATTCGACCGACGAAGACAGCGCGCTTGCGATCAATGTGGCCGATCTTACGTCGAACGACCGAGACTTCGACGGCGACCGGACCGAGGTCGTCGCTGTTTCACAAACAAGCGCGGCAGGTGCGTCCGTCTCGCTGGCGGAAGGTGTCGTGTCCTATGATTCAGGCACCATTTTTCAGTATCTGAACGAAGGCGAAACCGCCGTCGACAGCTTCATTTATACGGTGGACGACGGGAAGGGCGGCACAGATACCGCGACGGTAGCGGTGACCATCACCGGCGCGAACGATGCCGCCGTCATCACGGGCGACACGAGCGGGCTGGTCGTGGAGGCGTCCGGTGCCGGTTCGGACACATCGACCGCAACCGGTGTTCTCATGGCCGAGGATGTCGACAATAGTGACGGCTTCCGGTCTGCGAGGGATCAGGCCAGTGCCATGGGCTATGGCATCTACAGCATCGACGAGAATGGCAACTGGATCTACACTCTCGACAACGAAAATGCCACCGTCGATGCGCTCGACAGCGGGGAAAGTCTTACCGATCGTTTCACCGTTCTGAGCACCGATGGGACCGCGCAGGAAGTTACGATCACCATCAATGGAGCGGATGATACCGCTCCTGCCGCGCCGCGCATCAACGAAATCCACTATGACAACGTCGGCACCGATACGGGCGAGTTCATCGAGGTCCGCGTCGCGGCGGGCGCGGATGTCTCGGGTCTCTTGGTCGAACTCTATAACGGCAATGGCGGCTCCACCTATGGTTCGACCGCCGTATCCGGCCTTCCGATGACCTCGGACGGGGAATACAACTATTACCTGTGGAACCTTCCGGCCAACGGTATCCAGAACGGCGCCCCGGACGGCCTAGCGCTTTCCGAGAATGGAACGCTGATCGAATTCCTCTCCTACGAGGGGAGCTTTACGGCGGCGAACGGGGCTGCAGCCGGCACCACCTCGACCGACATGGGAGTGGCGGAGGCGGGCAATGATACCGCCGGCCTGTCGCTCCAGCGGATCGGCGATGGCCCGACGGGCTGGGTCGGTCCGCAAGAACAGACGCCCGGATCTGCCAACGAAAGCGACGGTGGTGGTGGCGAGCCGACGTCCTATCTCATCTCGGAAATCCAAGGAAGCGGCACTGCCAGCTTGCTTACCGGTGAATATGTGCTCGTCTCCGCGGTCGTGACCTACACGGTTGCGGACGGGTTCTATCTTCAGGAGGAAGATCACGACGCGGACGGCAATAGCGCCACCTCTGAGGGCATTTTCGTCTTCACCGGCGGGGCGCCGAGCGTTACGGTCGGCGACAAGGTCGAGGTCGCTGGAACGGTGACGGAATACTTCGACTTTACCGAAATAACCGACGTTACCGACATAATCTCCATCTCGAGCGGCAATGTTCAGCCGACGTCAGCGGCGATCACGCTTTCGCCGGACTTCGCGGCCAATCTCGAACATTACGAGGGAATGGCGATCATCTTGATGAGCGGCACGGACGATCCGCTCACGGTCATCGAGAATTTCGATCTCGACCGCTATGGCGAGATCACGGTTTCGGCCGGTTCCCAAATTCAGCCGACCCAGATTTATGATCCCACCACACAGCAGTCGGAAATCCAGGCGCTGCAGGCGGCCAATGCCAATAACCGGCTGACGATAGACGACGGGTTCTCCGCGCAGAATCCGGACGAATTTCGCTACATTCCGGCCTCTGCTGGGGACAATGGCAACGGCTATCTCGACGCGGGCGATACGTTTACCGAAAATGGCCCCACGCTCAGGCTTGGGGCCGAGCTCACCGGATCGGTCGAAGGCGTCCTCAGCTATGGTTTCGGCGCATACAAGATGCTCGTTGACGGCGTTCTGCCTGTCGACCAGGCCACCAATGGCGCCGCCCGTTCCGATGCACCGGAGGATGTCGGCGGCAGACTGACGGTCTCCAGCTTCAATCTCCTCAATTTTTTCACCACCTTGGACGACGGCTCCGGCGCCGGGTCAGGCCCAAACAATTTGGAGCCGCGCGGTGCAACCACCGCCGAAGATCTGGCGCGTCAGACCGATAAGATCGTGGAGGCCATGCTGCAGATCGACGCGAGCGTCTTCGGCCTGCAGGAATTGGAAAACAACGGTTTTGACAGCGCTTCGGCTATCGCAACCCTGGTTGATGCCTTGAATGCCGCCGCCGGGCCTGGCGTCACCTATGCCTTTATTGATCCGACGGACCCGGGATCGGACGGTTTCATCGGAACCGATGCCATTACCACCGGTCTGATTTACAAGACCAATGAGGTCAGTCTCGTAGCGTCTGACTTTCTTGTCTTCGATGATGGCAGCCAGCAGCAAAGCCGGCCGGCCGTCACGGCGACATTTGAGGAGATCGGCACCGGCGAGCAATTTACCGTCTCGGTCAACCACCTGAAATCGAAGAGCGGAACCGGCACAGGTGCCGATGCGGATCAGGGTGACGGACAGGGCGCGTTTAACGCGACCCGGACGGCCGCCGCCCAGCAACTCGCCGAGTGGCTATCATCCGACAACCCTGATGGATATCTCACGCAGAACGGCGTCGGCGATACGGATGTCCTGATTATCGGGGATCTCAATTCCTATGCTCAGGAGGACCCGATCGATGCGATCCGCGAGGCGGGATATGTCGACCTGATCGACGGCTTCATCGGGCAACAGGATGCGTTCAGCTACATCTTCGACGGACAACAGGGAACGCTCGATCAGGGCCTTGCATCGCAGTCTCTGGCCGGCCAGGTCAGCGGCGTTGCCGAATGGCACATCAACGCGCAGGAGCCGGACCTGTTCAGCTATTCGACCGAGTTCAAAGATCCCGCCTTCTACAATGCCGATGTCTACGCGACGTCGGACCACGACCCGCTGCTGATCGGCCTCAATCTCGGAGGCGGTATATTCGTCGCTTGATTTCTCAGGTCGCGACGTGGATGACCTAATCGGCCGCTGAATTCGCAGTCGGGCATGTAACCGTTTCTGCCGAGGCAGCGTCACCCCGCCGAAGCTGGATATCGGGCTCGACGTCATTCAGGAATGCGAAACCGGACAGGTCGACGAGTGCCAAGCCGGCACTATCCTGTTCTGCGCCGCATCCGCCCCTCATCTTCTGACATGCCGCGGCACAAGCCTTGATGTTGGAGGCGCCACACCCCGCTATCGTCCGCTGTGAAAGCTGGGGCTTTCGCAATTTCACATGATAGGTTTACGGTCGATCTTGTGGGAATAATAGCCGCCATGCATCATCAGGCGTTCGGCTTCCGAGCGACGGAACATACGCATGCGTTTCGCTTAGCTGCGTGAGAGGAAAGGGGCATCCTTTGAGGTTTTCATGCTGACGCTGCGGCAGATCGAAGTCATCCGGGCAATCATGGTCACGGGCAGCATTGCCGGAGCGGCAAGATTGCTCAATGTATCGGCGCCCGGCATCAGCCGCCTGATGAAATACTCAGAGGACTCCCTCGGCGTTCGGCTTTTCGACAGGCGCGCAGGGCGTTATGTGCCGACGCCGCAGGCTCGTAACATTTTCGACCTTCTCGATACGGTGCATCGCAAGATCGACGATCTCCAGTCCGCCCTCGGCGATCTCGGCCGCGGCAAAAGCCAGGAGCTCTGTATCGCTTCGGTGCCGAGTATCGCAAACGTCATGGTGCCGCGCGCCATTGCTCAGGTACGGGATAGATATCCTGACCTCGGCCTCGACGTGAACATCGTCAAGATCGAGGAAGCGATCGACTATCTCCTGCTCGGTCGCGGCGAACTGGTCGCCATCTCCTCGCGTTTCGACCATCCGCTGATCGAGTTCGAATTGCTGGCAAGCGGAAAGCTGCTGTGCATCGTCCCGGAAACCAGCCCGCTGGCCATGCGGGAAAAAATCACGCCGCAGGAGATGTCCCAATATCCGCTGATCGGCATCAATCCAAAAGATCCCTACGGCGCAATCATGGCGGCAATGTTCACCAGGTCGGGCATCGACTACAAAATGAATGTGAAGGCCCGTTTCGGAACGACCGTCTGCAGCCTTGTGGCAGCGGGTCTTGGTATTGCAATCATAGACGAGTTTACCGTTGCCCATGGCGTGGTGCGGGGGTTGAAAAGGCTGGAGATCGACGCCGACAGCATCTTTCATACCTATATAGCCTACCGAAAGGACCTGCCGCTCTCCGTCTATGCCGAGCATTTCCTCGATGCCTTGCGCCGGGAAATGACCAGCGTCAGTTCCATAAAGCTCCCCACCAGGAAGTTGCGGCGCGGATCATCGGGACGTTAACATGATGTTACGCATCACGCCGAAATTGGTAGGCGATCTAACTGCGCAAATCCGCTATAAGTAAGCATGGGAGATGAACGGTAGCGTGGTGGAGGAACATGCGCAGCCTGGCCAATCTTGACTTTGCGATCTTGTCGCCGACCTCTGCTTCCGCAGCGCAGTTGCCCGGCTTCGGCCCGGCAGAAAAGGGATCCGGCAGATGACGGGCATGTTTCCCTCGGGCAGCACGCGGCTTTTCCCGATTCTCGGAGATCCGATCGCCCAGGTCCGGTCACCTGCGAAAATCACCGAGATATTTTTGAGGCGCGGAGAGGACGCGATCGTTGTACCGTTTCATACGCCTTCGGCCCACCTGCCGAAAGTCCTCGAAACGCTCGGCGCGGTGTACAATGTCTCGGGAATGCTGGTAACGATCCCGCACAAGCGGATGGCCTTTTCCCTTTGCGCCACGAAGACGGATCGGGCGCATTTCGTGGAAGCGGTCAATGTCGCACGCCGAACGAACCAGGGCTGGCACGGAGACAATACCGATGGCCTTGGCTATCTCGACGGCATCGAGCGGAAGGGCTTTGCCGTGGCAGGCAAGCGGGTTTTGCTGCTGGGCTGCGGCGGAGCAGGTGCCGCCATTGCATTTGAAATCATGAACCGCGGCGCATCTCTGCTTGCCATCCATGATATCGACGCTGACCGGCGCGACACGGTAATCGGCAGGCTTGCGCAAAGGTTTCCGGGAAAAGTCGTGGCGGGGAGTGCCGATCCGACCGGTTACGACCTCATTGCAAATGCGACACCTTTGGGCATGAAACCGGACGATCCGCTGCCTGTCGATGTATCGAAACTGCAACCGTCACAATTCGTGGCCTGCGTGATCACCAAACCGGAAGTCTCGCCGTTGATCGCGGCGGCAATGCAGCGCGGCTGCGCCACGATGACGGGCGGAGGAATGTTCGACGCACAGGCCGAGACGCTGGCGGATTTTCTTCTTGGTCATCAAACCTGAGGAGGACAATGAGGAGGATTTCGACTTTCGCCTTCAAAGACTTATTCACATGCCCAGGCGACCCATGTAGGAAACGGAGCCGCAGTTTTGGGCGCGACTTACCAAAGGGGAGGACTTTCGATGTACCACAAGCACTTGCTCGCAATTTCCACTGCTCTGCTTGCCACGGCCGGCATGGCGCAGGCGCAGGAGACCGTGAAGATCGGCACCGTCGCCGAGCTTTCCGGCCCGGGCGCCCCGGCAGGAACCAACTGGCGTGACGGCATCAAGATCGCTGTCGAAGAAATCAATGCCGAAGGCGGCATTCTCGGCAAAAAGATCGAGCTGAGCGAATACGACACCCAAACCGATCCTCAGGTCTCGCGCGCACTCGTCCAGAAGGCGATCGACGCCGGAGCATATGCCATCCTCGGAACCATCTATTCCGGTTCGACCATGGTCAACATGCTCGTCGCCCAGCAGAACAGCATCCCGCAATTCGTCGGTTCGGAAGCGCCCGGCATCGTCGAGAAGGGCAATCCCTTTGTCTTCCGCACCTCGTCCGGGGCCCAGAAAGGCGTCCCAGCGCTGACGACCTATTTCAAGGACACGCTGAAAGCCAAGAAGGTCGCCGTTGCCTGGGTCAACAATGAATTTGGCAAGGGTGGCCGCAACGTCTTCGTGGAAGAAATGAAGAAGGCCGGCATCGAAGTGGTTGCCGACGTTCCTTCCGAACAGGCCCAGACGGACTACGCAGCCGATATCGCGAAGCTGAAGCAGGCCAATCCCGATGCCGTCTTCGTCTACATGAACCAGGAAGAGTCGGCCCGCTTCCTGATCGAAGCGAAGAAGCAATCGCTGGCCATGCCGCTCGTTGGAGAAGTCACCCTTACGGAAGCCAAGGTCATCGAACTGGCCGGTGGCGCTGCGGAAGGTGCGATTGCCCATGTGGGCGTGACCGCGACGGCCACGGATGTGCCGGGCATCGGCGCCTTTGCCAAGAAATTCGAAACAACCTTCAAACGTCGCCCGACCCACGACGCCATCAAGGGTTATGTCGGTGCCTGGACGACGAAATATGTGACCGAAATGGTCGGGGAACTCGACGGCGAAGCCTTTGCAGAAAAGATGCACGGCCTCTGCCTGAAGGCTGCGGACCATCCGAAGATCCTGCTCGACACCTGCTGGGACGATCGCGGCGAGATGTCCCGCCCGAGCTTCATGGTGCAGGTCAAGAACGGCGCGCCCGTGGTGATCGGTACCGTTCCCGCCAACTGACAATTCCGGTCTCGCCGCGGCGGCCTGGCTGCCGCGGCCATTGTCGAAAGAGACGTCCAATGTCCCAGTTCTTGCAGGTCTTGCTGTCCGGTCTTGCGACCGGCTCGATCTACGCGCTTGTCGCAATCGGTTTCACGCTGGTCTGGCAGGCTGCCCAAACGGTGAATTTCGCTCAGGGCGAATTCGTAATGCTTCCGGCTTTCTTCGTCCTCATCGGCATGAGTGTCTTCGGCATGCCGTTATGGATTGCCCTAATTTTCGGCCTGGCGATTTCCATCGTTGTGCTCGGTGTCCTGTTCAAGAAGATGATCGTCGAACCGATCCTGCCGCATGGAGGCATCACCCTCATCATTGCGACCATGGCGCTCGGCATCTTGCTCAAGGAAAGCGTGAAGGAATTCTATTCGGCCGAGGCTCAACCCTTCCCGTCCCTGTTTCCCGGCGATCCCATCAACGTGTTCGGCGCAGTCCTTTCGCTCCAGGACGTCTTCAACCTCGTGATCTCGCTCGGGATCGTCGTGCTGCTGACATTGTTCCTCAACCGCACCCGCACCGGACGATGCATGCAGGCGACGGCGCAGAACCCGGCGGTTGCCGAGATCCTCGGCGTTAACGTCAAGCGAATGATCCTCTACACTTTCCTGATCAACGCCGCGCTTGCCGCACTCGCCTCGTTCCTCATCACGCCGGTCTATCTTGCCAAGTTCTCGAATGGCGAAACGCTCGGCCTGATCGCCTTCATCGCCGCAATCGTCGGCGGCTTCAACCAGATCCGCGGTGCGATCGCCGGCGGCCTGCTCATCGGCGTTCTGGACAATCTCACCGCGGCCTATGTTACCGCGCAATACCGCGCCGCGCTGCCTCTGGTTCTCCTGATTGTCATCATCCTCGTCAGGCCGCAGGGCATCCTGGGAACCTCGGAGGGGAGGACAGTCTAATGAACGCTCACATCCGAAAGATCTCTATCCTCGCGCTCCTGGCTCTCGCCGTTCTCGCGCCGCTGGGGCAGGGCAACTACATCGTCTACGTGCTGACATCCTGGCTGATCTTTGCGATTGCTGCGATGGGGCTCAATCTGACGCTCGGCTATGCGGGCCAGATCTCCCTGGCGCAGGCGTCGTTCATGGCAATCGGCGCGTACACGACAGCGCTGCTGACGCTTTCGGGCTGGCACTGGATGCTCGCCATGCCGCTCGGACTGACAGCCTGCTTCGTGGTCGGGCTTCTCCTGGGTTACCCCGCACTTCGCGTAAAGGGGCATTTCCTCGCCTTCGTAACCCTGGCATTCAATACGCTCGTCTTCCTGGTGTTGCGCAACGAAGACTGGCTGACGGGGGGCAGCTACGGCCTCGTCGGAATGCCAAGGCCGGACTTCGGCCTCTTCAAGACCATGAAGCAGTTGCACTTCTACTACTTCACCCTGGGAATAACCGTGCTTGCGGCTCTTGCCATGTGGGGCATTGTCCGCTCTCCCTGGGGTCGTGCTTTCAAGGCGTTGCGTGAAAATCCGATCCGGGCGGAAAGTCTCGGCGTCGACACCCGCCGCATCACGCTCCTCGCCTTCGCCATCGGCTCGGTCTATGGCGGGCTGGCCGGCGCGCTGATCACGCCGCTCGTGCAGTTCATCGAGCCGGGATCCTTCGGGCTTGCCCATTCGCTGCGCATCCTGCTGATGGTCGTGGTTGGCGGCGCCGGCTATTTCTTCGGTCCCTTCCTCGGCGCCGGGGTCGTCATCCTGCTGCCCGAGATCCTGCGGTTCACCGAGGGTTACTACCTGATCATCTATTCCGCCCTGGTGATCGTGATGCTGGTCTTCGTACCGACGGGCCTGATCGGCGTATGGGGGCGTATCCGCGAGAGGTTCTGGCCGCGACAGCAGGTCCGTGCCGATATGAGCGAAGGAGCGCGCCTGAAATGAGCGTACCTGTTCTTTCCGTCCGCAATATCGAGAAAAGCTTCGGCGGCATCCGCGCTGTCCGCGGCGTCACGTTCGAAGTCCGCAAAGGCGAAATTCTGGGGCTGATCGGCCCTAACGGCTCCGGCAAGTCGACCCTCTTCAACTGCATTCTCGGCCAGCTGCGGCCGGAGGCGGGAGAAGTCGAGGTCAACGGCCAGAATGTCTCGGGCATGCGTGCCTCGGACCTCAACAGGCTCGGGGTCGGCCGCACCTTCCAGCAGCTCTCCGTCTTCCCGAAGATGACGGTGCTGGACAACATCATCCTGGCAGGCCAGGAGCATCACGGCACCATGCTGTCGCGGCTCTTCGGTCCGGGCGACGCCGGACTGACGAACGAGGCGGAACGGCTGATATCCTTCTTCCGCCTGACGCATCTGCGCGACACCCTGGCCGGCTCACTTTCCTACGGTCAGCAGAAACTGGTGGATGCGGCCATGGCCTTCATGGCCGGACCGAGCCTCGTGCTGCTTGATGAACCCGCAGGCGGCGTCAACCTGACGATGCTCGCCAATCTGAAGGAGCGTCTTACCGCCTACAATGCCGAGCACGGTACGACCTTTGTCGTTATCGAGCACAATATGGAGTTCGTCATGAGCCTGTGCACCCGCATCATCGTATTGGCGGAAGGCGGCATCATCGCGGAAGGCAAGCCCGAGGAAATCAGGGCGAACCAGTCCGTCATCGACGCCTATCTCGGAGGTTGAAGATGCTCGAGCTCAAAAATGTCTATGGTGGCTACGGCAAGATAACCATCCTCAACGGCGTGTCTTTCTCCATACCGAAGGCCTCCATCACCACGGTGATCGGACCGAACGGAGCCGGAAAGTCGACGGTTTTCAAGGCGATCTTCGGTTTGCTCAACATTCATTCTGGCCAGATCCTTCTGGACGGCAAGGATGTGACGCGCCAGACGCCGAGGCAGATGATCTCGCAGGGCGTCACCTATGTCCCGCAAGGCCGCAACGTCGTGCCGCAACTGTCCGTCTACCACAATCTGGAACTTGGCGGCATTACCGCCCCGGATCAGGCGAAGGTGCGCGAGCGCATCGAGACCGTGATGGACCAGTTCCCGATGTTGCGCCAGTTCAGGAACCGCAAGGCGATCGAGCTGTCTGGCGGGCAGCAGAAGCAGCTTGAGGTGGCGCGTGCGCTGCTTCTCGATCCGAAGCTGATCCTGATCGACGAACCCTCGATCGGGCTGTCGCCAAATCTTGTCCAGGAAGTGTTCCAGACGCTGATCCGGCTGCGCGACCAGGGGGTCACCATCCTGATGGTGGAGCAAAACGCCAAGGCCGCTCTTGCCATGTCGGACGACGGGCTTGTCCTCGAACTCGGCCAGACGCGAATGCATGACAAGGCTTCGAACCTGCTTGCCGATCCGCGTGTCGGTCAACTTTTCCTCGGCGGCCATGTCGAGGCGGAGCACGCGGTTTGACCTTAGACGTCGCTATCGTCGGCCTGAACGCATGCAAAGGGAGGTGCATCGAATGAAGACCTCGATAGCGACGGTATCGATCAGCGGCGAGTTGCCTGAGAAGCTTGAGGCGATTGCGAGAGCCGGGTTTGACGGGGTTGAGATCTTCGAGAACGACTTTCTGGCGTTTGACGGGTCGCCGGCGGATGTCGGCCGAATGGTGCGCGATTATGGGCTGACGATCACCCTGTTCCAGCCGTTCCGCGATTTCGAGGGCATGCCGGAACCGCTGCGGGGACGCACCTTCGACCGGGCCGAGCGCAAGTTCGACGTCATGCAGGAGCTCGGCACCGATCTTCTCTTGGTCTGCTCGAATGTCTCGCCGGTGTCGCTTGGCGGCATCGAGCGGGCGGCAGCCGATTTCCATGAGTTGGGCGAGCGGGCGGCCGCCCGCGGCCTGAAGGTCGGCTACGAGGCGCTCGCCTGGGGCCGGCATATCAGCGACCACCGCGACGCCTGGGAGATCGTCCGGCGCGCCGATCATCCAAATATCGGCCTCATCCTCGACAGTTTCCACACCCTGTCGAAGAAGATCGATATCAATTCGATCCGCTCGATCCCGAAGGACAAGATCTTCATCGTGCAGCTTGCCGATGCGCCGCTGATCGACATGGACCTGCTCTACTGGTCGAGGCATTTCCGCAACATGCCGGGCGAGGGCGATCTTCCGGTGAGGGAGTTTACCGCCGCCGTCGCCGAAACCGGTTATGACGGCTATTTCTCGCTGGAGATCTTCAACGACCAGTTCCGAGGCGGGCAACCCCGGGCGATTGCCGCCGACGGCTGCCGCTCGCTGATCTATCTCGGCGACCAGGTGCGCCGCAGCAGCCCCGGCGCGGCAAGCCTTTCGGTGCCGGCGATGCCGGACCGGGCAAGGGTCGAGGGCGTCGGTTTCGTGGAATTTTCCGCCGACGAGAAGGATGCCGCCGATCTCGTGGCGATCCTGAAGACGCTCGGCTTTCGAAGGACCGGCATCCACAGGACGAAGAAGGTCGCGCTGTTTCAGCAGGGCGGCATCCGGCTTCTCGTCAATACCGAGGACAGGGGTTTTGCCAATGCCTCGTTTGCGGTGCACGGCACCTCGGCCTATGCGACGGCGCTTGTCGTCGACGATGCGCAGGCAGCACTTGCACGCGCCATGGCGCTCGGCGCCGAACCGTTCATCCAGGCGGTCGGCCCCGGCGAGGTGGAGATCCCGGCGATCCGCGGCGTCGGCGGCGGGCTGATCTACCTGCTCGACGACAGAAGCGAACTCGGCCGCTTTTCCGAGATCGATTTTATCCCCGTCGGCGACAAGGCAGGGGCAGGGGCCGGGACAAGAACAGGGGCAGGGACAGAGCCAGAGGCTGAGGCCGTGGTGCCGGCACATCTCGACCATGTCGACCACATCGCCCAGACGGTCGCCTACGAGGAAATGCCGACCTGGCTTCTGTTCTACACGGCGATCTTCGAGATGCAGAAGACGCCGATGGTCGACATCATCGATCCGGCCGGCGTGGTGCGCAGCCAGGTGGTGGAAAACGCCTCGGGCACGCTGAGGATCACCCTGAACGGGGCGGAGAACCGCCGCACGCTCGCCGGCCACTTCATCGCCGAGACATTCGGCTCCGGCATCCAGCATCTGGCCTTTGCGACCGGCGACATCTTCAAAACCGCAAAGGCGCTCAAGCAGAACGGCTTTCGGCCGCTTTCCATCTCGCCCAACTATTACGGCGACGTGGAGGCCCGCTTCGGGCTCGACCCGGCGCTCACCGAAAGGCTGAAGGCTGACAACATCCTCTACGACCGCGACGACAACGGCGAATATTTCCAGCTCTACAGCACGACCTATGGCGAGGGCTTCTTCTTCGAGATCGTCGAACGGCGCGGCTACAAAGGCTACGGCGCCCCAAACGCAATCTTCCGCATCGCAGCGCTCAAAAAACAGATGCGACCCGAGGGCATGCCGAGGAAATAGTCGGAGGGGCGCCGGTCAGGCGATCTTCGTCGTGTCCGCCCCAACCGCTTCGAGCAATGCGGCGATGTAGCCGTAACAAAAGGCGAAGGCTACCCCGGTAGGATCGCGGCCGTCGATGCGGGGCACATGGTCGGGCATAACCATATACCGGTATCCCACCTCCTGATACACCTTCAAGGAGCGGACCATGTCCATGTCGCCTTCTTCCGGGAAGGTTTCCATGAACGACAGCTTGCCGCCGCGGATGTTGCGGAAATGCAGGTTGAAGATTTTGCCGCGGCTTCCGAACCAGCGGATGATCTCGTCTATCTCCTCGCGCGGATTGTCGAGCATCTCACCGATCGAGCCCTGGCAGAAATTCAGGCCATGATAGGGGTTTTCGCGCATCAGGACGAACTTCTTGAGGCCTTCCACGGTGCCGAGCACTCGCGTAACACCTCTATAGCCCGGTGGCGTATAGGGATCGTGCGGATGGCAGGCTAGCCGGACGCGATTGCTCTCCGCCACGGGCACGACGCGCTCCAGGAAATAGTCGATGCGCTCCCAGTTTTCGTCTTCCGGCAGCAGGCCGGCGAGGCCGGGCGCCGCTTGCTGGTCGGTTTTGTCCCAGCGGAACGCTTCGTTCAACGAACCACCGCGGCCCCGCTCCAGTTCGGTACGCGGAATACCGATCAGATTGAGGTTGTATTTGACGGCAGGAATTCCAGCCTTAGCGCAGTTCTCAATCATGCGGCAAACCGCATCGATCTGGCGGTCGCGCTGAGGGCCGGCAAGCAGAATATCGGGATAGGAGGCCTTCTCGATCGGCTGCGAGGGCAGGGGAAGCTGGATCATGTCGAGGACAAGCCCGAAGCTTTCCACATGGTCCCGATGGCGTTCCAGATCTTCGAGAGTCCAGCTCGAAGGCGACCCCGGCGGATCGGCGGAAATATGATTCACACCAAGCTGCGCCCATACCCTGTAGTCGTCATCATCCCGCGCTGCGACTTGTGTTCCGAGATACACGTTGAGGCTCTCCCTGACGGATCAACATTATAAGACATAATATGAGTTACGGGCGTGTGTCGAGGTCAGGTTGTATTTTCCTGCCTACGGTCAGGCCTCTGCTATCCGCGGCCTGAACCGATAGTCATATGACGACATAGGGCCTATAGCCGTCGTCCATGAATCAGGCCTGAAGCGAAGAGAATTGATCCGGCGAGTGCTCGCTCGCCCCTACATTTATGGGTCAGATCGATAACCGCAAGCGATAACGCGCCCCTAATCCCTCCATTCCCGTCCTCTACTTCCCCAACGGCGTCGATGCTCAAGCAATTCTGCGGGCCTTGGAGCCCTCATCATCCTCCCCATCGAAATGGAGCTGGACATGCAAAGCCTCATCCAACTTGAAATCTCCCGCCGAGATTTACTTATCTCGTCGGCCGCCACCGTCGCGGTCAGCGGAGTCGCCGCGGAGGCGGCGGCACAGTCACCAGGAAACGCGATGACCTACACGACCAAAATATCCTTCACGATCAACGGCGAGATACGTGATCTTGACGTCGACAACAGAGTCACGCTGCTCGACGTGCTGCGCGAGCACTTGCATCTCACGGGAACCAAAAAGGGCTGTGACCATGGCCAGTGCGGCGCCTGCACCGTCTTGGTAGCCGGCCGCCGCATCAATTCGTGCCTGACGTTGGCGGTGATGCACGAGGGCGAGCAGATCACGACGATAGAGGGCCTCGGAGAGCCTGGAAATCTTCATCCCATGCAGGCGGCCTTCGTGAAGCACGACGGTTTCCAGTGCGGCTATTGCACGCCGGGGCAAATCTGTTCCTCGGTGGCGGTGCTCGAGGAGATCAAGGCGGACATCCCGAGTCACGTTACCGGCGACCTTACGACACAGGTACAGCTCACGCCTGGGGAAATCCGCGAGCGGATGAGCGGCAACATCTGTCGTTGCGGCGCCTATTCCAACATCGTTGACGCCATCACGGAAGTCGCGGGGACAAAAACATGAGAGCCTTCACCTACGAACGCGCCCCCTCCGTCGAGGCAGCGGCCAAGGCGGCCGCCTCTAACCCCGAAGCAAAGTTCATTGCCGGCGGCACAAACCTGCTCGACCTCATGAAGCTCGAGATCGAGACCCCCACGCATCTGATCGACGTGAACGGCCTGGGCCTGGACCAGATCGAACCCACGCAGGAAGGCGGGCTGCGCATCGGAGCTCTTGTCCGCAATACGGATCTAGCCGGCCATGGCATCGTCCGGCGCGACTACGGGCTTCTGTCCCGCGCGCTCCTGGCCGGTGCCTCCGGGCAGCTCCGCAACAAGGCCAGCACGGCCGGCAATCTCCTGCAGCGCACGCGCTGTCCCTACTTTTATGACACCAATCAGCCGTGCAACAAGCGTCAGCCCGGCAGTGGCTGCTCCGCAATCGGCGGCTTCACCCGTCAGCATGCGGTCATCGGCACGAGCGAGGCCTGCATCGCGACCAATCCGAGCGACATGGCCATTGCGATGCGGGCGCTGGATGCCGTCGTGGAAACCGTAAAAGGAGACGGCAGCCACCGCGCCATCCCGATCGCCGACTTCCACCGCCTGCCGGGCGATACCCCGCACATCGAGACGGTTCTCGAACACGGAGAGATTATTACCGCCGTCGTGCTGCCGCCGCCAATCGGGGGGCGACAACTCTATCGCAAGGTCCGCGACCGGGCCTCCTACGCCTTCGCTCTCGTTTCCATAGGCGCTGTTATCCAACCTGACGGAACCGGACGTATCGCGGTCGGAGGTGTTGCCCACAAACCCTGGCGGGTCGAGGCGGCCGAAGCCGAGCTGCCGAAAGGTGCCCGTGCTGCCGCTGGCATCCTTCTCTCGGACGCCCGACCTACGGACCACAACCGTTTCAAGCTGGACCTGGTTGAGCGCACGCTCGGCGCGGTCATTGCCGAAGCCAGAGGATGAGCCATGCAGTTCGATACACCAGCAGCCACCAATCCGATCGACCAGCTCAAGGTTGTCGGCCGGCCGATCCACCGCATCGACGGCCAGCTCAAGACCACCGGCCGGGCCATGTACGCCTATGAATGGCATGATCCGAACACGCCGTATGCTTACGGCTATCCCGTCGGCGCTGCCATCGCCAAGGGGCGGATCAAGTCTATTGACGTGTCCGCCGCAAAGAAGGCGCCTGGCGTGCTTGCCGTTGTGACGACGCTCGACGTCGGCGAATTGAAGAAAGGCCAGTTCAACACCGCCAAACTCTTTGGCGGCGACAGGGTCCAGCATTATCATCAAGCGATTGCGGTCGTCGTTGCGCAGACCTTCGAGCAGGCGCGCGCCGCCGCCGCATTGGTAAGGGTCGACTATGTCGTGGAGAAGGGCGCCTTCGACCTGGAAAAGGCGAAGGATTCGGCGATTGAGCCGGCGGCCAAACCAGGCGAGGCCCCACCGGATACGGCAGTCGGAGACTTCGATGCGGCGTTCGCCTCCGCCCCTGTGACCTTGGATGAAACCTACACGACACCTGATCAGTCGCATTGCATGATGGAGCCGCATGCGTCCATCGCAGCCTGGAACGGGGACAAGCTGACCGTCTGGACATCGAGCCAGATGATCGACTGGTGGCGCTCCGACCTGGCGACGACACTTGGGATCGACAAGGAAAAGCTCCATCTCATGTCGCCGTTCATCGGCGGCGGTTTTGGCGGAAAGCTGTTTCTGAGGGCGGATGCAGTGCTCGCTGCGTTCGGGGCAAAGGCTGCGGGGCGGCCGGTCAAGGTCGCTCTCCCGCGACCGCTGATGGCAAACAACACGACCCATCGCCCGGCCACGATCCAGCGCATTCGCATCGGTGCCGGCCGGGACGGCAGGATTGCCGCGATCGCGCACGAGAGCTGGTCGGGCGATCTTCCCGGCGGTGGCCTGGAGACCGCCGTCAACCAGACCCGTCTGCTCTATGCCGGAGCGCACCGCATGACGGCGATGCGGCTGGCCACGCTCGATCTTGCGGAGGGCAACGCCATGCGGGCTCCGGGCGAGGCTCCCGGTCTGATGGCGCTTGAAATTGCCATCGACGAGATCGCTGAAAAGCTCGACATGGATCCCGTGCAGTTTCGTATCCTCAACGACACGCAGGTCGACCCGGAAAATCCGAAGCGTCCATTTTCCCATCGCAACCTGATCGGCTGTCTTGAGGTCGGTGCGGAACGTTTCGGCTGGAGCCAGCGTGGGCGCCCTGGGGCGAGGCGGGATGGCAACTGGCTGATCGGATTGGGAGTTGCGGCAGCCTTTCGCAACAACCTGCTCATTCCATCCGGCGCCCGGGTACGGCTCGATCGCGAAGGCATCGTGACCGTCGAAACCGATATGACCGATATCGGAACCGGCAGCTATACGATCATTGCCCAGACTGCGGCCGAGATGCTGGGGCTTCCCATCGAAAAGGTTGCGGTCCATCTCGGCGATTCCCACTTTCCTGTGTCTGCGGGCTCTGGCGGACAGTTTGGCGGTAATTGCTCCACTGCCGGTGTCTACGCCGCGTGCGTCAAGCTCCGCGAGGCCATCGCGCAGAAACTCGGCTTCAACTCCGACGATGTCGTCTTCGAAAACGGCGAGGTCCGATCGGGCAACCGCTCGGTGCGGCTCGCCGAGGCGGCGGGATCGGACGGTCTTGTGGGCGAAGACACAATTCAGTGGGGAGACCTTTCCGAGACGCATCAACAATCGACCTTCGGAGCGCATTTCGTGGAAGTGGGCGTCGACGTCGCAACGGGCGAGAGCCGCATCCGCCGCATGCTGGCGGTGTGTGCTGCGGGGCGCATCCTCAACCCGATCACGGCACGCAGCCAGGTCATTGGTGCCATGACCATGGGCGTCGGCGGGGCCTTGTCCGAGGAGCTTGCGGTGGATACGCGATCCGGTTTCTTCGTTAACCACGACCTTGCCGGATACGAGGTCCCCGTTCACGCAGATATCCCTCACCAGGAGGTGATCTTCATGGACGAGACCGACCCGATGTCATCACCGATGAAAGCAAAGGGTGTCGGCGAACTCGGACTTTGTGGGGTCTCCGCCGCGATCGCCAACGCCATCTACAACGCCACAGGCATCAGAGTTAGACATTATCCAATCACGCTCGACAAACTGATCGGTGGCCTGCCGGACGTCGCCTGAGCAATCGGACGGCGGCATCAACCCAGGCCGCCGTCTCCTGTTACCGTCCATCGAGCAGCGTCTTCTCCTTCATGCGCCAGGCGCGCGGTGTCTCGCCGGTTTGCCTGAAGAAGAACCGCGAAAAGTAAGCCGGGTCGTTAAAACCCAGGCGGAGGGCGATTTCCTGGACAGAAGCGAGAGAAAAGACGAGTTCGCGCTTTGATTCCTCGAGCAGTTTCGCGCTGATCAAATCATGGACCGTGGATCCCGTTGCCGAACGCACGACACGATTGAGATGCGTGAGAGATATGCCGAGTTCGCCGGCATAAAAAAACGCCGGCTTGTGCGAGCGGAAATGCTGATGGATGAGACTGCTCAACAGCTCCATGCGCTTTTCGCCTTCTTCTGCAGGAAGTTGGTTTGCATTGTCCTTATGGGAAATCCGGGCGGTCAGCCTGAGGGAAAGCGTTATGTAGGACGACATGAGCTCATTGCGGCCGCTAGCGCGGTGTTCGAATTCCGCACCGATCCGTTTTAGCGTCTGCATCAGGTAAGCTGCATCCAGATCCCGTGGATCGAGCGTCGTCAGATGCGGCGATGCCAGCCATTCGCCATAGCGGCCGCGCTCGCCGGGAGGATGGCTCAGGTGAGAGGCAAGGATGGTGATCACCAGCCCCTCGATGTCGCGGGAGAACCGGAAACCGTGGTTCAGACCTGGCGGGACTGTAATGATCGCCGGCGGATGAATGGGAAAGCTTTTGCGGCCGAAGATGGCATCGCCCGATCCCGCCTCGATGTACAATATCTGAAAGAAAGACTCGTGCCGATGCAACCGGATTTCCCATTGATGCCGGCTGCTTCTGGATCTGATCGTTTCGCAATGCACCCAAAAGTCCGGATCCTTACCGCTTTCTTCGCCGTAAAGCTGGTAGGTCGGGATTTGCCTGTTCATTCGTACCTCCGCCGGCAATGTTCATTTTGTGCAAGTTTTCGGCTTGAAAGTCCATTGCTGCCGACGCGGAAGCCGAGCAGAATTTGTCAAAAGGCAAAAACGCATGGGAGGACGCGCTTGAGGACGCAGGTGGCCATTATCGGTTCGGGACCATCAGGTCTCTTGCTTGGCGAGCTTCTGACCGGAGCGGGCATCGACAACATCATTTTCGACCGGGTCAGCAAGGACTACATCCTTGGGCGCGTACGTGCCGGTGTGCTCGAGGAAAGCACAGTCGCGCTTCTCGATCAGGCGAATTCGAGTAGCCGCATGCATGCCGAAGGCCTGCCGCATGACGGGTTCTCGCTTGCCTTCGATGGGCGCGACCACCGCATAGATCTCTACGGCCTGACCGGCGGCAAGCGCGTCATGGTTTACGGCCAGACCGAGTTGACGCGCGACCTGATGGACGGACGCGAGAGGAGCGGCGCCGTGACCGTTTATGAGGCGGGCAACGTGCAGCCGCACGACTTTGGTGGCGCCGCGCCTTATGTCACCTACGAAAAAAACGGCAGGACCCACCGCATCGACTGCGATTTCATCGCCGGTTGCGACGGTTTTCATGGCGCGAGCCGCAAGGCGGTGCCGGACAATGCGATCCGCATCTTCGAAAAGGTCTATCCGTTCGGCTGGCTCGGCATCCTGGCTGAAGTTGCGCCCGTCAGTCACGAGCTGATCTATGCCAACCATCCGCGCGGTTTCGCCCTATGTTCGATGCGGTCGATGACGCGCAGCCGCTACTACATTCAATGTGCGCTTGACGAGAAGATCGAGGACTGGAGCGACCAGCGCTTCTGGGACGAACTCCGCCGCCGCTTGCCTGCGCACCACGCCGAGGCGCTGATCACTGCACCGTCCTTCGAGAAATCGATAGCGCCGCTGCGCTCCTTCGTGGCCGAACCAATGCGCTTCGGCCGCATGTTTCTTGTCGGAGACGCAGCGCATATCGTGCCGCCGACAGGGGCCAAGGGGCTGAACCTCGCCGCGAGTGACGTGCATTACCTGTTCAGTGGGCTGCGGGAGTACTATCACGACCGCTCCGAAACCGGTCTTGATGTCTATTCGGAAAGGGCGCTTGCCCGTGTGTGGAAGGCCGTTCGCTTCTCCTGGTGGATGACGACGATGATGCATCGCTTTCCCGACACGGGCGACTTCGATCAGAAGATTCAGGAGGCCGAGCTTGATTATCTCACTCATTCGCAGGCCGCTTCCACGGCGCTTGCGGAGAACTACGTGGGGTTGCCGTTCTGAGTTGCCGTTTGATTGGCTTCACGGGAATAAATGCATCTGGGGATGCACGCCACTTTGAACTTGAAACCGGTGGACAGGCTAAACACTCGCACCGTTTGAAAAAGGGAGGACTGAACATGAACAAGACCATTCTCTGCGCATTTGCCGTTTTGGCCTTGAGCAGCACGGCTTATGCCGACGTCATCAAGGTCGGCGTCGTCGGCCCGTTCTCAGGTCCGTTCGCGCTGCAGGGCAAGAACTTCAAGGCCGGCATCGACGCCTATATGGCGCTCAACGGCAACAAGGTAGGCAGCGACACCATCGAGATCATCTACCGAGACATCCCGGCCGCCGATCCTGCGCAATCCAAGGCGCTCGGCCAGGAATTGATCGTAAAGGAAAAGGTCAAATATCTCGCCGGCTTCTACTTCACCCCGGACGCGATGGCTGTTACGCCGATCCTGAAACAGGGCAACGTGCCGATGGTCATCATGAATGCGGCCACCTCGGCGATCATGAAAACCAGCCCGTTCGTCGTGCGTACCTCGTTCACCACCTGGCAGACGTCCACGCCGATCGCGAAGGTGGCGTTCGATGCCGGCGTGAAGAAGGTAATCTCGGTGGTGAGCGACTATGGTCCGGGCATCGATGCGGAAAATGCCTTCAAGACAGGCTTCACGAAGGCTGGTGGCGAAGTGGTGGAGTCGATCCGCCTACCACTCGCCACTAACGACTTCAGCCCGATCATGCAGCGCATCAAGGATTCCGGGGCCCAGGGCGTCTTCGCCTTCCTCCCGTCCGGTCCGACAACACTCGGCTTCGTCAAGGCCTATAACGACAACGGTCTGAAGACGGCCGGTATCAAGTTTTTCGCGCCTGGCGACCTGACGCAGGAATCGGATCTGCCCGCACTCGGTGATGCGGCGCTCGGCATTCAGACGACGTTCCACTACGCCGTCTCGCACGATTCCCCGGAAAACAAGATCTTCGTCGATGCAGCGGCCAAGGCGATCGGCAACAAGGCGGAACTCTCCTTCCCGGCAGTCGGCGCCTATGACGGCATGCATGTCATCTACAAGATGATCGAGGCAACCGGCGGCAAACAGGATGCGGAGAAGGCGGTGGACGCGGTGAAGGGCCTCTCCTGGACGAGCCCGCGCGGCCCGGTTTCCATCGATCCGGAAAGTCGTCACATCACGCAGAACATTTATCTGCGCGAAGTCGCCAAAGGTGCCGACGGGACCTACATCAACAAGGAAATCCAGACCTTCGAGAAGCAGGGCGATCCGGGCCTGGCTGCGGCCAAGTAAGCCTTCCGAGAGAAAGCTCCGAACCCTCGGCGGGCTTACCGTGGCCCGCCGTTTCCGGACAGGACATTTTGATGCAGACAGTCTTCAGCATAGCCATCGACGCGCTTGCCTATGGCATGGTGCTGTTCGTCATATCGATCGGTCTTTCGGTCACCATGGGCCTGATGCGCGTCGTCAATCTGGCGCACGGCGCCTTTGCGATGATCGGCGGCTATATCGCCTCCTATGTGGCGCGCGACCTCGGACTTGGTTATGCCCTCGCCGTGATCGCTGCGGTCGTCATCACCATCTTCATCGCCATCCCGATCGAGCGGCTTCTCTATCGCCGCATCTACGGTCAGCCGGAACTGACGCAGGTGTTGATGACCATCGGCATCACCTTCTGCATCATCGGAATTGCAAATTATGCGATGGGGCCGACGCTGAAGACGATTCCCCTTGCGGCGCCGTTAAGGGGATCGGTCGATCTCGGCTTCCGCACGATTTCCATCCACCGGCTCTTTGCCATCATCTGTGGTCTGGCAGTCGCGCTCGGCCTTTGGTTCGCGATCGAAAAGACCAGTTTCGGCGTAAAGCTGCGCGCTTCGGTGGACAACGCGGCCATGGCAGCGGCACTCGGCGTGCGGACCGAGATCGTTTATGCGATCAGCTTTGCGGTTGCCGTCGGGCTTGCCGCCTTCGGTGGGGTGGTGGGCGCCGAACTGCTGCCGGTCGAGCCCTATTACGCGCTTCGCTACATGGTCACCTTCCTGGTCGTCGTCTCCGTCGGCGGGGCGGGGTCTATCCCCGGCGCGCTGATTGCCTGCCTCCTGCTCGGGGCGATCGATACGACGGGGCGCTACCTGATGCCGGAATTCGGCGAGTTCTTTTTTTATCTCGCGGTGATCGCAATCATCTGCGTTTTTCCCCGCGGCCTTGCCGGACGTATAAAGTGAGGCGAACTAGGTAAACATGACACTGGCTGTGAACACTCAGACCATACTTAGCCGGCCGCGGGGCCGCTCCTTCAGGCGCGATCTGATGGGCGTCGCGGTGATCGCCGTCTTTGCCGCGGCGGGATACATCCTTTTCCCCGACAATCTCGCGCTGCTGACCCGCATTCTGTCAGTCGCCTTGCTTGTTCTCGCGCTCGATCTGGTGACAGGTTACTGCGGCGTCGCGACGCTCGGCCATGCCGCGCTCTTCGGTTCCGGAGCCTATGCCGCCGGCATTCTCTCAGCTCACTATGGCATCAACGACCCGCTGTTGATGACGCTCGGGGGCATCGTAGCCGGCGCCGTCGCGGGCCTCCTCTGTGCTGTCATCATGTTGCGCGCCCACGGTTTGCCACAGCTCGTCTTGTCGATCGCGCTGATCTACCTGTTTCACGAACTTGCCAACAAGACTTCCTCCTGGACGGGGGGCAGCGACGGTCTTTCGGGCATCATGCCGGATCCTGTCTTTGGCTTGTATGAGTTCGACCTCTTTGGTCATACGGCATATTTCTTTGGCGTTGCGCTGCTGCTGATCGCCTTCGTCCTTCTGCGCCTCGTGGTCCGCTCTCCGTTCGGCATGTTGTGTCGCGGCATCAAGGAAGACCCCTTGCGCATTCGCGCCTTGGGCGCTTCGCCGAATGCGGCACTTGCCAAGATGTATGTTATTTCCGGTGCAGTTGCCGGCACGGGAGGTGCGCTCAGCGCGATCTCGACGCAGGTGGTCGCGCTCGATGCACTGTCCTTTACCCAATCTGCCGAAGCGCTGGTCATGCTGGTGCTGGGCGGCACCGGCTCTCTGTTCGGCGCGCTTGCCGGCACCCTGATCTTCATGCTGTTCGAAGACTATGTATCGGCCGCCAATCCCTTCCATTGGCTCACCATGGTCGGCGCGCTCTTGATCGCGGTCGTGCTGTTTGCCCCGAAGGGCATCTACGGAACCGCGGCTGCGTATTTCACGCGCCCCGGGAAGGCGAACCGATGAGCGCCGTTTTCGAAGTCGCCAATCTCAAGCGGTCGTTCGGTGGTCTCGTCGTCACCAACGACGTCTCGCTTTCCATGGCGCCGGGCGACCGGATTGCGCTGATCGGGCCGAACGGCGCCGGCAAAACAACTTTCGTCAATCTCGTGACCGGCAACCTGCCGCCGAGTTCCGGGGAGGTTCGCCTCGGCGGCGAGACTGTTACCAGGATCGACGCGATTGGCCGGGTGCGGAGGGGCCTCGTCCGTTCGTTTCAGGTGACGCGGCTCTTCCAGGACATGACGCCTGCCGAGCACGTGGGGCTTGCGGTCCTGCAGAGAGATGGCCGCGCCGGTCGCCTCTTCGGCAGCTTTCTCAGCATGCCAGAGGTGATGGTGGAAGTCTCCGAACTGCTGGAAAAACTCGGCTTGGCGGAGCTGGCGCATCGCAAGGTGCGCGAAATCGCCTACGGCCAGCAGCGGCTTCTGGAAATCGCGGTTGCTTTGGCGCTGAAGCCGAAGGTGTTGCTGCTTGACGAGCCTGCGGCCGGCGTGCCGCAGAGCGATACGGGTCGGATTGAGCAGGCGCTGGCGGATCTGCCGCCGGACTTGGCCGTGCTGATGATCGAGCACGACATGGATCTCGTCTTCCGGTTCGCCAAGCGGGTGATCGTGCTGGCCGCCGGCACCATCATCTTCGACGGCCTGCCGGCCGATGTCACCAAGGATGCCCGCGTTCGCGAGGCCTATCTCGGAAACTATGCCAATGCCAGCCACGTCGCTTGAAGTTGAGAACCTTTCCGCGGGATACGGGCCGACCAGGGTTCTGGAGGGCATATCCTTCTTGGTGACTGCAGGCGAGCGGCTCGCTGTGCTTGGTCGAAACGGCATGGGAAAGACGACGCTGCTTGCCTCACTCGCCGGCCAGACAAAACGTTATGAGGGTAGCGTCCGCCTCGGCGACGCCGACATTACCACCGCGCCAAGCGCTTCACGCGCTCTCAAGGGGCTGGGCTACGTGCCGCAGGCGCGCTGCATCTTCCCGACCCTGACGGTGGAGGAAAACCTCTTCGTCGGCCTCAAGGATCGGCCCAAGGCAGCGCTTGAGGAAGCCTACCAGATGTTTCCGCGCCTGAAGGAACGCCGGCGCAACCTCGGCAATCAGCTTTCCGGTGGTGAACAGCAGATGCTGACGACCGCGCGAAGCATCCTTGGTCGCCCGTCGGTCCTCCTTCTCGACGAGCCTCTGGAAGGGCTGGCGCCGGTCATCTGTGAAGAGCTGATGGCGGCCTTTGCCGAGCTCGCAAAGACGGGCGACATGACCATTTTGCTGGTCGAGCAGCGTATCCAGAGCGCGATCGACTTCGCTGACAGGGTCATTATTCTCGAACGGGGCAGACTGGCTTGGGCTGGTACCCCGCAAGAGCTTTCCGCGCATCATGATACTGTCGACCGGCTCCTTGGGGTGGGCGGTCTGCACTAACCATAATGAGGGGAGAGTGACATTCTAACTTTGCAGGATCAGGACACTTTAACTTTGCGGCTACAGTCTATGTCAAAGCTGAATAGGGCTGCGACGCTGTTATCCAGTTAGAAACGCGACACTGGCTCTGATGATCAGCCCCCGATCCGACCGGCTGGGCCGGGTTGAAAGGGCGGAGCGGGGGCGGGTGAGGGGCACCCCCTTCGGCTTTAGCTTTCTCGATAGCAATTATTCCGTCGCCGGTTGATACTTGGCTCACCTGCATGGGGCGGGGTAG
>NZ_PVBM01000049.1 GCF_002968575.1 Neorhizobium huautlense | reverse complement strand
TCAGCGTCTGGCCAAAGCGGCTGGCATAGGCGACGAACACGCCGATCTGACAGTTCTCGATGCGGCCGGCGGTGCCCGAATATTGCCGCGCCACCCCGACCGAATGGATGCTTTTCTTTCAAGCGGCCGGTTTCGTCCACCACCAGCACGCCCGATCGATCGCCGAGCGCCTCAATAGCGTAGTCGCAAACGATGTCGCGCAACCGGTCCCCATTATCCCATTGCGACCGCCCCAGCAACGCCTGGATCCGCCACGGGCACCCAAAGCCGGCCTGCTCGGAAAGAAGCCAGCCGGTCTTGCGCTCAATCCCCGATAAAAGCCCGTCGATAAACGCCGCGCAGCCCTCCCGCGTCTCGGAACGGCGGAACACCACGCCCAGACGCGCCTTCAGCGCCGACAGCTCCCCTTCCCAGGAAATCCCCGAACCCGACCATTCCGAAACAGACATGCCACATCCCCTTCAAGAGAATCATGATTTGCCTTCATCCACAACTGTAGTACTAGAGCCTGTTGAAAAAGTATGGCAGCCATATCTTGGCAGCGGCCAGGGCGAGAAATGCTGAGAAGGATTTTCGGGTCTTGTCGTATCGGGTCGCAATGCGACGAACTGTTTGAGGCGGTTGAACATCCGTTCGATGCGGTTTCGATCCTTGTATGCCCGGAAGTCACAGGCAGGCGGGTTCTTCCTTTTGGCCTTTGGTGGATGACCGGCCTGATGCCGTGGATCAGCAGTTCCTCACGCAGGAAGTCGCCGCCATAACCTTTGTCGGCTAGAAACAATCTCGATTTGCTGACCGGTATCGCCAGCAGATCAGGAACGGCATTGTAATCCGAAGCCTCGCCACCGGTCAGGATGAAGCTGAGAGGGCGTCCTTGACTGTCTGCGCGGGCGTGGATTTTCTTCGTAAAGCCGCCGCGTGATCGACAATAGCCTCCTGATAAGTCCCCCTTTTGCGCCCGCAGCCTGCGAGTGGCCGCGAACCGTGGTGCTGTCGATCATGTGCTGCCAGTCATCCGTCAGCCCGAGTTTGACTAGGGTCTCAGGGAGAGCATCCCAAACGCCTTGCTCGGCCCAACGGCGAGCCGGTGCAGTCGGATGATCCCAACTATTTGGTCTATCCGGAGCGCAAATCTCATAATCCCAATGTCATCGTCTTCGGTGATTGGCTCCTTCGTAGTCTTCGAAAAGCGCAGTCAAAATAGCGCAATAGCAACGACAGTTGGTGGTCCGCGGCCCGAATCCGTTCAAGAGCATCGACTGTTCAAACCAGAATCGTGAGCAAAGCTGGCCGGCAGCGCCATTCCAGACCCCGCTGCCGCAACCCTTTTGGGGAGCTTCTTAGCCAAAGAACCCACTTCATTCCTTCATCGGCGCCGATGAAGGAAGTGCCTGCGGAAACGCAGGAATAAAGCCACCGACAGGCGAGCCAACAACCAGTTGCCGCGATCGTGCGAGTCGGCGCCACTCATATAACTGCGAGCGCGATATTCCATGTCGCCGCGCCGTCGTCGCACACAAGCTAGATTCCCAACGTTCCGGCCTTCGATCGTAACCGTCCATTCGACCGCCTCGCTTCAAAACGATGCTGATGGACTGCTTGAGCCTAACAACCCGTGTTCGATCCCAGAGAAGTTACCGGTCTCCTGGACCGACCGCGCATGACTCGGGGTCAATGTGAATCGCTACTCCTTCACTGCAATGAATGTGCACCATCTACTCCTTGCCGGGCTCCCGGCGCACCTTGCTCCGACCCCTTTCAGGCGCTCAGCTCGGTCGACGTGTCCAGTCACCTCGATCAAAGCATCGACATAGGCATCAAATGCGGCTTCACTCTGGGCTGTCCAGTCGGGCATGGCGGGGTGCTTCCCTGATCACGAAGCAGCACCCTAACAAATCCGCGACCAGCGCCGATCCCCCGCATCCGCGACTTTCTGACTCAGTAAGACTAGGCGCCCGCCGCCACGTGCGGGCGACGCCAGCATCAACCCGCGGGCAGATGCGCCGAGGGCAACAAGCGTGCCTGACGCAACGCCGCCAGATCAGCCGAGCCGGTGCAGAAGCAGGCGACGGCCAACTGGCGGATAACGATCTCGAAATGTGCGACAACCGCCTCGGTGGATACTGTAGCCGCGCGCAGCACGCCAGCCGCCTGCCCGGCGATGTCCGCGCCCAAACTGATGGCCTTGGCCACGTCGACGCCGTCGCGGATCCCGCCCGACGCGATCAGCTTCACCTTTGGCAGCGCCCGACGTACCGCCTGAACGCTAGCCGGGGTCGGAATCCCCCAATCGGCGAATGCCATCGCCACTGCACGGCCGGCGGCATCGCGGGCGCGCTCGCTCTCCACCGCGGCCCAACTGGTGCCGCTGGCGCCGGCGACATCGATCACCGCCACGCCCGCCTCGACGAGCGCATAGGCTACCGAGGCGGAAAGGCCCGACCCCACTTCCTTGGCCACGATCGGCACACCCACGCTGCGCGCAGCGCGAGCGATCTGCGCCAGAACGCCGCGCCAGTCGCGGTCGCCCTCCGGCTGTACCGCTTCCTGCAGCGGATTGAGATGGACGATGAGTCCATCGGCTTCCAGCGCATCCACCGCCCGGCGCGCCAGGTCCAGGCCGTCGGCCTCGCGCAGTTGCGCGGCGCCGATATTGGCCAGCAAGGGAATGTCTGGGACCAGGCGGCGGAGCGCGCGCGTCAGCCCCTGGGAGTTGCGGGATTGTAGGCTCACGCGCTGCGAACCGACGCACATGGCGATCCCCAATGCTTGCGCTGCCTCGCACAGATGCCGGTTGATGGCCTCGGCGCGTGGCGTGCCTCCGGTCATCGAGCTGATCATCAGCGGAGCGCGCATGGTCTTGCCCAGCAGCGAAGCGCGGAGGTCGATCTGCGTCAGGTCCAACTCGGGCAATGCGCAGTGTTCGAAACGGATATACTCCCAGCCGGCGGCTACCGTGGCCGGCGCCGTTCGCCGATCCAGCACGATGTCCAGATGGTCGTCCTTGCGCCGTCTCAGGGCGGTGTCGCTGATGCTCGCTCCATCCGTCGCATCGGACGACGGCGTTGCGTCGGATCGGACCGACGGCAGCGTGCGCAAGCTGCCGCCTCCCGCGCGTTCAGGTTGGCGCACGCTGGCCTCCCCCCGCGGCGTCGCTGCGGTAGCGGCTGGTCGAGGTCTGGTAGTACTGCGCGCGGATGGCCGCCATCGCCTCGATCAACGGTCCCCACGGCGCGGGAAAGCGTTCTTCCGCCATCGCCCGGTGCAACATGCGCGTATGGCCGGCCAGCTCGTCGTTAAGGAACTCCACCACAGGCATGGCAGGATAGCGCTGCAGCAGCAGGATCGCCGCGTTGTCGGCCTCGCCGGTCGACCTATCCTTGTCGCGTCCATGCAGATCGTTCTGCAAGCGCCCTATCGCAGAGATGAGCCGCAGGACCTGGCGAAACGCTGGACGCGCGCGCAAGGTCGCCATGTCCAGCCCCCACAGCAACGACAGGCAACAGAACACATTCGCGTAGGCGATCGAATCGATGCCGTTGTGCAGGTACTCGGCGTAGGACCAGCGTTCCTCCCCTGCCGGCTGCGCGGGTCCGGCGCGCAGCGCCGCGCAGTAGCACCGGGTATAGTCGAGAAGCTGAGCATAGTCGCGACGATCGTAGGCGAGCGCGGCCAACGAAGCGCGCAGCACAGCGCAGCCCTCGAATCCGGGGAGCGCGCATGGCACACCCTGCCCCAGCGCCTGCTCCACCGCGGCGAGCTGCTCCGGCGCGATCAGCCCAAGGTCGTTGCAATCGTCGAGCCAGAACAGCAGCGCCAGTTCGCGATAGAACGCCACGATCAGCGTTTCGTCTTGCGGATCGCGGCCGGTGCGGGAGCTGGTGTCGCGCAGGCTCGGGTGGATGCGCTGCAGGATGTACTGGCCGCCCCTGACCGCTTCCATGGCATGCTCGTTGGCGAACCCTGTCAGGGAACGCCCCCACTCCAGCACCTGCTGCAGCGCGCGTTCGGTCTGAATCATAGCGCCGCTCCTGCGCGCTCGGCCGGGACGCGCTGCCCCCAATGAATTGCCAGCCACAACCCGGCGAGTTCGGCTACGCGCACGACCCGGGTGGGGCAATACAGTTCCTTGCCGATCCATAGCGGCGTCTGCGGCAATGCATGCGCCGCATGGCGGGCGAGCATCCACTCCACCGCACGCGCCACCGCCTGCGCGATGCGCCGGCGCTCTGTCGGCTCTTCGCTCCCGTCCATCACATGCAGCGCAAACAGCGCATAGGCTGTTTCCTCGAATGTGGACGCGCGACCGGCGCCCCAGCCGCCGTCGTCGCGCTGCGCCTGCAGCAGCGCCGCCAGCGCGCGCTTGTCGCGCCACTGGGGCTTGCCTTGCGCCAGCGCAGCGACCGCATGCGAGGTGGGATACAACCACGAAACGTGCCATTTTTCGTTGTCCCATAGCCCGTGCGGGTTGCGATTGGCCTCGACGTAGGCCCTGGTGCCGGTGGCTGGCTTTCCCAACAGTCGCAACGCTTGGAGGGCATGGATGTTGGTCGACACCGAGGCATTGCGTTCGCCGGGGAAAGTGACGAACAGCTCGCCGATTTGGAAATGACGCAACACATCGACCGTCGGGTCGCGGCCTGCAAGGCGCAGGACGCACAACGCAACGGCGGTGTCGTCCGCATCGGCCGCGAAATGCGAGGCCGGGCCTAGACCGCGCTCGCCCAGGCGGGCCTCGACCTGCGCGACGATTACGCGCACCGCGTGGGCGAGCGCGGGATGCGCGAACAGCCCGGCAAGATGCAGGGTGTACAGCGACCAGCATGGCTCGAACACATTGATCGGCCAGACGTTGGGAACGACACCTTCGATGCCGCTGCGGGTCGCCCGCGATGCCGCCTGCAGATACGCGTCGGCGCGCCCGACCTGCGGCGTGCTTCCCCGTGTCACGGCGTGCGCACGCCACGCGGCCGTGGCCGCGGGACTGATACCGATGCTGCCGTCGTCATCCGGGTATGCGGTGGTCGGCGACATCCCCCAGGCTTCCCAGGAGTGCAGCAACGGATGCCCGCTCGGCAACGTCGCCACCGCCCCCAGCTTGACCAGGCACGCTTGCCGCAAGGGCAACAGCGCCGGGTGGCGCGGAAACGTCACGCCCAGCAAGGATTCGGCCTCGCCGCACAACTGCGGCAGGATCAGCTCCGCACCGATCGGCGCGTCCTCCGGCACCGCCTGCGCGTAAGGATCGGGCTGGCGCTCCAGGAACCGGGTTGCAGCCTGGACTGCGTCAGCAGCGCCGGGAATAGGATCGGCACGCTGCAATGCCAGCAACGCCGCCCACGTGGGCGCATGGCGGAACAGCGGAAAGTCCGCGCTTCCCCATCCGCCATCGGCCTGTTGCTGCGCGATGAGCCACGCGTATGCGTCCTGCCGACCGGTGACGTTGCCGTGGAACTGCAGAGCTCGCGCCGTGTCGTAGACGGACGGACCGACGCTGCCACCGTCGCTCATCTCGCTCAGCAGGTGGCGCAATTCGGAAAGAATCTGATCGGACAGCGCGTTCACGTGGGATGTTCCTTCTGCAGACAGTTGACGAGAAGCAGGATCGTACAGACGCCGCGCACTCGGTCACAGTGCAGCATGCACCGCTGCCGCCGGCCGATCGCATGGCACAGGGCGACTCCATGCGGACGGGGGGCGCTCATGCGCATGGCGCGTGCTTCAACAGATGCGCGTCGGCACGCTGCAGGATCTGCGCCAACCGTTCCGCACGCGGCCCCAACGGGAAAATGGCCTCCCCGGCGTCGCGCAACAAATCCAGCGCGAACTGGCGCGCTGCCTGCAGCCCCATGATCGACGCGCAAGTCGGCTTCTGCGCCGCCGCGTCCTTGCCTGGGGTCTTGCCCAGCGTCGCGTTATCCGCTGTTGCGTCGAGAATGTCGTCGACCACCTGCAACGCCAGGCCAAAACAGGCGCTGTAGCGATCGAGCGCACAGTACAGCGCAGCGTGCGCGGGATCCTCCGCGATGGCGCATAGCGCGCCCATGCGAACGGACGCGCGCACCAGCGCTCCGGTCTTCATCCGGTGCATCGCCACGATCCTGTCCAGCGAGACGTGCTTTCCAACCAGCGACAGATCAATGGCCTGCCCGCCTGCGGCGCCCTCGGCGCACACTGCCTGCGCCAGTTCGCGCACGAGCGCAATACGGTTGTCGCCCGGCGCATTCAGGCTCGACAGGGTCAGGAAGGCGTGCGCCTGCAGCGCATCACCGACCAGAATCGCAGTGGCTTCGCCGAACTTGACGTGCACGGTCGGAAGCCCGCGCCGAAGCAGGTCGTCGTCCATTGCGGGCAGGTCGTCGTGAACCAGGGTACAGGCGTGCATCATCTCGATGGCGGCGCCGACGTCGTCGAGCATGTGCGCCGGAGTGTCGGCCAGTGCGCCGGCAGCCAGACAGAGCAAGGCGCGGGTGCGCTTGCCGCCATGCAAGGTTGCGTAGCGCATCGCCGCCATCAGCTCGGTCTCACCGTCGTCTTCGGCGTTGAGAAGACGCGCCAGCGCCTGCTCGACCCGCTTTGCGCCGTCCTGCATCCAGATCTCCGGGAGCAACCTGCCGGATGCGTCGCGCGCCGGCGCACCCAATCCGCCGAGCTTGGAAACAGTTCGGTCGTCGTGTAGGGTGGAAACAGTCTGCATATTTTCATCTCCTTGTACCTAACGGGGAACGGCCGCAACGTTGCCGGCGTTGTGGCGCCAGCCGGGTATGCGGTGCTAGCTCATGAGAATCCGATACGGACTTTCATGGAGGGCTGCGCTGTCGGGAAGTGGCGCCGGCCTTTTTCGGCGTGGCTCAGCAACCGCGGCCGTACCCCCGCCTTGTGCATGGTCAGCGCCAAGGCGATGCTGAACTGCACCAGTTCCAGCCATACTAGGTGGTAGCCGATGCAGACGTGCGGGCCGCTGCCGAACTGCAGCATGTCCACCGGCCGGATCGGCTCCATGCGTTGCAGCCACCGCGCCAGGCGGAACTGATCAGGCGCCTCGTGCAGCAGCGCCGAGGTCGAAAAATGCAGCAGCGGGATGCCAAGGCTGGTGCCCGCGGGGATGCGCCGCTGGCCGAGTTGTAATTCCTGCGTCGCGCGACGCGGTAAGAGCGAGGATGCCGGATGCAGGCGCAGCGTTTCGCGGAACAGCGCTTCGGCGACCGGACATTGCGCCAGGTCTGCGTGCCGGGTCGGCACCGTCCCCACGCGCTGCGCCTCCTCGACTAGGGCATCCCAGACCTCAGGCTGCCGCGCCAGCTCGATTACCATCCAGGCCATCGTTGAGGCGGTGGTCTCATGGCCGGCAAGCAGCAGCAAGCGGACGTTGGCAACCAGCACGTCATCGGAAAGCGCGTCTTCGCTGCGATCGAAGGCGCTCACCATGTCGTTGATCAACCCGGTTCCAGCGGAACGCGCGCGGGCGTCGCGGATGAACTGTCGCGATTGAGCGTCGATCCAGTCGCGGGCGGCGCGGCCGCGCCGCAAGGGTGTGCCGGGCAGGTCGACCGGGGGGGCGACGATCAACTGCAGGAGTTGCCGGTACTTGCGATGCCACACCGGCAGGTCTTGGGGGGGGATCCCCATGAGATAGAAGGTGAGCTTGAGCATCAGGTCGCCAGTTTCGGGCAGGATAGTTACTTCACCACGCTCGCGCCACGCCTGCACCCTAGCCCGGATGACGGGTTCGAACAGCTCGCCAATGCCGGCCTCGGTCAGCCCCCTGGGCAGGAACGCCGCCTTTATCCCGTCGCGCGCTCGCCGGTGCGCGCTACCGTCCAAAGTGACCAATGTTCCGCCAAGGATTTCGGGCGTGATCTCCGCGATCAGTGAAGAGGACACATCCTTGTGCCGGAGCACCGCGAGCGCATCCGGATGCAGGCATGTCATCAATTGTCCCCCTGGGCCGAAGTCCAGCCAGAAGTGGCTGCCCAGCGTCCGTTCCGCGCGCCGCAGCAGGCGCGGCAGGTCGGAAACGATGGCGGGTAGATGCCCGACCATGGGGAAGGCGCCGGGCATGACCGGGATGTCGTACCGCAGCCGGTGCCGACGGTTCAACGGGTTGAGCAGCATGTCTATTACCTCCCTGGGACCGAGGCCGCTTCGGTGGTGTCACCGGCCGGACGCGCGGCGGGGCTATTGCCACCATCGGCATATGTCGGCACATGCGTCAGCATGCCGCCGTCGATGCACACAACTTGGCCGGTGATGAACGCAGCATCGTCGGAGAGCAGGAAAGCCACCAGCGCGGCCACGTCCTCGGGGCGGCCGACGTGCGCCAGGAGCTGGTGCCGGCGCAAATGCCGTAGCATACACTCCTCGAGCTTGGCGAGGAGACGTTCGGTCATGATAAGCCCCGGCGCAACCGCGTTGCAGCGGATCTGCGCGTGACCGTATTGGGTGGCAAGCGAGGCCGACAGCATGTTCGTCGCCGCCTTGGAGGCGGCGTAGGACGTCTGCGCGGTGTCACCGCTGAGCCCCTGGCACGACGACATGTTGACGATCGCGCCACCGCCACGGGCTATCATCCGTGGGATGGCCTGCCGGCAGCATAGCAAGGTGCCACGCAGATTAGTCGCCATCGTCTCATCCCAAACCGCCAGGTCCAGGTCGAGGATCGCGCGGTCGCGCGGGGTCAGATGCATGGCGCTCGCGTTGTTCACCAGCAGGTCGACCCCACCAAAGTGCCGCTCCGCCGTCTCGAATAGCGCGGCCACCGCCTGCGCATCGGCGATGTCCATGGCCAGGGCCAGGGCGTGGCCCGATTCGTCAGCGATCTGCGCGGTGCAGGCGATGGCCGCGGAGCCATCGATGTCGGCCACGACCACTCGCCCCCCCTCGCGCGCGATGGCGAGGGCGCATGCCTTACCGATGCCGGCGCCGGCACCGGTCACCACGGCAACCTTGCCCTCAAACCGTCCCATCGTGTCCTCCCTGACTATGTTGGTCTTTCGCGGCATGCCGCCCGACCTCTGCCGAAGAGGGCGCAGGGTCGGCCCTTACGGGCTCGCCATCGTCAGCGACGCTTTCGGTGACCCGAATGGCGGCGACCGGGCATTGGCTGGCCGCGAGCCGCACAGCGGCGTGCAGCGCCTGCGGGACCGTCGCCACGCACACCTCAGCCACGCCATCCGCTTCGCGTTGGCGAAAGGCGACCGGCAGCGTCAGCGCACACTGCCCGGTGGTTGCGCACAGCTCCTGGTCGACCACGACGCGCATCTCAGCCCGCATGTAGCCGCACCGATAGCGCTCTGAATGTCCTAAGGAACGCAGAGGGCTCCCGGGTCGGCTGCTCGGCCAATGCCAGCATGGGGAAGCGCGCCTGGATCCGCGGCAGGCTCTCAGCCAACTGCACTCGGGCCAGTTGCGCACCGAGGCAGAAGTGGATGCCGTGGCCGAAGCTCAGCATGATCTTCCCATCGGTCGACATGCCAGGACTGGTGCCGTAGAACCGCGCGGGATCGAAGCGGTCGGGGTCGGCGAAGGCGTCCGGGTCGCGATTGCCGGCCGCGATCAGCACGCGCACGTCCGCGTTCTTCGGGATCACCACGCCGCCCAGTTCGATGTCGCGCTGGGCGATCCGCGGAATGGAGCTGAACATGGCAGGCGCGTCGCAGCGCAGGACTTCTTCGACAAATGCCTCGACCCCCATTGCGTCTCCCTGCAGCCAGTGCCGCTGCTCGGGATACGCCAGCATCGCCAGGACGGCATGGTCGATGGTCGCAGCAGTGGTGGCGAAGCCGCCCAGCAACATCCCCCACAGCATGCTGATCAACTCTGCATCCGACAGCGTGTCGGCATCGTCGTCGTGTGCGCCGACCAGCATCGACACAACGTCGTGACGGGGGTCGGTGCGCCTGAGCCGTATGAGGTCGCCGAAGTAGGCCAATACCCTGGCGCTGGCCGCGTCCGCCGCGGTGAGCTGGGGATCGCTGGCATGGGGGCTCAGGCCTTCCAGAATGGCGCCGACGCCGGTAGCGAGTCTGAACATGTCGTCCTGGGGCATGCCGAACAGTTCGGCGAAGACCAGCATGGGCAAGGCCAGCGCGAATTCCCGATGCAGGTCCACCGCCTCCCCGCGCTCCAGCGTGGGCGCCATGCCGTCCAGGCGCGCTGCGACGATGCGCGCGATGCTCGGCCGCAGGTTGTCGATCTCGCGCATGGTGAAATCACGGGAGATTAGTCGGCGCAGACGCGTATGCGTTGGAGGATCCTTCATCGCTAAAGTAGACGCCAGCAAACTGAGCGACAAGCTGGTCGCCGCACGCGGGAAATAGCGCGCCAGTTCGCCCGGCGCCGGTCCCCGAAACGCATCGCCCGTGGCCTTGAGCGCCCAGTAGATGTCGGCGTGACGGCTCAACAGAAAGAGGCCCGACACCGCGCGATGCACCGGATCGTGCTCGCGCAACCACCGCATGAACGGATAGGGGTCGTGGATGCACGCTGTCGACGCCAGTTCGACGAAGGCGTCCCGGCATGCTGCCGTGGTTTCTTGCACGTCCATCTTGGTTACCTGTTGGCTGGTTGATCTGACCGGCGCGCGCCAGGCGCGGCCGGCAAATTGCGGAGAAGATCGCGATTTCGGGGGCATCCGTGCATCACCAGAGCACCGGGAACTCCTCGAACCCGCCAGTGATGATCTCCTTGCGCAACTTCAGTTCTTCGGGCGCCACGGCGAGGCGCAACGCGGGAAAGCGCTGGAAGATCGAACCGAACACCACCTTGAGTTCCAGCCTCGCCAGCGCCAGGCCGATGCAGTAGTGCGGCCCGTGGGAGAACGCCAGGTGCGGGTTTTCGTCGCGTTCGATGTCGAAGACTTCCGGGTGGTCGAAATGGCGCGGATCGAACGACGTCGCCGGCAGGCCGACGAGCACCTTGCTCTCCGCGGGAATATGCACGCCGGCGATGGTCACGTCGGTCCTGGGATAGCGCATGATGCCGTCCCAGCCCGCGCCCGGCGGGTACATGCGCAGGATTTCCTCAACCGCCTTGTCCACTAGGGATGGATCTCCGACAAGGCGTTCGCGCTGTTGCGGATGGCGGAACATGGCCAGCAGGCCGAATTCGATCTGCGCGACGGTGCTCTCGTGCCCCGCCACCAGCATGCCCGCCGCCAAGCCGATCGCCTCTTCCTCGGTCGCCTTGCCTTGATCGACCGCTGCGAGCAGATCCGTCAGCAGGTTGTCGTCCGGATCCTGGCGCTTGTCCCGCATCTTCCCGCGAATGTAGATGCGCAGTTCTTCCCAGGCCAAGCGAGACAAGCTGCGCGGGCCGCTTTCGTGCTGGTGCGTCATCACCTCGTCGGAGAGCCTAGCGAAAAAGGCATGATCCTCGTATCGTACGCCGATCAGCGCGCTGATGACCATGGCCGGAAGCGGAAAGGAGAGGTGTCTGCGCAGGTCGGAGGGCTGGGGCTGTGCCACCAGCGTCTCGAACAACTGCTCGGCGATCGCCTCGACCTGCTGCACGAGCAGCTTCACCCTGTGGTTGCTGAAGGCCGGCGCCACGATCGTGCGTAAGCGGGTATGCTCGCCCCCCTCGTGCGAGACCAGCCACCCCGGAGAGCCGAGAATCACCGAATCCGGAGTGAATGCCGCCGGCGGCATTCCCGCGGGTCGAAACGCAGTGTCGGACAGCACCGCCTTGGCTTCGTCGTAGCCTGTCACCCACCAGCCTTCGTGCCCGGACGGGAAACGCACGCGATGGATCGGACCGTCTTGGCGTAGCGCCAACATTTCAGGCGACGGCTCGATGTGATCGACGCGCCACATCGGCAGCGTCGGCAAGGGTTGTTGGGGCATGGTGGCACTCACTCTCTAAGCGATGGAAGGGCGGAGATGACCGGTAGGCGCTGCGGGCGACGAATGACGTAAGACGGCATGTAGACGAAGCCCTCCGCGGCGTAGCCCGACTCAATTATCAAGATCGACCAACGTGCAACTGTTTAGATATACCGCGCGGCGAGATGCAGAACTTTATCCTGCGCCTCTTCGATTTCAGGATAAGGGGAGTACGGTGGGCCTTTGAGTCACAGCCGGCCATCGAGATTTCCTGCGCAATGGTCGACAATGGCGGCGAGCTTGTTTGGTAGGGGACGGGTGGTTTCGCCGAGGCCCACTTCCCATAGAATGCTATCTGATGTGGATTTGACATTTTGCTTTTCGTTCTTTGTTCATCGATCGCGGTGCCATTCACGAAATGAAGATCGGTCGGCGGCTTCCAGGCCGCAACGAAGGAGTATCAAAACTCGTGCCAATTTGGCCGACCCAGCAGAAGAAAAAATTGTGATTGCTTTTCAGCAGATTAGCCTTGGGCCGGACAAGAGCTCGGCGAAATGGGCCAATGTCGCAAAACCAACAAAGGCGACAGAACAGTGTCGGATAGTACCAGAACCAATGTAGGTTCGGCTTACGCCGTGTTGGTCGACTGCCATTCGTTGCCGGCCAGCACTCGGGTCGGCGACAATTCGGTGCGGCCGGATTTCATCTTCGGCGACCGTTTTGGCATTTGCGCGTCAGACGCCAGACCGGCGACACCTTCTTTATCAGTTGTTCTGTCGTGGAATGGATGCCAGGCGTCCTGACCGTATTGACGGATAGTGCCTCCCGGTTGGCTCAGGTGTTCACGTTCTTGCTACGTGCCTCGTTATCGGTTCTTTGGGCACAAAATCGCGGAACGAAAGCCCATTTGCTAGTACTACAGTTGTAGCTGATCTCGTTTTCTGTAGTGGGCGAGCATGGCTTGCGCCTGATGGGTTCGTCGCCAGGGAGACCAGGCGAGAATGAAAGCCGGTTTTGCGGGCTTTCGCATGATCAGGCGAGCGATGAGGGTGCGGATTTCGGTGACGGCGGGGATGAGTCTCAGCTTGCGCGTCAGGCAGCGATTGACGGCTTTGGACTCGTTTCGTTCGGTTTGCCGCCGGCCGAGCGGCGTAGATCGGCGCC
>NZ_PVBM01000048.1 GCF_002968575.1 Neorhizobium huautlense | reverse complement strand
CGGGCAGATTATTCTCGATGGAGACTGGATGGAGCGCGCGCCGTTATCTTCTCCCGCCGCGGCAGGAGAAGATAACGGCCATCTCAGCGCCAAACACTTCGGTAACATCCCTGGGTGAGGCAATAGGCGGGGTCAATTTCTCACTTCGCCCGACACCTGCCTCTGATCCTCTGAATATTCTGGCGCTCGTGCTGCCGGCTGAATAAGCAGGTCGCGATGCTGCAAGTGCTCGCGGTACCAGCCCCTCATCGCATTCTTGGTGGGATATCCCAACTGACGAAAGGTCGCGTTAAGCCGCTTGCCAAGCCGAATACAGAGCTCAACCGCCCGAAGTTTGTCTGCGTAGGAATACATGAACTACCTCCTTGGCGGTCCAAGTTTTCGTCCGCACCCCGCCGCAGTCGTCAATTTGAATCGAGGAGGCCACGCTCGAAATGGATTTCGAGCCTAAGGGGTACCCGCTAACTCCGACATTTCGCTTTCGGCTTTGTCCGGTTGGCGACACTGGCGATGTTGCGTGACGCTGTCCCGTTCAACCGAACCGCTGAAAACTTCAGATAAATCTCGGTTGGCCTGGAATGGCATGATCCTTGTTGGTTCCCATTCGCCAGCCGTGGCCGCAGCCGAGACGCCTGCGGCCCGCGCCAAATGTGACGGGGGCAAGGGATGGTACCGAGAACAGCAGCATATCTGCCCAGCCTCAGATCCGCCTTCGCCGCAGAGCGTTTTACCGTAGACACATTCGTTACCTTCTTCTTCCGCTTGGTGGCGGGCTGCCTGACTTTTCCATGTGCCACACTGATGTGCTTTCTGCTCGCCTCCGAGGTCATGGGGCAGGACAACCTGCTGGACGTGGCAAAGTCGCTGTTTCGCCCCATTCCCAAGCGCGGTGCCGGTCTGGACGGCAATCCGGCGATGTCAGACAAGCTCGAATTGGGAAAGATGCTTTTTTTTGAGCCGCGGCTCTCCAAGGCTCACAACATCAGCTGCAACACCTGTCATCAAATCGGCCGCGGCGGCGCTGATGGTCGCTCTACTTCAATAGGCCACAATTGGCAGCGCGGCGACCGAAATGCGCCGACGGTGCTCAATGCGGTGTTCAATATCGCTCAATTTTGGGACGGCAGAGCTGCCGACCTGAAGGAGCAGGCTAGCGGCCCAATCGTGAACCCTGTCGGGATGGGGACCAGTCCTGAACGAGCCGTCGCAGAGTTGAAGGGCATTCCCGGCTACGTAGAAGCGTTCGGCAAAGCGTTCCCAGATGAAATCGATCCCGTCAATTATGACAACATCGCGGAGGCGATCGCAGCGTTCGAGGCGACGCTGATCACACCCAACGCACCCTTCGACCGCTACCTTAAGGGCGATGAAAATGCCCTCACCAGTGAACAGAAGGAAGGGCTCGCGCTTTTCGTCAACAGGGGATGCTCCTCCTGCCACAACGGAATCAATGTGGGCGGGGGCATGTATGCTCTTTTTGGCGTGGTTGAAAAGCCCGGCTGGGAGTTTCTGCCGCCTGACGACAAAGGACGCATCGAGGTCACATGCAAAATGGACGACAAGTATGTCTTTAAAGTTCCGACGTTGAGGAACGTCGCACTTACTGCCCCCTATTTTCACAGTGGCCGTTCGTGGGACCTCGATCAGGCAGTGGCCGTGATGGGCACCACTCAGCTCGGCACGCAAATGAAACCTGAGGAAGTCGACAACATCGTTACCTTTCTGCGGGCCCTCACAGGGGATCAGCCGCAGGTAGTCTACCCAATCCTGCCGCCGAGCGTCGTTTCGACTCCCCGGCCAGCGCCGTGACCGCATAAGCCTGCGAGGCGCAGAGGGACATCAACTAGGTATTGCAGGGACTTTCAAGGCCCGCACGGTGTATGGTGAACGGCGCCCGCCGTTTGACTGTCATCAAAATCCGGCAACGACAGATTATCGAGCCGACGCGGGGAAATTCACGCGGCGGAATTGGATGTCCGTGAGGGACCTCTCAAACGGCTCTCCGCTGTCATCGAGGTCCAAACCGACTGCAGATATCGGACGGGCATACACACCATACGTGTTTAGTACCTGACGTCTGCGTTGAATACGCCGACGCTGAGATGCGGATCAGGACCAGAGGTGCGCAAGTCAGACGGCAATCTGGGAAGAGGGCATCAGGCGAGATGCCTCTTCAAACAATATCTTGCGCATCCAGATGCTTGGTGGATCGCCATTGTGAGGGACGGGCCACTGCATCGCCAGGGTGAACGCTGGCAGGGAGAGGTCGGAGAAGTCCTCCGCCCCAGGTATTGGCCCATACGCTTCATGATATGGAGTCGTGAGAGATCGAGAACCTTCGGATCGTAGGGGCCGTCAAGGAGTTCGAAGAACTCCTTGACGGCCGATAGGCCTTTCAGTCGATTGAGGATGTCCTCGGCATCCATGGGACTGCGGTCATCGGAGCAAAGGCACATTGGGTTCCCCGCTGTCGTGATTGGTGATCTCCAGATCGTTCTCCCCTAGCTCACGCTGTGAAATGCGCAGTTCGAGGTGCAAAATGGAGTCCATCGCAAGGCAGTCGCGTCGCCCCTGGACGGTGCATAGGCTGGTGGTTGAAATCAATCCACCGATGTTAGCGAGAGGTCCATTGCGATGATACGCCGCGGGGCGTACTCCATGACCATCGCACTGGCGGTGACCTGGCAATCGGCGTGACTGAACGGGCCCCGGCCTGGTGGTGCATTCGGTGCCGGGTGAGAGCTAGCCGTCATGCAGCTCCTATCGCTGAGGACGATTTTGTCGTTCCATGATCGCGCTTCTAATTCTCCCCTGAACGGGCCGGACCGCTCGCTTTGGCCAGGCGGCCGAAACGGGAATGGTCCCGCAGCTTCTCTACGATGCCAGGTATGACTTCGAGTACCCGGTCGACATCCTCGTCACAGCTATCGCGCGAGAACGAGAAGCGAATTGTACCGTGCGCCACAGCATGAGGGATGTCCATTGCCCTCAAGACATGGCTCGGCTCCAGTGACCCGGAGGAACAGGCAGAGCCGGAAGAGCAGGCGATGCCATAGCGATTGAGAAGAAGAAGCATCCCCTCAACTTCAACATGTCGGAAGGCGATACTCGTCGTGTTCGGCAACCTCTTAAGCCGATCGCCGGTAACGAAGGCGCCTGGAACACGCTGGAGAATGCCGTTCTCCAACCGGTCTCGGAACGACATTAATCGGGTATCGTCGTCCATTGATTTCAAGGCGAGTTCGGCAGCCTTGCCTAAACCTACGATCCCGGCTGTATTTTCTGTCCCCGCGCGTCGGTCGCGCTCTTGATGGCCTCCCTTGATCAGTGAGGAGAAGGGTACGCCCCGTCTCAGATAGAGTGCGCCGATGCCTTTTGGTCCGTGGAACTTGTGTGCGGACAGCGACAGCATGTCGATTGCAGTAGATTGCAGGTCGGTTGGAACCTTGCCGACCGCCTGGACCGCGTCCGTGTGGAAAAGCGCCCCGGTTTTCTTGGCCATTTCGGCAAGCTTAGCCACGGGGAAAATGGTACCCGTCTCATTGTTAGCCCACATGATCGAAACGATTGCAACGCGAGGGGTGAGGGCGGTCTCGTAGGCTTCAAGATCGAGACGGCCATGCCGATCCACAGGGATCCTGTGAACCTTAACACCTCGCGTCTTCTCCAAATGGGCGCAGAGCGTCAGCACCGCTGAATGCTCGACTGCGGAAGTCACGATCTCTGTGCGGTCAGACATCACCTCCAGCGCTGAAAGGATCGCCGCATTGTCGCTTTCGGTCCCGCCCGAGGTGAACACGATCTCATGATCGAACTCGGCGCCAATCAGCGCTTGCAATTGCCGGCGCGCCTTCCTCACCGACCCGCGGATGGAGGAGCCAAAAGCGTGCACCGACGAAGGGTTTCCAAACTGATCCGCAAAGAACGGCAGCATGGCTTCAACCACTTCAGGATCGACCCTGGTCGTTGCATTATTGTCGAGATAGATTAATCTCATGGGTCAATCTCGACTGATGCAGATGGCATGATGTGCTCGGGCGTCTCTCGCATGTTCGGTTGCTCGCCAGACCGGTATTCTTCTGAATAAAATTTGGGCCATGACCTTTTGCAGTCGTTCCACATGGGCTCTCTCTCGCCTCCCGGGATCATCTGAAAGACTTGCCGCAAGTGCACTTCTCTTGCGCATTGGGATTGTCGAAGACAAAATCGGAGGCTTCGGGGCTCCTCCCGAAGTCGATGGTCATGCCGTTGACGCGTGGTAGGGAGCTTGCGTCAACGAACACCTTGACCCCATCTGTTTCGATGACCGCGTCGCCGGGGCGCTGGGCGCTCTCCAGCCCCACCAAGTATTTATAGTCGGCGGAGCCGCCCGCCTCGACCGCGATGCGAAAGCCCTCCGCCTGCTTGGCTCGGGAAAGCGTGACGTTCATAACGGAGGCGGCATTCTCGGTGAGGGTGATCATGGGATTATTCCTTTTTGGTCGATGGCGCATTTCGGTTGACCGTGCATGTACCGTGCCAAGACGTATGGGAAGACCAAGAGCTCCACCGCCCGGTGTCGTATCTCCTGCGTCGTAAAACATCGCAGACCCTAAAACGGGTCGACGCCAAAACGTCCGCCCGCGCATCTCTGTCTGTCACTTCCGATTGAGGCTCTCGTTGCCCCCGCTCCGAATCTGAGCGGTTAGGCTAAAAATGATTGGGAGCCGACAACCACATCCGGGTTTGTCGAATGCGCGACATCAGTATTCGGCATGAGCTTCCGACTTAAGTCGCCTAAGCACTAAGCTGTTGAGCAAAAAAGCGTAATGTTTCCCGAAGTTTCGCTTGCGCAGTCGGCACAACTTTTTAAGCCTCGTGACGAGGCTGCGGTCGCCGCCCAGAGGAAATCAATCAATGGAACGAAAGAACCAAAGCACAATGTCACATATGCCTCAGATTCGCGGTTTGTGGGAAAAGGGCATCGTCCGCAAAGTGCGGATGTCATCTGAGCCGGGTCGGCGACCACGCCCACAATCACCCAGCACCTGCCGGTGACCTCGGATGACATAGAGAGGGAATTTGATGAATATGTGCTTGCATGCGTCCTTTCGCGGGTGCTTGAGAGATGGATGCCGGTGAGGCGACGGTGACCGAGGCGACAGGGCTTTTGCGTACCGAATTGCGCGAAATCATGAACTGCAGTTTCCCCGCTGTGTTCATCTCGGCCTTCTCGCTGGAAGAGGCGAGCGATCCCGCGATTGGTGCGGAGGAAGGACTTCTGCGCGGCATGCTGTTCCGGCATGCCCTGGTGGGCGATGTTGCGAGCGCCCGTTTTGCCAAACCATCGCCTGGCGTGCCTTGCGCAATGACGACCTATGGCAGGAGCTCGGTCTCTGCGACCCGGCCGAGCTCAGCCGCTTGCTTGTCACGCACTTCCCCAAGCTGGCGTCCGGCAACACACAAAATATGAGATGGAAGAATTGTCTCTACCGTAAGCTCTTCGACGCCGAAGGTTTCTCGCCGTGTACAGCGGCCAGCTGCCAAGAGTGCAGGGATTTCAAAGGCTGCTTCGGCGCAGAGGAAGGCAAGAGCGGCCTCGTTGAGACCAAGGGCGGGGTCGATTTGGATTGAGGATACGTCAGTCCTCCGGGAGAAGACCGTTATCCCTCCGCGGCCGACGATACAAACCGTTTCTCCCGTCGCCGTTGCGCGGACGAGGGGATGTTCATCGCCTCGCGATATTTGGCGACGGTGCGGCGAGCAATGTCGACGCCAGTGTCCTTGAGCCTGGCAGCGATGCCATCGTCGGAGAGCACATTTTCGAGCGTTTCTGCGGCAATCATTGCCTTGATCTGATGGCGCACAGCTTCGGCGGAATGCGCGTCACCGCCTTGGGAGGAGGGGATGGCGACCGTGAAAAAATACTTGAGCTCGAACACACCGCGAGGCGTGAGCATGTACTTGTTAGACGTCACCCGACTTACAGTGGACTCGTGCATGTCGATCGCGTCAGCGATGGTCTTGAGATTAAGAGGACGAAGATGGGCAATGCCATCTTCCAGGAAGACATCCTGGTGCCGCACGATTTCGGTCGCCACCTTGAGAATTGTCGTGGCGCGCTGATCGAGACTGCGAGCCAACCAGGTCGCGTTTTGAAGGCACTCGTTGAGAAAGGATTTTTCTTTTGAGCGTTGGGCGGTCAGACGAGTAACCTCCGCAAAATAGTTCTGGTTGATCAATACCTTGGGCAGGATGTCCTGATTAAGTTCGATATGCCATCCCCCGCCGGGCAAGGGCATGGCGAAGACGTCCGGTATGATGGATTCCGACCCTGCGGACTCGAATTGGTTTCCAGGCTTGGGGTCGAGGGCACGGATTTCGTTCAACATGTCGAGAAGGTCGTCTTCATCCACCCGGCAACGACGCTTTAATGCTCTAAAATCGCGTCTCGCAAGCAGCTCGAGATTTGCGACCAGAGCTGCCATTGCTGGGTCGAAACGATCGCGCTGACGCAACTGTATCTCAAGGCATTCGCTGAGATTCCGCGCAAAAACTCCCGGTGGATCAAAGAGCTGCAAGGCCCCGAGAACCTGCTCCACATAAGCCTCCTGGATGTTCAGCCTCTCGGCGAGCTCCGGAAGGTTCGCTTGCAGATACCCCGTGTCTTCCAGATGATCGGCAAGAACCCCAGCAATCAGGCGCTCCTGCGGTGTGAAGGCGGTAAGGGCAATCTGATGAGCGACATGCTCGTGCAATGTTTCTGTCGAGGCGGCAAACTCGTCTAGCGAAGGCCTTTCCGCGGGCGGAAGGTTGCCTGCGTCGCGGGTTGATTTCCACGGACTGGACAGCTCGGGCACGTCCGTCCCGGCCGACCGCTCAACGTGGTCCTCGCGCACGCCAATATTCAAATCTTCCACCGAAATCGACGATGCATCGCCTGGAGCCTCGCCGTCATTCGACGCCAGTTCAAGAAACGGGTTCTTCTCGATTTCCTGTTCCACGAACTGATGCAGTTCGGTGTACGACAGCTGCAGCAAGCGAATAGACTCTATGAGTTGGGGTGTAATAACCAGCGATTGCTGCTGACACTGATGAAGGCTTGTAAAGGACTTCATGGTTCGAGCAAACTCCTATAGTTCGGCGCATCTGTTTGCGAAAAGTGGTCGCTGCTGGTCGATGGCTCCTCTGCTCATGCGAAGGCTGGGGCCTTGAGCCATTTCAAAATGTTTTGCGGCGAAGAAACGCCATACGGATCAGTTTCGCAGTTATCCGCTAAACCTTCTTCTTCGAACCACCTCTCCACGACGCCATTGTTGATTACGGCAGCGTAGCGCGAGGAGTGCAGACCGAATCCATGATTGTCCTTAGCGACGAGCATGCCCATTTTTCGAGTGAATTCCCCGTTGCCATCGGGGATGAGCTTGACATTTTTCAGTCCCCGGCCTTGCCCCAAGCATTCATGACGAAGGCATCGTTGACGGAGAGACAGTAGATTTCGTCAATGCCCTTCTTCTGAAACTCGGCATAATGGTTCTCGAAATCAGGTAGTTGGAAAGCGGAGCAGGTCGGCGTGAAGGCGCCTGGCAGCGAAAAAAGAACTACCCGCTTACCGCTGAAATAGTCGTCGGTTGTCTTGTCTTCCCAGCGGTAGGGGTTGGGACCGGATGTAGACTCGTCGCGAGCCCGGGTGCGAAAGGTGACAATGGGGACCTGCTTTTCCATGGTCATCAACAATGCTCCTCCAGGAAAATTTACGTTCGGCTTCTCGGGGCGCGGCTAACGCGAACTCGGCCCACACGACAGGGCACGCAAGCGTCATGCCATTTGATCTGAAGGATCCGGACTTGCGGTCCGCACAAGGCCTTGGTCGCGTATTCGAGCGACCTATGGTGGCATGGTGAAGAAGTTTTTTGCCGGGCCGACGGTCGGGCGCTGTGTTTGCTAATCCGGAACGCATGTCGATCAGTTTGCGCCGCCTTTCAGAACTTTAGCATGCTGCCCGCCGGGCCGGTCGCGGCGGGAAACGACTCCGGCGCGGGTCACGGTATTTGCGGTTTTGTTCGTGTGTATATCTATCCGCGTACTTTTCTTGTCTGAAGCTGGACAAGAATGTTCGAGGCCCGACAAAAGGGGTCGCAAGGTTCGGACGCACATCGAAACATAGGGAAGCGCAACGGTAAGCGAATAGGCACGCGACCTTGCTTCGATGATTTCGTCACAGCAGACGGCGATGGCGAATACTGGCAGTGCTCGGGTGCAGAACATCGCCGACCAAGTGTGGCTGCAAGGCGAACCGCCGGACCAACGGCTGATCTCCCAGAAGTGGCGATGGCCACCGCCTGCCTGTCGAACCAGTCCCTGCTTCGTTAATCCGGAGCGACGAAGCAACCCCTCCTGCATTTCCTATCGCTGCCAACAAGGAATGCTGGGCGCGCCCTGGCATCGTCAATCGACCAACTGAAGCTCAGGCGCAGGAATCTCGGCGGATTGCAAGCGTGGACATCGATTCAGGTGCTTTTGGGCCATTCGGGAGTGCAAAAGGACATTGCGTAGGAGCGGGGCCACTACATCAGCCCATCCGTATGGTGCGCTCAGGTTTCTGGTTATCGGCTGTGGTGGCTGGAAATTGTATTCGCATTCAATGAATGAGATCCGACACATGATCTCGGGATTGTTAGATTTGCGACACCGGCCTAATCAGCCAATCTTTGTTCTGCGTCGAGTTAAATGACTGTAAACAATGGAATATCTTTTTGTTGGCTGAATCGATCGACTGGCACAAGTCTTGGAAGATCTGGCTGCGAGGCGACAGCAAGAGCTGTCAATCGGTACCCATTTCTTCGGTGACCGCCATGCAATGGAAGGAAATCAATTTTTGTTTTGCTCAGATCGCACTCTGCCGGAGGGGAGAAATTCCGTAAAGCTTCAATGCGGGCCGGCGGGGCGACAAACATCCTCAGCCGATAACCAGCGATGACTTTCCAGCCGAAGGGCGATCTGCGGTTGGGAGTGTCGCGCTCAACGATCTGTTCATCCCTTCTTGGCCGACGTGGCATTTTCGCCGGAGGGGCTTTGACAGCAGGAGAAATGCAGTGGCGAGCTACAGGGCTCCGGAACATGTCCCGCCCGAAATGGTGAAGGACTCCAGCCTGTTCACCTCGCCCGGCACGGAGCGCACCCCAAACGGGGATTCGCACGCAGCTGTCGCCTGCGTCCATGATCGGCGGCAGATCTTTTATTCTCCCTGCAACACGCGCGATGGCCGAGGGACCTGGGTCATCGCTCGCGCCCACGACCAGCGCAGGTTGCTGCAGGACACCGAAACCTTTTCCAGCCATCGGAGCCTTTTCGCCTCAGCGCTCGGCGAAGACTGGCCGTTGATCCCGCTTGAACTCGACCCGCCGGCTCACGGCGTATTTCGCTCACTGCTCAATCCGCTGCTTTCGCCAAAGCGGGTAACGGAGCTTGAACCGGCTATCCGCAATCGAGTGATCGCGGTCATCTCCAAGATCTCCGCGTCGAGCACAAGCTGTGACGTCTTGAAGGACTACGCCTTTCCTTTTGCGGTCAGTATCTTCCTTCGTTTGTTTGGCATACCCGTAGTTCTCCCAGCGGTGCCAACTTCCAGGGCAGCTGTTCACATACATGCTGAAGCGGCAAGAGGGTTTGCCTTACGTTAACCGCCAACAATGGAAAGCCTGGCAGCGACACTGGATAGGCGAAACGCCCCGATATCAGAAATGCGATAAAGCGATGAAACACAAAAAAATTGCCGAATTGCTGGACCGCGAGGCGATCCGCGACTGCCTCTATCGGTATTGCCGCGGAATAGACCGCGCCGATGAAGCGGCGCTGCGCAGTGCCTACTGGCCCAATGCGCGTGACAATCACGGGGCCTATTGCGGCTCCGCCGCGGGCTTCATCAATTTCGCGCTGAACATCTTCAAGGCCGGACCACGCAACATCCATCAGATCACGAACATCTTGATAGAGTTCAACAACCGGAAAGAAGCCGCCGTCGAAAGTTACTTCGTCGCACTGCAACGCGCACCGGACGGTGCCGGGCGGATAAGTCAGGTCCTGATTGGCGGCCGCTATTGTGATCTGTTCTCGAAGAGGGGAGGAGATTGGAGAATTGCCAAACGGACAGTGGTCTATGATCTGGTGGACGAACAGACCTTGGCCGCGGCATCCGAGACTGAGCAGTTCGGTGCCCGGCAGCCGATTGGAGCATCATATCCCGACGATCCCGTCTACGCATTGGGGAAGACTGCATTAGTTCAAGAAGCTCAAAGTGAGGCTTGATCGATCAGGCTTCATTGCCTGGAGATTGCCAGCCGTTGTTCAGGGAATTTTCATCTCATGAAACAAGCAGGACGCATCGTCATCATCACAGGCGCTGCAGGCGGGATAGGCCCTGCCCTTGCGGGTAGTCTTGCCGCAGACGGATACACTGTCGTCGCCGTGGACCTGCCGGGCAAGGGTGTGCTTGAAATGGCCGATGGACTCGGGCTCGCCCATCGTGGGCTTGAGTTCGATGTCTCGCGAGAAGAGGATATCCGTGCGCTTTGTGAACGGACCGAACGACAATTCGGCCAAGTCGGCGTGCTCATCAACAACGCGGCCATGGGCCCTACTATGGCTGCGACCGTTGATACGGCTATCGACGCCTTCCGACGGGTCTTGGCAGTAAATTTGATCGGACCCGTCGCAATGGCGCGCGAGGCAGCTCGACGGATGGGTCCCGGCGCTGTCATCATCAATCGCGGCTCGATGGCGGGCGTGCTTAGCAACCCCAAACGCAACGCCTACGCCGCCTCGATGACAGGCCTAATCTCTTTCACGAAATCGCTGGCGTGGCAGTATGCGTCGTGCGGTATTCGTGTGGCGGCGGTAGCACCTGCCTACCCTTTACGTAGACGGGGGGTTGGACCTCGTCCGGCGACGCGGCATTCGACGGCGAACTCTATCAGAACATTTAGCGGAGCCAGCCCAATGATCGTCCACCATGCAACACGCGGCCGGCTGCGGCCCGTCGGAGCCGAAAATCCCCTAGGAGCGCAACTCCCGCTGCACGATGCTCCCGCTCGAGGGCGCCACAAGCGAAACCCCTGCATTGGGCCTGTTCGAGGTTTTCCGGACGTGCCGGGTCGCCGAGCCGGATGCGGTTTAGGGGAGGATAATCGACAAGCCCACTTCCAGGTGGCACATCCCTGATCGCTCATCTGCCGTAAACAAGGAAACATCATGGAATTTGCAACATTCCTCTTGGCTGCTCGGCGCGGCTATCATCAATCGTGCGACGAGATCATCCGCAACTCCATCGAACAGGTTGTTCTTTCAGAGCAGGCGGGCTTCAATACTGCGTGGTTCGCCGAGCATCACTTCAACAATTACAGCCTGATTCCGTCCCCCTTGATGATGGTGGCGCACTGCGCCGCCCTGACGAGCACCATTCGCCTCGGCACCGCCGTTTGTGTGCTGCCGCTCTACCAACCGCTTCGCCTGCTTTCCGAGATTGGTTTGGCCGATCTCGTTTCGAATGGCCGGCTCGAGCTCGGCGTCGGCTCCGGATACCAGCAGTTCGAGTTCGAGCGCTTTGGCGTCAATGTCGATGAGGCGCCGGCTGTCTTTTCGGAATGTCTCGACATTCTTGTCAAGGGACTCAATCAGAGGATCTTCGAGCACGACGGGCGGTATAAGAAGATACCTCCAACAGCGATTTCCGTCCACACGGTCCAGAGGCCAACTCTGCCAATCTGGATCGCTACAGCGTCCGGATATAGCATGGGCCGGGCTTATCGTGAGGGACACAACCTGCTTGTCACGGCATTCCACGACGGCTTGGACAGTTTGTGCGTGCTGCGCGAACGCATCGAAGAAGCAGCAAGTTCCAAAGGTAGGAATGCTACAGACGCCAAGATATCACTACTGCGCTGCTGCTATGCCAGCGATGAGGAGGCGGAGATCGACAGCTATCTCGATAATGCCCGCTTCCAACGGCGGCTTTCGGAAGCACTGTATCTGCGCCGCCAGCAAAGCCTGGATGGCTATCTGCTGCGTGAAACGCCGACGCAGCAGGACCTGTCCTTGCAGACGATGCGCGAGAACCTGCCGATCGGTAGCGTGAATCGTGTCATCGATCGACTACTGGAAGAGATAGACACCGTAAAACCGGACCAGATCACAATCCAGACCCAAATGGGAGATTTCGACCAGAAGACGATGCTACGGCAAATCGAGCTCTGGGGAGACAAAATCATCCCGGAGGTCAACAAATCACTAGGTCATGGGCCTGACGTGGCAGAATTACAGCTTTTTCGCGTGCAGTGATTTCTTCGGGGAGGGGACCCGCGTCTGCTTTTTGATTGGTGCGCCCGCAGCGCTGCAGAGTTGTCGAATGCCCGACACAATTTTGTTCGAACTCTCGATGCAGTCGCATCTTGGGTCATCGAACAAATTTCGAAAATATATCCGGAGGTTTTTCGCAGCTGGCACGATTTTTGGATTGGCCTCGGGCGGGAGTTTTGTGTGTCAACAAGTGCGCGGCCAACATGATCGACGACGACGAACCAAATTGGTGACCTCTGGCAAAAGCATAAGGATAGTCATCGACGGCTATCCGTTCTCCATCGACATCTTCCGACTGGAAAAAGACAAGACCTGGACGCTTGAAGTAGTCGATCACCGAAACACCAGCCACGTGTGGGACGAGCAGTTCGAATCCGATGCAGGGGCGCGGGACATTGCGGTGAAAACTATCGAGGCAGAGGGTGCCCTCGCATTCATGCGCGGCAATAACGTCCCATTCCGTCAAGCATAAATCGACGTGGGCTCGAAAGGGCGCTTACCCTGTCGCCTATGAAGTCAGGTTTTGTTTGCTTCGCTCCGACGATGAGTAAGTGGCTGCTGCGGGCCGCTATGGGCTTGAGCGCCATTTTCAATCTGGAGAACTTTTGTCGACGCCGGCTTGGCCGCCGCGCATTGTTATCAAGCCATTCATCAGCAATTTTGGAGCCCAAGCGGTACCGGGGAAAGTTTTGTCGTGCCCTGGTGGGACTGACGGGTTCGTGGGTGGCCTGACAAAGGCGCACAAACTGCACGATGGTCAAGTCGCGGGATATCTTCCACTCAAAAATGAACTTCGGGCCCAGAATGTTGCTATTTAATCCATGCTCGCGATTTTTTTGGTCGCTCTCGACGTTTTGCAGGATCCAAAGCTACACGATTTCTCGATTGGGAGCTGGGGTGTTCGATTGTCTCCAATTTTCGAACTCGTTTGATCCTGCTGAGGCTCGTCGTCTTCTCTCTCGCGCGCACGGCCGACCTGGCAGTCTGAGTGATGCCATCACGACACCGTCTGTCGGCTTTGTCTGGTCGGCGACAAAGGCCTTGTTTGGTCAATCTCCTGTGATTGCTCGGACTAGATCACTGAAAAACACTGAAAAGATCCTTCCTTCGGCTCGATCAGCTCGAATGGCACGCGTCTTGTACGCATTCTTGCGAGGCGGCGCGAGCTGCCGACCTTTCACTGCGCGACGGATGGAACGAAAGAAGGAAGGCAATATGTCAAATTTGCGTCAAATCGCATTCTACGGGAAGGG
>NZ_PVBM01000047.1 GCF_002968575.1 Neorhizobium huautlense | reverse complement strand
AAGCCGTCCGGATAGGGGTGCAGGGTGTCGTCGATCGGCGCCCCAAGTTTTATGAAGATTATCAATACGATAAAGTCGTCCGGTTGCCCGGAATTTGATGGAGGGATGCATTATGAAGCGCACTGTGGCGGCCTGATCAAGGTGATCTGGCATGACGGCCAGGGAGCCTGTCTGTTCACGAAGAAGCTGGAGCGTGGCCGCTTCATCTGGCCATCAGCGGCCGATGGCACAGTGGTGATCACGCCCGCGCAGCTCGGTTATCTGCTGGAAGGTATCGACTGGCGGATGCCGCAAAAGACGTGGCGACCGACGTCGGCCGGATAAGCAAAAGCACTGGAATGACGGGGTCGAATATGATTCCATCCTGTCATGAGCAATGCGACCGAAGAGCTTCCGGACGACCTTGCCAGTGCCCTCGCACTGCTGGCCCAGGAACGCGCTCGACGTGTCGCAGCCGAAGCAGAAGTGGCGACCGCCAAGGCAGAAGCCGCCAGTGCTAAGGCACTCGTATCGCATTCCGAGGCGCTGATCGCGCGGCTAAAGCTGGAGATCGACAAGGTTCGCCGTGAACTCTACGGCAGCCGGTCCGAGCGCAAGGCGCGACTCCTGGAGCAGATGGAATTGCAACTCGAGGAGTTGGAAGCGGACGCCGGTGAGGATGAACTGACGGCGGAAATCGCCGCCAAATCCTCAGCCGTCAAAGCCTTCGAACGCAAGCGCCCGTCACGTAAGCCCTTTCCCGAACACCTGCCACGCGAGCGCGTCGTGATCGCCGCTCCCGCCAATTGCGCCTGCTGTGGATCGGCCAAACTGTCGAAGCTCGGGGAGGATATCACCGAGACCCTGGAAGTCATCCCGCGTCAGTGGAAGGTCATCCAGACGGTGCGGGAAAAGTTTACCTGCCGCGAGTGTGAGAAGATCACACAGCCACCCGCACCATTCCACGTAACGCCCCGCGGTTTTGCAGGACCGAACCTGCTGGCGATGATCCTGTTCGAGAAGTTCGCCCAGCACCAGCCGCTCAATCGCCAGAGCGAACGTTATGCCCGCGAAGGCGTCGATCTTAGCCTATCGACGCTGGCCGACCAGGTTGGTGCTTGTGCCGCGGCGTTGAAGCCCATTCACTCCCTCATCGAGGCGCATGTCCTTGCTGCCGAACGTCTGCACGGCGACGACACGACCGTGCCGATCCTTGCCAGAGGAAAGACCGATACGGGCCGCATCTGGACCTATGTCCGGGACGATCGGCCGTTCGGAGGGCTCTCACCGCCGGCCGCCCTTTACTATGCCTCGCGAGATCGACGGCAGGAACATCCTGAGCGCCACCTGAAGACCTTCACCGGCATTCTGCAGGCGGACGCCTATGGCGGCTACAATCCACTGTTCAAGGTCGATCGCGATCCCGAACCCCTGACGCAGGCGCTCTGTTGGGCACACTCGCGGCGCAAGTTCTTCGTGCTCGCCGACATTACCGCAAACGCCAAGCGTGGAAAGAACGCCGCGCCGATCTCGCCTATGGCGCTCGAAGCCGTCAAACGGATCGACGGCCTGTTCGATATCGAGCGCGAGATCAACGGGCTGACGGCCGATCAACGCCTGGAACGTCGCCGCAAGGAAAGCCTGCCGCTCATCGATGATCTGCAGGCCTGGCTTCAAACCGAGCGGGCAAAGCTCTCACGCAGTTCTCCGGTCGCAGAGGCAATCGACTACATGCTCAAGCGCTGGGATGGCTTCACGTCATTCCTGGACGACGGCCGGATTTGCCTTACGAACAACGCGGCCAAGCGAGCTCTGCGAGGCTTCGCACTCGGCAGAAAATTGTGGCTCTTCGCCGGATCAGACCGCGGTGCAGATCGAGCAGCCTTTATGGCCACATTGATCATGACGGCAAAGCTCAATGACATCGATCCCCAGGCGTGGCTTGGCGACGTTCTTGCCCGTATCGCGGACACGCCGATTATCAGGCTGGAGCAACTGCTTCCGTGGAATTGGACACCGCCGACCATCAACGCACAAGCGGCCTAACCTGCGGCCTTCACCGGAGGCTTACGAACCATCGAGCGCATGTCGCTCGACATAATCGATGACGATCTCCGGGGTGAGCGCTGCAAATCCATCTGCGCCGGCAGGACAGACTTCTCGGATAAATCGAAGTGACAGCAGCTTGTGGCTTCCCACCGTCGAGGCGGCGAGCCCTCTCTCTTTCGACAGATATGCCGCGAATACGTCGACAATCTGCTCGTGCTCTGTACGCTCAGGTGGCGCGGCGACTCGTATTAAGCCTTTTTCCCGCAGCGCTGAAAGCAAGCGCCGGACCGCCGATCGGTCCGCCCGAGTCGGGCTTCCACTGTTTGAAACGATGCTCAAGAAAGTGATCGACGTGAACTTCGCTTAAATCCTGTGGAGCATGTCCATTGCCAATATGCCAGTCCATCAGGTCTCGAAACAGGCTTAGCGAACGCCACGTGCATTGCCGCCCCAGGCCTTCGTTCGACATTTTTGCAGTGAAAGCGCGTGCAAACTCCTGATACGGACCGTGGTCCAGCTTCCGGTATAGGGCGCTGCGCTTCAAATAGTCACTTGCATTCATGTGTCCTCTCCTTCGCGTCAATTGCGACGGAGAGACCCTAAGCTATGCCGATTAGGCGACCGCTATGGTGCCGGAAACGTTGGCAAAAAGTTTATTAATCGGCATAGTATGCCGGTCGGCATAAACCTGCTTATGCCGCGCGCGGCATAAGCAGGTCTGAAGGAGCGTGGCGATCGTCACCCAGGTCCTTCCACCGCCATCGCTGCCGGCGAAGAGACTGTTCTTACTCATGAGCGCCATTCCCCGTTCATTCTGCCCATGTCGGCGATGAAGTCGAGGTTCATTATCGCTGGTATCGCATCGCCTCGGCCAACTTCTGCTTCTGTGGCAGCGTAGAAAGCGTGGCTTCGATCCAGGCCTTAAGCTCGTCCAGAATGAGCCGGGCATGTTCGACAAGGACCAGCGCGTGACGTATTCGGCGATCACCGAGAACAAGCGGCTCGGTGAACTCCTGACCTACATCAAGGAACGTCAGGAGCAGCAGACGAAGTCCGCCGTGAAGACGAACAGCGAGAAGAATGGCTACACGCCGCGCGGTCGCAAGCCAGGCAAGCGGCATGAACGATCCCGCGATCATTGCTTAGCGGCGGCAGGCGCTTTTCCAGCAAAGTGCGGTGGAGCAAAGGCAACCCTACCCGCCACGGTTCAATGAAGAATAAACTCGGAATCTATGCCTGATTCCAGCTTCAAACAGGCAGGCCACAAGGGTGTCTTGTGATAGGTTCCGTGCTGCCAAATCGTCAGCCCCTCGCGTTATTCGTGCAGCAATCTCAGCCAGCACAGCGGGCGAATGATATCTTAGCGGAGCGACGACCTTTCCGCCCAGGTTTCGACAATCATTTCTGCTAGCTCCGGGTACGATTCGCTCGGGTATAGCTCGTTCGCCAGTTCGTCCAACGAACAGCCCGTTTCTGCTTTCATATTGATAAGATTGAGAAAGACGTGCCACCAACGCATCCGATTGCGGACAGCCTCCCGCGTCTGCCCGTGGTGGATATAAGCATAAAGGTAATCCGTCGCGATCAGATCGAAGAAGGCGTGGGGTCCAGCCAAAAAGTCCTTTCCACGTTTTGTGGGAGCAGGACTTCTTTTCTTCCGGCAAAAAAGCTTTAGATATCGGAGCATATCCCGCACCACCCAGAGTGGCGGCATGTCGGCTTGATTGAGGACCTTATTCATCCTATACAGGTCTTCGGATGTGTACCCGGGCCAATCGAAATGAACGGTGGCCCAGTGAACGAACTTGCGGTTCATGGCGCCCGTTGCTGTTAATCCAATGCCATTATGAGTGTCGGCATAGGATATCGTCACGATCATCCCGCGAAGCAGCGGCGACACCGCGGTTACATCGACATCACCCATCAGCCTGATTTCTGGAAGCATCGCGAGATCCTGGCCCTGCACAACAGCTGCCTGCAACATCTACCAGGAACGCAACAAATGAAACTGAGAAAGCTAAAGCTGAAGGGGTGCCCTTCAGCCGTCCCCTGCCTTCCCTTGTAACCCGGCCCAGCCGGTACGGTCGGGGGCTTGCCCCAGCGCAAGTGGAGATGTCGAGTGTCATATTTCTAAATGGCTGAAGACGTATCCAAAGTGTCATTTCAACCTTGCGCGACGGCGGACATTTCAACCTGGCCGCCACATCGGTAAGATATTAAAATCATGAGTAAAACTGCTGGCCGGCCTCCCCTGACGAACGTGTGAGGCTTTCGCTGCGTGAATTGGGAGTTGCAGGCGGGACGGGATTACCTGTTTCCGAGCCGCGTCGACGCATTACCGCATCCATCGACGCGACAATACGAGAGGGGGCTTTGATCGCAACGGCGGCCGGGCGTCAGATCGGAATCCGCACGCACTCTACTGAGCTCGAGGGGCGCCAAGGTCAAGTGCGGCCAAATGAATCAGTTTGCAAGTTCGGCCTCGCCGGAAGACGCGGCTTGTGCTGTGATAACCCAGAACGTGCTCCCGAGTGCCTCAGCGGCACCGAAATGCAGACCTGATGCCCGCGGGCCCCACCCCCGGGAGGGAGGCTGCAGAACAGGGTATTTCGAAGAGGAGAGGCCAAATGAATAAGCCTGCTTGTGGCTGGAAGACGGCAAAAGTGTGTTTGCGATCGCGGGTGTCGAAGTGTGGTAACGCTGCGCGTCAACGGTATATGCCGAACCTTGCATCGATCGACCTCAATCTGCTGGTAGTGCTTGAGGCGCTGCTGGAGTACCGCAACGTAACTCGTGCGGCGCACCAGGTTGGCCGAACTCAACCGGCGACTAGCCGGGCGTTGGCAAGGCTGCGCGGCATGTTCAATGACGATCTCCTTGTTCGCGCCTCAACCGGAATGGTCCCGACGCCTGTTGGCAAACGCCTCGCCGAGATGCTGCCCTCAGCGTTGCACGCGATCAGTGAGATCGTAACGCTTCGCAGCTCCGCGCCTCCGGAAAGGCGGTCCAAGGCTATGATCATGATACCCGACCATCAAGCACTGCTCCTGCTGCCCCGTCTCCTGCCGCGGCTGTGCGAGCGCGACATTCATCTAGACATTATCACCGATCCGCTCCTCGGCGAGGCCGCGAGCCGGCTTGAGCAGGGTGAGATCGACTTTGCCATCGGGCAGATTGGCGCCGCTCCCCCAGGTTACATGCGGCGCAGCCTCTACGGGGACCGCTTTGCTTGCCTCGTGCGCCACGACCACCCGGCCGTGGCAAAGGGATGGACTAGGGAGAATTTTGCGTCGCTGCGCCACGCCGCCATCGCCGCAAACTCCAACCGCGGTTTTGGTCTGATCTATGATGACCTGACTAGGCTAAGCCTGCCGGATCAAGACCCAATGCTATTTTCCGACGTGCTGACGGCGGCAGCAGTGATTTCGGCAACCGACATGGTGCTAATCGTGCCGCACCTCGTTGCTACGCGACTTGCCGCCATGCTGCCGCTCACGGTCGTTGACCCGCCTGTGCAACTGCCGGCCTATGAGGTTGAGTTGATCTGGCACGAGCGTTGCCACCACGACCCGAGCCATAGTTGGCTGCGCCGTGAGATCGCCGCGGTGCTGAACGGCAGAATAGAACCGTCGACAGAACCGAGACCTGAAGTACAATTGGTTCGTTCACGTCGCAATAGCGATTAATGTCGGGCCTACTGGTCAGGGTCGGGATGGTTCACCCAGTTGCGGAACGTCGTTCACCAGGCCGCGGGTGCTGCGCGCGAGGATTTGATGCGCTTCAGCCCGTTGATGACGTCGGCGAGCCCGTCCCGCAGAGTCTGCCCGATAGTGCCCGGTCCGATGTCGATTGGAGGATTATCGAGCAGGGCGACGATGGCGTTTCCGTCGAGATAGCTGAGTTTCGTTTGGACTGTGGCTTCGACGCGCTCGATTGCGTTCGACATTGCCTCGCCCTCTTGCTCAATGATAGCGGTGAGCTGATCCGAGAGCTCGCCATTGAACTGCAGAAAGATGTCGTCGACATGCTGCCAGGTTCCGCCATTGCCTTCCACATCGACCATCTGGTTGATCCTGCTCTTTACTTCGTCCCTCAGTGTCGACGCAGCTTCGAGACGCTCTTCCCATGTAGCCCTGATGCTTTCGACCAATCCCACGGCCGGCTCGTTGCCTTTCGGTTGATCCCCCAGTTTGAAGCCAAGCAGCGCAATGAGTTGATCATCGTTGCCGAGCCGCTGCTCCATTACTGAGATCAGACGCTCCACAATCTCGCGCCTGCGGGCTGTATCGCCATCTTCCTTGGGCCATTGCGAAGACACTATCATCGCGATCTTTTCAGAATTCGCCTTCTCCAGAGGGTGGGGAAGCTGTCGCTCTTGAGCCTTTGCCTTGGCAAGGAGGAACAGGATCTCCACGACCTCGTCCTGATCGAGGGTGTTAGTCGGGACTCTGTTGAGATCGATCCCATTTACCGCGACTTCTTCAGGGCCGGTGCCGTGTGTCGCGTCCTGACCCACGCCGTCGGCCGTCTCGTCCACGTACTGGAGATTTCGCAGATTCTCAGGATAGGCCAGCATCAGCAGTATCCGGCTGGTGAAGTTGTGCAGCTTTGCCTCCTGCTCGTCCGACGGCGTCTCAGCCAGCATTTGCTCGAGCCACCCCCCAACTTTCTTAGTCAATGGGGTCAACTCGGCGGTCTTCCCCGCACCGATCTGCTCGCTTAGACATAGAACGTGATTGGAAATCGTAGCCGCCGCGGTGGCAACGCCCCGCTTCAACACGTCCGAAAGACATTGCTGCTCTCCCGCGGCTTCGCTCTGATCTAATCCCTCCTCCTTCGTGACACGTTCCGCCGGGCTACCTTCGGCGTCCTTGCCGGTGTTCATCGGCTGTTTAAATTCCTCATTGTCGTCTGCCGGAAGATATTGAGAGTTCTTGGTGGCAGTGACTTCAAATTGCCGAACGTCTTCTTCAGTTAAAACTCCAGCTTCTTGCATCTGGGGTAGCTTCAGGCCGAAGCCCTTGAAGTACTCTTTCATCCTCCTGTTCACCTGCTGGAATCCAGCTTTGCCTCCGCGGGCAAGTCGCAGGAGGATAATGCCGTCTTCGTTCATCTTGCCGGTGCCGCGCCGCAGAAGCGCAAAGTCATTCGCCTTACCGCTATCCTTACCGTTTTCATAAGGCATCTTTTTCAGGGTTCCGGCCAAACTGTTGAGGCCGCTCTTGCTCACCAAAACAACAGCCTTCTCCGGATCCCCAATGGTGCCAACGGCAAAACAGAACTCCACATCGACTCTGCCTTTCGTCCGTTCGATGACGTTCAGGAACGTCTGTGCTCTTTGCCTGTTATGGGCCTTAGCCATTGTCTGTCTCCAGTTTAGCCTGTCCTTGATTATGGTGCGTCGGGTGAAGGGGGACAGGATCCGGTCACCCGCCAAACTGATGGGCTGGCGTCTTCAGCTCGTCGCGAGCTCGAGACGCTGCCACTGTCTCGGGCCGGAGGTTCGATTCCCATAGAAGCCGCAAGACGCTTTCCGGCGAAACTTCATTGGTACTTTGGCTCTCATAAGGACGGGCACCTGAATCGCGACAGCAGCTTGCCGATTAGCGGATTCATCACGCTGTCGGGTTGGAGAATGAAAATTGCCCAATGGCGGCCGGACGCCAGTCGCACCCGGATGAGGTCGCCACCGCCCTCCCCAGGTCGCAACTCCGCCTCATCAAGGAGGCGAAACAAGGCCCAAGCGCCGCGCTTGGAGAAGATGGCGCCCTCAGAACCGATGAAGGCGACCGAGGCGCCGCCGACGCCGGCGGCCGGCGGCCACTGAAAATGCATGACCGCAGCTGCTCCTCGCCGGTACTTGAGGCGCTGACCGTCGATATCAACCACCACCTCGCGTGTTAGCGGGTCGGTATCAACGACGGTGAGCAAGAATCCGACTGACGGCTTGCTACTGGCGTCCTCGAACATGGTGTCGCGGATCGCAGCAGCGCGTTCGAACTGGGCCAGCGTGCTGCGGTCGATGCGGACATCGCCACTTCTCGTGGGCCGAACCTGCCAAGCACCTTTGGACCTGTCCACGAGGGGTGCCAGATTCTCCGTGAAGAAAGTGTCGATGCCCCCGTTACGCCCGAAAAGCCGGGCGAAATCGCTCAAAGGCGTATCCTGAGGAGATCCACGAACAAAGGGATACCTTCCTTCGGTGGCCCGCCGGCACAAGTCCCCAGGTCCGCTCTCCCAAGCGTCCGTCAGCTCGCGCTTGACTCCGCTGATGTTTAGGTCCGAGCTACGACGGCTAACACCGAGCAACCATTGCTTGATAGGTTGCGGCAGATTGGCGGCTCCCGCCTCAATTTGGCGGATCGCGACGCTTGCCTGATCGCCTTTTTCCAAGGACATCGAACCGGTCAGCCCTTGGGTCTGGCTGAGCGAACGGTAAAGTTCACTGAGGTCCTGGAGAGCACTGTCGATCGGCGCCTGCGCGCCCACCTGGCTATTCGGCGGTACTTCGACGAGCTGGCGCAGCCACCTAAAATGATCGACAATATAGAGCCGGACGTATGCTTCAGGCGTGTCCGCGACCGCTCGCGAGCGGAACAATTCCTCGAGGGCAGTCGCTGGTACCTGGCTCTTTCCGGCGCCGGTACCTTTCGTCAATCCGTTCTCGGGAGACGGTCGCTGCTCGAGCCTTAACTCTTGCGCCGTCGCCACAAGGAACCGCCGCATCGGCGACGTCGGCGCAGACAGCGTGTTCAAGGTTCGCAGGGCGTTATCCATCGTCCCAATTGGGCGTAGAGACACATCGCCAATTAGCTGGTCCCAGCGCAACGCGAACTCCTGGGCATAGAGGTCTGCCGCCGAGCTCTGCAGCTCCTGGCTCACATCACCGGCTGCGGTCGCCGCGCCTGCCTTTGCATCGAGCACCCAGCCTTCTGCAGCGACAGCGTCAGCCACCTGCGGCAGCAGGTGCAGGAACGTCCCGTAAAAACCCATTCGCGTATAGAGGCCAGGAATTCCAGCACTGAGCGGAAGTCCCGATTTGCGTATCACGACGGTCTCTGCCAGCGGTCCGGCATGTTCGTCCAGACGCCACGTGGGCGCCTGCGAGGCCGCGGGACTGGTCGCGATGATGTCGAGTACGCGGCGAGGCAGCGAGACAGCCTGCAACTTTGCTCGGCTCTTCTCGATCAGTTCGCCATTAAGCGCAACATAAGCTAGTGGCGGTTCCAAGAGGGCGTCGAGGTGATCGGCGAGTGCGTGCCGAAGGCCGGCGTCCGCTTCGGCCGGAAACATTTCGCGCCAGTCGGCACCCATCCAGCTCTTGACGACCTCGCGCTGGAGCGGACCCTGCTTACCCAGCATCAGGTAGACCTTCAGCACCTTGTAGAGAAACAAGGGATCGTGACTTTCCGCAAGTAACGTTTCCAACCGGGAGATCAGCCGTGGCAGCAGAATAGTGTTGAGGGCGTGGTGGTACGCCTCGCCCGCTTGAAAAGCGATTTTCTTGCTTTGGTCGAGACCTAATCCTGCGAGGTGATCGCCCGCCCTGTCGTCGTCGGCAAAGCCACTCCTTACACCGCGTAGCCGCTGGAGCAATGGCAGGATGGGTCGAAGGTCGCTGTTATCAACCCGGTCGAGCTTCAATTTGTTGGCCTCTGCGGCATAGCTGTTAGCCGTTAGACGAATGCTCTCCATCAGCGTGACATTTCGAACATAGGTAAACGTCCAGAACACGCCAGCGGTGACCATGGCCGCTGCACTGATCGCGTAGATCCCATAGCGGACCCGCCGCTGACGCCGGAGGAAGCGGGGATCGGCATCCACGAGCCCAGCTTCGGCGAAAACGACTTCGCGGAGCAACCGGCAGATGAAATAACTGCGCTCTTTGCCAGGGAGCGCGGGACAGGGCTGCCTTGCGACCTCGAAGATCTGAGATCTGGCCTCCGCAACTCGATCAAACCGAGTGCCGACTTGCGTCCCGCTTACGAAGTAGACGCCGCGAAGCATGATAGGCTCCTGAAACGAATTCCGGCCGAAGACCTCCTGCAAAAACTGCTGGCTCAGATGCTTTAGGCTAGCCACCTGCTCTGGAAAGTCGAATATGAGTGCGCGACGTTGAGGGTTGCTTTCTTGCTGCATTCGTTCAAGCAGCCTTTTGTTCAGGCGGCCAACCAGCGCATCGTATGCTGGTGCGTAAGACTCCATCGGATCGCCGTCGCCCTCCGAAGGCTCTTGCGCGAAGGTGAATCCACACACCGCCTCCCTCCCCTCGCCACCAAGATCGTCGAAGAACTCGACAAATCCCGCCGCCAGATCGCACTTGGTGACTAGCACATAGACGGGCAGCTGCAGGCGGAGCTCCCTGTACAGTTCAAGGAGCCGCTGACGGATGCAACTGGCTCGGTCGACGCGCACTTTGTCGGATGTTGAGTTCAGGTCGCTAATTCCGATGGTTACCAAGACCCCATTCAGCGGCTGGCGTCGCCGATAGCGACGGAGCAGCCGAAGCAAGCCACGCCAAGCCGCTTCGTCCCTTTCTGAGTCGCCCTCATGGATCGTGTAGCGGCCGGCGGCGTCGATCAGCACCGCTTCGTCGGCAATCCACCAGTCGCAGTTCACCGTTCCCCCGACGGATGTCCGGCTGGACCTGTCCACCAGCGGAAAGCTGAGCCCGGAATTGACGATCGCGGTGGTCTTGCCCGATCCGGGGGGGCCTATGACCAGATACCATGGCCGTTGATAGAGCCAGCGCCTGCCGATGAGTCCCGCGAAGCGGCGCCCCTTGAGGATCTCAAGGGTCTCATGGAGACGAATGAGTGTCGTCTGCAGCTCCCTCTTAGCTGCCGTGCCCGCTCGCACAACGTTCCGGGTGGAATACACCGGATTCGCCTCCTTCTGCTCGGCCCCAGCCCCGTCCAGAGCCTCCGACACTTGTGATTGGACGAGGTCTTCGCGATAAGCGTGAACGCTGTTGAGTCGGGACTGAAGGAGGGCGATTACGGCGTATCCGAGCGGAATCAACATCGACGCCGCAATTTGACTGCCGAGGCCGTCAAGTGGCGTAGCTCCCAAGACCGAGACGTGCGGTCCGAGGATGAAGATTAAAGCACAGACGATGCCGGCCACGCTGACATGGACCCATTGCGACCCAAGCGCCTCCTTGATTGACTGCATTGCTGCCTCTCAGCGTGTCTTCCTGATGATGATTTCGATCCGACGGTTCTGCGTGCGTCCGTCGGGCGTATTGTTCGGCGCGATCGGCTCTGCGCTGCCTTTGCCTTCCTCTCGCACTCGCCCTGGGTCGTTCATCATGGATTTGATAATCTCGCCAGCTGCCTTGGCACGCGCGAGCGAGAGGTAATGGTTTGAAGGAAAGATGAGCGATTGGATCGGCATGGCGTCGGTGTGCCCAGTCAGGACTACCGTTCCCACCTCATCGTTCAGAGATCGGCCGATCCGCAGAAGAAGCGGCACGAATGCGTTCTTTACCTTCGGACTCGCAGAATCGAACATCCCGGCGGCGCGGATGGTGACGACCAGCTGCTGCGCGTCCCCCTCCACAGTGACGAGCCCTTCACGGATTTCGGGCTCGAGGAAGTGACGCAGTCGACCGCCGCCCATCGCAACCTCTGGGCGCGGCACGCTCCTCACCACCCTTACTGTCCCGTTCGGCGGCAGTTTTGCGAGATCGTTAAGGACAGCATCAGCGCGGGCATTGAGTGCAAAAAGCAGCCCCATATAGATCGACAGGACGACTCCTGCCACGATTGCTACGACGATCCAGATTGGAGGGAGTTTGCGGCGCAGTTTTTGATCTTCACAATGCCCGCGCCAGTGTAGGGACAGATCGGGCTCGAAGTCACCGCGGACTGAGCGGATCAGACGGTGAAGGTCTTCGCAAACCAGAGTGAGCTCGGCGGCGCCTCGCTTAGTGACGCGGTGGCGGCCCTCAAAGCCCAACCTCATGCAGTAGTAGAGCAGTTCCAGCAGTTCGGCATTGGCGCGCGGTTTTTTTCTCAATTGCGTCAGCAGGTCGAAAAAGCGGTCGCCACCTAAGGTATCGCCGAACAGTGATCCGACCATGCTCCGCGTTGTCCAGACGCTGTGGCTGCCCCACGGTGTGCTCAGAATAATGTCATCGATGGTCGCGCAAAGGGCGTACTTGCAGACTTTAATCGCTTGCGATGACATGCCCAGAGGCGTGATTCGACGCTCAAAAGCATCGATCTCTTGCAACACTCTCAGACGCAACCCCTCAACGTCGGAATAGCTGACATTGCTCTTGAGTTGAGCGCAGAGGCCCAGCAGCGCCGCCGCGGCCGCGACCAGCGGATTATGGCCATGGACCACAAGCGTCTTCTGGAAAGAGTTGGTTGACGCCGGCGATGGCGGCAAAGGGTCCTCCAGCTGATCCTCGGATTGGAGGCGGGCCAGTGGTTGGAAAATTGGGACCGTTTCCTCAATGAACATCGTCACCCCAGGTCATTCCTTTCCGAGCGGGCGCTCTCTTCACGGCCCTGGCTTCGTGCAAGTCGCCGGCCCCTCTCGAGATGCGGGCTCGGTGGGCCCCGAAGCTTCGGAGCGTACCAGTCTCGATGCTTGAGACGACTTCAGCGAAGACACGGACGCATCCCAGCTTCCCGCCTTATGAATGCTGGGCCAGATTGGATGCGTCCGCCCCAGCGCCCTCTCGATCGCTGCCGGTGAGAGACAATCACGACGCTGAACAGAGCCTTCTGCATTGTCGGCGCCGAGTAGATCCTGTTGCTAACAGGTTCGAATGGCCCACAGTGCCATTTCAAGCTTGGGGAAATCGCCGGCGACGTGTAGCGTCAACGCTGTGGAGCAGGGCATGTCCTTCCACCATCGACTGTGTGGATCAACTTGGAAGTAAGTGAAACCGGCCTGTGAGGGAATCTGGCGCGGCGCGACCGGTATGGGGTTGATGGTGATCCCCGGCAATGCGACATTGACGAGCTCCTTGATCTTCTCGGCCGGGCCGATCTTAACTTGGCGCGGGAACTCTCGTCGGAGTCGCTCGACTTCGACATCGGCCCGGGCTGCTAGTACGAAACTTGCCGTCGTAAACAGCGATAGGTCGGCTACGTTGGCGATATGGAACCCATATTTCTGCGGTCGCAGCGGCACGGGCTCCGCCGTCTGTTCGGGTACAGCGCTTAGTGACGACCGGATAGACTGGATCACAGGCAAAAAGGCGTGCGCAAGAGCGCGGTGCTTGTAGCCACCGAAGGTCTGAGTACGTTTCTCAACCAGGGCAAAGGTAGCGAGTTCGCCCGCCAGTTGGACCATAACGCCATACAGTGATTCCGGGTTTACGGTCGCCGCCTTGGAAAGGTGGGAGAAGTAGGGCTCGTAACGATTAATGGCCTGTAGCATAAGGAAGTCGGGGACTTCCCCAATTCCGTGCGTCCCCGAGTGCGAAACTCGCGCGGCCAAAGCCTCACCACGATGGTGGAGCAGGCCAGTGACCTCGGTTATGTAGTTCGAGAGGACGCGCGAGCTGGCACAGTCGGGAGTTGGCGGGACGTGCGCCTCATCGAGAATGACTTGCCGATCCGCCCGGACTTCGATGATACGGGCAATTGGAAGGCAAGTGAAGCCTGACCGATCCGCTGCGTCCGGCAAGAGCTGAAACCGCAGCCGCGCCACCTCAATGGAGGCGCTCCCCCTTTCGCCCGCATTTGTGTCAACGATATCCTGGCCTGCGACCGCGAAACGTATCGGCACGTCGGCTTCCGCTCGCAAGTCGGTTTCAACAGCTCCGGTTTGATGAAGCGGTACCGCTAAATGGATAAGCGAATCTCGAAGGTGCTCGGGAACATCGTATGGAGTTGGCTGGTCGGCGTCATCAGGGATGCTGAACGGCGTGCCATCCTCCATGACGCCACATGCCGTTTCTACGGCGATCTTGCCGAGAACGAGTAGTTCGCGATTGATGCGGAGCTCAGTGATGCCCCAGCCATAGCCATACAAAGCGGCAGTCCTGCTGCGCAGCAGCTTTTCCACGTAACGGTCGTTCTGCTGAAAGTGCTGCGGCCGAAGAAACAGGCCTTCCGACCATACCACCCTGTTTTCCCAAGACACCTTAGCTTTCCCCGCGTCTGACGAACCGATGATTCAACCGCAGCGGCAATTTAGCAGTTCTCCACTGCTCCTTTTCATGCATAGCTGATATCCAACCATTCGCGGCGCGAATGCAGTGTCTGGTGTCGCCAAAAGAGGCCTGCTGGCTGCCGCGATTGCCAGGGTGCCTTCTCAGATGGGAACGGCGGATGCCGTTTCTACTCCGAGATCGCGAATTCCAACCTGATGCGGCGTGGGTGGATTTCTGTACCGGCGGGCGCCGCAAGGTCGTTCAGCCCTTCTGGCCTGCGGTGAGGTGAACCGGAGCGTCAGCCGAAACCGCCGACGTGCGTCTTTGATGATTACGCCGCCACCTGACGGCCAAGAAACTGGTCGTCAGTGTGTTAGCGCGGCGGATACTGAGTATCCGTCCGAGCGAGACCGCCTGTGAATATTGAGTAAAACAGTTCAGACCCTGTCCTTATTCCCATGCATAAGGACAGTTGGACGGATGGAGATTTTGGGAGGAGACAGCGGGTCTCGGGTGAGC
>NZ_PVBM01000046.1 GCF_002968575.1 Neorhizobium huautlense | reverse complement strand
GTTCGTTGTGGAGCGTCAGCCATAACAGGGCCAGGACCGCGTCATCGATTTTGTCCTCATCGATCTCCATTCTGTCATGATATCACGCGCGAGACTTCAAGTCCTGCGGCCCACCTCGGATGGATACGATACTGATGGGCGCGGACAAGATCAGGTATTCAGCGCTGCGGCCGTCCAACACCGCCCAACGATGCGTACCAAATGCCTTCTAACTTAAACGGGTGAGGCAGCGGAATTCAGTGCTCCACGCATCGAACCACCTGCGACGGAGCGCCAAGCAACATCGAATACTGTCGAGGCCCGTCCTTCTGAATGGACTCGGGTAAGTTGCGGGCCGGTCTAGGCAGAAGGCTTGGCACCATCGCCAATCCGCTTCGAGAGATTCCTGCCACCATAGTACTCTTCTGCCGCCTTTCGACAGACACCCGCGTAGAACTCATCCGCATCCGCGAGGGTGTAGCCAGCGCCCGCGAAACAGCCACGCGCTATCTCGTGGAGCGTATGCCGGATTGAGGTTGCGTCGTCGTACACAGCGTTGAAGCAGGCTATGATTACGATGACCTCCTCCTTCGAGAGGCGCTGCTGACCACTCATCAAGCGCGCGTGGTTGATGCAGGCGACGGCATTCGCGCAAGTGAATGAATCGCCCAGTCCAGAGCAGTCCTCGAAACCGTTGCCCTGCTCGTTCAACTTGAAATGCGCGATGGGCAGGTATTTCATGTCCGCGATTTGCGGATCGTTCAGATCCGCGACCACTGCGGGCTCGTGACCCGATCGGATCTCCTGGAGCCGGGTATCGAATTTGTGCAGCCACGGACCCATCACGCTAGTGTTGCGCTTCAGCTTGTTCTTGTCGGGATCCTCGAACATCAGAGTCGCATCGAGCTTCTCAGTTTCCACCGGTGACAGGAATCCGTGCTCAACTAGAGTCTTCATTATAACTTTTTCGGCATGTCCCCAGTGCGCAGCATAGATCTGTCTAAAATTAAGAATGGCTTGGCCGGCCGCGAACTGAGCCTCCTCGCCAAGCCCACAGTCCTTTTCGAGGAGTGCTTCGAGTGTCTCTTTGCATCGCTTGAGAGTTTGGCCCTTCTCGCTTCGGATGGTATCCTCGAAGTGCCGGACACCCTTGTTCACGAAGGGATGAGTGATTGACCTTGAGGTGTAGCCGTAGGCCCCGGTCTCCTCGTTCAGTACGCCTGTTAAAGCGTACTTGTTCTTCTGATCGTACAGCTGGCTCCTTGTAAGGTCCGTGTCCTTGGGCACTTGCGGCGGCCTGTACTTGGTCACGCACTCATTTTTCACAAGATGACCCTTCATGCACCCTAGGTTTAGAAGGAGCGACGCGCGTGCCTCCGCACCGTCCACTAGGCGGGCGACGTGCACGCGGGTCGCCGCCCGGTAATCGATCATCGTTGTAAATTGATTATTGCCACAGGTGCGGATTCGATTTGTAGGACGCTCACTTGAAGGTTGGGGTTCGGCGCCGGCGGCGTGATAGCTGTCATAATACTTCCTCGCCTTCGCGTGGGCGATCCTGAGCCGCTCATTGCTGGTGAAGCCCATTTTTCCGTCATGCAAGGCGGTAGTGGACAGGAAGAAGTTGTTAGCAACTTCGTTGTAGGCGTAGCCCGCACTCGCGAGGAACAAGCCGTACTTAGCCGCGCGCGCGGAGAGGCTCGATCCTTCCCCCGCTCCGCCTTCCCCCGCCCCTTTCCTGCCGAGCTTTCCCTCCCGATGCAGCAGTGCAGAATGCATTGCAGGGAGTGGCGCCGTACTCTGCGGACGAACTTCAGTGAGTGCACGAAGCCAAGCGTGGAATACACTTCTCGCACTCGGATCCCCGGCCACTCCATTCAGCAACCCTTGGGTCAGCGTTGATGAGCCTTTAGGTACTCTATTTCCAACCCGCATGTCGCCTCCAATTAATTCCCGTAAGACGCGACCGCTTCGCTGCTTCTTAATCAGAGCTGCTGCACAGATCGATGCCGCGGTTACGGAGCACTTGGTGCATCAGATCTCCCTTGATTTCGCAGGCGATCTCGTTGCGGATGCTGAATCCGAGCTCCCGCTCGGCGTCAGCGTCGCCAGTCAGTCCTGCTCTCGCCAGTCGTCGCTGCAGGCGGCTTTGAAACTCCCCGCCCATCGCCTCTAGCAGCCTTTCCTGCATAGCTGTATAGGCTACGGGTTCAATGCGACTCACTACCGTCTCCCACGGCTGCCAGCGGGTAGCCAGATATCCCGCGAACTCCACCTCCTCCTCCGCCCGCACCCGATGTTCGGCCGCGGTGAGGTCGTCCTCGGTGACGTAGGAGGCGGCGAAAAAGCGCATATCCGGGGCGGTAAGCGCCAGCTCTAGGTTGTTGCGCAGCTTGACCTGATATGCGAGGTAGACCTCAATCTCGTCGACGAAGCGGAGCGAACGGACCTTCTGCCGGGCAATCCGCTCGAGCGCGTCCAAGCGGAATAAGACGCGGGCCTGCCGGACGAGCTCGTCAAGCCGCTCGTCGTAGGCCCCGTTCTCGACGTCAGCGTTCAGGCGTGCGGTCTGCATGCCAATCCAGGTTAAGGTGATGCGATCCTCGCAGGTCTCGCTGGCCCCGAAGGCCAACTGGAAGTACAGCTGGCGCAGTCGCGGCCTGGCCGCCGCTTGTCGCAGATCGTCGGCTACTGCCTGCATGAACGCCGCATCGCCATAGCTCACAGTGTCCCGCAACCTGTCGAGGAACCGCGCATATTGTTGGGCGCCTTCCTCCTCAGCGAAACTATGCCACATCTCAACTAACGCCTGCTGATCTTCTTCGGCGCCGAACCAGTCCACCACCGCCTCGGGCAGGGACCGCGCCTGATCTTCCTCCGCTCCGCTGGCCATCGAGAAGAAGACCTGCGGGCCGGCATAGCCGCTGACAGTTAGGGCAGCCGATAGATTCGCGTGCACGCGCTCGGACAGGGGGTTTGCTTCCAGGTGAATCGTGCACCCAAAGCCCCACCGCGTCAGCAGGGTCTCAGGCAGGCTGGTCAATCGGTTGTTGCCGACGTCGAGCGCCTGGAGACCGACTGGGAGGGCCTCCGGGAGGCTCGTCAGTTCGTTGTGGTCGGCGATAAGCTGATCGAGATGAATCGGGAGAGTCACGGGCAGTCTGGTTAAGCGGTTGTAGCTGGTATTGAGCGTCTGGAGGTCGGCCGGAAGGCTCTCGGGCAGGCTTGTCAGCCGGTTTGCGCTGATGTCGAGCGTCTGGAGCCCGACTGGGAGGGCCTCCGGTAGACTGGTCAGCAAGTTGTGACTGGCGTAGAGCGCGTCAAGCCTGGTTGGAAGGGCCTCCGGCAGGCTTGTCAGTTGGTTGTGGTCGGCGATAAGCCGATCGAGGTTAGTGGGGAGTGTCGCAGGCAGGCTGGTTAAGTGGTTGTGGTAGACATCCAGCGCCCGGAGGTCGGCCGGAAGGCTCTCGGGTAGCCTTGTCAGCCGGTTTACGCTGACGTCAAGCGTCTGGAGCCCGACCGGGAGTGCCTCCGGCAGACTGGTCAACAAGTTGTGACCTATATCGAGTATCCGAAGCCCGGCTGGGAGGACCTCCGGCAGGCTGGACAGCAGGTTGAAGTGGGTGAGGAGCGTCTGGAGCCCGGCCGGAAGGTTCTCGGGCAGGTTGGTCAGCCGGTTATAGGCGGCGTCGAGCGTCTGCAGCTCGGCTGGGAGGATCTCTGGCACGCTGGTCAGGGACAGGTTCGCTAAGTCCAGCGGCATGTCGAGGTGGCCATCCGCTAACCAGATTCTGATTCGCCTTGCCGCCTCTTCCCGATTCTCATCTTCTCTTTGGTCCTCTTCGGCAACCCATGCGTCCAGGGCGTGGTCCAGCGCTGCTTCCCCGCGGGTCAAGCCTTCAATCCACCGTTCCGTGCTCGGGCTGAGATCGCATTGACCGCCGCTACCCGATGAGGTCAGTCTTCTGTTCACCACTTGCCGCGACTCCATACAGGATAGTGAGCGCGCCATGCTAGGACCTAACGGCCGCCCCTTACCATGCACAATCAATATGCCATAATGCACCGGCGAGTTGTTCTCGGTCAGGCCCAGGACCAAGTAGACGCCAGCAGTTCGTGCGCCGCCGCCGCCGTTGCCCCAACCGACGTTCCCCTGCAATGCTATTCCCTTGTGCGTATTCTACGGCGCAACTAGAATTTCAGACGGGCGCGAATAGCTCCGGTGACAGTACTGGCCGATGTAGCTATATCCGCTGCTTCAGTGTCTCACGGTTGACCACAACGGTGTTCACCGTAAGTGAACACCGGAACCAGTGGTTCATCCGCTATACGGATGCCCTGCACGTTCCTCGGCCGCAGCTCGGGCTCGCTGATCAGGTGCAAGGTGTCCGCTGGTCTAGGTGTTGGACCGCCGCGTCTGGCATCTTCGACATACCTGCATATCAATCACGCATGCGAAATAACCCGGGATCATGGCTAAAATAGCGAAAAGGAGGCCAAGGCACTCCGCGATCGGGGACACACCCCGATAAAACTCACGACATCCAGGGTTGTCATGTTCGATCCAGAAGATCTAATAAGGCCGGTCAGTGACGGCAACGTGTGCGGGGACGCCCTCGATTACGATCTAAGCTTCCTGGAATTTGAGATCGCGTCGCAGGGAAAGCCTGCCCAGCATATCGGCGTCTCTCTCTCAGAGGAGGAGGCCCCCAATTGGGAAGAGGTGTGGCGGCTCGGCCTCGAACTTGCTACGCGTACTAAGGACCTGCGCATCGGCGTCTTGCTGGCACGCTCCGCTCTCAGCCAGTTCGGCTTCTCCGGACTAGCTAGGGGCCTTGAGCTTCTCGTCGCTTACGTCGAGATCTACTGGCCGGAACTACATCCGCGGCCGGATGCAGAGGACGGCGGCGACCAGACAGTGCGCCTCAATGCTTTGGCAAATCTCTGCGATCCCTCCGGGCTTATGGCGGACATCCTCCGCGTTCCTCTCACCGCTTCCAGGCGCTTCGGAGCATTTGGCCTCGGTGATTGGGTGGCATCGCAGCGGTGTCAGTCAGGTGAAATTGATACCACGACTATTAACCTCGCCTTTGGCGATACCGATCCCGGCCAGCTCGACCAAACAAGCGGTGATCTCGACGCCAGCCTCTCGGCGGTCATCGATTTGGATGTGAGCGTCAAGCAGCGCGTCGACGTAGGCGAAGCCGTCCGTTTCCAACCACTAATAGCGCTGCTTCGCCAAGGCAAGGAAGTGGTCGACGCCCATAGACGGTCCCAGCCCGTGGCCGCGGTGCCCCTGTCGGACGACTCTGGAGTCGTCCCATATCCGGGAGAGATCCGCGACCGGGATGACGTCGTCAATATCCTCGGCCGAGTTTGCCGCTGGTACCAGGTGAACGAACCGGCCAGCCCCGTACCAGCACTGCTCGAGCGGGCGAAGCGACTCGTGTCGAAGGACTTCATGGCTCTAGTCGCAGAACTGGCGCCGGAGGGCGCTGCGCACTACCGCTCGATTGCCGGCCTGACTGCCGACGAGGGTATCTGAGGCAGCGCAATTTCGTAGACGAAAAGGGGAATGGAAGACATGGCAAAGGAGAGCAGTCAAAAGTTCGTTGCTCGAAATCGCCCTCCTCGCGTTCAGATCGAATACGACGTCGAGACCTACGGCTCGCACAAGAAGGTGCAGCTTCCTTTCGTGGTCGGCGTCATGTCTGATCTCATAGGCGATCCTGGCGCGCCGTTACCTCCGCTCGCCGAGCGCAAGATGATGGATATCGACATTGACAACTTTGATGATCGGCTCAAATCCCTGAGGCCTAGGGTGGCGATGCGGGTCCCGAACCTGTTAACCGGCGAAGGCCAGCTCGCCATCGAATTGACTTTCGAGCGAATGGACGATTTCTCGCCGGCGGCCGTGGCGCGTAAGATCGACAGCCTGAACAGGCTGCTTGAGGCGCGAACGCAGCTTTCTAATCTTCTAGCCTACATGGACGGTAAGAACGGTGCCGAGCAGTTGGTCGCCCATCTCCTCGCCGACCGACCCCTGCTCAGCGTCCTCAGCGCCGTCCCCCAGACGGAACACGAAGCTCCTCCGTCGCCACCCGCAGAGACAAAGAAGGATTGATCATGACGTCCACAGATACAATGTCCGCCAGTTTGCAAGTCGGAAATGTTGCTATGTTGGATCCAGATGGCTTCAGGAGCCTGCTAGGGTGCGAGTTAAGGATACACTCGGAACAAGCCCGTGATGCCGTGGATAGTGCAATCACAACTTTGGCCGAGCAGGCGCTTCGAAACACGTCCCTGATCAGCGATGACGTCGTGGCTACCATCCAGTCGATAATTGCGTCAATCGATGACAAGCTGTCTACACAAGTCAATGAGATACTTCATTACGAGGATTTCCAAAATCTAGAATCAGCTTGGCGGGGCCTGCATCACCTGACGGTGAACACCGAGACAGACGAGACGCTGAAGATTCGCTTTCTTCCCGTCACGAAGAAGGAGCTTTCCCGAACCCTGAGAAAATATAAGGGCGTCTCCTGGGATCAGAGCCCGCTGTTCAAGAAAATCTACGAAGAGGAATACGGGCAGATCGGCGGTGAGCCCTATGGCTGCCTAATTGCCGACTACTATTTCGACCATACCCCCCAGGACATCGAGTTGCTATCGGGACTCGCGCAGATCGCTGCGGCAAGCCACTCCCCTCTCATTTCTGCTGTCTCGCCGCATCTGCTGCAGATGGACTCTTGGTGCGAGCTCGCGAACCCGCGCGACATTACGAAGATATTCCTAACACCCGAGCACGCAACCTGGCGCGCATTCCGAGAGAGCGAAAACTCGCGGTACGTGGCGCTGACGCTGCCACGCACCCTCGGGCGATTACCCTACGGCGCCAAGACCAATCCAGTCGACGAATTCGCCTTCGAGGAGGAGACAGACGGTGGCGATAGCCAAAGGTACCTCTGGACGAACGCGGCCTATGCCATGGGGGTAAACATCACGCGCTCGTTTAAGCTCTATGGTTGGCTCTCGAGAATACGCGGGGTAGAATCCGGTGGCCTCGTCGAGGGCCTGCCGGTGCATACCTTCCGAAGCGACGACGGTGGCGTTGATCTCAAATGCCCTACTGAGACCGCGATTAGCGACCGCCGAGAGGCCGAACTCTCTAAGAACGGCCTTCTGCCGCTGTTGCACCGCAAAAACACCGATCTTGGCGTATTCATTGGCGCCCAGACCGTCAACAAACCAATTAAGTACGACGACTTGGACGCGTCAGCGAACGCTGAGCTCAGCGCTAGGCTACCCTACATTTTCGCCATCTGCCGATTCGCTCATTACTTGAAGTGTATGGTTCGGGACAAGATTGGCACGTTCAAGGAGCGCCATGAGGTCGAGGAGTGGCTCAGCCAATGGATCCAGCGCTACGTGCACCCCTCGCCCGAACTGGGGAGTGAGGAAAGCAAGGCGCAGCAGCCGCTCTCCTCGGCCGAGGTCGAAGTGTACGAGGTCGAAGACAATCCCGGCTATTACACTGCTAAACTCTATTTGCGGCCGCATTACCAGCTCGAAGGTTTGACCATCTCCCTGAGACTGGTGTCGCGGCTGCCGTCTGCCCGCAAAGGCTGAGAGAGTACCACCTGCCATATAAGGAAGTCGCGAATAGAAACCTGGTCCGCAGAGGATCGTTCGCCGCACCCGCCACCACACTTCGGCACAACTGCACCGGCCGGGTCAACGGATGCAGTCAAGACACCACCCGGTCCAGCAGATGAAGGAATCCCACCATGGCGTTCGACGCAGTTATGAAGTTCAAGCTAGTGTCCAAGGATGGCATCATGCCTAGGGGCGAATCTCTCATCCTAAACGATGGCATTACGCTCGCTGACGAATGGAGCTTCTCAATCGAAAATAAGCTCAATATCGGGCCCCACACTATCGGTGCCGGGTCAGGCAAGGCCGAATTCGACATCTTCACTATCAAGAAGCAGGTAGACACCGCCTCACCCTCGCTGTTCGTGGCCTGCGGTCGGGGCGCCCACTTCAACGAAGTTGACTTGAAGCTCTTCAAGGCGACAGGCAGTGGACTTCTTACATCTGAGTCCAACCTGTTCTTGCATTGGACTTTCAACATGCTGGCCATAGAGAAGGTGGAGTGGTCCTATGCAGAAGACGCTCCGGAGGAGACGATCACCTGCCGGTTCGGCGCCTGCAAGATCATCTATTACAAGCAAGATGCGGGTGGTGCTTTAACCAAGGCTGGCGAGGGCATCTGGAACCAAATCTCCAACAGCGCCGAGTTCAGTCGGCTGCTCATCAGCTGACGGTGGCGAAATTGGCCGGTCGCGTAGCGACTGTTACAATGTGGAGATCGAACATGACCACAGATCTTAGGCGGGATATCGTGCAGCCTTCCCTCCTCGACAGACTGACCGACGATGAGCCTAGCAGCTCGTGCGAGACGCAGGACAAGCGCAGCTTCTCAATCCGCCAACTACAAGAGGTGATTCTGCGCGACGTGTCCTGGCTGTTGAACACCGATCAATTGGCTTCAAGTGTAGAACTCGACGCATACCCCCTTGTCGCGGCCAGCACACTCAACTACGGGGTCCGGCCTCTCAGCGGGCACATTCGCGTCGGCATCGATCCGAGCGCCTTGCGAGACGAAATTGCCGAGAGCCTGCAGCGATTCGAGCCGCGGCTCTTGCCGCACAGCATTAAGGTGATGGTCTTCAGCGACGGACAGGACTGCAGCCCTTTCCGCTTTAAGATTGCAGCCGATTTGTGGGCGCTTCCTGTGCCGTTGCGGATGACAATGCGCGCGCAGATGGACCCTGAACAAGAAGTCGTCCACGTTGATCTGGATACGGAGACCAGCTGATGGATCCGCGGCTTCTCGGATTGTACAATGATGAGCTCGCCTATATGCGCGAGATGGGGGACGAGTTTGCTCGTGCATTCCCGAAGGTTGCCGGCCGGCTCGGGATGGAATCAGCGGGGGTCGCTGATCCCTATGTCGAGCGACTGCTGGAAGGATTCGCGTTTATGGCTGCGCGGGTGCAGTTGAAGCTGCGGTCACGTTTCCCGGATTTTACGCAGCACCTGCTGGAGATGGTGTATCCGCACTTTCTACCACCCATCCCGTCGATGACGATCGTGCGTTTCGAACCGGATGCGGAAGCCGGGCGGCTCGAGAATGGATACCTCGTGCCGCGCGGAACCAAGCTTTTCGGCCGACTCGCTCCAGGCGCCGTCACCCATTGCGAGTTCCGGACGGCTCACGATGTTCATCTCTGGCCGGTCATGGTGAGCGCCGCCGACTACTGCGCGACGCCGGGACAGATCTCCGCCCTAGATCTTCCCGCTCGGCAGCACGTGAAGGCTGCCTTTCGACTGCGGCTTCGTACTACCAACGGCATGCCATTCAATCGACTCGGATTAACGGCCCTAACACTACACCTTCCGGCGTCCGGTGGCATCGGCGGCGCACTCGCCGAACAGCTAGTCGTCGACACTCGCGCCATCGTTGTCCGTCCCGTCGGCCGGCCGATAACTTGGCAGGTGGGGATACCGCTTAGTGCGCTACGGCAGCGCGGTTTGGAGCCGGACTGCGCGCTGTTGCCCGAGGTGCCACGCTCCTTCGACGGCTACCGTCTGCTGCAAGAGTATTTCGCCATCGCGGAGCGGACGTTGTTCATCGAGGTGAGCGGGCTGGCCGAAGCTGTGTCCCTGTCAAGCACGGAGAGCCTCGAGATCGTGTTCGCGCTTGATCGGGTCGAGCCACGGCTGGAACGCCAACTCGGCCCTCAGAACATCGCTATCTTCGCGACTCCGGCGATCAATTTGTTCGGACGCCAAGCGGATCGAATTCACGTGAGTGACAAGAACCACGAGCACCATGTAATCGTAGACAGGATGAGGCCCCTCGACTTTGAGGTCCACTCCATCCTCGAAATGAGCGGCTACGGGGAGAGCAACGAAGCAGGCCCTGCTGAGTTCCTCCCCTTCTACAGCATCAGCGCGCACGGCCGGGAGGAGCAGCACTCTAGGTACTACACGGTCCGACGCGAGCAGCGGCAGATGTCCGAGCACCAACGATCAAACGGCGCGCGGACTGGCTATATTGGCAGCGAGACCTTCGTCTCTCTAGTCGATCGCCGAGCCGCTCCTTATTCGGCGGAACTCCAGCAGTTGTCAGTGCGTTGCCTGTGCTCGAACCGGGATCTGCCGCTTGTGTTGCCGATCGGCGGAGACGAGACAGACTTCACCCTGGAAATCGGCGCTCCAGTTACCGCCACTCGGTGCATATCGCCTCCGAGCCAACCATCCCACTCCTTCGCCAACGGCGATTTCACCTGGAAACTCATCAGCCATCTTTCGTTGAATTACCTTTCGGTCAGCAATTCCGACAGGGGCGGTGAACAAGGCGCAGAGGCGCTGCGCGAGCTCCTGCGCCTCTACATCGATCCGGATGATGTCTGCGCCTCACGGCAGATCGACGGCATCCGGGAGATCCGGTGCCAACCTGCGGTCCGGCGGCTGCCTAGCCGTGGACAAGCCGCCGTGGCACGTGGCATTGAGATAGGTCTCACCCTGGACGAAACGGCTTTCGAAGGCGTCGGCATCTTTCCGCTCGCCTCGGTGCTCAATCAGTTCTTCGTGAAATATGCTTCCATCAACAGCTTCACGGAGATGGTCGTCTCGACGTTACAGCGGGGGGAGGTAATGCGATGGCCGACGATGACCGGCCGCCGGGCGATCCTCTAATTCGGGACGCTCTAGACCAATTCCTCAGCACCGTTGCGGCCGAACCGCAAGGTTACGACTTCTTCGAGACTCTGCGACGGATCGACGCGATCTGCTCAGATCGACCTCGACTGGGGGAATCGAGCCGGCCGAGCCTGGATCGGGTGCGGATCGGCCAGGAGACCTCGCTGGCCTTTCCGACGCGACCGATCGCGGGCGTGACGGACGGAGAGGAGACTCATTCTTCGAGAATCTCCACCTACCTCTTCGGCTTGTTCGGACCAAACGGTCCCCTCCCGTTGCATTTGACGGAGTATGCTCTTCTCAGACAACAAAACTTTGCGGACAAGACGCTGGTCCGGTTTGCGGATATCTTCCATCACCGTATGGCCTCGCTATTTTTCCGTGCCTGGGCAGAGAGCGAGCCGACCGTAAGCCACGACAGGCCACAAGAAGATCGGTTCGCACTCCAGCTCGCCTCCCTCGCCGGTTTTGGCATGCCCACCCTACTTGCGCGAGATGCTATGCCCGATCTGGTCAAATTCCACTTCACCGGCCGTCTCGCCTTACACACCCGCAACCCCGAGGGGCTCGCTGCCATTGTCGCCAGCTTCTTCAAAGCGCCGGTCGATATACGTGAGTTCGTCCCGCAATGGGTCGAACTGCCCCGCGTCTCGCTCTGCCTCCTGGGCCGGGACCCGAGCACGGGCAAGCTCAGCTGCACGGCTACTGCCGGCGCGAGGATCAGAGTGCACCACCACCGCTTTCATCTCGTTATCGGTCCGCTCAGCCTGGTTCAGTACGAGTCGCTTCTGCCTGGGACTCTCGGTCTCAGGACCATGGCCCAAATCATCCGCAATTATATTGGAGATGAACTGGATTGGGAGGTCAACCTCATCCTCCGCCGAGAGGAGGTGCCCGAAGTGCAGCTAGGTCGCTGCGGCAGGCTCGGCTGGACGAGTTGGATGGGCAAGCGCACGCAGCGGGACGCCGATGACTTAACGACCACCCCGCCTGATAAGCGCCTGACAGCGGTCGTCTCCAATTTTGCCGGAGCAGCCTGAACCGGGTGCACCAACTCGGCTTGAGAGAACGCCCTCTATCACATTTTGCTGGTCTTCGGTCACGCCTTGTCCACTTACGCCACGTGCAGCAAAACTGAGGAGCACAATAATGGTCCAATCAAAATTCGACAATCTCCTGAAGCGCAATTGTTTTGCTGCGCTCACCTCGGCCCTGTTCCAACCGGATGATGTCTTTCTCCGACGGCTCAGAGGAACCGAGCGGCTGGGGCAACCCTTCCACTACGAGGTGAAGCTCGTCAGCCGCCATCCAGTCCAGAACTTTGCTACGATTCCGGGGCAAAGCCTGACGGTAGGCCTTAAGCTCAAGGGCTCTGGAACGCGCTTCTTCCACGGCATTGTTACGAACTTCCAGTACCTCGGCTACGATGACACTGCGCACCTAAACTACGGGGCGCAGTTGCGACCTTGGCTTTCGCTTCTCGATTATCGCTCTAACAGTCGGATCTTTCAAAACAAGACCAGCATAGAGATCATCACCACGATCTTTCGGGAACACAAAGGAAATTATAAGAACCAGACCATCGGAGGATTCCCACAGCGCGCCTACTGCGTCCAGTACGATGAGACGGATCTGGCGTTTGTCAGCCGACTAATGGAGCAGGACGGCATCTACTACTATTTCGAACATGCGGAGGACCGACACGACCTAGTGCTGGTCGACAGCTCCTCGAGCCACATCGCTTGCGCGCCTGAGATCGTGGAGACGCACCACAATCTCAGGCTCGCCCCAAATCTACATCGGGACGGCATCATCCTGCGTTGGGAGGAGGCCGTGTCGCTCCAGCCGAACAAAGTCGTTTTTAGGGACTACAACCATGAGAATCCGATGGCAGAGCTTACGGCCGCCGCGCACGTTCCTTCCGTGAAGATCGGCGGCATTCCACCTTACAAGCCCATGGAAGGAATCTTCACCCGATCTCCCGAGGCCGGGCACTTCAGGACGGTCGGTAGCTCGACAGGCGGTGGCAACGGCTCCGCGGCAATACGGGAGACCTTCGTGTACCCGGGACGCTACACTAACAAAGCGGACGGCGATTTCTATGCTTCCATCCGCGCCGAAGAGCTCGCCTGCAATGCTTACCGCGCGCGCATCGAAAGTACGGCACGCCAGATTACAACGGGCTCGATTTTCAAGGCTGCGAATCCCTTTTACTATGGCGAAGTGGGTGCGCGTCCGACGCCCAGTGATCGGTTTTTGGCAGTCGCGAACGATTTCACTATTGTCGGAGAGTTGGGGGACAGTCGCACCGAGGCGGACACCGCAGGTCGGGAGAGCGGCATCTTATATCATAGCACGGTCGAGATTATCCCCGCGACCACCCAGTATCGTCCGCCGCGCCTCACGCCCGCGCCGGAGATTCAGGGACCGCAGACGGCGGTCGTCGTAGGCCCAAAGGGCGATACGATCGCGACGGACCAGTTCGGCCGCATCAAGGTTCAGTTCTTCTGGGACCGCGAGGGCAACAAGGACGAGAACAGCTCCTGTTGGATCAGGGTCGCCCAGAGCTGGGCGGGCAAGGGTTTCGGCCACCTCATCATTCCCCGGATCGGCCAGGAGGTTGTCGTCAACTTTATTCACGGTAATCCTGACTGGCCTCTGGTGACTGGCGTCGTCTACAACGGTTCTAATCTGCCTCCTGAAACCCTGCCGCTGAACAAGACGTGCTCGACTTTCCGAACGCACACTGATCGAGGCGCCGTGGATGCCTACAACGAGCTGCGCTTCGAGGACAAGCAAGGCTGCGAGGAGGTCTATCTGAAGGCGGAGAAGGACCATACCGTTGAGGTTGGTAACTCCTATTGCATCGACGTCAAGGGTCAATACCTCCTGGCCTCAGCCGGCAACTGCATCGAGGTGACGCCCGATAAAATCCGCCTCGTGGCAATGGGCGAAACCGGTCCGCAGGCGATCGAAATCAGCGGCAAGGGTATCACCATCGCCGGCACGACGATCGGGTTTTGGCGACGCCTCCCCGGCTCGGCGCCAGAGTTTCCATGCCGCCGCCGACGCCAGGCCCGCCCACGCCAGCGATGATGAAGGCTACCGCCACGGCCGGACTGCCGCGACCGACATCCGAGTGCCCCAATGTCGAGCGGAACAGGAGGTTGAACACTCCCATCTGCGTCCATCAGATCGGGGTGCAAACGTCATGGCGTTTTGGCCTGTGGTTTCTGCGCGAAAAGCGTGGTGGAAAGGAAAACAGGGGTTTGTCTGTCCCGGTCCGCCAGGGGTCTCCGCCGTTTGTGGCCGCCCATTTAACGGGGGACGAAACTGTCCGTCCCGCGAAAGCGCCGCATCCAGTCAACGGCGGCCAACGCGAATGCGGTCGCCAACCTAGGACTAGCATAGGGCGCTCACCTCGCCGTAGGCCGACTCAGCCTGGCTAAGGCATGGTGGATCGAGCATCATCAGGTTAGCCGTCGCAGATACACCGGCGAAAATGCTTGGTTGCTGAGGAGGGCCAAAGAGACGAGAGCCGACAGGAGGCGTTAAGTCGAACCAGATTCGGGATGGAGGTGACGCGCCGCTGATGTCGGGCGAAGTGAGAAATTGACCCCGCATTGCCTCAAGCAAAATGTTACCGATAGTGTTGATGCTCCCGATGGGATGGTGATGGTTCGCTGTCCCAGTTCGGGGGATGGATGGCACGGCGGATCAGCATGGCGACTCGGACGGAACTGATTGAAGCAATCATTGAGCGCTATCAATCGAGCTGTCGGGCGGACAAGCATAGAATCCTAGATGAGTTCGTCGCGGTTACCGGCTACCACCGCAAGCATGCGATCAGAGTGCTCCGCCATCGTGGGTCCGAGCCGCCTTCCGCTAGGCAGCACGCTGTCCAGTATGGTTCCG
>NZ_PVBM01000045.1 GCF_002968575.1 Neorhizobium huautlense | reverse complement strand
CAGCGTTAATATCGCCTTCTTGCGATCCTTGTCGCTCAGTCCGTCCAGCGTCCGGCTTTGGAATACCAGGTCGAGCTGCCGGCCCGACGCCGGTATCAGCGTATTGCGGGTTCTCATGATGGTCCTCTGAGTGATTCTAAGTCCACTTCGGAAGACTGCAGGCTTGTCGGCGCTGGTGACCAGCCTGTTCAATTCGATAAGCGCCGCAAGAGCGACGCCTGGCGTCCCCATGGTCATGCCGCTGCACACCACAGGATCAATCATCCACCCGGCAATCGAAACCACGACGCCCGGTGGCCCCAGAACATGTAGAAACTGGCCTATCGCGCGTTCTTCGACACGGCGAACGACTACCTTCTGGCCGAAATACGGATGCCAGCGATAATGAACCTCGACTTCATCGCCGACATGGGCAGAATGAACGGGGAATGACAATTACGAGAAAGAACAGTCTATTCGCCGGCAGCGAGGGCGGTGGACGGACTTGGGCGACGCTGGCCACGCTTCTCCAGACGGCCAAAATGAACAACGTCGATCCGCTCGACTGGCTTTCCCAGACCTTGACCCGCATCGCTCAAGGCTGGCCGGTGTCAGAGATCGAGGCGCTTATGCCTTGGAACTTCAGGCCTGACGCCATCAGCTAATCGCTTACCCTGATCCACAGGTCACGCGCCTTCGCGATCTCCGGCCTTCGCTGTTCGCTTGCCCTGAGGCTTTTTTTATTGCTCAGGCCAAGCCAGTGCAGAAAGCGGCCGACTGTGGCTCGATGCACCTCGATACCGCGCTCGTCCAGCGGGACCTCGCCATGGGCCGACACACGGTCGGTAATCCACTGGCTATAGCGCGAGAGTTTGCTGCCAAGCGGATGTCCCTGCCTGGCCGCGGCAAGCGAACCTGACGACCGATGCAGGATCATCATGCTATTGACGAAACGCGGCGACACCTGGAAATGCCGGGCAGCTTCACAGTTACTGTTGCCTTCTCCGACAAACGCAACGACACGCGCACGCAACTCTATCGGATGCGGTTTGCCCATAGCGGTTCTCCTTCATTGGCAAAGTGAATCACAAGTCAAACCAATCGGAAATCCCGAATCCGGTTAAACGCGACATGCTTTAGATCTTCTTCAGCTGTATACGATGTCGACGTAAAGCATAGCCGACTTGCCGCGGGGTGAGACCCAGGATCCGAGCTGCCTTCGCCTGAACCCAGCCGGCCTTATCCATGGCATTGATTAGCAACTCGCGGTCCGTTAAATGTGGTGCCATCGTTAGGCCGGCTGGTCCGTTGGAGTAACCTAGGCTGACCGGTGATTCGATCGACCCATTGAGTGTATTGGCCGCAAGGGGGCGGTCAGCGATTTTCCAGAGCATTGAAGAACGGCACTGGTCTTTCAGACAGGAGAAATCTGATGGAACGATCGTCCCCGAACGCGCAAGAGTGGCGGTCCTGCGGACACAATTTTCAAGCTCTCGGACGTTGCCGGGAAAGCTGCATTCTGACAATACCTCGAGTGCAGCCGGCGCGAAAGCGAGATCGCGATTATTTTCCCTATTGAAGCGCTCGAGGAAAACATTCGCAAGGCGTGGAATATCTCCACTTCGCTCCCTGAGAGGGGGCAAAAATAGGGGCACTACATTGATTCGGTAGTAGAGGTCGGCCCTGAACTCGCCATCCGCGACCGCCATCTCTAGATCCCTGTTGGTTGCGCATATGAGTCGAACGTCCACCTTGAGTGTTTTTGTGCCGCCGACTCGCTCAAGCTCACCCTCCTGCAGGACGCGCAAAAGCTTCGCTTGAAAGGCCGGCGAGATTTCGCCGATCTCATCGAGCAGCAAGGTTCCACCGTGCGCCAATTCAAAACGACCTGCGCGTTGAGAAATGGCCCCAGTAAAGGCACCCTTTTCATGTCCAAACAGTTCCGATTCCAGGACGCCTGCAGACAGTGCGGCGCAGTTCAACTTCACGAAGGGCTTTTTTCTTCGAGGTGAAAGCTCGTGAATGGCCTTTGCAAAAAACTCCTTGCCCGTGCCGCTTTCACCCCTGAGAAGTACTGAAGAATTGGTTGTTGCAACGACTTTGACGCTTTCGACCACCTTTTTGAGCGCAGGGCTTCCCCCAACGATCCATTCGATTTTCGTGGGGCGTTGTGGGGCAGGCTCGGGGAGTTCCCTCTCGCCTGAACTAGTCTTGCAGGCTCCTTCCCCGCCCACGATTGGCTGACCGTCGCGGCTCTGGTGGCGATGCAACCGAACGGCCCGGGCCGCGAGGTTGGCAATCATGGATAGGAAACGCACCTCTTCCTCAAATTGTATTCTTGTGCCGCCATCCTTGGCGCGGTCGAGCCATAGTGTTCCAAGCGTTTCTCGATCCGCCTTCATCGGGACGCCAACGAAGGTGGTCGGGCAGCTCGCTTGGAGCTCTGCTTGGAACAGATCTGACTTGCAAGTGTCCGGTACTACGAGCGGTGCACCTTTTGCGACGATTCTGTCTATTGCAGGCTTCGCCGGAATACAGCGCGCGCCTTGAGATGATTGCTCTATGCCGAGCGTTGCAATCATCTCAGGCTCCCCTCCTGCATTTAGAACGACGATTGCGCCGCGTCGCATTGGCATAACTTCTGAGAGCGCCTTCATGACATGGGCGAGCTTGGCTTCAAGACTAGCTGGACCAATCAAGACCTTCGATATCCGATAGATACCGCTGCCCCAGAACTCCGGTTTGTGCATGGTTTGAGCGGATCGTTCAGTCATACCCTTATTAAGCCCATTGTGCAACATTTCAGCCCGGAACCACCGTCCCGACCGCTCATGCTCCCAATGAGAACATACCGCGAGACTAATATTATCAGGTGCTTACATCGGCATTAACAGAACGCGAATATAGGCGCCTTGCTCGATAAAAGCGAGGTACTTTTGGCTTAACTGGTTGATTTCATACGGACTGGAGCTAGCTGCTATTAACCGAATTTGAAGAGAACACCGAATCCACCACGTGGGTAGCTCCAATCGATATCACCGTTAGCTTCGCACAATATTCTACATGTACCGCACTCCATGCACCCGTCAACAGTAATTTCCACTTGTCCGTTTTCATTCACCTGATAGCATTTGGCTGGACAGATCCGCGTCAGTGCGAGCAAGTTTGCACTCGGAGACTGATGCGGTCGCACTCTAATATGTGGCCGCCCCGCGTCCACAAGATAGCGGTTCTGGTAAAGCCTATCCTCGATGCGGGCGAATGGAGCTCTCATCTCGCTTCTCCCCTTAGCGCCAAGCAAGTGCAAAGCGGACTGCATCGCTGAACAGTCCCCATCGCGAACGTGCCTTGACAAAAGCGGCCGTGGTCGCTTTTTCTTTCTCGGTTTTGGGTGTGCCGTCGACGCGCACGAAATTTTGCGCCGCCTTGGACAGCAGCTGGGGGTACGTCATAAAATAGTTGCGTGAATTCATGTGGAGTAGGGCGGGCATATCTTTGTATTTTTTTAGATCTTTCACAACGAAAGATTTGTCCAGCATGGCCTTGTAAAGGGAGAGGTTCTCCGGGGCCATCGAGCGCCCTTGGCTCTTGATTATGGAGATCGCCTCGCCGGCGATGCGACCCGAGGTCATGGCGAGATTGGACCCCTCGCGGTGAACAGCATTGTTAAGTTGTCCCGCGTCACCAACCACAACCCAGCCGTTTCCAAAGAGCTGCGGAATTGCCCTGTACCCGCCCTCAGGAATGAGGTGCGCGGCATATTCCTTAATCTCCGAGCCCGCAAGTAGCGGGCGGATTGATGGATGGTCCTTGAAAGAGTCAAGAAGGGTGTATGGGCGTTCCATGGTTGCAGCGAAATCGGAGACAAGGCAGCCGATACCGAGGGACACCGATTCCTTGTTGGTGTAAAGAAATCCCAATCCGACCATTCCGCGCGAGATTGTCCCAGCTGCCTCAATAACACAGCCCTGATCGCCGGTAAGGCCGAAGCGCTCAGCGATGATCTCTTCCGGCAGGAAATGCATTTCCTTAACAGCGAGTGCCACGGCCTCGGGCTTCGGCACCTTGCGAAATCCTGCTCTCGTGCCAAGGAGGCCGTTAACACCTTCTGCGAGGACGACTACTTCCGCGTGTATGATGTCGCCAGAACGATCAGTACGCACGCCTATCACCTTACCCCGGCCATCGAGAACCAGCTCCGTCGCTGTCGTCTCGCACAGAACTGTCGCACCAGCCTCGCGAACTCTGCGCGAAAACCACCTGTCAAACTGGGCGCGAATGATCGTGTAGCGGTTCGGCGTTGGCTCATTAAAGTCGTCCGACCGGTAATGCACTCCGGTGTGCGAAGTGTCGTCCATCAGCCAGAAACGCTGCTCGATTAGATGCCGCTCAAGAGGTGCGTCATCCCGAAAATCCGGAATGATAGTCTCCAGCATGTTGGCGTACAGTATGGCGCCTTGGACGTTCTTGGAGCCGGGGTACTCTCCGCGTTCCAACTGCAGCACCTTTAGGCCGCGACTTGCCATCGTGTATGCAGCCGCGTTTCCAGACATACCGGCGCCGACGACGACAGCGTCGAATTTCTGCTTGGTCATAGTGTCTTACCTCAGTTCACTGGAGTTGCCCGGCGCCAACCGTCTGATGAAAACTTCCGTCAGAGCCGGCAAAAAGCTGACCGCGTCGGCGACAATGCCGATATTGGCGAAATCGAAGATTGGTGCGTTCGGATCGGTGTTGATAGCGACAATGAGATCAGCTCCCTCGACGCCAACGCGATGCTGGACTGCGCCTGATATCCCGGCTGCTATATAGAGCTTCGGCCGGATCGTTTTGCCAGTTTGGCCGATCTGCCGATCAGCCGCCATCCAACCCTTTTGCACCAACGGCCGAGAACAGCCATAATCGCCGCCGATTGTTTGCGCGAGATTCTTCAGGAGCTGCAGGTTGTCAGCAGCGCCGAGTCCAAGCCCGCCGGCAACCACTACATCCGCATAGGCGAGGTTAGCGTTCTCCGATTGGCCATCGGAAAGGAAACCGACCACCTTCGTGACGATCTCCTCCTCGAGCATCCCCAAGTCATGCCGGATTACTCGCCCGGTCGGCTTGTTTGACCGCTGTGGCATGCACATGACCCTTGGTCGCACAGTTGCCATTTGGGGACGGCAATTGAGCGTATAGATCGTGCAAAGCAAGGAGCCACCGAATGTGGGCCGCGTGGCTGCGAGGGAACCGTCGGCATCCACATCAAGTCCAGTGCAGTCGGCTGTGAGCCCCGTTAACAGTGTAGTCGCTACGGAACCGGCGAGGTCCCGACCGAGCGTCGTCGCGCCGAGAAGCAGGATCTCGGGTTTATAGGCATTGACTAGATCTGTTAGTGCTTTGGTGAAAGCCTCGTTTCTGTAATCAGTGAGAAGCGGCTTCTCGACGAGGTAGACCAGGTCGGCATCATAGGCGAAGGCCTCAGCGACAGCATGCCGAGTAGAATCTGCCGGCGGCCCGAGAACAACACCCGCGAGCTGCACGCCCAGTTGGTCAGCGAGTCTGCGGCCTTCGCCGAGGAGCTCGAACGAGACCGGGTGGACCTGACCGCGCTCCAACTCGATGAAGACCCAGACGTGCCGGTAGCTCTTGAAGTGGTCGGGCAGGTCCTTCTTGGTGCCAGCTCGACCGAGCGCAGCGGGCGGTGGTGCTTGCCTCTTCCGAGTTCCCATTTATCTGTTCCTATCTCTACACGCTACCAGCAGAGGTGAGCTCATGTTGCAGTGTCGGCTGATGGGTGAAGATGCACGCAACCACCTCCTCAGCTATGTCGTGTACTCTCTTTTCGGTGGTGTCGATCTGCACCGCCTTTTTTTCTCGCGGGGTAGGAGCGAAGACACGCTTGACGACTGTCGGCGAACCGCGTAGCCCGCATTTGGTGATGTCGCCGATGCCGGCTTCTGCCGCGCTCCACTTGACGATCGCGCTGCGCGCTGCGCGCAAAGCGTCATCAAGTGAGCCGCGGCGAATGACAGTCTTGCCCTCTAGCATGGTTATGAGGCAAGGCAGTTGACTTTTCAGAACTTGCGTGCCGCCTTCCGAGAGGCGCTCGACCGTGATCGAGCGCGCGCTTAGATCTATGGAGGTAATCTTCGCAACATAGGTCAACTGCACGAGGTTCAGGCGCTTTGCTATTCCGGGACCGACCTGGGCGGTGTCACCATCGATTGTCTGCTTGCCTGTGAAGACGATATCGGGCACGCCAAAGCTGTTGCCAATCTGCGCTATTGCTTGAGAAAGGGCGAATGAAGTCGCCAACGTGTCAGAGCCGGCAAAGTGACGGTCGGTCAGGAGTACTGCGCGGTTTGCGCCATAAGTGAGTGCCTTGCGCAGTGCTTCCTCTGCCATGGGCGGACCCATGGCGAGCACCGTGACTTCGCCGCCATGGAGGTCGCGCACTTTGAGCGCCTCTTCAAGAGCAAACAAGTCGTAAGGGTTGATGATGGTCGGCACACCTTGGCGCATAATCGTGTTCGTCACCGGATGGACGCGTATCTGCGCTGAGTCCGGGACCTGCTTGATACAGACTACAATGTGCATGAGGTCTCTTTAGCTCCGATTGCATTTGGGCCTGGCGGTTTCGCCTCTCTTCAAAGCACCAATCGTGCCAATAACATGGCTTTAAGTAACCGACTGCAATCTAAGCTTTGTCCGTTTTTGTACGATCGGAAATCTGACAGTCTTGTCGGATTGGGGACGTCGTATGTCGCAAACCAACCTCACCTGTCGCTTCCGAAGACTTCAGCACCGTTTCCAACGGTACAAACGTCTGGCCTGGCGCGACCGTTTTTGTCGGGTCGCGTTGCTTAAGTACCGTGAACACCCGATGTGAAAGGGGCGAAGCCGTCGCAAAATCCGCGTAAGCGCGTTTCAGCGCGTCGCGCCCACGGGTGCGATAATCGGAAAAGTTCTCCTCAGCCAGGTACTGTCCCATGCGTTTCATGATGTGGAGCCGTGAGACATCGAGCACCGTCGGCTCATACGAAACGTCAAGGGCCTCGAAGAATTCCTCGGCAGTTGACAAGCTCTTTAGCCGCGCGAAAATTGCGTCGCTCAAAACGGCCTCGCCATCACAAGTCATTGCATTATCCTATAAGTGGGATTAGTTCGCTGGTCCCAGTTGCTGCTAGACGTTGAAGCCGACCCGCCCGGACCTCTCACGCCTTGTCCGTAAATGATCAGCCTGCTGCGGCTGCGGAGTTGTGTATCCTCCGCCTTTCACCTACGGCAGAGAATGGCAACGAACCGCGAAGTTTCTTCACCATCCCAGGTATCACCTCGAGCACCTGATCGACATCCTCCTCACGGTTGAAGTGTGAAAAGGAGAAGCGGACTGCGCCGAGTGCCGCAGCGTGGGGAAGGTTCATCGCCCCGAGAACATGGCTCTGCCGTGAGGAGCCAGAGTTGCAGGAGGAGCCAAACGCGCAGGCGATGCTGTGGAGAATTAGCAGAAACTGAACGGCTTCACTGCTGATGCCCTCAAAGACCACATTTACCGTGTTAGATAACCGCGCCAGCGGGTCGCCGGTGACGAAGGTCTTGGGAATGCGTTCGTGAAGTCCTTTCTCCAAACGATCGCAAAGCGATTTCACCCATGTGAATCCTTCGACCATGCGCCACGGCAGCATTGCCTGGAGGACTTCAGAATCGACGCATATTGTCGCGTTGTTATCGAGATATATCAACATCTAAGATGACCCTCCGTCTACTGAAACGACGCCAGGAGCACGCTGAGACACCAGCACTAATGCAGCATTCTTGATCCTTTTCATGATGATCTCGTCTTCTCGTTCTGTCCGGTCAGCCAAAAGACTTCCCGCAGGCGCAATTGTCGCTCGCGTTGGGATTGTCGAGGATGAAGCCGGGTGAATTCACATCCGTTGTGAAATCGACTGTCATGCCGCCGACGTGAGGTTGAGAGTCTGAGTCTACGAATACTTTTACCCCTCCCGCCTCGATGACAGCATCGCCGTTGCGTGACTCGCTTTCCAAACCGAGGTGGTATTTGAAACCAGAGCAGCCGCCCGCTTGCACTTTGATGCGTAATCCAGCCGCCGGCTCGGGAGCCTTTGAAAGCGCAAGTTTTACTGCGGAAATGGCACTATCGGTAAGCGTTATCATGAACCGTCTACCCTGGGTTTCGAATTGAGCTTGCGAAAAGCGGTGCACTTGGCGTGCCAACGGAAAAACCATTCGAAAACAACGCCCCATCCAAACACAGAGGTGTCGCATGTATGACACCGTCGAAATTCCGACATTGCCGAGTTGATCACACCGAGTTCGTGTAAGGTTTTGCCGGGGCTGGCCAAAGTAGGTTATTCTCTCTTATTCATCGGCGACACGGTGCCAACGGGCTTGCTCCTACCCATTGGAGCAACTCCCGCGTGATCTCCCGGGCCAATTCACGTCCCAGTCTCTCGAACTACGACGCAGCCTATCACGCGTGACTCGCTTCCGCCCATCCTTGATCATCACACGTGTCGCACGCGGACCGTAGGCGTAGGAGCCGGCGTATACCGGGTTCGCCAGTATGTGATCATGTGTTTGGTAAAACGGGGGCTTTACACTTGATTGGCCGTTTGCCACGCCCTTGCGTGACGAACGGGACCAAGACATTCTTCTGCCTTAACCAAAGCAAATCTTGGCGGACAGTCTGAAGTTCGGCGAATTTGCGGAAGACGAGCAGAATGCTCTCCTGAACGCGCCTATCCGGATCCTTCTCGACACGGACATCATCCGTCTTGACCTTGTCAGGATTTGCGGCAGGGCCGCTGCGAGTATGTTTCGAAGCGGGCTATGATGGCTTTTGGCTTGCCCGCTTTCTCCTCAACAGCGGTATCGATACCACCGTTTTGGACCCGTCCAGTTTTTTGGTTTCCCGTCGAGGCCGACGTGTGAAGACAGATCGCATCGATGTTGAAGCGATGGTGTTTACCCTAAAGGCCTATCTGCTCGGAGATAGGTCGGTTTGCCGCCCGGTGCGGCTACCCAGCATCGATGAAGAGGACGCCAAACGCCTCTCCCGAGAACGTACCCAATTGAAGAAGGAGCGCACGCGCCACGTCAATCGCATTCGCGCCTTGTTGGTACTCCACGGTATTCGCTCGGTTCCCGGTCTTTGGGGAGGGCGCTGGAAGGAAGTGCTTTCGAATATCCGAACTGGCGACGGCAGGGAACTGGGCCCTTTCATCTTCCGTGAGCTGTGCCGCCAGTTCGAACGCCTAGACCTCGTGCATTCGCAACTCAAGGCTCTGGAGAAAGAACGCGTTCAGGCTTGCGCATCCGAAGGAGAGATCGATAACGGCGCCAAGATCAGAGTTCTGAAGCAGCTCGATGGCATCGGCGAAACCGGCGCTGCACACTTGGTCGCCGAAGTGTTCCATCGAACATTTAAGAACCGAAAGCATCTGGCCTCTTACCTCGGACTGTCTCCCAGCCCGTATTCCAGTGGAGAGGTGCATCGAGATCAGGGCATCAGCAAAGCGGGCAACAAACAAGCACGCGTGATGCTGATCGAACTGGCTTGGTGTTGGCTCAAGTACCAACCACAAAGCCAGCTCACGCAATGGTATCGCTCCCGCTTCTCGGGGCATGGAGGTCGTTCTGGAAAGGTCGGAATAGTCGCTTTGGCCCGCAAACTTGCAATAGCATTCTGGCGGTTCATCGAAGACGGTGTGGTGCCCGAAGGGGCCACTCTATCTATCGCCGCCAAATAAGGGTTCAACCGCCGACGGGCAGTTGAGAGGAAGCGTGGCTACCGTGCGTAGAGATGGAAATCACACGCCGAGTTGTAGTTTGGTACCGCGTTTCGAAGCAGGCGTTTGGCCACCATGAATCGGGATTATGGTCGGAGGCAGCGGCCTCAGCCGGATACAAGTGGAGGCACCAACGGGTGCCGGATTGCCAGACGACTGCGAACAACCGATCGAAGGCAATCTTGAGAGGGATGACGATGGATTGACAAACGCCGCTTCATACAAGTCTCTACGCCAATCCTCCATCTTTGCCCGTGCATCGTCAAGGCTCATGAACCAGTGCGCATTCAGGCACTCGGCGCGGAACTTGCCGTTGAAACTTTCGATGTAGCTGTTGTCGGTCGGCCTGCCTGGTCGCGAGAAGTCGAGCACGACGCCCTTATGATAGGCCCATAGATCAAGGTCTCGGGAGATGAATTCGCTGCCATAACACCTTCGGAAGTTTGCGCTGAATGAGGCTTTGACCAGTTGCGTAGCCCTTATCAGGCGAAGCAGGTGGTCATAGCCAGGCCTCAGGTCTCACAGTGGTTTTGCGAAGCCACACTGTAAAGGAGACCGGCTATGACCGTTTATGACATTACCGCATCCACTCCCGTCCTGGCAGCTATCGATGTTTCCAAAGAACGCCATGAAGTGCTGATTGAAGCGCCGGATAAAAGCCGCCGCCGCCGGGTGAGCCTGCTCAACAATCTCGACGAGTTCAATCGCCTTATCACCTTACTGCGCAGTTATCAGCGACCTGTTCGTGTTGCCTTCGAAGCAACGAGAAACTATCACCGCGCGTTGGCATATCAGCTCGGCTCCGCCGGCTTCGAGGTCAAACTGATCTCGTCGATCGCGCTGGCTCGAACCAGGGAGGCACTGCATAATTCCTGGGATAAAACCGATCCGAAGGATGCCCAGGTTATCCTCCATATGATGACCATTGGTGCCGAGCAATTCTATCATGACCCGTTAATGCGCGGCACCAATGACATTCAGGAGCTATCGAAGACCCACGATATGGTCTCGAGATCGAAGACAGAACTGTGGCATCGGATCCTGACACATTACCTGCCATTGTATTTTCCTGAAGCGGATCGCTTTCATCGCAGTTCACGCAGCGACTGGTTCTTCGCCTTCCTCGAACTGTTCCCGTCCCCGCACTTCATCGCGGCCATGAGCAAGGAGGCTTTCATCGAAGCTGCCTGGGATGTCGTGGGACGCAAGGTTGGTAAAGAGCGTTTGCTGGCAGACATTTACGCCACGTCCACCCGTTCAATCGGCCTTCCGGTCGCGCCTGACTCCGACGCAATCTACATGTTCCGTATGGTCCTGGCCCAGGGCAAAAGCCTGATCGCCCACCGTAATCAGATCGAGGAGCGTGCGGTCGCCATGCTGAAGGACAACCCCGATTACCAACTCTTATGCACAATCCCCGGCATCGGTCCGATCAATGCTCTGACGATTTTGGCAGAGGCCGGAGACCTGCGCCGCTTTCAACACCATCGCCAATTCCTGAAGTTCTGCGGCATGGATCTTTCGACAATCCAATTAGGAATGTTTCGAGGCCAGACGAAGCTGTCCAAATACGGCAATGCTCGCCTGAGGCGGACCTTATGGATGGCAGCTCAAGTCGCGATATGGCAGCGCGCAAACAGCTTCCGCGACAAGTTCGAGCGATACATTACCAAAGACCGCCACAACCCGCATTTGCGTCGCAAGGCGTCAACAGCAATCGCCGCAAAGATGGCTCGCACCGTGCACGCGGTTGTCAAAAACAGTGAACCCTATCGCCCCTTCTTTGAAGGGACGATCCACAGCGGAAGGACCCTTCTCTGACAGGGCCGTGGAGGCGCTGAGTAGTTCAGCGACCTCGTAGATAATGTTCAGGCCTTCCGCTCGACGGCAAAGGATCTCGTCTTAAGGACGGTGAGAGCCGCGATCATGCGTACTCTGTGTTTGTTATGGGAGAGACCGTTCGTTGACGATCGGCCGGGCCTGCATCATAATCCAGACGCATCGGGAGACCGGTGCGATAACGACCTGCTGCCAAAACGGCGCTTCGTTCCGAATATAGGACGTTGTCGCTGACGATCATATTCGGCTTGCCTCGTCCCTCGATGATCCGGTCCAGCTCATGGGCAACCCGCAGGCCGGAAAGCGACGTATCCGCGACGAGGCCCAGGCATTCCCTGGTGCAATCGTCGACGACGGTCAGCACCCGGAACCTGCGACCATCGGTGAGTTGATCCGACACGACGTCCAGCGACCAGCGATCATTGGCGGCAAGCGGGATCAGCATCGGTGCTCGTGTGCCTATCGCTCGTTTCCGACCGCCGCGCTTGCGCACCGTCAGCTTCTCTTCCCGATAGAGCCGGAAGAGCCGCTTGTGGTTCACAAGGTGACCCTCACGCCTGAGCAGCACATGAAGGCGTCGATATACGTGGCATCCCTAATTCGAGAGCAAGGTACGGGTTTCACCGGATCAGCGCGGCAAGAGCCTGATGTCCATCTATACGGACAAGCGACCTGATCTATCCCATGAACTGCCGAATTGGGTGCTCGAGCTACTGCAGCGGTATGACGCTTGGGCCACCCAAGATCAGCATCGCCGGTCTCGACAAGTTGGCAGCGACGCTAGCATCGTTAGGAGCGACTCGCTCAGGAGGCGCAAAATCCCGTCCTTCGAGGAAGAAGGAGAAGGATGATGCGAAACAGGCGACATCAAAATCGCACCAACTCGTTCTGCAGTTGGAGCGCCAAGATCTTCAGGTTCCGGCGGTCAAAACGTCAAAGGGTTGGTGGAAGCGCTGGCGGATCTTCTGCTGGAAGCTTTGAAGCGAACAGAATGACGAAGACGGGAGGCGTTGATGACCACGAAGATCACGTCTGACCATCTTTGCCGCGCCGCTGTGGTCTATGTTCGTCAGTCCACAATGAATCAGGCCACCGCAATCTGGAAAGTCAGCGCCGGCAGTATGATCTGGCCGGAGCTGCAGCAACGGCCGGCTTCGCATCGGTTAGCGTAATCGATGATGATCTCGGTCGCTCCGGTTCGCGACCTTCGTAACCGCACCATTAATCACCTCGATCTGAGAGTCGTTCAGCCTCACCAGGAGGGGCACCAACATGCGTAGTCGGTCGATGGGATGGACTGGAAGCGTGTGCACCGTTGCAGTCGAGCGGTCGGAATTTGTTGGGTAAAGCCTGCGGCAGAATGACTCAGGCGGCTGAAACTGAGGGAAAAACTCGCGGAAATGTGCTCTACACAAAGGCATGACACCAGCCAATCTCGATCTTCCTGATGACGTTGATGCGCTGAAAGCCATGGTCCTGGCGATGGCAGCAAAGGCTGCATGCGCCGATGTTCTGGAGAATGAAGTTGCTGATCTGAAGGCCCGCAATGCCGACGCTGACGAACAGATCGCGTTTGTCTTAGTAGAAATCGACACTGGCATTGCTGCAATCGATGCACTGGTTTCCAAGGGCCGCAATCCAGCCGCTGCGAAGCGTGCGCGGTGTCCACGTAAGGGTTTCCCGCCGAATCTGGAGCGGGTGCATGTAGTCATTGAACCGGACGAACTGCCCGAACATACTGGCAAACAGAAGGTCCTGATCGGGGAAGATACCTCCGAGCGGCTTAATGTTATCCCGCCGAAGTTTCGGGTGATCGTCACCCATCGCCCGAAGTATGCCTTCAAGAACGAAGATGGTGTCATCCTGGCGTCGGCACCGGCGCATATCGTCGAAAGCGGCATTCCGAGGGAAGCGCTGCTCGCCTATATCACGGTCTCCAAATATTGCGACGGGTTGCCGCTCTATCGACGGGAGGTGATCTTCCTGCGCGATCATGTCGAAGTTGACCGCGGGATCATGGCACGGTGGATGGGCAAGCTCGGGTTCGAACTCGATATCCTGGCGGACTACATCTTCAGCCAGATCAAGAGAGGCGAACGAATATTCGCCGAAGAGACGACATTGCCGACCCTTGTTCCCGGATCGGGTTCGGCAAAGACAGCGAATTTAGGGACGTACGCGCGGGACGACCGACCGTTCGGCGGCGGTGGTCCGCCGATGGTGGCCTATCGTTTTGAAGACAGCCGATCCGGTGATTGTGTTGCTCGCCATCTCGAAGGCTATCGCGGCATTCTGCATATCGATGCATACACTGCCTATAACCGTGTTGCCCGCCCTGACCGCGGAAACGACGGCGCTCTTTTGGCGGGGTGCTGGGCGCAGAGTCGACGTCGGTTTTACGAGCTGCACGCAAACGACGGCTCAAAGGTGGCAACGGCGACAATTGAAAATATGGGCGCACTTTGGTCGATCGGGGAAAAGGTGCGTGGACAAAGCCCCGATGTTCGCGTAGCAGCCCGTCAGGAGGCGTCCGCTGCAGTCGTTGCCGATCTCTACAAAGTCTGGCACGACACGCTGCGCCGCATCTCTGGAAAATCAAAGCTCGCCGCCGCAATTCGTTATGTCCTTAATCGGCGCGAAGCCTTCGAACAGTTCCTCCATGACGGGCGCATCGAGATAGACTCCAACATCGTCGAGCGTATTCGGCCCAGGCCATCGTTCAAAAGAATAGCCTATTCGCCGGAAATGCTGGCGGCGGAAGGACATTGGCGACGCTGTCCACACTCATTCAGATCGCCAAGATCAACGAAGTCGACGCGCTGGCTTGGCTGACACAGACGATTGAGCGTATCGCCGCACCTTAGCCATCGAGCGAGATTGACGCTGATGGCGTCGAGCATCCAGAAGTTGCGATGTCGTCTCACCTCTTACGAAAGATGGCGGAGCGGAATTTGGCATTTTCGGTAAAAGCCAACAGAAGGAGGAAGATTCCGTGGGCGAAATCAGATACCTCGCAACTCGAGACCTCTTGAAAGACGATGTTATCGAGCGGATTGTTGCGG
>NZ_PVBM01000044.1 GCF_002968575.1 Neorhizobium huautlense | reverse complement strand
GTGCCTCCGGCACCTGCACCGTCGGCAAGGGCGGCGGGGCGGGCGGATTGAAGCCTTCGTTTCTAGGCACTTGCACCGGGCGGAACTCTTCATGCGGCGTATTGTCGACCGTCGGTTCCCGCTCGCCGCCGGAAAGAAGGAAATAGAGGACGACACCAACGCCGGCGATTGCCGCCGCCACGGCGATTGGTCGCATCACCCCAACCCCGGAGCGCCTCACCTGACCGCCAATCGCGGTATCGGTTTCGATCGAGTGATAGTTCGGTTCAGACATCGGGGCCTCCCTATCGCGATTTTGATGACGAGTTGGCACCAGCCGAACCGAGACGCTTCGGCGCCACGGCGCCCTCGATCGGCGCCGGCACATCGGCGGGAGTGGTCCTCAGATTGAACAGGCAGGTCTCGTTCTCGGTGCCAAAACGAAGCGTCCACTGCCGCGAGACTGTGTCGATGACGATGTAGTCGGCCTCCCGGCGGTAATTGACGAGGCTCTCTCGCCGTTTGGCATCGACAATGAAGATCGCTGGCACGTCGCCGGTGAACTTCATGAAGGTCTTCAGGCCGTCATCGAACACCCACAGGGGCTTGGCGGCATCGCTGCCCTTGAAGCCATAGTCGTAATTGACCTTGTCGCGGCGGATGTTCTTGATGTTGGGATTGCGTTCTGCATCCTGCGCCTGCTTCCACAATTCGGCCGTTCCCTTCAACCCGGCATCTTCTGGATAAATGAACCGCAGCTTGAAGGTCTGGTTCTGGATCGACCTGCTATCGTTGACCTCAAGGTCGAACGAGTAGGTTCGTTTCGTCGTCACCACGGAGAGGTTTGTCGGCGCGTCTTTTTCCATCGGCTTTAGGGTGAGTGAGCGGCGGTCGGCCGATGTCAGGATCTGCCAGGAAACCGTGTCACCCGCGACCACCTGGGTAACCTCTTCGTCCGCACCGAAGAGGATGGTCGTCACCATTCCGTAAGTCCCGGTGACGACGAAGACCTGTTCGGCCGAATAGGGCAAGGTCCGAACCCGCGGATCGAGCCGGCCAGGCCGGGCAGTCAATTCCGCATGAACCGAAGAGGCCATCAGCAGCAGTGACAGCGTTATTCCGACGCTCGCTCGCCTCATGGGACGAGCCCCGACGGCATGGTCTCGGGAACCTTGACATATTCGGTCACGACGAAACCAAGGGGATTATAAAGCCGGACCCTGTTGCTAGCTGGCAGATTGATCTGGCGGTAGCGGACCGTCGCCGACCAGCGATTGACGACGTCGCCGCCGCGCCGGCGCTCCCTGGTCTCGAAGCGCACTGCCATGGTCGTTGCGTTGAGCGGATTGACGGACAGAATTTCCGGCCGGATCTCGCCCGATGTTCCCATGGTCTTGACCGGACCTCTCGGATTGGAAGGGTTCATCCATTCCGAGTAGTCTTTAAAAGCCGGCGAATCCGGGTCCGACCAAAGGGCGATCATATCGAAGTTTTCCGAGAGGTAGCGCGGATCGTAGGTCTCGCGTCGGATGACGTAGTTGCCGACGAAGGAGGCACGAACGGCTTGGATTTCGGAAACGTTTGCCCGGTCCTTGCCGAGCGTCGTCACGGTTTCCATGTAGCCGGTGTTCTTGTCGACGATGAGCGGCACGACCTCCGTTCGGACGAGCGGGAAGAGCTGCGCGACGGAGAAAGACAGCACGCCGGCCACGATCCAGCCCGCCACCGCAAAGACCAGCAGGATGAGACCGATCAGGGTCCGCAGCGAGCGGTTCTTCTCCCCCCATGAGAGGTGTTGATCGTAGATGTCTTGCGGGCCGGGGACACGATCGGCCGGCGCCGGCTTCAATTGCCTTTTGAACAATGCCAAATCTCAAACCTCGAAGTCGCAATGAGTAAAAATCGCTGTTCTCGCTACTACGGCGTCATTCGCTGTTGCGGCGGCGATTGGTGAGCATGCGGCCGAGAGCGCCGGCGCCCGCTACACTGCCGCGGCCCGCAAGCGCCGCAGCGATGACGGCGCCCCGCGGTCCGGTAAGCGTGCCGAGCACTATGGCCGCAGCTTGGCCGGCGCGGGAATTGCTGGAGGAAAGGCGCCTGCGGGCGGTGCTGTAGGCGGTGTCGACACCACCTCCGCCCGGGACGCCAGAGAAGGCCGCCCCATAGGCGAATGTTCGCGCGAAATCCGGCACCTGGAAGATGAAATAGGAGATCAGCGCGAGGTAGAGCACCATGGCGAGCACGATCGCCAGCGCGTTCTCCTTGGTGGCCATATCGCCGTTGATCGTGTCCATCATGCCGATCAGAAAGCCGAAGGACAGACCGGCCATGATGTAGGTGAAGAGTAGCATGAACATGCCGTAGGCAACGCCCCTCACCCAGGCGTCGAAGACAAAGCGGGTGATGCCAAAGAAGTAGCAGAGGATGGCGATAGGACCGATTGCCAGCATGACGGCGGTGATCATCTTGGCAAAGAGCGTGACACCGGTGAGGATCAGCAGCATAGGAAGCAGGCCGAACACCAGCACGATGAAGACGACGACGGCGCCTGTTACATTCGGCAGCCAGCCGGACTCGTAGGAATTGAAGAGCTGCATGGCGAAGTCGTAGACCTTGCGAGCCATGCTGGCGACTTGTTGGGCTATGTCTGCGCCGGCCGATTGACCGCCCATCGCCGAGGATATGGCCGATCCTAGATCCTGCGGCGCCGATAGCACGAACTGGCCGATATTGTCGTAGAAGAGCGCCCAGGACATGATGAGCGTATAGGCAAGCGTGATCTTGAAGGCGGTGATCGCCATGTCCTGAAGCGAAACGCTGGATAGCCCGAGGGCGCCCCAGAGGAAATAAAGGATCAGGAAGATCGCCAGGATGCCGGAAACGAGGTTTCTGTTTTCGGCAAACAGCCCCCAGGCCCGTTCCAGCGACGCCTCGTTGATCTTGTCAAAGTATCGAAGCGCATCGCCATAGAAGTTTATCGCGTAGCTGACGGGATCCATGTCTCTTCCTGAAAATTATTGACCGGTCGCATCGGGCCGCAACCGTCCTTGAGGGCGTCCGCGAGTGCATCCTCAGCGGTGGTGGTCGTGGGCTCGGATACCAAGCCGAGAGCCGGGACCGGATTTTCGTCAGCCGAGCATTTCGCCAGCTGTTCGTACTTCCCGGCGCAACCGGCAAGGGCCGCGAGGCTGACTATCAGCACGAGAACCGCCTTCACTGGTTCTGGTCCTCGAATGCCTTCAGCTGATCCCGAACGGAAGTGCCTTGCGGTTGCGTACCACCGTAACGCATGACGCTGTCCGGTAGGGGCGCGAATGTCTTGAGGTTCTGCGATGAGGTCGCGAGGGCCGCTTTATATTGCTGGTTCAGCAGCATAACCTGGTTGTTGAGCGAGCCGACGGCTTCGTTGGCGGTTTGATTGCCCTGCAGCACCATCTGGGTATTTTGCTCCAGCGCCCCCTTCAGGTCCTTCGCCGTTCCGATCTGCTGGGTTGCCTGCATAAAGGAATTCTGCCGGTCCTTGGTGGCGCTGTTCATCGCGTCGGTCAGCGCAGTCAACGTAGTCAGCGCGTTGACCCCTTGCGAATACGCCTGATTGGCGCCCGAGAGCTCACCGCCCTTGACCGTATCGACCACCATCTTCACCAGGTTGAGGCCATTGATGAGCTTGGCCGCGGTATTCTGGAACTGACCGCCGATGCCTCCGAACACGGCCGCGTTGCTCGACAGCACCGTGCTGAAATCCGGTGCCTGTCCCATAGTGAAGCCATTGCCGGTTGCGAGCTTGGCGAATTGGCTCGCATCCTGCGTCCGGTCGCCGGTGATCGCCTGCAGAGTTTTCGTGGTGTTGTCCTTGACGACTGAGGTGTCCTGCTGGATCTCAGACGACAGGCGCTTGATGTCCTCGCTGATCGAGATGTTTTCCGAGTCCTTGACCGGCACTTGCGCATAAGCGTGAGGGACGGAAACAATGGCGAGCGTCCCTGCGATCACTGCTGTCTTCATTTGCCTAACCTCTCTCGTTCTCAATTTGACGTCGGCCTGGAATCAACGACCGTGACCAGGCCGAGCGCCGGATCCTGCAACGCCGTGAAGGTCGCAACCGCGCCATTTGCCCGTGCCTCATCCTGCAGGTCGGAGAGCCACTGCTGGATCTGTTCCGTGGTGGCGTTGGACGGAACAGCGAAGCAACGCGTGCCACCTGTATCGATGATGTTGGTCGGGCACCGGATCTCGGCCATGACAAGTGAGCCGTCATGGTCTTTCGAATTACCGCCACCACTGCCACGAGCGCTTGCCGACGACGATTGCAGGCCAGACTGAAGGCGCTGCAGATACTGCTGGTTGGCAGCGATCGACTTTCCAAGCAGCTCGTTCCAGACCGAACCGCGTTCGATCTGTACTTGAGTGTTTCGATCGACCGCCTTCTTCAGCTGCTCGCCGCAACCGTTTTCGTAGCTCGCGGTTTCCGGCTCGGCTGTGGTCTCTGCCGGAGGATTATTACCGTTCTGCGCCTTGTTACGCGCATAGTAGGCGGAGACCTTTTTGACGTAGTCCTGCGTCTCGGGGATGTTGGGGATCTGACCGTTCTGCAGCGACTGACGATAGGGACCGGCATTGTAGCCGGCGGCGATCAGGTCATAGCGGTCACCGAACATCCCCTGGAGCTGCTTGATGTATTTGACGCCGCCGCGAATGTTGTCTTGCGTGTCATAGGGGTTGACGCCAAGTTGTGCGGCGGTGCCCGGCATCAGTTGCATGACGCCGGTCGCGCCAACCGCCGACCGCGCCGACTGGCGGAAGCGCGATTCCTGCTCGGCGATTGCCATCGCGAAATTCGGATCGACACCCTGTCGGATCGCCTCCTGTTGAACCATGCTCGCAACTTCCTGCTGGCTTGGCGTGCGAGACGAGGGTGCGGCGGGCGCGGTTGCTCCTCCCATACCGTCGGCGGAGCAATCGGCCGGCGCGCCCGAGCCCTCACCGGGCGCGACACTATCGGTCGTCCCGCCCGAGGCGCCTTTGACCTTCCGGGTATCGTCCTTATAGGACCGATACCAGTTCTCGGTGGCTTGCTGGATCTTCTGGCGGGCCTGGTCGATGACCGGAACCTGGGCATGGCTCGTGCCGACGGGAAAGATGAGAGCGACGGCCAGAGCGCCGGCCGCGGCTCCCTCAAGGTGCTTTGCGTGCTTCATCGACCGTCACCCCATTCCAGTCGCAGAATTTCGAAAGCCAGTTCTTCGGATCCTCGCCATATTCGTCGAGCAGCACCTCGACCTCGCGCACCGTCTCCTCGCGGCCGGACAGCACCTTGATGAATTCCGGCATGTGGGACATGTCGATCCGGGCGATCACGCTGCTCTTTGCGTGCTTGATCAGCATGAAACGCGAGCTCGGATCGCCGTTCTTGACCCAGTCGAATTCTGCTCGCGACAGCCCGAAATGCTCCATGTACGAGCTTTCGTCAGCTTTCGGATTGGCGAAGAAGATATTGGTCGACGTCTGTTCGATGATCGTGCGGCTGACGCTCGAGCGCACTACATCGTCGGCCGATTGCGTACCAAAAATGACAAGACCATTTCGTTTTCGGATGGTCTTGAAATAGTCCTTCATGGTGCGCTTGAACTCGTCGTCGTCGAGCAGCTTCCAGGCTTCGTCCATCAGGTTGATGATCGGCGCCTTGCCGTCGTAGATCGCGTCCAGCCGGTGGAACATGTAAAGAAGGGCCGCGGTGCGGACTGTCGGATCGTCGAGGATCGACGTCATGTCGAAGCCGATCATCAGTCTCGAAATATCGAGATCGTCATCGGCGTTGTCGAAAAGCCAGGCGTACGGTCCCTTATCGACCCATTTGTCGAGACGGGCGATCAAGCTGCCTTCGGTCCTTTCGCTGCCGGCAAGCAGTGCCCGCAGCGACGAAAGACGACGATACGACCTGTCCTTCGTCTTGAGGACCGACTTGATCGCATTGCGGATGATTGATTCTTCCTGCGGGGTTAGGCTTTCGCCTTCCTTCGATGGCTTCAGCATGAAGCTCAGTAACCCGTAAAGGAAAACGCGGTTCTCCTCGGTGTCGTCGAGCAGAAGCGGATTCCAACCCGACGGCTGTCCGGGCTCAAGCGACATGTAGGTTCCGCCCGCTGCACGTACCATGATGTCAAGGCCGCGATCCTTGTCGAAGACGATGGTCTTCAGTCGCGGGCTGACGCGATAGGCTTGCAGGATCAGGAAGGCCATGATGACGGTCTTGCCGGACCCGGTCGGGCCGAAGACGGTCGTGTGCCCAACGTCGCCCTGGTGGAAGTTGAAGAAGAAGGGCGTGCCTGACGTCGTCTCGAAGATCGTGATCGCCGGCCCCCAGTGGTTCCCGTCAGGTTTGCCGTAGGGATAGGCGTGAAAGCTGCTCAAGCCGGCGCAGTTCAGCGTGGAGATCAGCGCACGCCGCGCGATATAAGCCTGGTTGCCCGGCAGTTGCGCCCAATAGGCAGGCTCCGCGTTCAAGTCTTCGCGGACATAGGAGGCGCCGAGCGCGCCAAGTTCGTTGCCGATCAAGGCCACTGCATCGTCAAGCTGGGCGGTGGTTTTCGCGACCGGCATCACAGTGAGATGATGCTCGGTGAACGCAACCCGTTTGCGGGCAAGTTCGTCGCGGGCAATATCAAGATTGGCCTGGACGCTCGATCCGCCTTCGTCGGCCTTCGACATCTGCCGGTCCAGCCGTTCGATCCGGCTGCGCGCGGCCATATCGTCGACAAAGGACATCGACTGGGTCAGCACCAGCTCGAATGGCAGCTTGAGGATATAGTCAAGCATGCCGGCGCCGGTCTCCGGCGGATACTCCTTCAAGGAGACCATCGCCGCGTAGCGGTCATCCTCCGGTATATCGCCCTGCAGGTGGATGATGCGGTTGCCGATCGAGGTTCGGCGCGCCGGCAGCATCTCATCGATCGGGATGTTTCCAAGCCGGATCGGTCGGACGCGTCCGCCATTCAGCAGTGTGTAGAAGAACTCGCATTGTTCGGAGAACCAGACTTTTCGCGCGGCTTCGTCGACGGCCATATCTTCAGAGACATCGCGGAAGACTTTTCTGTTGTCGCCGAGGTCAGCTTGTACGCGTTGCACATCGCGAAGGACCTTCGGCCCATAGACGGAAAGCGACTTCTCGAGCGCTCGAGTTGCCTCGACCAGCTTGTCACGCATAGCCCGGAACTGTTCCTTGCGCACGATCGTGCCGCCGGCGCCCATGAGGCGAGAGAGCGCGGATCCCTTCCTGAACATCGGGCGCACCACCAGCGAGACATAAGTGTCGTTCACGAACATCTCGTTCTTCGAGATGCTCGACTGATAGACGTGATCGAGGCGTTCCATAAAGGGATCGGCGAAGGCCGACGGCAATGATGGCGCGACCTTGCGTCTGATTACATGAGTGTAAAGTGCGAAGCTGCCGATCGAGGAGATCGCACGGAAGGCGGCGTTGCGCTGCCGCTGCAGCATATTGATCGTTTCGATATCAGCCGTTTCGAAGGAAAAGCCGGTGAGCTTCAAGGTCGAGACGAGGCAGTCGTTCTTCAGGCGGATGATACCGTTTTCGATCGGGACGTAGAAAGGAACATGCGTCGCGACATTGCGGTCCGCAAAGATCTCCCAACCCTTCGACAGACTGCCTTTCAGCGATCTCGCCATCGTGTTCATAGCTTACACCCCGTAGGTTTTGACGCCGCCACCGAGCTTTCGGCCAAGAGGGTTGACACCGCACATGCTGAGGCGCCCGACGATCTCGAAAAACCAAAGATCGAGCTTGACGGTGAGCACGTAGAGAATGCTGTGGAGGACCACGAAGGAGACCGGGAACCAGAGAATGGATCCCAGAATCATGAAGACCATCAGCGAAACAAAGCATTCCGCCAGGAAGTAAGTGTACGGAATTCCCATCACCGTTGGCGGCCGCGTCAGAGCCAATATAACCGGATGGGATTCGATATATTCATCGCCTCCGTCGGCCGTGTTGCCCGATCCCGCCATGATCAAGATCCGCTACCAGCGAGGAAATCGACCAGCTCGGCTGCGGCAAACATGCCGGCAAGGCTTCCCCCAACCCGAAGCAGTGCTCCCCAGGACCAGTAGCCGAAGGCTGCAGCGAGAAACATGCCGATGAAAGCGATCGCTCCTACGGATCGGCCGAACGGGCCGGTAAAGAACTGCACGAGCCGGTCAGCGGCATTTTGCAGCGCGTCGAGGTTCTGCGCCGCCGCCGGCTCGTACTGGCTGACGAGCAGGATCAGGCTCGCCGCAAGCACGATCGCGGCATTACCGACCCATTTCCTTCGGGCCATTGAGGACCAGGCAACGCTGCCATAGAGAACGGCTGTCTGGACTGCCAACGCGATGGGATTCATTCAAACACCTCTTCCTTGACGATTTTGACCGGCCCGCCGATATCCTTCCGCGCCTCATCACGCTGAGGACGGACATCTGGTGGGGACGGTGTAGCGGCTGAGAAAACAAGCATGGGGGATTTGGCCCGCTCGGCAGGCCCGGTTCGGCGCTTGGAAGTGGGCACGAACTCCGACGACGAGCCGACTCGTGGGATGGTCGGATCGGCCGCTGTGCCGGTGTAGTATCCGATGACACGCGTGACATAGTCGGCGGTCTCGCGGATCAATGGTAGGGAATGGCGAAGGTCCACGTTGGGCTCGTCGGCATTATAGGCGGCGGCGACCAGCACAGGATTTTTGTACTTGGCGATCAGGACACGAAGGAACCGCGTGCCGGCGCGGATGTTCTGGAGGGGATCGGTCAGGTCGGTCGCACCGAAGGCTTCGCCGATCCGTGGCATGACTTGCATCAAACCGATGGCGCCGGCGGAGCTCACCAGGTCTGGATCGAATGCGGCATTTTCGGCCCGCATCACAGAAAGCACCCAGTTCGGATCAACCTCCTCCTCACCGGCAACCTTCAATGCAAGGCTGGCATAATCCGTGGGGACGCCAGATAAAAGATCCGGTCGGGTCTGTGCTCGTGGCTCGCTGACATTGACATGATGCGCGGTTGCCGGCTCGGCAAGCTCGGGGACGGCGGTTGCCTGCTCAAACGAGTAGACGCTGACTAGCGAATGTACAGCGCGTTCCCGACGGTCATTCGTGCTCCCGGCCGCTGATCCTGATGATCGCCCCGCGATGTCACTAAACCCTCCGATGAACTCCGACGCGCGAGCGCTAATTCGAAGCCCGTCAGTGACCGGGCCGCTAAATCGATCGTTGAAGCTGGCAGAATCGATCGTTGGGATATCGAGCGTCGAAGCAGCGGCGGAGGCCTCCGGATTTGGCGGCACCGCCGCCACCTCGTCAACCTTCAGCTCCATCCGGTTGGCAGCATGCTCGGCCTGCGTCGAGTTTCCCGAGACGATGTAACCGCTGCTGTCGTCTGGGCCGGAGGCGAAACCGGTGAGGAGAAAAGCCGACGTGCCGGCGATCCACAGCGCGCTCCGCGAGGATATCTTGTGGGGTCTATTCACTGGCGAAAGCGGAAAGCTATCCATGACTGAACCAATGCCAACTTATACTTCGGTATAAGTTTTTGAACCGTATTCAGCCGTTGAAATCAACCCTAAAGTTTAACTGGAGTATAATTAATGCGACGCCGCGATGCGTGATGACGAGAGCTTCCTCAAGGGATTCAGTCGTTTAGCCGTGACCATTTATCCGGGGTCCAGCGATACTGAAGCTGTTCGCGGTCTCCCAAAATGCGAGCAAGACGGACCGCGGTTCCCCCCTTCACCAGTATCGAAGCCGCTTCAGCGCCCGAGCTCCCGGAAGAGATTCGGCAAACGAAATTGGGTAATTCCCTCTTTATCCTCGCCACTGGATAGCAGGACAGGATCTGGTAGCGCTCGCCGTTGCCGGCAATCGTCAGGCTCCTCTGCTGGACGGGACCAAGACGCTGGCGTCCGAAGTCAGTGCCATATTCAAGTTCGCATTCGACGATGTTGTCGCGATAGGCTCTGCAAGCTGTGAGGCTGAGATAAGCAAACGGCGCTGGCGGCTGTGGTCGCGGCCGCTCAATCTGGTGACCACATCCGGCCAGCACCATCATCGTGGCCAGAGATCCGAAGAGCTTCGTGAAAAAACGCATAGTATCGCTTTCTAGCTTGCCTGCCGGTAACCGGAATGTTCGAGGGCTTCGAGGAAAAGATCGCGGGCGAGAGCGCAATAGGGCGACGATGCCTGAGCGATGTGAAGCTGGGTGAGCACCAGTCCGAGATCGGAAATGGTCCTCACGACGTCCTTAAGGTCACTGTTGAACGCGTCCCGCAACATCTCGCGGCCATCGTGGCCTTTGATCACGATCGCGTAGTCGTCACGCGCGATGCTGTGCCACAGCTCGATCATGCCGGTTTCGCCGATTGCGCTTTCCGTGTCGCAGACGAGCAGGAGGGCATAATCCGGATCGCGCATCGCGCTCTCCTCTATCGAAGTCTCCCCACGAAATTCCGTCAGCACCACGTCAGAGGCAAAAAGCATCAAGCGCTCGTTCACCAGAAGGCGCTTCTGACCTAGCCTAACAAAGCCGTTCATCACGGCGGAGCGAATTGCAGCGGGCGGAAGGTTCTCTGCGCAGTGTTCGCAAATCGATGTTAGTCTGCCGCTCAGGAAGGCGAAGGTGCTGTGGAAGCGGTTGACGACGGATCGTTCGACATGTTCGGTCTGACCGCCCAGCGCCTCAACGAATGCGAACGCATCAAGCCGTCTGTTGGGCTTCGTCAGTATGTCGTTTCCCGACGTCGAGCCTGCGTCCCCCACCAGGCTCGAAGGGCCAACCACGACAGCGGCGGACCGCGTCTGTGCACCACAGCCTGGGCAGTCCACTGAGAATGGCACCTTGTACCATTCTTTCGTCAGGAGGGATCGATTGTGTACCAGTGTCAAACCCTATTCTCGAAAAAAACGGAACACCGCCTGGCCCGCAGCCTAGATCAAATGACTAACTTATACTCCGGTATAATTTTATCAGCAGCAGGTCGCTTGCTCAAGCGGGAAAAGCCTGTGTCTAAGCTCCGTGGTACATGAGTAGATGATCGGTTGCGATAGAGGCATCGCCGCGGTCTTGGTTGTTGCGAAAACCGCAGCAACCACGATTGCGATTGCAATTGAGTGTTGTCCGAAGACGCAGATCTTCTGGACGCGCTTTCACCGTTTCGCCAAATGGGTGAACCCCTCATTCGCCGATGCGTCGGATCGCTCAAATGCCTATTCACGGAATAAGCTGTTCGCTGAGTGGCCCAATCGGGCGCCCACGCAACCCCCGATTCCGCGATCGGCCCAATCACCGATTCACTGATTAACTGAATCGGCTGGCCTCCCATTCGCCCGATCGGTGCCGCCCCATTTCACGGAGTTGCTATTTCGCCGATCTGCCGTTTCACCGGATAGCCCAATCGCCGCTTCACTCATTCGCCGACGTGCCGATAGGCCCAACCGGTGACGCACCTATTCACGTTTACGCGGATTCGCCTGTTTGCACATTCGCAATCCGGTCCAATCGGCGAACCACCTATCGGCGCGACCGCCCATTCGCTGATTAGCGCAAGCGTCTGACCTCCAAGATGCTACTGCATTTCACGGCGGCCGGAGGCTCTTGCCCCAAAGAGCCGGCTCCCCAACCCGCTCCTACCAGCTCAATGCCTCTCGCTCATGGCCTTATTTCGTTTGAGAATTGCAAGGTCGGAAACCCTCTCTCGCCTTTGAGGCGATCGCCCCTCGGGCGAAACGGCTAATGGTATACCATTAGCCTATCCTGCCATCTCTCACCAACTGCCCTGGACGCCGTGCCCGAGGCGCCAATGCTGTTGCGAGTCGTTAGACTAAGCAACAGCGATCACGGGCCCGGAGCCTGTGATCCGCGCCGGAGGAACAGCACGGTGGACAGGGCAGTTGGTGAGAGATGCTGAAGCGAGCCGTCGTCGTGAGCTGTCGGGACGTGCGTGACCGAAGGGAACGGGCATCGATGACATGCGAACGATGAGACGGCGAGCGCACCGCAGGAGAGGAGTATTACCTGTAGCGGATGCCCGAAGCAGGAGGGCGCAGCACAAGGTAATACTCCTCTCCGTCTTGTTTGGGGAAGTCGCGGCAGCGTCCTTCTACCGGCCCGAGAGGCCGGGCGGGTCGCGACCCGCTCCGCAGGGAGAGGGGTGTTTGAGGGGAGAGGCGGTAAGTCTCTCCCCTCAAGATCGCGCGCCGGCTCGATGCCGGCAACCGATCAAGGAAATGGAGATGGCGAGAGACGGGCGAAGCCGTCTCTCGCGGGCATGTTAATCGTAGACGACGCGTGCGATGCTGATGCCGATGATTGTCTCGGCGCGGATGGCGCGGAGGATCGGTGCAAGTGTGCCCAATTCGGCATCGGTGAGGTCGACAAGGCTCGGATAGCTGATCGAGACGCCGTCGCAGTCTGCAGAAAGCGCATAATGCCATTCGCCGTTGTTGATACGGTACTCATACGTGGCGAAGTCGATTTCGAGGTCGTCAAGCAGCGTAATCCGGAAGCGAACGAAGCATTCCTCTTCGCCCTGAAGCTGGAAGGCGGTGAAACCTTCCTGGTCCGTCTCGCTGGCGAGCTGGCGCTCCAGCGCCATGATGGACCGCAGCCGCGCAATTGCGCATGCCAGCCCCTCGGCGAGCCTGTCATGCAGTTCCAACAAGAAGTCGTCCGCGCAACCGATGCGATTTGAGAGGACGATAAGCCTGAAGCCAGCAAGCACGGCGAGTTGATGGACGTAGTACCAGTCATCGGACATATCAGTGTCTCCTTTCTGTCTCTGACGAAAGGAGGCCGCACCGTAGCCGCGAGGGGTCGGGGATCGCGGTGCGCGACCGCCAGCGGCGGCAAGCGGAGGAGCCGATTTTCTGGCGATGGCCTGAAGGGACGACGACGGAAAATTGGAGGGGCCGCGCTGTCCTTGACGCCGGAGTGGCGGGTGCACAATGGGACGTCAGAGAGAGATAGACACGGCGCCCATGGCGCCGTGTCCGTATCCGGCGTTCAGCCGGCCATGCACTTTATCCTCGGCCCGTGGTCGCGGAAACGTCGCGCCGACGGGGCGATATCAGCGAGAGGGGCGTGACCCGAATGGGACGAAAACCCGCCAGGGGTTCGGTGAGCGACAGCGAATAGCACCGTCCGCCGCAGGCAGCTCGCCCGTACTACGCAACAAACCCATCATCGCCGTGAATCAGTCGACAGCGACCGATTCAAATATGTCGTTGGACGCAAAGTCACGCCTGTCCGATTCTGTATTTCATGATCGCGCAGCCCTACCAGCTCTATGTCGAACGCACGGACGCCAGCAAGAACATGGCCCGCTACTATGCCATGTCGATCGAGCCCGACCTGTTCGGCGAAGCTTGCCTCATCCGCCGATGGGGCCGCATTGGTGCCAGGGGCCAAAGACTAATCCATCATTTTAAGAGGGAGGAGGAAGCGGTCGGGCTCTTCCTCCAACTCCTGTGTCAGAAGCGGAGGCGCGGCTACGGCCCGAGAGCGAATTTCTCGCGAGAGGCGATTTCCTAAGCGACGGCGGAAGGATGGCGACGAAGCGAAGCTTCGGGCCTGTCGCGCCGGTCGATCCGGCGCGACAGGCCAAGCGACGTGGTGGAAGCCGCCTCAGAAGGGCGGCTCGGCGTCGATTACACCCTCCTGTTCGGCCATGATCACCTCGAGCTCGGCGCAGGCGAGTTCCAGCTCGGCCTCGATCTCGCGGCGCTCGACCCGGTCGTACGTTGCATTCATTTCGCGGAACAGCTCTTCAATGTGTTGTTCCAGAAGCATCGTCGTCGTCTCCTTGACGTTTGTGAAAGACGACGCGCGCGGACATGGGGGCGTGGCGGGGTCAGGGATCGCGGTACGCGACCGCCAGCGGCGGCGAGTGGGGGTGCCGATTTTGTTGGAGCGCAGGGAACCGGAGCGGAGGCAAAATTGGGGGCACCGCTCGTCCTTGAGGCCGTCATGCCCCCATGGCACCCTCGGACGGACTGAGCAGACATTACCTCTCCGTATCGCACCCGAACCCGAAGGCGGGCTCGATGCCCGTCTTCGGGTTATCTCATATCTGACCACGCGAATAACTGTGGAGATTCGGGGCTTTCCGTGCCATTTACCGCGTCGCGTCGATGACAGCTCGGGTCGGAAATGACAAGGATTCTGCATCTGAATCGATGCGGAGACGAAAATGACCACGACCAACGAAATCGCCGACAAGATCGCGACCGAGCATGGCCTCACCAAGGTTCAGGGAAAATCCATCGTCGAGGCGGTGATCGCCTCGATTACCGAAGCTGCGGTTGCCGGCAACGAGACATCGCTGCCCGGCTTCGGCAAGTTCAAGGTGAAGGCGACACCGGAGCGTGAGGCACGCAACCCGGGTACGGGTGCGACGATCAAGGTTGCCGCGGCCAAGAAGCTGGCGTTCACGCCGGCAAAGGCGCTGAAAGACGCACTGAACAAGTAATCTTGCTGGCCAGGCAAAAAAATAGCCCGGCGCCGTGCCGGGCTATTTCGTTTTTGGTTTGCGTCAGCGAGTGGATGTCCGCTCAAGAACATCTTGGATGATCGAGTCGCTGACCGCGTGATGGGCTTCGCGGGCATGGTCGTCCAGCAGCTTGTGAAGAATGCCGGATGCCATGGGTATGAAATCGAAACCGCGCACGATTGCTGCGGTCCATCGTTGCGACAGTGTTTCGAACTCCCGGAGGTCCGTGCCCAGCCAGAGTTCAAGATCCTCGCCTTCGGCATCCGGAACTGCCTGGAGGAAGAACGTCTGAAGCGGGCGGTCGTAGCCGATGATGGCATCCGGGCCTGAATGGCGGGATGCGGTTCGGGTGACAGCAATCGTGTAGCGGCTCATGGCCAACTCCTTGGAATGGGGGGATGCCGGCCCCGATTTCGGGGCCGGCAATCCGGTTCAGGCTGGGCTGTTCCAGAGGATGACCTTCTTGCCGGGTTCGCCGCCGGGTGCCGGGGCGACGTTGCCGAAGATCACGCCGATCTCGGGTGCCTCGAGCGTCACAGAGAGATATTCCTCGCCGGTCTGGCGGGAGATGCGGTTCCAGCAGGCGCCGATCTCAAAGCCGGTCTTGCGGTGAATGACACGAAAGTCGGGGGCTTCCTTGCTCGCCTTGTTGGCGTTGGGGACGATGGCGATCGGGGCGTTGACGCGGATGGTGGCGAAGACGCCTTCGAGAGTGCCGTCGGTCTTTTCGGTAAGGGTTGCGATCGTGGTAGCCATGGGATTGTCTCCAATGAAAGAACACAAGGGCAAGAACGCTTATTTTCGCGGCTTTTCCTTGGGTTCGGTTATGTTTTGACCGGCGTTTGGGCCCGATCAGTTAAAGCTTCTCGGTTCGCAGAACGGGTTTTTGCCCGCCTGCGGTTCTGAACCATTCTCCAATTCGTGACCCTAACGCCGGTCTGTTTCCCGGCTTCGGTCACAGAGTGGCGTTCGGCTCCCGGCTTCCCATTCTCCTTTAAGAGCGCAACCCAGGCCTGCCGGGCTCGCTAGCTTCCCATCAGGACAACCGGGATATCGTCGACGACATGCCTTC
>NZ_PVBM01000043.1 GCF_002968575.1 Neorhizobium huautlense | reverse complement strand
CCGCTTAGCTCCATACCGGCCAGCAGTAAATTCCAGACTGCATCAAAGGCCTGATACATGACCGCATCCAATCACACGTTCAAACCGCTCAAAGAAAAACTTGCATGAACGGGGGCATCCATACATGTGCCGGGCAAAATGGCCGTGGCGCTCGCACTGCTTGCTTTGCTCCCCGGCATGGCGCTGATTGGCTGGCTGCGCTGGACAGTGACGGGTTGACCGATCATCAGGAAATGGCCCTTGAAGGGCTCGGCGGGGATGCCGGCGGTGGTTTCACACCACAGAACCCCAGTAGACCAGGGGGTAGAGGCACAGGGCGGCGACGAGGACTGCCAACGAGCGCCATACCCGGCTCTTCGAGAAACCGTAGGCTGCAAACAGCGCTACTCCGGAGACAATGATCGCCAGCGGCCAGACAGAAACAACGGAGATGACGTATGCATCGAAGAGGTTGAAACTGATCAGCATTGAGACCCCGTTCGCCTTGGCAGGTCTCAGCCACGCTCGGCCAGATAACGCGTCGACCGTCCTCTCCGATAGCTACCAATGAGGAGGCCTACCACTGCGAAACACACGCCGCTCATTGATCGGTGACCTCATCAGAACAAACAATAGGTCTGACTGTCGGATCACTGTCGTTTCCGTCATACTCGGCAACCTCGCACTTGTGGGCGCGGTACCGGTGCCCGTCGAAGCGGTAGACGGTCGTGTCATAGCGTGCCGCTGCCATCCTCGCGCTGACACGAAGATCGGCCAGTCCATGGTGACGGTCTGGGAGAGCCTGGAAATCACCCCAACCATTCAGAACGACGCGCCACTCTCGCCCTTCTTTATGGAGAACGGCAAATCCACAATCGGCACTGCTGCAGTCGGGATCCACAACGAAATATGACGGCTCCCCGGCCGCCTCCAGATCCATCCTGGTGAGATTAACGCTGTGGGAGTAATCGTCGGTAGTCGCCTCGAATGACAAAGGCGACTGCCAGAAACCGACGATAGCTTGAAGCCGTCGCGCGAGCCAGAACCGGTCCAAATCTGCCGCGGACGGTCCCGCCTTGCCGCCTGCCGCTTCCAAGTCTTGCCGGATGTCGTCACGGTCGAGCAGCGTTGCGATCCGGACGGGAGACAACCCTTCGGTCGGTTCATTGGGATTGGCGTCGTGGTCCAGCATCCACGCCAGTATTCTCTTCTCGGCCTCACTGTCTCCTTTAAGTTCAAAAGGTTGAGGCAGGCAAAGAAACGCGGAAGGTTGGCGCTGACTGCCCTTCCCTCCATAAGCCGGGTAGCCAGAGTCTCGTCGCCACGGCAGAACGCGGCGCTCAGCACGCTCTCATGGTCGGATAATTCAACCCCGCGATTCATTGCCCTGATCACGAGGTCGCCACTGCCGGCTTGCACGACATACTTCCACTCGGTGAAATTGTCGAAGAGTGCTGCATCACAGTGCTGGATCAGTCAATCCGTCCCTGCCCGCACGGCCTTGTTTCTGTCGTCAGGTACCGGTTGTGACGGATCAAGCACCTGCTCATTTGTCCAACTGCCGCATGCCACCGATATGACGCCGTCACTACAAGCCTCGGGGCTGCGTTCCTTTCGGGAAAGCACTTCGTACCATTCGGGCATGGCCGTAAGGTTGAGTTGAAGATTTGGACCCGGACGCTCAACGGATGTCCGCAGAAGATGGGCAAACAGGCTCCCCGGGCGATATCCTGTCCCTTAGAGAAAATCGTCCGGCAAGGGCGCATCGAGGTCGACACTGCCAAGGATCCGGGCAGCAGTGCGTCTTCCCTCAGGAGAAGCCGGGAGATATGTCAGCAGCCGCGCTGCATCACCCGGCGTCGGTGACATGCCTGCCGCGAAAAGGGGTTCCACCCGTTCCGGGATTCGGTCGGTTTCCACCAGTCTTCCCGCCATCCGGAAGAGATCCTGGCATTCCGGAGACAGACGTTCACGGACCGGGATCGTGGCAAGGCTGGCCATGGCGCTCTCCCACTGGCCCTTGTTGCTGTCGTTCGTCAGGTCAGCGACGATCGCGCAGCGTTGTTCCGCAGGCGCTTGCATTGTGAGTTCAATGACAAATTCCCGTTCCCCCGCGACCCGGGAAATCCATGTAACTGGCGTGCCGATCGACCCGGCAAGCACGCTCTGGAACGCCACGTCCAGCCGGGTTCCCGCCGACACCAGAATGCGGACTATCTCCCGGGCCCGTTCCTTGGTCTCCGGCGTCGCTCTTTCGAGCACCTTGATCGCCTGCATCATCGGCGGATTGTAGGTATCTGTTCGCAGTGCCGCGGGATCATTTGCGAGTGCATGCCGCAGAGTCGCCACGTCGCTGTCGGCAATTGCCTGTTCCGTGGCAGAGCGGTCTTCCGCGACCCCCTTTGCAGCGGCAGGGCGATCATGAGAAGGACGGCCAGGGCAATGACGGACTTGGGCCAATCTCTCATCAGAAGTGATCCATAACGTTAAAGCGGCTTCATCGCCTCGGGGACGGAATATCGCTTGCCGTCATAAACCACGCGCCTGCTCGTCGCATTGGTTTTGTGGCTCCGCTCCCCGCATTCGCCTTTGCCGCCAACGGCGGTGGTGCTTGATGAGGCCTTTTCCGTCACCACAATGTCGGCATAGCCACTACGGCCTGTTTTCCCCATCGCCAGGGTTCTCGTCGTGCGATCAAAAGTTCCTGCACAATTGCCGTCCCACTCGCCTCCATTGCTGGTTACGGCGATGCCATCGAGCACCGGCTTCAACTGGCCACCGTCGATTACGTAGAGCGACAGGCTTACCTCTTCAAAGGGATTGACGCGTGACGATCCTTCCTTGGCCAGTCGCACACCAAAGGCGATCTGCCCGGGCGCCAACTGGTATCGCGCCGTGTCGAAGGTGATCGCCTTGGTCCGGATCGCATCGTCGATGATGCGCTCCTTCAGGCGCAGGCGCTGTTGGACCTTCAGACTCGAGGCATCCAGCACAAGCAGCTCGAGATCGCCGACTGTCAGCAATTCCGATTCTTCGGTGATGAGCGGAACGGCAACGAGTAGCCGCTCCGGATACGATGGCCATACCCGGCAGACGATAGTGTGGCGCTCATCAAAAACCTCCTCCGCGTCAGGCAGGAGGATCGTCGCCCCATCGATTGCAAACTCCGTCTCGGACGTCTTCTTGGCGGTCGGATAGGCCTGGGCGATAATCGTAGCCGCATCTGTTCCGCACCCATCTTCGGCAGCAGACGCGGCCTGTGCGAAGAACAGGAGGGCGGCGGCGATCAGGAGTCGGTGCATCGGAATTCTCTCGAGAGATCTATCAGGAAGGATGAAAAGTACTGCGCCACTTGAAACAAAAAGGCGAACGTTTGCATAAGACGGTAGGCTGGCTGTCCATGCAACTAGCACATCATACCGGCTTGACGTCGCGAGCTAGTTTTGCCCTCGCATCGTAGATTGCAAAACGGTCGGTTAAAGAAGCTCTTGCTTCGTCGGGGTATAAAGAGGGCGGGCATAGCGAGGTTGTCATAGAACCGTCGCGACAATCCAGTTCTCCGGGTCATCGATATACCTGCAATGACGGGCTTTCCATCTTCTACCACGTGAAGATTAAGGTTTGCGCGAGATTCCTGATTTTCGTATCAGAGTGCCGACTTTGAATTCCAGGGAGTTTCCGTGGCAAATATCAGGTGCGAAAGGCAGCGTATGCCATGAGTTTTGCTGCAACTGACAAGTTTCCGACCCTTTCCCGGTCATTCCTATCGAGAAGGGTCAAAACCGAGAGCGGACATTCTCGCGGCAGTCCCTGTCGCGGCCGGATCGCTAGACAGCGACTAGCAATTGACAACAACTAAGGATCATGGCGGCATGGCGCCCAGTGTCCCACGAGAGCACATCGTCCTCTACGCGCTTCTCACCGCGCTGACCGCCGTCAGCATTGATTCGCTTCTGCCGGGTCTGCGTGAGATCTCGTCCGAGCTTGCGCCTGCGCCGCCCCTATCTACCCAGCATGTCGTCTCCTTGTTCATTCTGGGTATGGTGTTCGGCGAGCTATTCCTCGGCCCCCTCTCGGATGCGATCGGCCGCAAGCAGGCCCTGGTCATAGGGCTCGGCGTCTACGCTATCGGGACGTTTGTCGCGCTGTTCGCGTCCTCACTCGAAGGAGTGGTCGTCGGGCGCATCCTCCAGGGCGTCGGGGTGGCGGGTCCGAAGATCGCAACCCGCGCCATGATCCGCGACCAGTTCGAGGGAGAGGCCATGGCGCGCATCATGTCCTTCCTTTTCTCGCTATTCATCCTCGTGCCGATGGTCGCTCCCGCGCTGGGTCAGGGTGTGATCGCGTTTGGCGGATGGCGAGCGATGTTCGCCGTCTACCTCGTGCTCGCCTTAGCGTTAGGAACCTGGGTCGTTCTACGCCAGCCCGAGACGCTGCCGCCCGAGCGCCGCATCCCGTTGCGGCCTCGCATCCTGCTTGCCAACGGCGTCCGCGTTCTTGCCAACCGGCGCGTCGCGCTTCTGATCGTGGCGACTGGATTCGTGTTCGGTGCACAGCTCCTTTATCTTAGCATCGCTGCCGACCTCTTCGCCGACGCCTACGAAGTCCGTGAGACATTTCCGTTCTACTTTGCCTTGCTCGCCGGGGGGATCGGGCTTGCCTCCTACCTCAACGGTCGCTTTGTGGGGCGCTTCGGCATGGATGCCATGGCGCGGTGCGGGTTCCTCGGCCTGACGCTTGCCGGGCTGCTCATGCTGGCCGCATCGAACGCCTTCGACGGCCGACCACCGCTCATGCTCCTTCTGCTCTTCGGCTTCGCCGCCTTCTTCTCGATCGGCATCCTGTTCGGCAACCTCAACGCCATGGCGATGCGCTCGCTAGGACAAGTCGCCGGCCTTGGGGCTTCCCTGATCGCGTCTGGATCGAGCTTGGTGGCGTCCCTCTTCGCTGTCGGGCTGGGTCCGTTCTACGACGGAACCGTGAGCGTTCTGGCAGGTGGCATCTTCCTGGCGGGTGCCGCCTCGCTGACGCTGGGCGAACTGTCGGCTCGCGTTAGCGATGCTCCCATTGCAGCGGTTCGATGACCCACTAGTTCGTTCATTGAAGGTAGCTATTTGTTTGCTGCCCCAGACCGGATAGCCCGAAGTTCACTCTAGTCCGATTTTCGGATGTGTGTATCCGGAACCGCAGCTTGCAGCGCTCGCCCGTTCCAGCATAGACAACCGACCTGGTGCCTAAGCCGCCGTTGAGGGTTGCCGAATTGGTAAGGACAATTAGATGGACGAGCTTCTTTGCCTTGAACTGTATCGAACCGTCGACCCGCTGGAGGCGTGCTCGCAGCAAACCGGTCCCTGGAACTCTAATAGGACCACAGAGGCGTCAGTGACATAGTTTTGAGGTTTTCCACCAGCTAGAATGGGTCTCGTTCTTTTTTAACGGACGGACTCTTGGTTCGTTTGATCGAATATTTCGCGATCTTCTCATTCAGGGTTCGCAGAGGGATTTGAAGGTCTGCTGCCGCTCGGGCGGTACTTCCTTGATGGTTTTGAAGCGCCTGCGCAATCACGGAACCTTCGTACGCCGCAAGCTGGTCCGGCAAAGAAGTTGCACGAGCATCTCCGCCTGTTCCGGAGGACGTAGGGAGTTCATCCAGGCCCAGGGCGAAGCGCTCTGCACGCGCTTTTAGGGCTCTGACATTTCCCTTCCAGTCCTGGCTCTTCAGATCGGCGAGGAGTTCGGGCGACAGATCTCGCTCGGAGCGCCCATACCGGCGCGCAGCCAACGATGCGAAATGTACGAACAACGCCTCGATATCCTCGCGGCGCTCCCGCAGTGTCGGTATGCGGACGTCCACGGTCGCAAGCCGGAAAAACAGATCTTCCCTAAAGCGGGACGCAGACATCTCCGCGGAGAGATCGCTTTTTGCCGCCGCAAGGATGCGGACGTTCACCGGTCGCAACCGGTTTTCCCCAAGCCGCTCGATTACCCGCTCCTGCAGGACGCGCAGGATCTTTGCCTGCAGAGATAGCGGCATCGCCTCGATCTCATCGAGGAATATGGTCCCGCCCTCGGCGAATTCGAACTTGCCCACCCGCTCGGTCAGCGCTCCGGTAAAGGCCCCCTTCACATGCCCGAAGACCTCGCTCTCGAACAGGGTTTCGGGCAAGGCGCCGCAGTTGATCGCGACGAAGGGCGCAGACGCGCGGCTGCTTTGCCGATGCAGCGCCTGAGCAACCAGTTCCTTGCCGGTCCCGGTTTCGCCGATAATGAGAACGTCGATATCGACTGCGGCCAAGGCCGCGACCCGCTGCCGCAGGGCCTGCATCGAAGCGCTGTCCCCGATCAGGGTCTCAGACGGCTTGACGTCGCCGACAAGCCCCTGAAGCCGGACGATCTCCTCCTTCATTCGTTTTTTCTCGAGCGCCTTGTTGAGCACCGAGATCAACCGCTCTGCGTCATAGGGCTTCTCAATGAAATCTTCCGCACCGCGTTTCATCGCCGCGACCGCCAATGAGACGTCGCCATGAGCCGTCAACAAAACGACAGGCAGTTCCGGCTTTTGCCGCTGCAGCGAGTTCAAGAGGGTCATGCCGTCTATGTTGGGCATCCGGACGTCGGTGAGCACAATGTCGACGCCATCTTCGAGTGCGGCCTTGTAGGCTTCTTCGGCGCGCTCGAAGCTTCCAACGTCAAAGCCGCTTACCGCCAGCCAGTCACTCACGGCGCGCAGGTGATCGCGATCGTCATCGACGACAATGATACGCCCCCTGCTCACTGCGCCGCCTCCAGTCGCAGCTCAGCGTCATTCGCGGCCGGTACCGTGATCACTGTCCGTGTGCCTCCCTCCTCGGCATCTTCGAAGCGTATCGCACCACCGCATTCCTTGATGATCGTCGTCGCGATGGACAGGCCGAGCCCGAGCCCCTCGCCTGTCAGCTTGGTCGTGAAGAACGGTTCAATGATCCGCTCACGAAGATCAGGCGCGATTCCGCTGCCGTTGTCGATGATGGCAATCTCAACCTGCTCGCCGATCCGCCGACTCTCGATCCGCACACGAGGGTCCGGCCGGTCTTGCACCGCGTCGAGCGCGTTCAGGAGCAGATTGAGCATGGCCTGCTCCAGCTTGACGGAGACCGCCCTGACAGCCAGCACCTTGCCTGCGGCGACGTCAACGTCAACTCCCATGGCTTTACTGCGCGGCGAAGCCAGCTCAAGGACGTTCCTGATCACGCTGTCAACGGCCAGGACCTCGAACTCCGACACATCCTTGCGGGCAAACGTTTTCAGGTGCTTGACCGTTCTCTGCATCCGCCTGACGAGATCTCTCGCCTTCGTCAGCCGCTCGCCGGCATCCGCGCGCCGGCCCTGATCCGCCAACAGACCTGCGGTGGCAAGCGTAGCATCGAGGGCTGCCAGCGGCTGGCTCACCTCATGGACGATGGCAGTCGACATCCTGCCGAGCGCCGCCATCTTCTCCGAGTGTATCAGGCCCTGCTGGGCTTGCCGCAGTTCCTCTTCGGTTCGCTTGCGCATGTCGATCTCGCAGGCGAGGTCGTGGGTCCGTTCTGCCACCATCCGTTCAAGCAGTTCTCCCTGCCTGAGCCGCATCCGGACGAGCTGGCGACGCTGCCGCAGGACGTAGAAGATTGCTCCCGTCGTCAAACCAACCGCAAACACCGCAAACGCCCACAACGCGCCGATCATGTCCACCTGTCGCACGTCGGCTGCGGCGACGATCTGCCAGTCGTCCGGCTGAAGTGGAGCAAACTTGGCAATTAGTTGTCTGTCCGCCCCGGGCATGATGACGGAGGTGTCGGCGGAGCGGGAGGCAGTCGAGGAGATGGGCTCGGCGCGCCCGAGATCGACGCCATCATAGGTCCGCTCCTGCAGCAACCGCTCAAGCATCTGATCTGCCAAGGGTTGCAGGGGCCTGTACTTCCAGCCCGGATCTCCCGACAGGAAAACCACCCCTGCCCTATCTGCGATGGCAATGCGAACACCGGCCGCCGCCCATGCCGCCTCAAGTGGGCTCAGATCCGCCTTCACGACGACGACAACCGGCCGCGCCCCGGCGATGTCGATCCGTGAGGACAGGAAATAGCCGGGCTTTCTGGTCGTTACGCCGATGGCATAGAAACGGCCATTGCCCGCTACAAGAGCGTCGCGGAAATATGGCCTGAAGCTGTAATCATGGCCGACAAAGCTTTGGGGCGTCGCATGATTGCTTGCCGCGAGGGTCAGCCCGGCAGCGTTCAGCACATAGAGATCAGCCGGTCCGGTTTGTTCGACGATCCGCTCAAGATAGGCATTTGCAGCATCAATTGCCTCTGGTGACGTGTCCCTGGCCAGGGCGCGCACTCGGGCATCTTCGCCAACGATCGCTGGCAAGGAACGGAAGCGGTCGATCTCGGTGGTGATTGAACGCTTAGCGAGGACCAGACTTTGCTCGAGCTGTGCCTCCTGCTTATGAAGCACCAGATTACGAGCGACATGATATGAAAACCATGACGCAAGGGAGGTGACGACAAGAATGGCGGCCGCCATCCGGTTGAAGCTTGCTGTCAGCATCGCCCCGCCCTGCTGGTCCGATAACCCATGCTGATGATCCTCCCCTTAAAGACCGCCACAGGAACAACATAGCATTCTTGTTGCACCTTGCATCTGCCGCTTTGAAGGTTCCACTGGCCTGATTATGTGGTGACAGAACGCGCTGTCGCGGAAGAACTTGCGTGCCTGCACAGGAGCTCCCCCATGCAGGCAGGATCAGCGGACGTAGTCAAGCAGAGGAGACGGCAGACTCGTCGACTGGCACTGGCCGTGCGGGCGTCACTCGGGACGCGCGCCACACCATGATGCCGAAGACCACGGTCAGGGCAAAGCCGATCTCGTCCGTCAACGGAAGGGCGGCAAACAGGGTAAATGCGGCACTGGTTGCGATCAGCCGATGGACGATCGACAAGCGGATCACCATGAACCCGATGACGGCTGCACCCCATAGCCCGATCGCCAAGGTTGTCTTCATCACTATATAAGCCACGGCCGTCCAGTATCCATAGGCCATGGCAAAGGCGCCGCCGTCCTGCAGCATGAGGGCCGGCGAGTAGACTGCCATGAACGGTATGACGAAGCCTGCCGCTGCAACCTTGATGGCCTGAATAGATATCTTCAGCCCGCTTTCACGAGCGATGGGCGCCGCGGCGAAACAGGCGAGTGCCACAGGCGGCGTCAGGTCGGCCAGGATTCCGAAATAGAAGACGAACATGTGGCTGACGATCAGCGGCACGCCCAATTCCAGAAGCGCCGGCCCTGCGATCGAGGACGTGATGATGTAGTTTGGAATGGTCGGAATGCCCATTCCGAGCACGAGACATGTCACCATGGTCAGAAGCAGTGACAGAAACAGGCTCTTGTCGCCGACAGAGACAATGAATTGTCCAAAGGTGTTGGCAGCACCCGTCAGTGTCATGGTTCCGATGATGATGCCCACCAGCGCACACGCGATGGCCACCGGCAGGGCTGTCTTGGCCCCTTCCGCCAGGGCATCACGGCACGCAACCAGAGTTTCCCGTCCCCCTTGACGCAGCGCATTGGCAAGGACGAGGACCGCGAGGGTAGTCAAGACGATCGTCATGCCGAACTGGAAGAATGAGGCGGCGACAAGCCCGAGGCCGAGCCAGAAGATGATCCGGATCGCGATCGACGGAATCCCGAGCGCCAACGAGGTGCCGAGGATCAGCAACATGATGAAGGCCAGACCGACGGTGCCGGCGAAAAGCGGAGTGTACCCGGAAAAGAGCAGCCATACGAGCGCTGCCAGCGGCAGCACGAGATGCCAGCCCTTCTTCAGTGCCGCAAGCCCCGAGGGAAGTTCCTCCTTCCGCAACCCGACCAGCCCGTGCTTGCCTGCCTCCAGATGCACCATCCAAAAAGCCGAGGCAAAATACAAGATCGCAGGGATCAGGGCGGCCTTGACGATCTCGTGGTACTCGACCCCAAGGGTCTCGGCCATGATGAAGGCAACCGCACCCATGACCGGCGGCATGATCTGGCCGCCCATGGAGGCCGTGGCCTCGACGCCACCCGCGAAGGCAGGGCGATAGCCGAACCGCTTCATCAGCGGGATGGTGAACTGACCGGTGGTCACGACATTGGCGACGCCGGATCCGGAGATCGTGCCCATCAGGCCCGAGGAGATGATCGCCACCTTGGCCGGACCGCCCCTGCGGCTACCGACCAGGCTCAGCGAGACATCGTTGAAAAGCTCGATCATGCCGGCCTTTTCCAGGAAGGCTCCAAACAGGATAAACAGAAAAATGTAGGTCGCCGATACAAGCGTCGGAATCCCGTAAATGCCCTCGGTCCCGTAGGCCATGTGGTCAATGACCTGGGAAAACCCGTAGCCCCGGTGGTTCAATGGCGAAGGCAGATACTCGCCGAGCAGGCAGTAGAGGAAGAAAATGCCGGCGATGACCGGAAGCGCCGGTCCCATCAGAACCCAGGAAGCGGCAAACACGATGGTGATCGCCAGGATGCCGAACAGAATGTCACGCGGCACTGGATCACCGGCTCGCAGGATCAGATCAGTATATTCATAGCACTGGTAGAAAGCGACGGCGGCCGCCACCAGAGACGCACACCAGGCAAGGACGCGCACTAGTGCGCTCTTGTCGAGGAGTGCGGCCAGAAGCGGAAAGATCAAGACGGTGACGAAGCCGACATGAATGGCTCGCAGCACCTGACTTGGCGGGTCGAGAAGATGTGCAGCCGTGGCAAGCTGGAATGCGGAAAACACGAACGCGATGGCGAAGATAAATCGGCCTTCCCGTGATTTAGGGAAAGCGGCTGCAAGCGCGTCATGCGCGCTCAGATCTGCAGCATGTCCGTCAATGGATGTCGAAAGCGGTTTCATGGGATCCTCCGGTCGAAAGGGTGAGGGCGGCGAATCCTCCACCGCCGCCCGGTTTTCATCGCGCTTACAGGAGGCCTTTTTCCTTGTAGTAGCGCTCCGCGCCCGGATGCAGCGGAACCGGCATCCCCGTCATAGCGTCTTCCAGTTTCACGCTGCCAGCCGCCTTGTGGGCGGCCGACAGTGCTGGCAGGTTTTCGAACAGCTGCTTGGTCATCTCGTAGGCAACGTCGTCAGAAACGTCGGAATGAGTGATCAGGAAGTTTCCGACCGCAACGGTGCTTACATCAGCATCCTGGCCTTCATACGTGCCGGCGGGGACGGTCGCGGCGACATACGGTGCTCCAAGCTTCGTCGCGATCTCTGCGGGAATAGCTACCAGCTGTACATCAAGCGATGTGGCCAGATCGCGAAACGACGACACGCCGAGACCCGCTGACTGTAGGGTGGCATCGAGCTGGCGGTTCTTCATCAGCTCGACGGACTCCGCGAACGGAAGATATTCCGTCTTTCCCAGCTGATCATAGCTCATCCCAGCAGCGGCCAGGATGGCGCGCGCATTGAGCTCCGTCCCAGATTTCGGCGCACCGACAGACAGGCTCTGCTCCTTCAGTTCCGCAAGCGTGGTGATCCCCGACTCGCGCGATGCCATGATCTGGATGTAGTTGGGATAGATGGCTGCGATCCCGCGCAGCTTGTCGAGCGGTGCCTTGAAGCCGGCGTCTGCATCCCCTTCCCAGGCCATCTTGACCGAATCGCCCAACGCAAAGGCGATCTCGCCGCGCCCCTGCTGCAAAAGGTTGAGATTTTCGACCGAAGCCTTGGTTGCCTGCACCTGTGTGCGCGCCCCTTCGATCGTCTCGCCATAGATCTTCGACAAGGCGACCCCCAGAGGGTAATAGACGCCGGATGTTCCTCCAGTAAGGATGTTGATGAACTGGTCGGCACGTGCGGCCGTTGCCGTTGTGGCAAGGCTAACCAAACCGACCGTCACTAAGGCAAAGTTTCGAATGCTATTGCTCATGCAGGTTTCCTCCCAGTGCACGTTGCGCGGCTGATCCACCGCGTGACGTGTCAGGAGCAAAAGCTGGGCCATTTCCTAAGTTATTGGAAAAGCTCAAGGGAGAATGGCGCGATCGATTGAGCGAGGCGAATTTTCGCCAGTTTCAGAATAGCTCCAGCGGAAACCTGCCTACTCTCCATCGTCTAGCTCAAGCCTGAGCAGATGCTGTTCAGCATCATCATTGGTGATCATTGGCGAGCTGTTCACGGCAGCCTTCCTCCCCGGCTTTATGCTGGCGATGTTCTATGTCGTGTACATATTGGCACGAGCCTACTTGACGCCGCATGTCGTTCCGAAGGTCGATCCGACACCCATTCCGCGAGATGAGAAGATCCGCCTGTTGAAGGGTCTCGCCTTGCCTGTTCTCGTGGTGTTCGTCGTCTTGGGGTCCATCTATGGCGGTATTGCCTCGGTGACGGAAGCATCGGCGATCGGTGTTGGGGGAGTATTGCTCTCAACGATGCTGCGGGGTGAATTCTCTTACGCCTTGCTGAGGGATGCAGCCATGCAAACTCTAGCGACGGTAGGAATGATCGTCTGGATTGGTATCGGCGCAACGGCGATTGTCGGCGTCTACAACCTGATGGGCGGGGTGAACTTCGTCTCCGGAATGATTACCGGTGTCTCTGACAACCCCACCGTGATCGTCTTGGTGATGATGGTGATCTTGTTCGTGCTCGGAGCGTTTCTTGATTGGGTCGGCATTGCCCTTCTCACGATGCCAATCTTCGTTCCGATCATCAAATCGCTGGGCATGGATCCGGTTTGGTTCGGCGTGTTGTTCTGCATGAACATGCAAATCTCGTTTCTGTCTCCCCCGTTCGGGCCAGCTGCCTTCTATCTCAAGTCGGTAGCGCCCCCGGGCATAACATTGGGGATCATCTTCAAGGCTCTGGTACCATTCATTCTCCTGCAGATGCTCGCGGTGGGGATCCTGATTGCATTCCCCGGGATTACCGGTCGTTAGACAAAAATTTACCAGACCTTCGTCGGGGATGGCAGAGCACCGTTTCGTCGACGGCTCTGGCGGTGGCCCCTTACCAGCGAGGTTTTGGGCTTGGAGAATGTCCTCTCTATCGGGTTGGCGTAAGGGGTGCATGGCGGCAAGAGCAGGTTTGCTCTCCGCCAGTTGCCATCTCACTCCGCAAGCTCGCAGACCTGTCTGACGTCGACCGCTTGTCGCAGCGCAACTGTCGAAATTTTCCGCCGAAGGCGTGCACGCTGGGGGTGAAAAGCCGACCAAGGAGGCCTTTCTCTACCAATGCATGTATTGCGAGCGGCAGAGCGCCGGCGCCGTCGTGCATCTGCATCCCACCCATGCGGTCCCCATCAGCATTCTCGACGGGTTGAATCGGGATAATCTGCTTCCGCCGCTGATGGCCTACTACGTCATGCGCGTGGGCCGCCTGCCGCTGGTTGCGCATTTCCCGCGCGGCGAGGTGGCTTTGGCCAAGGCGGTCGGGCTGAAGGCGCGCGAAAGCCACGCGGTGCTGCTGGCCAATCACGGACTGGTGGTTGCCGGCAAGACATTGCGGCAAGCCCAATATGCGACCGAAGAGCAGGAGGAAACACCCAGCTGTTCCTGATGCTGCGGGGCAGCCCGATCCGCCGGCCTTTGACTCAGGCACAGGCAAGTTCGATCAGGCTGCGGCCGAGACTCAGCCCGGTCGCAGCACTCCCTGCGTCCTGACATCGATGGCATAGAACGACGTCGAAGCTGTCATGAAGATCCGCTCGCGCTGGGGCCGCCGAACGTACAGTCGGCGATGATCTCGGGTACCAGGATCTTGCCCAGCCGGCAGCCGTCCGGCGCATATACCTGGACGCTGTCGTGCGAGGAGGTGAGAAGGTTGCCGTTGATGTCGATCCGGAACGCGTCCGAAGCACCGAGTCGCACATCGCAGAAGACCGGCTGCGCGCCGGTCTGCGGCAATCGACGACGTCGAACACCTTACATGGCGGTGCCCGCCGCGTGGATGCGAAAAGCCGGTGGTCAGAGATGTAGAGCAGATTCTCGTCGGGCGAAAACGCCAAGCCGTTCAGCTTTTCGAGATCATCGGCGACAATCTGCACATCGCTGGTGGCCGGATTGAAGCGATAGACGTGGCAAGCGCCGATTTCACTCTCGGCCTTGACGCCTTCATCGTCGGAAAGGATTCCATAGGACGGGTCGGTGAACCAGATCGTCCCATCCGACTTGACCACCACGTCGTTGGGAGAGTTCAAGCGCTTTCCCTGTAGCGATCAACGAGCGTCACGACCGTTCCATCGTGTTGGGTCCGGCTGATGCGGCGGCCCGAATGTTCGCAGGACACCAGGCGGCCGTCGCGATCCCGCGTGTGGCCGTTGGCGTGGTTCGACGGCTGGTGAAAAATGGTGCCGTCCTCGATCGGGTGCCAGCGCATCCGGTTGTTAGGAATGTCGCTCCAGGTGACGCCGCCGTCCTCCCACCAGACCGGCCCCTCGCTCCACGCAGCGCCGGTCCAGAGCTTTTCGAGCGCGGCGTCAGGATCGACCAGTGTCCGCATGCGCGGATCCTCAATGACGATGCCGCTCATGCTGTGCGACCTCGCATTGCTGCTGCGGTGGCCATGCGGGCCGCCAGCATAACCGCTTCCTCGCTGGCAAGCGGATTGGCAATGCCCTTGCCGGCAATGTCGTAGGCCGTGCCATGCGCCGGCGTGCAAACGGGAAATGGAAGGCCGCCCAACATCGTCACGCCGCGATCGAAGCCGATCAGCTTCATCGCGATCTGCCCCTGGTCATGATACATGGTTAGCACCCCATGATAGCCGTCGCGAAGCGCCGTCAGGAAGATGGTGTCGGCCGGGTATGGGCCCGAGACATCGAAGCCCTCGGCCGCGGCCGCATCGACCGCCGGACTGATGATTTCGATTTCCTCCATGCCGAAACTGCCACCGTCGCCCGCATGCGGATTGAGGCCCGCCACAAGCAGGCGCGGGGTTTCGACGCCCGACTGTTTCAGGCAATCCACCGTCAGCCGGATCTCGGCGAGGATCGCCTCGCGCGACAGACTGGCCGCGACATCCTTCAGCGGAACATGCGAGGTGACGCGGGCATTCCACACGGTATGGAGGACGTTGAACTCCTTGACCCTTCCGGCCAGCTGCAACAGCTCCTGGATGAAGCGGCTTTCGTCGTCATAGCCCGGATAGGCGAAGCGCATGGCCTTCTTGTTCAGCGGCGTATAACAGACCGCCGCCACCCGGCGGGCCTCTGCCAACCGCAGCGCAAACGAAAAATTCTCTATGGCGAAGCGTCCGCCTGCCGGCGTCGCTTCGCCGATGGTGACGGCTGCCGGATCGAGATTGCGCAGATCGATCAGCACCGGGCTCAGTGCCTGCCCTATCGCAGGTTCCCCCACCGTGTCGATGTCGAGCGACAGGCCAGCTACCCTCGCGCCGCCTTCAAGAATTCGGCGGTCGCCGATCACCACCAGGCGCGCGGCGGCGGCGAGCCTGGGTGATACGATCAGCCTCGCGGCAAGCTCCGGACTGATCCCGGCAGGATCGCCCATGGCGAGCGCTATCAGCGGGCGTTCGGCAGCGCCGTTAACATCTGCATTCATGGCGTCGCACCCTCAAGACCCGCTTCGGGGCGCAACCGCCGGCCATCCGCCGCAAACAACCTGATGCATTCGGGCTCCCAACTCAGCCACGCGTCTTCGCCCGGTGAAAAATCTCGCCCGTCGCGCTGTTCCACCGTGACCATCTCACCGCCCGGAAGATAGCAGTAGAGGTATCGGGTGCTGCCGAGATATTCGGAGAAATCGATTTCGACGCGCAGCGCATCCTCCCTGCGGTCTCCCACTATCAGGTGTTCGGGGCGGATACCGAGCTTGACGGAATCCCCCTCCGTCACGCCCGTCAGGGGCTGCGGCAACGGAATGATTGTGCCGGCCAGGTCGATACGGTTTCCCGCCAGGTAAACCGCATCCACGAAGTTCATGCGTGGGGAGCCGATGAAGCCCGCGACGAACAGGTTATTGGGGTCCTCATAGACGTCACGCGGCGTGCCGACCTGCTCGATCACGCCGTCCTTGAGCACGACGATGCGATCCGCCAGCGTCATTGCTTCCGTCTGATCATGGGTGACGTATATCATGGTGTTACCTAGTTCCCTATGCAGGCGGGCGATCTCGATGCGCATGCTGACGCGCAGTTCCGCATCCAGGTTGCTGAGCGGCTCGTCGAACAGGAATGCCAACGGCTTGCGCACGATGGCGCGCCCGATCGCCACGCGCTGACGCTGCCCACCGGACAGTTGCCCGGGGCGGCGATCGAGCAGCGGCTCGATCTTGAGTATCTGGGCTGCTGCCTGCACCTGGCGCTCGATCTCGTCGCGCGGAGTCTTCGCCATTTCGAGGCCGAAGGACAGGTTCTCCCGGACGTTCATGTGCGGGTAGAGGGCGTAGGACTGGAAGACCATGGCAATCCCGCGCCTGGACGGATCGAGATCCGTCACATCGCGACCGGCGATCAAAATATCGCCCGATTTGGAAACCTCGATGCTGAACTGCTGTTATTTCGCGGCATCCGGAATGGGTGTCGGCATCGTCGATCGCACCAGCCTTCGCTCGGCCGGGGCCGCCATCCTCGCCATTCCATTCGAGCCAAGGATCGAAGTCTCCTATTTCGCCATTCGTCCGTCCGGCGGGCAGCGCATTGCCGTGCTGGATGACATCGTGGGGCGGATGGGCGAATTGATGGGTCAGTAGCCACCGCTGTCTATCAGAGCTTCGAGACCTAAATCGGGATAGGGGGGAGCCTATTGGCTCCGCCCCTCCCACACCACCCGGCATGCGGGTCCGCACCGGGCGGTTGGAGCAGTTGAGGTCGTCAGGCCCGTAGTTCTCCCGGCCTGGCGCCTGGGTT
>NZ_PVBM01000042.1 GCF_002968575.1 Neorhizobium huautlense | reverse complement strand
GAGAACATGTCTCGGCAGGCGGACACGCGTCGTCGTGAAGTTTGGAGGAAGCTGCATGACGACGAGGCTTCCTGGTCAACGCGCAGCCGTCATCAGCTGGTGGCTGATTCCGGACACTATATCCAGTTCACTCGGCCCGATGTGGTCATTGCCGCCATTCTCGAGGTTGTGGATACAGTGCGGGTGGAAAACAACGGTGTTGGCGATTTTCGTTGATAGAAGGTGTCCTGTTGGGCCTCGCATTCTCAAACAAACAAACAAACAAATAAAGGACCAGGACAATATGTCAGTTAAACTTCTTCCGGTTTCGCACTGCTTACAGCATTGCCTCCAGCGGCGGTGGCCGCTGACGACTTTCCAAAGCGTCAGACAGGTTTGTGGGTGCCGACGGGCTGGTTCGTGATCGTGATCATCCGCACCTTCGGCTCCGACGCTGATCTATAGGTTGTCGCCGACTTATAATTCTGCGAGCCGGAGTCGCCCACGTTTCCCATTCCACATACGCACGAAAGCTGGAACTTTCTTCCTCCTGCGATGTTCGCGCAGCAACCTCGGGAGTGCCGGATGAATCTCAAGCCTGGCCTACGGTCCGTCCTATGCGCCTTCGCCGTCGCGGTGGTGCTGATGAACTTGTCCGCCGTGGTGCCGGCTGCCGCATCTCCGCATCATTGCCAGACGGCTCATGATGACGGTTCGGTCGACCATCATGACGATACGGATGTCCAAGCGGGCTGCTGCGGCAGCATGCACTGCTGTCCGATGCTGCCGCACCTTCCTTCGCCGCGGCTACCCTCGGCGATTCAGGACAGGCCTCATTCCCATGTAAAGGTCGAGCAGCCCCTGCTGCTGGTGACCTCTATCGATCCGCCTCCACGACCTCTTGCTACGTGACCATGAAGACATTCTTACGAAACGGGAGTTCAACATGAACAACGTAATCAAGATCGCAATCGCAAGTGCGCTTCTTTCCCCGGCTGCAATCGCAACGGCCGGTCCGGCGTCGGCCCAGACGGCCTATCCGTCCAAGTGCAAGTCAGAAATGTCGTCGGGCGGCGACATGTCCATGCAGGGCCACGAGATGTCTGGCATGGCCGAATTCCAAAAGGAATCGATGGACGGCATGAAAGCCATGAACATGAACATGGTGCAGGGCATGATGAAGAAGGATCCGGACGTGTCCTTCGCCTGCGGAATGATCGCCCACCACATGGGAGCGATCAGCATGGCGCAGGTTGAGCTTAAGTACGGCAAGAACGCCGAGACGAAGGCGCAGGCCCAGAAGATCATCGACGACCAAACCAAGGAGATCAAGGAACTGACTGCCTGGGTCGAGAAGGAGGCGAAGTGATGCACCACATGTCTACCGAGATGAAGGAATGCATCGACAACTGCCTCGTGTGCTATCGCGAGTGCCTCTCGATGGTGATGGGGCACTGCCTCGAGATGGGCGGGAAGCACACCGAACCCTCCCATTTCAAGCTTATGATGGCCTGCGCGGAGATGTGCAGGACGTCCGCCCACCTAATGCTGATCGGCACCGAACACCACAGGCACACCTGCCAGGAATGTGCGGAGATCTGCCGCCAGTGCGCTGACGACTGCGAACGTATCGGCGACATGCAGAGCTGCGTCGACGCCTGCAGGAAGTGTGCGGATAGCTGCGAGAAGATGGCCACCTGATGGAGAGGCGAACCCGGCAATGGTCCGGTCGGGTTCGCCACCTCGAGCCGGCGGGGATGTTCGTTTTGAGAGGAGCTTCTAACCGCTGACGGTGAGGCCCTACATCAAGACAAATGGTACACGTAAATCAGCTCCGAAAATCGGGGCCAGTCGAATGGCCGCAGCCTCGTGCTTGCTCGATCTCGCGGACGTCAGAAAACGCGCTGAATTCGCAGGTGCGCTGCGAACAACATGCGCAAGCCAGAAATGCTCTAACCACCAGACCTACGGCGGCGACGGTTCCGACGCCGGCCAGCCACAGCCCGATAAACCACGCCGTCTTTCGAAGAGCCTCACCCATCAGTGGTATCCCTCTTGCGGGTCGATCTTGCCGCGGAAGACCCAATAGGCGTAGGCAGTGTAGGCAAGGATCATGGGGACGAGCACGACGGCTCCCACGAGCAGGAACTTCAGCGAACTCGCCGGAGCGGCGGCGTCCCTGATCGTGAGCACGCCGGGAATCATGTACGGATAGAAGCTGATCCCCAGGCCGACGAAGCTCAGCACGAACAGGCCGAGCGCCGACAGGAAGGGCTGCAGATGCTTGCCGTGAGTGAGGCCGTGCCAGAGCAAAAACGCGCAAAGCGCAAGCATCAGCGGCACGAGGGAAGAGAAGAAGGCGGTCGGCCAGCCGAACCATCGTTCGAAGTATATCTCGTTGATGAACGGCGTCCAGAGCGACACCGCGCCGATCAGCGCCAGGAGACCGAGACTCAGTGGACGCGCGAGCTTTGCAGACCGGGCCTGGATCTCTCCGGACGTCTTTAGATTAAGCCACGTCACCCCGAGCAGCGCATAGCCGATGAGAACCGCAACGCCGGTCATGATCGAGAAGGGGGTGAGCCAGTCCCACCAGCCGCCAGCATACTGCCTTCCCTCGACGGTAATACCCTGTACGAGAGCTCCAAGAGCAATCCCCTGCATCAGAGCCGCGACCGATGATCCGATCCAGAAGCCGAAGTCCCAAAGGTGCGACTCGTGGTGCGTGCGCCACCGGAACTCGAAGGCGACGCCCCGGAAGATCAGGCTGACCAGCATCAGGATGATCGGCATGTAAAGCGCCGGCATGATGATCGCGTAGGCCAGCGGGAACACGGCCATGAGGCCGCCGCCGCCGAGCACCAGCCATGTCTCGTTGCCATCCCAGACGGGAGCGATCGAGTTCGTCATCACATCGCGGTCGCGCCTCTGGCGGAAGAACGGGAAGACGATGCCGGTTCCGAGGTCGAAGCCGTCCAGCACGACATAGGCGAGGACCGCGAAGGCGATGATCCCTGCCCAGACGAAGGAAAGATCAATGTCCATGTCGTCCTCCAATCGGATGATCCTGTGCAGCACCTGGCATAATGCCCGCCGTCCGGATCGGACCAGCATCCAGTTCTTGATCCGCATCCAGAGGGGTCGGCGACCGCCGCATGAGCTTCAGCAGATAATAGACGCCCACACCGAAGACCACGAAGTAGACGGCGATGAAGATGAGCAGCGAGGTCCCGACTGCGGGAGCGGAGACCGGCGAAAGACTCTCGGCGGTCCGAAGGTGCCCGTACACCGTCCAGGGCTGACGGCCGACCTCGGTCGTGTACCAGCCGGCAAGCACCGCTACGAAGCCGGAACCTCCCATTGCCACCGCGACACGGTGGAGCCACGGCGTGTCATAAAGGGTTCCCTTCCAGCGCGCCCAAAGAGACCAAAGCCCGACGCCGAGCATCAGAAAGCCGAGGCCTACCATGATCCGGAAGGTGATGAACGGCATGAGCGCCGGAGGACGCTGGTCGCGGGGCCATTCCTTCAGACCCTTGATCTCGCCGTTTAGCTCATGCGTTAGGATCAGCGAGCCGAGCTTCGGCACCTCGACCGCGTAGCGGGTTGTCTCCGCCTCGTCGTCCGGAATGCCGAACAGGACGAGAGGAGCGCCGTTCTTGTGCGTCTCGTAATGTCCTTCCATGGCTGCGATCTTCGCAGGCTGATGTTCGAGCGTGTTCAGGCCATGCAGGTCGCCGACGAAGATCTGTATCGGAGTAACGATTGCCGCCATCCACATCGCCATCGAGAACATGATCCGGGCCTGGCGGTTCGTCCGGTCCTTCAGCAGATGCAAGGCGCCGACTGCGCCCACTGCGAAGGCGGTGGTCAGGAAAGCCGCCATCACGGTATGGGTCATCCTATATGGGAAGGACGGGTTGAAGATGATCTTCCACCAGTCCTGAGGAACGAAGACGTCATTGGCGTCGACTCCGAATCCAGCCGGCGTATGCATCCAGCTATTGGCCGCCGTGATCCACGTCGCCGAGATCAGCGTTCCTATCGCGACCATGGCGACAGCCACCATGTGGGCCGTGTCTCCGACGCGTTTGCGGCCGAACAGGGCGATGCCGAGGAAGCCCGCCTCAAGGAAGAAGGCGGTAAGGACCTCGTAGCCCATCAGCGGTCCGATGACCGGGCCCGCCTTGTCCGAGAAGGCGGACCAGTTGGTGCCGAACTGGTAGCTCATCACAATCCCCGATACGACGCCCATGGCGAAGGTCACTGCGAAGATCGTCTTCCAGTATTCGAAGAGCTTGAGATAGGCTTCGTCGCGCTTCCAGAGCCAGAGCGCGTTCAGGACGGCGAGGTAGCTTGCCGTCCCGATCGAAAAGGCGGGAAACAGGAAGTGGAACGAGACGGTGAACGCGAACTGCATTCGCGCCAGCATCTCCGCATCGAAACCGAGGAAGGTCATGACGACTCCATTGTTGAAGACCCTCGAACTTAGTGCCGCCGCCCCGGTTCCGGCGCGGCATCGTGACTGAATGGATCGGCCTGTCGAACCCCAACGTAGGGAGATATCTGTCCAGGCCAACCACACCCTGCGTCGCGCGTCGGTATGTCACGTCCCGAGGCGCCGGGCGGGGTTGACATCAAGCCGTCGTCGCCCCCCAGCTACGGTAGAAGATGTAGCCCGCGACAACGAAGATAAGCGCCGCGAAGAGACGGTTGAGGATGTTCTTGTAAGCGCTGAGCCGTGTGGCCAGCATCATGCCGAGGATGCCGCCTGCGACGCCTCCACCGATAAACTCGGCAGCAAGCCACCAGTCCACGAGGCCGGAGGCGGCGTAGTTCAGCGCAGTCGCCAGCCCGAACGCGCCGACTGACAGGAGCGACGTGCCGATCGCGTTGATCATCGGCATGCCGGTCGCCAGCATTAGGCCTGGCACGATCAGGAAGCCGCCGCCGATCCCGAAGAAGCCGGAAGCCGCGCCGGCGGCTAATGCGACCGCTGCGGTGACCAGGCACATCCTGAGGTCGACCGGCCGGTTTTCGACGGAGGTCGGCTTCCTCGGCTTGAGCATCAGGGCGCCGACGACGACCATCAGAATGCCGAACAGGAAGATCAGCCGGTCTCCATCCATCGCCTTGCCAAGGCTGGAGCCGGCAAGAGCGCCAAGGACGCCGAGCGCCGAAAAGACCGCGGCGCAGCGCCACCACACGTGACCCTTGATGGCGTGGCTCGCGAAGTTGGCGAAGGCGTTGACCGAGACCGCAAGCGCGCCGGTTCCGATCGCGATATGAGGTTGAGCGACGCCGACGACGTAGAGGAGGAGCGGGGTCGCCAGGATCGAGCCGCCGCCGCCGAGCAGGCCCAGCATGAAGCCGACGATCCCGCCGGAACCGACGGCCGACAGAACGGAAGGACTCATGTCTTTCTGCTCCAGACCTGGTCGTAAAGTGTCATACCGATGAGCATGGCGACCACGAACAGCAACGTCTGTGGAATTACAACCGACAGAGAAGCGACGGCAGGGCCGGGACAAAAGCCGCCTATTCCCCAGCCGAGGCCGAAGAGGGCCGAGCCGGTGACCAGCGGCCCGTCGATCCTCCGGCTCGTGGGAACATGGAAGCTGTCGTCGAAGGCGGGATGGCGCATCTTCTTCATCACCTGTACGCCGATGAAGGCGACGGCGACGGCGCCGCCAAGAACGAAGGCAAGACTTGGATCCCAGTTGCCGAAGACGTCGAGGAAGCCCTGGACGCGAACCGGATTGAGCATGCCCGAGAGCGACAGGCCGAAGCCGAAGACGATGCCGGACAAGAGCGCGGCGCCGAACTGATAGATGTTTCTGTTCATAGTCCGAGACCTCGTAGAACGGTGACTGCGACCACGCCGGCCGACAGGAAGGTGGCGACGGCCACCATGGATCGTGGAGAGAGGCGGGCAAGCCCGAGCACGCCGTGGCCGCTGGTGCATCCGGAGCCCATGCGAGAACCGAAGCCGACCAGCAGTCCGGCGACGATGATCAGCGGCCAGCCCGCTGCGATCTCGACGGTCGGCCATCCGTCGAATGCAAGCAGGTACACCAGCGGACCAAGCAGCAGTCCCAGCACGAAGGCGAGATTGGTGGTCAGTTCGACGCCTTGGGCCAGACGCCCGACAATCCCGCTGATCCCGGCGATCCGGCCGTTCAGAAGCAGGAGCATGACCGCGGATACGCCGATCAGCATGCCGCCGGCCAGAGACTGGAGATAGATGTTCATGTCTCTCCCTTTACGCAGAAGATGTCATAGAGGGCGGAGACCAGTTGTGCGGCCTTCTCTTCGGCTAGCCGGTAGAAGATCTGCTTTCCCTCCCGCCGTGTTTCGACAGTTCCGGAGCTCCGCAGCACCGTCAGATGCTGGGAAAGATGCGGCTGATGGATGTCGAGCTTTTCCTCGAGTTCGCTGACCGAAAACTCGCCTTCGACCAGCTTGCAGACGATCATCAGACGCGCCTGGTGGGACAACGTCTTCAGGAGATTGGCGACCTCTCCGGCCCGGCCGGCCATCTCGGAGGGGGAGAGCTCCGCCTTCATCGTCGTCTTAGTATTGGTGCTCATTCCCATGCCGCTCCCTGCAATGCATCGAGCGGGAACTTGAGGTAGCGCTTACCGTTGGCCTCCGGCTCCGGCAGACGCCCGCCCCGGATGTTCACCTGAAGCGCATGCAAAATGAGCATCGGCATCGGCAGCGTCTTGTCGCGCTTCGTCCGCAGCGCCACGAACTGCTCTTCGGTCACTCCGGCAATATGCGGGTTGGACTTCCTTTGCTCGGCGACAGTGCTTTCCCAGCGAGGCGCGCGACCGTCCGGCTGGTAGTCATGTCCGGTGAAGATGCGGGTCTCGTCCGGGAGTGCGAGGATGTCCTGGATCGACTTCCACAGGATGCGGGCGTCGCCGCCGGGGAAGTCGGCGCGCGCCGTGCCGCTGTCGGGCATGAACAGCGTGTCATGGACGAACGCGGCGTCACCGACCACATAGGTAATCGAGGCGAGCGTGTGTCCGGGTGAGAACAGGACCTTCGCATCGATAGATCCGACCTTGAATGTCTCGCCATGGGCGAACAGCCGGTCCCATTGGGAGCCGTCGGTGGCAAGCTCCGGCCAATTGTAGATGCCCTTCCAGAGTTTCTGGACATCCATGACGCGCTCGCCGATGGCGGAGCGGGCACCGGTCTTCTCCTTCAGATACTGGGCCGCAGAGAAGTGGTCGGCATGCGGATGGGTGTCGAGGATCCACTCCACGGTCAACCCCTTGTCGCGGACGTAGTCGAGGATTGCGTCGGCATTGATGGTCGCGGTCGCTCCGGCCTTCTCGTCGAAATCGAGCACCGGATCGATGATGGCGCATTTGTTCGTTACTGGATCAGAAACCACATACTGAACACTCCAGGTGCGCTTGTCGAAAAAGCCCTTGACCTGCGGTCGATGCGACGCGTGTGTCTCAAGCCAAATGGCAGAGGCGCTTGTGTCGAAGCCGCGGCTGCGTCCGAATTCGACGACCTCGTCGGCAGTCATGCGTCCGTCAAGGACCTCACCGATCAGGTAGAGGTTCAGCGAGCGCTTGCCGGTTTGGCAATGGGCGAGGACGGGACCTTCAGATTCATCTACCGCACGCTGAAAAGCACGTACGTCCGCCTCGGTGATCGAGGCTGCGGTGACCGGGATGAAGGAATAGGACAGCTTGCAGTGTTTCGCTTCTTGGGCCTCGGTCTCTGTTCCCGGCTGTCCGGGCTCTTCGTTATCCGGTCGGTTGTTGATAATGGTACTAAACCCTTCGTGGCGAAGCGATTGGATGTCATCAATGCTGGGCTGCGACGAGATCGAAAGCTTCTCGGACAATTTGGTTACAGGCATGACTGGCTTCCTATTCAAAATTCGATATATGATATATAATAATATATAATGTTATTATGTCAAGCCAGTCCAAGGCTCAGACAGGGAACGAGGCTTTCACGAACCAGCGGCTTCCTCTCTCGAATGCCGGCTACCTCCCAGGCGGTCGAGAGCCATCTGGACGATCGACAGCCCGAGCCCGCTTCCATGACCAGGCCCCTGGTCGAGATTTTCAACGACGACGTGCTGCTCCTGTTCTGAGCCTCGCACGCGGCGACTAACCTCGCCGCCCTTGGGGGAGTGCTGGATAGCGTTCTCTATCAGATTGCGCGCCACGAGACGCACCAGCACCCGGTCTGCCCTTATTTCGACGGGCGCGGGGCTCGTGTCGGCGACCTCGACGGCAACCCGGACGTCGGCGTTCGATAGCTGTGTTTCCAGTTCAGAAGTGACTTCCGAGAGCAGCACCGATACGTCTATCAGCTCGTCGGCGGAAGCGCCTTTGGTCGAGGCGAGTGTCGCGGGCGCGGCATCCAGCATTGGCGGCAGGAGTATTGGTAACATAGGATGAGGGGCTCCTGAATGCGACCCGCTTTGGTTGTTCAGTGCTTGCCGGCAGCCGGGGCTTGCGATTGATCGGCATCAAGGTGACCGCAGCGCTTGAAGGGCAGGATTACCAAAGGGGAGGTGCTTATGAACGCAATGAAGACAAAATAGATATATCGGATGTTGGGGAACCGCGCCAAGTTGCTCCCGCCCTTGCGGCCTCATTCGTAAATCGACCGGAGACGCGCAACGCTCGTGAGCAGGGTCGGCTCCAGGGGGGAAAGGCTCAATGAAATTTCTTCCGGAGCGAAAGATTTTCGTAGCACTGCTTGCCGCTTTCACGCTAACGGCAGGCATATCCGGTTTCCTTGCGGTGCGACTAGCTGTTCGGACGATTTACTGGTCCAGTCACCAAGACGAGCCAATAGAGGAGTGGATGCCGCTCGGTTATGTGGCTAATTCGCATGGCGTCTCCCCGATCCTGCTGCAGACAGCGTTGGGGCTTCCGGCAGGCGTACGTGATCGAAGCCCATTGGGCGAAATAGCAAGGAAGCAGGGCAAGTCATTCGCGGAGGTCCGTAGAACTCTCGAAGAGGCGATTGCCGCTAAACGCAATCAGGACATCGAACCTGGTCGCAATCCTGCGGGCCAGTAGAATGGCGGAGTGGCTTTTCATCCTGATCGACGAACAGGGCGTCTATGCGTTGTTCATCGTCCTGATGGTGAATTGCCTCGGGGTGCCATTCCCGACGTCGCTTGTCATGTTGGCCATCGGCTCTTTTGCTGAGCAAGGGGAGTTGACCCTCCTGCCATTCTTCGTTGCCGGCCTTTCCGGCGCCATCGCCGGGGATCAGGCCGGATATCTCCTCGGGCGCTCGGCTTCATCTCGGCTGTTCAAGATGGCGCAGAGCATTCAATGGCTAGATAAAGCGCTGAAACAGGCCGAGCAGCTTGAAACGCGATGGGGAGATGCGGGGATATTCTTCAGCCGCTGGCTGCTCAGTCCACTCGGACCATATGTAAATCTTTTCGCGGGGATGAGTCGCTATTCGTGGGTCCGTTTTTCGGTCTGGGATGCCTTGGGTGAGGCAATCTGGGTCGGCGCTTACATGAGCTTGGGGGTGGCGTTCAGCAGAAGTATTCAGAAAGTAGCAGATCTCCTAGGCAACGCGACCTGGTTGGCTGCGTCTGTCGTCATGACGGTTTTTTTGGGTTGGAAACTCATGTCATTGTTGGCCGGAAGGAAGCGCGCCGGTCCCTCATAACACCGGCGGTTGATCCAAAGTACTACATGCCGAAGCGCTCCCATAAACCGAAAACCGGGATTTCAGGCTTGGTGCGGCGCGCCGTCAGCATCAGATTGATGGGGATCAATGAAGCCCAGCCGCTGAGATGGTTCTCTGAAATCCCGATGAAGGGAAAAGGAGAAGCATCATGGAAAGACGACGTTCGCTTCGGGTCGCTGCTTTGGCCGCAACTGTCCTCCTGGCATCCGGCGCATTTGCGCAGGGCTACGGCCCCTGGTCCGGCGCACGAATGGGACCTGGAATGATGAATGGAAGTGGCCGCGCTGCCATTATTGACCAGAACGATGACGGCCGGATCAGCAGCGAAGAGGCAGCCGCGTCAGCGGAGGATGTGTTCACGGCCATGGATGCCGATGATGACGGAGAGATCACAAAAGACGAATACATGGCTGTCCGGATGGGCCCCGGCTGGGGCTGGAATACAGAGCGTCGGGCTGCCATGCAGGCCAATAAGGAAGCCCGCTTCGGCGAGATGGACGCTGACAAGAATGGCTCCGTTACAAAGGCGGAGTTCCTTGCGGCAGCCCAAGCTCATTTCAAAGCCGCCGATCAGGACGGCGACGGACAGGTGAACCCATGGGAATATCGGCGCGGCCGTTGGCTCTGATCTGAGTAGCTGCAGTGATCCGCCTTGCCTCGCCCCTGGCCAATGATCTTCAGTCGCGGCGTCGTGCCGATGGTAGGGACATCGCAACCTGCCGCGGTCCTCCAATATGATCGCTCACCTTGCAAGATATTCGGTCGAGGAAGGCAGGATGGAGCCAGGCATCGCAAACACGCTCGGCGCACGCGCGCTCTACATCTTCCAGGGCGGCAAGGACACCTTATACCGTCTCCACGGAACGCCCGAATGGGCCTCGATCGGCAAGGCGACATCTTCCGGATGCGTCCGGCTCGTGAACCAGAACATGATAGATCTCCACGAGCGCGTTCCGTATCATGCGCCTATCGTCGTCCATCAGAAGGCTCTCGAACCGCCCCAGACAGCATAGCGGAAGAGGCAGCCGTCGCGGCATCGCCCCCCCCCGCAACCAACGAAACTTGTAAATTCTCCCACTCGGGAGACCTCTTTAAAAGCTCCTCGGCGTAAGCCTCGCGGAGTTTTTGCTTTTTGGCCTCCGTGTCGATCTCACCGGACGCAATGCCCGCCATGAAGTCGTTCTGCGCAGGGATGGGAACTTCTCCTGCCCTTCGACACTGTGGATCGGCAATCCCCGCAGGACTTTGCGCGCTGGGGCCAGGAGCTCGGGCAAGCTCTGGGGATAGACCTCGAGCTCTCACACCAGTCAGTTGCGCCGGCAACAGAGGGACTGACGCTGGTCTCGCGCCGCGACTACGGAGCCGAAGTGCAGGCGCCGACAGCAATCCTTCGGTTTGCCCTGCCGAAGGTTTCGCTCTGGCGGCGCTTGACTGGAAGTGGCTTCGCGGGTTTCCGCGCCGGTGATCTGCTCGGCGTACTGCCCGAAGGATCGGCCGTGCCGCGCTTCTACTCGCTTGCCTCCGGACGCCGCGACGGCTTTATCGAAATTGTAGTCAGAAAGCACCCGGGCGGCCTCTGCTCCGGGCAGCTTGTGGCGCTCGAGCTGGGGGACACGATTTCCGCGTTTCTGCGGCCCAATCCCCGGTTCCATGTCGCGCGCGGCCCTGCCCCCTTGATCCTGGTCGGCGCAGGCACCGGGATCGGGCCGCTCGCCGGCTTCATCCGGGGCAACCCGGCCCAGCGTCAGCACCACCTGTTCTTCGGCATGCGCCACCCGGACAGCGACTTCCTCTATGACGAGGAGCTCTCGCACTGGCAAACGGAAGGCCGGCTTTCGCGACTGGTCACGGCCGTTTCGCGCGGACCAAGGCCCCTCTACGTACAGGACGCCTTGCGGGCGGAAGGCGCCGAGGTCGCCCGGCTGATCCGTGACGGAGCGCGGGTGATGGTATGCGGCGGACGAGACAGGCGGCCGGGGTTGCCGACGCGCTTGCCGACATTCTCGCGCCTGTCGGGCTTACGCCGGTAGCGCTGAAGGCGGAGGGGCGCTATGTCGAAGACGTCTTCTGAACTTGTGCGCCATGCGTTGAACGGCCTGACAATGGGCTCGCGCTGGTCTGCCCTGTTCTTCACTGAGGGCGGTTTCGATTCCGCACCGGTCCGGTTGGCCCTGCAGGCAGCGGTGGACGAGGTGGACACGCAGATGTCCTCCTGGAAGTCCGACAGCGACTTGACGCGCCTGAACGAAGCGCCGGGGGGGACTGGGTGCCGCTCCCGGCACGGCTTCTCGAAGTCTTGCGCCTCGGGCTCGAGATCGGGCGTGCCTCCGGCCGGGCGTTCGACATCGGCATGGGCGATGCCGTCACCGCTTGGGGCTTCGGTCCCGGAGTAGCGGACCCGGTACGCATTCGCGCGGCCATGGCTGTGGACCGGCAGCCAGGGTACGATCTGCTTGTGCTGGACGTATCCGACGGACGCGCATGCAAGCTTGTGCCGCTCTCAATTGACCTCAATGGGATCGCCAAGGGTTACGGCGTCGATCGGCTGGCCGAGACGCTCGGCGTTTTCGGTATCCGGTCGGCACTCGTCGGTATCGACGGCGAGATGCGGGCCATAGGTCTGCGCCCGGATGGTGAGCCGTGGGCCATCGCGGTCGAGGCGCCCGACTCCGACCGCCGGGCTCCGCACTCGATCCTCCTTCATGACGCGTCCGTCGCGACGTCCAGAGACTATCGTCATTGGGTCGAGGTCCAGGGGCGGCTCCTGTCGCACACGATGAACCCGCACCGCGGCATGCCAGTCACAGACGCACCCGCCTCAGTCACCGTCGTCGCGAGAACCTGCGCTGAGGCGGATGCCTGGGCGACCGCGCGGATGATCCTTCGGCCTGACTCCGGTGCCGCCTACGCCCTGAAGCATGGGCTCGAGGCGCTGTTTCTGGTGCGCGACGACAAAGATGGTGTCAGCGCGCACCCGGTGGGACGGCTTTTCTCAAGAGAGTGTGCGGCGGACGCCCCGCGCTATGGTACCCCGATTGACCGACATCAAGGTTGAGAATGCCGATCCATGGGCAGCTTTTAAGGCGGAAGGCCTCGACAAATGGAACAGACCCGAATGGATTATGTGAGCAGAGACCGCTTCAAGACAGCCCTCCTACTGGTTGCCTTGGCGGGCCTCGTGTCAGGGCTCGCGCTGCACTTTTTGGGGAGGACCGAAGCTGCCGCTACCCCCTGGACGGTCGGCGCCATCCCCATCCTTGCGGCACTCCTGCTGGAGATCCTGCGCAGCCTGTGGCGAGGCGAGGTCGGGCTCGACATCGTCGCAGCAATGTCAATGTCAGCCGCACTCACATTCGGAGAAACGTTGGCCGCGGCCGTCGTCGCGGTGATGTATTCGGGCGGCACCTTCCTTGAGAGCTTCGCCGAAGGCCAGGCACGGCGGGAGATGCAGGATCTCCTCTCGCGTGTCCCGCGGACGGCGACGAGGCATCAAAACGGCGAACTCGCGGACGTGCCGCTCGACGAGATCAGGCCGGGCGACCGCTTGCTGATCCGGCAAGGCGACGTCGTGCCCGTGGATGGAACGATCGCCTCGGATGTGGCTTTTCTCGATACCTCGCCGCTGACCGGGGAATCCCTGCCGGTCCGTCTCTTGCGCGACGCGGAGGCCATGAGCGGCTCGACCAATGCCGGCGAGGCCTTCGACCTGAAGGCAATCCGCCGAGCGAGGGAAAGCACCTATGCCGGCATCGTCCGGCTTGTCGAAGAGGCTCAAAGGTCGAAGGCGCCGATGTCCCGGCTGGCGGATCGCTGGTCGCTCGGCTTTCTGGCGGTCACTGTCGCGCTTGCCTTGGCCGCCTGGTGGTTCACGGGCGATCCGATCCGGGCGGTTGCGGTTCTGGTCGTGGCCACCCCCTGTCCCCTCATCCTGGCCGTGCCGGTGGCATTGGTGGCAGGGCTGTCACGGGCGGCGCATTTTGGGGTTCTCATCAAAGGGGCGAAGCCGCTCGAGGCGATGGCGCGCATCCGAACACTGATCCTCGACAAGACGGGCACATTGACTGAAGGACGCCCGCAGATCGTCTCGATCGACAGCCACGACAGCATGTCCGAAGGCGATATCCTGCGCCTAGCCGCAGCGCTCGATCAGGCATCCAAGCATCCCGTCGCCCAGGCCATCGTCGCGGCTGCGAAGGAACGTGGCCTCGTCTTGCCGGTGCCGTCGGAGGTAACCGAGATCCCAGGCGAGGGCGTTGTCGGGAGCGTGGATGGCCACCAGGTCATCGTGGGCGGCGACGGATTCGTGACCCGGCGCGTCGGGCGAACGAGAGGCAGTCACCCGGCTCTCGCAGCCGGATCTGTCCTCGTTGCCGTCGCGGTGGACGGTCATCTGGCGGGGTATCTCGTCATGGCCGATCCCTTGCGCGACGGTACAGAAGCCATGCTGACGGGACTGCGGCGGGAAGGCGTCGGACGCATTCTTCTGGCGACGGGGGATCGTGCCGAGGTGGCCGAACGCGTGACCGAAGACCTTGGTCTGGACGGCCTTCGGACGGGACTGACGCCCGACCAGAAGGTCCTGCTGGTCCTGACCGAGCGCAAGAACGGTCCGGTCATGATGGTCGGCGATGGCGTGAATGATGCTCCGGCGCTCGCCGCCGCGGATGTGGGTGTGGCCATGGGCGCGCGGGGTGCTGCAGCTTCGGCAGAGGCTGCCGACGTCGTGCTGCTCGTAGACCGGATCGATCGCCTCGGGCCGGGCATCGAGATCGCCCGGCGCTCCAGGCGCATTGCGGTCGAAAGCGTTTTGGCCGGGATCGGTCTGTCAGTGCTCGGGATGGTGGCCGCAGCCTTCGGTTATCTCACGCCGGTGCAGGGCGCTCTCCTTCAGGAGCTTATTGATGTGGCCGTGATCCTGAATGCGCTGCGTGCCCTGCGGATCGAACCGCATGAATCTTCTGCTTCGACGGTTGCGACTGAACCGGAGCCGTAAATTTCCGAGTTGAAGGAATACCTATCATGAGCCGCCTCCCGCACGCCGAAATCCATATGGCTCGTCGGATCGACTGGCTCCGCGCAGCGGACTGGGCGCCAGTGACGGGATCGTCCGACGTCAAGCCTCGTGGGGCGTTGCCGCGGCCGGTTCGGGACAGACCGAAGTCCTGATAGCCGGCCTTGCCGGGCTCGTGGCAGGCGCGATGTCCATGGCAGCGGGCGAGTATGTCTCGGTCAGTTCTCAGACCGATGCCGAAAAGGCGGACCTCTCGCGGTAAATGCGTGAACTGGCGGAAACGCCCGAAGCGGAGCTGGAAGAGCTTACACGGATCTATGTCGAGCGCGGCCTCGATCGTGATCTTGCCGAAAAGGTCGCCGTATAACTGACCGAACGTGACGCCGTCGGGACGCATGCCCGCGACGAACTTGGGATCTCCGAGACGGTGACCGCGCATCCGAAACAGGCAGCGGTAGTCTCGGCTTTGACCTTCGCTGCCGGCGCGGTCGTTCCCCGGATCGTCGCTCTCTTGTCACCACCGGCGCAGACCACACTCGTCGTGGCGGTCTCCACGCTGGTGGCGCTCAGCGTCCTCGGCAGCTTTGGCGCGTCCGCCGGTGGGGCGGGGATTGTCCGTGGCGCCGTGCGTGTGACCTTCTGGGGGGCACTCGCCATGGCTGCAACCGCGGCGGCGGGGAGGATATTCGGAGCAAGATTGGGATAGAATTTTGCGACGAAGGCAAGAGGGGCCGGAGAACAGGTCTCTGTTTCCATTGGGCATGAGGAGTGTAGAAGAACGCGTTGTTGCCATGCGAACATTCCTTGAGGACGGGTCTAAGCGGCGCTACGAAACAGTCCGACACGGTCCTCAGTAGCGAGCAGTTCACGCAAGGTGTCAGCCGCCCACGACTGTCGCAAGTTAAGATAAATCCTGCGGGGGAACGCCTCATCACCCGAAACGTGGCAACGGGCTCATAGAAGTCCCAGTCGCGTTGGGATTCCTGCGGCTTTTTCACGCGAAGCAGATACATGTCGTGAACCATGGTGCCGTCTTCGCGAATTCGGCCATTCTTCACGTATATATGTCGTTCAAGCTGGTACTACGCAACCGGCCGATAAGTGCTGCCGGCTCGGTGCTGCCGACGTCTTCCACGGCTTTCAGGTACTGCAGGGTTGCGGAATAATCTGCCGCCTGCAGGGAGGAGGGCATACGATTTTGACGGGCGTCGAAGCGTTCCGTCCATTGGCGGCTTTCTGTGTCGCGCGTCCAAAACCAGCTGTCGGCAAGGTAAAGATCCTGCGCTTTCTCAAGTCCATCTCATGGATGTCATCGATGAAGGTGAGCAATCCGACCAGCTTCATGCGCCCGGTCAGGTTCATCTTCTCCATAGCCGCCATGGCTTTGAGTAGCTCCGCATGGCCGTTGGCAAGGCCGAGAACCTCTGCCTTGCTGTCGCGCGCCGCCTGGAGAAAGGGTGAGAAATCGTTCTCTCCGTGCGGGTTCTTGACGGAGCCGACCACGGTGCCGCCAGCCGATTCGATAGCATGCGTGCCGTGCGCCTGAAGCTCGCGGCCGAAGGGGTAGTCGGCGGTCACAAAGAACCACCGCTTTAGTCCCTGGCGCGTCAGCGCCAGCCCCGGCACCGTTGCTAGGGCCACGGTGCTATAAGCGTACTGGATGATAGAAGGCGCAGATCGCTCGCGTGCTTGAACCGACGTGTCGGCGCCGACCACCAAAATCGGCTTGCCGTGCTGTGCTGCAACAGCCGTCATCGCCAGGCTGGGGTCGGAATTGACGCCGCTAATCACCATGTCAACATCTTCGTCCCTATAGCATCTCTGTGCGATTTGAGCGGCTTCTCGCTGGTCGTTATGGTGATCGCTTCCCATCGGCTCGAGAGCGTCGGCAATCGTCAGCCGTCCCGGTTGCGTGCTTCATGTACGAGACGAGACAAAGTCATCGACACTGTGCTGGTAGCGCGCTTGCAGCCCGGCGTTTCCAAAGTCAACCTTCCATCTCGCGTGCGTTCTCTGTAGCGATTAGTCCACGCAACGCGCTGCAGGCTGGATCAGCTCCATCAAATAGCGTCTCAGGGGATGTCCATCCGGTCGAGATGCCAATGGCCGTGGCAATTGCCCAGCCCGGCTCGTCGCCGGCCTTGTCGATAAGACGCGGTACATCGGACTCCAAGCACTGCCGCGACTGCTGCACGATTTCGACAGGCGCATTTGCGCGTTCGAGATGTTGCCGCATCTCGGCGTGAAGGGGATCGACAACGAACAGTGTAAACATCCAGGCAGCAATATCTGCAATCATAATCTGGTCCCGTAGCCTGCGGCATCTGTCGGTTTGAGGTCCGACATCGTGAACGCGCCGAGGACGATCACCAGAGGGGCCCGGACCAGCGGGTCGAGGATGATCTGGGAAGCTGAGCGGCAGTATTCAAGGCTTCAATGTCCTTGACGGCGCATGCCGTTCTGGTCGATTACATCGCATCCGTAAACTAAGCGCTCCCCCGCATATCCTATTCCTTGTCACCTAGACGTCGCATGGAGAAGACGAGGCTGAGTTCAAGGCAACCGAGAAAGTTCTGGCGATTGCGCTGCCAAACTTCCTTTATTTTTCATCCTGGGTTGGAAAACTTGGTTCGAATTCTTCTAAGACCAAGGCACCGTTGTGCACTTGCTGTTTACGCTTCGTAACGCCGCGTCGTTCGCCGATCGAAGCACCAACAGTTCGTGTCTCGGCCGGTAGAGCCCAGACGTCAATGGTGATAGGAAATAGCAATGATTGCCACGACCGAAATTCGGGCACTCGACGTGTCTCCGGCACAGCCTGAAACACAGCCCCCCTATCT
>NZ_PVBM01000041.1 GCF_002968575.1 Neorhizobium huautlense | reverse complement strand
AGGTTCGATCCACGCTTCCTCCCCACGGTCGGTCGCCCTTCCGCAGTTGCGCTTCACTTCGCTCGCCATGACCAGCTTACGGTGGGACTTCCACCCACAAGAATGCGCCCATGCTGGGCGCACAACAAAAGGCCGGCAAAGCCGGCCTTCCGAACATTGGTCGCGATCTCTACGATCAAGCCGACTGAAGACGGTCGGCCGAAACCTTGCCCGAACGCTTGTCCGTGACGAGTTCGTAGGAGAGCTTCTGGCCATCCTTGAGTTGGCCGAGGCCGGCGCGCTCGACAGCCGAAATGTGAACGAAAACGTCCTGTGCGCCGTCATCCGGCTGAATGAAGCCATAGCCCTTGGTTGCGTTGAACCACTTTACAGTACCGGTCGCCATAACGATGCCTTTCCCTTGCAAATGACCGACTATTCCGCGCTCTGCGCTTGGAACGGTGAAGTTTCGTATTTGAAGAAAGATCGTCGCAGACGCCGGAGGCGCTTAGTGCTGGCTATCAAACAAATATCGATGGCTCACCATCTAGGGTCTTACCGCAAAAAGGTCAAGATCGGGAAATTCAGGGAGGGCGCGAGAGCCGCAGGGACGCTCATCGCTGAAAGCAGAAAACCCGGCGCGGGAGGAGGTGCGCCGGGTTTCTGAAACTGACCAACAACTGGGAGGAGGAGGTGTCGTTGGTCCCATCGGGGGCGCTGGGAGGAGGAGTGCGCCCGTCGATGATTGTGTTATACAGGATCAGAGCTTAAAAAACAGCCAGGATTTTGCACCGCAGCATTGCAAAATTCGCATACCTGTCTCTGCCGCTTGCGATCCCGTTTCCATTGCGCCATTTTCCGGGTCATGAGTCTCGAATCCGTCCGCGCCTTCTTCGCCGCCCACGCTCCCGATCTCGACGTGATCGTCACGGAAGACAGTTCGGCGACCGTGGCACTTGCTGCGGCCGCCCATGACGTGGCGCCCGATCAGATCGCCAAGACGATCTGCGTCCGCGCCGGCGACATGACGGCGCTGGTCGTCATGTCCGGCACGAGCCGGCTCGACAACCGCAAGTTCCGGGATCGCTTCGGCGCCAAGCCTCGGATGCTCGACGCAGAGGAAGTGACCGCACTCACCGGCCATCCGGTCGGCGGCGTCTGCGCCTTCGGGCTGGCCTCAGCGATCCCTGTCTATTGTGACCTGTCGCTCAGGAGGCATGCGGAAGTCCTGCCGGCCGCCGGGGCCATCAATGCTGCGGTCCGCATCGCGCCGGAGCGCATGGCAGAGCTGACCGGAGGAACCTGGGTCGACATCAGTCAAGATCCCGCAGGCGGAGAACCCTCCACCTAAAGCGTGTTGCCCTGCTCCTAGAAGCGGTCGCCTAGGTAGCGGCGATACCAGGCCTGCTTGCTCTCGGCCGACGCCGTCGCGACGACGTAACCTATCGCAAAGCCGATTGCGCCGATCAGGGTAAAAAGTGTGGTCGTGGCTGCGGGGTGTTCGCGGATCGTCCCGGCCACCGAGGAGGCTTCGCTCTGGACATAGCTGGCGGCATCGCTGGCTCGGCCGGTGATCTTTTCATAGGCCGTGCCGGTTTTCTCGGCGAGCAGCTGGCGCAGATTGGCAATCTCCGAACGCAAGGTCGCGATTTCGTTGCCGACGTTGTCACCGGACTCGTGATCGAAAGACGGCGCGTCCGTCTTCAAGGGCGTTTTCAGATTTCTGATTGGCTCTGCCATACCGGCCTCCTTGTTGCTGATCGAGAAATCGGTCAACTGACAAGGGCGGGATAGGTTCCTTGTTTCCGCCGGGATGCTAGAGACTTTTCGCCAGGTTCTCGGCGAGCGTTGCCAGCTGGTCCTTATCGTCGGAACCCTTTTGCAGGGAATTCACCAGGATGAGGGCCAGTGCCTCTGCGTCAGGGCTATCCTTGTCGATCTGATGTTCCGCGCAAGTTTCGTCAAAGACCTGCTGCAACAGGCTCAGCTGCTGCGGATGGACCGGATTGCGAACCATCTGTCTAGGCATATAACCCTCCCGATCAAACTGGGGCACGACCGGCGATAATCTCCCCGCTCTTGCAATAGTGGCGTCGATATTGATCGCCGGCTTCTATTGCAGCAGTCTTGCGCCAGCCATGCCGACGCCGGAAGAGATAACGTTTTCCGACCAAAGGTTATTAACCGTGAGCCTTTTCTAATGGATTGGCAACAACAAGATAAAACGGGTGCAATATTGGGGTGGACCCGTAAGGGGTTCTACCTATGCGAGCCTGCCCTGAGGCCGGGCAGGCTCGATTCATATCGCAGGGTCAAGCCATGCCGGCAGGATCGCCGATGGGTAAAAGAGCCGGATCAAGCGTGGGATCCTGAGGGTTTTTGGTATCTCCCGGATCTTGAGCCGGAGTAAGAGGGGGCTTTTCCTGGGTCCTGTCAGGAATGCCGTCCGTCGGCGTCGGTCCTCGCGGCGTTTCCGAAGTTGGCGTCGGTATCGGGTCTCGGTTGGGCATAACGATCTCCTTTCTGTTCAAGGAGTCGAACGGCCCAAATCAATGCCGGTTCCGCCCTCTGTAAACGATAGCCCTATCGCCACCGGTCCCACCCGGAGGGAGCCCGCGCAGAAGACGACAGGCCGACCATGTAACCCACGGCAAAGGCAAGGAGACCGACGGCTGCAATCGCAGAGCCCGTAGCAGCGGGATGATCGACCGCATGGGCCGCCACCATTCCCGCTTCATCCCTCACGCGAGCAACTGCGGTTCTCGCTTTGGCAGCGGCGCCTGTTTCCTGGGTGATATCGCCTGTAAAGCCGATGTCCAACGATTTCCTGGCCATTATGGTCTCCTTTGCGGAGATAACCCAAGGCGGGAAAAGAGGTTCCAAGCCAGCGAAAAACCCGCGCCTGCGAAAGCCGACGCGGGCTCGCCGACTACTCGGTGACTTCGGTCTGTTCTTCCGTCTGCTGACGCTTCAGGACGACCATTTGTTCACGGGCTTTGTCGGCGGCAGAAGCTGCAATGCTGGCCGTGGTGACCTCCTTGTCGACCTCGGCAGACGCCGTGACCTTGTGGCCGGCGCATTCCGCAAGGGCTGCGGTCGACGAAAGGCCCAGTACGGCTGCGACGACGAGAAATGTCTTCATGTCATTCTCCTTCGTTGTGGTTGCGGCTTTAATCTACCCAAGGACATAATGAACTCGAAATCACGAATCCGCGTCTCCGGCCGCGGATAGGCGGCAAGATTGGTAAATTTCCGCTATCCAGCCGATTGCCTCGGCCGGTTACATCAATTTCGACAGCGTCTCGCGATTCACAAAAATATCGGTCTTGCCGGCTTCGTAAGCCGGATGACTGAATTCGAACTTTTCCTTCTCAGGCATTTCGAGCGCCTGCTTGACGCTTACCAGCCCGACCGGAACGCGCTGGTCGCCATTACGCACGACCGCCTCGACAATCTTGATCATTTCCTCCCCTCCTCCAAGGTGGAATCCGTCAGAACGCGGAACCCTTCTTGTTGTTCCAGGGAGAATCGGCTTTTTTTGAGAAACAAATCAAGCTGACGAATCGATCTACTGTCCAAGCCAATCCTAATGGAAATCCAGAGGAAGCTGGATGCCCTTGGGAATGTTCGGGCGGCGCTGGTTGGCAATCTGAATTTTCTGAAATGTCTCGCGCCGGCGTTCGGCTTCAGCCTCGCGGATTGCCCTTGAGGCTGCGACGGCGGCCATGGCGCGTTCAATAACCTGTTCTGCTCTGGTCATCGGCAACTCCATATGTTCTCTTTTTGTTCTCACGGATGTGAATAAAAGTCAAGCCCATTCCAGATTCGGGCAGGGTTCCGGCGCCGACAGTCCTGCCTTTACCCCTCCTTAAATCGCCGCATTTAGAGTCCAGCAGTGGCCCGGGCGACGAGACAATTGGGTAAGAGCCTGTTTCCGCAGGCGAAGTGACGGGGGTACGCCAGCTCATTATGGGGTTCAAAGGCAGACCAGACAAACGCGTGGAGCCTTCCTTCGACGGCTCGCGCCAGAACGACGATTTACGCCTCGACGCTGAGGAACGGATCGTCGGCAATGGTCGGACCGCGAAGCGCTCCCCCAAGGCAAGCGGCGAGGAGCGCTCCGAAAATCGGGCCCGATCAGGGCAATCCGAACGCGCCCGCCCCTCCCGCAACAAGCCGTCACGCCGCCGCGGAGAAGGCGGGCTTTTCTCGCCGTTGCGGACTCTTATCTACTGGTGTCTGGTTCTTGGGATATGGGCAGGCATCGGCGTCGGCGGCCTCGTCCTTTATTACGGTGCGCAGATGCCCTCTGCCAGCACCTGGGCCATTCCCGACCGGCCGCCGAACATGAAGATCACGGCCATCGACGGCTCGGTCATCGCCAACCGCGGCTCGACCGGCGGCGAAGCGCTGGCGCTTGAGGAAATGTCGCCTTACCTGCCGCAGGCAGTGATCGCCATCGAAGACCGGCGCTTCTATTATCATTTCGGCGTCGATCCGCTCGGTCTGGCCCGCGCCCTCGTCAACAACCTGACCGGCCGGCCCATCCAGGGCGGCTCGACCATCACGCAGCAGCTTGCCAAGAACCTGTTCCTTTCGCCGGAACGCACCTTCGAGCGGAAGATCCAGGAGGTCCTGCTCTCCTTCTGGCTGGAGCACAAGTTCACCAAGGACCAGATCCTGGCCATGTATCTGAACCGGGTCTTTTTCGGGTCGAACGCCTATGGTGTGGAAGCGGCGTCGCGGCGCTATTTCAACAAATCCGCCCGTGATGCCAATCTCGGCGAAGCCGCGACGCTTGCCGGACTGCTCAAGGCGCCCTCCCGCCTTTCGCCCGCCCGCGATCCCAAAGCCGCTGAGGCCCGAGCTCAGGTCGTGCTCGGCGCCATGCGGGAGGAAGGCTACATTACCGACAGCGACCTGAAGACCGCCATGTCGCAGCCGCCCGCAAACGCCAAGAGCTATTGGTCCGGTGCCCAACATTATGCGGCAGACATGGTCGTCGACGAAGTTAAGGGACTTATCGGAGAACCGAAGACGGATGTCGTCGTGGAGACGACCGTCGACCTGCGTCTCGAGCAAGCGGCCGAGAAGGCCCTGAACGACGTCCTCAAGAAGGAAGGCGGTAAGCTCAATGCCTCGCAGGCGGCCCTCGTGTCCGTCGACGCGACGGGGGCCATCCGCGCGCTCGTCGGCGGCCGCGACTATGCGACGAGCCAGTTCAACCGTGCCGTCAAGGCGAAACGCCAGCCCGGTTCCGCCTTCAAGCCGTTCGTCTATGCAGCGGCCCTGGAAGCCGGCGCGCGGCCGAATTCCGTGCGCAACGATGCGCCGGTAAGGATCGGCAACTGGACACCCGAAAACTATGACGAAAAATACCGCGGCGAGGTGACACTCGCCTCCGCTCTCGCCCAGTCGCTCAACACCGTCGCGGCACAGCTGGTCATGGAAGTCGGGCCGGACAATGTGATCAGCCTCGCTCACCGGCTCGGCATCGAGTCCGAGCTGCAATCCAATGCGTCCATCGCGCTCGGAACCTCGGAAGTGTCGCTGGTCGAACTCACCTCGGCCTACGGCGCCTTCATGAACGGCGGCTACAAGGCGACCCCGCACATCGTCAAGCGAATTCTCGATACAGAGGGCAAGGTGCTTTACGAAGCGGATTATGCCAATCCGCCGCGCGTCCTGAGCGAACCCGTCGCGGCAACCATGAACAGCATGATGAACCGCGTCATCAACGAAGGCACGGGAAAGGCGGCGAGACTCGATGGCTGGCAGGCCGCCGGCAAGTCCGGCACCACCCAGTCGTTCCGTGACGCGCTCTTCGTCGGCTATACCAGCATCATGACGACCGGCATCTGGTTCGGCAACGACGACGGCACCTATATGAAGAAGGTGACCGGCGGCGGGCTGCCCGCCAAAGCCTGGAAGGAATATATGACCGCGGCCATGAAGGGCTATACGCCGACCTCGCTCTTCGGGACCGGGCGCGGTCTCGACCTGCCGCCGCCGGCCGTCCAGCCGGATGCGGAGCCCACGACGATCGGCGACATTATTTCGGGGATTCTACCGGGCGCGGGGCGCCGCGCCCAGGAAGAGCTTCCTCCGGACTATCCGCCGGCTCCGCGTGCTCCGGTACAGGATTCAGCCTATGGCGGACGCGACCGCTACGGCGACGTCGTTCCGCCTGCCGATGTCCCTGTGCGCGATTACCGCGAATATCGCGGCCCTTACGATACGCCTGCCCCCCTTCCTCCCATGGAGGTCGGCCGCGGTCCCGTACCGCCTGGAGAGGTCGGTCCCGCCGCTGCCGCGCGGCAGCCTCGGCAGACCACGCTTTTCGACATCCTCATGGGACAGTAAAGCGATTTCGCAAAGGCACATGGCAAAGTCCTATATTTGCTGGGATACGGGCGACTTCTCGCCTTGCAGTCCGAAAAACCCGTCCTTATATACCCCATGACCGCAGCCGATGCTGCGAAACCATCCCAGTCGAGGAACTGTCAAGGGAATGCCTGAAGGGGGTTCCGACGGTTCGCTTAAAGGAGAGAGAAGAAATGGCAAAAGTAATTGGCATCGACCTCGGCACCACCAATTCCTGCGTCGCCATCATGGACGGCAAGGACGCGAAGGTGATCGAGAACGCTGAAGGCGCGCGTACCACGCCATCCATGGTCGCATTCACCGATGATGGCGAGCGCCTCGTCGGCCAGCCGGCCAAGCGCCAGGCAGTCACCAACCCCACCAATACGCTGTTCGCCGTGAAGCGCCTGATCGGTCGTCGTTACGAAGATCCGACCGTCGAGAAGGACAAGGGCCTCGTTCCCTACGACATCACCAAGGGCGACAACGGCGATGCCTGGGTAAAGGCTCACGGCAAGAACTATTCCCCGGCTCAGATTTCCGCGATGATCCTTCAGAAAATGAAGGAAACCGCTGAGTCCTATCTCGGCGAAAAGGTGGAAAAAGCCGTCATCACCGTTCCGGCCTACTTCAACGACGCCCAGCGCCAGGCCACCAAGGATGCCGGCCGCATCGCCGGTCTCGACGTCTTGCGCATCATTAACGAGCCGACCGCTGCCGCTCTCGCCTATGGCCTCGACAAGAAGGAAGGCAAGACGATTGCCGTCTACGACCTTGGCGGCGGCACCTTCGATATTTCCGTCCTCGAAATCGGCGACGGCGTCTTCGAGGTGAAGTCCACCAACGGCGACACCTTCCTCGGCGGTGAAGACTTCGACATGCGCCTCGTCGAATATCTTGCAGCCGAGTTCAAGAAGGACAACGGCATCGACCTGAAGAACGACAAGCTGGCCCTGCAGCGCCTCAAGGAAGCTGCCGAAAAGGCAAAGATCGAGCTCTCATCCTCGCAGCAGACCGAAATCAACCTGCCGTTCATCACGGCCGACGCGTCCGGTCCGAAGCACCTGACGATGAAGCTGACCCGCGCCAAGTTCGAAAGCCTGGTCGACGATCTCGTTCAGCGCACCGTGGCACCCTGCAAGGCAGCCCTCAAGGATGCCGGCGTTTCGGCGGCCGAAATCGACGAAGTGGTTCTGGTCGGCGGCATGAGCCGCATGCCGAAGGTCCAGGAAGTCGTCAAGCAGCTGTTCGGCAAGGAGCCGCACAAGGGCGTCAACCCGGATGAAGTGGTGGCCATGGGCGCTGCGATCCAGGGCGGCGTCCTGCAGGGCGACGTCAAGGACGTGCTGCTGCTCGACGTGACCCCGCTGTCTCTCGGCATTGAAACGCTCGGTGGCGTCTTCACCCGCCTGATCGACCGCAACACGACGATCCCGACCAAGAAGTCGCAGGTTTTCTCGACTGCCGAGGACAACCAGCAGGCCGTGACGATCCGTGTGTCGCAGGGCGAGCGTGAAATGGCCGCCGACAACAAGCTGCTTGGCCAGTTCGACCTCGTCGGTCTGCCGCCGGCACCGCGCGGCATGCCGCAGATCGAAGTCACCTTCGACATCGACGCCAACGGCATCGTGCAGGTTTCGGCCAAGGACAAGGGCACCGGCAAGGAACAGCAGATCCGCATCCAGGCCTCCGGCGGTCTCTCCGACGCCGAGATCGAGAAGATGGTCAAGGACGCAGAGGCCAATGCCGAAGCCGACAAAAAGCGTCGCGCAGCGGTCGAAGCCAAGAACCAGGCCGAAAGCCTTGTTCACTCGACCGAGAAGTCGCTCACTGAGTATGGCGACAAGGTTTCCGAGACCGACCGCAAGGCGATCGAGGACGCGATCGCTTCTCTGAAGACCGCCGTCGAGGCCGCGGAACCGGATGCCGACGACATCCAGGCGAAGACGCAGACCCTGATGGAAGTCTCCATGAAGCTTGGCCAGGCCATCTATGAGGCCCAGCAGGCGGAAGGCGGCGCCTCCGAAGGCGGCAAGGACGACGATGTCGTCGATGCCGACTACGAGGAAGTCAAGGACGACAAGAAGTCGGCTTGATCGTAACGTTGCCTGATGGCAATGCCTCGACCATAGTTGACAGCGTATCCGGCTGCCCTTGTGCAGCCGGAATCCTTTCCGGAGCCGGTTACCTCCATGGCAAAAGCAGACTTTTACGAAACGCTGGGTGTCGGCAAATCGGCTGACGAGAAGGAGCTGAAAAGCGCCTTCCGTAAGCTCGCCATGAAATATCATCCCGACAAGAATCCCGGCGACGCGGAAGCCGAAAAGAAGTTCAAGGAGCTCAACGAGGCCTACGAGACCTTGAAGGATCCCCAGAAGCGCGCGGCCTATGATCGTTACGGCCATGCCGCCTTCGAACAGGGCGGAATGGGCGGTGGCGGCTTCGGCGGCGGCGGTTTCTCCTCGGCCGGCGGCTTCTCCGACATCTTCGAAGACATCTTCGGCGAAATGATGGGTGGCGGGCGTGCGCGGCGATCGTCCGGCGGTCGCGAACGCGGCGCCGATCTTCGCTACAATATGGAAATCACGCTTGAAGAAGCCTATGCCGGCAAGACGGCGCAGATCCGGGTTCCAACCTCGATCACCTGCGACCTCTGCTCCGGTTCGGGCGCGAAACCCGGCACGCAGCCGAAAACCTGTGCCACCTGCCAGGGCTCCGGCCGCGTGCGGGCGAGCCAGGGCTTCTTCTCCGTCGAACGCACCTGCCCGACCTGCCACGGCCGCGGCCAGACCATCACCGATCCCTGCACCAAGTGCCACGGCCAGGGCCGCGTCACCGAAGAACGCTCGCTGTCGGTCAACATTCCGGCCGGCATCGAGGACGGCACCCGCATCCGCCTGCAGGGCGAAGGCGAGGCCGGTGCACGCGGCGGACCTGCGGGAGACCTCTACATCTTCCTGTCGGTTCAGCCGCACCAGTTCTTCCAGCGCGATGGCGCCGACCTTTATTGCGCCGTGCCGATCTCGATGACGACGGCAGCGCTCGGCGGCACTTTCGATGTTGCCACACTCGACGGAACGAAATCCCGCGTCACCGTGCCGGAAGGCACCCAGCCGGGAAAGCAGTTTCGCCTGAAAGGCAAGGGTATGCCGGTGCTCAGATCATCGCAGACGGGCGACCTCTATATCCAGATCCAGATCGAGACGCCGCAGAAGCTCACCAAGCGGCAGCGCGAACTGCTGCAGGAATTCGAGCAGATTTCCTCCAAGGAGAATAATCCGGAATCGACCGGCTTCTTTGCCCGGATGAAGGAATTCTTCGACAACTGAGCCTCGCGCTCAGTATTGGAACTTAGGAACGCCGATCCGGAAGGGTCGGCGTTTTTTATGCGAGCGACTGGATGGAGGAGGAGGTAAGGATCATCGCGAAAACGACAAGGCAGGCCGCCGCCACGCGACGCACGAGAACCGGCTTGATCTCGAACCTTTCGGTACGCCCGATCACGCTGCCGAACAGGATCCAGCCATTGGCGGCCAGCAGCACCAGAGCGGCGAACAGCCCAAGCCAGGGCAGAAGCTCCAGGAGGCCGCCGTGCGGCATGATGACGAGCGCGATGATCACCGCCTTGGGGTTCAGCAGTGTCGTGACGAAGACCTGCCCCAGAGAAATCTCGCCCGCATCTCCGGTCGTCCTCTCCGAATTCCACAGCCTGTAGCTCAGGAAGAGAACCCAGATGCCGGCGGCCGCTTTGGCAAAAAGCAAAGCTGCGGGATAGGCTGTGAAGAACGGGGCGGCGACGGTCGAGACCGGAATGAGGACGGTGAGATACCCGCCGAGTTCGCCTGCCGTGAGCGGCAAAGCCCTGGCCCAGCCCCGGGAATAGCCGCCAAGCGCCATCAATGTATTCGTCGGCCCGGGCGTGCAGAGGAGCAGCAGGATGGCGACGGTGAACTGCACGAGGGTCATGATCTACCTGGTGAAATGGTGGTGCTTTTGCTCTACCAGCTTTTCCGCCATCTCAATTGACGTTGATCAATCCAGCTGCAACGACCAGCCCGAATGCGTCGTGCTCGGCGGCCCGATCCTCAGTAGTGCGGCGGCCTGGTGATAGGCGGCGCCTCGAGCGACGATTCTTCAAGCGAAAGGAAGCGTTCCGTCAGCCGATCGAGCTTGGCTCTCGTCTGCTCGATGACCTTCCATTGCTCGGCAAGCTGATCGGACAGTTCCTCGATCACCTTGGTCTGATGCGCGGCAAGCTCCTCCAGCTTGACCAGCCTTTCCTCGTCACTCACTCGAAGATCCCTTTGCTGCTTTCCAGATCCTTACGGCATCCGGCATCCCGTCGTGAGCCCCGAGCGGGCGCTCCGGCGCGTCGTCCCACCAGTCGGACCGCATCGCGCGCCGCTCCGGGTTCTTGGGATAAAAGATGCGATTCTCGTCCTTGTTTGCCTCACCGATCACCAGCAGTTCGGCCTCTTGGTCTGAGTTGTTGATGAAGGTATGGGCAAGGCCCGTACCGGCAGGAAAACCGACCGAATCGCCAGGTTTGAGCCGGTGCACTTCTCCATCCAGCCAGACTTCCGGCGTACCTGCGAGCACATAAACGAACTCTTCTTCGAGGCTTTCGGCATGCGGAAAGGAGGTGCGGCGGCCGGGAAGCACGCGCAGATGATGGATGCCGATGCGCGTCAACCCCAGATGCCGCGCCAACGGTGCGCCGATTGCCATAAGCTCGTCGTCGCCCTTGTAGCGCTTGTTGTCGGGTTCTTCGATCTCAGTCCAGTGAACGATGCAGGAAGGGCGTTCCTCTTTTGTCATCGCGCGGTCTCCTTTCGAAACCGCGCGACACTAACCAAGTGTGGGGCTCAGGTCTATCGGTTAAGCCCGCAGCCGCGGCCGGCCAGCCGAATGCTCATGATCGTTCTTAATCTTGAAGCGAGCGATCAGGGAAGCCAGCCGGCCGCTGATGCCGACAAGGTTTTGGGTTGATGCATTCGTCTCTTCCATCAGCGCAGCATTCTGCTGGGTGATCTGATCCATATTGCGCACCGCGGAGTTGATTTCGTCGATGCCGGAAGCCTGCTCCTGAGATGACTGGGCGATGGAATTGATGTGTTCGTCTATCGACTTCACTCTCGAGCCGATCCCCACCAGCGCTTCGCCGGTCTTGTGGACGAGGTCGACGCCGCGGTGCACGTCCGAGGAGGACTGGTCGATCAGTTCCTTGATTTCCTTTGCGGCGGCCGCGGATCGCTGTGCAAGCTCACGCACTTCCTGCGCGACGACAGCGAAACCCTTGCCCTGTTCGCCGGCACGGGCAGCCTCCACACCGGCGTTCAGTGCCAGCAGGTTGGTCTGGAATGCAATCTCATCGATCACGCCGATGATCTGGGTCATTTTCTGGGAGGACTGCTCGATCTCTCCCATGGCGGCAACCGCCTGTTCAACCACTTGGCCGGATCGCTCGGTCTCGGTAGCCGATTCCCTCACGATTGCCTGAACCTCGCGAGTGCGCCGCGCCGCCTGGGCTGCGCTTGTGGTGATTTCCTCCAGCGCCGCAGCGGTCTGCTCCAGCGCCGCTGCCTGCTGCTCGGAACGGGTCGCCATATTGTCCGAGGCGTCGGAAATGCCGGCTACCTCGGCCCGCACCTGCTCAACCGAGGAGTTGATCTCCCGCATGGCTGCATCAAGTTCGGATACCGAGGAATTGTAGTTCTGCTTCAAACCGGCAAAGCTTGGGGCCAGTTCCTGCCAAAGCTCCGACGTCAGGTCGCCCTGCGCCAGCTTTTTGAGCGCTGCATCCAGTGCTCCGAGAGCCGCGTCCTGCTCCGACTTGGCCTTTGCCCGCTCGGCCTCTGCCCGCTCCCGCTCTTCGTTCAGTGCCTCGAGATAAACGGAGATGCTGTAGTCCATATCGATCAGAGCCGCCTTGACGATAGCGGTCAGGTTCTCGCAGAGAGCCTTGGCCTTTTTCTCCTGGAAAAAACCTTTCATTTCCTCCTTGACCACCGCGCGGAGAAGTCCGTCCAGCACCATGGCGTAGCCGCCGATATACCAGCGCGGCTCGAGCCCGAGGCGCGCATGGACCCGACCGATCGCGGAGACGGCGCCCACATATTCTGCGTCGTACTTGCCGGAGGCGATCACGTCCCAATGGGCGGCCTGACGACTTTTGGCATGCGCGATGTGGCTGTCATTGGAGAAGAATTTTGCGGTGTGGGAATTGGCTTTGACCTTGCCGTAGAAGGCGTCGAGCGCTGCTCCAACCGTTTGCTTGATGAGTGGTTGAAGAGTTGCGAGAGTGCGGCGCTGCTGCTCGCCAAGCCCCGCGAAGTCAAGGCGCTCCATCAAGTCGTTTTTTTGGCGGGATTCAGTCATCATTGCTCCAACAGCGATAATACTCGCTTTAACTGAGAGTGATTTGTTGAATATTAGTGTGCCGGCGCGGTTTAACGCTCTGTTAGCCATAACCCCTAAATTTTTGGCATTCATAAATTAGGATTGCCTGCAGAAACGCATGATTCTCTGGAAGCGGCCGTTGCTGATCGACGGGGGATCTCCGGCAGAAGGGGAATAAAAACCCCCGCTTTGTTAGCAACATCAACATCTTAACCTGTCCCGTTTCCCCCTCTTCCGTTTGGTGCCTACAATTGTCCCGCTTCCGTCGCCGGAGTGTTTCGCGAGACGTTCGCGGGCAGGCGGGAGCCGGCGCTTCCATCGGATCCGTAACGTGCGGCGATGGTGGAAGAGGTGAAAGCCATGGAGTGTTGGTCGACAAGACGAACATTCCTATCAAGCCTCCCCCTGGCCGCCGGGCCAGGTTCGGTTGAGCCGTGCAAGTGGTGAGCCTGTCCCGAAAGGACGGGCGTGAACAAGACCACGCAGCGAGGCGAGATGATCACCTGTAGGGGCTGGACACCCCGAGAGAACGCCGAAGGCCACGCGAATGCGGAGCCACACTCTACAATTCCAATGAGGTTCCGCATTCGTGTGGGCTCTCCAAAACACGGGCAAGAGCTGTCGCGTGAAGGCGAACGCTTGCCTTCCTTCGCCCGAGCCCTTAGCTCCTGTGCGACGACGAACAAGAATCCGATGGCTCAGAAAACTTTCCTCTCCCGGCTCAAGCTCACCGACTTCCGCAATTACGCGGACGTATCGCTGACCCTTGACGGTAGGCATGTGGTGCTGACGGGCGAGAATGGCGCCGGCAAGACCAATCTTCTGGAAGCGGTCTCCTTTCTCTCTCCGGGACGCGGTTTGCGACGCGCCGTGCTTACCGATGTCAGCCGCGTCGGGGCATCCGGCGGCTTTGCCATCTTCGCGGCGGTCGAGGGCATGGAAGGTGAAGTCGCGATCGGCACCGGCATCGAGACCGCAGATGGCGAGAGCGTGACCCGCAAGGTCCGGATCAACGGGACGCCGGCGAAATCGACGGAGGAGCTTTCCGATCATTTGAGCGTCCTTTGGCTGACGCCTGCAATGGACGGCCTCTTTACCGGTCCTTCTGCCGATCGCAGACGATTTCTCGACCGGCTCGTATTGTCTCTGGACCCCGCGCACGGCCGCCGGGCAAGCGATTTCGAACGCGCCATGCGCAGCCGCAATCGTCTGCTGTCCGAAGGCCGTTTCGATCCTGCCTGGCTTTCAGGAATCGAGACGCAGATGGCGGGTCTGGGCATTGCCATGGCCGCCGCCCGGCAGGAAATGCTGGGCCTTTTGCGAACCCTCTCGGCCGGATCCGGCGAAACTCCATTTCCCACTCCGGTTCTGGCTCTTGAGGGTTTTATGGACGGATCCCCCGATCGCCCTGCGGCCGAACTGGAGGAAGAATATCTGGAGATGCTGCGGATCAACCGCGGACGCGACGCCGCCGCCGGCCGGACGCTGGACGGCCCGCATCGATCCGATCTGCTGGTCAGGCATAGGGAGAAAGACATGGAGGCCGAGCGCTGCTCGACCGGCGAGCAGAAGGCTCTTTTGATCGGCCTCGTGCTGGCGCATGCGCGGCTGACCGCCGATATGACGGGCTATGCGCCTGTCCTGCTTCTCGACGAGATCGCTGCCCATCTCGACGAAGGCCGCCGCGCCGCATTGTTCGACCTGGTTCACGGCCTTGGCGGCCAGGCCTTCATGACCGGTACCGACCGGAGCATGTTTTCGGCTCTCTCCGACCGCGCGCAATTCTTTACGGTCACGCATGGCGCAGTCACATCCTGAGTTACACGGATCAGCTGGCGATGTTATGATATTGCGATGGACAGCTTGACGCCTGAAGAAATCGAACGTTACCGCCGACACATCCTGCTGCCGGAGATTGGCGGCACGGGGCAGCAGAAACTCAAGAGTTCCCGCGTGCTGGTGATCGGAGCCGGGGGCCTTGGCGCGCCCATTCTGGAATATCTCGCCGCGGCGGGGGTCGGTACGCTCGGCATCATCGATGATGATCGCGTCTCACTCTCCAACCTGCAGCGGCAGGTCATTCACGACACCGGCACGGTCGGGGAGATGAAGACCAGAAGTGCCCGGCAGACGCTCGCGCGGCTCAACCCGCATGTCCGGATCGTTGATTTCGAAGAGCGATTTTCGATGGAATGGGCGGCCCGGCACCTGTTGGGCTTCAGCCTGTTGATTGACGGCTCCGACAATTTCGACACCCGTTATGCCGCCGCCGACGCCGCCGAGTTGGAAAAGATCCCTCTTGTCACCGGTGCGGTTGGCCGCTTCGACGGCTCGCTGACGGTGCTCAAGCCTTACGAGGCTGGGCCGGACGGATCGCTTAACCCGACCTATAGGGACCTCTTCCCGGAAAAGCCGCCGGAAGGCCTGATCCCCTCTTGTGCAGAAACGGGCGTGCTTGGAACGCTGACCGGCGTCATCGGCACGCTGATGGCGATGGAAGCGATCAAGCTCATCGCCGGCATAGGCGAGCCGCTGATCGGTCGCCTAATGCTCTACGATGCGCTTTCGGCGCGCTTCGACGTGATCAAATACAAGCGCCGCGCGGCAAGAGCTGCTGCCGAATGATGACGTCTGAAATGATCACGATTGTCCCGATCAGCGAGGACTTCGGCCGGTGGGACGAGCTGCTTGCGCTTATCCTATCCTCCTTTGCCTATATGGATGAGGTCATCGACCCGCCCTCCTCCGCCCACCGGCTGACGTTGGCGTCCTTGGCGCAGAAGGCCCGGGAGGAGATCGGCTTTGCGGCCGTCGAAGACGGAAAGCTCGTCGGCTGCGTCTTTTGCAAGATCGAGCCGAGTTCGCTTTATGTCGGTAAACTCGCCATTGCGCCCAGCCATCAACGGAAAGGGCTTGGCCGGCGGCTGCTGGCCGTCGCAGAGGAAATTGCCAGAAAGAACGGTCTGTCGGCGCTGCGGCTTGAGACCCGGATCGAACTCACCGGCAACCATCTGGCCTTCTCGAAATGGGGTTTCGAAAAGACCGCCGAAAACTCCCATCCCGGCTATGATAGGGTGACTTCCATCGAAATGCGGAAGCGGCTTGCCTGATCAGTTGCGGCCGGGGAGCACCCGGTTCGGCGGCCGGTGTCCGTCGAAGAAGGCACGGATGTTGATGATCACCTTGTCGCCCATGTCGATCCGCCCTTCGAGCGTCGCCGAACCCATATGCGGCAGCAGCACCACCTTGCCCTGGTTGGCGAGCTTGACGAGTTTCGGGTTCACCGCAGGTTCGTTCTGGTAGACGTCGAGACCGGCGCCATAGATCTTGTTGTCGCGCAGCAGCTGGATCATCGCCGCTTCGTCTATGATGTCGCCGCGGGCGGTATTGACGATAATCGCGCTCGGCTGCATCAGCGCCAGCCGGCGGGCCGAGAGCAGGTGAAAGGTCGCCGGCGTCGAGGGGCAGTTGACCGAGACGATATCGACCCGGGCAAGCATCTGGTCGAGGCTGTCCCAATAGGTTGCCTCCAGCTCTTCCTCCGTCGCCGGGTTTACTCGCTTGCGGTTGTGGTAGTGGATCGACAGGCCAAAGGCTTTGGCCCGGCGGGCCACAGCAGTTCCGATCCGGCCCATGCCGACGATGCCGATGCGCTTGCCCCAGATCCGCCGCCCCAGCATCCAGGTCGGGCTCCAGCCGCCCCAGTCGCCGGGCTTGTCGGTCAGGATGCGCGAACCCTCCACCAGCCGGCGATTGACCGCAAGGATTAGCGCCATGGTCATGTCGGCGGTATCTTCCGTCAGGACGTTCGGCGTGTTGGTAACGGTGATACCCTTCTTGGCCGCGGCATCCACGTCGATATGGTCGATACCGTTCGAAAAGCTGGCGATCAGTTTCAGCTGCGGACCGGCTTCCTCGATCAGCGCCTCATCGATTCGATCCGTCACCGTCGGCACCAGCACATCGGCAGTCCTCATCGCGGCCACGATCTCATCGCGGGAGCGCGGGGCGTCGTCGGTATTGAGCTCGGCTTCGAATAGCTCGCGCATGCGGGTTTCCACCGCGTCCGGAAGCTTGCGGGTAATATAGACCGTGGGTTTCTTCTTCGCCGTCATGCAGCTCTCTGTCTGGCTCCTTTTAGGAGGTCCTTAACCAAGTCGCGCGATATTCGGGTTCATCCAGGGCGTTTTCTACCAGACCCGTTGGCGAAGACAAACAAAACCTCGCACGGTCTGCGTGGCGCCCGATGGTCCTTCAGCCGGAACCAAACCCATGCGTCGCGTCATTCTTCGTGCCTCTACCGTTTTCATCCTCGCTTTCGTCACCTGTCTCTCCGCTTCGGCCATGGCTTACGCACAAGGCGCGAAGGGCCCGAGCGGTCTGCCGCTGCCGCGTTTCGTCAGCCTGAAGTCCAAAAAGGTGAATATCCGAATCGGTCCAAGCACCGACTACGCCGTCTCCTGGATGTACATGAAGTCCGGGACGCCCATGGAAATCATCCAGGAATACGAAAACTGGCGGCGCGTCCGCGATGCCGAGGGCACCGAAGGCTGGGTCAACCAGGCACTGTTGTCTGGAGACCGTACGGCGGTCGCTGCCCCATGGATGCGCGGCAAGGGCAAGGACATCTACGTGAACATGCGCCGGGATCCGCAGAGCAGCGCCGCCATCATCGCCAAGCTGGAACCCGGCGTCTTTCTGAAGGTGGAGGAATGCAACGGCGATTGGTGCCGCGCGGAAGCCAACGGCACCGAAGGCTGGGTTCCCCAAGCCGAGATCTGGGGCGCCTACCCGGGCGAAGCCTTTAAATAAGGCCTTCTTTTTGGGCGGCCTCCTGGAGCGACTCCATTGGCCGCGGACCGAGTTGCTGGATGCAGATTGCAGCTGCAAGGCAGCCGAGCTTGCCGCAAAGTTCCAGCGAACGGCCCTGGGTGTAACCGAACAGGAAGCCGGCGGCGAAGAGATCGCCCGCTCCGGTCGTATCGACCAGTTCCCTGATCGGATAGGCCGAGACCTTCACCCGTTCATCATCGCGAACGATGATCGCGCCTTCTTCACTAAGCGTCACAGCCGCGAGCTTGCAGTCCCGCGCGATGTTTTCCAGCGCCAGTTCGAAATCCTCGGTCTCGTAGAGGGAGAGCGCTTCCTGTTTGTTGGCGAAGACGATGTCGACCGTGCCGGAACGCATGAGATCGAGGAACTCCGCACGATAGCGGCCGACGCAGAACGGATCGGAGAGCGTCATGGAGACTTCCCTACCGTTCGCGTGCGCAATCCTTGCGGCTTCGCGAATCGCTTCCTTGGCCCGCGGCGGATCCCAAAGATATCCTTCAAAATAGGTCACCTTCGCTTCGGCAACGACATCGGCTTCGACATGTTCAGGCCCGAGGTCGACGCAGGCGCCGAGATAGGTATTCATCGAGCGCTCGCCATCCGGCGTGACGAAGATCATCGAACGAGCCGTCGGCGGATTGGTACCCTCCGGCGTCGTCTGGTAATAGACTCCCTGAGCGCGGATATCGTGCTGGAAGATATGGCCGAGCTGGTCTTCCGCGACCTTGCCGAAATAGGCTGCCTTGCCACCGAACCCTGCAATGCCAGCCGCCGTGTTACCAGCCGACCCGCCCGAAGCCTCGACCGCCGGACCCATCTTCGAATAAAGAAGTTCGGCCCGTTCGGCATCGATCAGGTTCATAGCCCCCTTGATGATCGAGTTCTCGCTCAGGAAACTGTCTTCACAGCGGGCGAGGATATCAACGATGGCATTACCGATGGTCAGCACGTCGAACTTGGGCATACGGTCTTGGTCCTTCTTGCAGATTTTGCGCGGAAAGCGGTAGTCGGCTTTTCAGGCGATTGGAAGAAGAAACAGTCGCAGCCCTTATAAAAACGGGACTTTGATCTGCGTCATGTCGCTGTCACGATTGAAGGCTATAGAAATAGCCATCCGATTGTGTGGCCGACCACGGATGAACTGGCGGCAGACATTCCGGAGCCTGGACGAGACCAGGAGGGAAAGCGGGGTATTGCCCCGCTTTTTTGTTTTTGCCCTGCGATAACGTCTCGACCAGCAAGGGCTCCTCTGCCGGAAACGCATTTGTCGCAGCTGCCCATATACGCTAGAGCGTAGGAAACCTCTGCGAAAGCCATGCTGCCTTGTCCTCCGTCTTTCTGAATGTCGTGCCCGTCTTCATCCTGATCCTGATCGGCTGGGTGACTGCCAAGACCGGCATTTTGAAGCAGGAAACCGGCGACGCGCTCGGTGAGTTCGTGTTCAAGATCGCGGTGCCGATGCTGATCTTCCGGACGCTTGCGGACGCGCATTTCGAAGGCGTTTCTCCGTTCCGGCTGTGGGCGGCCTATTTCCTCGGCGTTGCAGGCACCTGGACCGTCGGCCACCTTCTCGCCACGCGGCTTTTCCGCCGCGACGCCAAAGTCGGCGTCATTACGGGCATGTCCGCCTCGTTTGCCAACAACGTCTTCATCGGCCTGCCGCTGGTCGCCAATATCGTCGGCAAGGACGGGCTGGTGGCGATCTCTATTCTGCTCGCGATCCATCTGCCGCTGATGATGGTGGTCGGCACGATCCTGATGGAAGGGGCAGTCTCGAAAGTCGATGGAGGGGAAAAACGCTCCGTTGCCGAAATTCTCAAACAGGTCGGCTCCAATCTCGCCCGCAACCCGCTTGTGCTGGCGCTGGTGGTCGGGGTGAGCTTCAACTTCCTCGACCTGCATCTGCCGGTCGCGATCGCAATGGTCATCGATCATCTCTCGGCGGCAGCCGCGCCCGTGGCATTGATTTCGATCGGCATGGCGCTGACGCAATATCCGATCCGCGGCGATATCGGGCTTTCGGGAACGGCGGCCATCCTGAAACTGCTCCTGCTGCCGGCCCTCGTCTTCCTGATGAGCTATCTGTTTGCCCTGCCGCACGACTGGGCGGCCGCCCTGGTGCTGACCTCTTCGGTGCCGACCGGGATCAATGCCTGGCTGATCGCGCAGCGCTTCCGCTCCGGCCACGGATTGGCCGCCTCGGTCATCAGCATCACCACGGCCTTCGGCGTCATTACCGTCAGCTTCTGGGCCTGGCTGCTGAGCTAAGCATCGTTAAGGAATCGAACTCGCACCGGAATCGGGATAGGGGGGAGCCTATTGGCTCCGCCCCTCCCACACCACCCGGCATGCGGGTCCGCACCGGGCGGTTGGAGCAGTTGAGGTCGTCAGGCCCGTAGTTCTCCCGGCCTGGCGCCTGGGTTT
>NZ_PVBM01000040.1 GCF_002968575.1 Neorhizobium huautlense | reverse complement strand
GTAGATGCAGATTAAACTTTTGCCACGCCTGAACGGTGAGACCTGCACTTTCTTCCCGAACAGCGGGTGCCAAGGATAGGCAATCGTCGAATAACGGGAAACGTATGCAGAATGTCGGTAGTTGTGCGCGCTTTCCGCGGAAGCCGAAGATCGCGCCCGAGCCCGGCGCCTCCTTCACTACCGTTTCGACCAGCGCCGATAGGCCATCGATGCCACGCCGCATATCCGTCACTCCGCAGGCCAGGTAGACCCGCACATTCCCCGATGGCCCGATCATGCCGCCTCCACGCAAGCGACGAGCGGGCCAAGCAGCTTCAACTCAACGTCAACCGGAACCTTCAAGCTCCGACCGTTTCGAAGCAAGATCTCGACGATCGCCGGCCTCGTTGCTGCGGTAGACGGCTGGCTTACGCCAACCTCCTCGGTGATTTCCACCGGGAGGAACACCGTCGGCCGATCGGCATAGCTGAATGATTGCCGCCACAAGCGGATCTGGCCCGGATGAATGTCGTGCCGGCGCGCCACATCGCCAATGCGAGCACCGGGCTCATCAGCTTCCGCAAGTATCCTCAGCTTCGCCTCGTCCGACCAACGCCGTCTGCGCTCGGTACCGGACATGATCTCTATGCGAGCCATGAAACCTCTTTGTTCTGGTATTAATGTCAGCACTAATGCTGGTTCTAATGCCAGAACATCGCCTGATTTGCCCGATCAGCAAAAACAGCTCACCGGACGCTCACCAACGACAGGCCGGGGAAGCCTTTGCGCATATCGGTATGGCCTGTCGCCAGCTAGACCTTCACGCCACTCGGAACCGGGATCATCGACGACCCAGCACGCAATCGAGAATGCGGCCAAGCGCTTCCGTGTCGATGTCGCTATCAACGCGGACGCGCCGACCCCGACCAAGTTCGATCGTTACATCGCTGCGCTTCCGACGAGGATGGGGTGTGATGGGCAGTTCCGGCTGAATGGGAGAGACTGATGAAATGGCCTCGGACACGATCACCGGCACCAACACGGTTCCCGTCTCGGTCTGCGGCTCCTCGAGCCGGCACAGCTCTTTGCGCCAACGAAACAACTGGCTGACATGGATACCAGCCGCGCGGGCAATCTCGGAGATGACCGCGTCTGGCTCAAAGCAGGCAGCGACCAGGCGCTCTTTGTCTTCTCGTGACCAGCGCCGACGGCGCTCTACGGACGTGATCACCTCAATTGGATGCTTCGTCATATGACTACTCCTAGTGTTACCACTAGGACTGGCAGTCAGCAGGCCGTCATCGCAAGACGGCCTTCACCGTGGGCTTACTTGAGTTCGAACGGATCATCATTGATCAGCTCAAGCAATCTCTCCGTAACGCGGTTTCCAAGAGCCAGCTCCGACGAACATTTAGGTTCGCTCACCTCTGGCGTCTATATCTGCGATGCGGATCTCCTGGCCATCCAACCAGATTGTGTCTCCATCGACGACGCATGCCTTGCGTGCGCCAGTCGCGCAATGTTGGAACCGCAGGCTTATCATTGATCTGGTGTTGTTTGCGTAGGCTTAGTCGCCCATTGAGGCGTAGAAAGCTGACGGAACTGCGACGATCACGCCCAGGAACGATTTGACGATTGCTTGCATAGCGGCAATTTAGGTGAGATTCGTATTCAACTGTGTCGCCACCTGCGTAAGCGCCGAACTCACGCTTTGCAGTTTTGCATCAGACATATCTTTTCTCCATTTCAGTTAGCCGGCCCATGAGGACGTGATCGGCTGCCTCCTGCTGAAGCCCATCTGGGCTTCGGACGTTTGAGCCGCCTGGGTGGGGCGACAATGAACATCCCGTCGTTAGATAGCCCGGTACCGCCGTGGCCGCCTCAAGCCTTCGCGTTACAACTCATTTCCCTCCTTTCGCCTGTCCAGGAACTGTTCGATCCTAAGCGCCAGCGCGACGGGCTCGTGCCCAACCGTTTCAAGATGCAGTTCAGCGCTCTCGGGCCGCTCATAAGGTGACGATACGCCGGTGAAGTTCGCAATCTTGCCTGCGAACGCCTTCTCGTAGAGGCCTTTTGGATCACGCCGCGCGCACTCGTCGAGCGGCGTGTCGACGAAGATCTCAATGAACTCATCCTCCTCCATCAATTCGCGCGCCATGCGCCTCTCGTCGCGGAACGGCGAAATCAAGGAAACGAGAACGATGAGGCCTGCGTCAGCCATGAGCTTGGCAACCTCTGCTACCCGGCGGATATTCTCAACGCGATCGGCTTCGGTGAAGCCAAGGTCCCGGTTCAGTCCGTGGCGCACATTGTCGCCGTCGAGCACATAGGTGTGTTTGCCGCGGGCGTGCAGCAGACGGTCGAGCGCGTTGGCGATCGTTGATTTTCCCGAACCGGAAAGGCCTGTGAACCACAGGACCCTCGGCCGCTGGCCCTTGGCCGCAGCGCGCGAGCCTTTGTTCACGTCGGTTGCCTGCCAATGCACATTGTCGGCTCGCCGGAGCGGGAAGTCGATCATTCCGGCGCCGACCGTTGCGTTGGTCGTCCGGTCGACAAGGATGAAATTGCCCGTCGACCTGTTGTCCTTGTAGGCGTCGAAGGCGATCGGCGCCTGTGTCGAGATGTTGCAGACACCGACCTCATTCATCTGCAGGCATTTCGCCGCCTCTCGGGCGAAGCTGTTGATGTTGACCTGGTGCTTCAGCGCCGTGACCGTTGCGCTAACACTGTCCGTTTCCGTCCGAAGAATGTAGCTTCGCCCGGGAAGCATGGGGTTAGCGCCGAACCAGATCACATGTGCCTGCAACTGGTCCGCCACAAACGGTCTTGATGCGGGTGCTACCAGCATGTTGCCGCGCGAAACATCGACTTCGTCTGTAAGCACAATTGTCACGGCCTCGCCCTCGGCGGCGACGGCCAAACTCCCGTCGAAAGTCACGATCGCCTTCACTGACGAACGCTGCCCGGACTTTGCAACAACGACCGGATCCCCAACAGAGATTTTGCCGGAAGCCACCTGCCCGGCGTATCCGCGAAAATCCGCATTGGGCCGCACCGCTAATTGGACCGGAAAGCGGAACGGCCTTTCCTTAACGGGTGGGTCGAGTCGCACCGCTTCGAGATATTCGAGAAGTGCTGGCCCAGTATACCAGGGTGTGTCCTTTGATGCAGAAATGACGTTGTCGCCGAACCGCGCCGAGATCGGGATGGGCTGGATGCTTGCAAAGCCCAGTGTCTTTGCAAAGAGCATGTAGTCCACGGCGATTTCCTCGAAGACCGATTGCCGGAAGTCGACAAGGTCGATCTTGTTGACCGCCAGCACGACATGGCGAATGCCGAGCATCGAAGCAATATAGGAGTGGCGCCGCGTCTGCTGGAGGATTCCCTGGCGGATGTCTATCAAGATCACAGCCAGGTCGGCTGTTGAAGCGCCGGTCGCCATGTTGCGCGTATACTCCTCATGGCCGGGAGTGTCGGCAACAACGAACTTTCGTTTCCCCGTGGCGAAGTAACGGTATGCGACGTCTATAGTGATGCGCTGTTCACGCTCCGCCTCGAGCCCATCGAAAAGCAGGGCCAGGTCGATCTCCCTCCCGTTGCCGGCACCGATGCGTCCGAGATTTGCCAACTGATCCTCGAAGATCAGCTTTGCGTCGTAAAGCAAGCGTCCGATCAGCGTTGACTTGCCGTCATCGACCGAACCACACGTAATGAACCTCAGGATCGATTTTTTGTCGTGCTCGGTAAGATGTGCCTCGATGTCATGCGGCGGCGCCGTTTGAAGATACGACATCAGAAGTACCCCTCCCGCTTTTTTTTCTCCATCGCCCCGGCTTCGTCCAGATCGATCAGGCGACTCTGCCGTTCCGATGTGCGTACCGTCAGCATTTCCCGCAAGATGTCCGGAACCGTGGCAGCGTCGGATTCAATTGCGCCTGTCAGCGGATAGCAACCGAGCGTGCGGAAACGGATCAGGCGTTCCGTAATCTCGTCTCCAGGCTGAAGTGGCATTCGGTCGTCATCGACCATGATCAGCACGCCACCGCGCCGCACCACCGGCCGGCGTGCCGCGAAATAGAGCGGTACGATCGGAATGTTCTCGCGCCGGATATATTGCCAAATATCGAACTCGGTCCAATTGGAAAGCGGGAAGACCCGCATCGTTTCGCCCGGCCCGACGCGCGTGTTATAGGTCTTCCACATCTCGGGCCGCTGATCCTTCGGATCCCAGCCATGCTGTGCGTTGCGCACCGAGAAGATGCGCTCCTTTGCCCGCGACTTCTCTTCATCGCGCCTCGCTCCCGCGAGCGCTGCGTCAAAACCGTATTTTTCCAGCGCCTGCCTGAGCGCAATCGTCTTCATGAAATGGGTGTGGACGTTGGACCCGTGAGTGAAAGGCCCGATTCCCTGATCGATCCCGTCCTGATTGACGTGCACCAGAAGGTCGAACCCTACTTCGCGCGCTGTCCGGTCACGAAACTCGATCATTTCCCGGAACTTCCATTTGGTGTCAACGTGCAGGAAGGGGAAAGGTGGTTTGGCCGGGTAGAACGCCTTCGTCGCCAGATGCAGCAAGACCGACGAGTCCTTGCCGATGGAATAAAGCATAACCGGGTTGGAAAACGTTGCAACGACTTCTCGAAGCACATAAATTGCTTCCGCTTCAAGACGTTGGAGGTTGCCATGCGACATATGATGTTTATCCCTTTGAGACGAATTCGTCATCAATCTCAAAGAATCTCGCATAAGGTCCGTCTGCAAAGTGACGGCGCAACGCGGCGAAATTCTCTACCGTTTCGTCCAGCGGCCGCCATTCCTGGCGCTGAAGGATCGCGCGGCCAGAATGCTGCAGCGATGGAGCGCCCAGAAAATCCCAAATTGTTTCCAAGCATGCGGCCGGTTCACTAAGGAGCCTCTCATACTCGATCTCGAGCAAGCTGGCCGAAGCAAATGACTGCTCGACGCGAATGTGGAAATCCTCGGCGGCATTGAAGTAGGCCTCGCAGGAGGCGATGGGCAGCTTTACCCGTGGCGGCGGTGCCGCATCATCATCGGAAGGAAACTTAAGCCATTGCCGGCTTTGCCTTGCCTGCTCCAGCGACCGCAGGGACTCCAATGTATTTCGCCGGTACAAGAAAATGACCTTGAGCCCTGGCCAGCGGGCGAGCTCGTCAAAAAAGCCCGGGCGTTCTATAAACTGAGGCTCGTTGATCTTGCACCCAACATGCGTCACCTTCTTGTCGCTATTCCTCGGGAAGCGCAAATAGGCGAGCTCGAGGAGCTCACGATCGCTCCGCAACAGGCGATCCTTATCGGGCCAATTTGTATCGTAGGTGTTAAGTAGCTCGCCATTGCTTAACACGTTCGGATGCTCATTTAGCAAAGCTTCGAGATAGTGCGTTCCAGTCCTTGGCATCCCAAGAATCACAAATGGTTCAGGTGACAGTGCGGAATGGGTCATTGCTTGTCTTCTCAACATTGATCGCGAAGGTGTGTGCGGCGCCCAGCACTAGAATTCTCTTGTCGCGCAGAGTGCGCGAATTCATAAGGCGCGGTTTCTTCTGACTATTTTCAAATAGAGGTTACGGATCAAGGGGCGGCGTCATTTTGCATGAGGAAGCCAGCACCCGGTTCATAGCGACGCGTTCCATGCGCTGCAAGATCGATCGCTTCCATGCAGGACTTCCTTGCACGCCTGCGAATGCTGTGCTGCAGTTGCGGTATGACGGCGGCGCCTGCCCCCAAGGAAGCGCGGGGCTTCTCACGAACAAGCTGTCCACTAGGCCGATGCCATCTTCCTGAAACCAGCTCCGGATATAAAGCTCCTCGAGTCCAAGTGCCCTGACGCGGGATGGCACAGCATACATCTCTGCGGCATCAACAAAATTCATACTCGCCTCCAGGCTACGCCCAATTGTGAGAGCCCGGCTTCCGTGGTCTGCTCCTTGCAGCTCACGGTGCCCAGCCCCCGCATGCTTATGTTGAGGCCGCTGCGGCCTGGTTCGCGAGACTGCATCGCGCGTCTCCTTCTTGTATCGGCGATGTCAAGGCATCAGACGCCGGCGAAACAGAGCCACCGACAGGAAGAAGGGCAGTACTGCGTAGAAGCAGAGCGCACCGATATGGAGGCCCATGTCACCCGCCGGACGGCCCAGCAACGCCGGACGAATGAGGTCGATTGCATGTGCCAGCGGCAAGAAATGTGCTGCCAGCTGAAAAACATTGGGCAATTGGGCGACCGGAAATACGGCGCCGCACAGGAACAACATAGGCGTGAGGACGAGCGTTTGGTAAAAAACGAAATAGTCGTAGCTGGGAGCAAGCGCAGTGATGACCATTGCCAGGCTAGCGAAGGCTAACCCAGTGAGCGCGATGACTGGCAGCGCGTAGAGTATGGACGGCCACGCCGCATAGCCCAGCAATGTGGCAACAACTGTAATTCCCGTACCCGCGAGAAAGGCCTTTGTGGCTGCCCACGCCAATTCGCCGAGAACGATATCACCAAGCGTAAGCTGCGTGTAGAGGATTGCTTCCCATGTGCGCTGAGCGTGCATACGAGCAAACGCCGCGTAAATCGTCTCGAATGTCGCGGCGGTCATTGCACTTGTCGCGACCATGCCGCCCGCCAAAAATGCCACATACGGGGCACCGTCAATACGACCTACAACCACCCCGAGGCCAAAGCCGAGACCAAACAGGTAGATCATAGGATCGGCAAGATTACCGAGAATGGACGCGAGCGCAACCTTCTTCCACGCCAGAAAGTTGCGGCGCCAGACCGCAATCCAATTCCAGGCGTTGGCGGGCAGGGCCGCGGCACACAGTTCACGCATTCTTCATTTCTCCATCTCGCGCCCGGTCAGCCGCAAAAAAACATCCTCCAGATTCGGCGGACGCTGCAGAAGGCGCAATCCCGCATGCCCGCGCAGTTGCAGGCGCACCCGCTCCGGATCGGGGGCATAACAAAAGAGAGTCTCGCCGCTCACCTCGGTGCGCTGCGCATACGGACTGATCAGCGAATGCAGTTCGTGCGGGTTGCCGCCATAGATCTCGATCACTTGGCACCCGATCTGCTCCTCGATCAGCGCATGGGGATGGCCTTCGGCGATCTTCCGGCCGTTTTCGAGCACGCACAGCCGATCGCACAACCGCTCGGCCTCTTCCATGAAGTGGGTCGTCAAGATAATCGTCTTGCCGCTCGCCAAAAGCGAGCGCAGGCGCTCCCAAATCAGGTGGCGCGCGTGCGGATCAAGACCGGTGGTCGGTTCGTCCATGACAATCAGCTGCGGATCGTTGATCAGCGCACGCGCCAGCGTCAGGCGCCGCTTCATGCCGCCGGACAGTTCCGAGACGCGCGCATGCGCCTTGCTCTCGAGGCGGGCGAACTCGAGCAGCGAGGGTATAATCGCTTCGACCTCGCGCGTGCTCATGCCGAAGTAGCGCCCGAACACGAGTAGATTTTCGCGCACAGTGAACTCAAGATCGAGGTTGTCGAACTGCGGGACCACTCCGATGCGTGCGCGAGCCAAGCGAGCGCGAGCAGGCACCGGCACGCCGAGCACCGTAATCTCCCCTGCATCAGGCGATGTCATGCCGAGAACCATACGTGCGATCGTACTTTTGCCCGCGCCGTTCGGCCCCAGCAGGCCGAAGCATTCACCTGCCGCAACGCGGAACGACAGCCCGTCGACGACTACCTTGCCCTCATATGTCTTGCTTACCCCGGCGAGATCGATTGCTACCGTGGACATATGATCATCTAACCGTAGTCGTCGCGGCGTCTGGCGATTGCTCAGCTAGCTGAGTTCTCGTGAACAGCTGGCCGTCGCACCATACTTGTCCGACGCGTTCCCACTCGCAGGCTGCAGCGGCATCCGGGAAAAAGCCAGATCCATGGTAGTTGGCGCTCGTATTGCAAAGCAACGGAATTCCAGTGAGCTTTTCATATTCAATGAGCAGCTCGACGATCTTGTGTTGAGAGCTTCTGGATATCGTCTGAAGTCGGGCAGACCCGTCAAGATGTACAACAGCGGGGACTTTGTCCTGCCATTCCATTCGCGTCTGATGATCGAACAGCATGTATGGATCGGGCGTTCCGGGGCTGAATATTTCCGGCGCACGGTCCTCCAGGCATATCGGCGCCACGGGTCGGAAGTGTTCGCGAAGTTTGACTTCGTTTAAAAAATCCTTCATTTTGGGAGAAGTCGCGGACGCGAGAATGCTTCTGCCTCCCAACGCCCGCGGTCCAAGTTCGGCGCGCCCGGAAAGGAAAACCACGGGCCTGTTGCCGGCGAGAATGCTGGCGAGTTCTCGCATACTGCACGGCGTGGCCTCCCAACCGGTGGGCACATGGCCACTTTGCAGCACCGGGCCACTGTAGACCGACCATTCCAGAGGAATGAAGCCTTGCTGCGCCACCATTGCACTGCAAGCGGCACCGATTGCCGAACCGCTGTCATTCGGGAAAGGCGGAACCCAGACGGAGTCGAAAAGGCCCGACGCCCGCAGTGCGCTGTTCCATTTGATATTGAGGCCGCAACCGCCGGCTATACACAAATTTTGCTGTCCCGAATACGTATGGCGCTTCAAGACGGTTGTCATCTCGCGGACGAGGAGACGCTCGAGAAAGAGATGAAACGATGCAAGCACATCTTCGGGCGCCTTTGCCGCCAATCGTAAGACGCTGGAATCGAAAAATTCGTGCACAGCCGCAAGGGTCGCCTCTGCGCTGTTGATATCCGCGCGGTAACGATGGGCAGCCTCGGTGTCGCCGGCAAAATGCTCATGGTACAGCCCCTGGAACACCTCGACGATGTCTTCATCAACAGACCCCAGGGCTATATAAGCCATCAGCTTGCCGGCAATACCTAGATCCCAACCAGCGCGGCTCGCCCGCTTATAAGGTCCGAAATAATGGCCTGCGGCAGCGTAGGCCTGGCCGATCACCGGGAACAGGCATTCGAGGAACCGGGCGCCCCCGCCCCCCACATAATATAGGCGCGGAAAGATGCAGCCATCCCACACCAAGCAGAATGCCGGTTGTCCGGCCTTCGCAAAGGTGCTGGTGCAATATGCGGAGGCCACATGGCCCGTCACATGAGGATAGCTTTTGTACGAAAAGAGCTGGTCATCAAGCATCAAGCCGGAACCGTCGAGGCAGTCAAGAAGCCCCTCGGCATGGCGCTCGACATAAGGCGCCCCCTTGAGTGTTAACGGAACCACGCCGCTGAGGACCTGGAACTGCGACTCGTCCTCACCGTCCCAGCCGTCGATAACAAACTGATCAACATCGCACGCATTCAGCCCGTGTTCGGCCAAAGCAGTGACAACGGCGTCGAGATTGTCGATCGTTTGATAGCGCGGATTGTTGTCCCGCTTTTCCTGCTCCACGCAGAAGACGAGACGGCCATCTTCAATAAGGGCGATGGCCCCATCATGGGTCAGCTTGATACCACAGATGCGCATAACGTCTCCATGTCTAGTCGACAGTCCTGTTTATGGGTACCGGAACTGGATTCCGGAAAAGGGAAAGCAGACAGTCTTCGTTGATCGATTCACCCCGGCACTCAAGACGCTCTACCTCGACCAAGGTTTCGCTCAGCATAGCGATGACTGTCTCGGCACCGGCAGCGTGACCCCAGCGCCGGCAATTGGCATCGCGTGCGGAGCCGAAGACCAGGTGTCCGCCTGGTGCGAGCAGCTGCACTATGTTGCCGACGGCCGCGCGCATTTCGGCTATGTCTCCGACATAATAGAGAACCTCGGCCACCACGATCAGGTCAAACGGCTCGTCGGTCGAGAACTGTTGAATATCGGAGACAATCCAGCGGATGTGCGGCGGCTCCTTCATCCGTCGACGAGCCATCTCGATTGCTCGCGGCACCACATCGATTACCGTGAGACGTTGGCAGGAGGGAGCTAATCGTTCCGTGAATACGCCCCCAGCGCACCCTACTTCGAGTGCATTTGTGATAGGGCCTCGACTAAGAGACAATCGAAGCATTTGCGTGTGACGTTCCCGCTCAAACGGATTGCCGGCGAGCCGCCACGGATCGTCTGCGGCCAGTTCCCGACTCAATAATTCATGGTTTGTGTGCTGGGTCAAAACTCATCCACCTAGGAAGATCAACTGTCACTCGTCGTTGCAAACGACGTCAGGTGTCATGGGCCTTATGGAATCACGCGCGAGATTGAACCTGCGAAGCGGAGCCGACCGGGTCGAGTACTCGGCAACGTTTGATTCAGCCCTCGGTTGGGTGGGGACCTGCTTTCCACCCTTGTTTGACGCGTCAGGAGTAAAGCTGCGCGACAGCCAATCGCTGTTGCTCAATGTGCACAGCGCGTATGCTTTCAGCGGCAATAGGAGAAAAATATTTATGAATGTGTGCAGCGAAAAACCCAGAAACCGAAGCTGACGAGCCCGAAAAGCCACCATGGTACAGCGTATAAAAGTCATGGACACGATCATCAGGACTGTCCACCAAGGCACGGTGGCTGTCAGTGCTAGCTCTGCGAGCCCTGTCAGCACTGACAGCGCGAGAAGTAGCGGACCCAGATTCTGTCCGACGACGTCCAGTGTAAGATAGCGATCCAGGCTGGGCAGTAGGCGCAGCCCGAGCAATGTGTCCCGGAAGGTACTGCGTGCCCAGCGAAGTTGTTGGCGCAGATACGGGCCGAGTTTGTCCGGAACGACTGTAGCCGCGATAGCGCCTGGAACGTACTCGGTCCGGAATCCTGCCTTCAGCATGAGGATGGTGAGATGGCGATCCTCGCCGAAGTCGCTTGGCTTGCCCCGAAAAAATTGCGACTCGTACTGATCGAGCAGCGAAAGGAGCGCGGACCTGCGATACATAGCACATGGGCCGCAGCAGCACATAACGGCCCCGAAGTGAGCCTGTGCCGCACGTTCCTCGTTGCAAGCCAGCCAGTACTCCATATCGATCAACCGGGTCAACCAGGTGTCGCTCCGATTACTGGCCGTCAATTGCCCCATGGCTGCCCCGATCATTGGATCTTGCATCTTCGGCACAAGCTTTGCGATGACGTCGGGGGCAAGTATCGTGTCTGAGTCGACATTCAGCACTAAATCTCCGGAGGAGCGGCGTATCGCGGCAATCTGAGCCTTGCGCTTACCAACGTTCTCGGGAAGCATAATGATATTGACCCTGGGGTTACGCGAGAAGCTGACGTGTACAGATTCGACAGCTTCCCGATTTCTGGAACCGTCATCAACCACATAGATTTTAACTTCCCCGGCGTATTCCTGGTCTGCAATGGAAGCCAGACACTCTGAAAGCGTGTGTGGGTCTTCGTTGAAACAGGGGACGATGACATCGACACTCGGTAGCTGGCCGGAGCTGACCAAGCCCTGCGATGCTGATGAGCTGTTTGCCGGCACAGCGTAAACGACCTGCATGCTTTTATAAGCAGTCGAGAGCAGCGTATAGAGCGAGATAGCGACCGCGTTCGTTGTATCAAGCAGATTCATGGAATAATGCCTTCAATGGTCTCGAGGAAGCGCGCTGATGACAAATCCGCGGTCATGTAAAGCTGGAATGATGCGAGATAGCGCCGAGACGGTCTGGTAGCGCAGACTGGCGTCATTGCCCGGCTGCAACTCGCTGGGAGGGCAGCCGTCGTGTAAGAGAACAATTGCGCCCGGTTGGATGGTGTCGAGCACGGCACCGACGATGGCGTCCACGCCGGGGTTAGACCAGTCACGCGGATCTACCGACCAGTGGACGGCGGTCAGTCCAGCGCTCGCCACCGTAATGAGCACGTCTTTGGTCCAGATCCCATAAGGGGCGCGAATGTGCCGCACCGAGGCCTGTCGGGACCCACTTTTGATCGCTCTGTCCGTGTCGAATATTTGACGTTGTACTTCGCTTGGTTCGCATATGGACAAGTTCGGATGCGTCATCGTGTGGTTGGCGACCTGGTGCCCTTCCATGATCATTCGTTGGATCAGTCTTGGCTGATCTGCCGCGTACTCACCAATCACGAAGAAAGTCGCCGGCACCCGGTGTTCGGCCAGCACGTCAAGAACTTCAGGTGTAAAAATTGGATGAGGACCGTCGTCGAACGTTAAATAAACGCTAGGCCGATCGGTGCCGTCAGCGCAATCGCTTTGCACTACAGACAAGCAGTCGAGTTGTGTCATAGCTCTGGCCCGTTTCGATCTATGATCGCACCGGTAGTCCAATCGGACATAGAACGTCCCGCCACGCTACTTGATTCATAGCCGATCGCCCGAAGCTTAGGCCTTGCTCCGGCCCAGCTTTGGCTCCCGCTGAACGGCTTTGCGTTGAAGACTCCAGCGGGCCCGTAGGTTTTGCGAAAGAACTCAGCAAGTTCGACATTGCCGGCGAGTTTCAGCTCGTTTTCCCAGCACAGCCTCCACCGCACCTCAGAGCGCATGCAAATACCTCCTTGTTTTTTTCTTGCTGCTTTTTTGAAGACCGCACTATGAGGCCGAAGCAGCGGTCAGTTCGCTGCATGCCAGACCCCGTCACCCGGGGTTCGCGATATTGGCCAGGGTGAGATGATCGAACGTTTCGACAGTGCTCGCGCCTGAAGTGACAAACCTGCTCAATACTTCCGACCTTCCTGAGACACTCGCAATTTGTGTCGACTTACTTGTCTGGTAACCACCAAACTTGTCGGGCTATCGACAATTTTCCTAATGCCTCATCACGAGGGATTGGTAAAATTGATTGTTTGGATAGCATGTATACATGCTGTGGATTGACCTGAACTTTATCATTCGCTCGACGCGCAGTGATGACCGCCCTGTGATGCCACTGCGCACGGACCATTGATTTAGGGCCGGTCGGCCGTCGCATGTGGCTTCCGCCGCTTAAGCGCCTATGTCCGCGATGAGCTGTCGAAGTGAATGCTGGAGAACCTGTCTTTACGCCATGTGCGCAAAGCGCGCCTCGGCGCCCGCAACGACGCGAGCGCTTCATGATATCACAATAACCTCATAAAGAACGTAGGACTGCCTTATTTCTTGACGCTGTCATCCGGGTCCTGTTCGCCATCGACTGCAGTGGAGCGTGTCGACGCTCTTTTCGCCGCAGCATCCCGCCATAGCCGCAGATCTCTTCTATGCGGCTTAGTAAGCTGAAAACATCCTGCAAAATCTTCTCATCGAAACTCCGCAACTTCACGATGGTAGCCAATAGCAACATCGCCAGTTGAGCCGACATCAGTCGCGCTGTCCCGTCGGAGGCCGAAGGCCACGGGAGCCGAACTTTCTGCAAGATCTTGTAAAACAGGCAGAAGCCTTGGCTATTAAAATACAGGAGCTTTAATCGTTCGCCTCGTTTGTCTCGAAAGGAAAGACCGCGCCACCCGTCGGCTTCTGAGGCAAGCATCCTGCGCAAGCCCGGCCTTCAATTCCTTTGCACATGTCCGTAATCCCGCACGCACGATAGACCCGAGCGCCGGTCCCAGGCCCGATCATGCTGCTTCCACCACCCGGATGAGCTGCGTCAGGGCGGCCGTATCGACCGCACTGCTGAAGCGAAGGGTGCGGCCGCAGCTCAATCGCAGTTCGACCATCCCGGAGCACCTTTCCCGGTCGCCGGCGGCATCCATCTGCCCCGCTTTCATGCCGACCGGGATGAACAATGCATTTCGCGACGCCGAGAGCAACCCCTTCTTCTTCAGCTCGCCACGCCAGGCGCAAATCTCCTGGCGCGTAATATCGTGCCGGTGGGCAACCCCTGTGATGGTCGCTCCAGCATCTCCAACCGACATGACAATCGCGCGCTTCTCATTGTCGCGCCATCGACGCCGCCGCTCTTGCCCAAGAATTTCAATGCGCATCGCAATCCCCGCGTAAGACACGTCGATAACGACGTCGTTAAACACGTGTCTTAGATCAGCAAGGCCTTAGGCGGCAGGCGGTGCCAATCGGACGGTTGCCGAAGGTCGCCCCGTCAACCTCGATCTCACCGGCGGGCAGATCGCCGACTGCACCAATGCCGACTCGCTGACGGACGAGCTCGGCGAGGGAGATATCCTGCTGGCTGACAAGGGCTACGACAGTACTGCCATCCGGGCCCAAGGCCGCCGAGCGAAGGGTCTGGGCCAACACCCCACCGAAAATCAACCGTGAGCGCTACGAACAGCCCACCTCTTCTTTTGCGATTGAGGCCGCGAGATAAGCTCCTTCATCTGCAGGAGTGGAACGGGATGGTTGGAGATCGCGCTGATGCCATGCTTGAAGTCATGGATGAAGGCATGCATGATGGAGTCTACCGCCGGATCGAGGTGATCACCGGTCGACGACAGCGGCGGAATCGGACCGACGAAGAGAAGGCGCGGATCCTTGCCGAAAGCGCAGAACCCGACGTGAACATCTCGGCCGTCGCCCGGCGCTGGGGCGTCAACCGTGGTTTACTGAATGTCTGGCGCCGCGAAGCCGGGCTGACCTCTCGACGATCCGCGCAAGCCTGCGCACCGCAGGCCATGTTCGTGCCGGTGACCGTGGAGAACGAGCGCCTCCCCAGAGCGCGTCGTCGGATATCGCTTCCGTTGCTTCCGGTCGAATTGAGATCGAGATTGCCGGAGCACGCATGACCGTGATTGGCTCGGTGGCGCCCGAGTTGGCACAGGCGATCGTGGCAGCGTTGCGAGGGCGCCGGTGATCGGACTTTCGCCGAAGGGCGTGAAGATCATGGTGGCGACGCAGCCGGTCGACTTCCGGCGCGGCATGAATGGGCTTGTGGCCTTGGTGGCATCAGCCCTTGCGGCCGATCCCTATTGTGGTGAAGTGTTCGTGTTCCGCGCCAAGCGTCTCGATCGCCTGCGCTGCATTTATTGGGACGGATCAGGCATGATCCTGGCGATGAAATGGCTGGAGGCGGGCAAGTTCGTTTGGCCACCGATCCGCGATGGCGCGATGCAGATGAGTAGCCAGGAGTTCTCGCTTTTGCTGGCCGGCATTGACTGGACGCGCGTCAAACGAAACGCGGTGAGGAGGCCCTCAAAAGCATGATCCTATTGGTTTTGCTTGCAGATTCAGGCTTGTGTGGTAGGGTCTGTCATGCCGCTTCGACCCACCCCCTTGCCTCAGGATGCTGCGCAATTAACCCGGATCATTCTCTCGCTCGACGAAGAGAATGCCGACCTCAAGGCGCGCATCGCCTTCCTGGAGCAACAGCTCTTTGGGCCGAAATCGGAGAAGATAACGGCGATCGACCCGACGCAGGCGATGCTCGAGCTTGGCGATCTCAGCGACATTCCCGAGGCGGCCAATGACGATGAACGGACAATCCGGCCGCGCTATGCATGCCGGGCCTGCGAGAGCGTCATTGTCCAGGCTTCGGCGCCGGCGCGCGTAATGGATGGCGGCATCGTGACCACGGCATTTGCCGCCCATGTCGCCGTTTCGAAGTTCGCCTGGCATCTGCCGCTTCATCGCCAAGCGCAGATGCTTGCCTCCTGCGGCGTCATCATCGATCGCGGCACGCTTGGGGCTTGGGTGACGCGGGTCGCTCAGGCGGTCGATGACCGGCCGTGGAATGGTCCGGCGTCGCCCGCGGTCGCCTATACTTTTGCCGAAAGCCGCAGCGCACGAGAGGTCGAGGGACAATTGTCGTCGTTTGCCGGCGTGCTTCAAGTTGACGGATACCAAGCCTATAAACTTTGGCCAAGCGCCGTAGGAAGAGCAATGTCGCCCCCATGCGTCTGGCCTTCTGCCTTGCCCATGCCCGACGCAAGTTCGTCGAAGTCGTCAAGATGACCTGGTCTGCTGAGGCCCTGTCGATCCTGGCCAGAATTGCCGAGATCTATCGCATCGAGGCGAGACTGCGCGGTGAAAGTGCCGATACCCGGCTGGTGGTGCGGCGTCGCGAGGCAGCGCCCGTCATGAGCGAACTGAAGGCCCAGCTCACTGAACTGAGCGACGGGGTCGTCGAAATCGGCGCTGGGCAAGGCCGTCTCCTACACGCTTAACCACTGGGGCGGGCTGGCAGCCTTCCTGGAGGATGGCGGGATCGAAGTGGACTCCAATGTGGTCGAGCGTTCGATGAAATCGGTGGCTCTGACGAGGAAGAATTCGTTGTTCGTGGGCAACGAACGCGGCGGCAAGTCCTTCGGTCCTGCCATCGCTCGTCAACACAGCAAAGCTAAACGGCGTGGATCCTGAAAAATGGCTTGCCGATGTGCTGGAACGCATCATCTCCGGCAAAGTGAAAGCCGACCGGATGGAAAGCCTCTTGCCGTGGGCTTGGAAGGCGGAACGCGAGGACATTGCAGATTGGGATCGACGGGCGGCATGACACAGAACAGCCAAGCGACGACGACACAACCGAAGCTCGATGACGAGGTGTTCGAAGCCTTCATCAGGGCACATCGTCCCGTGTCGCCGATCTGGTCGATGAGTGGCCTCGACGGCTATCTCACGGCTCTCATCATCGGCCCGAAGTTTATCGACCCACGGCAGTGGATCCCGGAGCTGACTGGCCCAGAGGCCCTGAACCTGCCAATGGAAACAACCGAGCACCGGGCCGTGTAGACCATCGTTGCGGAATATAACCGGATATCGTCAAGCCTCGCCGAAACTCCGAAAGACCACCGGCCCCGGTTCACCAGGATCGATGATCAGACCTTTGATCCCTTCGATTGGGACCTCTGCTTTCTGCTAGGAACAAGGTACGCACCCAAGCTTTGGCAGCCCGTCCTTCGAGGTCATGCCGTCACTGGCGATATCGTCGCGCCTATCCGCAAGCTCGGCGAGGCAAAACGGAAAGCGACCCGCCAGGATGCTGCTGAGGTCGCCGAAGCACTCGTCAATATCCGAACCTATTTTATGCCGAAGCGGGCAAAGCAGAAGCTCTGAAACAACGGACGGCTCCTCCGTCAACAGACGAAAGCCGTGAGATGCTCGTCGCGCTCACGATCAACCGCAAGGGTCATTCGTTTTCTCGCAGACCTCGGCAAGCTATGCCGGGTCCATTGCGCGAGATGAGAGCTTCGCGTTTCCGCCGGTTGCTCACACCGCGCCACTTGGCGTATTCAAAACCGCCGCGGCTCTAATCGCCGCTGGATGAAGTTCAGTGGCAGATCATCTGATCAAATCGCGCTGGAGCTGCGCCAGCGCTTCGAACAGAGTGAAACATCAGGCGGCCGCCTGATGTTGTCTCTCAAAAGAAGCTTCGATCACGATCGGTCCGGGCGAATCTTAGTGCCGAGTCAAGTTCACATCGCCTTGAGGTCCGTCAGTACCTTGTCAAAAGCGTCCTTAATCGGCTTTGAGATTTCCGCCACCGCCTTGCTTGCAAGTGCCCTGAATTCCTTGGCTTGCTGCAAACCTGTCTCAGCGCGCTTGCGCATGAAGGCTGACTGCAGTTCGAGGACTTGCGACGGCGAGTTCGCGCTCAACAAAGCTTGCAAATGCGAGAAGCTTGCCTCGGTTTCGCCCTGCAGTGCAGCGATCGTCTTCCACGACAATTCGTTGCCGAAGTGACTTGTAGTTTCGATGATCGGAGGCAGCATTTTCTGTGTCGCTTCAGCGCCGAACGCAAGCTTCGAAAAAGCTTCTGTGACCTGCTTGTTTCCTTTTTCAACGGATGCACCGAACTGATCTGCCGCCTTGAGCGTCGATGACGCTTGGTTTTCGATCGCTTCGAACGGCCTTTCAGAAATCTTGGTCATTGCGTTTTCCTTAACCTTAGAGTTGGTTGTAAGTTGTGACGTTGGGTTGACCCTTCCGCCGGTGGGCTGCTGGCCGCCTCGTAAAACGCGGACACGATCAAGATCGGTTATGTGGCTTCCGCTCCGCTCGTTCATGAACCGGCATCATATGGCAGACTACTCTCTGTCGCTGACAACGACGGATGAGCAAACACCATGCCAAATGCTCAACGCTCCATAAAGATGATTTTCGATTATCAATCGGCGGGTTGATGGGTAACTGGCGGAGAGAAAGGCAAACGACACGTTCTATTCTAGACAAATCCGACAAAAAGCGGCGTCCGACATTTGCGAGAAATGTGGACATTGCAATGGGACAACGGAATTTGCGTATACTTCAAATAGCGCTAGCCTGAGGGTTCGAGGGCGGGGTTGCGATCCTCAACGCAAGTGCCTGCGTCAGATTGGACGCAGATTCTAAAACTGCGTGTTGAACATAGGAAGGCCACTCCTACGAAGACCATAATGCGGCGGCTCCTGCCGACCGCGGAAACATCCCGGCTCCCGGCCGGGATTATCCTCGCACAAAATCTGGACGAACGGGCTTGACCTTACGATGCGATAACCAACCAATCGACCCATTGGAACGTGGCGAACTCAACGGCTTCGAAGCTCCGCCATCGGCCGTGCCGATGAATGACCTCGGTGTTGTAAAGACCGTTGATCATTTCGGCGAGCGCGTTGTCGTAGCTGTCGCCGACGCTCCCTACTGATGGTTCGATGCCTGCCTCGGCCAACCGCTTGGAATAGCGGATGGACACGAACTCCGCGGTCTGAGTGGTGTACGAGACCGCCGCCATGGGCGGGGCGACGGTCATGGATCGCCTGCTTCAGGGCGTCGAGGACAAAGCCAGCATATGCTGTCCGGCCCACCGCCAGCCAACGATGCGCCGGGCGAAGACATTGATCACAAAGGCCACGGAGACGAAACCTTGCAAGGTCACCACATAAGTGAAATGCGAAAGCCACAAGATGTTTGGCGCAGTAGCAAAGAAGTGCCTGTTCACACGGTCGAGTGGGCACGGCGCGGTCTGTCGTTGATCGTCGTGTGGATCGGTTTGCCGCGAATGATGCCCTGCAACCCCATTGCCTCCATAAGCCGAGCGACTGTGCGGCGGGTGATGTCGTAACCCTCTCGCTGCAACTGCCGCCAGACTTTCCGAACGCCATAGACCCGGAAGTTCTCGTTGAACACCCCGCGTATCTCGACCTTCATGGCAATGTCGCGTCGGGCGCGGGCCGACAGACGGTCCACGTCCGTGCGCTTGGCGATGACCTCATAATAGGTGGACGGGGCAATCGGCAGCAGTCTGCAGATCGGCTCGACCCCGAGCAGCGAGCGGTGTGCATCGATGAAGGAAATCATCGCTTCAGTGGGCGGTCGAGCTCCGCCATCGCAAAATACGCAGAGGCCTTGCGCAAAATCTCGTTGGCCTGACGAAGTTCGCGGTTCTCCCGCTCCAGAGCTTTCATCTTCTCCGCGACGTCACTCGGCAAACCCGCACGCTTGCCGCTGTCCACCTCGGCCTTCTTCACCCATTCATTGAGCGTATGCGCCGAGCAGCCGATCTTGGCGGCTATGGAGGACACAGCCGCCCATCGCAAAGGATGTTCAGCTTCATGCTCCGTCACCATACGAAACGGTGCGGGCACGAACCTGAGCGGAAAAGTTCTGGCGGACGAAAAGTATAGATCTCGGTGGCTAGGATTTGAAGGCAGGTCTCCTATGTATTGTGCGGCACCGCCATGCGTGACGCCTCCTCGATCAATATCTGGCGCATCCAGATGCTGGCCGGATCGCCGTTATGAAGTGCGGGCCATTGAACTGTTTCCGTAAAGGCGGGAAGCGGCAGCGGAAGATTAATGACCCGCAACGGGATCGTTTTCTCAAAGTACTCGACCAATCGTGAAGGCATGGTGGCGATACGGTTTGTGCCGCGCAGCACCTGAGGCATCAAGCTAAAACCTTGCACTACGACTTCGACGCGTCTTTTAATCCCATGTTCGAGCAGGTACCATTCTTCGATCGAAGGCCTCAATGAACGCCCAAACATAACTGCGACGTGCCCCATCGACATGTATTGCTCGAATGTGAGCTCCCGCGGTGCGGCGTCGTTGGTTGGACAACTCACGCATACGAGTTTTTCATCGAAGAGCGTGGCGGTAGGATGCGAGTTCGACATGAACAAATCCGGTAGCAGGAGAAAATCAACTTCACCGCGCCGGAGGAGCTCGTTCGGGTCATTATCGAGAGGCAGAAGTTCGAAACTGACTGCAGGTGCTTCCCGCGCGACCCGGGCGATAACCCTATCAAGAAAGACAAGCGTCATGAAATCCGAAAGAAGGATCCTGAACCGACGGTCTGATTGAGCTGGGTTGAATGGCTCCCAAGATATAATTGAGCATCGAATTTTCAGGAGAACGTCGCGCACCACCGGAGCGAGTCCTTCGGCTCGCGGTGTGAGGCAAAGTTCGCGACCGTTCATCGTGAAAAGGTCGTCGCGAAAATATTCTCTTAGCCGGCCGACAGCCGCGCTCATGGCGGGCTGACTCAGATTGATACTGCGTGCCGCCGCCGTGAGATTCCGTTCGGTCATCAGTGCGTCGAGCGCAACGAGAAGATTTAGATCAAGGCCTTTGAACCGCACGTTTGAAACCATCCATTCTGTAGATCTTTTTCGGCTACCAATTCATGGAAATGCCATTGACAGCCGCCGCTGGCCAACACAGCCGGAACAGGCGATGCGACGACCACGTCACCCGTTACTGAAGCATGGTGGATGCCAGACCCCAGCCGCACGTCGACCGAATCCTCTCTACTTCAGCTCAGATTGGCGTCATACTGGCCGGAAATAAACATCCAGTTTGGCGGAAAAAAGATAGTCCAGTCGGAAAAGCAAGTGGTGGCCTGGTGCGCGCCGGATTCATGAAGCGCTCAAGCACCAGATTCTCCGTCACGTCTACGAAAGCGGGAAGCCAGCCGCCATCCTCGCGCAGCCTGGCGAATGAACTGCAAGTGTGGAGACCACGGTCACAGTCGCCTATGAACAATTGCCGCTGAAGGCTTCTGGGTACTGTATCGTAGCGCCCGTCCGCGGATCACGGCGTTGCCGTAGCATCGCCGCGAGAAATCAGGCCAGCCACTCTCGCGTTTGCTATGTTCACGACGCGTTATCCCGGTCATGGAGTCAGCATGCGCATCCGCAAGCACATCGACGAGGCGTTCGACTGGATCAAGACCGTCGTGGGGCAGGACAAGACGAAGTTCCGTGGCCGGGACCGTGTCAGATTGGCCTTCACCTTCGCGGCCCGTTGCTTGGTCTGGTGCGGTTACCGAAACCAATAGCTGTGCTGTCATGAGCGCGGCGTCGAAATGCCACCTGATTGGCCGCTGGCGGATCGCCGAGGCCGATCTGTAGGATCGGGATTATCTCGACCTGGTCAAGCCCCCCCGCAAGCACTAGCGGGGCTAACGGTCATGGCGAGATCGTCTTCGGTGCGATGCAAGTGGCCCCAATCTCGGCTACATTTACGTCCGTAGTCTGCTTCAATCGCTACGAAGCCATCCTAAAGGCCAAATGGGAAACTTCTTCAACAGCCTGCCAAATGTGCAAACCCACCGCCGACGGCACCCATACCGTGCTTCTCCTCGATCAGGCCCCATGGCACGTCACGCCAAAACCTAAGGTGCCGTACAACATCACCCTGCCGCTCCGGCCCCGCGTTCGCTCGAACTGAACTCGTGGAGAATGCCTGGCGGATCAGGCGCGACAACCGGCTCTCGAACTGCAACCTCCAGGACTACGACGATATCGCGCAAGGCCGCGCTGATTGGAACAAACTCGTCGACCAACGTGGAAAATCATGTCCGTCGGACTCCGTGAATGGGCGCACCGGTGATGACTACAACCCGCTGGTTTAAGAACCTGATCGGCGTCATCATCTTGTTGGATCCTTACGTCTGATTAGGCGCTATACGACTGTTGGTAGTTACAATTGTCGTTCCCGCGACAAAGGACTTGCTTTGTGATGCGGCGGTCTCTTTTCCCCATAAGCAACTGATAACGTGGAATAATGCAACTCTAATGGATCTACTAGTCGAAGTGGCACGCGTCTTGTACGCATTCTTGCGAGGCGGCGCGAGCTGCCGACCTTTCACTGCGCGACGGATGGAACGAAAGAAGGAAGGCAATATGTCAAATTTGCGTCAAATCGCATTCTACGGGAAGGG
>NZ_PVBM01000003.1 GCF_002968575.1 Neorhizobium huautlense | reverse complement strand
ACGGCATAGTATGCAGGCATTCCGTCCTCTGAGAGAGCGTGATTGGCGGATGCGAAAACGGACGCCGGGCCGGTCGCATCTAGCAATTCGAAGTCCTGATAAACAGCGATGACTATATGATGCAGCATTGGCAGAAATTACCATATTTTTGTCATTCCTGCCAACTCTCTGCGCCTGCTAGTGTTTACACGGGCGGGCGGCAAGGACCACGCCACTGCAAGGAGGAGCACTGATGACTGAAGCGTCAAAGTCGGCGTCCGAATCCCGCACGTCGGGCTGGCGGTCGATACAATGGTGGCCGGCGGCTATCGGCATGGCATTCGCGGCGTTCGTGTCGATCGATCTGCTCAATGGTTCGGAGCGCGGCACCGACCTGGCTGCGATCGTGGTGGCCTCCGGCCTCGTATACCTGGCAGCGGCTGCCTTGGAGATTCCATGGGTTTCCTGGCCGGTATTCCTGCTGTCGGTGGTCGTGATCACCCTCGCAAGGCTCGGCCTCATACCGTTCAATGCGGCATCGGCGATGTTGATCGTCGCCGCCATAGTTGCGGTCTATGGCGTCGTCCGCGCTCTGAGACGCCCGAATCGCGAATTGCCGCTGCAAGCCATCGCAATGATCGTCTTCGGCGGTTTGGCCACCGTCGCCCTCTTCATCAGTCCTTTTGTGGGAGCGCTGCTGGTAGCGGCGGGGCTGGTCGCACATGCCGGCTGGGATGTCTACCACCACGTCAATAACAAGGTCGTCGTACGATCGATGGCCGAGTTCTGCTGCGTGCTGGACACAGTTCTCGCGATCGTCGTCGTCTTGGCGACACTGGCGGGCTAAGACGGCGCCCTGCCGTACGTTGCGACATCGGGGTTGATCTGAACGCGCTCGCCCTGCGCCCCCCTTGGACCAGTCCGGGCTGTTGGGTCTGCTGTGACGCAACCTTGTCAAGGTGCTGACGCCGCTGTGTCCGCTTCCGGAGGACTGGAAGAGACAGCGGAACGACCGTGATGGGGGGCACCTCAGTCGTTCGCGTTTTGGGTCACGGCCGGCTAATGCATGTTCAGGCAAAGTTCGATTTCGGTGATGCTTTTCCCGTCCAACAGGGCGATCTCGGCGTGGTTTTTGCCCAGAAACACCCCGGCGCAAGCACCTCGTCTCGAACGGGCAGCATTTTTATCTTTGTTGCGATGTGGAACTTATGAGACCTGTGCGCGGACAGGTTTTCCGATTGGACTTTCCTGTGTTTTCTCAGGCTGGCTGCGATATGCGATGACCTTTGTCGTCCCGATGTGTCTTGGTTATCCGCTGAGACAACCAAACCGTGACTGGCCAGTGTTTGATCAACGGTCGGACCGAACCAGCGCTCTCTCGCAGCGTCACCACCTGCCATGGCGTTGGCCTGTAGCTGAACGACCTCCCGCCACGCCCTGGGACTACCCGGGTCGTCCTCGAACGATGCCACAAGCTGTTTGTAGACCTCACCTGCCAGGGCTTGAATTTGCTTGTGAGAAAGCTGCTTCGGCCCGTCCCGAAGAGATTGCCACATGCCATCGAGATAGAGGCTTACCTGAGCTTGGCGCTCTTTGGCTTCACGTTGGTCGCGTGTGCGCAGCGAGACCGTAATCTCCATAGCCTTTGTACCAACGACGGTTTGGAAGACCTCGTCCCCCACAGGAATGGCGAGAGATGCGCCTCGAGCTTTGCTCAAGACATCCTGCGGAATACGCTTTCTGAATTGAATGAAGGAGGTACCGGGACGCCGCATTGGGGAAGCCATCTGATATGCACTGTGTATCACCCGTGTGTAGCAGTGGGTGAGCGAATTACTCAGAAATATCAGAAAGATGAACGTAATCAATACGTTCTGAATGGAATGGTGCCCAGAAGAGGACTCGAACCTCCACACCCTTTCGGGTACCAGCACCTGAAGCTGGCGCGTCTACCAATTCCGCCATCTGGGCGACGGAGAGCCATGTACGGGCGTGGCTCTTCGCTGTCAACTGGCTTTTTGAAGTTTCCATGTCAGTCATGGAAAAACCTTCGCCGTCGACCGATAAGACCGTCAGGCCCCGCCGCCTTCCTCCGCTGTACGATCCAGATGACCAAGGTCGCGATCGGGATCGATGACATCGCGAATACGCTGCTTCAACTCCTTCGGACCGGGGAACCCGCCATCGCGCTTGCGCTCCCAGATCAATTCATCATCGATCCGGATTTCGAAATTGCCGCCAGTTCCCGGAATAAGCGCCACCTCGCCGAGCGAGTCGGTAAAGGTCTGCAAGAGTTCCTGTGCCATCCACCCGGCCCGCAATAGCCAGTTGCATTGCGTGCAGTACAGAATGGTAATGCGCGGTTTTTTCATTGGATTCACCTTTCATGGCTTTTCAAATCAATCTCACAATATTGTCACCTATAAAGTCAAGTTTTGAACGCGGACATCTCGACACGGACTGCTCCTCCGTCAATTTGTGGCGCGACGCATCATGTCCCATAACCAATCAAAGAGGTCCTCCCATCGCTCTCCAGTCCACGACACGCTCACGCCTTATCATTCCGGCACTTTCCCCTGTCTATACCTCCGCCCACGAGATCGTTGAAACCCTGTTGCGGGTGACCGCGGGTGTGCTGCTTGTTACGCACGGATTCGGAAAGATCACCAATCCGTTCGGCGCCGTCGGCATGGTGGAAAGCCTCGGCTTCTATCCAGGCGTCTTCTGGTCGCCGCTTCTGGCGGCGACCGAGTTCTTCGGCGGAATATTCATCGCCATCGGCCTCTTCACCCGCCCAGCATCCTTTGCGGCGATGATCGTGCTGCTGGTCACGGTCTACTTCCATGGAATCGTCCGTGCCGAGGGTCTTGCTGGCGCAGAAAAATCCATCCTCTGGGCCGCGATCTTCCTGTTCTTTGCGCTCCGCGGCGGCAACCGCCATTCCGTCGACGCCAGACTCAGCCGCACGTTCTGATCGCTCGACCAGGCTGAGCGGACTCCGCTCAGCTTTTCCCTTCCAGCGCCAGCCGCACCACGGTGCCGAGATCCGCGTCGCTATGGCCGAGCGCGGCCGCTTGCCTGAAACTTACACAAGCCGCTTCGATCACCGGTATTGCGACGCCGAGACGACCGGCAACGTCAAAGACCACATCCATATCCTTTAGCACGCCCGAGACGGGAAAGCCGACAGCTTCCGTCTGACCGAGGATGACCGGCAGCCTCGATTTCATCGCCGGGCTGGCTGCAGGGCTGCCGGACAGGATCTCGATCATTTTTTCGGCCGAAAGACCGGCTTTGCCACCAAGCTGGATCGCTTCCTTCATGGTCTGCCAAAGCCCCATCAACATCATGTTGTTGATGAGCTTTGCCGATGCGCCGTCACCCAGCATGCCGACATGCAGGACCCTGTTCGACAAAACCTCAGCGATCGGCTGAAAGCGCCGAAAATTGTCATCCGCACCGCCGATATAGAAGCCGGCCGTCCCAGCAAGCAACGTCTCCGGCCCCCCGGCAATCGGCGCGTCCAGAAGCGCCGCTTGCTTTTGTTCCATCATCGCCTGATGGGTGCGCAGCACCTCGGGACTAACCGTACTCGTATCAACGATCAGTTTCCGGGCGGGATCGGCAGATGCAATCTCGTCGAGCACGGCATGCACAGCTGCCTCGTTGAGGAGGGCGAGAATGATGATGTCCGAGGCAGCCGACAGGCGGGCCAAGTCGCCTGCCGCAGCAATTCCAAGCGTGGAAGCCTTTTGTTGCGAAAGGCCGCTGCGGCTCCAGCCGGTTACGGAGAAGCCCTGCTTGGCAAGCCGCTCCGCCATGGCGCTGCCCATACGTCCCAAGCCAACGATCCCGATCCGCTCCTTTGACATCCTTTTATCCCCGTTGAATGCGACCTTGAGGGAGTTAAAGCAGAACCGGCCGTTTGCGTCTTCCTCATTTTCGTTTGCAGGCTAAGGGCACGATAATTCATGATAGGGTCACCGTGTTTCAGGGAGCAGAAGCCATATGGACGAGATCTTTGAGGGCAGTTGTTTCTGCGGCAGAATCCACTACCGCATGCGCGGACGGCCGATGTTCATCCATTGCTGCCACTGTACCGATTGCCAGCAACAGACCGGCGGCGCCTTTGCCATCAACGCGCTGATCGAGGCCGAGCGCGTCGTTATCGTCAAGGGCGAGCCGGTTGCCGTCACGATGGCGACAGACAGCGGTCATCCGCATGATATCTACCGGTGTCCTCAATGCCAGACGGCGCTCTGGAGCGATTACGGCCGTCGTCGATGGATGTTTTTCATTCGTGTTTCGACTCTGAACCGGCGAGCGGAATTCAAGCCCGACGTCCATATCTTCACCCGTTCGAAAGTGCCCTGGGTAAGGCTGCCGGACGATGCTGATGTCTTCGAGGAATATTACAGTACCAAAGCGCTTTGGCCGCCGGAGAGCCTTGCACGGCGTGAGGCTGCGCGGCTCAAGGCCGGCGCAGAGCGATAAAAGGCTCCCGCTATTCCTCGGGAGCCTTTGCATGCGACGTGCAGGTTATTCAATGGGTGCGGGGATCGGCACGCCCATCGCCACTGGAGCGCCGATAAGGTTTCGCTTCCTCGACGATGCGTTCTTTGGCGACATCGTGAACGTCGGAGGCAACTGCCGCTGCCTTTTCATAGACGTCGGACGCCACCTCCTCAGCCTTGTCACGAACATCGGATGCCTTGGCGGCTATTTGTTCACGCATATCGTCGGACATTTCTCCCATCATTTCATCTTCTCGACGCGTGTTGGGAAGAGCCGCACCGATTGCCGCGCCAAGCGCAAATGCCAAGGCGCCTCCAATCAATGGCTGGTCCCTGAAGTGGTTCAGGATGGCGCTGTTCATATCAGAGGCTTGATCTCTTAGCGCGTCGGTTCTCGACATCGTGCCGTCCCGGACGGACCGGAAGCTCGCGGCCACGGAACCACTCGCCTGGGATGCAGTCGCACCCATGCGTCGCCACGTCTTGGCCACCCACCCGGAGGCCTCGTCAAAGAGCCTGCCGGTTTCGTCGCGTATGTCATGGATCTGCTGGCCGGCGGCGTCGGCAAAACCGCGATAGGTCCGGCCGGCGTCATCCATGAAGTGTCCTGCTCGCCGGCCGGTCTCATCCGTCAGGGCCTTGAACCGGCTGCCCCCTTCGTCGGCAAAATGGCTGTAGCGATATTCCCCATCGATCTGTACCGGGCCGGTGCGGCGGACAGGTCCCTGGACCGGCGCGAGAGGATAGTTCTCTTCCTCGTAATCAGACTGGTCCGTCTGTGCAGTTCTTGAACCTGCCGGGTTTGCCATCAGCCAGGCCATGCCGACGCCCATCAACGCGACGGGAATAGGATTGGTCTTCACGGCATTGCCGAGATTGGCGACATATTCGCCGCCACCGCTGGACTTTGCCCAGCCCAGCGCTTCATCAAGCAACTGTCCTGGAGACATTTTGGCCTGAATGGCGTTCATCCGTTCTTCGATACGGCGGCGATCCTCATCGATCTCCCGTTCGAGCGCTTCGGCCTTGGCGTTATCAGAAATGTGAACCATCACACACGCTCCTTGATCATCTGGGCGTCCCGGCGAAGCGAGGACGAGGTACGATCCAGTTTGAGATTTTCGCCACGCAGGGTGGCAAGGCCTTTGGAAATCATCATCCATGCCGCAAGTGCGACAAGCACTCCGACAATGACGGAGGACAGCGCATCGGCGCCGGGTTCAGCCATTCCGCGGGAAACGAAAAATGCGGTTAGCCCCCTAACGAGGGCGGCCAGGAGGACGCCGACTGCGGCGATGGCGAAAATCACGCCGGCCGCGAATGCCTCTACGCCGGTCAGCGCGGACGACATCTTTGCCGAAGCTTCCGTCTTGGCCAGAGTAATTTCCTTGCGGAACAGGCCGGTGATATCGGTCACCAGGTCCCGTACCAGTTCCGGAAGGGGGCGATTGTCGAAGCTGTTAGCCATTGTGGGTGCCTCCTGTCTGATAACCCGTACCAAAATTTGTGCCCGTCCCGGTGGTAGCGGGAGAGGTGAGCGCGGATTGCGATCTGGTAACGCTTGCCTCATCGCTGCGTGAGGTCTTCGGCTGTGCGTGGCGATCTGCGGATGCAGTCAGAAAGCGGCTAGCGGCAAAACCGGCAAGCGCTGCGATCCCGAGGAAAGCTGCCGGGTTCCGGCGACCAAATTCCTCCGCCATTCCAGCGATCTCACCGATATCCTTGCCCTTGATATCATCTGCAAAGCGCTGCACGCTTGAGCCGATCTGCTTTGCGTAACGCCCGACAGCCGCTTGGTCGCCTTGCTGCAGTTCGTCGCCAACCTTGCCGATGGCCGCGGCGATGCCACCGACCCGCTCAGCGGCAAAGTCCTTTTGACCGGCTGCTGCTTGCTTTGCCTTTTCAGTTGCCTGGCTGATTTCAACGCGGGCAGCTGACTTGGCCCCACGCAAATCCTCCCTGGCCTTGTCCACGATTCCGGCCCCAGCGCCCTGCCGAGATTCCATCCCGGGTCCGGAGCCCTGGCCGGATTGCGGGGTCGGAATATCCCTGGCCGGATTGCCGGCGTCCGCATACGGAGATTCGGGTTGAGGACCTTTTGTGAGATTAAGGTCACGTTCTGTCATTGGTCTCTCCCAGTGTTCTAAGACAGGATCGGCGGATTACCGTCTGTGCGATGTCTACCCAACCACCCTGTTAGGAAGTTGTTCCCACCAGGCCTGACAAGCCGCTGCAGCCGTTGGTGTTTCCCCAAGCGGGAATAAGAGAGAATTCAAGGGCCGGTAATTAAGATTGCATTCAGTGTTTTCCGGTAATTTTCCATTAGGTATTCCGTCGGCAGACGGGATGAGACTCCGGTTTATGTTGCGTACGGGTTGTCATGCGTCTAACGGTCTTGCCACTTTTCATCGCTGGCTTCGCACTTGCTGGCTGCACGTCCAGCTCAGGCTCGGAAAGCGCCGCTTCGGGCGTCGCCGCCAAGGAAACAACCGGCTCGGTCGTCCAACCGGCAGCGCCAGTGCCATCGGTCGGCGTCGGCAAGACCTCTCGAGTCGGCTCTCAGGCGCCACAAGCGGAGACGCTTGCGTGGTCTACCCCGGCACCAGGACCGCAGGCCTTCGTCCGCGAAACAACGGTCGGGATGCCGCTTCCCACGGAACGACCCGTTGCCACGCTGATGCCTGAAAGCCCCGCGATCGAACCGGCGCCGGGGCGCGGACGCATGCAGATCTACAGCCGCCGCTTTCGCGATGCCAAACCGATCAACTTCGGACGCGTCTCGCCGAAGGATTACGCCGTTCACGGCGTCGACGTATCGCGCTGGCAGGGCGATATCGACTGGACGAAACTCCGCATGCAAGGGGCGAATTTCGCCTATATCAAAGCGACCGATGGCGGCGACCATCTTGATCCGATGTTCAGGACGAATTGGCGCCGTGCCAAGGAAGCCGGCCTGAAACGCGGCGCCTACCACTTCTTCTACTGGTGCCGCACGGCGGGCGAGCAGGCGGAGTGGTTCATCCGCAACGTGCCGAGGGATCCGGACGCGCTGCCGCCGGTCATCGACGTGGAGTGGAACGGCGAATCCCGCTGCAAGCAACGCCTTGCGCGAAAGCGCGTGCTGGAGAAGATGCAGGTCTTCATGGATATGCTCGAACGTCACTACGGCCGGCGCCCGATCATCTATACGGCACCCGATTTCTACGAGGACAACCTCTCGGGCGAATTCCTGAACTACCCCTTCTGGCTGCGCGCCGTTGCCCAGCATCCCTCCAAGGTCTATCCGGGCCGCAAATGGGTCTTCTGGCAGTATTCCGGTTCGGGCCTGTCACACGGCGTCGACGGCAAGATCGACCTCAATGTGTTCCATGGCAGCGTAGAGCAGTGGCACAACTGGATCTCGCCGAGAACCGCGATGGCACAAAACTAAAGCAACGGTGTTAGGTGTCAATCGCGTTAGCGTGGTGTTCCCGCATTCTTGCGTTGAGGATGATGATCATCTTTCGCATGACGGCGACGAGCGCGACTTTGCCGGGTTTTCCTTTCGATTTCAGCTTTTCGAAGAAAGCTCTGATGTGGGGATCGAAGCGGATTGCCGGCAGGGCTGCGATGTAGAGGGCATCGCGAACCGGTTTTCGACCGCCGGCAATCATGCGCTTGCCGCGCATCTGGCCGCTGTCCCGGTTGAGCGGCGCGACGCCGATGAGCTTGGCGATCTGTCCTTTGTCCAGGCTTCCGAGTTCAGGCAGACCTGCCAGCAGGAAGCAGGCTGTGCGCAGACCAATGCCCTTGAGCGACATCATGACAGCGACCTTGCCCGAGAGCGCCTTATCCGCCTCGAGGCAGGCTGTCATCGCCTCGACAACCGCCTGGCGCTGGTCAAGCAGGAACTGTAGGCTTTCTTCGATCCAGACCCTCGTCTTGTCGTCGGCCCGGCTGGCCAGCTTCTCCCGGCGGTTTTTCTCCTGCACGATCATGTGTGACAGCTGCCTGTAGCGCGCCACCAGACTGACCATATTCATCTGGGCTGGAGAAGCTGGCAGGACAAGTTCGGTTTCCATCCGCCGACCGTAGTCGGCCAGGATGAAGGCGTCGATCCTGTCGGTCTTGGAGAGTTGGCCGCAGGCGCCGGCGAACTGTCGCACCTGTCTGGCATTGACGCGCGCCACCGGCATCCGCGCTGAAAGAAGCGCATCGAGCACACGGCGTTCGTAGCCGCCGGTGGGCTCCAGCAGGAAGCGCTCGATCCCTTTCAATGGCGCGACAAAGGCCAGGAAGCGGGCAACTCCTGCCGCCGTGTTGGCAAAGCTCGCCGAGCGGCTATCCGGCAGGATGCAGAGGTCAAAAGAGGATTTTGATATGTCGATGCCGACAAAACGACTAGTATAAGACATGAGGCAGGTCTCCCTTATACGCGAGCGCGAAGCTCCCTCAACGGTGCGACGATGCCTCGATGAGCGCAAAGGGTTCTGCTTTTTTGCGAACGAAGGTTCAGGGCGGCCAAGCCCAACCGCTTTGCCCTCAGCCATTGCGGTGTTGCGATCACCCCAATGACAAACGAGGCCGGAGCATCATAACAGACGCTCCGGCCTCTCAATGTATAAGGGCGGGATATTCTTTCCCGCCCCCGATCTCCTTCAGGTCAAGTCAAAGCCGCGCTTCAAGGATCAGATTGAACGGCGTTGCCATGGCCCGCCTGAAGTGGGTGAAACCTGCCTTGTAGAACAGATCCCGCAATCGCGCCTCGCCGGCTTGTGCCCCCAGCACGGTGCGGCCGCCGTCGGAAATGGCATGCGCACAGCAGATGGTTGTCGAGGCCGCGTAATAGAGGCGCGCGACGGGCGAAATATTGTCCTCCACGCGATCATTGGCAAAGGGCTCCACCAGCATCACGGTACCGCCAGGGGCGAGCATTCGTGCAGCGTGTTTTGCAGCAGCGAGCGGGTCGCCCATGTCATGGAGGCAATCGAAGAAGCAGATCAGGTCATAACCTGCCCCAGGATAGTCTTCCGCACGTGCCTGTTCGAACGTCGCCCTGTCTGCGACGCCCGCATCGGCTGCAATCTTCCTCGCCTCGAGAACGGATTTATGGTGCGTATCAAAACCCCGGAAGCGCGAGGCCGGGAAGGCTTCTGCCATCATGACCGTGGAATGGCCATAACCGCAACCGACATCGGCAACAGACGCCCCGGCCGTCAGTTTTTCGATGATGCCATCAAGCGAAGGCAGCCATTCAGGGACAAGACTGGCCTTGTAGGCGTTCCGGTAGAACGAAGCGACGCCGCAATAAAGACGGCCGTCGTGGTCTCCCCAGGGGATTCCGGATCCTGTCCGGAAGGCCTCAAGCGCCTTGTCCTCATCCGCCCACATGGAGGCCGGCACGGCCCAGGCGCCTGCGACGAAAACCGGGCTTTCGTCATTCGCAAGTACCAGCGCCTGTTCCGGGGTGAGTTCGAAACGATCCGTTGCGGCGTGGTAGGCGAGATAGCCGCCTGCGACCTGCGAGTTCAGCCACTCGCGCACATAGCGCTCCGCACAGGACGTGCGGTTTGCAAGCTCCCGCGAAGTCAGCGGGCCTGCACCTGCCATTGCCTTGTAAAGGCCGAGGCGGTTGCCGATGCTGATCATCACGCCTCCATAACCGGCGGAAAGATCCCCGATGGCACGGGAAACGATTGCGTCCAGCTTTGCCGGATCTATCGCAGTGCTCGTAACATAATCCATATTGCTATCTCCTTTTCATTCATCTGTTGTGATGATGACTGGAAGATCGCAGGTCAGGGGCTCGACCGGCAGAGCGGGAAACACCAAAATCGGGTCGTTTGGGCCACCTGGTTGCAGCGGCACGAATCGATATGGAGAAGGGTCATGTCGCGTGAGGCGACCGGAACGGATGTCAGGCCGATACATGTGAGCCTTGTGGCTATTCCCGACGCGGTGGTCTCGACGCTCAGCGGTGTGTTCGACGTTATGAACGCCTTTTCCGTTTTCCCGCCTCCGGGACCTGCAAGATCGCAACCTTTCGAAGTACAGATCGTCGGGCTTGAGGCGGGTCCGCTACCGCTGGCAAGTCGCGTGCCGATTACCGTGCAGCGGAGTATTGGAGAAATCGAAACTACCGAGATCATCATTGTTCCCTCCATATTGCTCGCAGCAGATGGCTGGCAGAAAGGTCGATATCCGCAGCTGGTTGCCTGGATACGCAGCATGCACGACAAGGGCGCCCTCCTGTGCTCGGCATGTTCCGGCATCTTCCTGCTGGCAGAAACAGGTCTGTTCGACGGCGCCGACGCCACCGTGCATTTCGGCTACGCCGATACCTTTGCGAAGACCTTTCCTAAGGTTTGCATCCATCCTGAACGGGTGCTGGTTGTCTCAGGCGACCGCGAGAATCTCGTTACGTCCGGCGCGTCGATGACATGGCACGACCTCGTTCTTTATCTGATTGCTCGTCATGCCGGAGCCGCAGCAGCGCAGGCTATTGCCCGCAGTTTTGCGCTTCAATGGCATCAGGACGGGCTTGCGCCTTACATCGTGTTCGAAGGGCGCAGGGACCACGGCGACACGGCCGTCAGATCGGCGCAGGATTGGATTGCTGCGCATTTCTCGGTTGCCAATCCGCTCGAAGAGATGATCCGCCATTCCGGGTTGACCGAGCGCACCTTCAAACGGCGCTTCACCAGTGCTTTAGGCATCAGCCCGCTCAGTTATGTTCAACGGCTGCGGATCGAGGAGGCCAAGCGCCGGCTGGAGCGTACGGATATGTCGGTCGACGAGATCAGCTGGCAGGTCGGATACGAAGAACCCGCCTTCTTCCGCCGCCTTTTCAAACGGGTGACCGGCCTTGCTCCGGCAGCTTACCGGAGGCGTTTTTCCATTCCTGATTTTGCCCGTTCAAGCCAGCGCTCCCGTTGAGCGACCATCTCCGATTGAAAGTTCCGGGAACAAATCGCGCGCCGAGGCATTGAAAGCCAGGCAGAAGGAGGAAGCATCATGACTTATGATCCCAATGACAGATTGAATGAACCTCGCACAACCCCCGGGGTGAACAACAATATGGAAGTTCGCCGCAGCTCCTCGTGGGTGCCGTGGGTAGCCGTGCTCGCCGTCATTCTTGTCGGCGCCTTCGTTTGGTCGCAGATGGGCAGTTCGCCCACCGATCCCCAAACCACCTCTTCAACCACGCCGCCGGCCGCCGACAACGCCTCTCCGGCCCCGGCTCCTGCAACTCCGGCTCCGCCGGCTGCCAATCCTGCTCCAGCAACACCGCCTGCCGGTGGTACTGGCGGGACCGGTACGCAGCCTTAAGCCTTCCGTTCTTCCGTGAACGAACTGAAGCCGCCCGACTTTGCCTCGGGCGGCTTCTTTTTTATGCTCTGCGCCCCCGCAGCAGCGTCCGAGCGGATGTTTGTGGCTCCGCAATCCGATCCGCTTCGAGCGAGGCAAATATCCAATCGATGAAGACGCGCACGATGGGCGTGGCACGCACTGCAGGACGGCAAGCGACATAGAAGGAATCGTTTGCTGCCACGCTCAAGTCGAAAGGAACCACGAGTTCGCCGCGGGCGATCAGATTGCTGGCGGTGATCGTGTCGCCAAGTGCAATGCCCTGTCCATGCAACGCGGCTTCCGTGGAGAAGCGGGCGTCTCCCATAAAATGCTGCTGCCGACGCGGCAGCTCGATGGCGTCCGCGGCCGAAAGCCAAGTATTCCACTCACGGCCATCCGCATCGCCGTGCAGCAAGACGTGGTCTTCGAGATCACGCATGGAGCGCAGCGGCCGGCTGTTCAAAAGCGTCGGGCTGGCGACTGGGAACAGTTGCAAATTGCTCCAGAGCCGTGTCCACGCGTCCGGCCAATTGCCGTCCCCATAGAGAATACAGACGTCCACGTCAGGTGAATGAAGCTGCGCCGGGTCATTGGAGGCGAAGATCTTCAGCCTGACGCCCGGAAATTGCTCCGTGAAGGTGTTGAGCCGCGGAACGATCCAGAAGGACAGGAGCGCCGGAACGCAGGTGATCGACAGCTCACCGCTTGTCGCAGGGCGCTTCATTTGCGCGGTGGCGGCAGCAATCTCGCCGAAGGCTTGAGTGACGGCGGGAAGCAGTAATGCGCCCTCAGATGTGAGTTTGAGCCGCTTGCCGCCGCGCTCGAACAAGGAAACGTTCAGCGACTCCTCCAGCGCTTTAATCTGGTGGCTGACCGCCCCATGAGTAACGTTTAACTCACGCGCCGCTGCCGAGACCGACCCGCTGCGGGCCGTCGCCTCGAAAGCGCGCAACGGATTGAGGGGCGGCAGCCGGCCGGTCATTTTGATCCTTATTGTGAGTTTTTCTCACACAAACCCCTAGAACAATCTCAATTGCTTTTCCAGTCTCTCCTGATTGATAATGATGAAAACGAGGGCGATTGCCCCATGGGAACAAAAATTAGGCTGCGTCCCCCGACGCGGCAGAAAAAAAGGCGAGGCATGCATGGCTTTCGACGGCAAGAAGCTCGAGGAATTGCGAGCCAAATATCTCAACAGCCACGGCGGCGAGATCTTCGATGCAAAATTCAGGAAGGTCGGCGAGAAGATCTTCAACAAGGCGGGTACGCGCGTTGCTCCCTATGCCGGAATACCGACGCTGCTTGACGCTCCCTACCTGCCGGTTGATGCACAAAACCCGGATTTCGGTGATCTGCAGGTGGCCATGATCGGCATGCCGATGGACCTCGGCGTCACCAACCGGCCAGGCTCACGCTTCGGGCCGCGGGCGTTACGCACGATCGAGCGGGTCGGCCCCTATAACCACGTCCTGGAATGCGCACCGGCGCATGAACTGAAGGTCGCCGATATTGGCGACGTGCCTTTCCGCAGCCGCTACCGGTTGGAAATGAGCCACGACGACATCGAGAAGCGGATCAATCAGATCGTTGATGCCGGCGTGCTGCCGCTGTCGGTCGGCGGCGATCACTCGATCACTCATCCGATCTTGAAGGCAGTCGGCAAGAGGGCTCCCGTCGGGCTCATCCATATCGATGCCCATTGCGATACGAGCGGCCTCTTCGACGAAACGAAGTTCCACCACGGCGGTCCCTTCCGCAACGCCGTACTGGATGGCGTACTTGACCCGACGCGCACGATACAGATCGGTATCCGCGGGGCGGCCGAATATCTGTGGGAATTCTCCTATGAGTCGGGCATGACAGTGATCCACGCGGAAGAAGTGACCGGCCTCCGTATTCAGGCGATCGTCGAGAAAGCCAAGGCGATCGTGGGCGACGGTCCGACCTATGTTTCCTTCGACATCGATAGCCTCGACCCGAGTTTTGCACCCGGTACGGGCACGCCTGAAATCGGTGGCCTCACCACCCGCGAAGCGCTCGAATTGATCCGCGGCCTGAAAGGCATCAACATTGTCGGCGGTGATGTCGTCGAGGTCGCGCCACAATATGACGCCACTCACAATACGGCGCATGCTGGCGCGCAGATGCTGTTCGAAATCCTGAGCCTGATGGTGTTCAGCCCTTCCGTGAAGGGCCGAAGCTGATTTAAAGTTCGATAGAAGAGTGGGAACAAGCCGGTCCAGGCCAAGAACCGTCCGGCAAACAAAGGAGAGACATCATGTCCGATATCTTCAACAACAAGATCGGCCGCCGTGCCGTGCTCGGCGGAGGGATCGCCGGTGCTTCCATGCTGGCCATGCCGGCCGTGCTGCGCGCTCAGGACAAGAGCCTGAAGGTCGGCGTATACGGCGGCTACTTCAAGGACTCTTTCGACAAGAACATTTTTGCCGACTTTACAAAGGCCAGCGGCATTGCTGTCGAATCCGTCGCGGAACCGACCGGCGAGGCTTGGCTGGTGCAGCTCGAGCAGGCCGCCAAAGCCGGTGCCGCACCTGCCGACGTCTCGATGATGTCGCAGGTCTCGATGCTGAAGGGCCAGTCCACCAATCTCTGGGCACCACTTGACCTCGCCAAAATTCCAAATGCGAAAAACCTGATCGACCGTTTCGTCAACAAATATCCCGACGGCAAGGTCGCAGGCATCGGTGCAGTCTCCTGGTACATCACGCTCGTGTCGAACACCGACGTGTTCAAGGAGGCACCGACATCCTGGGCCGCAATGTGGGAAAAGGACAAGGAAGACAAGCTCGGTCTGCTCGCCCTGGTGTCCAACTCCTTCCTTCTCGAAGTGACTGCCAAGACCTTCATGGGCGGCACCAAGGCGCTTGACACCGAGGAAGGCATTGTCAAGGCGCTTGAGAAGCTCGCCGAGCTGAAGCCGAATGTGCGCCTGTGGTATCGCGATGAGGCGCAGTTCGAACAGGCGCTGAAATCCGGCGAAATCCCGATGGGGCAGTACTACCACGATGTCACCGGTCTTGCCGCCGCGGATGGCAATCCGGTGCGCTCCACCTTCCCGAAGGAAGGTGGCATCCAGGATTCCGGCTGCTGGGCACTCTCACGCGCATCCAAGAAAACGGAAGAAGCTCACACTTTCATCAACTACATGTGCCAGCCGGCCATCCAGGCGATCTTGTCGCGCAAGGTCGGCACTGCTCCGACCATTAAGCGCGACCTGCTCGATCTAACCGCGGAAGAATTCGCCGCCGTATCTTCCGAAATCGAGCCAATCGTCCCGCGCTACGATCTGTATCAGACCAAGTCCGACTTCCTGAACCAGAAGTGGACCGAGATGATCGCGGGCTGACGGGAACCGCTTGTCTTCTGTGACGAGGGTTACGCTCAGGTTCGGGAACGGCTAACATCGGCCGCAGCCGCTTAATCCCTCCCCCTTGAGGGGAGGGTCCCCCACCACTCGCCGAGCCGATTGACGAGAGCAAAATGTCCGGATTGATCCTTGAGCATGTGACGAAGCAATTCGGCACTTTCACCGCAGTCAACGACGTGAGCCTCGCGGTGGCGGACGGCAGCTTCGTCTGCCTTCTCGGCCCCTCGGGCTGCGGCAAGACCACGCTGATGCGGATGATCGCCGGCCTGGATTTGCCGACCGGCGGCTCAATCAGGCTCAGCGGCGCCGACATCACCCAGGTGCCTACCCATAGGCGCGATCTCGGCATGGTCTTCCAGTCATTGGCGCTCTTCCCCCATCTGACGGTCGGCGAAAATATCGCTTATTCGCTGCGCATCCGGGGCGCGGACAAGGACGCGCAGAAGAAGCGCGTCGACGAACTTCTGGCGATGATCCATCTGCCGGGTTTCGCCGACCGCTCGGTCAACAAACTCTCGGGCGGCCAGCGCCAGCGCGTCGCGATCGCCAGGGCGCTTGCGATCTCGCCAAAACTTTTCCTGCTCGACGAACCGCTGTCGGCGCTGGACGCCAAGCTTCGGGAAGCGATGCAGGTTGAACTGCGCCAGTTGCAGCAGCGGCTCGGCATCACCACCATCGTCGTCACCCACGACCAGCGCGAAGCGATGACAATGGCCGACACGGTCGTGGTGATGAACGGCGGCGAGATCCGGCAGGCGGCCGCGCCAGTTGATATCTACCGCCGCCCGGCCGACAGCTTCGTTGCGGACTTCATCGGCCAGACCAACCTCCTGCCATTCGAAACCGACAGCACCGGCCGCGCCGCCGTGCTCGGAACATCTATCGAAGGACTGGCTCCGCTCACCGGACCGGAGAAGGGTCTGCTTTCGGTGCGTCCCGAAGACGTTCAACTGGCGCCCGCAGGCAATGGCTTGATTCCTGGGACAGTGACCTTCGTGCGCGACCTCGGAGGCACGATCGAGACATTCGTGGAGGCAGGCGGCCAGCAGGTGATTGCGGTTTCTTCGCCGCGAAACCGGCCAGCGGTTCACGTCGGTCAGACGGTCGGCATCAAGCTCGATCCAGCGACAAGCGTGGTGCTCGCCAAATGAGACGTGAACCGCCGCAACGCCTAGGCGATTACGGGCCGCTGTTCTTCCCGGCCGGCATGCTGACCCTGTTTTTCGTGGTGCCATTTGCCACGATGATCGCCGTTTCATTTTTCCAACGCCAACAAGGCGGCTTTTATACGCCGGCCTTCGTGCTAGACAACTATGCGAGGTTCCTGAGCCTCTTCTTCGGCAAAGTCCTCGGCTTTTCCCTGTTTCTCGCCGTCGCGGTCGCCATTGCCTGCGTCGTCGTCGGGGTGCCCTTCACCTATCTGCTCGCTCGCTCCTCACGCAAGACGCAGATCGCCTGGCTGGTCGCGCTGCTCTCCATCCTTTCCCTTTCAGAGGTGATGATCGGTTTTGCCTGGTCGACGCTTTTTTCGCGCACTGCCGGCATCACCAATCTCTTCGTCTGGCTGGGATTGATGAGCCAAGCCCAGGCCCTGACGCCAAGCTTTGGTGCGGTGATGACCGCCATGGCCTACCAGGCGTTCCCCTACACTGTCCTCGTCCTTTATCCAGCCCTGGTCCGGCTTGATCCGACGCTTTCGGAAGCTGCGCGTACGCTTGGTGCTTCGCCGGCAAAGGCCTTTTTTACCGTTGTTGTGCCAGCCTTGCGCAACACCATCCTCGCAACGCTGATCATGGTCTTCATCTTCGCGCTTGGCTCCTATCTGCTGCCGCAACTTTTGGGGCGGCCGCAACATTGGACACTCTCGGTTCTCATCACAGACCAGGCAATCTATCAGTCGAACATGCCGTTCGCTGCCGCAATGGCAGTTTTCCTGGTGCTGGTGTCGCTCGCACTGGTCGGCCTTGCAGTTTATGCCGGACGGCAGAAGGAGGCGAAATGACAGCGCTGCGCCGCCTGCTGTTCTTCGTCGTCGGTCTGTTTTTGGCCTTGCCTCTGATCGTCGTTGCCGGCGTTTCGATCAATCAGCGGCAGACGCTTGCTTTCCCGCCTCAAGGCTTTTCGCTCTCCTGGTACGCCCAGATCTTCACCAATCCAGAATGGCGCAACGCCCTGGTCGCCTCGCTGACGCTGGCGGCCACATCAGCCCTGCTGGCACTGCTGATCGCCCTGCCGCTCGCCTGGTTCCTGTGGCGCCGCCTGGCGCCCTGGGCCAATATCTTCCAGCTTCTCGGGGTCGCCCCCTTCACGCTACCACCCGTCATCACGGCGCTTGGTCTCCTTACCTTCTGGGCGACAACCGGCTTTTATGGTCAGTCCTGGACGGCGGTCATCAGTCACGGGATTTTCTTCGTCACTCTGCCGCTTGTGACACTGTCCCTCGGCTTTTCAGCCATCGATCGCTCTCTGGTCGAGGCGGCAGCGACAATGGGCGCCGACGATCGGACGATTTTCCGTACCATCGTTCTGCCGCTCATCCTGCCGTATATCGTCTCCGGTTACGCCTTCGCCTTCGTGCTGTCGCTCAACGAATATATCGTGGCCTACATGACGATCGGCTTCACCATGGAAACGCTGCCCATCAAGATTTTCAACGCGTTGCGCTATGGATATACGCCGACCATGGCTTCGGTGACGGTGCTGTTCCTGGTCATTGCGGCGGTCATTTTCGGTCTGGTGGCACGGTTCGGTGACCTACCGAAACTGCTCGGTGCTCTCTCGGAGGACAAATGAAAATCGCCGGCTTTCAGATGGAGCCGGTCGTCGGCGATATCGAGGCAAACCTCGACAAAATTGCAGGTGCCGCGGCAAAAGCTGCACAAGAAGATGCCAGGCTGCTTATCGCTCCGGAACTGGCATTGACAGGTTACGGTGCCGCTGAAGCCTTTCCCGAACTCGCCACACCCGCTCACGGACCGGTGACGGATAAACTGTCGGAGATTGCCGCCGTGCATGGGATTGCCATCCTTGCGGGCTTTGCGGAGAAGGCGTTTGAAAACACCTTCAACAGTGCCTTCTTTACCGACGGCAAGGGACAGACGGCGGTCTACCGCAAATGCAATCTCTACGGGCCCTATGAACGGAAATGGTTCCGTCAGGAAGACCCACGCGAGGTTCTGGCGGATATCAGCGGCATCCGGATCGGGTTCCTGATCTGCTACGACGTGGAATTCCCCGAAAACGTGCGTCGTCTCGCCAAGGCGGGCGCCGATCTTGTCGCTGTACCGACGGCGCTGCCGGCCGGTTCGTCGGGGGATTTTATCACCGAACACATGATTAAGGTGCGCGCTTTCGAAAACCAGGTTTTCGTGGCCTACATCAATCATTGCGGCTCCGATCCGCTCTTTTCCTACGCTGGCCTGTCGTCCATCGCCGCGCCGGACGGCAAGCTGCTGGGGCGAGCATCGATCACCGACGAGGCACTGATCTTTGCTGATATAGACCCTTCGGTCTACGCTCGCTCGCGAGCGGAAAACACGTACCTTGCCGACCTGTGATCACGGCCGCTTGCATCAGTCCCGCCTACTCGTGCCACTTCTGGATGGAACGGTTTACTTTTTCGTCAGTTAGCTAAGCGTCATCAGTGGCGGGTAGGGACCAACGGAGAAAGACCATGCTCAAGATAATCTCGATATCTCTTCTGTCACTTGGACTGGCGACGAGCGCCTTTGCTCAAAGCAGCGGCGGCGGCAATGCGCAGGACCAGCCTGGTGATCCTTTGAATAAGGTCAACCCAGGTGCGACACATGCGCCACAAGCCACCGACGATATGACCACCCACAGCACGCGCACCAACTGTGCGCCCAATCTGCAAACGAAGAGCACCTCGAACATGCCGGACAAGACCGGTAATACCAACGTCACGGCAGGTGAGGCTGGTGCCAATACAAGCGGCCAGTCGTCGGATTGCTGAGGTGTTGACTGATAGACGAAAAGGTCGGCGTGAGCCGGCCTTTTTTTGATGGCCGGCACAAGCGTCCGTCGGGCTTTCCATTATTGGGTTCCCGCCCTACCTGCATTCGTCGGACGAACGGATAAGGAGGAAGCCGATGATAGTCCGGTCAGGCAGCTGCCTCTGCGGCAAGGTGACATACAGCGTGAGGGACGCTCCTCTTCGCATCGGCCTTTGCCACTGCGTCGACTGCCGCAAGGAAAGCGGCTCGAGCTTCGTTACCTTCGGCCTCTGGCCGCGGAACGCCTTTAAAAGCTCGGGCGATGTGCGATATTTCCGCGGCCGCGGTTTCTGTCCGGATTGCGGTTCGCGTGTCTTTAACGAGAGCGACGGAGACGCCGTGGAGATCCGTGTAGGGTCGCTCGACATGGCGCCTTCCGATCTCGAACCGACCTACGAAATTTGGGTGAAGCGTCGGGAAAATTGGTTGCGTGCGCTTCCGATCGCTCAATACGAGCAAGATCGAGACAGAGAGTAGCGGGACGCCTCGCTGGCACTCCATCAAAGGGGTTTTTCATGCCGCAGAGGGATTTGCTTGCAAGAGCGATCGCGATCGCCGTTGACGCACATGAGGGACAATCGTCCAAGACCGGGGGCCCGTTCATCGAACATGTGCGACGAGTGGCCGAACAAGTTTACGGAAGCGACGAAAAGCTTGTCGCTTGGCTGCACGATGTCGTCGAGAAAGGACCGGGCTGGTCATTGGATCGCCTGCGCCAGGAGGGTTTTCCTGAACAGATCGTCGCGGCAGTGGATGCATTGAGCAAACGCGACGGCGAGGACTATTTCGAATTTGTCCGGCGTTCCATCTCCAACTCGCTTGCACGGCCCGTCAAGCGCGCTGATCTGAACGATAATCTGGCTCAGGCAAAACAAATGGGGGGAGAGATATCCAAATTTGTCGAGGGTCTGCGCATCCTTGATGAGCAATATCCACGCTGAGCGGCGGAACCTTGGGCCGCCTCCCTCGTTCGTTTCCGCGCAGCACGCGCTGGCATTGACCGACAGGATGGGCTCATGGAATTTCGATCTGAAGTGGCTCTGGTGACAGGCGCGGGTTCGGGCATCGGCAAGGCGGCAGCGATCAAGCTTGCAGCTGAAGGCGCCAAAGTCGGCGTGCTTGGGCATACGAAGGAAGAAATCGACAGGACCGTCGATGACATAAGAAATGCAGGCGGCGAGGCTGTCAGCCTGGAAGCGGATGTGTCGGACGAATCTCAGATGCGCGAAGCCGTAGACAGGCTGGCGAAGACTTTTGGGCGCATCGATATTGTAGTCGCAAATGCGGGAATCAACGGCGTTTGGGCTCCGATCGACGACCTGAAACCGCAAGAATTTGACAAGACGATCGCGATCAACCTGCGCGGCACCTATCTGACGTTCCACACCGCGGTGCCGTATCTGAAAAGACAGGGCGGCTCTGTGATCGTCGTCTCTTCGATCAACGGCAATCGCACCTTCAATACACCGGGCGCCACGGCCTATGTCGCGACCAAGGCGGCACAGGTAGCCGTGGTGCAGCAACTCGCCCTGGAACTCGGCAAGCATGGAATTCGGGTCAATGCGGTCTGCCCGGGAGCAATCGATACGAACATCAATGATAACACGACCGTGCGCAGCGAAAAAGATACGGCGGTCCCGGTCAAATTCCCGAAAGGTGATATTCCGATAACCGGCGGCAAGGCAGGAGAAAGCGAAGACGTGGCCGAAGTCATCCTGTTCCTGGCGTCCAGCCGTTCGCGGCATGTCACAGGCGTACCTATTTTCGTCGATGGCGGGCAAGGCCTGCTGAGATAGGTCACGCGGCATTCAATAACGGCTAACCGGTTGTCTCGAGACGCTGCCCTTGGACCGTAGCGACGCCTTCGCTCTTGAAACTCCCGTTGCAGGCAAACTAGTATCAACCGATATGAGGCTGCGAAGGTACTGCTATGCCGATCAAACCGAAATCCGGAAAGGCTCCGATCATCGTCATCGATCTTCAGACTGGCATGTTTGACGGCGTTGCCGATCCACCTCTCAATGAGGCTGACCGTCTGGTCGAACGGGCGAGAGCCATCTTGGACTGGGCTCGCCGGCAGGGTCGAAGGATCGCTTTCATCCGCCATGATGGGCCTCCAGGCGACCCCCTGGCGCCCGGCGAGCCCGGCTGGCCCGTCTGGCCCGCGCTTGGCCAGGCCGACGACGAGCCGACCTTCTCGAAAAGCGTTGGTGATGCCTTCAGCAATCCTGATCTCGGCCGCTGGATCGAGGAGCAGAACGCGCCCGAAGTGGTGTTGCTTGGAGCGCAGACGGATTTTTGCGTCGCGGCAACGGTGAAAGGCGCCCTATCAAACGGTTTCAGGGTCACGGTCATTTCGGATGCGCACAGTACGCTCGACCAGCCGGACGAGGCGGCATCGGCAATCATCAACCGCTACAATGCACAGTTCGCCGAGGCCGGCGTCAATCTCGTGACGACCGCCAGCTTCACTGAAATCTAGGGCCCGATACCGAGTGCGAGCCGACGGGTAACACCGATCTCATTCAGAAACATTTCATCATGGCTGACCACCAGAAGCGCGCCATCATAGACGCGCAATCCGGCTTCCACCGCAGCGATGGAATCGATGTCAAGGTGATTGGTCGGCTCATCGAGGACGAGCAGCGATGGCGGCTCCAATCCACCGAGCACGCAGGCAAGGCCTGCACGCAGCACCTGCCCACCCGACAACGAGCCGACAACCTGTAAGGCAGCGTCGGCGCGAAACATGAAGCGCGCCAGCGCCGCCCGGCGGGCGTTTTCATCCGCGCTAGGATTGAGCCGCCTGAAATTGTCTCGGATCGTCGATGTGGGATCCAGGAGGCTTACCTGTTGGTCGAGCATGGCGGTCTTCACCATTACCTTTATTGTGCCCGAAAACGGGTGCAATCGGCCGGTAACGAGCGACAACACCGTGGTCTTGCCCGATCCATTCGGGCCTGTTACGGCGATGCGCTCCGGCCCGATGATTTCGAAGGAGAGTTTGCTCAGGACCGGAACGTCCGGAGCGTAACCCGCGGTGACGTTCTCCATCCTCAGCACAGTCTTGTTCCCCGGCAGGCCAGTCGGCGAAAACGTGACCAGAAGCGGCTGGAGAATCTCGATTTTTTCCCGCGCCAAAGAAATATCCCGGATTGCCTGACCCCGGCGGCGCTCGGCAAGCCGGGCATTCTCACCGCTGGTGTTGTCCGCCTTGCGTTTTAGGCCGCCCGCCGCGATGCGCGGCATATCTCCCCTCGCCGCCTTCTTTTTTCCAACGCTGTCGCGTCGCGCCTTGCGCTCCGTCGTTTCCTGAACGGTGCGGTTGACCTCTGCCATTCGCTTTTCGGCATCTGCAAGATCATGTTCTGCGGTCGCCAGCGCCAATGTCTTCCGCTCCCGGTAATGGCTCCAGTTGCCGCCGTAGCGATTGGCGCCGAGCCACGTCAGCTCGAAGATCGCATCGACGGTCTCGAGCAGTTCGCGGTCGTGGCTGACGATGATCGCCCCATCTCGCCACTGGCAGAGAAAATCGATCACAGCCCGCCTGCCGTCACGGTCAAGATTGTTGGTCGGTTCATCGAGGATGAGGAAATCCGGTTTGGCGAAGATCAACGCCGCAAGCCCGGCGCGGGTGCGCTGGCCGCCCGAGAGGGTCTGGAGCGGCGTTTGCGCATTTGCGTCCAACCCGGCGCGCGCCAAGGCCTCCGCCATACGCGCTTCCAGCATCCAGTCGGCCCGGGCGAGTTCGTCTGCCGTCGCCTCGCCGTGTTCGGCCCGGGCGAGGAGGCAGAGTGCTGCACGTGTGCCGAACAGATCGGCGATCGTCTCATGGGGTCCGACCTGTACGCTCTGATGTAACATGCCGAATGTGCCGGAGATGGACACTGCGCCGGAAGCGGGCGAAAGCTCGCCCGTGATAAGCTTCAGGAGTGTCGTCTTGCCGACGCCGTTACGACCGACAAGCCCGGCCTGTTCTATTCCGAAGCTGAGGTTCAGGTTTGAGAAAAGCGGCCGACCGTCAGGCGTGGACCACGAAAGATTGGACAGAGTGATGGAAGCAGGCATGGACAGACCTCCGGATTGCAAGGCGAAGCGGCATTGCGATCGGATTGATATCCATGGTTGACCATCCTGTCGGTGTTGCGGATGGTCGGAAGCTAGGTCGGAAATGCGGCTGGTTCAAGGTGGATGAAGGCACGCAACGGCCTTCCATTCCCGCCGCCGGGTGTGTTCGCCGAAAGCTTAAACCGGTTTGGGACAAGGAAAAAGTTCGTCGGGGTTGGCCGTTGCTAAGGGCGAAAGTCCTACGATGGGCCGCGACCTTCGGACCGAAGTCCCATACGGGGAACCCTCTCCGGAGTTGCGGTGTTTAGGCTGCAAGTACGCGAAGCCCACTCTCAGCGCCACATTGCATCGGCTTCGCCCATAGTGGCGCATGAAAACTGGGGAACCCGTCGCCTTGCGCGGCGGGTTTCCTCATCGTGCCGTCGCATCAGCGGCCCGCTGGCAAGTCAACTTGCATGTCTCCGACAAGTGGCTCGTCATTGGCGTCGTCATTGAGTGCGGAAATGCTCAACACGCATGCGACGAGCCCGGCGACAAGTAGCAACCCATAAGGCATCGGTGTTTCTCCTGTGCCCCCGAGACCGAGTACACGCGGGAAAACCTAACGTTTCGGCAAGGAACGTGGTTAACGGGCCGATAAAGGAGCCGTTCTGGCACACATGGCGCTTGGCTCGTACGTCGTCTTTACTCTCAGTCCATGTTGGAGGCGAGGAGGTCGCCAGATGTGGCGGCCTCCTGGTCGGCTCGTTAATTCGAAGGAGCCGGCGTAGCCGGTGCTGGACTTGCTGGCGGGGTCGTCCCCGTCGAGGCTGGAGGTGTTGCTGGAGCGGTAGCTGTCCCGGCAGGCTCTTGGGATCCTGGCATGAACATCATCACGGCTATGATGATGACTATGACTGCAACGATACCGATTATCACGTTTCTATTCATGAATGCTCCTCCGTAAGCCTTTAGTGGCTCCCGGTGAGTTAGATCGGACTGCGCATTTGTCCACCCGCCGCCTTATTACAGCGGCCTTTTTCATTCTCGCGATTGGGTCTGGCCTCCATCTCGGCCGAGATACCCAATGCCAGATAAGCAGGGAGGACGCCATGCCGCGGCGCCCCAGCAACCTGATGTCGGGGGCAGATCAATATTTGCTTCGGGCGTGGCGCGGGATGCAGGCGATCAATAAAAAAGAGGACCGAAGCGATTTTCGCCTCGGTCCTCGTTGGCCCCCGCCATGTGTTGCGCCTCTTATCGCCGGAATGTGACTATGCGGCAATCCCGGGTTTTCACCTGCGCTAAACGATACGTGGAATCCCTATGCCGTTCTCGTTCGCGGCACATAGCGCAAACCCTTTTGCAATCGCCTTGTTCTCAGTCGCGACCAAGGCGGCGAGGTCAGCGGTCCACCGCGTCTTAAGCCCGCTCCTCCCAGAGCTTGGCAAGCTCGACGATGGTCTTCACCGCCTTTTCCATGTCCTGGCTGCTGACGAATTCGAGCGGCGAATGGAAGGCGTGACCGCCGGCGAAGATGTTCGGGCAGGGAAGCCCCATGAAGGAGAGCCGCGAACCGTCCGTGCCGCCGCGGATGCTGCCGCGAACCGGCTCCATGCCGGCCCGGCGGATCGCTTCGACCGCATAGTCCACGATCTCGGGATGCCTGTCGAGCACTGCTTTCATGTTGCGATACTGCTCCTTCACCGTAAAGGTGAAGCTCGAGCCCGGATAAGCGGCCAGCACCTCCCTGGTGATCTTTTCGAGCAACGCTTCCTTGGTCTTGAGGCCTTGCTCCGTGAAATCCCGAATGATGAAACTCAAGTTCGCCCTTTCCATCACGCCGGAAATGCCCGTCGGATGGATGAAGCCGTCGCGGCCCCTGGTGGTCTCCGGCGCCAGGTCCTTCGGCAAACGGTCGATGATCGCACCGGCGATGCGGATGGCATTCTCCATCTTGCCATAGGCAAATCCCGGATGGATCGCGACCCCCCTGATGTCAATCTCGACTGCATCGGCGGAAAAGGTCTCGTCTTCGATCGTCCCGGCAGTTTCGCCATCGAGCGTATAGCCGAAATCGGCGCCGAGCTTCGCCAGGTCCACCTTGTCGACACCGCGGCCGATCTCCTCGTCGGTTGTAAAGAGGATACGGATCGCGCCGTGCTTAATGTCGGGATTGTTGATCAGGAACTCGGCGGCCGACATGATCTCGGCAATGCCGGCCTTGTCGTCGGCGCCCAGGAGCGTCGTACCATCGGACGTGACGATGTCATGGCCGATCAGGTCCTTCAGCACCGAGTGTTCGGAAACCCTGATGACCTGGGTTTGGTCGCCGACAAGCCGGATATCGCCGCCCTGATAGTTTTTGACAATCTGCGGCTTAACACCGGTGCCGGAAAAATCGGGTGCCGTGTCCATATGGGCGGTGAAGCAGACGACGGGCACATTGTTCTTCGTGGTGGTCGCCGGAATCGTTCCGTAGACATAGCCGTGCTCATCGAGATGCGCGTCACTCACCCCGATCGCCAGCAGTTCCTCAACCAGCAATCTGCCGAGGTCCTTCTGCTTCATGGTGGAAGGCTGGGTCGGCGACTTGGCATCCGACTGGGTATCGATGACGACGTAACGGAGAAAACGATCGGTAACGCTATCGGCCATGGCTGAAAATCCAATCTAGCAAAACAGAAGGATGAGTTTTAGCGGGCGGAGTCGGTCAGGTGAATGGGCGCCGCGCCGATTTTTCTCCTTATTGTTCCCGCCCCCCTGTCCGTCGATCATCTTCCCCGCACCATTCCCCTCAATCCAAAACGTTTTGGCTTGACTCCCAAAACGTTTTGGAGAATCGTCTTGGTCGTTCTGGGAGTGAGAAGTTGGCCAACCTAAAGCAGCTTGCGCAGTCGCTCGGATTGTCGATCACCACGGTTTCCCGCGCACTCGACGGTTACGCGGATGTTTCCGCCGCGACCCGTGAGCGCGTCCGCGATGCTGCAGAAAAGGCGGGGTATCGGCCAAATGCTTCTGCCCGCAGACTTCGCCGGCAACGCGCCGAACTGGTGGCGGTTACGCTTCCGAGCGACCCCGGCCATATCGGCCCGCCTCACTTCCTCGATATGCTCTCGGGCTGTGCCGAACATCTCGCTGCCGCCGGCCTCAACCTGGTCATCGCGCCCGTTCCGCGCGGCGAAAGCGAACTCGAAATTTGCCGCCGTTTCGTCGACGGACGGCGCGTCGATGCCATGTTGCTCGTCCGCACCAAGCGTAAGGACGAGCGCGTGGAATTCCTGCAGTCCCGTGGCATTCCTTTCGTCACCAACGGCCGCACCGAAAGCCCAGTGCCTCATCCCTATATCGATGGCGACGGATTTGCGGGCTTCCATGCCGCGACACTGCGGTTTCACGCAGACGGCCATCAACGGATCGGCCATATCGCGGGGCCTCAGGAGTATTATTTTGCGCATGTGCGCCGTATGGGTTGGCAAGCGGCGATGCAGAAGGTCGGCCTTCAGGCCAGTCTTTGCTGCGAAGGTCCGCCAACAGAACAAGGCGGATATCTTGCAGCACTCAAGCTCCTGAGCCAGCCTTCCCGCCCCACCGCGCTTATTTGCGCCACCGACGAGATGGCGATCGGCGCGCTCCGTGCGCTCCGTGAGGTCGAGGGCGGAAGTCAGATCGCTATCATCGGTCACGACGACCTTTCAATGGACGCCTTTACCAGTCCACCGCTCTCGACCATGCGCATGACTGGAGGGAACCTCGGCGCGAGCTTCGCTTCCTTGCTGCTTCGCGCCATTGCCGGGGAACCGGCAGAGGATCTCCAGGAACTTCACCCGATCGAGTTTGTCGACCGCGACAGTCACCGCCGCCCACCGATTGCAGCATAAGCAGCAGCACAGCTTACAGAAAGAAACTGGAGGAGGAGAATATGAAACGTATCGTATCATTTGGAATTCTGGCTTCCACCGTGCTGGCTTTCGCCTCACCGGTGCTTGCCCAGACGATTTTCGTGTCGACCCAGCTTCGCCCGATCGAAGAGGCGACCGTCGTTCGCGAGGAGCTTTTGCAAGACGTTGGCGACGTCGATTATGTGGTGGAAGAACCGCCACAATTTGCGGTGCGAATGGAGGCAGAGCGTCAGGCCGGGAAACATACCGTGAGCCTCGTCGGCGCCTTGCATGGAGAGCTTTCGCCGCTCGCCGACAAGAACGCACTGGAGCCCCTCGACGATCTGGCAAAAAAGCTTGCCGCTGGCGGCATGCCGCAGGCGGTCCTTGATCTCGGCAAGCTTGGAAAACCAAACCAGCAATATATCCCGTGGATGCAGGCGACCTATGTGATGGCTGCCCGCAAGGAAGCACTTCAATATCTGCCGGCCGGCACGGACGTAAACGCGCTGAGTTACGACCAGCTGATCGAGTGGGGCAAGAAGCTGCAGGAGGCCACTGGCCAGCCGCAGATTGGCTTTCCCGCAGGACCAAAAGGCCTGATGGCCCGCTACTTCCAGGGTTATTTCTATCCGTCCTTCACCGGCGGTGTGGTGCGTACCTTTCAGGGCGCCGAGGCGGCGGCCGGCTGGGAAAAACTGAAGGCCCTCTGGGCCTTCGTAACCCCCAATTCGACCAACTACGACTTCATGCAGGAGCCGCTGGCTGCCGGCGAAGTCATGGTCGCCTGGGATCATATCGCGCGGCTGAAGAATGCCATTTCCGCTTCGCCTGATGACTATGTCGTGTTTCCGGCGCCCTCTGGGCCAAAGGGGCGGGGTTATATGCCGGTTGTCGCGGGGCTTGCAATTCCCAAAGGCTCACCGGACAAGGCTGGGGCAACAAAGGTCATCGAGCATCTCACGACGCCCGATGTGCAGCTCCTGACTGCTTCACGAGTGGGCTTCTTTCCGACACTGAACGTCAAGCTGCCGGAAGACCTTGATCCCGGCGTGGCCCTGCTTGCCGGAGCGGTGACGGCCACGCAGACATCCAAGGACGCCTTGATCTCGCTGCTTCCCGTCGGGCTCGGCGACAAGGGCGGCGAGTTCAACAAGGTCTACATGGACGCGTTCCAGCGCATCATCCTCCGCAACGAGCCGGTGGGCGACGTTTTGAAGGCCCAGGCCGCGACGCTCACCAAGCTGATGGCCGACACGAAGGCTCCCTGCTGGGCACCAGATGCCAAAAGCGACGGTCCCTGCCCCGTCCAATAATGCCTTTCAAGGCCGAACTGGCGGCCGGGCGCAAATGCCCGGGCGCTCACCCTGAAACGATGGCTTTAGGAGGCGGGAGCTGATGACCAATGATCGCCGCTGGATTCCCTATCTTCTGATCCTGCCGTCCGTCGCCTTTCTGGCGTTGCTCTTCATCGTGCCGCTGGTGCAGACAATATGGCTCGCGGTGTCGGACAATGGCGCCCTTTCGCTAGCCAATGCCGACCGCATGGTGAACGACATCAACTTCACACGCTCGCTCAGGAATACCTTCCTGCTGACCCTGATGGTCGTGCCGGTCCAGATCGCTATCGCGCTGGTGATGGGTTCGATGGTCGCGAAAGTCGGGCGCGGACGTGAAACCATCCTCTGGATCTGGACGATTCCGCTCGGTATTTCCGACCTGGCGGCAGGCCTGGTCTGGCTGTCGATCCTGCAGAACACGGGTTACCTGAATTCCGTGCTCTTCGGGTTTGGGATTATCGAGCGGCAAACAGGATGGCTTTCCTACCAGACACCGGTGGCACTTTTCTTCGCCATTGCCGTCGCCGAGATCTGGCGCGGCACGGCAATCGTCATGGTCATCATCGTCGCGGGGCTGAACCAGGTGCCGAAGGAATTCAGGGAAGCCGCCGAGATCTTCGGTGCAGGACCCTGGACGCGCTTCTGGCGCATCACGCTTCCGCTCATCCGGCCGGCGCTGCAATCGGCACTGATCCTGCGGACGGTCCTCGCTTTCGAGGTCTTCGCCGTCGTCTATGCGCTCGGTGGGCGCAATTTCCCGGTCCTGGTGGGGGAGGCTTATAACTGGCAGAACCAGAACCAGAACTACAGCGTCGCAGCGGCCTACGCGGTGTTAATCATGGTCATCTCGCTCGCCGCAACCCTCGTTTACCTCAAGGCAATCAAAGTCGATCCGGAGCGCCTGCCATGAGTTCGACAAAACCCGCAGGTTTTATTTCTTCCCGCCGATGGCTCCTCTGGAGCGGCATAGCAGCACTCTGCGCCTGGGTTCTGGTGCCGATCTATCTGGTTGCCCTTGGGGCGCTTGGCGGACGCCAGGGCGTCTATCAATGGCCGAAGACCGGCCTTCCGATCGGTATCTCGATCGACCCATTCGTCCTGTTCCTGAAGACGGAAGGCGTCGTGCAGTCCTTTCTAAACTCACTGGCAGCGGCGGGGATTACGGTTGCGCTCTCGATCCTGCTTGGGGCACCGGCGGGCTACGCACTTGCGCGCTATAATTTCTTGGGAAAAGACAGTTACCGCCTGCTGGTCTTGCTCACGCGCGCTTTTCCGCTGGCGATCCTGGCGCTGCCGCTGACTGTTTCCTTCATCAGGCTCGGCCTCTACGACACGGTGGTCGGGGTTGGCTTGATCCATACCGTGCTGGCATTGCCGTTTGCAGCACTCGTCACGCAAGGGATCTTTCTCGGCGTCCCAAAGGAACTGGAAGAGGCAGCCTGGGTATTTGGATGCACGCGTATCCAGGCTTTCTTCAAGGTCGTGGCTCCGTTGGCGCTTCCGGGCATCGTGGCAACTGCCGTTTTCGCTTTCGTCATCTCCTGGAACGAAGTCTTTGCCGCCTCTGTGCTGACGGTCCGAAACCGGACCTTGACGGCCTATCTGCTGACGGTTCTGTCGGAGAGCCCGATGCATTATCGCTTCGCCGGCGGCCTCATGCTCATTCTCCCATCGGTCGTCTTCATATTCGCGGTCAGGCGCTACCTCTTCGCGATATGGGGCATTTCCTCCAAATAACGGGACCTCTCCATGGCCAATATTGTGATCGACCGTATTCGGAAAAGCTTTGGCGCCTTCGAGGCCCTGAAAGAGGTCTCGCTGACGATCCACGACGGCGAGTTTGTGTCGCTGCTCGGTCCCTCCGGCTGCGGCAAGACCACGCTGTTGCGCATTATCGCCGGACTTGAAACGGCAACCTCCGGCGACGTACGGATTGGCGACAACTCAATCATCGGCCTGCTTACCAAAGACCGCGGTCTGGCCATGGTCTTCCAGAACTACGCGGTCTTCCCGCATATGACCGTCTATGAAAACGTAGCGTTCGGTCTGCGCATGCAGAAAGCCGATGACCTCCGTGTAAAAGCGCAAGTCGAGAAGGCTGCCGGCCTTCTCCATATCGAGCCCTATCTCGATCGCTATCCTAACAAATTATCCGGCGGCCAACGGCAACGCGTCGCCGTCGCCCGCGCCCTTGCGGTCGAGCCCAGGGTCCTGTTGATGGACGAGCCGCTTTCAAACCTCGATGCGCTGTTGCGACTGGAAATGCGCACCGAACTCAAAACCGTCCTGCAAGCGGCCGGCACAACGACGGTTTACGTCACGCACGACCAGACCGAGGCGATGGGCCTGTCCGACCGCATCGCGGTAATGCATGGCGGTGTCGTCGAACAGATCGGCAGTCCTGTGGAGATCTACAATCGTCCAGCAACACGCTTCGTCGGCGGTTTCATCGGGAATCCGCCGATGAACTTTATCAAGGTTGCGGTCTCAAACGGCCAGGTTGCGGCTGGCGGCGAGCAAATTTCAGCGCCGAAGGACGCCGGGTACGAAGTCATCCTCGGCATGCGCGGTGAGGCTGTCGAACTGGCGCCGCTGTCTACCGGTCTTGAGATGAAGGTTCGCGTTGCCGAGCCTATGGGCTCGCATCTGCTGCTCACCGGCTCGATTCACGACCAGCCGGTCCGCGTCGTCCTGCCCGCATCGGAGACTGTGAAAAGCGGCGACACGATCGGTCTGAAACTCGATCGCAACCGCATTACCTGGCTTTCGCCCGAGAGCGGCAAAGCCTATCCGGCACTGACGGCTTAAGAAATCTCGGAGTACCCGGCATGAACATGCATATCAATGAGGCTAAGCGGATTCTCGTCGCCAATGATCGCGGCGGTTATACGGTTCCCACGGACCGGCTCTACCCCTTCCAATGGAATTGGGATTCCGCCTTCGTCGCCATGGGATTTGCACTTTATGACGCCGAGCGGGCTTATCGCGAACTCGAACGATTGGTCGAGGGCCAGTGGGCGGACGGCATGATCCCGCATATCGTCTTCCACCAGCCGAGTGACACCTATTTTCCTGGCCCGGATGTCTGGCGTACGAGCCATATGATCCCGACCTCTGGGATCACTCAGCCGCCGGTCTTCGCGATCGCCTTGCGCAAAGTTTTCGAAGCAGCAGGCCCGCAAGCCAGATCCCGCACCATCCCCCTCTACGAAGCGGCCCTGAAATGGCACCGCTGGTGGTATTCAGCGCGAGATCCGGAGGGCACTGGCCTCGTTGCGTTGCTTCACCCCTGGGAGAGCGGTAGCGACAATTCTCCCGCCTGGGACATCGCGCTCGCCCGCGTGCCAATCACGACTGACACGCCCGTGGTACGCAGGGACACCGGTCACGTGAATGCCGAAATGCGCCCGCGTGACGAGGACTATAGTCGCTTCATCCATCTCGTCGACACCTATGCCGCCTGCCGCTGGAATCCAGCAAAGCAGTGGCAGAAGGCGCCGTTCAAGGTCGCCGAAATCCAGACCACGGCGATCCTCTTGAAGGCGGGGGAGGACCTCGAATACCTTGCACGCTTGTTTGGCAGGAGTGCGGAAGCGGATGCGATCGCCGCGCTCAACGATCGTACCCGCAGAGCATTGATCCGCCAGTGGCGGCCGAAGCTTTCCCGCTTCGTCTCACGCGACCTCATCTCGGGCGAGGATATCGAAGCGGCTACGCAAGCCGGGTTTATTCCTCTGCTCGCGCTTGACCTCGAAGCTCCGGTTGCCGATGCTCTGGTCAATGAGATGAGCGCCTGGTCCGAAGGTCTCAAGGTCGCCTTTCCGACCACCAGACCGGGCATCGTGGGCTGGGAGCCGAAGCGCTACTGGCGTGGCCCGGCCTGGGCAATCATCAATTGGCTGCTGATCGACGGGCTGAAGCGAAACCGTTATACGGACGCGGCCGAGGACCTGCGAAGGTCGACTATCGCCGCGATCGAATCCGAAGGATTTGCTGAATATTTCGACCCGGTAACAGGAGAAGGCTGCGGCGGCCTCGGGTTCTCCTGGACTGCTGCCGCCTATCTGTGGCTGATAAGCACCTGACACGTGAGCAAAATCGCAGCGGCGGCCATGACGAGTTTCTACCCTCGCCGCCGCTCGACATCTCCAAGGCCTAAAAGCCCCGGCCGGCCTTTCGGTTATTCTCGATTCGCGTGAGGCAACCCGTCACCTTCGCCATCAGCAGATCAAAATCGATCGGCTTCGTCAGATAGGCTTCGGCGCCCCCCCGCAGTCCGGAGAGAACATTTTCCCGATCCGTCAGAGCCGTCAACATGATGAAGGGGGTGTCGGCGAAGTCAGGATAATTGACCTGAATCTCGGCCAGAAGTTCGTGGCCGCTCATGACCGGCATGGAGATATCGCAGATCACGAGATCCGGCCATTTGGAGACCAGAAGATCCAGCCCCTCCTGACCATTGGCGGCCTGAAGGGTCGAGAAACCGGCATCCTCCATCTCCTCGACCAGGAGCTGACGGATATCATGCTCGTCGTCTATGCATAAGATCGTGGTCATTGTTCCATTCCTAAGCTGTCTTTGCCTCAAGGACCTCTTCAAATGGCAGGTCCAGAATAAAGGTCGTACCTTGGCCAAGCTCGCTTTCGACGGAGATCGAACCGCCGTGAAGCTCGATGATTTCCTTCACAATATTGAGGCCAATCCCCGTCCCGGCGATGCCGGTTGCACTGCGCGCCCGGAAATAGGGCTCGAACAGCTTCGGCACGTCGTCCGAATCTATTCCGATACCGGTGTCCTTGATGGTGACCAGGACGCGCTGCCCCTGCTGCCAACCTCTCACATCGATTTCGGGAGAGTTGGGCGAATATTTCACTGCGTTGGAGAGCAAATTCGTGAAGACCCGACCGAGCGCGACACCATCCACCATCTGGAAGGCGGGCAGGTCGGCGAGATCTGCGCGAATGTTATGATCCTTGCTGATCTCCAACCGGTGCGCGATACATTCCTCAATCACTGCGGAAAGAGAGCAGGGCCTTTTATCGATTGCGATCGTGCCGGTGGCTATTCGGCCGGCGGCCAAAATACTCTCCATCAGCTCGACCATACGCACGACCGCGCCCTTGATCTGCACGCACTTGTCGGAAAGGAATTGCGGCGTCACGGCACCCTTCGTGCGGGTCAGCCGCTGCGCTGCTCCGTCGATAACGGCAAGCGGCGTGCGAAACTCATGAGAAATCATCGCCACGAACCGTCGCTGAAGGGCGTTGATCGCCCTCTCCTGCTGTAGAAGGCGGTCCAGTTCGACATTCTTCAACTGGACTTCGACAGTCCTTTCCTCGACGGTTTTTTCCAGCCGATCGCGGTGCTCGCGCAGCCTCTGCTCGCTTGATTGTAAGGCTTTAAGGGCGAGCTGGCGGTCATGAACGTCTTCCAGCAGACCATACCACCTGCATACCTCGCCAGCCTCGTTCAGGCGGGGTGCCGCGCGGTTGCGAAACCAGCGATACCGACCCTTTACAGGCCCGATGCGATAGACCATGTCGAAGCGGGCGGCGTTTTCCACCGCTGCCTGCCATTGCTCGATGACGTGCGGAAGATCCTGCGGATGGATCGTTTTTTCCCAACCCCGTCCGAGAGCTTCGTGTAAATCGAGCCCGGATGCATGCTGCCAACTCGGTCCGACCTCGATCACATCTCCCGAGGCGTCCGCCACCCACGGGGTCTGTGGGTGGAGCTCCACAAAAGAACGATAATGCTCTTCGCTCGCACGTAAAACCTGTTCGGCGCGGCGCAATTTGGTGATGTCGGAGATAACCGCGATCAACACGGGTTTTGTCGTCCCGCCAATAGGAAGGAGTGCTCGACGTTTATGGGTTACCAGGATTCGAGTGACGCCGCCTCGACCGGTTACTTCTTCTTCGAGCAGGCTTTCCTGGCCGGTCGCCATCACCTCAACGTCTATTGCCCGTATTCGGTCGGCATCCGATTTTTGCAGAAATTCATGCCCCGTGCGGCCTAAGAGATGCTCCGGCTTCATGCCGATCATGTCGCAGGCTTTTTTATTGAGATACAAGAAGCGCGATTGGTCATCTTTGATGAGAATCGGCTGATGGGCTCCTTCGAACAGAGCCTGCAAAATATCCATATCCTGCAGCTGCTCGTCGGTTTCTCTCAAATGGGAACTGCCCGCCAATCAAGCCTCCAAAGTAGCCGGCCATAATTCTAGTGACGCTAATTTAGCGCCTTCGGCTTACCGAATGCTGAAAGAGGCTCCTATCGTTTTAACAGGCAGGCGAAACCAGGCCGAACACTGAGCGCTTACGGGGCATTAAATGCTCTTACGCCCAGTCGAAATCAGACAGCGACGCAAGAACCCTTCTCGCGGCAGCGAAAAGGGTTCCTTCAGATCGGTTTGTCCCGGCTCAATGGGCGGGTCGCGTTCCGCCGCCCTTCTTTTCGGAATCGTGGGTGTGATGGCTGTCTCGCTCACCGCCACCGCCGGAAACACGGCTCTTGGAACGACGATCATCGTCCGCAGGCGGTTTTTTAACTTCAAGCGGCGCCTTTGCATTTTCGTGGGAAGCACCGGGACCACCCTGACGGATGCTGGCAGGGGTCTTATCGGATGTCGACATCGCAAGTCTCCTTATCGATCCTGCTGGTAGCCCTGGTGGGTCGTGTTGACCTTGGTGTTACCCTGCTGCCCCTGCTTTTCGAAATTCGCCGCGCCCGGATTGGTCGTGCGTTCATCGCCGGTTCCCGAGGTCGCAGGTTCGCCGGTACCCTTCGGGCTGCGGTTGTCTTCCGGGACGGGTGGAAGTCTACTGTTCATCGGGTGCTCCTCTAACTTGTTACCTCTTGGACTAACCCCCGAGCCGCCAGCCTGTTCCAATTTTGGGGGAACACGGGTGAGCTTGCGACGTTGCGCCAGTGAGCGATTTGAGCAGGCAGGGAGAGACGACGATATGAACCAGGTCCCACATCAGCCCGCGGCTATGGCCGAGCAACCGACATCGCCTCCTATGGAGCGCAAATGGTGGCACACGGCCACCGTATATCAGATTTATCCGCGAAGCTTCGCCGACAGCAACGGAGACGGTATCGGCGATCTACCGGGCATTACCTCAAAGCTGGATTATCTAAAATATCTCGGCATCGACGTCATCTGGCTTTCACCGATCTACAAGTCGCCAATGGACGACAACGGCTATGATATTTCCGATTACCGAGACATTGCTCCCGAGTTCGGCACCCTGGCGGATTTCGATCGCCTGATAGCCGAGGCCAGGAAACGCGGTATCGGGATCGTCCTGGATCTGGTCGTCAACCACACGTCCGACGAACATCCCTGGTTTCTCGAAGCCCGCAAGTCCCCCAGCAATCCCTATCGCGACTTCTATATTTGGCGAAAACCCGGTCCCGACGGCGCCCCTCCGAATGGCCTCATGTCTTCCTTTGGCGGACCGGCCTGGACGCTCGATCCTCAAACCGGGGAATATTACCTCCACCTCTTCTCCCGTCGCCAGCCGGATCTCAACTGGGAAAACCCGAAGGTCCGGCGAGAAATCTACGACATGATGAACTGGTGGCTCGAACGTGGCATTGCCGGCTTTCGCATGGACGTCATCGACTATATCGGCAAGCAGGTCGACCAGGAACTGGTGAAGGACGGGCCGCATCTGCACGACTATCTGCAGGAAATGAACCGCGAAACCTTCGGTGGCCGCAACATTCTTACCGTCGGCGAAGCCTGGAGCGCGACGCCGGGTTCGGCCTTGCTCTATACCGGGCGCGATCGCAACGAACTTTCGATGGTCTTCCAGTTCGAGCATGTCACGCAGCAATGGGACGAAGTCTACGGCAAGTGGCGCTCCAAGCCCTTCGATCTCGTGAAGCTGAAGTCGGTGCTCAGCAAATGGCAATATGCGTTGTCGGAAGACGGATGGAACTCCCTTTTCTGGGGAAACCACGACCTGCCCCGCGCCGTCTCCAAATATGGCGACTCCCGCGGCTATCCGTCCGAATCCGCCAAGATGCTGGCGACCGTGCTGCATCTCTTGAAGGGCACACCCTTCATCTATCAGGGCGAAGAAATCGGGATGACCAACGTCCCCTTTACCAAGATAGATCAATATCGGGATATCGAGACCCTCAACATGCACCGCCTGCACATCGAGGCCGGGCTGTCGCCGGAGGAATTCATCACAGGCGCCAATGACAACGCACGTGACAATGCGCGTACGCCGATGCAATGGAGCGCTGCGCCCCATGGCGGCTTTTCCTCCGGCGTGCCGTGGATAGAGGTCAACCCCAATTATACAACGATCAATGCAGAAGCTGCCATGACCGACGAACGTTCGGTCTGGAACCACTACCGGCAGCTGATCGCCCTAAGGAAAGCACATCCGGTTATCGTCTATGGGCTTTATCAGTCCTGGCTGGATCAGCATCCGGACGTTTTTGTCTATTCCCGCAGCCTCGACCATGAGCGGCTGGTCGTCATCGCCAACTTCACCGCACGGGAAGTATCTTTGACCATACCGGATGAATTGAAGACCACCGGCCGATGCCTGATCACAAATTACCACCCCATCGACAACCTTGGTCCGGTTGTGGAACTCAAACCCTATGAGGCATTTGCCATCCTTTCACCGACCGCGTAGCAGACGCAGCGCATTGAGCGTGACAAGCACAGTGGCACCGGTATCCGCCAGAATTGCCGGCCAGAGCCCGGTCACACCGAGAACCGTGGTTACAAGGAAGACGGCCTTCAGGCCGAGAGCAATGGCAATGTTCTGGTGGATGTTGCGCATCGTGCGCTTCGACAACTCGATCATGTCGGCAATGTCGCGTACACGGCCGTGAAGTACCGCGGCGTCGGCCGTTTCGAGCGCCACATCCGTGCCCCCGCCCATGGCGATGCCGACGTCCGCCGCCGCCAAGGCCGGCGCATCGTTGATACCATCACCCACCTTGCCAACTGTAAAACCCTTGCGTTTCAATTCCGCAATGATCCGCTGCTTGTCCTCAGGCATCAGCTCGGCATGCACCTCGAGGCCGAGATCCTTGCCGATCGCGCTCGCGGTACGGGCGTTATCGCCTGTCAACATGACCGTCCGGACGCCGGCATTCGTCAGCGCTTTCAAGCCCTCTTTCGCGTCGGGCCGCGGTTCGTCGCGCATGGCGATCGCGCCGGCCAGCACCCCGGCCGCGATCAACACGGATACGGTCTTACCCTCATCATTAAGGCCGGCGATCTGCCGCCGATGCGCCATGGACAGCGAAACCCGATCGGCCGCTGCTTTCGGCGAACCCAGGAAGGCCTCCTGGCCCTCGACGACCGCCGTTATACCCTCGCCGCCAAGCGCCCTCGCATCGCTCGCGGCAGGAATGTCTACTTCATCGTCCGCAGCCTTGGCGAGAATGGCCATCGCCAGCGGATGACTGGACCCGGTTTCGAGCGCGGCAGCGATGCGAAGCACCTCATCGGCATTACGCCCGAAGGCAATCACATCGGTTACCCGAGGCTTACCGGCGGTCAACGTGCCGGTTTTGTCCAGCGCGATGGCTGTGACCTTGCCCACCATTTCGAGGACCGCACCGCCTTTCATCAACAGACCGCGCCTGGCACCGGAGGACAGTGACGCAGCAATTGCAGCAGGCGTTGAGATGACCAACGCACAAGGGCAGCCGATCAGAAGAATGGCAAGCCCTTTGTAGATCCAACCTTCCCAGGCTTCACCAGTGATAAGTGGCGGCAACACTGCGACCAGCGCTGCGACGACCACGACGGCTGGCGTATAATAGCGCGAAAAGCGGTCGATGAAGCGTTCGGTCGGTGCGTTGCTTTCCTGCGCTTCCTCGACCAGGCGCACAATCCGGGCGATGGTATTGTCGGCGGAAGCCGCTGTCACTTGCACCCGCAGGGCCGCGTCTCCATTCACCGTGCCGGCGAAAACCGCATCGCCGACAGTCTTTACGACCGATATGCTCTCGCCCGTCACCGGCGCTTCATTGATTGCGCTTTCGCCGGCGACAATGATGCCGTCCGCAGAGATGCGGTCGCCTGGCCGCACCAGGATGATCGATCCGATCCCAAGATCTTCTGCCGGTACTTCTCGTGTCTTGCCGTTTATTTCCAGCAGCGCGGTCTTCGGCACCAGTGCCGTCAGGCTTTGAATACTCTGGCGCGCTTTGCCGGCGGCGACACCTTCCAGAAGCTCCCCGACGAGGAATAGGAAGACCACCGCCGCCGCTTCCTCCGACGCATCGATGACCACGGCACCAAGGGCAGCGATGGTCATCAGCATCTCGATCGAAAACGGCGTACCCGCCAAGGCCGCCATGACGGCGCGGCGGGCGATCGGCACCAAGCCGACGAGCATGGCGGCTACGAAGATATAGGTGTCGTAGGCCGGAACCAGGTGCCCGACCCCATAAGCTGCTGCCAGTGCAATACCTGCCAGTATCGTCAGCCGTCCTTTGGCGCTCTTCCACCACAATCCGTCCATGCGATCGTGCTCATGCAATCCTGCAAGATCTTTCGTCTCGGGGAGACCATGGTCGTGACCTTCATGATCAAGGCCGTGATCCGGCAGCTCTGCTGGTCGAGGCGACTTCTGCCCAAGAGCGCGCAGCGAGTAACCAAGCCCGGTAACCTTCGTTTCGATCACTGGCAGGTCGCACGTTCCATCATGGCTGACCATCATCGTGCCTGCAGCAACAGAAACGGAAACATCCTGGACGCCGGGAATGCGTCGAACTGCTGTGTCGATCTTTGCCGCGCAACTTGCGCAATCCATTCCGCCGATCTTGTAACGAGCCTGATTCTTTGCTGTCATCTTTCTCTCCGCCTGGGATCGGGTACCATAACTACAACCTCTAGCGACTAGAGCTACAAGTAGTTTTTTTGACAAAAATCGCTGGCGCCCATGGCGGCATATGCGCTAGTCCTTGCCTCAGACAGGGGCGTCCGGGTTGCCGGGCTGAGAAGTACCCTTTGAACCTGAACCAGATCATGCTGGCGGAGGGAGTCGCCTGGGCTTTTTCTGATGAAATGCCCTGCGCCCCTCCACCTGAAAAGGCGAGGACGCAGATGACAGACACTCCAGGCCAGATTCTATCGGCAATGCGCCAAAAGAACCCCCTTGTGCAGAACATCACCAATTTCGTGGCGATGAACATCGCGGCCAATGTGATGCTCGCCGCCGGCGCCTCGCCAGCCATGGTGCATGCGAAGGAGGAAGCAGGAGATTTCGCTCGCATCGCTGCGGCGTTGACGATCAACATCGGAACGCTTTCGCCTTACTTCCTTTCCGGCATGAAGGAAGCGGCAAAAGCTGCCAGCGAGGAGGGCAAGCCCTGGATCCTCGATCCGGTCGCCCATTTCGCGACCCCCTACCGCAGCGCTGCCGTTACAGAACTCCTGGCGCTGAAGCCCACAGTCATTCGCGGCAACGCCTCGGAGATCATGGCACTTACAGGAGCGCAATCTCGCGGTCAGGGCGTCGACAGCGGCGACAAAACCGAAAAGGCCGAAGACGCCGCCGTTGCGCTTGCTCGTGATCACGCCTGCGTCGTAGCCGTTACCGGCGAAATGGACTTCGTTACCAACGGTTCTCGCTCCGTCCATATCCTCGGCGGATCTGATCTTATGCCTCGTGTTACGGCACTTGGTTGCTCTCTGACCGCTCTGGTTGGTGCCTTTGTCGCAGTCCGTCCGGATAGGCCGTTCGACGCGACGGTGGCCGCCCTCGCGATGTTCGCGGTCGCGGGGGAGGAAGCAGCACTCACTGCTAATGGCCCCGGTTCTTTCTCTCCCCTTTTTCTTGACCGGTTGGCATCGCTTTCGCCAGAGACGCTGGATGCCAAAGCGAAGGTCGTAGCAGCATGAAAGCCTTCGATCTATCCGTCTATCTCGTCCTCGATCCCGAGTTATGCCAAGGCCTCGGCATGGCGCAGACCGCTCGGCTCGCCGTGGAAGGTGGTGCGACCATGGTTCAATTGCGTGACAAAAACGCCAGCACCGCAAGGATGATCGAGACCGGTCAGGCGTTGAAAGCGGCACTCGCAGGCAGCGGCATACCTTTGATCGTCAATGACGATGTCGAAGCCGCGATCGCCATCGGCGCCGAGGGAGTGCATGTGGGACAGAGCGACATGGGGGCATCGATGGCGCGCCGCCGCGTCGGAGAGGGTATGATCGTCGGCGTGTCGGTCGAAACCGAGGAGCTTGCGCAGGGCGTCGATCCATCTCTCGTCGACTACGTCGGAATAGGCCCGGTCTTCGCCACTCCCACCAAACCGGATCACAAGCAGCCGATCGGCTTCGATGGATTGGCGCGTATCGTGGCGGCCGCATCGGTGCCAGCGGTCGCCATCGGCGGCCTCAGGGCGGAACACGCCGGCAAGGCGCTGGCGGCAGGTGCCCACGGGATCGCCGTAGTCTCCGCCATTTGCGGCCAGCCGGACCCGAAGGAAGCCGCACGAAGAATAACTGACGAGGTCAGAAAGGCGCGCCTATGATCCGCAATGTTTTATCCATCGCAGGCTCCGATCCCTCCGGCGGCGCGGGAATTCAGGCGGACCTGAAGACGTTTTCGGCGCGGGGCACCTTTGGAATGGCAGTCCTTACTGCCTTGACGGCGCAAAACACGGTGGGGGTAACAGGAGTGCATCTCGTACCGCCTGCTTTCGTGGCCGGGCAGATCCACGCCATTTTTGCCGACATCCGGGTCGATGCGGTCAAGATCGGCATGATTGCCAATGCGGAAATCGCCGAAGTCGTTGCGGATGCCCTCCGTCCCTATAATGACAATCTGCCGATCGTGCTCGATCCTGTCATGGTCGCCAAAGGGGGGGCGTCACTTCTGGCTTCCGATGCGATAGAGATCCTGATCCGTCGGCTAATACCCATGTCCACGCTGGTCACGCCCAACCTGCCGGAAGCCGCGGCTCTTCTAGGTGAAGCGATGGCGGTAGACCGCGCGGGAATGGCCGGCCAGGCCGAGAGACTACTCCGGCTGGGGCCGAAGGCGGCGCTGATCAAGGGTGGCCATCTTGAAAGGGCTGAAAGCCCCGACGTCCTGGCGGAATCCACCGGTCTTCACTGGTTTGAGGGTACGCGGGTCTCCACGCAAAACACCCATGGCACAGGTTGCACCTTGTCCAGTGCGATCGCCGCCGAACTTGCCAAAGGCGCTCCGCTTGCCGAATCCGTTGCGATCGCCAAGGACTATCTTGCAGGCGCCATAGCTGCAGCCGGCACACTGAGTGTCGGCAACGGCCACGGGCCTGTCCAGCACTTCCACGCGCTATGGGCGAGTGAACAACAGCCGAGCTGACCTGGGCGGGAAGGTTGCCTGCCTCCCCTCACGAAAGGCGCTCCATCTCGATGAGATAAACGACGCTGCTCTGCTCGGCGGTCAAATGGACATGCACATCCGGGGCTATCCAGCAAAGGACGTCTTGTCCTTCTGCCGCAAGCTCGATTCCATCCGCTCGAACCATGCAGGTGCCCGTAAAAACAATCGCGGAAAGTGCCTTGGCGGTATTGAAGACAAGGGGTCCCTCGAAGGCACATCGCTGCACGTGATGCCATGCGTAGCCGCGAAGCGTCATGACGTTGAGGTCGGTAATCGGGCCGCCCAGACATCTGGCGGAGACGCTACTATCGCCGGAGAATGGAAAAGGGCCGCACAATGCCCGCATTTCCGGCTGCAGGACGCCGTCCACCGTTAGCTGCATGCCGTCGCCGGCAAGGACCGCGATGGTCCGGTCAATGCCGGGAAAGGGCGAGAAATCACTCTCGCCCTCTACTGTCGCGAGGCTGACGCGCCAGAGAAACCGGCCATCTGGATCGCCCGGCAAGGGTTCGGACGCCACCTCCCGAGTGACGCCCTTGCCATTTTTCCAGGGCATGGCCCTATGCTTGTCTGCCTTGAGGAGACGCATCTCGGTCCTCAATTGCCGAGGATGCCCGGCAGCCGCAAGCCCTTTTCCTTAGCGCATTCGAGCGCGATTTCGTAACCCGCATCGGCATGGCGCATGACGCCGGTGGCCGGATCGTTCCACAGAACTCGCTCCAGACGCTTGGCAGCGTCATCGGAGCCGTCTGCGCAGATGACAACGCCCGAATGCTGCGAGAAACCCATGCCGACACCGCCCCCATGGTGCAGTGAGACCCATGTCGCGCCAGAGGCGCAGTTGAGCAGGGCATTGAGAAGCGGCCAGTCGGATACTGCATCCGATCCGTCCTTCATGGCTTCCGTCTCGCGGTTGGGTGAAGCGACGGAACCACTGTCCAAATGATCGCGGCCGATGACGACAGGTGCTTTCAATTCGCCACTCTTGACCATTTCGTTAAAGGCCAGCGCCAGACGGTGACGATCGCCCAGGCCCACCCAGCATATCCGGGCCGGCAGGCCCTGGAAGGCGATGCGCTCGCGGGCCATGTCCAGCCAGTTATGCAGGTGCTTGTTGTCCGGCAGCAGTTCCTTCACCTTGGCATCGGTTTTGTAGATGTCCTCCGGATCGCCGGAAAGTGCCGCCCAACGGAAGGGGCCGATACCACGGCAAAACAGCGGACGGATATAGGCAGGCACGAAGCCCGGGAAAGCGAAGGCGTTCTCAAGCCCCTCTTCCTTGGCAACCTGGCGGATATTGTTACCGTAATCGAGCGTGGGAACGCCCATATTCCAAAAATCGACCATGGCGGCGACATGGATTTTCATCGAAGCCCGGGCGGCGGCTTCAACCGTCTTCGGATCGCTTTCCTGCTTCGCCCGCCATTCGGCGACCGTCCAGCCGATCGGCAGATAGCCGTGAACCGGGTCATGGGCCGAGGTTTGATCGGTCACGATGTCGGGCTTTACACCACGGCGAACCAGTTCGGGAAATATCTCGGCAGCATTGCCGATGAGACCGACAGACTTGGCTTCACCCGCTTTCGTCCACTGGTCGATAAGTGCCAGAGCTTCATCCAAGGTATGGGCCTTCGCATCGACATAGCGGGTGCGCAGGCGGAAGTCGACGCGTGTCTCGTCGCATTCGACGGCGAGGCAGCAGGCACCGGCCATGACGGCCGCAAGCGGCTGGGCGCCTCCCATGCCCCCGAGACCGCCGGTCAGTATCCACTTGCCCTTCAGGTTGCCGCCATAGTGCTGGCGGCCGGCTTCCACGAAAGTCTCGTAGGTTCCCTGCACGATGCCCTGCGTGCCGATATAGATCCAGGAACCGGCCGTCATCTGGCCGTACATGGCCAAACCTTTGCGGTCGAGTTCGTTGAAATGGTCCCAGGTGGCCCAATGCGGGACAAGATTGGAATTGGCGATTAGGACACGCGGTGCGTCCTTGTGCGTCCGAAACACACCAACCGGCTTACCCGACTGCACGATAAGGGTCTCCTCTTCGGTCAGCGTTTTCAGTGTCGCGACGATGCGATCGAAATCCTCCCAGGTGCGGGCGGCACGGCCGATGCCGCCATAAACCACCAGTTCATGCGGACGTTCGGCAACGTCCGGATCGAGGTTATTCATCAGCATGCGCAGCGGGGCTTCGGTCATCCAGCTCTTGGCGTTCAACTCCGGGCCTTGCGGTGCACGGACTTCGCGGATGTTGTGGCGTGGGTTGCTCATCTCAATTTCCCTCGGTCTTCAATTGATCCGCAACGGTTTCGATGCGTGTCAGGATCTCTTTCAGGTGGAAGCGCAGCTCCTCGGCCTTCGTCTCGTCATAGGCGAAGGGTGGTTCTTCAGCGGCCAGATGCGAAATCTGCGAAAGCTCCATCTGGATTGCATGGACGCCCGTTTCCGGCCGCCCGTAGTGACGGGTCGTCCAACCACCCTTAAAGCGGCCGTTGAGGATCGCCGTGTAGCCTCTGGCTGAGCGAGCCACTTCGATAGCTGCCGCCTCGATACGAGGATCGCAGGTACGCCCCATATCCGTACCGATGTTGAAATCGGGCAGTCGTCCTTCAAACAGGAACGGAATGAGCGAACGGATGGAGTGGCAATCATAGAGCACCGCGACACCATTGATCGTCTTGACCCGTTCAATCTCGGCAAGAAGGGCTGCGTGATATGGGGCATGAAAGTGTTGCAGCCGATAGGTGGTATCGGCTTCAGTCGGTTCTTCGCCTGGCTTCCAGATCGGCTTTCCGTCAAAGTCCGTCTCGGGGATCAGACCGGTGGTATTCTGGCCGGGGTAAAGGCTCGCGCCGGTGGGATCGCGGTTGGCGTCGATGACATAACGATGGAAGGTCGCCCGCACGGTCGTCGCCTGCGGTAACAGATCGGCGTAGAGATCATGAATGTGCCAGTCGGTGTCCGCGAGCAACCGTCCGTTCTCGTTCAGGCGCTCTCGAACGTCTGGTGGAACCTCTGTCCCTGTGTGAGGGAAGGCGAGAATGACGGGGGATGTGCCCTGAACGATTTCAAAGACTGCCATATTAGCCCTCCAATCCCGGAAGCAGACCGTCGGAGACGCTCGCGACGAGTGATCCGTCCGCCACAAGAGCACTTGCAGCAGCCAGATCCGGCGCCATGAAGCGATCCTCTTCAAGGGTCCGGACGACGGCTCGCAAAGTGGCGATCGCCTTCTGCAGTTCAGGACTGGTGGTCAACGGTGCGCGAAAATCCACCCCTTGGGCCGCCGTCACCGCTTCGATGCCGATGATGCCGAAGAGGTTTTCCGTCATCTGCAGCAGCCGGCGCGCACCGTGGCAGGCCATGGAAACATGGTCTTCCTGGTTGGCCGAGGTCGGTGTCGAATCCACCGAGGCCGGATGCGCCATCTGCTTGTTCTCGCTCATCAAGGCGGCGGACGTGACTTCGGCAATCATCAGGCCGGAGTTCAACCCCGGCTTCCTGGCCAGAAAGGCCGGAAGCCCGTAGGAAAGCGTCGGATCAACCAGAAGCGCTATGCGGCGCTGAGCGATCGCGCCGATCTCGCAAACCGCAATGGCGATCTGGTCTGCGGCAAAGGCCACCGGCTCGGCATGGAAGTTGCCCCCGGAAACGACGCTGTCGTCGGACAGAACCAGCGGGTTGTCGGTGACTGCATTGGCCTCGATTTCGAGCGTGTGGCCGGCCATGCGCAACAAGTCGAGACAAGCGCCGTCGACTTGCGGCTGGCAGCGGATGCAGTACGGATCCTGCACTCGCTCGTCACCCTGCAGATGGCTTTCCCTAATAACCGACCCGGCGAGCAAACCACGCAATGCCGCCGCTGTGTCGATCTGGCCCCTGTGGCCACGCAGCGCGTGAATGTCGGCGACAAATGGTGCGGACGACCCCATCGCCGCATCGGTCGAAAGCGCCCCGGTGATCAAAGCCGCCTGCGCCGCCCGATGTGCACGAAACAGGCCAGCGAGAGCCAGAGCTGTCGATGCCTGGGTGCCGTTGATCAGAGCCAGCCCTTCCTTGGCGGCGAGGACGACCGGGGTCAGCCCGGCGCGCTCTAGCGCGACACCGCCCGGCAGCCGCTCGCCTTCATAAAAGGCTTCGGCCTCGCCCATCATCACCGCTGCCATATGCGCGAGCGGGGCCAGATCTCCGGATGCGCCGACCGACCCCTTTTCCGGGATCAATGGTATCACGCCCCTTTCCAGCATGGCCTCGATCAGGCGCACCAGTTCGAGCCGCACGCCGGAAGCGCCACGGCCGAGTGACACCAGCTTCAGCGCCATGATCAGGCGAACGATATTTTCCGGCAGCGGCACGCCAATCCCGCAGCAATGGGACAGGATCAGATTGCGCTGCAGCACTGCCGTATCGCTGGCGTCGATCTTGATCGATGCGAGTTTTCCAAACCCGGTATTGACCCCATAGACCGGTTCGTTGCCGGCTGCGATCGCAGCAATCCGGGCAGCGGCGCGTTCAATGCCAGAATCAAAGCTGCGGTCCAGTACGGCACGCCCGTTGTTCCAGTAGATCGCCGCCAGTTCGGCGAGCGATACGCGGCCGGGATGAAGTGTGATCGTCACGATGAAACTCCTGACATGGATGTGGAAGTCAGCTCGCCGCGCCAAATCCGCCGATGCAGAGGATTGAAGCCGATCCGGTAAACCAGTTCGGCGGGGCTCTCGATATCCCAGATGGCGAGATCCGCCTGTTTGCCGACCTCGATAGTGCCGATGCTGTCCAGACGGCCAAGCGTCCGGGCCGCCTCACGGGTCACACCGGCCAAGCATTCTTCAACCGTCAGGTGAAAGAGAGTGGCGCCCATATTCATTGTCAGCAGCAGCGAAGTCAGCGGCGATGTGCCGGGGTTGCAGTCCGTGGCGAGCGCCATCCTCGTTGCGTGCTTACGAAACAGCTCGACCGGCGGTTTCTTCGTTTCGCGGATGAAATAATAGGCACCGGGCAGCAGGACGGCGACGGTTCCAGCCTCGGACATGGCGACAGCGCCTTCCTCATCGGTATACTCCAGGTGATCTGCCGAAAGTGCGCCATATTCTGCGGCAAGAGCCGCGCCATGAAGGTTGGAAAGCTGATCGGCATGCAGCTTGATCGGGAGGCCAAGCGCCCTCGCCGCGTCGAAGACGATACGCATCTCGTCCGGCAGGAAGGCAATGCCCTCGCAGAAGCCATCCACGGCATCTACGAGCCCTTGCGCATGCGCGGCTTGAAGCCCCGGCAACACCACGTCGCGGATAAAATCGCCATTGCGCCCTTTGTAATCTGCCGGCGTCGCGTGCGCCCCGAGATATGTGGTGGTAAGGTTGACCTTGCGCTCGTTCGCGAGAGACCGCGCAGCGCGCAACATCTTGAGTTCGTCCTCGACGGTTAAGCCATAACCGGATTTGATTTCGACGGTGGTGACGCCTTCCGCCATCAGCGCATCCAGCCGCGGCAGGCTTTCGGCCACCAGATCCGTTTCGCTCGCCTCTCTCACCTGCCGGACGGACGAAACGATGCCGCCGCCCGCACGGGCGATCTCCTCATAAGATGCCCCGGCGAGCCGCATTTCGAATTCTCGTGCGCGGTTTCCGGCATGGACGAGATGGGTATGACAGTCAATCAGCCCCGGCGTGATCCAGCGGCCCTCGCAGTCCAGGACGTCGAGGCGATCGACCGCGGAGACACTTGCTTCATCGCCGACATAGGCAATGCGGCCGCCTTCGATCAAAATCGCCCCGCGGTCAATCACTCCGAGCCCTGGGTGGTTCGGCGACATGGTTGCCAGCCTTGCATTGCGCAACAGTGTCGTCATAGCGCCTCGCTTTCAGATCCAACACGGGTCACGCCAATGAGGCCGCGAACCCGGCCTACAAGGGCATTCAGCGGTTGATCATCCTGATAAAAAGGTACTTCCCGCCGGACCAGATCATAGAGCCGCGCCGTTCGAGCGGCCTTGGCTGCCGATCCCGGCTGCTGATCATAGGCCTGCGCCGCCGCCGCCACTTCGATCGCAAGAACGGTCTGCAGATTGTCGAGGATCGCCAGCGCCTTGTCGGCCGCCGGTGTGGCATGGGTCAGAATGTCTTCCTGCAGCGCGGACGTGATGCCGCCATCAAGGCTTGCAGGCGCAGCCAGTCGACGATTTTCCGCCACAAGCGCGGCGGCCGTGTACTGAATGATCATGAAACCGGAACATACGCCGCTTCCGGCGGCAAGAAACGCAGGCAGGCCGCTCACGAGCGGGTTCACCAACCGGTCGATCCGCCGCTCGGAAATCGCCGCGAGCTCGGCAGCAGCGGTCGCCACGCTGTCCATGGCCAGACCCAAACCGGCCCCGACTGCGTGAGCCTGCGAATGAACCTGCGGCGCTTCCGGTGAGCCGGTGACGATGGGATTGTCCGTCACGCTAGATAACTCCCGATCGATGACCTCCTGGGCCTGCTCCAAAGCATCACGGACGGCACCATGGATCTGCGGCACCGCGCGGAGGCTCAAAGGATCCTGCGTGCGGCTCCCGGCCGATTGCGCCAGAAGCTGACTTCCCGCAAGCCAGTGGCGGAGGTTTCGCCCGACCCGCTGCAGCCCCGCGGAACGGCGCAGCGAAAGCGGCATTTCGGCAAACGGATCAGCCTGGGCCCCGAGGTTTTCGTAGGTCATCGCCGCGGCCGCATCCGCCCAGTCGAGCAGATGAAAGAAGCGCGAAATCGCCAGCGCACCAAGACCTGTCGCACAGGGTGTCCCATTGACCAGGCTCAGGCCTTCCTTCGCCTTCAGCGTAACCGGTTCTAGGCCGACCCGGTTCAGCGCCTCGCGTCCAGCGATCAATTCGCCGGCCTGCCTGCATTCGCCTTCGCCGATCAGAACCAGACCAATAGCCGCGGCATGAGTGAGGTAGCCGACCGAGCCCCGCGAAGGAATGACGGGCAGGATATCCGCATTCAGCAATGCCAGAAGCGCCTCGACCACTTTAACGCTGATGCCGGAAAAGCCATGCGCGAAATTGGCAATCTGCGCGGCCATGATCGCGCGCGTCTCCGCATTGCCGAGCGGCTCGCCGACGCCGCAAGCATGGCTGAAGAGGATGTTTCGTGAGAGCGTCTGCTGATCGTCGCGATCGATGACGACATCGCACAGCGCACCAACACCGGTATTGATGCCATAGCCGCGGATTTCCCGTTCGACCAGTGCATCAACAATCGCGCGCGCCTTTGAAATCCGCTGCCAGGATTCGGCGGAAAGAACCAACTCAGCGCCATTGGCGATTGCCGCAATCTCTTTCCAGGTCAAAACTTTATCGAGAACGACAACGTCAGCCATGATGGGCTGCCTCTGCACCGGCACGGCGCTGCACGAAACGGGCAACATAGTCATCTGCCGGCGTATTCAAGATCTGGCTTGGCGTACCGACCTGCACGAGCCGACCGTCCTTCAGAATGGCAATCTCGGCGCCGATACGCAGCGCCTCATCGAGATCGTGCGTGATGAAGACGATGGTCTTGGAGAGATTCTTCTCCAATTGCAGCAACTGGTCCTGCATATCGCTGCGGATCAGCGGATCCAGGGCCGAAAAAGCCTCGTCCATCAGGATCACGTCGGTGTCTGCGGCCAGCGCACGCGCCAGCCCGACACGTTGCTTCATGCCACCCGAAAGCTGGTGTGGATATTTGTTCTCGTAACCGAGCAGGCCGACGGTCTCGATCCATTTCATGCCGATCGGATTGGCCTCCGCCTTGCTTAAACCCCGCACCCACTGACCGTAGACTACGTTCTGCAACACCGTCCGATGCGGCATCAGGCCGAAGCTCTGGAACACCATGCTCACGCGGCGAGTGCGGAACTCCCTGAGGTCACGTCGATTGAGGGCGAGCACATTGCGACCATCAACGAGGATCTGCCCGCTGGTCGGCTCGATCAGGCGATTGATATGGCGCACCAGGGTGGATTTTCCCGAACCGGAAAGCCCCATGATCACAAAGATGCGGGATGCGCCGATCGTCAGGCTGATATCGTTCAGACCAACGCTGCATCCGGTGCGCTCGAGAATTTCGCCCTTCTCGGCACCGTCGCGCGCCATTGCCAGGGCGTCGCGAGAATTTCGGCCGAAGATCTTGAAGACATTGCGGATCTCTATCTCAGCCATTCTGGCCGTCCTCCAGCTTGGAACGGCCGAAGCCTTGGGTGATACGATCAAGTACGATGGCCAGGATGACGATACCCAGTCCGGCTTCGAGCCCTTTGCCGACATCGAGCGTCTGAATGCCGTTCAACACCTGTTCGCCAAGGCCCCGCGCGCCGATCATGGAAGCCACCACGACCATGGAAAGGGCCATCATAATGGTCTGGTTGAGGCCGGCCATGATCGTTGGCGTCGCAAGCGGCAGTTCGACGCCGAACAGGATCTGCCGCGGGCTGCCGCCAAAGGCGGTTGCCGCCTCGACAACTTCGCCGTCGACCTGCCGGATGCCGAGATCGGTCAATCGGATCAACGGGGGTACTGCATAAACAATGGTGGCCAGCACGGCCGGTACCTTGCCGAGCCCGAAAAGCATGATCGCAGGAATGAGATAGACGAAACTCGGCATGGTCTGCATCACATCGAGAACCGGGAGTGTGATGCCGCGCATGAGACGGCTCTTGGCCAGCCATATGCCCATCGGCACACCGATGGCAATCGAGATCAGCGTTGCCATCAGCATCAGAGCGAGCGTTTGCATGGCCAGATCCCACAGACCGAGGGCTCCGATCACGAACAGCATCGCCGCGACGATGAAGGCGAGTGCAAGCTTGCGCGTTGCCTGCCAGGTTAGCGCCATGAAAGCGATAATCACCAGCCACCAGGGCAAGCCGCGCACGATCCATTCGATGAAGAGGATGGCCTGCAAAATCGTCTGCGAAATCGCCTTGAAGACGAAGCCGTAGCTGACCACCAGCGACTGCACCGCCGTATTTATCGGCCCGCGGATGGAGATATGGAAGCTGTCGGGAAACATTGCTCAAGTCCTTGAGATGGCAAACCGCCCGCGCCCGCGCTCGAAACATCAAAGCGACGCGACGCATGGTCGTGGCCGCGCGCAGAGACGCGCGGCCACCTGAGACTATTTCAACGAGGCTTCGATCTTGGCCTTGGCGTCGGCCGAAACCCAGGCGTTCCAAACAGCACCCTTGGTCTTCAGGAACTGGTCGGCGGCAGCAACCGCGTCAGCCTTCTGATCGACCATGTAAGCGAGGCTCGCATTCACCTCTTCCAGTGGGAAAGTCGCCTTTTCCAGGATCTGGATAATTTCAGGCGCCTCCTTGGCAAAGGTGCTGTTGACGCCGTAGGCCACTTCGACGGTCGGGAAGGCGCAGCCAGCTTCGCGCTTGCCTGTCGCGCTTGTCAGCTCCTTCCAGCAGGCTTCGCTGTAGGCAGGTTCCTCAAGCTGAACCAGCTTGAACTTGCCCATGATGGCCGTAGGGCTCCAATAGTAGAAAAGCACCGGCTCACCCTGCAGATATGCCGAACTGATGGCCGCATCGAGCGCAGTTCCCGTGCCGGGGCGGAAGTTCACATAGGCATCCGTCAGCTTGTAGGCCTCAAGCTTGGCGGTGTTGACGCCTTCGCAGGTCCAGCCGGACGGGCAATTCAGAAAGCGGCCCTTGGAAGGTTCTTCCGGATCCTTGAACAGCTCTACGATCTTCGGGTCGGAAAGCTGCGAAACGCTCTTCAGGTCGGGCGCCAGCGGCTTGACGCCCCGCGCCTGGTCTCCCTTGACGAGATATTCCGGCACGAACCAGCCTTCGGAAGCACCGACAAACGTCTTGCCGACCGAAGTGACTTGGCCCGCTGCGGCTGCATTGTTCCAGACATCGGAACGGCCGATCCACTCCTCGGCAAAGATCTGCACGTCGTTGTTGGCGGTTGCCTGCTCCAAAGTGACGGAATTGCCGGGGATTGAGTCCACCTTGCAATCATAACCCTTCGACAGGATCGCCTTCATCACCTCAGTAATGAGGGCGCCGCTCTCCCAATCGATGCCGGCGAAGGTGACGGTCTTGCCGTCTGCGCAATAGGAGGCCGCGTTGGCACCGGTAAAGGAGCCGCCGAACATCAATCCGGCGGCAAGCAGCGTGTATTTCAGTTGGGCACTCAGCATGAAATTCCCCTTTTTGTTAGCTCATGAGTTGGTGCAAGTTGAAGGCCTAGGCCAGTTTCAGAAGAACCTCCCGGAACGCACGATCGATTGCCTCCTCATCCCTGTGGCGACCCTCTCGGACCACCCATTGTCCCCCCGCCATAACGTCGCGAACCGCTTCGGATCCAAGCGCAAACAGCCACCGGTCGAGAACCTGATCGCCGGAAGCTGCGCCGATGAAAGGATTGTTGCCGTCGAGAACCACCAGATCGGCCCTTGCTCCGACTCGGATACCGCTGGTGCGCAGCCCGGCCGCCTGGCAGCCTCCGGCAAGTGCTGCGTCGAACAGGGTCCTGCCGACGGATGCACCCGGACCGGTAGCGAGCCGGTTGCGCCGACGATCGCGCAGCCTCTGGCTGTATTCCAAAAGGCGCAACTCTTCCCCGACCGTCGTCGCGACATGGCTATCCGTTCCAATGCCGAAACGTCCACCCGATCCGACGAAATCCGTTGCGGGAAAAATTCCGTCGCCCAGATTGGCTTCGGTCGCCGGACAAAGACCGGCCACCGCCCCCGAGCGAGCAAGCCGCTCGGTTTCATCGGTGGTCATATGCGTGGCATGGATGGCGCACCACCTGTCGTCCACGGGCATCTCGTCGAGCAGGAATTCCACCGGTCGGCGTCTGCTCCACGCGAGACATTCCTCGACCTCGCGCTCCTGCTCAGCCACATGGATATGGATCGGCCCGCCGGTTTCTTCGGCCGCCAAGATCTCCCGCATTTCGTCTGGCGTCGCTGCCCGCAGCGAATGGATCGCAAGACCAAGTGTCGCGCCCGCAGATCGGCAATCGGGCTTCAACGCCTCGAGAAGCCCAAGAAATTGGTCGACGTCATGGATAAACGGGCGCTGCCCCTCGCCGGGAGCGATCCCGCCAAAACCGGCATGGGCATAAAAGACCGGCAGGTGGGTCAGCCCTATCCCTGCGGCTTGTGCGGCACGTAGGATGCGCCGGGATGTTTCCCCCACATTTGCATAGGGGCGGCCACCGGCAGCATGATGGAGATAGTGGAATTCGACGACGTGACCGAAGCCGCCCTTGATGAGTTCACTGTACAACTTGGTTGCGACGATCTCGATATCATCCGGAGACATTCGGCCGACGAGATGGTACATCGCGTCACGCCACGTCCAGAAGCTGTCATCGGTCGACCCGGCAAGCTCGGCAAGGCCGGCCATGGCCCGCTGAAAAGCATGGGAATGCAGGTTTACTAGAGGGGAAACCACCGGCCCGGCCAGTTCCACGAGATCTTGCCTTGCGTCGGCATTGGTCTCGATTGCGGTAATCAATCCCTCGCCGTCGACGGCCAAGACCACATCGGACGCCCAACCTTCCGGTAGCAAAATCTGTCTGCACAGGAGAGTTTGAGATGCCGCCATTTGCTTCACCTGAGAAAGTTGTATAGGGAACATGGCAGAGTTTTTGAAAGGGGGCAAGTGGCCTGCAAAAACTTTACGCTTTATTTTCGATGCGTATTTTGTATGCACATGACGGCGTCACGAGGAGAACCGAGCATGCCCGAGGGCGACCAGACCATCCAGGCTTCGGGTTCACGGGAGCTTCCTATTTATGAGCGGCTAAAAGCGGACATCAAGAAGCGGATTGAAACCGGCGAATGGCCGGCGCATCACCGTGTGCCTTCCGAGAATGAAATCGCCGAGACGCTGAACGTCAGCCGCATGACGGCCAATCGCGCCTTGAGAGAACTTGCCATGGAAGGCGTGATCGTCAGGGTGCAGGGACGCGGCTCCTTCGTGGCCAGCAAGAAGCGAAGCGCGCCCTTTATGGGCGTCCGCAATATCGCCGACGAAATTGCCGAGCGGGGTTCCACCCACAGACCTCATGTCATCCTCTCCCAGACCGAGGTCTGCGGTCATGAGCTTGCGGAAGCCATGAAGATCGAAGTCGGCATGCCGGCCTTCCATTCGGTGATCCTGCATCACGAAGATGACGTGCCGATCCAGCTGGAGGATCGCTTCGTCAATCCTGCGGTGGCACCGGATTATCTCGCCCAGAATTTTCAGGTCACGACGCCCAATGCCTATCTGACGCTGATAGCACCGATCTCCCATACGGAACAATTCGTCGAGGCCGTGCTTCCGCAACCGTGGGAATGCAAACATCTGGCGATCGCTCGTTCCGAGCCCTGTCTGCTGATCCGCCGGCGCACCTGGTCCGCAGACCGGATCGTCACATCCGTTCGGCTTCTCTACCCCGGCACCCGCTATCGTCTGGAGAGTTCGTCCTAGGCAACATCCGGCGAAGGAAAGCCGCTCTCAGGGCGCCGCTTTTGCCAGCGTGTTAGACATGGGGATCTTGATCAAATCACTTGCACCAGGAGACGATCGTTCCATGCCACCTGTTACTGTCGACCCCGAGAAAATCCGCGAATTTCCGGATGCTAACGCTTTCTACAATTGGCTTGGCGTGAACCACGATAATGCCACCGAAATCTGGATACGAATCTTCAAGGTGAATTCCGGCATTCCATCAATAACGCCCAAAGAAGCGATTGACGTCGTGCTGTGCTGGGGATGGATCGACGGCATCAGGAAAGGGCTGGACGAGAAGAGCTTTCTGCAGCGCTATACGCCGCGCAACAGGAAAAGCATTTGGAGCCAGATCAATGTCGAGAACGTCGAACGCCTGATCAACGAAGGGCGTATGACTAGGAACGGACTGCGCGAAGTCGAGGCAGCAAAGTTGGACGGACGTTGGCAGCGCGCCTATGCCAGCGGCAAGGATATGCAGGTTCCCGACGACCTTCAGGCGGCGATCGACGCCGAGCCGAAGGCCAAGGAAATGTTTGGCCGGCTCAGCGCACAAAACCGTTTCGCTCTCGCCTTTAGAGTCCACAACATAAAGACCGAGGCAGGCCGCCGGAAGAAGATCGAGAGCTTCGTCGAGATGCTCAAACAAGGACAGACGATTTACCCGCAGAAGAACTTGCCGTAGCGGGAATTCATTGGCGAGAAAAGCAGGAGGGGAAGGTCTCACCAACCAAAAATGCTGTTGAACTCGCGCCCCAACTTCCCGAGATCGCCCCCCTCCTCGTAGAAAGGGTCACGCGGCCGATAGGCATTAATCACGTAATTGCGCAGCTTCGGAAACCGCTCTTTTCGCAACTTGCAAGGAAGGTGAGATATTTCTAGGTTTTGGATATTATCGTGCTTTAGGTTTTCCCAAGCTTCGAGCTTGTTTTTCCCATATATTCTTAGCGACCGCAGGTTCTTCAACTCCGAAATAACCGAAACATAACCTGCGATCTTGCAAGAGGAAATCTGCAAAACTTCAAGCTCATTGAAACGCAGAATGTCCTCGACGTCTTTAATCGTCGAAGCGATCAGGAAAAGCCTCTTGATGGGAGCGCCTTCGAAAATCGACAGAGAGCCGGAAAAGCCTTGGAGCGAGAGATTGGCAAGTTTCGGCCACCGGCCATTCAACGCTTTGATCTTATTGGCCGTCCAGTTGAGATTGAGCCATGCCTCAAGTTCGGGAAACAGGTCCGGCAGCTCCTCGCCAAAGGGCACATCCTGGGTTGTGATCGCTTTCACGCTGCCGAACTGCTTGAATTTGCTGAAATCGAAATCCTTGGCGAAAGCCCCCGATCCCGAAATGCTAATCTTCCCGATCGCATTCTTGTTCTTGATACGATCAAGGCTAGGGCGAAGTATTCCTGCAGCCTTCCCTCGGCGATATCCTGAACTTCGATGGAGAAGCCACCACATTCATATTGGTCGATCAGATCACCGTATTTTTCGAAGCCATCCTTGTTGAAGGTTGCTTCCTTCTTCGCAAATCCGGATTTTACCGCGCGTGACCTTGCCCCAAGTTTTATCCAGTTTTGAGTTCGCTCCAGCGGTTTAGGCTTGCTGTATTTGGGGCGGTAGCGGCGGGTTGCGGTGCGGAGCCATTCCGGCTGCGCAGCACCGCATCACGTCGCGGGTTGATTGTCTGAGCGAACTCGGCAGGTGTCATCCAGCCGAGTCCAGAGTGTGGTCGATGATCGTTGTAATCGCTGCGCCAGTTTGAAAGCGCTGATCGAGCATGGGTCAGTGACGAGAAGAGAGTTTCATTCAGGAACTCGTCTCGCAGCCGCCCATTGAAGCTTTCGATGAAGGCGTTCTGGATCGGTTTGCCCGGTGCGATGTAGTGCCATTCTACCTTGGTCCGATCCGTCCATTGCAGGATCGCGTTGCTGGTGAACTCGCTGCCATAGCACATCGGGAAACTTGCTCTGACATTGCGGACGGCGCGCGAAGCCATGCGTAGCGCAGCGCGCCGTCTGGGGTGGTCATGGCCGGTCGACAGGTCTCTAAAGTGAAGTTGTCGAGGCAACACTTTGGAGACGACAAGCCATGACCAAATATCTTTCTACTCCCACAAACGCCGTGCTGGTAGCGATCGATATGTCGAAGCACCGTCAGGAGGTCCTTATCGAGCGGCCCGAGGGTGGCCGGCGCCGTCGTATGACGGTGATGGCGACCAAGGATGACTACGACCGCTTGGTCGAGGAACTCGCTTCCATGGCACGACAAATCGTCGTCGGCTTTGAAGCTACCGGCAATTATCACCGTACGCTGGCACATAAGCTGCTTATGGCAGGTTTCCAGTTGCAACTGATCTCTTCAGTTGCATTGGCCAGAACGCGAGAGGCACTGCATAATGGCTGGGACAAGAACGATCCGAAGGATGCACAGGTTATCCTGCACATGCTGCGGATCGGCGCCACCCAGGTTTACGTCGATCCGCTTGAAGCTGGCATCAACGATTTGCAGGAACTGTCGAAGACGCACGAAGTCATCTCCAAAGCCAAGACCCAGACCTGGCACCGCATCCTGAACCACTACCTGCCGCTCTATTTTCCCGAGATCGCCCATTTTGCCGGTAACAGCCGGTCGGACTGGTTTCTGGCGTTGATCGAACGCTTCCCCACACCCAGCAGCATCACTTCACTCGGACGCGAAGCGTTTGTTGCGGAGGCGTGGTCGCTCGTCGGACGTAAAGTCTCAAAAGCACGATTAATCAACGACATCTTTGAGACAGCTTCCTCGTCGGTGGCGCTGCCCATCGCCGAAGACGCCGTCGCGATCAGCATGTTCCGCATGATCATTGGCCAAGGGCGAAGCCTGATCCGTGAACGCAATCGCATCGAACAAATCGCTCAGTCGCTGCTGGCCGACCATCGGGATTATCAACTCCTGTGCAAGATTCCCGGGATAGGACCGATCAATGCTTTGACCATCTTGGCGGAGGCCGGCGACCTGCGTCGCTTCAGGCACCATCGCCAATTTCTGAAGTTCTGCGGTCTCGACCTTGCGACCTCGCAGTCGGGCACCTTCCGAGGCCGGACAAAGCTATCGAAGTACGGAAACGCTCGTCTCCGCCGAACTTTCTGGATGGCTGCCCAGGTCGCATCCCGCCAACGTGATAACAGCTTCCGCGACAAACTTGGAAGATACATGGCTGGCAGCGCCAATGATGCAGATCGCAGACGTAAGGCGATGACAGCTCTTACTGCCAAGATGGCACGTGTCGCTCACGCGGTCATCAAGACACAGACAGAATACCGGCCGTTCATTGAACGACCGGAGACCAGGTGGAAGGACCCCTCTCTGCAAGTGCCGTGAGGGCGCGATTGCGACCCTATAGATAATGTTCGGGCCTTCCACCTGGGCACGTATCCCATCTTAAGGACGGTGAGGACCACGGCGAGCAACATGCCGATGGATCCTGTGTTTGCTATGGCAGGGAACGATCCCGTTGACGGTGGAAACCATCTGGAGCAATCTAAGTGCATCGGCTGTTGCTGATGCAGGGAGACCTGTTGGCCTGTTCCCGTTTTGCTTGCCCACATAGGACGTTGTCGCTGACGATCATCTTTGGCTTGCCACGCCCCTGGATGATCCGGTCAAGCTCGCGGGCAACCCGCAGACCGGAAAGCGACGTATCGGCGACGAGTGCCAGGCATTCCCTGGTGCAATCGTCGACGACCGTCAGCACCCGGAACCTGCGACCGTCGGTAAGTTGATCCGACACGAAGTCCAGCGACCAACGATCATTGGCTGCCATCGGGACAAGCATCGGTGCTCGCGTGCCAATCGCTCGTTTCCGACCGCACCGTCAGCTTCTCTTCCCGATAGAGCCGGAAGAGCCGCTTGTGGTTCACCAGGTGACCCTCACGCCTGAGCAGCACATGAAGGCGTCGATATCCAAAGCGGCGGCGTTCATGCGCCAGCGCCTTCATCCGCTCGCGAAGGTCATGGTCATCGCTGCGCCTGGTTTCGTAACGGACCGTCATCCGGCAAAAGCCGATGGCTTTACACGCCCGCTGTCGCTCATCTGGTGGTGATCCATCAGATGAGCGACAGCTTTCCGCCTTGCTGCGGGCGTCACCACTAATGGGATGGTCCGCCTCGTCCTCCGGCCGCATCATGAGGCGGTCAAACCGAAGGAGGTTGCAATGCCAAAACGCAATGTGCCGCGCCCAGCGGCGGTCTACGGAATTGATATCGGCAAGAACATATTCCACGTCGTCGGCCTCGGAAGCGATGGCGTGCCAGTCCAGAAGGTTCGCTTCCGCCGCGACACACTGCTGCAGTTCTTCGAGCGTGCGGCGCCGGCGATCGTAGGGATGGAATCGTGTGCAGGATCTCAATGGATCGCCAGGAAGATGCAGGCACTTGGACATGAGGTGCGCTTGATCCCCGCGCAGTTCGTGAAGCCCTACGTAAAGTCGAACAAGAGCGACATCATTGATGCGGAAGCGATCGCTGAAGCTGCCACGCGACCAACAATGCGATTTGCTGCACTCAAGAGCGAGGAACAAGCCGATCTTCAGGCCTTACACAGGGTCCGGGATCAGATGATCGGAACGAGAACGCGTCTGATCAATCAGATGAGAGCTTTCTGCCTCGAATACGGGATTGCCCTGCGCCAAGGCGCGGGCCTGTTCAAGCTCGACCTGCCGCAAGCTGTCGACGATCAATCCAACGATCTCTCGTCGGCAATGCGTAAGCTGCTTGCAGACCTGTTTGCAGATCTGCGCCAGTTGGAACAGCGCATTGGTGACGTCACACGCGAGATCGAGGCGGTAGCTAATCGCGAGGACGTCGCACGACGGCTCATGACGATCCCTGGGATCGGAGCGTTGGGGGCAACTGCGCTCCTGGCTGCTATTGGAAACGGCCGACAATTCCAGAAAGCTCGCGATCTGGCAGCGTGGCTTGGCCTTGTGCCACGGGAATACTCGACCGGAGGAAAGCAGAAGCTTCTCGGCATCAGTAAGCGCGGAAACCGCTACGTGCGCAAGCTCCTCGTTCACGGAGCACGATCCTGCTTTCGGCACCTGGACCGAACACGAGATCGACTGGGGAACTGGCTGGATGGTCTTCAGGCTCGGATGCACCCCAACAAAGCTGTCGTCGCACTTGCCGCTAAAATGGCCCGGATCGTCTGGGTCGTCCTGACCAGGCCTGGAGCACTCTACGAACGCAGAGACCCTGCCTTCACCTGACGCTCCTGGCTCGATTGCAAGGATCGGGAATAGTGATGACGAAACAGTGGATCAACATGCCGTAAGTCCTGTGCAAAAAAGCGGGCCTCATGCCCGAACCATTTATTGGGAACGGCGTGTGCGGATCTCATCATGGCCTGGCTGCAACCGCAGCCCACTCGCGAGAGGCCGGATACATTTATGCAACTGGAATCGTCATTTGCGATGTCTTGAACCCTTGCGCGGACGAGGCGGACCATACATTCTTTCCCAAAAGGTCTTTCAAAGCCGCATTGTCGAGCATCGCATCTGCCAAGAGCCGTTTCAGCTTCGTGTTCTCGTCTTCCAGCGTCTTCAGCCGCTTAGCTTCGGATACGTCCATGCCGCCGAATTTGGCCTTCCATTTATAGATGCTGGCATCGCTGACGCCGTGCTTGCGGCAAAGCTCCGAGACCGGTGTGCCAGCCTCGTGCTCCTTCAGAATGCCGATGATCTGTGCGTCTGTGAAACGATTGCGCTTCATTCCCTGGTCCTCTCAATGGGCCAGAGCTTACTTCAAAATGGATTATTTCAACGGGGCAAGGTCACGGTCCAGAAACAACTCACTGTGCCGATGGCGAGAGTATCCAGTCTCCTAGTTTGATCGACACTTGCGACATTGGCCTGGGCCGTGATCAAACTCCGAAAAGCTTCATCATTGCCTGATTTTTCTTCGTAAGCGCCATGTCCGCCGAAGATCGCCCGGCTGCATTTTTGCGGTGGGGGTCCGCACCCTTTGTGACAAGCAGTTCAATCAGTGGCAGGCTCGGGCGGGGGTTCAGTACCGACGTCCAAAGCGCGTCATTCCCATACTTGTCGAGACGATGCAGATCGGCGCCCTTATTCACGATGTCCGTTGCCAGATCATACATGCCCCGTGAGATCGCATATTGAAGCGCTGTCTGGCCATTATCGTCCTGGTGATCGAGAGGTATGTCAGCCCGCAGGATCGCTTCAGCATGTTCCGATCTGTAAGCAATCGCTTCCTGAAGGTAGCTGCGATTGTCCCCACTTATCTCGCTGAAGTCCGCGATCACCTGAGGGTCAAAATTCGGATCAGTCCTTAACTCTGCGAAAAAATTAGTCATTTTCAGGATTGGCCGTTCTCCGCCTTATAATCTGCTATCGTCTGTGACGCAGCGTCATCCAAAAACCCCTCAGATCTGCAGGGGGGGCGGTGCGCTCCCATATCTGACGCTGATATCGCCGATCTCCCACGGCGCAATTCGTTGAGGCCGTGCTCCCGCAGCCGTGGGAATGCAAGCACCTGGCGATCGCCCGTTCCGAGCCCTGCCTGCTGATCCGCCGGCGCACCTGGTCGGCAAATCAGATCGTCACATCTGTTCGCCTACTCTATCCGGGAACCCGTTACCGGCTAGAAAGGTCGTCCTGAATGAGGAAACTCCGGCGCTGGCCGCGATAGACCGGGCGATGGCGGCGGACATCCGGCTGCAGATAGCGCTTGAATGCTCGATAACTTAATCGATCAGCTTCCGCTTGCGCAAATGGTCCAGATATTTGGGATCAGACTCCTCGAAAATGTCTTCTCCTTCGGCCATGTAGGCGCGCAACAAAGGATCGGTGCTTTCCTCTTGATGACCAAGATCGTATAGGCACGTGCCGATACCGAGTTGCACGAAGCCGTTCGCATAGCCGTCAGCACTGGCGGCCGCCTGTCGGAAAGAGGCGAGAGCTTCTTCAGTCTCGCCCTTCTGTTGCTGCGCATCGCCAATGGATGCATTGAGCCAAACCGCAGCTTCCCATTTTTGCCGTGGTTCCGGCAGCAGAGCAAGTGCCGATCGCCACACCGTAATCGCCTCGTCGTATTGATCTGCATCGAGAAAATCGTTCCCCCGCTCCGATAGATCGGAAACGCGATCGTAAATCTCGTCCGGAAGCTCGTCTTCCATGTTATTTCTGCCTCGCCGCACGCTCTTTAAGGTAGAATTCAAGATAGGGCGCGTCGTCGCCGGAAAAACCCTGACGGCCGAAGAGCTCGTGGATCCGGGAGAAAACCTCGTAGGCTTCATCGATCAAGCCAAGCTGGTAAAGTGCACGCCCCTCCAGCATCAGGACGAAATGGTCCTTGCGCTCAATATCCTCATACACGCGGTAGGTCGTCGCGATCCATTCCTTGGCAGAGGCGGCATCGCCGATCGCGGCATACTTCGTGACCATGCTGCGCGCCATGATCTGCGGATAGAAATCCCATTCTTCTTGTGGCGGCGGCAGGAGGGCCCACGCCGACTGGCCGAGCGTTATGGATTCCTCAATCTTACCTTCGCGGTTCTTGGCCCCCGCTTCCCTCAGCAAGCCATCAATCCTCTCGGAAATATCGGTGGGCAAGGTCTTTTTTTCCATCATCTCCTCACTGTTTGACTGGCGTTAGGTAACCGAACCCTACACCGTCTCACAATCTGCAGTTGGGCCATACGGCTGATAGTTTGTCGCTGATCAAGCAAGAGTAGTTTTCTCAACTCCTAATGCTCGCTACGAATCCTTCCGCTGGCGGTTGCAAAACGCATTGGTTCCACGCTGACAAAGAATATGATTTTCCAATACATTACGCGGTATCGCTTTTATGAATCCACGGCTTGGAGGAGGATTGAACTACGCCGTCACTTGAAGCTGATACTCTCGAAATCGCCCATCTTGCCGTCCCAGGTGCCGGATGAGAAAGCCGTAACCGAGTGTCCGGTACGCGGACCTTCATCCAGGCGACCCGCAGTCAGGCCGAGCTTGTCGAAAATGATGATGCCAACGGACAATCTCGCATCGCCATTCAATTCTTCTAGCCGGCGAAGAACCTCAACTCCGTTGGTCTGGAAAAGATCAATCCCCTGAAAAGTGACCGACTCCAGATCGTAGAAGGCCTCGATTTCCCTGACGCGATTTTTGTTGTAGCGCACGATCGGCGCTTTGGTACCGCGAAACTCATTGAAGGTGCCGGGCCGCAAGCCTCGCCTGGATCGATCAGGTGGACCGACAATGCCTGCGACTTCCTCAGGCGACATCCCGAAACGGATTGGCCCCATCCCTTCAAAGGACACAATTTCCCATTCCATGTTTACCGCTGCTCCTCCTGTCAGTGCCTAAGAGAAACGGACGGTTTGCATGGTCGACTTTTTTTCGATCCACTGATGATCACGCCCGAAGATCGTAATTGCTTTTTGCTCTCGCATTCCGTCCGTGGAAACCTGTCAATGCCAAGCCAAGACCGAAAAAGATGATGAACCCATGAGATTCGCGAACGTCAGAATCGTCTTCTTCCAATCGCCTCAAAACTTCGTCTTCAGGCATGACAAAAAGATTCATACCCTTATATTCGAACGGCTCGGAAACGTCCGGCAACAAGTTCATTTCGATAAACTTTCCATGCGAGAACAAGAATGGCGGCATTGACATGCTGTATTCCAGCCGCGTTTTACCGGTGTATGTTTGCTTCACCTTTCTCGGCTGACCGAGGACGCTCTCGACATCCTCGCGCTCCTGCCCAAATCGAACATTTGATATCCCGTCATAGGGAGTGAAAACCCATGGCATTTATTGTGCCTTTTTGAAGGGGCCAGCCTAAGCCCTTCCGAGAGTTCAAAGGAATGTCAGTTCTTTGAAGCGGTCGAGCCTGTCGTCCCAAAGACCTTAGGCGAAGGCGGTAATCGAATGATCGCCACGTGTTCTTTGGTCTATACAACCAGACGTGATGCCGATATTCCTAAAAAGGACGGTTCCGACGTTCATTCGGGCGCCGCCGTTCTCTTGTTCAAGGAACTGGATAATCGCCAACCCCGGCTCATCGAATATACGTCTGCCACGAAAGGACACGTTCTCCACCTCATAGAACGCCTCAATTTCGGTCACGACATTATCCTCGTATGACACGATCGGTACGTCGATCGCACGATATTCACGACGAGACTCGTCGTCTTCGTCAGCGGATTCGGGCGGCCCGATAATAGCAGCGACCTCCGCCGGCGACATCCCGAAACGGATTGGCCCCATCCCTTCGAACGAAACGATTTCCCACTCCATCTTCTGCCAATTCACCGTTCAGCCGCGCCGCGGATGGCTAGACGCCGTCTAATAAATGCGATCTCCTTGAACCGAGCGAGTCCGCTGCTAGATCATCACATCCCGCGAACCGACCGGTTTGCAGATTTCAGCGACTGTCATCGATCTCTCAACCGATTAACTTTCGTTTGCGAAGATAACCGAGATACATCGGATCGGATTCCTCAAAAATTTCCTCACCTTCGCCCATATAGGCGCGCAACAGAGGATCAGTGCTTTCTTCGTACCGACCAAGATCATAAAGGCAGATGCCTATACCGAGTTGGACGAAGCTGTTGGCATAGCCGTCGCCGCTCGCCGCAGCGTGGCGGCGACAATTTTATCTACATCGTCCCTACTCATTGGAAATCACCTCTCTACTTCGCCAGTATTGCCGAAACCAAATCCTGAAAGCTCCGCGATCTATAGGGGGGCGGAACGGGGCGATCTTCATCAGGCTGAATTCGGAAAGTCGAGCAAGGTGCTACTTATCCGAACGCATATTTCAACCGATTGGACGCACCGCCGTATATTGTCCTCGCTCCAGCCTCATCAAATGGAAGGTGCCCAGCTGGGCCAGAATGGCAAAATGCTCACGTGCTGCCACCCGCCTGATGTTTTCGACCCGCCTCGCGGGGCTATCCAGACCGACTGTCGCAATCGCAGGGAAGTAGCCGTAGCATTCGTTCCGCTCGAGATCCCCATGCATGGCACGGCAGCGCGCAAACATGGGCTGGTCCTGAGCGTCGAATTCCTCATAGTCCCGTTGATCCGCAACCAATAGCGAGCGCGCCAGCACATTCGGGTCGGTGCTTCGTTCGCGCTTCATTGTTCCCGGCGGCAGGATGAATTGCGTTGGTGCGAGCTTTCGGGATGTTATCCGCAGATCAACGAGGTCAATTTCGAATTGATCGTGCCGTTGCGACCAGCAGATCAACCGGCCAAAAGCAGAATAACCGACGACGAAGCAGTCTCTGTGGCTAAAATCGGGATCGGCTGCAAACACGAGTGAAAGAATGGGGGAAAAATCCGCCGGGTCGCAATATTGGACCTTTCGATCGAAATAATCGCCGAAGCCGTATTGAAAAAGAAACGCCATGAAGCTTGCCGGCAACTGCTTCGAAAGACGATTTTCCTGCTCGGGGGTCATCGGGACGCAGCGCTGCGGCGGACCAATTTCAGCAATCGTATCCTCAAAAAAGGAGTCTAACATTGATAGCTGCCTTTCAATGCTCTTCGCCACATATATTCAACTCGACATCCATGAGTTGGTCCGCCTGACCATTTCTCCGCATTTGGTCTGCCTCCGCACGCAATGCTTCAGCCCTGCCTTCTTGAGTCCACATCGGGCCAATTCTCTGGTTCTCCGCTCCACCACCTATACCCAACTCGCGTGGATCGCCGCCAGCAATTATATCAAGATAGTGCGTTGCGTTGACCGACGCCATCTGTTCGCGGATTTCGGCCTTCGAATAACCCGCTTCCCTCAAGGATGCCTCGAAATCGGCACGGGCTGCCTCCTGTGCCTTTCCGTCGCGCAGCAAATTGGTGAAGGAGCCTTTCTTGCCGCTTCCCGCCCACGCCTCACGAGCGTGATCGAGAACCGTATGAGCGTAGGCCATGTCGTCGGCCGTCATGTTTTTAATAGTTGCCTGCTGTTCTTTCAGCTGACGTCGGAACTCGTCGCGATTGACCCCTCGCGGCAGATCGAAACACCGCACCCTCAGTTTCCGTGTGCTTCTCGCACCGTGCGTGCCATCCTCGACCTTCGATTCGATTTTCCGCGCATCGTGGACGGTTTCCGTGACCTCTTCGGCTTTGTGCGCCTTGGCCGCGACGCCCGCGCCGATAGTCGCTGTCTTTCCGGCGGCAGTTGCCGCCCCCTTGGTTGCCAGGGCTTCGACAGCGAGTTTTACCACATCGAAGGTACCGTGACCTATGGCTTGGGACAAGCCGCCTTTCTCATAGGCTTCGCTGTAGGGATCAGCGACCGCGTGCCAGATCGAACTGGCCGTATTTTGGGTATTTTCCCATCCGCGACCGAGTGTTGCCCCGGGATCGTCATAGAGATTTTGTGCAACCTCCGCGGTCCAGTTCGCCGCACCAACTGCGCCATCCTTGACGCTTTCGGCACCGGCCGCGATCGTTCCCGTGGGATCATTCCAGAGGTCGGAAGCCAGATTTTTGGTGCCCTCCAGGACATCCGAGCCGACCTTTTTCAGCCCCTCCAATGTCTCGTTGGCATTCTCCGTGAAGCCGTCTGAAAATTTCTGCCCCTCGCTGCGGGTATCTTCAGCCTCGCCGCCGCTCTGATCTTGTTTATCTGTTCCCTCGGGAGCCTTGTGAGAGTCGGTAGCCTCCACATGGACGTATTCGCCCTCGGTATTACCTTTGTTCAAGGTGCAGCGATCGCCATGGCGCTGCACCCAAATGCCATTGGCGCGAACGATTTGCGACGAGGTGACAGGTTCGACGACATCACCGACCGTGTTGGATTTGCAGCCCAGTCCGACACCCGGCTCATCGCCATAACAGCAGGAAAACTTGGAATCCTGTCGCTTTATGATCTTGCCGTTCGAGCGCACGTCCGGAGAATAGTTCTGGTCGTCCGAAGCCTGCCCCCAGGACATGTAGGGGACCGGCTTGTCCGGCGATTTGCAGACGTCGGGCGACAGGCAAACCGCAATCGCCTTGCTCTCGTCCGGGATAAGCTCGGGCGGAGCCGGGTTCGCACTTGTCGGAGATTGTATCTTTTTCTCTTTTTCCCTCTTTTGCTCGTCTTCCTTCACCCGTTTCGCAAGCAGTTCGTCAGTGAATTCCTTCGGCGGATTGAGGCTTGTCGGGCTGTCATATTGATAGAAGTAGTCCCCCGCCTTGTTCCACATCACCGGCTGCGCTGGATCGAGCCCATGTCTGGCGATGGCGCCGGTCTCGGAAGCGGCCGCGCTGACATTGCGGACATGGCTGCCGTCAATGGCAATTTCCAATCCCATCAAGCAAGCTCCATGGCGGATCGTGCAAAGATGAGTTTAGGAATCCCGATCCTCTGAGGCCATGGAAAGCCGCAGCGCCACGTCAGGAAGACACGGCCGACACCTGGACGCATGTCGAAATGAACACCATCGAGCTTCATCTCTCCCTTCGCTAGACCCGCACCGCGGTCAATCTCGATCTCCAGCCTAATGCCAGGTAGAGCCCCCTCCAGGCGCGGATATTGCGGCAACAGATTCTCCAAGGCGAATTTCTCATCGCCTTTAAGCCAGGTCTCGGTGACGAGATGCGGATGAGCAGCCTGCCAAAAACGGAAGTCGAAATCGCTTGGCAGAAGCGGGTGGCGTTCATTCAGCCAAGCGTCGTCATATGTCCCCGCGCGCGCCACCCTATCCTCCCAAAAGGGCGATAGCAGGCCAAAACCGGCCGGGTCGGGCCTGTCGTTCACATCACGGATAGGGTGTTTCTCATCCTCGATCTGCGGCGCGGGCCATTGTGGCCGTTCCCGGAAAAGAACCTCATCGACAAGGCCGATGCCGATCGGGTTCTTCTCGACAACCTCCTTTTTGCCGGAGGTTTCAAGCCGCCCACCGAAGGCAAGTCGCCAATCCAGCGGAACATGCGTAACCGGCTCCGGATCTGTCAGGTCCCAACCGTCAAGCGCATCCTCTTGCGCCCGATCGATCAAACCTCTCCAGGTCTTGCGGGTGCGGGCCCGCCAGGCGCGCGGTCCATAGACGCGCAACCGTTTTTCGACCGGCCCGACCTGCAACCCGCACGACCAGGATCGCTCGGCTTTGCCCCCCGGCGCGCAGGCGGCGCCGAGAAATGTCACATCGGTGCCGGGCTTGAATGGAGCAAGATCGGTGCAGGCCGTTTGCGGCGTCTGGTGCGGGTCACCGTCATAGGTGTCCGACATAACCAAAGAACGCTGGACATCATCCGGAACGAGAGGGCCGCCATTGCTAAGGCGAAACGTACCGCGCGCCACCACGACGCCGAGCAAATCCCCGGCGAGATTGTATTGCCGAAAAGCCAGCGCCGGAAAGGGCGTGCGGTTGTCGACCGACATCGATCGTTCATCCTTTCGCTGTCGTGTCTGACGATGTCGGCGATGCTTCCGAGAACCCTCCACCCGGCTTGTTCAGATCCACGACCACGCCGTTGATCTGTGTCGGGCCGGATGCGGTGAAGTTGAAATGCGTGCCCAGGATGATGACGGTGCCGTCCTTGCGCATAATGAACTTGGACGCGCCGCATTCGATGACGAATTCTTCGCCAACGATCAATTTCTTGAATTTACCGACCTTCTCGAGAGAGGTCTGGCCGACATTGGTGACCTTGCTGACGCCGATCTGTTCAACCCTTGCAACACCCACCGTGTCGGATTTGAAAGAACCGACAATGGTGTTCATAATCCCGGGCAGCGGGAACAGGCTCGAGGCATCGGAGCCGACACCACTGCCGGAGCCCGCCAGCGCCGTGCCGGCGTCAGCCCGCGGGCTCGTGCCCGAAACGACGCCTTGGCGACTGCCGAGACCGGCGGCGCTGAGGAAGCCGAGTGCTGAGGAAGCAAGCGTACCGGCGAATGCGGCAAGGCCCGGTCCGCCGCCGCCCGCGATCTGGCCTGCCTGGCCGAGAAGCGTGGCCGTCTGTCCTGCCAGTCCCTGCACGGCAGACATCAGCGCCATCGCCGCCGGCCCCGTCCCGCCGACAACGGTATTCATCGATCCACCGACTTCATGCTTCTGATTGCCGCTGACCTCTACCGCCCGATTGCCGCCGACTGCTGCAACCTCGTGACGATCAACCCGCTTTATGCGGTCGTTCAGCACCCGCGTCGTCTGATCCTTCTGGGCATGGAAGAACATGTTCTCCCGGCCCGCCTCGTCCTCGAATGACATCTCGTTGAAGCCGGTGCCCTTGTGGGTGTTGGAGCGCATTACCATGCGCGTCTTGTTGGCGGGCAGGTCGTAGGGCACGGCATTGGCCGGGTTCGGCACCACGCCGGTCACCAGCGGCCGGTCGGGATCGCCGTCGACGAAGGCGACCATCACCTCCATGCCGATGCGCGGAATGGTCTGGCCGCCCCAGGTGGAGCCCGCCCAGTTCTGCGCCACCCGCACCCAGCAGGTGTCAGAACCGTCCTTCTTCGCCTTGCGGTCCCAGGGGAACCACAGCTTGATGCGGCCATACTGGTCGGGATGGATTTCCTCACCGGCCGGGCCTGCGACGATCGCTACCTGAGTGCCCTCGATCCTCGGCCGCTTCGTCTGACGATGCGGCGTCATCGGCACCCGGGATGGAATTGCCTCGAAGCTGTTCCTGTATTCCGGTTCGTTGGAATTGGTCTCGTAGGAGCGGTCGACGACGATATGCACCGCCTTGACCAGCACATGCTCTTCGTAGTGATGCTCCGGATGGGCCACTTCGTATGGCGTGAAGCGACGACCAGTTTCGAGGATGCGGGAGGTCGAGGCCCCGAAAACCCGGTCGTGATCAGCCTCGGATGCCTGCATCCTCAGCTTTTCCGCCCGCTCGGCTTCCGCCACGGTGGAGATGCGTGCCGGATATTCGTAAAGCTCGCGCTTTATGGCGTCTGGCATCTGCACGAGCGAGGGCGTCATGGTGCCGGGCACCATGCGCGGCGTTTCGAAATTCCAGTCGGCGCCTGCCCTTTGTCCGGGCACATAGGAATAGCGCCGGCTCCAGTCATTGATGTGGTTGCGATCCGACGATCCCTGCGCCAACCGGACCTTTGCCTCTCCTTGCGCCGATGGTGAGGGGCCAAGCCATCCGGAGGCGGCGTCTGCCACATGCAGCTTGTGTTTGCCGTCCTCGTGGCTGAACCAATAGAACAGCCCGTCCTCCTCGAAACGGCGGGTGAGGTATGCAAGATCCGTCTCGTTCCACTGCACCGAATAATGCTGCGGCGGTGGCGGCGTAATGATGCCCGAGGTATCCGGGGCCGGAATGCCGTGTTCGGAAAACAGCGTCTCGACGATATCGACAGAAGTTTTGTCCATCCAGATGCGGCAGTCGGAGCGGCGCGACAAAAGCCACATCTGGGGCCTCAGCACCATGGAATAGGAGCGCAGGCCGCGGGTGATCGGCGGGCCTTCGTTGAGCTCGGTCACCAGACCGTTGAACGGCCGACGCACCGCGCTGCCCTCCTCGCCATCGCCCTGCTGGACTTCGATCGACACATCCATCAGCCGGCCGATCAGTTCCTCCGGCTTGACAATCGGCTTCTTGGCCCGCGCCGAAACCCTGATCTCGAAGAGCGACGAAACACCCTCCTCGATCGTTACCCGTTCGGCCAATAGCTGATCTTGCCCAAGCGGCGAGACGATCTTCAGAATGCGGCTCGCCTGGATGAAATCGGCGGAGGATGGCTGATCATTCATGTTTCTATCCGGATCATCTCATTCATCGGAAAGATAAAGTCGGCGGCGAGGTTTTTGCTTCAGAGAAACTGCTGATAAGAATCTGGATCGATCAGAATGGCGTTCACCATTTCAAAGAATTCTCCCACCGATTGGCCAATTTCGTCGGGTGTGAAATCGCGGCCAAACCGCTGCGCAAATTCATCGGCTGCGCGGTTGTGGTACTGTTGCATGAATGATTGCATGTCCGCGACGACGCCCTCGCGCATCGGTGCGTCCGCGTGCCTTGCAAAAACGGCAATTGCCTCCGGCACGCTATCTGCCTCCAAGTCCATGTCCTGGTGTAGATAGCCGCCGATCATCTGCCGAAGAAATTCGAATTCGTCATTTGCCATGTCAGATCGGATACGCGGTCAAAATGTAATAAGGCATGCCGTTATAGGTTTCCTTTTTCAGTACGATCTTTATGCGGTTGAGACGCTGCACCTGTCCTGACGCCCGTTCAATGCCGAATCCCACCTCGCGTCCGGCGGAATATTCCAACGGTAGGTTGGTCCTGGCTCCGGATCGAGCCCAGGACTGAATAGCCACCTTATGCGCCTGCAGCCCGCGGCTGATTGTCCGCTCGGCCATTGCAAGGTCGTCGAAAGTCGAAATCATCTGCGGCGGACGCCGCATATTAGCCGTCTCCGCCAGTCGCTGCCGTAACTGCGCTTCGGTCCAGCCAACATGTTTTCTGATCGTATGTCCACCGATGCTGGACGCTTCACTCACGGCTTCATGCCGCATCAAGGAGATGCGTCCGGCCCTGATAGCGCCTGTGCGTACCGCATTGGCAAGAATGGCTCCGCTGACCGGGACCAGGATTTCTGCTGCCAGGCCCACATTGCGCGCCGCGCCCGGAGACGCTCCCAAGCTTTCTGCGAGCGAACTTGCGCCGCGGTCGGCAAATGAACGGACATCGCGACCCGTCCATATCTGCCTGCCCCCGGCAATACATTGATCAACCCCATGGGCGCCAAGTGCGACCCCGCCTGCCTTCGTGAGCATTGTAGGCTCGGGCGCCGCCAGCAGTGCGCCGGCTCCAACCAGCTCGGCTCCACAACCCAAAAGGCGCAGGCCTCCGATGAGGCGATTGCCGATTGTCCCTTCCGGCTCGATGGTTTCATTTTCCAGAACCGCAGCAAGCTGTGTGGCCGACAGAGCGATCCTCAGGCCTTCTTCCTCGTTCTCGATCATTCGCCCATCGGGGCTCACTGCCAGTCCAGCCATCGTCAGCTCCGTTTCCTCGATGAATGTTGACGGGGGCGCCGGCGAATCCGCCAGCGCCCAGCTCACATGGCAGTTAAGCCGCCTTGGTGGTGGCGAGGTCGTAGGAGGCGATCATCGGCGACTGCGGCGAATGCATGTCGTCGTATGGCGTGTACTTCACTTCCATCTTGGTGAAGTTCAGCTTCAACGTTTCGACTGGACGATCGCCGTTGGAATCGATCGAATAGCTGGCAATCAGCGTATTGGTCAGCGTATACTCGATATAGGTGTCGCCGGGGTTGCCCGTGGTCACCAGATGGATGGTCGCACGCTTGCCGGTGCGGCCCGAGCAGGCTTCCTGGAAGAGTTTGGTCGACGAGGAATCGCTGACCTTGGTCAAAATGACTTCCGAAACAGTCGGCTCGGAAGCTTCACGGTTTGCCGCGGAACCGGCAGACGTGTTCATGTTGCGGGAAACGTTCCAGTGAATGGCTTCGATATCCATCCACTTGCGATGCTGCTCGTGGGTCGCGTCGCCCTGAATACCGTCGATCTGCAGATAAATCGGCATGCTATCAGCTCTCCTGTAATGATTGCCTAGTTGCTGCTAAGGCGCATTGGCCTTTCTTGCTGCTCCTCCCCGAGAGCGCTTTCGCTTCGGGGCTTCTTCATCCGCCTGCCGGTCTTTTGCTGGGTCGGCGAATTGGGGACGAACCGCCGCGTTTTCGGCGCGAATGCCGAAACCTTGGCCGTCGTAACTGATGATCACGTCTGTGATCTTGCGGTTTTCTGCAATCGCGTCGAGGAACACGGTCGAAAGCATCGGCAAGAGGTCGCGTGCGATCATGACCTCGATCATACGCGCGCCCATCTCGCTCATCTTCGCCCGGGAAATAAGCGCTTCGCGTGCTTCCGGCGAAAGCATCAGGCCCGAGCCGTAAGCCAATCTTACGCGCTCGCGGATGCGGTCAATCTGGATGTCTACAATGCCCGACAAAGTTTCGCGGCCGAGCGGCATAAACGGCAGTACGGTGGTCCGTCCGAGAAATGCAGGTTTGAAGTGGTTTTGCAGTTCCGGCAACAGCAACGCTTCCAGCGCTTCACCCTCGGGCATCGTTTCAGGATCAGCCGAGAGGGCTGCCATAAGTTCAGACCCCGTATTCGCCGTCATGAAGATCGTCGTATTCTTGAAATCGATGTCGCGGCCTTCGCCGTCTCGAAGCGTGCCCTTGTCGAAGACCTGGTAGAAGATCTCCTGGACGCCGGGATGCGCCTTGTCGACCTCGTCCAGCAGCAGCACTCCATAGGGACGCCGGCGCACGGCTTCGGTCAGAACGCCCCCCTCTCCGTATCCGACGTAACCCGGCGGCGAGCCGAGCAACATGGAGATCTTATGCTCTTCCTTGAACTCGGACATGTTGATGGTCGTCAGATACTGGCTGCCGCCATAGAGGATATCTGCGAGCGAAAGCGCCGTTTCGGTCTTGCCTGTGCCTGACATGCCAACCAGCAGGAAGACGGCCGGCGGCCGGCGCGGATCGGAAAGACCGGCCCGGGCGGCGCGCATGGCAGATGCGATCCGATCGATCACATAGTCCTGGCCAAGCACCCGCTCCTTGAGCCGCGCATCCAGCGTCTTCACCGTCTCGATCTGGTCCGACAGGAGCTTTCCGACCGGGATTCCGGTCCATCGGGCAAGAATTGTCGCCACCACATCTTTGTCGACCACACGCGGAACAAGCGGGGTCTCCCCAGCAGCGGCAGCAAGGCCTCTCTCGGCCGCGGTCAATGCGGCTCGCGCACCCTCCAGCGTCATGGCATGCGACGGAAAGGAGGCAACGTTTGTGTTCTTCGTTTCGTCTTCGGATGCGGCGAGCGGCAGGACGGCAGCGTCCGAGGAGAAAGCTTCTTCGAGGCGGTCGGCTTCGCGCACGAGCCGCAGTTCTTCGTCGAATTTCGCCTGCGCGGCGCCAATCCTGTTCGCGATCTCGTCGCGAGCTCCGGCAATTTCTGTGAGCCGGGCGACGGTCTGGGGTGTCTGCGGCTCCCCCGCCAGCCAGTCCGCCTCGGCATCCAGCAGATCACGCTCATTCAAGAGCAGCTGCAGCGCCTCCGGCCTGGTCTGTCGAGCAAGTGCAACCGCCGCCGCAGCCGTATCCAGCAGGCTGATTGCCTTGTCGGGAAGCTGCCGGGCCGGCAGATAACGAGCCGAAAGCCGTACGGCCGCGACCACCGCCTCGTCGCGGATGCGCACTCGATGGTGCGCCTTGAGCTTTGCCGCGACCCCGCGCAGCATGCGGATCGCGGTTTCCTCGTCCGGCTCCTGCACATGCACCGTCTGGAATCGTCGGGTCAGCGCTGCATCCTTCTCGATGAAACGCTTGTATTCGCCCCAGGTGGTCGCTGCGATCGTGCGCAGTTCGCCGCGGGCCAGCGCCGGTTTCAAGATATTGGCCGCATCACCGTGACCGGCCTGCCCTCCGGCCCCAATCAATCCATGCGCTTCGTCGATAAACAGAATGATCGGCTCCGGTGACGCCTTGACGGCGTCGACCACACCATGCAGGCGCCGCTCGAATTCACCTTTGACCCCCGCGCCCGCTTGCAACAGACTGAGATCGAGCAAAAGGAGCCTGACATTCCGGAGCCGGTCGGGCACGTTCCCAGCCGCGATTTCCAGAGCCAGGGCTTCCGCCACCGCGGTCTTGCCGACGCCGGCCTCGCCGACCAGAATAGGATTGTTTTGGCGTCTCCGCGTCAGAATGTCGATGATCTGACGCAGCTCACGATCTCGGCCGATGACCGGGTCGATCCGTCCGGCGCCGGCATCTCCCGTCATGTCGCGCGTGTAGAGCCGCAGGAACTCGTTCTCGTCGGATGAAAAAACCGGCGTACTCAACGCCGGCTCCGTCACATCCGGATTGGGGGCACTCGCCTTCCGCATCTGGTCCTCGAGCATGGCTCGATTGAGACCACGCAAGGACGGAGCCACGCCGCGTATAATGGTACGCAAGGTCTGGTCGTCGACCAGCGCAAACAGCAGGTCGGGCAACGTCACCACGTTGCGGCCCCATTGAAGCGACGCAATCAGCCAAGCTTCACGCCCCAGCAACAGCAAATTCTGAGATAGCGCAAGCGAACCTCCGGCGTCACGGGCAATGTCGGCAACCGCCATATCCAGCTCTTGCCGCAGTGCGGTGCAGGAGAGTCCGAGGTCCTCAAAAAAGGTCGAAAACGCAGGAAGATCAAGCATCGCCCGGAGCCAGTGGGCAATATCGACCACGGCATGCTGCTGCCTGGCCGCAAGCGAAGCGGCTGTCTCAAGACCGACACGCAGATTTGGCTCAAGCGTTCTGATGAGACGATTGAGGTCGATGTTTGACATCCGCCAAGCCCTGTCTTTTGCGTCGAAATTCAGCGTTCTCTTAGATGCGAGGCAACAACTAGGGCGGTAACCAGGGCTTGTCCAGATCAAAAATCGCGCTATTTGCAAAATTGCTGGAATCGGGAGAAGTCATAAATTTGTCATGCTTCCAGCACGGTTGACAAGCCAGTATAGGCGCAACAAGATACCGCATAACGTACTGGACCCGGTGATTTTAGGGGGAAAATGAAGAGTGAATGTCCTCGCAATAGTAGATCCACTTGCGGAAGACAGACCTTGCGGAGAAAATCTGCGCAATAATACTTCTTTGCGGCAAATATACTATAGAATTAAGGACGCGAGGAGCGCTGCAAGGACCGCAGAACGCGGCATGGCGCCAGGGGAAATTATTGGTGTTTCTCCTGAATGGAGTGAGGTTAGCAATCTGGGATTGCACATTCTTTCTTCTCAGAGTAAAGATATCGAAGTATTGGCTTGGCTTGCAGAGGCCCAATTGAGGCTCCGGGGCTTTGAAGGATTGCGCGATGTCTACATCGCGATGATGTCGCTTTTAGACAACTATTTTGATGCACTTCATTCGATCGGAGACGAGGACCTTGACGAGCGCTTCGCCCCGCTCGCCGGCCTCAATGGTGTCGGTGGAGAAGGCACGATTATTCAGGCGATCCGACTGACTTCATTGGTTCCGGGCGGAAAATTCGGGCAACTGTCGCTTTGGGATTTTCAGCTGTCACAACGCGCAGGTGAAGAGTCCCGCCGGGAGCAACTCCAGCAGGCCGCAGCAGACGCCGGTGTCGCACGAATGTCTGCCCAGTTGAATGTTCTCATGGAATGCATCGCTGCTTTCGATCGCCTGGTCGAAATACTTGACACTCGCTGCGGCGAGCATGCCCCGCCTAGCTCGAATACACGCAGAGTGTTACATGAGGCCGCGTCCGCAATCAGGGTCATTGCAGGTCTCAGCGCCCCAGACGAGGCGGAGCCGTTCACGGCAGGTCCCGACTTGAAGGCGGCGAATGCCAATCAGGCTGAAGAATCATCAATCCCGATGCGTATTCCCCCTGCGGAGTCGATCCGCTCACGCGAGGAAGCGCTGGAGCTTCTGACGTCCATTGCCCGCTATTTTCGTCGGACCGAGCCACATTCTCCGATCTCGATGTCGATAGAGACGCTCGTCCGCCGGGCCCGGATGGATTTTTCGGAGCTTCTTGCTGAATTGCTTCCGGAACAGCAGGCGCGCAATGCCGTCCTCTCGGCGGCCGGCATCAAGCCTCTGGCTGAACGGGGAGGCTGAACGTTCTCCCAATCATGAGGGCATGGCCCGCTCATCAGTTTTACAGTCCTAAATCGCGATCCGCCGACGGCATTAAGGAGAATTCTAATGGCAAGTGTGCATGAAAAATTGGAACGGGTGCGCAAACCGCGGGTCCACATCAAATATGAGGTGGAAACCGAAGGCGCGATGGTGGTCAAGGAATTACCCTTCGTCGTAGGGGTTCTCGGCGACTTTTCCGGAAATCCGACGCAGCCCCTCAAGCCGTTCGGCGAACGCAAGTTCGTGCAGATCGACCGTGACAACTTCGATGATGTCATGCGCCGCATGACACCCGGCCTTACCATCTCGGTTGACAACACATTGCAAAACGACGGAACCCAGCTGCCGGTTTCGTTGAAATTCGAAAGCATGGAAGATTTCGAGCCTGGCTCGATCGTCAATCAGGTGCCGGCGCTGAAAGCGCTCCTGGATGCGCGAAACGAATTGCGGGACCTGATGAGCAAGGCCGATCGCTCCGAGGAGCTGGAGCGGCTCCTTGAGGACATTCTCCAGAACAAGGCGGATCTTTCTCAACTCGTTGCTCAGCTTGGCGGCAACAAAGCCGATGAAAAAAAGAACCCGGTCAATTGAATGGGGGATGTGCGGGCCGGAAACCCGGGCATCTTCAAATTCTTGCTTCTCTTTGGTTGAGCAACGGATTTCTCGGGAAAGGACCTCGTCCTTCAAAACCGCGGCTCTCAAAAAAAGGATCACGACATGAGCGCTGACACGCAATTGCAGACGAAGGAAGAGGTCGGATTCGCTCCGGATCAGGATCTGCTTTCAAAGGTCGTCGCTGCCACCCGGCAGACAGAACCCAACCGAGCCCAGGACTTGCTGCGTACCCTGACGGACCAGGCCCTCAAGGGCACCGTCACCTATGATCGCAATCTGACGATCACCCTGAACAACGCCATTGCGGAGATCGACAAGAAAATCTCCGAGCAACTTGCCGCCATCATGCAGGCGCCCGGATTCCTCAAGCTGGAAGGCACCTGGCGGGGCTTGAACTATCTCGTCAAAAACAGCGAGACGAGCGCCAACTTGAAGATCCGGGTTTTGAATGCCTCGAAGCGGGAGATCTCCAAAGATCTGGCCAAGGCGGTTGAATTCGATCAGTCACGGCTTTTCAAATCAGTCTACGAGGACGAATTCGGAACGCCTGGCGGCGAGCCCATGGGCGCACTCGTCGGCGACTATGAATTCGACAATTCGTTCGAGGATGTCCAGCTTCTGCAGGGCATCTCTTCGATTGCCGCGGCAGCCTTCGCGCCCTTTATCTCGGCGGCAAGCCCACGCATGTTCGGCTTTGAGGATTTCAGGGGGCTTGCCAAACCTCGCGACCTCGAGAAAATCTTCGAAACAGCCGAATATGCAAAGTGGCGCGGCCTGCGCGACAGCGACGATTCCCGCTTCGTAACTCTGGCCCTGCCGCGTGTTCTTGCCCGCATGCCCTACGGCCCGAAGACCAGCCCGATCGACGAATTCAACTACGACGAGACGAACGGATCGAAGACCGGTGAGTTGCCGCACGGTTCCTATTGCTGGATGAACGCTGCCTACGTGATGGGAACGCGACTGACGGAGGCTTTCGCCAAGAGCGGTTGGTGCACGGCAATCCGCGGTGCCGAAAACGGGGGCAAGGTCGAAGGCCTGCCGATGCACATCTTCTCCAGTGATGATGGCGATCTCGATCTCAAGTGCCCGACGGAAGTCGGCATTACGGACCGTCGCGATGCCGAACTAGGCAAACTCGGCTTCCTGCCGCTCTGCCACTACAAGAACACCGATTATGCTGTGTTCTTTGGGGCCCAGACCACGCATAAGCCCAAACTCTACGACCGGCCGGAGGCAACTGCAAACGCTGCCGTTTCTGCCCGCCTGCCGTATATGATGGCGACCTCGCGCTTTGCTCACTACCTGAAGGTCATGGGCCGCGACAAGATCGGTTCCTTCATGGAAGCAGAAGATTGTGAAGCCTGGCTCAACCGCTGGATTTCGAACTATGTCAACGCGAACGATGACGCGGGCGAAGAATCGAGAGCCAAGTACCCTCTAAGGGAGGCCAAAGTCACCGTGCAGGAGGTTCCCGGAAAACCCGGAGCCTACAATGCGGTGGCCTGGATGCGCCCCTGGCTGCAGATGGAGGAGTTGACCACCTCGCTTCGCATGGTCGCTCGGATCCCCTCCAAATCCTGATGTGACCGCACGCGCGGCGCCATCCCCTGCGCCGCGCGTGACCTCTCGATTCACGGATTGACCACAGGACGGCTATGGCTTCGAGCAGCACATGGCAGCGCCGCGCAGATCAGGTAATCGCCTTGATCGATGAAGCGCTTAACCAGCAAATCAACATGATCCTGCATCATCCGGACTTCCAGGCGATGGAAGCACGGTGGCGGGCGCTTGCCATGCTGGTGCGACAGGCCGGCCGCGGTGGTGACGTCAAAATCAAACTCTTAAGCGTCGGCTGGCGAGACCTTGCACGCAGTATGGAGCGCGCCGCAGAATTCGATCAGAGCCATCTCTTCGAACTCGTCTACAGCCGCGAATTCGGCATGCCCGGCGGTGAGCCTTTCGGCCTGCTGGTCGGAGACTACTATTTCTCCCCTGACGAACCGGAGGGCGCCGATGCAATCAGCACGCTCTCGCAGCTTGGCATGGTAGCAGCAGCAGCTTTCTGCCCCTTCGTAGCAGGCGCCTCGCCCGGAGCGATCGGGCTTGAAAGTTTCGACGAACTGAACCGTGTCCACGATTTTTCATGGCTCGCGAACGATCCTCGCCGAATCCGCTGGAACGGGCTTCGATCCCGCGAAGATTCCCGTTTCCTTGGGCTTGTGGCGCCGCGCATCCTGCTGCGACCGCCGCTTGAACCTTATTCCCGCCGACGTGATGACGGTTTCCCTTTCCGGGAGAGCGTCTCCGCCGACGGCAGTTCTCTTTTATGGGGCAACGGCGCATTTGCCTTTGCTACAGTCGTGATCCGCAACTTCATCGAATCCGGCTGGTTCGCAGACATTCGCGGCGTCACCCAGGATGCCATCGATGGCGGCTTACTCGGCGCCAGCGAATTGAGGCCGTATGACTTCGGTACCGAAAGCAACGGGCTTTCAGCTCAGGCGCCGGTCGAAATTCGGATCACCAGCGCCCAAGAGCAGCAATTCAGCGATCTGGGAATAATCCCGATTGCCACGACCTATCTTTCTGCTTCGGCGATCTTCAACTCGAACCAGTCGCTGCACGCGCCGGCGCATTATTCCAACGAGCACGCGCGGCAGAACGCGCGCCTGGCAGCAATGCTGCAATACGTGCTCTGCGCCTCGCGTTTCTCGCATTACCTCAAGGTCATCATGCGCGACGAGATCGGCCAGCTTTCCGATGCCATTTCGATCGAGCGGAAGCTGACGGACTGGCTTACCGGCTACACACTCGGCAACGACGATGCCGATCTGGCGTTGCGAACCCGTTTTCCGCTTCGCTCTGCCGGCATCGTTGTCAGCGAGATTCCAGGCAAGCCCGGCACCTTCTCGTGCACTGTCCGACTGCAACCCCATTTCCAGCTGGACGACGTTTCCACGAGCTTTCACCTCATCGCCGAGACCGCGACCTCCGGCAGGACCTCAACCCATTCTGCTGCCGTGCCCGAAAGGATGTCCGCATGACACTGTCCGAAAGTATCGCCAGATCGCTGGGCGACAACCTTCTTGATGACGCGCTGGAGGAGACTAGGGCGTATTTGAAGGGAAAGCCGTCCGACCAGCATGCGCGGCACCTTTACATCGACCTGCTGGTGCTCGCCGGCGACTATGAACGCGCCGACAGCCAATGCAGTCTCGCGGCGACATTCGCTCCGGAGAGCACGATGGGATTTGCTCTGTTGCGCAACGAACTTCGCGCCATGGTCGCCCGTGAGGCATGGTTTGAAAGCGGCGCGGTGCCGGGTTTGCCGCAAGGGCCGAGCGAATTGGACAAACTTGCCATCCGTCTCGGCATCGCCCATCGCCGGGGCGATGCAGATGATGCAAAGACCGCACTTGGCAGTCTGGAAGAAAGCCGCGGCGAACGGCCGATGATCTGGAACGGAAAACAGGTTTCCGATTTCCGCGACCTGGATGACCGCCTCCCGCACGGTCTGGAAGTGATCATGACCGGAGGTGCCTATCTCTGGGTCGATTTGGCCAAGATTGCAGAAGTGACCCTATCCCCCATCGCCCGACCACGCGACCTTGCCTTCCGCCCTGCCGAACTGACATTGACGGACGGTGCCGTCGCCCCCGTTCTTCTGCCGGCGATCTATTACGGCACCGGTCAAGAGGCGCAACTCAGGCTCGGGCGCGAAAGCGATTGGATCGATGAGCCGACCGGTATCACCACCGGCCGCGGCCAGCGTTGTTTCCTTGCCGGCGAGGAGCTGGTTTCGTTCCATGAAACCAATAGTCTGCAGGCAATTGCAACAACGACTGCCAGCAAGCGGGTTGCGCATGGTTGACCCGCTCGAACGCTACCGCCCGCGTGATCGCCTCTTGGCGCGGTCGATCCTCGACAGGCTGATTGATGAGGCTCCCGATCGGACCTTCGACGCGCCGAAAAGCCTGACGGTACAGACACGAGAGATGCGGGAAGCCATTCGAAGGGATCTGGAGGCCCTGCTCAACACACGCCGTTGCCCGGCGGAGGCACCCGCCTTGCTGTCTGACTTGAAGGATGCATTGGTCAACTACGGCGTCGACGGGATGGTTTCGGCCAACCTCGTCACGGACGAGGCAAAACTCCGGCTGGCGCAAATGATCGAGCGGCGCATATCGATGTTCGAGACACGCCTCTCCGACATTCGCGTAACGATTCTGAAAAGCCGGACAATGACCGAGCGAGCGTTACGGATGAGGATCCAGGCAAGTTTCCGCCTCCACGAAGGCATGCCACCGATCAGCTTCGAATCGACAATCGATCCCTCCACCCAACGCTTTCTGGTGGAGGCCGCAAATGGCTGAAGGCTTCCTTCATCGTTACAATGACGAACTCAAAGCGCTTCGCCGTCGGGCCGCGCGATTTGCCGAATCCTTTCCCAAGGTCGCCGGTCGCCTGCGCTTGACCGGAGATGTCGCCGATGACCCCCATGTAGAACGGCTTATCCAGAGTTTCGCCTATTCAGCTGCACGCATACGCCAGAAGCTCGACGACGAATTTCCGGAACTAACCGACGGTCTGCTTGAGACCCTTTATCCTCACTATCTTGCCCCTCTGCCCTCGATGAGCATCGTACGCTTCCGCCCAAGCGACACGTTGGCCTCCATACAGTCGGTGCCTCGGCACACGGAGATCCTTGCAGAACCGGTCGGGGGGGAAGCCTGCCGTTTCCGTACCACACAGGATGTGGAGATGGCACCGATCGAGATCGTGGCAGCCAAGCTATCGGGCCAGCCCATAAACGCCCCTGCACCTCCCTATTCCGGCATAGCCGGATGCCTGCGCCTGTCGATCCGCTCCCTCGACCCTCGCAGGCCGCTTGCCGATCTCAGAATGAAGCGGCTGCGCCTGCACATCCCTTCAGCATGGCAGCAGGCCGTCGCGATTTATGAATTGCTGGTAAATCAGTCTCTCGGGATCGCGCTCGCAAAGCATGCGGACGATGACCAGGCGATCTTCCTGCCGAGCAGCAACCTGAAGCCGGTGGGCTTCGAACTTCAGGAGGCGATGCTGCCTTATCCGGCGCCCAGCTTTACTGGCTACCGGCTGCTTACGGAATTCTTCGCGCTGCCGCAGAGGTTTCTGTTTATCGACATCGAGGGCCTCGATGTCTGGAAGAGCGAGACCCTGGAGATCTTCGTTTACCTGAAAGATACCGACCCCAAACTCGAGCGGATGATCTCGGCAGCCGATTTTGCTCTCCACGCCACCCCGATCGTCAATCTCTTCCGGCAGACCTGTGAGCCCATCACCGTGGACGGCACGCGGACGGAGTATCGTCTGATGCCGGACGCGCGACGCCAGAAGACCCGGGAAATCTACTCCGTCGATCGCGTATTACTAACCGGTTCGCGGGGAGAGGAACAATTCTGCCAACCTTTCTTTGGCCGCTCCCAGCGCCCTAGCGCCACAAGCAGCACCTTCTGGCAGGTTTACCGGCGTTTCGATGCGGATGACCGAACCAGCGATGTGGAAATTGCCTTCGTCGATCGAGACCGCCGTTACGCAGCGCCGATAGATGCTGTGGCGAGCATCGATACATTGTGCATCAATCGCGACCTTCCCGAACAGCTTCCTTTTGGCGGCGGCCATCCGGTGCTGGAGCTGGCATCGGGCCATGAGGCCGTCGCCGGCGCGGAAGCTCTCATTCCGCCCACTCCTTCGGTGCGAATGAACGACCAGGACGGTCGAAACTGGCGATTGATGTCGCATCTGATCCTGAACCACCTCTCGCTCTTCGACAATGAAGGAGCTGCGCTGAAGGATGTCCTCTCGCTCTATGCCTTCCGTGACAATCCGGAGACGAAACAGCTCGTCGACGCTTTGGTCGGCATCAGGGCAGAAAATTCGACCGCGCGGCTCGGCAACGGCGGCATGGTTCCCGGGACGAAGATAGTGTTGGAATTTGATCCCGCTTCCATCGATCGCCCTTCGGCTTTCCTGTTCGGGAGCATACTCGACCGCTTCTTCGGCCTTTATTCCTCCATCAACACCTTCACCCGTCTCACCGTCTCGATGAAAGGACAATCGCGCCCGATCGCGACTTGGCCTGCACGGGCTGCCGACCGCCCATTGCTCTAGGAAAGGAAAGATGGATCTCTCAACCTCGCGCCAGACTGACGCCTTACCCGACTTGCTCGAACGCGATCCAGGTCGTCTCGAGCCTGTGACGGCATTTCGCGTCGCGCAGGCGTCCGTCGAACGAGATCTCAGCGTGGTTTCCCATGTCGGCGTTTCACTGGCGCCGCTTGCCGTCAGTGGTCTTGAACGAAGGGGGTCGCAGGCTGCACTTCGGGTGGCACTGGCCGGTCCTATAGGACCGATCGGATCTTTGCCCCCGGCCTACAACGAACTCATCATGCGCGAGGAGCGCAATAAATCACGGGCTTTGGTGAGCTTCTTTGACCTGTTCACCACTCGTTTCACTGAACTCTTTGCCGACGCCTGCGAGAAGTACCGGATTGCCAGACGGCTGCGGTGGGGCCGGGACCAGAAGCGCAACGCATTTATCACAGCCCTTCTTTCGCTCACAGGCTTCGGTACCGAGCGGCTGGCAAAACAAAGCGGCTTCCATGAAGACGTGATCCTGCGGTTCTCGGGTTTCTTTGCCGCACGCACCCGCAACGCCGCCAATCTGTGTGCCATGTTGCGCGAATTCACTGGCTTGCCGGTAGAGATCGAGCTTTTCCGTGCCAGGTGGCTGACAATTCCCGAGGAAGATCGCAGTCGCATGGGACAACCCCATGGCGTCCAGCTCGGCGTGAACGCGACGGCCGGTGCCGCCATTCAAGATTTCAGCGGCGGCTTCAGGTTGGTGATCGGCCCACTCGGTTACGCCGACTATCTGGCGCTTGCTCCTGGCGGGCGCAAGATTGCCGAGCTCTTTGCGCTCACCCGTCTCTATGTCGGTTCCGGCTTCGATTTCGATGTTCAGGTGGTCTTGAAAAAGGAGGACATTCCTTTCTGCCAGCTTGGCCCAGGTGGAGCGGGAGCGGGTGACCCGCCCCGGCTTGGCTGGAATAGCTGGGCTCGCCTGGCTCCAGCGTCTCAAGATAGCGGCGATGCAATCATCGTGGAGCATCTTGCGGCACAGGTTCGGGGAGGCAGGGATCATGCGGCTTGAATTGAAGCCTCTTTCGAGCGGCTCCACAGCATTCCCCACGCGGCAGAAGTGGTTCCTCGAACGGGGCCGGCGCACATTGGGCCGCGCGCCGGATTGTGACTGGCAGGTGCCTGAAGATCAGCGCTCCGTTTCGAAGCTCCACTGCGTCATCGAGCGCGACAGTCGCGGTTATCTCCTTCGCGATCAAAGCGCCAACGGTTCCAAGGTGGACGGAGTCATTATTCACGAAGGCGAGGTGGCACGGCTAGCGGATCAATCCCGTTTGGAGCTTGGCGGTCTTGCCTTCCTGGTCGAAATCTCCGGGCAGAAAGACGCAGCAATAGAGGATCCCGACGCCAGCCTCACCGTCAGCGACGAACCGCTGACCATATCCGCGATCCTGGCTGACATCGCGCCGGGCGGGAGCATCGCCACCGGCATCCTCGGCGAGCGGCCGGAGGACGAATGGGCAGGGTCCATTTTTGGCTCAAGGGAGGGTCAGGGAAGATCTCGGCATGTCGAGATCGGTTGGAGCGGGCCGCCCGAGATACAATCCGTCTCAAAGATCATACCCGACGACTGGCTTTCCGATCTTAATCTTTCGTCGGACTATGGCAGCCAGATCGAACACGGCACCGCGACGCGTGTCTCAGTACCGATCGGCTCCGCGCGAACGGTTCCAATACGGAATACCCCCGAATATGACCCGCCATCAGCTAAGTCTGAAGACTTGCCCGCCGTTTCACCAGTCGTGCAGAGCTACATCGGGGAACGGTTGGAATCCCTTCTCGGCAGGCTGGAGGAAACGGTCGAGGATGCCTTCGCGCTTTTCGACCTGAGCGCTCCAGCTGGTCTGCCTCAACCGGAATTTTCCGACAGGGGCGCCGATGAGGCTCTAGTTAACCGCGTTGAGAGGCTGCTCGAGCACCAGCTTAAACTCAACTCGGCGCTGCAGGCTCTGGTGCACGAAGCGGGCAGGACCCTGGAGCCGAGAGTTCTCGAAGCACGGGTTGACGCCGGCAGAATGAGCCCCGCCTGGGGCCGTGACCGCCGCTATTGGCAAGCTTACCGGGCACAATTCGACAAGAACGGCAAGACACTGTCGATCCTGGAACTCCTCCGGGATGCGATGGCTCAGGCCTCCGGCAGAACCGCTGACGCAGCACCGGGAATTGGGAAGGAAGAAGGTATACCGCATGAGGAATGAGAACAGGGTAGCCTGGAGCGAAGGCATGTTTCTCCGCGTGCAACACTTCCAGCAGGCAGACCGATGGACCGAACGGCTGGTCCGTACCAGCACGCGTGGCCTCTCGCCCTATCCATGGGGTGTTCTTGAGATTGGCATCGATCGCAGCGCACTGGCAATTGGCCATTTCGCATTGTCAAACCTGCGCGGCATCCTTCCGGACGGCACTCCTTTCGAAGCCCCCATCGATACGGACCTGCCGCCGCCGCTCGAACTCGATGAAGGCGTCAGAAATTCGGTCATCTATCTCGCGCTACCGGTCAGGCAACCCGGCAAGGCAGACGTCGCGCTGAATGGCGGCGCAGCCCTCAACAGCGTACGCTTCGTGGCTTCCCACTACGAGGCACCGGATGCCAATGTCGAGACTGATTTCATGGCTCCAATCGATGTGGGGCGCCTCAAACTCCGCTACCTTAAAAGCGGAGATGAACTTGCCGGCTACGAACTCATCGGCCTTGCCCGCGTGATCGAGGTGCGTTCCGACCGAGCCGTCATTCTCGATCCGGAATATATAGCCCCGAGCCTCAACTGCGCGGCGGAAGCACGGCTGACGGAACTGATGACCGAACTCCTCGGCATCGTGCGCCACCGTGCAGAAGCAATCGCCGAGCGGATCGGTGATCCGACGATCCGGGGCACGGCGGAAGTGGGCGATTACTTCCTGCTGCAGATCCTGAACCGCGCAGATCCGATGCTGAAGCATATCCTGGCCAATGCGACGCGGATACATCCAATCGAATTCTACGAGACATGCATTCAGCTGGCCGGTGAACTCGCCACCTTCACCACCGATCGCAAGCGTTCTACCGATTTTCCGCCGTATCGACACGAGGACCTCAAGGCAACTTTTGCTTCCGTGTTCGAAGACCTTCGCATGTCGCTCTCGGCTGTACTGGAGCAGGCTGCCGTTGCCATCGAGCTTGCCGAACGCCGACACGGCGTGCGGGTCGGCACCATCAACGACCGCTCGCTGCTTAAGGATGCCGGTTTCGTCCTGGCGGTTCGGGCGGAAATGTCGGCCGAGGAGGTTCGCCGCAAGCTGCCGGCGCAGATCAAGGTCGGGCCCGTTGAGCGCATCGCGGATCTTGTCAACGTCGCGCTGCCCGGCATCCCGGTCCGGCCGTTGCCCGTGCTGCCTCGCCAGCTGCCCTATCGGGCTGGCACCATCTATTTCGAACTCGACACCAAAAATCCGCTTTGGAAGCAACTCGATACGTCAAGCGCCATCGCCATGCACCTTGCGGGCGATTTTCCTGGCCTTGAAATGGAACTGTGGGCCCTGAGAGAATGAAGAACGAACCCGCATCCTCCTGGCAGAACCTGCCGACCATCGTCGAACTCACTGACGACGGCATCAAGAAGAAACAGTCCGCCCGCAAGATGGCGGAAATGCTGGATGACGTCTTGGACTTCCCCGACGGCGCCGTGGGAACCGAAACCGACCGGACGAACTCCAGGAGTGGCTGGTCCGTCGAAGCACTGCTGCGTGATTTCAGGTTCGGTGGAGAGGAAGTCCCGACGCTTGTCCGCTCGGCAGCCCCCCTGCTCAACCTCGCGCACGCCCTCCGTTACAGTGATGATCAGCCGGATATCGATGAACTTCGGCGGTCTTCCGTCCAGGCCGTCAACCGATATGAACGCGATCTGGCAGGCGCCCGGATCAGTCCTGAACGCGCCCGCGCTGCTCATTACGTCGTCTGTGCGACGGTTGATGACGTGATCCTCAGCAAACCCTGGGGTGTACGCGCGGGCTGGGCGCGCTCCGGTCTTGTCTCCACATTCCATATGGACGTGACCGGTGGTGACCGGGTGTTCGACCTGTTGGACCATTTCCACCAGAGCCCCGGTGCAAACAGAGACCTGCTGCTGCTCATCTATCTCTGCCTGTCGCTTGCATTCGAAGGCCGCACCCGTGTTTCGCCGCGCGGCAACCTGGAGCTCGGCCGCATCCGCGACAGCCTCTACAAAACCCTCCTCGGTCAATTCGGCGTTTTCGAACGCGAACTTTCCCCACATTGGAAGGGCGTTTCTGCCCGCCACAAGCCGCTGCGAACAGCTGCTGCTCTCTGGACCCTTCTTTCCGTGCTCGCGTTGGTCTTCGCGCTCGGTTATCTCTTCTTCACGCTCTCGCTCAACAGGGCATCCGACGGAACATTTCAACGTCTTGCCAGCCTCCCGCCGCGCGAACCGCCGAGCGTATTGATCACAGCGCCCACACCGGAACCAGACCCGGCGCCGGTAGCGGTACAACCTGTGCCCGCGCCTCCGGCTGAGCCTCCCGTGGCCGCGGCACCGCCGGTGCCGAGCCGGCTCGACAACCTGCTCGCCTTCCTTCAACCAGAAGTCGACAAGAAGCTCGTCACCCTCTCGGATTCGAACGGCCGGCTTCTGGTGCGCATAAACAATTCCGGTCTGTTCGAGGTCGGCAGCGCTGAGGTCAGCAACGAGTTCCGCGACCTGCTGCAGAGAATCGGCGGTGCGCTGGCAGCCGACAAATTTCAGGGCCGTGGTTGTCGGTTACACGGACAATGTGCCGATCCGTACGATCCAATTTCCCTCGAACTGGCACCTGTCGGAAGCCCGCGCCAAGGCCGTGGGGCAGATACTCAGTTCCTTCACCGGTCCGGAGGCGATCCTCACCGAAGGCCGTGCGGACAGCGACCCGATTGCCGACAACGCCACGCCGGAAGGTCGTGAAATGAACCGGCGCACGGAAATTTTGGTCCTCACCAACCCGTCCGAGCGGCTGAACGGTTCCCCCCTCAGGGTCCCGCCTATTCAGTCTGAACGGCCGGCTGCACCCGCGGGCGTGATGACAGGAGGCGCTTCGAGATGAACCCCTTAAGCCTCTTTTATACGCTTCGCTCCTATGTGGAGGCCTATGCGGGCCTGCTCGGACGGCGTTTCATTTCCATCATCTGGGTGGCCGCCATCTGCGTCGTCATCTGGTTTTACGGCCATCTCGCCGCCTATGGCGACTTCAAGCCGCTCGCAAGCGCCAACGCCCGCCTCACGCTGATCGCTGTCGTGATCGCAGGCTGGGTTGCATATCTTGCCTACACGATCATCCGCGACCGGCGCCGGGACAAGCAGCTCGTCGAAGGTATAGAGCGGGATGCCGCGGCCGAGGCCGCAGCCAGCCAGCAGGCGGAAATCGGCGAGATCCACAGCCGCCTCAAGGAGGCCCTGCAGCTCCTCCGTCGCATCACCCGCAAGCGTTTCGGCTACATTTATGAGCTTCCGTGGTATGTGATCTTCGGAGCACCCGGCTCCGGCAAAACGACTGCTCTTACCAACTCCGGGCTCAAATTTCCGCTTGGTGACGCGCTCGGAAGCAATTCCGTGCAAGGTATCGGAGGTACGCGTCACTGCAACTGGTGGTTTGCCGATGAGGCAATCCTTATCGATACTGCCGGACGTTATACGACCCAGGACGATCTGAACGGTGCCGCCAAGGCGGGTTGGGAGGGTTTCCTGGGGCTTCTGCGCAAATATCGCCCCTCCCAGCCGATCAACGGCGCATTGGTGACGCTCTCCGTCGACGACCTGCTCACACGCGATGCGGAAGCGCAGCGCGAGGAAATCAGGATCATTCGCCAGCGGCTTTCGGAACTGGACGAGTTTCTGCAAGCCCGCGTTCCGGTCTATCTGGTGCTAACAAAAGTCGATCTTCTGACCGGTTTCGTCGAGTTCTTCGATAGTTTCAATAAAAGCGACCGCGAACAGGTCTGGGGAACCACATTTGGATTAGAGGAGAGTTACAAAGCCACCACCCTTCCCGATCGTTTCCTCGAAGAATTTGCAATGCTGCAGGAACGCGTCGGCGCCATGCTGATAGAACGCCTGCAACAGGAGCCGAACCCGGAATTGCGGGGCCGGATTTTCCGTTTTCCCGCTGAACTAGCCTCGCTGAAGGAACGCCTGCACGAGGTTATGACGGAGCTGTGCTCCGGTTCAAAACTGATCGAGCCACCCTTGCTGCGGGGGATCTACTTTGCCTCCGGCACGCAAGCGCAAGCCATGGCCTCAGCGGGTGCTCCACGCTCGCGGCGCAGCTATTTTCTATCCCGCCTCTTCAAGGATGTGATCTTCGACGAGGCTTCGCTCGTCGCTCGCGACAAGCGGCTGTCCAGCCGACAAGTCTTCCTCCGTCGCACCGTCTATGCCTGCGCAGTTGCGCTGCTTGCCGTGGTCCTGACGAGCTGGATCGCGACCTATTTCCAGAACACCTCGGCGCTCGCAAGCGCTGAACAGCGCATCGACGCCTATGAGCAGCTCGTGCGGGACGTGCCGGTGCGCGAGGTCACCGATACTGATTTCCTGCGGGTGTTGCCGGCGCTCGACAACCTGGCCGCGGTGACGACGGACTTTTCTCAAGCACGCGTCTGGCCTCTCAGTTTCGGCCTCGACCAGGAAAGCAAAGTTTCAGGCCGACAGCGTGATGCCTATCAGCGGGCTTTAAACGCACTCCTGCTGCCACGCATCCTGGTCCAGCTCCAAAAGGAGATGACGGGAACAACGGAAGTCTCCAAAGTCTTCAATGCGCTGAAACTCTATGCAATGCTCGGCGGTCTCGGCCGACTGGATCCCGCCTTCGTTACCGCAAAAGCCGAAGACATGTTCACGGCTTTATACCCCGGCGAAGGACGTGCCTCAGCGCGGCAAGCCCTGATTGCTCACACCAGCGCGATGGCGACCGGTTCGCTGCCGCCGATCGAGCTTGATGGTATCCTGATTGCCAAGGCTAGGGAGACCATTCGCTCGCAAAGCATCGCTGCCCGTGCCTACGATATTCTCGCAGACTACCCGCAGGCGCGTGCGCTCCCAGCCTGGGCTCCCGCCACTGCGCTTGGTCCCCTCGGCGAACAGGCCTTCGAGCGAAGCTCCAGAATCCCTTTGAGTGACGGCGTTCCAGGCTTATTCTCCAGTACGGGATATCGTCTGGTCGTGTTGCCGAAGATTACCGAGGCCGCGCGTGAGGCACTGGATGAACACTGGGTACGAGGCGTCGCCAACCCTGCCGGAGCCACCGTCGACACGATTAGCCAGGCCGCTCTGCAGCTTTATTTCGGCAGCTTTCAGCAACGATGGTCTTCGCTGCTCGCCGACATGCGGGTGAAGCCGTCTCAAACTATAGCCGACGCGGCCGAAACCACGCGTATCTTGGCCGGGGACTCAAACCCGGTGGAAACGATCGTCAAGTCGATCGCCGCTGCTACCGATTTGCGCGTCCCCGGCAAGGAGGTCGCTTCTGCGGCTGATATTCCCCTTCCGGCGTCCACTACAGGACTCGACGGCGCTGCAGATGCACCGGATCTTTTCGGTTCGCTACGCGAGGCCCTCGAGCCGCCTGCGGGTCAGACATCACCTGCCGATCAAAAAGACGTACCGAAATCCCGGATCGCCCAGCTCAAGCCGGTGTTGCAGAAGGTCCACGAACAGCTGTCGCGGGCGACCACCTCCACAGCCGAAGTGGCAAAGGTCTTTGATGTCGACAGCCAGCTTACCGACGCCAATCAAAACCTCCTGCAGCAGGCTCGCCGTCTTCCCGCGCCTGTCGATACGTGGATGGCCGGTGTCGCAGCCGATGTCGGCTCTCTTGCCGTGAAATCGGCTCGCTCTCGTATGAGTGACGCTTGGGCCGCCCAAGGTGGGGCTTTCTGCTCCAATGTGGTCAGTGGCCGATATCCCTTTGACCGCGAGTCTCCCCGTGACGTAGCGATGAGCGACTTCGTTCGCCTGTTTGGCCCGCAAGGCCTGTTCAAGACATTCTTCAACGAGAAACTGGCGGCCTTCGTGGATACGACATCAACTCCCTGGGGATGGAAGGGCACCTTCGGTGCCCCCAGTATCCCGAGCGAAGCGATCGCCCAGTTTGAAAATGCCGACAAGATCAATCGGGCCTTCTTTCCGGCGGGTAGCGAAAATCCGGCAATCACCATCAACATCAAGCCTGTCTCGTTATCGAACGATGCCAATGCTGTGATGCTGGAGATCGAGGGACAGCGGGTGGTCTATTTCCATGGGCCCGTCCAATCCAAGTCGATTGTCTGGCCGTCGACTGAAGCGAGCAATGTCTCGCGTCTGGCTTTTCAGCCCGGCGGCTGGCAGCAGGCCCTGACGGAAAACGGCGACTGGTCGCCCTTCCGACTTTTCGACGACGCAAATATCACCCTGCAGGGCGACGACCTCTTCCGCGCAAAATTTCAGCAGAACGCTCAGGCGGCGGAGTTCGACGTCCAGTTCGGCTCGGTGCTGAACCCCTTCCGGCTGGAGGCACTCAGCGCCTTCTCATGTCCCACGCAGTTCTGATCGCTCCGCCATGAACGAGCACGCCGCCCTTGATCACACTATGACCGACGCCGACCGGATCGGCTTTTTCGGCAAGCTGCCAACGCATGGCGATTTCGTCTCGACGGGCCTAAGCCGAAATGTGCAAGTCGCCCTCGACAGCTGGCTCCAGGCAGGTCTTCAGGCTACACAGCAAGAGATGGGCGAGGAGTGGGAAGACCGGTTCCGGTCGATGGCCGCCTGGCGCTTCATCATCGAACGCGGCCTTTGGGGACCGGTGACGCTTGCGGGTGTCATCGTTCCGAGTACGGATCGCGTCGGGCGTAGCTTTCCGCTGGTCATCGCCGCTCAGCTTTACGGTTTTATGGACCATCCGCGCAGGCTTTACCTCGATGCCCCTTGGTTCACCGCGTCCGAAGCTATCGCTGAAAGTGCTGCCAAGCGTGACTTCGATATCGCTCGTTTCACCACAAGCCTTCAGCGGCTGAGGAACCCCCGACCAGCCGACGCCGACGAAGGCGAGGTGGATCCAAATCCTGTCTCCCGGCGAGGAACGCTGTGGTGGCGCATCGATTCGACAGACCTTCGTGCCAAAGGCTTTCGCTCGGAAGGACCGCCGCAACCGGCGATTTTTCCGAAGCTGATATGCCAAACCGATGTCTCAGTTCCAATACCATCAGACGCTCCGCCGGTTGAAACTCGCCAACAAAAATTGGTTCATCGGGTCGAACCACGCCGTGGCCTAAGCCTCACCCACAGCTATGCCAGCCATCCTGGGACACGCCTGGCGCTAAACGCAGATTCACTGCTCATCTCGCGAAACCCACCGCTATTCGCAATCGCCGATGGCGTCGGGGATGACACCGGCGCGGTCGAAGCCGGACGCATCGTGACCAGCGCGCTGAAAGAAGCTGCCCCGCAGGAGACCATCGAAGCACTCGCGCACGAGATCAAAGGCAAATTGGGCCGCGCTCATGGCCTTCTCCAGTCAACCCACCTTTCATCGGCCCGGGAACCGGCCTCGGCGAGTGTCGTGGTGCTAGCAAACACCGACGACCGTTTTGCAGTCTTTTGGGCCGGCGATGCGCGATGCTATCTTATCCGTGAGGGCATGATGCGTTGTTTGACCCGCGATCACGTCGAAGTCGGCCTGCGGCGCAGGCTCTCCCGCGGCGTCGGGATCAGGGGCCAGCTCAGTCCCGAGCTAAGTTTGGACAAGCTGCTTTCGGGCGATCGGTTTTTGCTGTGCAGCAGCACCCTTCCCCGCGTCCTGCCTGAGCGGACCATCGCCGAAATTCTTCTGTCCGTAAACCTCGATGAGGTGTCCGCAGTCCTCGCGCAAGAGGCGCTGATTGCCAATTGCCGCGAGAATGTCAGCGCCATTGTAATCGACGCCCTGGCCAATGATCGCTGACGAACCTGACGAGCACGTCGAAGAGCTTGCGCGTCGCTTCTCCGATCTATGGCAAGCCCTCATCAATGGGGAAAAAGGACCGCATTCTGAAGATCACAGAACAATGCTTGCGGATCGTATCCGTGACGCACTGGATCGCGGCATGGACAAGCTCGATACGTCGGACAAGAACATCATCGCCAACAGTTTTACATTGGAGGCTTTGGTCCACAGCGGTACTGCCACCGATGTTTTTCGCGCCCGTCATCGGGATCTCGGCACATACCACGCGATCAAGATGCTTCGTGCGGACCATTCCCACGACCCGATTGCGCGCAGGCTTCTGCTGCGCGAAGCGCAGATCGGGATGATGTTGCGCAATCCTCGCATTGCGGCAACCCAGACGGTATTGCGCCTGTCGGACGGAAGGCCAGCGCTTGTCACCGAATGGATCGATCAGCGGATTGCAGACCTTTTGCCGGGGTCGCTTTCGCTCAAAGACGTGGCGACGATCATGGCTGCGGTGCTGTCGGCTCTCACCGCCGTGCATGCCGCAGGTTTTGTCCACTGCGACCTGTCGCCTTCAAACATCCTTCACGGAAACGGGATTCGGGATATCAAAATCGTCGATTTCGGAATTGCGCTGGAAATCGGCCGTAGACATAACGAGCTCGATCTTGCTTTCGCCGGTCAACCGGATTTCGCCTCGCCGGAACAAATCGCGGGAGAAGCACTGGATCCGCGCTCGGACCTCTACGCCGCCGGGCTTTTGCTGTCGCTGCTTCTGCGGAATTTTCGCGAAACAGGCGAGAAGGCAGAAGAACTGAAGACTCTCGCGATCCGATTGTCGCAACGGCGTCCGGAAGACAGACCGGAAAGTGCGGAGGCCGCCCTGTGTCTGCTAGGCGACCTGAAAGAGCTGTGACGATCTCTAGTTCGAGCCTGGAAGCGGAGCCGCCGCCGTCGGCGCACTCTTCTGGTATACGGTAAACAGCTTTGCGAAATCCACCAGGCCGGAATTGCTGGCGTATAGAATGTCGCCATCCATGACTTTGAACTGCTGCATCAGCGCCAGATTAGAGACATCGTTCAGATCTACCCGGTAGATCGCCGGCTTGTTGGTCACGAAGGGCGCACCAGGATTTTTGGCGGCATTCACCGCTGCGGCCTGGGTGAAGACGGGCTGATTGCGCAGAACGTAAAAATTGCTCGCGTCAGCGCGATCGTCGAGCAAGCCGCCGGCTCGGCCAAGCGCCTGTGCCAACGTCAGCTTGCCCGGCTCGAATTCGAATTCGCCAACACTCTTGAACGCGCCGAAGGCGGTAAAGGTCACAGCGTCCTTTCCGATGTAAAGCTGATCGTCGGGCAGGAGATGGACGTTCTGCCGGTCCTCGTTCAACACCCGCTCAAGCGGTGCGCTGGCACGCTGCTTGCCGCGAATAAGCGTCACTGTTGCAGCGCTTGGTGCAGACGATGCTCCCCCGGCAAGCGCGATCGCATCGAGCACCTTTTCCCTGCGGGCCGTGAGGGGGAAGCGTCCGGCCGAGCGGACATCGCCATTGACGGTAAAGCCGCTCGTCGGTTTGTCGACAACCGTAACGATTGCCTGCGGGTTGACGGCCGATCCTTTTAGTCCGGTAACAATGCGTGCCTGCAGGGCCTCGGGCGACGATTCGAGCACACGTTGCCGCCCCACAAATGGGAGAGTTACAGTTCCGGCCGAGTCGACTGTGAAACGACCAAGATTGAGGGTTTTGCTCTGGGTCGAGGAGAAAAGTCCCTCTTCACCGGTGTCGAGAATCGTCACCTCGATGACGTCGCCGCGACGCAACCGGTTGTCGGCAAAACCGCCGGAGCGCATAACACTAAGGCCCGGATCCGCCCCCGAATAGGCAAGCGGAGATACGGCCACGGGATCCATCGGCGCGTCGGCAAGCCTGACGACACGGATTTTTTCATTCGTTCGGGGATCGGTAGCGCTATAGAAACTGCCGGCCGTCGGGCCATCCGATGGGCGTGCGCACGCAGCGAGAACCGCGACAAAGACGAAGGGCACCAGCTTCCGCATCACCTATCCTATGGCAGTGTTCTGATGATTCAGAGAAATACCAATCTGGATTCCGGCGACAACATCTGGTTGCTAAAAAAATTGATTTGTGACGACAACAAGGCATTGAATGTGGCTTATCGGCAACCCTACCGAGCGGGGAACCGAGACCTCTTCACCCGAGGCGCATCGTACCGGTTTTACGGCTTTGCTCATGCCATGCGAAAGCTTCGTCGAGGAGATGAGGAGTTTGCCCGCCTCTAGCACAGGCACGGGTGAAATAGTCTGATAGACGGTCGCGGAAATCGGGATGGGCACAGTTGGCGATGATCCGCTCCGCGCGTTCGCGTGGCGCCAGTTCTCGTAAATCCGCCAGCCCATGTTCGGTCACGATGATATCGACATCGTGCTCGGTATGATCCACATGGGGCACCATTGGAACCACGGAAGAAATGCGACCTCCTTTCGCCACGGACTTGCTGACGAAGATGGAAAGATACGCGTTGCGGGCAAAATCGCCGGAGCCGCCGATGCCGTTCATCATGTGCGTGCCATTCACATGGGTTGAATTGACGTTGCCATAGATATCGACCTCGAGAGCGGTGTTGATGCCGATGACCCCCAGCCGGCGGATCACCTCCGGATGATTGCTGATCTCCTGGGGGCGAAGCACCAGCTTGTCCCTGTATTTGTGGAACTGCCCAAAAACTCTCTCGGCACAGGCGGCCGACAGGGTAATGGAGGAGCCGGACGCGAAGGTCAGTTTCCCGGCGTCAAAGAGATCGAAGGTGCTGTCCTGCAGCACCTCGCTATACATCCGCAGATGGTGGAATGGCCCGGCGGCCAGCCCGGTCAGAACTGAGTTTGCGATCGTGCCGATCCCGGCTTGCAGAGGCTGCAGCGTCAGGTCCAGACGCCCGTCCTTGATCTCCTGCTCCAGAAAACGAATCAGATGCTCGGCAATCGCATCCGTGTCGGCATCGGCAGGCTCGACCGTCGAGAAACTGTCCTTCTCGTCGGTTACAACGATCGCTACGATCTTCTCCGGATCGATAGGCACATAAGGGAAGCCTACACGGCTATCGCAGGCGACTACCGGGATAGGCACGCGGGACGGTCGCTTTGTCGGCGTATAGATGTCGTGCAGGCCTTCTAACTCGGCGAGTTGGCTAAGATTGATCTCGACAATGATATTTTTTGCCAGGATGGCGAAACTTGCGGAGTTGCCGATCGAAGTGGAAGGGACGAGATAGCCTTCCTCGGTAATCGCAGCCACTTCTACAACCGCATAGTCGATGGGACCAAGCTGGTTCGACCGCAGGTGTTCGACGGTTTCCGAAAGATGCTGATCTATGAACATCACCTCGCCGCGGTTGATAGCGGCGCGCAGTGTCGCATCGGACTGGAAAGGGATCCGGCGAGCCAGAACGCCCGCCTCCGTCAGCATGCGGTCGATATCGTGACCCAGCGAGGCGCCGGTGATCAAGGTAATCTTGAAGGGATCGGTTTTCGCCCGCTCCGCCATCGCGATCGGCACAGCTTTGGCATCGCCGGCGCGGGTGAAGCCACTCATGCCGATGATCATGCCATCCTTGATCAGGCTGGCTGCCTTTTGCGGCGTGGTTATACGATCGAGAAGCGAGGGGCGGCGAATACGGGTTTCGAGCATGGCAACATTCTGATGACTGAACGGCGAGACCTTTAGACAGCTTGTCTATGCCTCTCATTGACCAACGTCAAAGCTGAAGCAGGCTCGCTTAGCCTCATATTCCTTCAGTGCCTTGCACCACCCTTCTCCACTCCGAGATGCTGGCCAAGCACCGCCTCGTCGGCAAGCAACTCGGCGCTGGTGCCCTGGTAGACGATTGCGCCGCGATCTAGAATGACTGCCTCGTCGGAAAGAGGCAGGACCTTGCGTGCCTTCTGCTCGATGATGATCGCCGACATACCCTCGCCCTGGGTAATTCGCTGGATCGCAGCGAGCAGCTCGTCGACGATGATCGGCGCCAGACCTTCGGTCGGTTCGTCAAGCAATAACAGTCTGGGATTGACCATCAAGGCGCGGCCGACTGCCAGCATCTGCTGTTCTCCGCCGGACAGCTGATTGCCAAGGTTTTTGCGCCTCTCCTTCAAGCGGGGAAACATGCCGTAGACACGCTCGACATTCCACACCCCGGGACGCGCGATTGCGGTGAGATTTTCCTCGACTGTCAGAGACTTGAAAATGTTGCGCTCCTGCGGCACCCAGCCGATGCCTGCGGCAGCTCTCCTATCGGCCCTGAGCTTGGTGATATCGCGGCCCATCAGATGGATCGACCCGGAATGATGTGTCGTAACCCCTGCAAGCGTATTGACGAAGGTCGTCTTTCCTGTGCCGTTACGGCCGAGCAGCGCCAGTGTCCGACCTTCGGCAATCGTCAGGCTTATGCCGGCAAGCACACTCGCCTCACCGTAGCCCGCAACGAGTTTTTCTGTCACCAGAACCGGCGCGCTCATGCATTTTCCCCGAGATACACGGCCTTGACGCGCGGATCGGCGGAAATTTCCGCGACCGTGCCTTCTGTGAAGAGCGCGCCAGCAACCAGAACAGAAATGCGGTTGGCAAACGAGAAGACCAGATCCATATCGTGCTCGATCAGAAGCACCGTCACGTCGCTCGGCAGGTCCGAGACGATCGCCAAGACCTCGTGCCGTTCGTCTTCGGGCACGCCGGCCGCCGGCTCATCAAGCAACAGGACGCGCGGCCTGGAAGCGAAGGCGAGCGCGATTTCCAACAGACGCTGCTTGCCGTATGGCAAAATTACGCTTCGCTCGCCCATCACCGAAGCAAGACCAAAACGAGCCAGAAGCGCTGCCGCTTCATCCACGACGGCGCCGTAGCCAGCAATCGAAGTCCACAAATTGTGGCCGATCCCTTGCCGTTCGGCGATTGCCAATGCGACCGTCTCAAGTGGGGTAAAGTCGTTAAAGAGCTGATTGATTTGAAAGGTCCGGGTTAGTCCACGCTTGACCCGGCGGAAGGACGCGAGCGAGGTGATATCCTCCCCTTCCAGGAAGACCTGCCCTTCGGACGGCGGCAGAACACCCGTCAACAGATTGATCAGGGTAGTTTTGCCGGCCCCGTTCGGTCCGATGAGGGCGTGGCGGGCGCCACGTTCCACCTTGAGGCTCACGTCATTGGTTGCGAGGAATGCCCCGAAACTGCGCTTCAAGTTTCTGGTCTCGAGAACGATATCGCTCATCTGCCTTCCTCCTTCGATTTCGAAAGATGCTCCGGCAGATACTCAATCCACCGCGCCAGGCGGTCGCGACCGACCAAAACCAGAACGACAAGGATCAGCCCGATATAGAACATCCAGTACTGCGGTGTGACGATCGAGAGCCAGTCTTTCACCAAGGTGAATAGAACCGCCCCGAAGATGCCTCCGTAGAGGTAACCGGTGCCGCCGATCGTCAGCACGAGCAGCACGTCGGCAGAGCGGTGGAATGCCAGCACGTCCGGCGACACGAAGCTTGTCGTCTGGGCCAGCAATGCACCCGCCATGCCCGCGAACACGGCAGCGATGGTGTAGACCGTCACGATGCGCTTGCGAGCCGGGATTGCGATCATTCCCGCCCGCATCGGGTTTGCCTTGATGGCCTTCAAGGAGAGCCCGAACGGCGAAAAGGCAAGGCGTCGCATCAGCATCGTACCGACGAACAGAACGACAAGGCAATAGACATACCCGGTCTTGCCGAAGAGATCGAACTCGAACATCCCGAGAATTGGGCCAAGCGAAAAGCCGCTGAGGCCGTCCGCACCACCGGTCAGCCATGCCATCTGATTAGCCATTTCCGCCATCATCAAGCCGATGCCAAGCGTCGTCATCAGGCGCGTCAGATCCGAACCCCGCAGAATCAGAAAGCTCGTAATGAAGCCGAGCAGACCGGCTCCGATGCCCGCCGCCAAGAGCCCCACCACCGGCTCCGCCACGTAATGCAAAGCAACCAGGCCGGCGATATAGGCTCCCAGGCCGAAGAACGCGGTATGACCGAGCGACACGATACCGGCAAAACCGAGAACCAGATCCAATGAGACGGCAAACAACGCCAGGATGGCGATCTCGGTCAGAATCAACATCTTCGACGGCAGCACAAAAAAGGCGGCAATCGCGGCAAGCCAGACGATGATTTCATAAAAGCGCACGCGGCTCCTGCGCTTCATCAGCTTGGCGGCACGGCTCGCTGCCGCAGTCGGGGATGACGTCGCAACCATGGTCGCTTCCTGTGGGAGAACACTCATCGGCCACCTCTGGCGAAGAGACCGTTCGGACGAACGATCAGCATCACGATCATCAGCGCGTAGATCACAAACGGCCCGATGGCGGGAACGTAATATTTGCCGGCAACATCGGCGATACCGAGCAACATGGCGGCAAGGAACGGACCGGAGACGGTCGAGGTACCGCCAACCGATACGACGATCAGAAAATAGATCATGAACTTCAACGGGAAATTCGGATCGAGACCCAGAATTTCCGCACCCATCGCGCCGCCGAGCCCGGCCAGACCGGAACCGAAGGCGAAGGTCAGCGCGAAAACCAGCGGCACATTGATGCCAAGCCCCATTGCGACCCGGCGGTCGTCGACAGCGGCGCGCAACCGGCTTCCAAAGCGGGTCTTGGACAGGATGAGCTGCAGGGCGAGAGCAAGGGCTGCGCAGACAATGATGGTGAAAAGCCGATATCGACCAACTCCTACACCGAATACGTCCATCCTGCCGGAAAGCTCCGGCGGAAGATTGATAAGCTGCTGCTGGCCGCCCATGAAATAGTCGGTCGCCGCAACCGCCATGAACACGATCCCGATCGAAAACAGAACCTGATCAAGATGGCTGACCTGATAGAGCCATTGGTAGAGCGTCCGCTCCAGCACCAACCCGATCAGCGCCGAGACGATGAAGGCTGCCGGCAAGCACCAATAAAAGGATATGCCATAGCGGTTCATCATTACGACGGTTACATAGCCGCCCGCCATGGCAAAGGCACCATGTGCGAGGTTGATGAAATTCATCAGGCCAAGCGTCACCGTCAACCCGCAGGCCAAGATGAACAACAACATACCGTAGGCGACGCCATCGAACAGGATTGTCAGCATTTGGATCTTCTTTGGGACCGATCATTGACGCTTTCAGGAAGCCTATGATCGCAGGATTTAGCGCGACCGACCATGGCCCTTATCGCCGGAGCCACGGTCGTGATCGAAGATGGCAGGCTTCGCGGCAAAGGGAAGAAGCTGCGGCTCCAGTCCCGCCGCCTGCCGCTGAAGCAGAACTTATTTCGCTTCTGCCTTTTCCGGATCCTTAAGCGCGGCAAATGTCTTGAACTCGACGTTTTGCAGTTCGCCGTTCACGTCCTTGACTTCCCGTATGTAGATATTCTGGATGATGTCGCGGGTATCGGGATCGATCGAGACGGGGCCGCGAGGGCTCGTCCAGGAAAGCCCCTTGACGGCTGCCATGAAAGCCGGGCCGGTCGCATCGCCCTTGGTCTTTTCGAGCGCCGCATAAATCAGCGCCATGCCATCATAACCGCCAACCGACATGAAGTTCGGCCGCATGTTATTGTTGGCCTTCTTGAAAGCTTCAACATAGGCCTTGTTTTCCGGGCTGTCATGCGCGGTGGCATAAAAGTGGCCCGTGATGGTGCCGATCGCCGGTTTGCCCATGCTGTTGAGGATGTCGTCGTCGGTGACGTCGCCAGTTGCAATCAGCTTGATGCCGGCCTCGGCAAGGCCACGGTCGGCGAACTGTTTCATGAACAGCGAGCCAACGCCGGATGGCAGGAAAACGAAGACTGCGTCAGGCTTTGCATCGCGCACCCGCTGCAGGAAGGGCGCAAAGTCCGGATTCTGCAACGGGACCCGCACCGCTTCGACGATTTCGCCGCCCTTGGATTTGAACTCCTTGGTGAACCACTTTTCCGCATCGATGCCCGGACCGTAGTCCGTTACGAGCGTCACCACCTTCTTGATACCGTTTTCGGCCGCCCAGGTTCCTACGGGAAGGGAATATTGAGGCAAGGTGCCCGAGGTGCGAGTGATGTATTCCGATGCCTTGGTGATCGAGGCCGTACCGGCGGCCATCACCACCGTCGGCACCTTCGCCTGGGTCGCGACCGGTGCGACCGACATCGCAAGTGGCGTCAGACCGAACCCGGCAAGCACTTTCGCGCCGTCATTGACGACCAGTTCCTGCGCAATTCTGCGCGTCTGGTCGGCGACCCCGGCATCATCGCGGATGATCAACTCGATCTTCTTGCCCGCAACCGTATCGCCATGAGTTTCGATGAAAGTCTTGACGCCGGCCGAAACCTGCCTGCCCGTCGATGCAAACGGGCCTGTCATCGGCAGGATGAGACCTATTTTTACCGCTTCCTGCGCCGCTGCCGGAAACTGCGCAAGGCAAGCAAGTGCCGCGCTCGCAGCAGCAAGCAATGTTCTTCTGTTGAGCATACCTTCCCTCCTCCTCTTGAATGCTTAGATCCCGTGCAGACACCCAAGGACTGCCGAAAACGAACCAGTTGGTAAACCTGCAGCTCCCTCGCGGGCTTGTCCGAGATTGGTGGCGGCAGTCACCGCAAGATGCTTTGATGCCCCACTATCTTTACTTTCCTCAACTTAGCAACCCGAGAGATCACCGCTTGGCAGATTGTGTCGGCATCATCCGAATTTCTTCCGTTCATCCTAAACGCGCGTTTCATTTCTCGTTAATCAGATCATCTGCCCGGGCATAATTTTTCGTTATAGATCCCTTTCCGGCGGCGTCGGCAAAAGTTCCAGAAAAGTTCTCTGAGCGGCCGTGGGCAACCAGTCTTTACGCACGGTCACCCCAATCGGTCGAGACGTCTTGCTCATATCAAACGGCAGGGCCTGCATGAGGCCTCGCGCTATCTCCGCTTCCGCCTGAAGTCGGGACGTGCAGCCCAGATGTTCGGAAGTGTCCAGGAGTTCACGCATCAGGATAAGTGATCCCGTCTCCACGATATTCTTTGGCGCCCCACCTTCGGCATCGGAAAAAATCTGGTCGAAATAGCGCCTGATGGGCGTTCCCTTCTGGGCCACGACCCAAGGGAAGCTCGTCAAATCTTCGATTGCAATTTCACGCCGACCTGCCAGCGGGTGGCTGCAGCCTGAAACGAGTACGATCGTATCATGAAACAGCACTTTTTGTTCCACGTCGCCGATGGGTGGAGGATCTCGCAAGGCTCCGAGCAAGAAATCGACATCCCCACGGCGAAGAGCGGTTAAAAGATCGCCGTAGGGGCCTTCCTGTATCTGAATGGGCAGATTGGGGCGAAACTTCCGAAAGCTTGCGATCGCTTTCGGCAGCAGGTAGGATTTTGCCAGCGGAGTTGCCCCGATAACAATCCGTCCGATCTCGGCGGCAGTCAATTCGGCAAGATCGGCATCGGCCTGCTCCAATTCAAGCAACGCGAGCCGGGCAGCCTGCGCCAGAGCTTGCGCCGGTCGTGTCGCGACGAGGCCATAGGGGGTTCGCTCGAAAAGCGGGCGAGCCGCCACTTCCTCAAGCTGGCTTACTGCGCGATATACCGCAGGCTGGCTGAGGCCCAATTGCCGGGCGGCCAGCGTGAAATTTTCCGTTTCCCTCACCGCGATCAAGGCTTTCAGCTGGGAAGTCGTCGCCGTGACACGCAGTCTTGGCGACAGTTCCGATAACGCAGGGTCCAGATAGCCAAAGGCACGCTCGACACGCCTGGCGAGCACCTCCCCGGCCGAATTGGCAAAAATACGCTGTGGCGTGCGGGAAAACAGCATCAGCCCAGCCGTCTTTTCGATCTTCGACAGGGCTTGCGTAACAGCAGGCTGCGATACGAAACAGAGTTCAGCAGCCTTTGTAATCGAACCGGTATCGATGACCGCGAGAAACGCCCTGAGATGCCGCAGGCTGTGCTGCTGAATCTTGGATTCAGAGAGGATGGGCGGAGACATCATGGCGCCAATCATCTACGGGAACTGCCGTCCAGGCTCAAGCAGCGGCGCATCCTCTTTCATCGATCGGATGGCGGCAGACCCGCCATCCGATTGCGCTGCGTTACTTGGCCGCCGCATTGGGATCCTTGATCTTGGGATAAGTCGCAAACTCGACATTGTAGAGTTCGCCATTCACGTCCTTGACCTCACGCATGTAGATATCTTGAACGATATCACGGGTATCCGGATCAATCGCGATCGGGCCACGCGGGCTTGTCCAGGACATGCCCTTCATGGCATCGACGAGCTTTGCCCCATCGGTGTCGCCATTTGTCTTCTTGAGGCTTTCATAAGCCAGATGGATGGCATCGTAACCGCCGACCGACATGAAATTCGGCCGCATGCCCTTGTTGGCCTTTTTCACCTGCTCGACGAAGGCCTTATTTTGCGGGCTGTCATGCAGAGCGGAATAGAAATGGCCGGTGATCACACCCTTTGCGGCCGCGCCAATTCCGTTCAGCAGGTCGTCGTCCGTGATATCACCGGTACCGATCAACTTAATCCCCGCATCCGCCAGACCACGCTCGACGAACTGCTTCATGAAAAGCGAACCGACACCCGACGGGACAAAAACAAAAACGGCATCCGGCTTTGAGTCACGGACGCGCTGCAGGAAGGGAGCGAAATCGGGATTGGCAAGCGGAACGCGCACGGCTTCCACGATCGTGCCGCCTTCCTTTTTGAACTGGTTGGTAAAACCCTTTTCGATGTCGATGCCCGGACCGTAGTCGGAGACTAGCGTCACGACGCGCTTCAGATTGTTCTGCACCGCCCAGGTGGCGACCGGGACCGCCGATTGCGGGCCGGCCATCGAGGTGCGGACAAAATACTGCGACTGCGGCATGATCGCCGAGGTCGTGGCCGATGTGATGATAGCCGGGACCTTGGCCTGGTTAAGGACCGGTGCAACCGACATGGCAAGCGGGGTCAAACCGAAGCCCATCAACATCTTGACCCCGTCGTTGACAACGAGTTCCTGGGCAATACGGCGCGTCTGATCGGCAACGCCGGCATCGTCGCGCAGCACGACTTCAACTTTCTTGCCTGCCACGGTATCGCCGTTGAGGGCCATGTAGGCTTTCACGCCCGCCTCGACCTGGCGGCCGGTGGATGCGAACGGTCCGGTCATCGGCAGGACGAGGCCGATCTTGACCACCTCCTGGGCGACGGCCGGCAGAGCCGCCATCGTGCCCAGCGCAACGCCTGCAGCGGTAATAAGTGTTCTTCTGGTAATCATCTTCTTCCTCCTCCTAAGACGAACCATCGAAAGCTCTTGTCGGGCGGCATCCTCCTCAAGAGCGCCCTTTAGATTGCCCCAACAGACGCCGCATGCTCAACGACGATCGATTGGGCATGGGAATAATGGCGTCGACGCCGGCATCCTCATCCTATTCTGTAGACACCGCTCTTTGTATACACACCCCCGTAATCTTCCTCCGCAACAGACCCCGCAAATTCATGCAACTCCGTCTTTTCCGTAGACTCGTTGCGAACGAAATCTCGCGGGAACATCATCATGGCCGTCCGTGGGTGCCCAAGCAGCTTTCATTTCCTCACATTTCTTCCAAAGACTTAAGTCTGTATACATGAAGTGTCAATATTGACCTTTGGCGGGTGCTTTGCGCTCAAACGCATCCACCGTCGGGAACATTCCGATGACCTGCCTGTTGTCGAAGGCGATATTGGAAGGCTCATCAGGCGAATGCTGGAGCTGGAATGGAAACTGCGCCAGGGGCGATCTTTGACCAACGCGACATCCGGCGAGCGCAGATGCTAAACCGCGCGCTTGGTCTGCTTCCCCGTTATCACCCGGGCCGACGGGTAAATGCGTCCATCCTAAATACTCTGATTGGAGCGGGCCAGCGCGTTTTCCCGAAATTCCGTGCGGCTCGAGGCGTCAAGTTCGAAACGGTTGCTGCTGAAACGGGCCAGCGAAGGATAATGCTTCGAGTGCTTCGCGGCCACAGCGGCTCCGCACCGCGCGGCGTCTATCTTCATTTCCATGGAGGAGCCTGGGTTCTCGGCAACGCGCGCCTCGACGACGGGTGGAATGCCGACATGGTGCGGGCCTGCAACGTCACCGCCGTTTGCGGCGACTTTCATCTGGCTGTCGATGATCGGCTTGAGCAAACGATAGAGGACGCCGTTGCGATAACGCGGTGGGTCCTTGACCACCTTCCCGAGCTCCAGGCGGAGCGCATCATTATTGGAGGCGAGTCTTCCGGTGCTCATCTTGCCGCCATCGCGCTCATCCGTCTTGCCGCCAAGCGATCAATAAATCCGGTCGCAGGCTTCCTCTCCTTTTGCGGGGCATTCGACATGCAAGGGTCGGCAAGTCTCAGGGCGGCAGGAGAAACAAGCCTTGTTATCGACGCCCGCTCGGCACTCGAGAACCTCAAGCGGCTGACGCAAGGCATGTCGGATCACGCGCACCGTTCTGCCGAGCTTTCCCCCTGTTACGCTGATCTCAAGAAAATGCCGCCGGCGCTTTTCATCGCGGGAGCGCTCGATCCAATAGTCGATGATAGCCGCAAGATGTATGAGCGGTGGCAGGAATTCAATGGCAACGCCGAACTCATCGTCGTGCCCGAAGCTCCTCACGGATTTGAGCGCCTTCCCACATGCCTCGCATCCAAAGCCAAAGCTTATGCTCGAGAGTGGATGAAGGAACGGCTTACATAGGAGCGAGCACTCCGCCAGAAGCCTTCACTGGGTATTATGAGAACGGCATGCGAAAACAGGCCTATTCTCCTCGTCCACCTGTTTTTGGCTTCTTCTTCTGAAAGGGACGGGTGGGGCCGGGACGCTTCCCGGCGTTTTTGTTGGGCTTGCCCTTTTGCTGGAAGTCAGCCTTCGGACCTCCGGAAAATGCTTTCTTCGCCTTGGGTTGCGATCCCGCCGAGCGATCAAAATCGGGAATGCCGGGCAGTTTCACGACCTTGATGCCGCGCTCCAGCGTCTTGTCCTTGCCGATGGACTGCGCGAAGCTCTCGGCGTGATCCGCTGCGATCTCGACAAAGGTTTCCTCCGCCTGCATCTTGATGGCGCCGATTTCTGACTTGGTAAGATTGCCGTTGCGGCAGAGCATTGGGATGAGCCAACGCGGCTCGGCATTCTGCTTGCGGCCGACCGACAGCGAAAACCAGACTGCCGGGCCGAACTCTGCGCGCGGCGTGCGGGGCGTGCTGGGGAATTCGGAAGCATGACCGCCGCCTTCGCGCGGCTTGCGAGCCGCTCCCTGCTGAACCGAAATCTCTAGAAGATCTTCCGGCGCCGACTGCTTCGCGCGGTAGAGATTGACAAAGGCGGCCGCAAGCTTCTCCGCGCCGTAGGCGGACACCAATCTCGCGACCAGGTCCTGCTCTTCCTCACGCGGTGCCTCATTGAAGATCGGATCGGCCAGCAGGCGCTCCTGGTCTCGCGCGATCACCTCTTCCGCCGACGGCGGCCGCGCCCAGGTCGGCGTGATTTCGGCCCCCGCCAACAGGCGCTCGGCCTTGCGGCGAGCATTGACCGGCACGATGAGGGCGCTGATACCCTTTCGGCCCGCACGACCCGTACGACCGCTTCGATGAAGCAGGGTTTCGGAATTGGTGGGCAGGTCGGCGTGGATCACCAGATCGAGACCGGGCAGATCAATACCACGTGCGGCGACGTCGGTTGCGATGCAGACACGCGCACGGCCGTCGCGCATGGCCTGCAACGCATGGGTACGCTCATTCTGCGTCAGTTCCCCGGAAAGGGCGACTACGTCAAAATTGCGGTTGTTGAATCGAGCCGTGAGATGGTTGACGGCGGCACGCGTCGAGCAGAAGACGATGGCGTTGGTCGCATCGTAGTAGCGCAACACGTTGATGATCGCATTCTCGCGATCGGAAGGCGCGACGGCCAGGGCACGGTATTCGATATCGGCGTGCTGCTTTTTCTCTGTCGTCGTGGAAATGCGAACGGCGTTCCTCTGATAGCGCTTCGCAAGTTTGGCGATGCCGGCCGGGACGGTGGCCGAGAACATCAATGTGCGGCGATCATCGGGCGCCGACTCCAGGATGAACTCCAGATCTTCGCGGAAGCCAAGATCGAGCATCTCGTCCGCCTCGTCCAGCACCGCGACCCTCAGGTCGGAGAGATCGAGCGCATTGCGGCGTATGTGGTCGCAAATTCGGCCGGGCGTGCCGACGACGATATGGGCTCCGCGTTCGAGCGCACGCCGTTCGTTGCGGATGTCCATGCCTCCGATGCAACTGGTAATCACAGCACCAGTCACCTCGTAAAGCCAGTCGAGCTCGCGCTTCACCTGCATCGCAAGTTCCCGGGTCGGCGCTATGACGAGCGCCAGGGGATTGCGAGCCTGCCCAAAACGCTCCCGCTCGGCAAGCAAGGTCGGCGCCATGGCAATGCCGAAGGCCACAGTCTTACCCGAACCCGTTTGGGCCGAAACAAGCGCATCGGAGGCGACAAGCGCAGGATCGAGCATTGCCTGCTGAACAGGGGTAAGCGTTGAATAGCCGCGGCTCGACAACGCCTTCGCAATCGCCGGAACGGCGCCGTGGTGATCGGACATAAATTAACTTTCGGATCTAAGGCGCATGCGCCGGCGCCGCAAAGACGCGGCTAAACTTTAAGCACCTCCTACTCGGGCAACCAGCCAATGTCAAAGAGCGACTTTTGCCTATGGCAGAGCAATTCAGGTCAGCTTGATGCGTCAGCCAGTTATCTGCGATAAAACCTCGTTACTGACAGCTCGAAAACATGACCCTTAAGCGGCTCGGAGGTGCCGCCCGAGTGGTCATGATCATGCAACCGTTGCGTCTTCATGCTTCGACGAAGTCAAGTCCGATGTCGAGCGTTGGCGCGCTGTGGGTGATCCAGCCTAAGGAGAGCAGGTCGACGCCGGATGCCGCGACGGATGCCGCCGTTTCAGGCGTAATGCCGCCCGAAGCTTCGGTAATAGCGCGCCCGGCGACGAAATGCACCGCCTCGTGCAGTTGGGTCGGCGTCATGTTGTCGAGCAGCACCGCATCCACCCCGACTTCCATTGCCTCCCGAAGCTGGTCGAGCGTATCGACCTCGACTTCGACTTTTACCATATGGCCTGCGACAGACTTTGCGCGCCGGATGGCTTCGGAAACGCCCCCGGCAATGGCTATATGATTGTCCTTGATCAGAATGGCGTCATGCAGGGCGAACCGGTGGTTCATACCACCACCCGCCCGGACGGCGTATTTTTCAAGAGCCCGCAAACCCGGTGTCGTTTTGCGGGTGCAGACCACTGCGGCCTTCGTATCTTTGATCGCGCCAACGATCTTAGCCGTCACCGTGGCAATACCCGAGAGATGACCCAGGAAATTGAGCGCCGTGCGCTCGCCGGTCAGGAGTCCCCGCGATGGCCCTTCGAAGGTTGCGATGACCTCGCCCGGCTGGACGCTGCCGCCGTCCGGAACGTGGCGCGTTACCGAAATCCTGGAATCAACCAGTGCGAATGCGAGTTCAACGGCATCGAGACCGGCGACGACACCGCATTTGCGGGCAGCCATGACGACAGTCGAGCGATGATCTTCGGGTATCACCGCCGCCGAAGTCAGGTCGCCGGCAAGCCCGAGGTCTTCCATGAGAGCTGCGCGAACGGCAGGTTCGACGACAATGCGGGGAAGAGCAGCAAGGTTCATGTTACGCAGTCCTGGCAAGCGGTTGGCGGACGGTGAAGCGAGCAACATGCAGCGCTTCGGCAAGGCTCATCCTGCGCCGCTGTGTATCGGCAAGCTTGGCTGGAAAATCGGTGCGTGCGTGCGCGCCGCGGGATTCTTGTCGCAAGCTTGCAAAAACTGCGATCAGCAATGCAACAATTGCCGGGTCGGCGCCTGTCCCTTCGCTCTCCACTAGCGGCAGCAGGCTGGCGATGGCGCTGTTGATGGCCTCGGCGTTACGCAATACCCCGAGATGGCGGGACACGATCGGCCGGACGGCGGACAGATCCGGTGGCATAGGCAAAGTGGCAGGCGCAACAGTTGCGACCTCGGTTGCCGGAATGCTCGCAACGTCATGTGCCGCCCGCATACCCATGACGGCTGCTTCGAGCAGCGAGTTGCTGGCAAGCCGATTGGCACCGTGAAGCCCCGTGCACGCGGCCTCCCCAACGACCCACAGCCCGTCAACCGAGCTCCGCCCGCTGTTATCCGTTGCAACGCCGCCCATGTGGTAGTGAGCGGCGGGCCGGACCGGGATGAGTTCACATGACGGATCGATGTCTGCCTCTTGGCAGAGGGCGGCAATTGTTGGAAAACGGCTGGCGAAGCGACTTCCAAGCGCCCGCCGGGCGTCCAGGAAGGCGCGGCCGCCGCGCGCGATCTCGCCCGCGATGGTACGCGCCACGATATCCCGTGGCGCAAGTTCAGCGCCTGGCTCTCCGACAAGAAAACGGTCCCCGCGTTCGTTGACCAGGATCGCGCCCTCGCCGCGAACCGCCTCGCTGACCAGCCCAAGCGGTCGCCGCGATGAATCAAGCGCCGTCGGATGAAACTGCACGAACTCCATATCGGCAAGTAGAGCACCGGCACGAGCCGCCAGCATAATGCCCTGACCGAAATTGCCGAGCGGGTTCGTGGTCGCATCATAAAGGCCACCGAGGCCGCCGGTTGCCAGAACGACGCGCGACGTCCGCAAGACCGCAGGGCCCCGGCCGGTCGCACAAAGCAGTCCGGCGACCACTCCGTTCTCCATCAGAATGCGGCGCACCTCCATATGCGCGAGAACGGTAATGGACGGCGTTTTCAGAACCGCTTCGACGAGCACTTTCATAATCGCCGCGCCGGAACCGTCGCCCGCCACATGCACTATCCGCCTGCGGCTATGGGCTGCTTCAAGTCCAAGCGCATAACCGCCGCCATCCGCTCGATCAAACCGGACCCCGTGGCGCTCCAGCGCCGCGACGGCAAGCGGTGCATCCCGGAGGATCGAACCGGCAATGGCCCGGTCGCAGAGACCGTCACCCGCAGCAAGCGTGTCGGCAAGATGCAGCTCGGCACTGTCGTCATCGGCAAGGCTTGCCGCCATGCCACCCTGCGCCCAGCCGCTCGAAGTCGCTTGGCCAAGTCCGTCTCTGGTCACCAGAACCACAGGCTGCGGAGCGAGCGTAAGTGCCGCCATCAGCCCCGCCAGCCCGCCGCCGACGACGGCGACCTGTCCGCTGAGGTGCCTGATCTCGTCGATCATATCGCGAGCATCCTTTCGACCGAGCGACGGGCGGCCGCCGCGATCGCCGGATCGACGGTGACCTCGTGGCGATTCTCCTCAAGCGCACGGCGGATATTGGAAAGCGTGATGCGCTTCATATGGGGGCAGAGATTGCAGGGGCGGATGAATTCTACATTCGGATGGTGTACCGCGACATTGTCGCTCATCGAGCATTCCGTCAGCAGCACCACCCTTGCCGGTTTCTTCTCGGCGACATAATCCGACATGACGGCCGTCGACCCGGCAAAGTCGGCCTCCGCAACCACGTCCGGCGGGCATTCAGGATGGGCCAGGACCGTGATCCCCGAATGAGCCTCTCGAAGGTCGCGGACATCCTGCGCACTGAAGAGTTCGTGAACCTCGCAATGCCCGTGCCAGGCGACGACCTCGACATTCGTCTCGCGGGCCACGTTCTGCGCCAGATATTCATCGGGGATCATCAACACCTTCGGCACGCCGAGCGACTCAACGACCCGCTTTGCGTTTCCGGATGTGCAGCAGATATCGGAAGCAGCCTTTACGGCAGCCGATGTGTTGACATAGGTGATAATGGGCACGCCCGGATGCGCCTGCCGGAGCAAGGCAACATCCTCTGGCGTTATCGACTCCGCCAGCGAACAACCTGCCTCCATATCGGGAATCAGCACCGTCTTTTTTGGATTGAGGAGCTTGGCGGTCTCGGCCATGAAATGGACGCCCGCGAGAACGATCACGTCGGCATCCACCTCGGCGGCCTTGCGAGCCAACGCGAGACTGTCGCCGATGATATCGGCAACCCCGTGGAATATTTCCGGCGTCTGGTAGTTGTGGGCGAGGATGACGGCGTTGCGCGAGCGCTTCAAAGCCAGGATTGCATCGATATCTTCCTCAAACGTCATCCATTCGGCCTTGGGAATGACGCGACTGACGCGATCGTAGAGTGAGGATGCGGAAATCGAAGGGTGCACGCGCTTTCTCCTTATACTCTGGATGAGTATATCATGGGCAGAGAGATATTCTCTATTCGAGTTTATGTCAATTGCGCGAGAGAGGAAGTTTCGAGCCGGACAGAGCACGTTCCTCGAGCACGGCGTGACGGTAGCGGAAGAGCTTCGCCGGACGACCGCCGGTTTCGCTGGTGACCTCGCCGGTTTCCTCGATCAGTTGCTGCTGGTCGATCAGGCGACGGAAATTCGGCTTATGCAACGTCAGGCCGGCAAGCGCTTCCACAGTGCGCTGCAACTGCAGGAGCGTGAAGCTTTCCGGCATGAGCTCGAAGACAACGGGACGGTATTTGATCTTGACCCGCAAGCGGGCGATTCCGGTGGCGAGAATGCGGCGATGGTCGGCAAACATCGGACGTCCACTGGAGATCTCGGCTGCTCCATGACCCGCCTCGGCGACCAGTCCGGCTTCATACATCAATTCGTAGCGCTGCAAGGTGAGATCCTCGTTCCACGCCGCATCGTGAAGGCCGAAGGCGAACTCCACGCGGCGCTTCCGATGCTCGCGGCGAGGCAATTCCGCAGCCGCCCAGGCCTGGAGCTGATCGGAAATGTCGGACAGGATCGCGGGCCTGCCGTTCCGGTGATCCTCCCAGGGGAAATATTCGTACCAGCCATGCCAGCCCGGCTTTCCGGCACCGGGAGCCGCTTGTTCGCGAACAAGACCGAGATAACTGATCGAAATCGAGCGCCGCTTGGCGCTCTCGTGAGTGCGGTCTCGATCTGCAAATGTGTAGAGCTGCTCCAGGTATCCGACGGGATGACCGGTCTGGTCCTGAACCCACTCCCGCAGGCCGGATTGCAGGCTTCGGTGGCCGAGCTCGAACGGACCGGAGGGCAGAGCCTCCCCTCGCCTCACCGTCATGACCTTGGGCTCCCCTTGGGTCACGGCGGTCAGCACGGCTATGAGTTCAGCAAGGGCAAGGCCGACCGTCACGCGGATCATCTCCAACTGGTATCGGCCGCCTTTATAACCAGCAGCGCACGAATTGGTAGAGCTGGAGGCGTCCCGGCATTCGTAAACGCAGTGGCGAACGAAAGCTTTCGAGGCCCTGGGAGGCGGAGAGTATTATGGCCGAGCCTTAAACGTATGTTGCTCCGCCGGAAATTCCCGCGCACGAACCTCCCGGGCATATTCCTCGACAGCCTTCGATACTCTTTGGCCAAGCTCGTCATATCGTTTGACGAACCGCGGCGTGAAGTCGTTGAACAGTCCCAGCATATCATCGGAAACCAGAATCTGGCCGTCACAGGCGGAAGATGCGCCGATGCCAATCGTCGGGATATCGATCAACCCGGTCAGCTCGCGGGCGAGAGGTTCAACCGTACCCTCGACGACGACGGCGAAAGAACCTGAAGTGCCGATGGCGGCCGCGTCACGCCGAAGCTTTGCACCTTCCTGTTCGGAATGTCCGACCGACCGGTAGCCGCCTGCAGTGTGCACCTGCTGAGGCATCAGGCCGATATGACCAAGGACCGGGATCCCTCGCGCAGTCAGGAAGGCGATTGTATCGGCCATTTCCGTTCCACCCTCCAGCTTGACGGCGTCGCACCCCGTTTCCTGAAGGACACGAGCAGCATTTCTAAACGCAACTTCCTTCGATTCTTGATAGGTCCCGAACGGCATGTCGACTACGACACAGGCATTGGCTGCGCCCCGCATCACCGCCTGTCCATGGGCAATCATCATATCCAGCGTGACGCCGAGCGTGGTCGGCATCCCGTAAAGCACCATGCCGAGCGAGTCCCCCACGAGCAGCAGGTCGCAGTGCGTATCGAGCAACCGCGCCATCGGTGTGGTGTAGGCGGTCAGGCAAACGATCGGATCGCCGCCTTTCATCGCCCGGATGCGCGGGGGTGTCAGCCGCTTCTGTCCTCCCACAGCGCTCATTCGACAATTCCTTCCAGTCTCTTTCGAGGGCCTGAGATAACCCTGTTGTCTAGCAATCGGGTGGAGCCGAAGCGGACAAAAAGAGCCACGACAACCGGTTCGTCGATTGAACTGACGGGGCGCAATGTCGAAGCGTCTCTCACTGCGACGACTTCAGTATATGCCAAAGGTTCGCGCGCCAAGAAAGCGCGCAGTTTTTCCTCAAGCTCATTCGGGTCCCCCAAGCCGGCCGCAACCAGCCGTTCGGCTTTGGCAAGCGCCTGCGGCACGATGACTGCCGCAGCTCGTTCCGCTTCAGTGAGGTAGACGTTGCGCGACGATAGCGCCAACCCGTCTTTATCCCGCACCGTCGGCACGGCAACGATACGGACCGGCAAGGCGAGGTCTTCCACCATTCGTTTGATGATGATGACCTGCTGATAATCCTTCTCGCCGAAATAAGCCGCCTGCGGCTGGACGATGTTGAAAAGCTTGCAAACGACCGTCGCAACGCCGGCAAAGTGCCCAGGCCGAACCGCGCCTTCAAGTTCGCCTCCGAGCCCTGGGACGTCAACCACGGTTTCCATCGGGCGCGGATACATATCCTGAACACCCGGGGCAAACAGGATATCGACGCCCGCTTCTTCGAGCATGCCGCTGTCGCGCGGCAGGTCGCGGGGATATCTCGCCAGATCCTCGTTGGGACCGAATTGGAGCGGGTTTACGAAAATAGAGGCAACAACGACCTCGTTTTCCGCTCTCGCACGCTTCACAAGTTCCATATGGCCGGAATGTAGATAGCCCATGGTCGGAACGAACCCGACACTTCTTCCGGTCGCCGTAAGCTGCCGGAGATGTTCCCGCAGCTCGCCAATGGCACGAATGACACGCATAATCCCTCCATGATCAAGCTTGGCCAGGGCGCGTAATACCAACCCCTGCCTTGGTCAATGCACGCGGGGTATTAATAACGATTAGCACCGGCCGCCTATTCGCTTGAAGAGCAATGCGCGTTGTCGCTGCCTGGCAGAGCGCCACTCGCTGCGCCTGTGGCGAGTGCACTTGGCGCTTGGCCGAAAATCTCCCGCCGTCCTGCTGAATCATCACACGGCCGCCCAGACGGCAGGTTGACACATGTCATAAGACGTCATATCACAATTAGGACATTTGAAGCTGCCGGTGAGGAGACCTGCAGCGCAAGGGAGGATCGATCATGAAGTCACTTCTCAAACTGGTTGCCCCGGTTTTGCTGGGCTCTACACTGCTTTCGCCACCGGTGCATGCAGAAACCCCACCGAACATGCTGGTCGTTGGTTTCTCGATGAACAACATTCTCACGCTCGACCCAGCGGCTATTACCGGCAAAGAAACCGTACAGGTTCTCACAAACATATATGATAACTTGGTTGCGCTGAATGCCACCAACCGGTCCCAGGTCGATCCGCAGCTTGCGGAGAGCTGGACCATCAGTGACGACAATTCCGCAATCACCTTCAAACTACGCAGCGGCGCGACATTCGCTTCCGGCAATCCGGTCACCTCGGCCGATGTGATCTGGTCCTTCAAGCGCCTGATGAAACTCAATCTCGCCCAGGCGTCGTTCCTCAAGACGCATGGCTTCTCCGCTACAAATGCGGACGCAAGCTTCACCGCCCCCGACGACCAGACCGTGGTCGTCAGGCTGCCAAAAAAGGTCGATCCGCAGATCATCGTCCAGACGCTCGGCATCGTCGGTCCCGGCTCCATTCTCGACAGCAAGGCCGTCATGGAGCACGACAAGGATGGGGACATGGGTGCTGCCTGGCTCACCAACAACTCGGCCGGTTCGGGTCCCTTTACGCTCGGTCAATGGCAATCCAACGAGCGGGTCACGCTGGAACAAAATCCGAAATATTGGGGCGAGAAGCCCGCGATGCGGCGCATCATGATGCGGCATCTCGCTGAATCGCAGAGCCAGCGGCTGATGCTCGAAAAAGGCGACATTGATATCGCCTATTCCATGTCGGCAGCAGACCTGAAGGCACTCGAGTCAAACAAGGACGTGAAGATCCAAACCAACGGCGGCAGCGGCTTCTATTACCTCGCGGTGTCGATGAAAGATGAGAAGTTCCAGAAGCCCAAGGTCCGCGAGGCGCTTCGCTATCTGATCGATTACCAGGGGCTGAATGACAGCGTATTGCCCTATTTCGGCAGGCTCCGTGACCGCCCTATCCAGACGGGCTTGCTCGGCGCCCTTCCCAATGCGGGCTACAAGCTCGACGTCGCCAAGGCCAAGGCCCTGTTGGCCGAGGCAGGTTATCCGGACGGCTTCTCGACGACGCTGAGAGCAATCTCGGACGTCCCGTTCATGAATGCCGCAACGGCGATCCAGGCTACGCTCGCTCAGGCAGGCATCAAAGCCGAGATCATCACCGGCGCCGGCGACCAGATCTATGGTGCGATGCGTGAGCGCAAATATGAGCTGATCGTCGGTCGCGGCGGCGGCGGACAGCTCCCGCATCCAGACTCCAACCTGCGTGCAATCGTCTACAATCCCGACAATTCGGATCAGGCCAAGCTGACTAATTTCCAGGGCTGGCGCACGTCGTTCTACGATGAAAAGATCAACAAGATGGTCGACGAGGCTCTCATCGAGGGCAACAAGGATAAACAGCTCAAGAGCTACCAAGATATCCAGAGCTATTACGCGGAGATGGTACCGGCAATCCAGCCATTCTCCGAGGTCGTCGACAGTGTCGGCTTCCGCGCAGATATTAAGGGGCTGGAACTGAACCCGTCCTGGTCTACGCAGCTCCGGACGGTCAAAAAAGAGCGGTAATCGCAGATGCCGTAGCGCCGCCGGCGCTGCGGCTTTTCACAATACGCTATCGAGGTGCCCCATGGGAAACGAGCGTCTATCCGCCTTCACGCGGCAGGCCGGCACGATATTGGCGACTCTTGTGGGCCTGCTGATCCTGACGTTCTGCATCGGTCGGCTCATGCCGGTCGACCCGGTGCGCGCGATCGTTGGCGAAGAGGCCGATCAGGCCACCTATGAGATGGTCGCAGAGCGGATCGGCGCCAACCTGCCGCTCTACCAGCAGTTCATCCGCTACATGAACGACCTTCTGCATGGCGATTTCGGCATCTCGATCCGCACCGGGCAACCGGTGATCAACGACATATTGCATGTCATGCCGGCAACGATCGAACTTGCCACATTTGCCATTCTCTTTGGCGCCGGCATCGGTATCCCGCTCGGCATCCTGGCGGCGGTGCGCCGCAATCGGCCGGTCGATCATGTGATCCGCTTCGTCACCCTCATCGGTCATTCTATGCCAATCTTTTGGACCGGCATGATCGGATTGATCGTCTTTTATGCGGTATTGGATCTGGTCGGCGGCGGTGGTCGCCTATCGGACTATTACATCGGCCTCGTGCCGGAGACCACAGGCTTCCTGCTGATCGATGCCGTCCTGGCAGGCGATTGGGAAGTCTTCTGGGACGCCGTCAACCATCTGCTTCTGCCCGCAAGCATCCTCGGCTATTCGTCGATGGCCTATATCACCCGCATGACCCGCAGTTTCATGCTCGACCAGCTGAACCAGGAATACATCATCACCGCCCGTGTCAAAGGTCTGTCGAAGGGGCGCACCGTCTGGCATCATGCCTTCGCCAACATTCGCGTGCAGCTCGTCACCATCGTAGCACTCGCCTATGGCAGTCTGCTTGAAGGGGCGGTGCTCATTGAGACCGTGTTCTCCTGGCCGGGCTTCGGTCAATACATCACCAACAACATGCTGATCGGCGACATGAACGCGGTGATGACCTGCGTGCTTCTCGTCGGCATCATCTTCATTGCGCTCAACCTGCTCTCCGATGCGCTCTACAAGATTTTTGATCCAAGGACGCGGTGAGATGACAGTCAGCTTTCTCTCCATGCAGGATGTCGCCATGCCAAACCCCCGTTCACACCGAAATTCGGCCTTTCACCGGCTGTTGGCGGTCATCCGTGAGCTTCTCGGCAACCCATCCTCCGGTTTCGGCTTCATCGTCATCAGCATCCTGCTCCTGACAGCGCTCGTTGCGCCGCTGATCGCTCCTTACGACCCCAACGTTATCGATCTCGGGCAGACGCTACAGGCGCCGAGCGCCCAGCATTGGTTCGGCACAGATGAGCTCGGCCGCGACATCCTGAGCCGCATCATCTACGGCACCCGTATAAGCTTGACGATCATCACCATCGTGTCCGTCATCGTCGGGCCTGTCGGCCTCGTCGTCGGAACGACCGCCGGTTATTTCGGCGGCTGGTACGATACGATCATGATGCGTATCACCGATATTTTCCTGTCCTTCCCGAGCCTCATTCTGTCGCTCGCCTTCGTCGCTGCCCTCGGGGCGGGACTCGAAAATGCGATCATCGCCATTGGCCTCACCGCCTGGCCGCCGATCGCCCGTCTGGCGCGCGCCGAAACGCTGACTTTTCGGGGCGCGGATTATATCTCGGCATCCCGCATGCAGGGTGCTTCCCCGCTGCGCATCATCGTCAAGTCGATCATGCCGATGTGCCTTCCTTCCGTGCTTGTCCGCATCACACTCAGCATGGCGACCGTGATCCTGACCGCTGCCGGCCTCGGTTTCCTCGGTCTCGGCGCTCAGCCGCCGCTGCCGGAATGGGGCGCGATGATCGCGACCGGCCGGCGCTATATGCTGGACAACTGGTGGCTGGTCGCTTTCCCGGGCGGCGCCATCCTGCTCGTCAGCCTCGCCTTCAACCTTCTGGGCGACGGCCTGCGCGACGCGCTGGATCCCAAGCAAAGATAGGCCCGAAACAGCGTTAGGATTTTCCGCCATGGACAACAGCCAAACTCTCCTGCGTGTTGAAAACCTCCGCGTCAGCTATCGTGCTGGCAAGGCTTACAACACGGTCGTCAGAGGCGTCTCCTTCGATCTCGGCCGCGAGCGCCTCGGCATCGTCGGCGAATCCGGCTCTGGCAAGTCGACCATCGGCCGCGCGCTGCTGAAGCTTCTACCGACGGCGAAAATCGAAGCCGACCGCATGGACTTCAGCGGCACCGACCTTCTCGCCGCTAACGAAAGGCAGATGCTGTCGATCCGCGGCCGGCGCATCTCGATGATCCTGCAGGATCCGAAATTTTCGCTCAACCCCGTCCACCGGGTCGGCGACCAGATCGCCGAGGCCTATCGGGTCCACTACCGGGCCTCCGCCCAGATCGCCCGGCAGAAGACGCTCGAAATGCTGGAGGCGGTGAAGATCCGCGATCCGGAACGGGTGTTCGGTCTTTATCCCCATGAAGTGTCCGGCGGCATGGGCCAGCGCATCATGATTGCCATGATGCTGATCCCGGAACCGCAGATCATCATCGCCGACGAGCCGACATCCGCTCTCGACGTTACCGTGCGCATGCAGGTTCTCAACATCCTGAACGAACTGGTGACAAACAAGGGTATCGGGCTCATCATGATCAGCCACGACCTCAATCTGGTCCGCAATTTCTGCGACCGCGTGCTGGTCATGCGCTACGGCGAAGTCGTTGAGGAACGTGCCGCTCGCGACATGAGGAACTGCACCCATCCCTATACCCAAGGACTGCTCGCCGCCCAGCCCCATATCGGCGGCAGCCGCAGGCCGCTTCCGGTCTTGAGCCGTGAGACCTCTCCAGCCGTCGTCAAGGAGGTGCGCCCATGACCGCCATCGATGTCAGCAATCTCTCGATCGATCTCGGCTATGGTTCGGCGAAGAAGCGAATCCTGGGAGATGTCTGCTTTTCGGTCGAAGCGGGGGAATCCTTCGGCCTGGTCGGCGAATCCGGCTCAGGCAAGTCGACCATCCTGCGATGCATCGCCCGCCTCCTCACGCTGTGGGAAGGCGACATCGAGCTCGAGGGCCGCTCTGTCAAGAACATGCCGTTTGCCGAATATTGCCGGATGGTCCAGATGGTTTTCCAAGACCCCTACGGCTCCTTGCATCCCCGTCAGTCGATCCGCACCGCGTTGCAGGAGCCGCTGCGCATCCATCGCATGGACCGGCAGATGGACCGCATGGAGCGGGCATTGGTCGATGTCGGGCTCAATCCGGATTTCCTGTCGCGCTATCCCCACGAACTGTCCGGCGGCCAGCGGCAGCGCGTGGCGATCGCCCGCGCGCTCATCCTCGAACCGCGCATCCTGCTTCTCGACGAACCGACCTCGGCGCTTGACGTCTCGGTGCAAGCGGAAGTGCTGAACCTGCTGGCCGATCTGCGGGCCAGGCGCAATCTCACCTATCTTTTCGTCTCCCACGATCTTGCCGTTATCGATCATATGTGCGAGCGGCTGGCGGTCATGCAGCACGGCCGGGTGGTCGAGGTCATGGGCCGTGAGGTGCTCGCAACAGGCCGGGCCAAGGATCCCTATGCGAGGGAACTGATCCAGGCGAGCCTCGAATACGATCAGGCTGTTTAAAGCTCCGCATCTGGCAGGGAGGTGTCTTGGATGTTAACCGAAGGCGAAAAACTGGGTCTGCCGTCCTCTCTGCGTAACAGGAGGGAGACGCTGAGTTCGCAGGTGGTGCGCACCATAGCCGAGCGGATCAAGCTCGAGATGTATCCACGAGGATCGAAGCTTCCCACGGAAAAGGAGCTGATCGAAGATCTCGGGGTCAGCCGGACGGTCATACGCGAAGCGATCGCCAATCTGAGAGCCAGCGGCCATGTGTCGATCCATCACGGGATCGGCGTTTTCGTTCGCCAGGACGCGGGCGTCGCGCCGTTCCGACTGGGCGACGAAAGCTTGATGATGGTCGAGAACGTGCTGAAAGGGCTCGAACTGCGCATCGGCATCGAGTCAGAAGCGGCCGCCCTTGCGGCAGAAAGAAGAACGCAGGCCGATATCGAGGCGATGATCGCGGCATGCGAAGCGATGGATCTGGCTGCCCGTGAGGTGCGCAGAGACACACAGGATGATTTTCGCTTCCATTGTGCGGTAGCCGCCGCGAGCCAGAACGAACATTTCTACGGGATATTCAACTATCTCGGCGAAACCCTGATGCCCCGCATGCGGCTTCAGGCGCATCAGGTCAGTGACGAGACCTTTTCGGCACATCTCGTTCGCGTCAACCAAGAACACCGCGCCATCCTGCATGCGATCGAAGCACGCGATGCGGAAGGCGCCCGCGCGGCCATGCGCAAACACCTGAGCGATAGCCGTGAACGGCATATCGAAAGGGTGCGACGCGGGCCGTGATCGACAGCGAGAACATGTCCAGCCTTGCAACGAGGCTGCGCGACAACCTCTCGTTCGCCTGGAACTTCGACCCGGAGAAGGAGAGTTTTCCGGACTGGAAGAGACGCACGAGAAACCGGGTGCGGGGCGCGTTAGACGCTCAGAGGATCATACCTGCCGACGCTTCGGTCACCGGAGAGTGGACTGCAGACGGCTGTATCGGCCAGCAACTCGAACTCCGATTTTCGAATGGCGAAAAAACCGCCGCCTACCTGTTGCGCCCGACTACGACTGCGCCGACTCCGGCGGCCCTGCTGTTGCACGACCATGGTTCCTTTTTCTCTATCGGCAAGGAAAAGATGATCGGCCGCCCAGGCGAGGTGCCCGAGATTGGTGCGGCCATCAAACAATGGACCACAAAGCTCTATGGCGGGCGCCATGTGGGCAACGAACTTGCCAAGCGCGGATACACGGTCTTGTGCGCCGACGCGCTCGGCTGGGGGAGCCGGAGGGGCAACGGCTATGAGGCGCAACAGGCGCTGGCCGCCAACCTCATGCAGTTCGGCGTCTCGCTCGCCTCGCTCATTCTGCGCGAAGACCTGGAGGCGCTCGCCTGGCTTTGCGAGCTCCCGAGCGTCGACGTGAACCGCGTTGCGAGCTTCGGCTATTCCATGGGCGGCTCGCGCGCCTGGCAGCTGGCTGCCCTTTCGGATCAGGTCAAAGCCTGTGTCGCGGGCGGCTGGATGGGGACCCTCGAGGGTCTCATGCAGCCGGGCAACAATCAGCTTCGCGGCCAGTCGGCTTTCTGCATGTTGCATCCGACGATCGCCGGAAAGCTGGACTACCCGCATTTTGCGGGTCTGGCGGCGCCCAAGCCGGCATTGATCTTCAGCGGCGCAGAGGATCGGCACTTTCCCGAAGCGACCGCCCTGGCAGCGCATCGGCAGATCCATGACATCTGGAATGCAGCCGGTGCCGTCGAACGGGTCGAGACGCATCTCTTGCCGGGCGCCCATGGCTTCCCTGCCGATCAGCAGGATTACGCGATCGACTGGCTCGATCGCGTAATCTGACATCAGTCCTCTCGCCGGCTATCAGCAAACGAGATTTGCATTGATGAATTCGAAGTTGATGTCCTCGCCAAGACCCGGCTTGTCCGAGATGTGAACGAAACCGTCTTCGTCCATCGGATCGACAAGAGCGTTCAGATATTCAAAGCCGTCATCATATTCGAGGAACGGATGCAGCAAGCCGCGCTCGTACCACTTGGCATTCTTGGTGCAGGCCGCGATGATCAGGTTCGGAGCGCCGTTTCCATGGATCTCGCAATTCATTCCAAAGGATTCGGCCAGATGCATGCATTTCATAGCCGGGCTGATGCCGCCGACATCGTGGACCCCGGTACGCAGGATGTCGCAAGCCTTGGAAGTGATCCATTCGGCGCGACTGAAGTGCTTGCCGCCGGCGCTTTCGGGCCCGAGCACCGGAATGTCGAGATTTTCCGCAAGCCAGGCGTAGGAGGCAGAACTCTGCTCGTCCATCGGCTCCTCGATCCAGTCGAAATCGAGCTTTTCCAGCCCCCTGCCGAGTTCCAGCGCCTCGGTGCGGGTATACCAATGGAAAGCGTCGATCATCAGGTGGATATCCGGCCCGACCGCTTCGCGTACGGCGGCACAGGCCTTCAGATCCATCTTGACATCAGGCGCCCAGGAAACGGGCGGCATCCAGGTATGCAGCTTGATACCTTTGTAGCCGCGCTTGACGAGCGTTTCGGCAAACCGGCCGTAATCCTCGGGTGTGGCCAGACCGTTTTTAAGTTCGTCGCCGCACATGATCGAGCCGTAGGCCGGAATCTTGTCACGATAGCTGCCGATCAGCTTGTGGACCGGCATGTTGAGCTTGCGGCCGGCAAGATCCCAGAGCGCGCAATCGACGATCGCGAGCGCGCGATCAGTCAGCTGCATGGCGCTGCCGCGCTGCCAGTGGGCAAGATCCTGCCACAGCCGCTCGCGGGCGAACGGATCTTCCCCGACCAATACCTTCTTCACAAACTTATCGATGACGTGCGGACGGATGACTTCCTGAGGCGCGAAGCAATAACCTTCGGTTCCATCATCGGCGACAATCGTGAGCAGGGCCTGATTGACCTTGTGTGGCGGACCGGGATGGGCATGGCCTGCGCTGTCCTGGTGCCGGCGCGTGGTATAAGAAAATACCCGCACATTGACGTCTGCGATCTTCAATCAGTTCTCCTGTTAACAAGCTGAAGGCGAATCTTTACGGCCTGCAGGCGCCTTTGAATGGTGAGCGGGTGCATATTGTTCAACTTAACACCCTATCGGTTTAACACCCTATCGGTCGCTGCGGCGCCTTCCGCCCCCAGACAAAAATGAACCGCGTCGATCTGATCCGCCATCTTATAATATCTTTTATCCAACGTCATATTATAAGATAGGAAACGGGCGTCAATGAATTTTTCAACATATTGGCAGGGTGCGCCAATTTCCTATTCACCTCCGAGCATTGGCAAGGCGACGTACCTTTGAAGGCTTTTAGCGAGGATGCTCTGAGTTCGCCACAACGTGGCACACCTGCGAGGCATAGCCTGGGCGACTCCATGGTACTATAAGTGCCCGATGTCATAATATGACAATCAGCATCCAGGAATAGCTGCCTGTCGATCGCTCAGCGCCATATCATCGGGGAGCGGAGGAAGCCATGTCGATGGTGTGGCAACGGAAAGAGCGCCGGGAGGTCCCGGCGCTCGATTTCAATCTCTTTGCGATTAATGGGGACGAGCTGCGCCGTCGTAATAGTCACCGCTGTCGATCATCGGAGATGCCGGCTGATCGAGACCCGGAGCCTTCTTCAACGGCGGATAGCCGTAACGGGTAACGGAGGGGATGCCCAGCGAATCCGTCGTGACAGTCAGATAGTCGCGGTCGCGAGAGGCGCCCTCATAATACTCGCCCTCCTGCGCAAAGGCACCGCCTGCAACGGTGGATGCCAAGAGAGTGGCGAAGATGGTGGAGATGACAGAGTTTTTCATGATAGTCGTTCCTTTTTCTGATCGGTTCCTGGTGCGACCCAACCGATCGATGTCTTGAATGAACTGTTTGAATTTTCGGGGTTTAGTTCTGTTCGTCGCCGGCAAACCGGTTGTCACGACGAGTCGGGGTGCGGACCCGCGTCACCTCCCGTGTGACATCCGCTTTTGTCTCGGCTCCGGCGACACTCACCTGGGCGGCGAACGAAACCTCGTCTGCAGTCGTCAACCGGTGGCCATCATAGGCAAGTACATGTCCAGCAAACGAGGCCATGCAGGCCGCGGCGACGAGGAAGGCGATCTTTTCTATAGGCACAGTCATTTTTCACTCCATTGTTTGGCGAAACCCGCTTCTGCGGACGTCGTGTTTGATTTTGAGTCGGGCGAACAACAGTCGCCGTCATCAATTTCCCGAATGACTGGAGGATCTCCTCTCGGCCCGTTGAACGGTCTTGCCGAAGCTCTCTGTGAGCTCTTCATCGTTCGGAGACGAAAGTAGGCATGAGGACCCGCCTCACCGGCATCAAGCTCTTACGGAGCACTGATACCCCCGCCGATGGAGCGGTTGCCACCGGGGCGGCCAAAGCCAGCCAACCGGACTATGTTCTCTCACCGTCTTTCGTGAGGGGAATTTCTCTCAAATCCGTCATCGCCCCGCCAAAACGGCGTTAAACTTCCGTAAAAAATGGAGGTAATAAGAAAAAACCCTGGAAAGAATGTGATAGAGTATAATTTTGAGCGTCACTGAACCAGAAGCGTCATTCCTGCAACCGATAACAACGCAACGGAATTTTGCCGCACGAATTGCTTTTCCACGAGATCCACAATACTAAGCAAAAGTATAAATGCTAATCATCTTTTCTTCAAATCGTTCAGCTGAGTTTTCGGTGCTTGAGGCCTGACGAATTCGAAACAAATCAGCCGCTTGATACCAAGTCGGACGACGCCTCAACGCCAACTGAAAGCTCAGCCCTGAGTCGAAAGGGGCTGCCGGACGCGGTTCCAAACGCTGACGGGTAGGCCGATGTCCCTGCGAACCGGTCAGATTCCTTCCCGGCAGGCATGCTTCACGAACCTGCCCCATCGACCTGAAGCAAGATCCTAGGCGGGATTGGCTTACAAGCGAGGCATTGATCCTATGGAATGGTTCATCTTCGATAGATCCGAGCCGAAAATTCCACAACCCGGCTTGCCGTTAAATGTCGTAGGGAACCGCACGATCGATGCGATGTTCTTCATCTGGAGGATGATGAACATGAACCGCCTACGGCACAATCGTCACGACTGGCTTTTATACATTGGCCTAAACGTCGCCCTCGCCTCGCTGATCGCGATGGCCATGTGGTATTCGCCAAGTTTCTAATAAGGTAGCCACAATGGCCAAGAACGCAATCATTGGCGTGCTCGTGGTGCTCATAGTGGCCTTGATTGCCGCCTTTCTTATGAGAGGACCAAGCACGCCCTCCGATGAGACGCCGCCGCCGGCGACCGCACCTAACACAGGGTAACACTCCCTAACCAGTCCCCGTGCTGGCGCGGATGTTTCGAGAAAGGAGCTTGACTTCCGCGTCCTGTGCAAAACGGAGACATGTTAACCCATCGTTAAACTTGAAATGGCGATTGTCCACGCGTCAATTAGTGTGGAGTTTGACATGCGCGGGCAAAACGCTGGATTGCTCTTCCTTATTCCGATTATCGCGTTGCTCTTCTTTGGCATCTCTGTGGCGCTGGACCGTCTTGAAACGGTTGATCCGACGATAACGGGGGCAATAAAACTGATTCCTTCACCGATCACACCCAGTCCGTAGATTGGATTTCATTACAATTGTCGGCTTACTCCGTTTCCGGCTGTCGAACGACGCTTTCGCCTGAACGCTGCGCCTGCTCCTTCGCATCGCTTCCCGATCTCATGCCGGCCATGAAATATGTGCATGGAGGGACGAGTGATATCTGCGCGAAACTGCGTTTGGCATATATCGTCTATAGAACCGGGTTGAGTAACGTCAGCGTCACTGGACTACGCAGAGCGCGATTTCGGGTAGTCCTAAGGAGAGAGGGGCTTCATGGGTGACACACCTTGCAATCAGGGCTCTTGGCAACGGCATGAAGCGAAGCGCTACCCACAGCGGGATTAAAGAGCCAGCGATGGCCGCGCAATGAACTGCGGTGGGTAAGACGCTCGATGGCGATCTGGGAAACCGCAAAACAGGCAATCAGAGCATTATCGGCCGGCGACGGCCGGCCTACGACGCCCGTGTCGATCGGTGCCTGCAGCGTCGCACAACAGAAAGGGCAGGCATCATCCGGCTGCGCCACCAGCGGGCCGGCGACACAAATAGAACCGTTCTGGCCGACATGCAGGTAAGGTGGAGGCACCGGGGCCGCCGCGTGATATTCGGCAAGAAATCGGGGGGCCAGAGAAACACTATCCTCTGCAAGTATCAGAAATGGTTTACGCGTACGGGCCAGAATGAGCCGGGCGGCCTCCGCCCCGTCGGCGAACCGGGTCATGATTGCAACTACCGCAGAAAAGCGGGAGGCGAGATAAGTCGCCAACCTGTCGCTCTTCAATTGACCGATATCTCGTGTCGTTGCCCAGCTCAGTCGTTGCAGATTGCTCTCTTCGATGCGGTCCCCGTCCACCAGGAAAAAATGGCGAGCCCCGAGCGCCGCAAGCTGGGAAGCGATCTGGGAACCGAGGCTTCCGCATCCGACAATGACGAAATCCGTGTCGTGAACGGCATCAAAGAGATCCGCATGATACTCAAAGGCTTTCATCATCATTCACCTTGCTTGATCCAGTCACAGATTGCTGAAAATTCACAGGAACCGCGCTTGCCCATCACGCGTGCTCCATCGGGATCGGACTTGGCGTCTCCGCCGGCGGGGCAACTCGAATGTCGTGCCAATCGGGAGGCCGACTGGCGGCCTTGCGGATCATGTGGAGGCGGCCATCGTACCAGAGACTGAGCCCTTCGCCGGTGCTCTGCAGCATTGGACGGCCCATTCTCGGATCGATGGGCTGCTCGCCCCGCAGAAGCGCCTGCCCAAGGTCCCAGGCCTGACGATCCACGACACACAGACGCTGGGCATAATAGGCCTGGCGCCGAGCCGCCGGCTCGCATTCGAGGAGCCGGTCGACAAGCGCCAAGACGCCGGCGCCCCAGGAAGGAATGACGGCGATGTCCCGGAGGTCGAGAAGGACATCGCCGCCCAGACGCTCGATCCCCTCACGGGCGATATCGATGAGCGGAATTAGACGGGCAGCATACGCAATAACAAATGCAGCTTCCCGTGCACGGTGCTCAGGCGGTGCTCTGAAAGGCAAGCATGCGATGCGAACGGCGCACTCCCAGGGAACGGCGTAGGCCATGTGCAGGATGCTTTCGAGCGTCTGTAGGCTGTGGGTGTATGGCGATACGTACCGGAGTTCGGCGGGCAGCGATGACACCGCCGCGCTCGTGTATAACTGCAGCAGGACATGGCCCACTTCGCGCAGAAGTTCTGCTGCAGTTGCCGGATAATCTTCGGCGTCCAACCTTTCCTGTGACAGAACTACGACGGCACTTGCCGGCAGATCCTCCGAGCTGGAGAACGAGTTGGTAGCGCCATGCCTGGTTCCGATGTAGAGCGTATGAAGACCCGCAGTCAGCCGTTGATAGCCTGCGGGATCGACGGCCGATATAAAGGCGATTGCCTTCTCGAGATGATCGGCGATCCGCTCCCGGTCACGGTCGCTCATCCGGGCATATTCGAGGTCGGGGCCGATTGGCAGACCAGCGATGCGCTTTTGCATCGTTCGGCTTGCTGCCAGACTAGCGGCCGGAACAAGACCGATACCGCAGGTCAGCCGCCGAACCGGATGGCGTTCGAGCGCAAGGTCCTCGGCCAATAGATGAGGCTGCAGGTTATGATCCACGACCTCGGAACTGGCACCGTCGACATACCTTTCCAGCCCCCGCTGAAGCTCATCCATCCAGGCAGTCAGAGCGGGAGATCGGTAGGGGTCGCTTCGCACGGGCAGGAACGCTGAAAAGGGCAGGAACGTTTCGGCATCACGGTATCCGCCATCCGCCAGGCCAGGGAAATAACCGGCCAACGCCTCCACCCTCTCGCCGCAATCTGGCAGTTCGGATGCGGCAGCAAGAATTCGGGCATAACGAGGCAACAGCTTCAGCATATTGCCAGCTGCGGCGGCGTTCACGGAACTGGACTTTGCAAAGAGCGGATTGCGCCGGAGCAAGGCCCTGGCCTGATCCGCCAACTGCTCGATCTGATAAGCAGACATCTTAGTTCTCCTCATCCCTCAGGCTTCAAGTCTCATCATGAGACCCGTCATTTCGGGAAGAATGGTTGCTCCGGAACGGCCGTACCTGCGGCCAATCCGGTTCAAAAACCACCGATCTCGTCTTGTCTTTCGTTGAGAGGAGCTTCTTGTGGACCCGTCATCGGCACGCCAGTACCGCGTGAAACTTCCGTTAAAAGAGGGCCGCGACTAAAAAAAGACCCCCTTTTTTAGGGGGCCTCAACTTCGTGAAACTCATCGAGAACTACGTCACGGCGTCAACACGGCGGCGACAGCCGCCCGAACATCGGGCAGGCCGAACCCGAAGAAATAGCTCATATCGAGAGCATCTTCGCCGTCGGCATTCATGCAGTCGGCAGTCAACACGCGTACTCCCGGTGCTACTGCCGCATCCAGCCGGGACGTAGTTTGAAGGATGGACTTTACTGCTGGGCCAGAGAGCCGCGCCTCGCTGTCATTTTGGCTCTTATATGCCCTTTGGATCAATGCGCAGATGCCTCCCACCTCCGCAGAGGCTCCGGACGTGCCGCCGAACGTGGTATAGTAACCTCCACCGATGCCGGGATTGGCCCCGAACGGCACGATGGAGGACCATGGGTCAGCACCCCGGTTGTAACCGAATGCGCCGGGCAGATCGGTCGTCAGCAGGGAGAAATGGGAATAGTGATATTCCCGAAGCCCAAATGCTTCGTAATCATGTTGCGCAGCGAAAGGAGACAATCGATCGACGCGCAACTGGTGACGGTTGAAGACCTCGCCGTCGTCGGATGGCGAAACGACCGTAAGCCCCTCTCCGTAATTGCTGTATCCTGACCGATAACCCTCGACCGTAACGGCGCCGACCGCGATGATCCCGTTGTCATCGGCAGCCAGATTGGCCGGGTAGATTAGCTGGCTTTCGCCACTGTTTCCCGCCGCGCAAACGATCGGAATATGCTGGCTGATGGCAACAATGAGCTGCTTGAGGACATGCCACGCTCTATCAGGATTTGACCCCTTCTGCGGGGCTTTGGGTTCCAGCTCAAAGCTGCCCTGTTCCGCAAAGGAGATACGGGCAAACAAATCCGCGGCAATCTGGTTTTTCCAGCGTTCAAGATCGGCTTTCAACTCGTTCTTTGGAATGACTCGGCTGCGCTTCGGATCCGGCAAGCCCCGTGGCAGGACGATTACATCGACGTGCTGGTGATAGGCGTAGAGAAATGCAGCAATGAATTGCTGAACATCATCCTCAAAAGACGTCCTGATCGAGATCAGCCGCGAGAAGGGATCAACACCGAAATAGGGAATAACGTTGCGATTGGCACTCGGACATGGCGTACTGCCGTCACCATAGAATGCGCTCTCCGGAGGCTCCGGCGGCTCTCCCTCTCCCGCGACCACGGCCGGTTCGCCGACGATCAGGCCGGCACAGCAGGTGCCATGGGAGGCAAAAACGGACTCCGGATGGAACAGCCGGCGGACGACGCCCTGCGAGGCGGCATATTCCGCGACAATGTCGTCAAGATATTCCCGATCATCGTTGGACAAACCGAGATTTCCCAAAGGAGTGATGTCGAGCCCGGCGAAGAAGGCTTGCTTTTCCTCCCGATCGAAGGAGGTGGTCGCATCGAGGATTTCGGCAAAGCGTGAACCATAACGATGGCTCGTAAGGTCGATCGAGGCTTCGCGATCAAGCCGGGTCGCCAAATTCGGATGGTCTGGCGATACCCCTACATCGATCAGCGCAACCCGGGCCGGATGGATGGGGCCGGCAGCCGCGATTGTATCCCAGACATTTCCTCCGATCTCCGGATCATGGACCTCGAGTGCGGCAGTCTCGTCTTCGGCCGGCGGCGCGACCGGTGGCGAGCCGTAATCCGCATCGATGACGCCCAGGGCCGTCAGATGCCAGAGATAGTAATAGTTCATTGGTGCGGTTTGCGGCGCTTGCATGTCGGCTAGCATCATGACCTTCGTTCTCCCAAGAATTAAATCTGCCTTAAACCCACTCGTCATGGACGGCCTGGAAAAGCGGCCCAAACGCATCGTGGAGGTAGGGGGCGAAACGGCGGGCCAGATCCCGGCCAGCTTGCGTGTCGCTTGGATAATGGAGGCCTGCCCACTCGCGATTTTCAGCGACATTCTGGGCAATGCGGGCGAGTTCGTCCGTTGCAGGATGTTCGGGCAGTATCGTCGAGAAGGCGAATACGATCGAAAAACACTGGAAGGCATGGTTGCTGGGGTAGGACTCGTGCACCGGCACGGGCAGGAGCGGCCGCAACAGGGATTCGAACTGGTTCGGGCGAAGCCTGTTGAACTGGCTCTTGTAAAGTAGCCCAACATATTCGCAGGCGGTCAAGATCGCCTGAAACAATCCCTCGGTCTGTTCAAAACCGCCAACCTCTTCGATATACAGGGCGCGGGTGAATTCCGATACGGAAATGGTCGCCTCAGCCTGGATGTCGGGCAATCGCCTCGCCCGCTCACGGTCGCGCCGCTGCATGGAGAGCAGCACCGCTGCTTCCAACCGGGTGTAATCCGGGCCGGGTGGTGGTGCAATGTCGAGCATTTCCCAGGTAAAGCGTCGCGCGGCAGTGAAGGCGTTGCGCGACGGCTGCTGATGCAATCGACGCAATTCGAAGGCCGGAATAAGTTGCGACATGCCGAGACTTGCGCCGTCCATCGTCGACTTGTTTTTGTTTTTGTTCTTATTCTTGTTTTTATTCTTGTTCTTGTTCAGGCTGGCCTTGTTGAGGACCGACTTGTTCGCGACGCTACTGAGGACCGACGCCGCTGCCACCATTGCCTCCATCATCAACGGGGGCTCATCTATGGGATTATCGTCTTCAGGGGAAAATGCCGAGGCAGGAGAAACCGGGGGCGATGGCTGCTCCACCGGGTCAGGAACCACCTCAACAGCTCTCGGCTCACAAGGAAGAACCGCATCCGGTTCGACTTTAAATTTATAACAGTTCATAAATTCCACAATCTTAGATTGTGGATCAAAAGTTGCTTCTCCGACCATGCCCCCTACCTCCTGAAATGAGATCATCCTGAATGTGTTGGTCTCAACGAATTCGGGCGCCGGCCTTGATCAGGCCGTCGAGCAGCAGCTTTCCGCCGCCTGTATCCAGCAGAGGATAACCTGTGCCGCGAAACGACGTTATGGAAAACCCGTTCTCAACCTTATCGAGCCGTTCCACATATCGCCGAGCGACCTCCAAATTGCCGACGTGAGCGTGGCTGGAGGCGAGATAGCGCAACAGGCTATTGAAGTTCGGCCGGGAATGCAGCGCATCCTCGCCGGCCGCTATCGCCGCCATATGATCACCCGCCAGCCCGGCGCTGATGGATTTCGTCGTGTCGAAGTAATATTTATGAGGGCTGTAGACGCCGAGCTCCTGAACCCACCGCGCCATTGCGCTCGCCTTTTCCGGCTGCCCCGCATAGCAATGCAGCATGGCATAGAGGTCCCACCCCATCGGCAGGGCCGGGTTCAGGCGGATCGACTTCTCGAACAGTCCGGCTGCATAATCGTATTCCCGGAACAGGAAGGAATGGACATGCCCGACCAGTGCCAGGGAGACGGAATTGTTCGGATCGAGTTCCAGAGCCTTTCGAGCATAGGCCTGCGCCTCTTCGATCAGATGCGCGTCCAGCGCACTGAACCGCTGACCCACCTGGAAGGTGCGGATGAAGGACAACCAGGCAAAAGCAGACGCTCGCGGTTGATATTGAACCTGTTCCTGCAGCCGCATTTCCGCTTTTTCAAGATCGCCTCTGGAAAGCCGGAAGATCGCGTTGACCGCATCGATGAACAGGCCATCTCTGGTCATGCGACCGTCAATAGCGCTCATCTCCTGAAACAGTGACAGCTGGTCAACCGCCTGGCTGATCAATGCAGCAGCGATCCCGTATTCGGCCCGTTCCATCTGGGTGCGTCCGATCATACGGCTGCCTAGCCAAATGATCCTGTTGTCAAGCAGGTGCTTGATTGCCAGCTCCACGAACACCATACTGCCATCGAATGTCAGCCGTAGTTGAAGGCACAGCGGAAGGCCCATCTTTCGGTCCGGCTGACCAAGCTGCGGATCGAACGACAGATCGGTAATGCCAAGCCCCAATCCATCGAAGATCGCCTTGGCGAGCAGGTTCTGAAATTGCAATGCCGCGATCTGCCCGCCATCTCCGGCGCCGATGACGATGGGCGGCTGAAGCGCGACCGTCCACTGAAGGTTATCCGGCGAAGGCGGTATGTCCGGATCGTTGCTTGAAGCCGCCAGGGGAATATTCGGCGTGCGCTGGTCAGGCAGGCCCGTCATAGGCAATAGCGCTGACTGGGTGCTGACGTCGCGGCGAGGTTGCTGCCGTGGTTCGAAGACGTCGTCGACGCGACCTTCCTCAATGCGCCGATACCAGTTCTGTCTCTCGACCGTCAGCCAATCTTCGAATTCGGGATCACGGATATCCATGCCCTCAAGCAGTTCATCGGTGATCTGATCCGCCATGCGCTCGCTGCGAAGCATCTCGTCGGTGTCGAGCGCGATGCGGTCCATGTCCAGCCACACGGTATTCTTGTCCGCGATGATGAGATCACGCGCCGAACCCAACGCTTTATGAATATCCAGCAGGGCCTGCCTCAGGCTCGCAGCCGCCTGATCCTCCGACCGGTCGCTCCACAATTTGTCTCTCAACCAGACCCGCGAACGAGATCCCCGCGCAGACAGCGCAAGCATTGCCAGAATTGCCTGAGCTTTTTGAGACTTGGGCGTGGCGGATTTGCCTTTGCCGTCGACGAGACTAAAAGGGCCGAGCAGGTACATCCGGAACACTGCATGTTTTTCATCCATGCGATCCATCGGTCCAACTCGTGTTGTGCCCCTCTCGATGATCTCATCGAACGCAGGCTGCCCGTCCGACAGACAGTCTGACACAAAAGCGGCCCTTGACAAGAGCGCTACAGGCGTACTTACGATTCGGCAGCGCATGCCAGCGTTGTGGCCATCGACGAATTGAAGCATGGAAAGCATCCCCGGGAACGAGCAACTCTCCCCTAGCGCACCGCTGTCAAAGCAGCGTCAAACCAACGTCAAAAAATCCCCGCTCATCTTGTTGCCATGCTGGCGACGAGATCGCTGAACCTTTCGCCCTGGATGCCGACATGCGCCCTGAGCAAGCTCCGGGCCTGCTCCACGTCTCCGGCGAAGATCGCCGCAACAATTGCGCTATGCTCTGAAAACGAGGTTGGCAGTCGGTTGCGCACCCGCAGCTGAAGCCGCCGGTAAGGGCGCAGCCGACGGTGCAACTGCGTGCATTGCTCCTCCAGGAATTCGCTGCGGCTTGCCGCGTAGATCGCCTTGTGGAACTCCTCGTTGTCGTAATAATAGCCATCGCTGTCGCCGGCTCCGGCCGAAAGCTCGCAGCGCTTATGCGCAGCCGTGATTGCGGCACGGGACTCCTCGTTCAGCCGGCGGGCGGCCAGCGAGCCAGCCAGACCCTCCAGCTCCGCCATCACTTCGAACATTTCATAGATACGGTGAGGTCCTGGATCGATGACGACGGCGCCGCGTCTTGGACGGATATCCACGAGGCCAATTGCGTTGAGCTGCATCAGTGCCTCGCGCACTGGTGTCCGCGACACGCCAAACCGTTTGGCAAGCATCGTCTCGTCCAGCCGCTCTCCCGGCCCGAACTCATTGGAAAGGATAGCATTTTCGATTTCGTCCCGTAGCCAACGCCCAACATTTTCGGACATTCACTCCCCCTCCCATAATGCAAAATTCCATGTCTTGTATGCAAGATGCTTGACATTGCACACACATTACATCAATTTAAATACCACAACATCAATGAGACTGAAATTGGGAATGCTGACGGATGGACAGGCGTCCATTGCGGGCGGAGGAGCACAGCATGTCCGGGACCTCTCTCTTTAGTGATATGCTGCAGGGCATTACCGAGCGCGGCCGCAAACTTCTGTTTTCCGGACCGCGCGCGCCGGACGCGGTCGTCGAAGCCGATCTCGAGGCCCTTTGCGAGATGCTGCTGTCCAGTCGTGGCGAAGCATCAGGCATGGCCATCGCCGCGGAGATTCTCGACCGCTGGAGCCGCTTCGACAGTATGGAAACTGAGCAGTTCCTGCAGATGCTTTCCGACAAGTTCGGGGCTGACACCGCTCAGCTCGACAAAGCCGTCGAGAGATATCGGAGCGACAAGAGCCCTTCGGCGATCTTTGCTCTCCACAATGCGGCCGAGCCGCGGCGGCAGGAGCTTCTGCGCCGTCTGAATCTGGCGCCGAACGGTACAGAGAAACTTGTCCGGATGCGTGAACAGCTCCTGAGGCTCAAAGACCGGCGGGAAGACCTGCGCGCCATCGATACGGATTTCGCTCATCTGTTCGGATCCTGGTTCAATCGCGGCTTCCTCACGCTAAACCCCATCGACTGGTCGACGCCGGCGCACATCCTGGAAAAAATCATCAAATACGAGGCAGTGCACGAGATCGGCAGCTGGGAAGAACTGCGACGCCGCCTTGCGCCCCCCGATCGGCGCTGCTTCGCTTTCTTCCATCCCCGGCTGGCGGATGAGCCGCTCGTCTTTGTTGAAGTCGCCCTTACCCGGTCCGTGCCGAGCACGATCGCAGACGTCTTGGACGAAGGACGGGAGCACATCCTTCCCAATGAAGCGACGACGGCTGTCTTCTATTCGATTTCCAACTGCCAGGGCGGCCTTCGCGGAATATCGTTTGGCAACTTTCTCATCAAGCAGGTCGTCGAAGACCTGCGCAAAGACCTGCCCGGCCTCAAAAATTTCGTCACGCTGTCGCCCGTTCCCGGCCTCGCGTCGTGGATATCCAAAGCACGCAGCGACCAAGCCGATCCCTTGCTGACGGAAGAGGAGCGCAGGGTGCTGGCGCTGTTGGACGACCCGGCCTGGGCAAATGACGCCGGCACGGCAAGTGAGATCGAGCGCGTGCTGCTTCCGCTCGCCGCGCACTATTTTCTCGTCGAACGCACGCCGGAGGGCCGCCCGGTCGATCCGGTTGCCCGTTTCCACCTCGGCAACGGTGCTCGCCTTGAAAGGCTGAATTTCCTTGGCGATCGATCGGCGAAGGCGATGCGCCAGGCGCACGGACTGATGGTTAACTACCTCTACAAGCTCGAGGATATCGAGGCCAATCACGAAGCTCTTGCGCAACGCGGCGAAGTGACCGCATCACAAGCCGTCAAGAATATGCTCCGCCGGGAGCGGGAATACCGTCGCGGCGGCAGGAATGAGCAGACCCCGAGCGCCTTCGCACAAGGCGTGAATGCCAAGATCGGAGGAGGACGCATATGAGCAACCATCTATTCGACGCCATCCGGGCAGCCGCGCGGGGAGACTCGCCGTTTATCCTGACCAACGGTGGTCGGACCTGGACCTATGACGAGGCGCTCGCCCTTTCGGGCCGCATTGCCGGCGCAATCGATACGCTCGGCATTCGGCCGGGAGATCGGGTCGCCGTTCAGGTCGACAAAAGTACCGAAGCGCTGATCCTGTATCTCGCCTGCGTGCGCAGCGGCACGATCTATCTGCCGCTCAACACAGCCTATACGCTGGCCGAACTCGACTATTTCTTCGGCGACGCCGAACCCAGGCTGGTTGTCGTTTCTTCGGTCATGCGCGAGAGCGTCGAGAAGATCGCCAAGCCTCACGGCGCGATCGTTGAAACCCTCAATGCCGACGGCACCGGCTCGCTTCTCGATCTTGCAAAGGAGGAACGCGACGACTTCGTCGACGCCTCGCGCACGGCCGACGATCTGGCGGCGATCCTCTATACCTCGGGAACGACAGGGCGGTCCAAGGGAGCAATGCTGACCCACGACAACCTGCTCTCAAATGCCCTCACCTTGCGCGATTGCTGGCGCGTCACCGCCGAAGACCGGTTGATCCATGCCTTGCCTATCTTCCATACGCATGGGCTGTTCGTCGCGACCAACGTCACGCTGCTCGCCGGCGCCTCAATGTTCCTGTTGCCGAAATTCGACCCGGACGAGATCCTCTCGCTGATGCCGAAAGCAACGATGATGATGGGCGTGCCGACATTTTACGTGCGCCTCCTACAGAACTCGCACCTCGACCGGGAGGCAGTCGCGAATATGCGGCTGTTCATTTCCGGCTCGGCTCCGCTGCTCGCCGAAACGCATATTGAGTTCAAGAACCGTACTGGTCATGCAATCCTTGAGCGCTATGGCATGACCGAAACCAACATGAACACTTCCAATCCCTATGATGGAGAACGGATTGCCGGAACCGTCGGCTTTCCCCTTCCCGGCGTGACGGTGCGGGTCACCGATCCGGCGACCGGCACCGTGCTTGCCCCGGAAGAAACCGGCATGATCGAAATCAAGGGGCCAAACGTTTTCAAAGGCTACTGGCGGATGCCCGAGAAAACCGCCGCGGAATTCACGTCCGACGGTTTCTTCATCAGCGGCGACCTCGGCAAGATCGACGGCCAAGGCTACGTCCACATCGTCGGCCGCAGCAAGGATCTGGTGATCTCAGGCGGATACAATATCTATCCCAAAGAGGTTGAAGGTGAGATCGACCAGCTCGAAGGAGTCGCCGAGAGTGCCGTGATCGGCGTTCCTCACCCTGATTTTGGTGAAGGCGTCACCGCCATCGTCGTCTGCAAGCCCAATGCGGCGCTGGATGAAAAGGCGATCCTCGGCGCGCTCCAGGACCGCCTCGCCCGATACAAGCAGCCGAAACGCATCATCTTCGCCGATGACCTGCCGCGCAACACGATGGGTAAGGTCCAGAAGAACGTCCTACGGCAGAAATACGCCGACCTTTACGCAACGACGTAATCCAACCCATGCGCTCTCCGGGAGGGAAGCGCCGGGTTTTGCAATCCTGAAAAGAACGTTAGCTGCCGACGCTGGAGGCGTCGCAGGGAGGGGAACTATGAGCATCGAAATCCTATCAATATTGCTCCTTGTGGCCATGTTTGTCATCGCGACGATCCAGCCGATCAACATGGGAGCGCTTGCGTTCGCCTGCACTTTTGTGCTTGGCTCCCTGATTATCGGCATGAAGACCAGCGACATTTTCGCGGGCTTTCCGAGCGATCTCTTCCTGACGCTGGTCGCCGTCACCTATCTCTTCGCCATCGCGCAGATCAACGGCACCATCGACTGGCTCGTCGAATGCGCCGTTCGCATGGTGCGCGGTCACGTCGCCTGGATTCCATGGGTAATGTTCGTCGTTGCCGCCATCATCACCGGTTTCGGTGCGCTCGGGCCTGCGGCCGTGGCGATCCTCGCTCCCGTGGCGTTGAGCTTTGCCGTGCAGTACCGCATCCACCCGGTCATGATGGGGCTGATGGTCATCCATGGCGCCCAGGCCGGCGGCTTCTCGCCGATCAGTGTTTATGGCGGCATTACCAACCAGATCGTGGCCAAGGCCGGCCTGCCCTTTGCGCCGACGTCGCTGTTCCTCTCCAGCTTCTTTTTCAACCTTGCGATCGCGGTGCTCGTCTTCTTCGTCTTCGGCGGTGCGCGGATCATGAAACAGGCTGCGGGGCCTACCGGGCCTCTGCCTGAATTACACCCCGAAGGCGTATCGGCCGCCATCAGGGGTCATGGGGGCACGCCGGCAAAGCCGATCAGGGAGCATGCCTACGGGACGGCGGCCGACACCCTTCAGACATTGCGTCTAACTCCGGAAAAGGTCTTTACCCTGATCGGCCTGACGGCCCTCGGGATCGGTGCCCTGGTCTTCAAGTTCAATGTCGGACTGGTCGCAATCACGGTTGCCGTAGCGCTCGCTCTCATCTCGCCGAAAACCCAGAAGGCGGCGGTCGACAAGGTGAGCTGGTCGACCGTACTTCTGATCGCCGGCATCATCACTTACGTCGGCGTCCTGGAGAAAGCGGGAACCGTCAACTATGTCGCCAATGGCATATCCAGCCTCGGCATGCCGCTCCTGGTCGCGCTGCTGCTCTGCTTCACCGGAGCCATCGTCTCCGCCTTCGCCTCGTCGACTGCACTGCTCGGCGCCATCATCCCTCTTGCTGTTCCGTTCCTCCTGCAAGGCCATATCAGCGCCGTTGGCGTGGTCGCAGCGATCGCGATTTCGACGACTATCGTCGACACCAGTCCGTTTTCCACCAACGGCGCCCTTGTCGTTGCCAACGCACCGGACGAAACCCGCGAACAGGTATTGCGGCAATTGCTAATCTACAGCGCGCTGATCGCCATCATCGGGCCGGTGGTAGCGTGGCTGGTCTTCGTCGTGCCTGGCCTCGTCTGACGAAAGGACGATTGCTCCACGCGGGACGGGTTTCTGCTTGGATTGTTTGCCAATTACCCGCAAGGGCCGCCGGAATTGCCGGCGGCTCGATCAATTGCATTCTTCCGTAACACGATGACCCGTCCGATGGGTCAAACAATCTTTTGGTGACCGGCGTTCCATGACGTGTCAGCCGTTGCAGATCGCATGGCCGTGCCGGATCGCCGCTTGCTTCTAGCCCTTAACGCCGGATGAGATCATGACCGCCTCGGTCACTCTTTTCTGGAATATCAGGTACGCGACTGCGACGGGCATGGCGCCCAGCAGCGCAACCGACATCAGGCGGGCATAGTACACACCGAATGCGTCGTTGACCTGCGTGATCCCGACAGGGATCGTCATCATGTTCTCCGTCGTTACCGCAAGGAACGGCCAGAGAAACTGGTTCCATGCCATGATGAAGGTGATGATTGCGAGCGCGGTCGTGATGCCCCAGTTGAGCGGCAGATAGATCTTGAAGAGGAGCGTGTAGTCTCCGCCTCCGTCGAGAACCACCGCCTCGCGCATTTCCTTCGGCACCGCATCGAAAAATTGCTTGTAGACGATGATCACCACCGGAACGATGAGTTGCGGCAGAATGATGCCGGCCCAGGTGTTGATAAGCCCCAGGTCGTTCATCAGGATAAATTGGGTCACCACCAGTGCTTGAGAAGGGACCATGAAACTCGCAAGCACAATACCGTAGAGGAGCCGGCGACCGGGGAAACGCAGTTGCGAGATCGCGTAGGCGCACATCATGCCCGTCACTATGACGGTCACGGTTATGATCATCGCCGTGGCGATGGAATTGAGGTACCAGTTGAGGATGTTCGAATTCCAGAGGATGTCGGCATAGGCGCCGAGATTGAACTCGTCCGGAATCACCCCGGCATCATTGGAAACCACCCGTTCCTCGGTGCGGATCGAGGTAATGAAGGCCCAGTAGAGCGGGAAGATCCAGAGGGCGGCGGCCAGGAAGGTACCCGTCGTCAGCACGGCGTTCTCGACCTTGCGAATGGTTTTCATCGGCGTCCTCCGGCCCGCAAAAGCTGAAACTGCAGCACGGAAAGAACTGCGATAACCACGAACAGAATAAGCGCGATAGCCGAGGCATAACCGCCATGATTGAGCTGGAAGGCCTCGCGATAGACCATCAGCAGCAGCACGTAAGAGGAATTGAACGGCCCGCCGCTGCTGAGAAGGTAGACCTGATCAAATATCTTGAGCTGCAGGATGAGTTGCAAAGTGAGGACCAGGGCGGTGACCGGCCAGAGCAGGGGCCATGTCACTCTGGCGAATAGCTGCCACCGCGTCGCGCCATCGAGTTGCGCCGCTTCATAATAATCCTTCGGGATATTTCGCAGGCCGGCAATGAACAGCAGGATGTTGAAGCCGTTCGTCCACCAGATCGTGACGAGCGCCACCATCGGCATGACCCAATAGGGATTTTTGAAGACGGGGACCGGCTTGCCGTAGAAGAACGATATCACAGGCTGCAGGACCCCGAACTGGAAATCCAGCATCCAGGTCCAGATCTGCGTCACGACAGAGACCGGAAGGATATAGGGCAGAAAGAAGACGGCCAGCGCGAGCGCCTGGAAGGGGCCGCGCAGGCGCGTGATCATGAGCGCGATGCTGAGCGCCAGTGCCGTCGTCGGAATGACTGTCAGCAGGATGAAGTAACCGTTGTTCCTCAGCGACGTGAAGAACAGCTTGTCGGTCAGCAGCCTTTTGAAATTGTCGAGCCCGATCCATGTCCCGGATCCGATCAGCGGCGAATTGGTCAAGCTGAGCTCGACGAGGCGGATAGCAGGATAAAGAAAGACCAGCACAAAGATAAACACAAAGGGTGCTACCAAAGAAGCTGCGACCGCCACCTCCCTGCGCCGGTTTGTGAGCATTGCCACGTCTGAACCCTCCTCAAAGAACAGAGGGCCGCGCCTCAAGGACGCAGCCGCTCTCATTCCCTCACTTCAGTGCATTTGCAAGGTCCGCTTTGACCTGCTCGGCGGCGGCCAGCGGTTCGGCATAACCGTGAATGGCGGGCGATATGACGTTAATCGCGGCGTCATAGGCTGGCGAAGCCACGCCCGCGATCGGTGAGCGCGGATCGTAAGATGCGGTATCCGCCAGCGCCGAGTAGGTGGCGTTCGGCTCCATCTTCTTGAACTGGTCGCTCTCTGCGACCGACTTGTAGGCCGGGATGTGACCTGCATCGGCCCAGGCGATGGCGTTCTTTTCCATCCAGCCGATGACAGTCATGACCGCCTTGCGCTTCTCAGGCGACATGCGGTTGTTCTTCGGAAGGGCAAAGGCGTGTGAGTCGGCCCAGGTCGTCTGGGTTCCCATCAGCTTCGGAACCTGCACCGCACCCCATTCGAAGCCGAGCGTTCCCTTCTTTTTCAGGTCCACCATTGTCGGCACTTCCCACACGCCGTTCAGCATGAAGGCCGATTTGCCCGAGGTGAAGAGAGCGACGGAGGCCTCATAGGCAGCCTGTTCCGGTTGCCATCCATTGCTACCCCATTTGGTCATCACTTCGATGGCTTTCGCCGCCTTTTGCAAGTTCTCGCCGGGCAAGACCTCGTTGCCAGCGATCAGCTCGCCTCCCTGCTGGCGGAGCAAAGTATAAAAGACGCGGTAGGTACCTCCGTCGTCACCGGTTGCGTAGGTGACCGGTGCCTCTGCCCCCTTTTCCTTGGCGGTGGCCAATGCTTCTTCGAAATCCTTGAGGCTCTCGATGCCGGTAAGCTTTCCGTTTGCATCGAGGAAGCGCGAACCTTCGAGATAGGTCTTATTGTAATAGAGAACGATCGAATGGATGTCGAAAGGCACCGCATAAAGCTTGCCGTCATCGCCGCTCGCTGCCTTTACCGACGCATCGAAAAAATCATCCTTGCTCAAACCTGCGTTTTTGAGATCCTCGTCGGTGATCTCGTCCAGCACGCTCTCCTCAAGACCCAATGGCATGCGCGACAGATGATATGTCATTATGTCGGGTCCTTGGTTTACGGCAACGGCGGTTCGGACCTTGGTGTAATAGGGAATGCCCCACTCCAGCGTGGTGCCGGTTATCTTGATATCAGGATGTTCCTGGTTGAAGCGGCTGATCAGCGCCTTCATCCGCACTCCGTCGCCGCCACTCAAGAAGTCCCACCAGGTGATGTTCTCCTGAGCGAAAGCCGGCATCGCCATCAACGCGATAGCACCCGCCGCAAACAGTCTTCTGTATCGCATACCAGTCTCCTCCACCGTTCATGCCGCCCGATCTCTTGATCGGCGGCGGTTGAAACCAACTCCACGTCGACCCGTCAGCGCAGCCGAACTCCGTCATCCCCGAAAACAAGCACCTCGCCGGCATCGGCCGTCAGCGAGATGGTCTTGCCGTCCAGGCTTGCTCGCCGACCGCGGGTTTCCACGATGACCTCCTTGCCGCCAAGCACCCGTGCATGAAGATAAGACACACCCCCAAGGTCCTCCTCCATCTCGACTGTCGCCTTGAAGCCGTCGCTCGAAATACGAAGATGCTCCGGCCTAAGCCCGATTTTCACCTGAACCCCCTCGCCCACGTTGGCGCGCACGTTTGCCAACAATTCCGTGTCCAGGCCGGTCAAACCGATCCTCAGCATCTCACCCTGGCGCCCGGACACCCGACCATCGAGGAAGTTCATCGCCGGAGAGCCGATAAAGCCGCCGACGAACTGGTTGTCGGGATCGTCATAGAGATCGAGAGGCCTCCCGGCCTGCTGGAGCCTGCCGCCTTTTAATACGAAGATCCGGTCGGCCAGCGTCATCGCTTCCACCTGATCGTGAGTCACGTAGATCATGGTGGCGCCAATCTGCTTGTGCAGCCTGGCAAGTTCGATGCGCATCTGCACGCGCAGCTCCGCATCGAGGTTGGACAGCGGTTCGTCGAACAGGAAGACCTTCGGCTGGCGCACGATGGCGCGGCCAATGGCAACGCGCTGGCGCTGTCCTCCCGAGAGCTCCGATGGGCGTTTCTTAAGATGCTCATCAAGATGCAGGATGCGAGCGGCTTCGTGCACCATCTCTGCCACGCGAGCCTTCGGAGTCTTCTTGAGCCGCAATGAGAATGCCATATTCTCAAAGACTGTCAGATGGGGGTAAAGCGCGTAGGACTGAAAGACCATCGCGACCTCACGTCTGGCAGGCTCGACGTCGGTTACATCGCGCCCCTCGATCGAAATCGAGCCTCCGGACGTATCCTCCAGGCCCGCGATCATCCGAAGCAGAGTCGATTTTCCGCAGCCGGACGGGCCAACGAAAACCGCAAAATCTCCCGTCGGAATCTCCATGTTGACATCATGGACGACCCCGACAGTCCCGAAACTCTTGCTGACATTCCGTAAGGTAACTCCCATGGCTTCCCCCTCAGCCGACCTTCAGGCGCAGCACATGGTAGGAAAGCGCCGCAAGCGAGCCCTTCACCTTCCCATCCTCGATACCGACGCCTGAACCTTTTTTCGGCACGACGTGATCCGGCTTGTCGGGACCGTTGGTGTCGTTGAGACCGTAACCCTCCATGACATGGTGTTCGACGAGCGTGAGGTTTCCAAATCCGGTGAGCCCGACATCGAGCTCGGCCTTCTCCGTGAGGTGACGGTTGACGATGAAAAGCGTAAGCAGGCCTTCGTCGCGATTATTTACGGCCGCGACGTCCAGATAGGCCACATCGTCCGCGACGCTGCAGTCGTAGGTCGGGCCATCGACCGCGACACGCAGTGCCTCGCCACGTCCGTAGATCGAAGCGAAGCGGTAGGGATGGTAGATCGTCTGGCGCCAGGCCGGCCCATTCTTTTCGGCACGGATGGGCGCGATAACATTGACGAGCTGGGCGATACAGGCAATGCGCACGCGGTCGGAGCGGCGGATGAACTCGTTCAACAGCCCGGCAACGAAGAGAGCGTCCTCGAAATTGTAGGTTTCTTCCAAGAGTGCCGGCGCTTCCGGCCAATCCCATGTCCGCCAACGATGGCTGTCCTCTTCGCGAATGTGATACCAGACGTTCCATTCGTCGAAGCAGATATGGACATCGTTCTTCGCGCGCTTCTTCGACTTCACATAATCGATCGTACCCGCGATCGTCTGGATGTAGCGGCCGGTCTCTTCGATCTTGCCGAAATAGTTGAGCGTGTCCTTGCTGTTGTTGCCGAAATATTTGTGGAGCGAGATGTAGTCCACGTTCTCGTAGCATTCTTCGAGAACCTCGCGCTCCCATTCCGGATAGGTGGGCATGCCATCGTTCGAGCTGCCACACACGACTGCTTCGATCGAGCTGTCGAAGCTCTTGAAGGCTTTCGCCGTTTCATTGGCAAGCCGTCCGTATTCGACCGCCACCTTGTGGCCAACCTGCCAGGGACCATCCATCTCGTTTCCGAGGCACCACATTTTAACGTTGTGGCTATCGTTCTTGCCATGCGAGCGACGCAGATCGCTCCAGGCCGTCCCGGAGGGGAAGTTGACGTATTCCAGGAAATTACGGGCATCGTCGAGGCCGCGGGAACCAAGATTGACCGCCAGCATCATCTCGATGCCGGCCATCTGCGCCCAGTCGGCGAACTCGTTGATGCCGATCTGGTTTGTCTCTTTCGAGCGCCAGGCGAGGTCGAGCCGGACCGGGCGTTGCTCTCGCGGCCCGATGCCATCCTCCCATCGATAGGCCGACACGAAATTACCGCCGGGATAGCGTATTGCCGGGATATTTAGATCCCGTACGAAGGCCAGTACGTCCTTGCGGAAGCCGCGCTCGTCCGCTTGGGGATGACCAGGCTCATAGATACCACCGTAGATCGCACGACCCATATGCTCGATGAAGGCGGAGTAAAGCCGCTCATCGATGTGGCTGATCTTGAAATCCCGATGAACCGCTACCCGTACCTTCATGCCGACTGCTCCGTATCTGCAACCACGATATAGATCGTATTTTCAGATATAGTTTCGAGCCGGCACGGGAATGTCATCGGCAAGAATGTGCTGCACCGCAAAACGCAGCCGAGGAAGGCACTGCCTGGGTTACCCCGCGGTCTTCAAACGAAGAATGATGTCTTGATCGTAGTTCCCAAAACCCCGGCCAAAGATGTTGATTCCGCCGGGATGTTTCCCTTCCGCCTTGACCTCGACGCGCAGGCGAATGGACCGATGGTCGTCGAGGTCGAGGTCTTTGGCCTGCACATCGGAAATCTTGTGACCATCCACGAAAGTCCCACCCGGCCCGACGGTCCACGTCTTCAGCATCCCGTACTGCGACCCTTTCAGCTTCCACCAAGCCGGCGTATAGGTCCCGCGCCGGTCGCCGAAATCGCCAGGGGAAGTCCACACGCCAATTTCTCTGCCATTGATGGACAAGACGATGTCCGACGGCCAGTTTGCCAGCGTTCCCGGCACTTCGGAGCTCACCTCCATCACAATCTCGAGCTGCTCGATTCTGTCGCCGCACAGTTTGGCGTTGTTTGGAAACTGATATTCGACGAAGCCGCTGGTGAACCAGAGCAGGCTCGCCTTCATCCGCTCAGGATCCATAAAGGTTTCCGGCACGTCGAGAAGGCCCAGCACGCCTTCGACCGAGCAGATTCCGCATGGGCCGGTGACGTTGTTGTTGGTATAGAGACCGAGCGGCATCGACACCTCTATGACGTCTGAGGAGAGGGCCTGTGTGGTCGGGTGAAAGGTGACGACGAGCTCGTCATAGACAGCAAAACAGATCTTCTGGTTCCCTTTGCGGGCTTTCTGCATTTCGGTCCGGATAAGCCCGGCTTTCTCCAGGACCTGAAGATGAGCGGAAACGGACGATTGCGGCAGGTCGGACACCTGCGCGAGATCGTTGACATTGATCCCCGGCCGTTTTGACAATTCCTTTAGAAGCTTCACTCGCGCCAGTGAGGAAATGCCTTTGATCGCGGCAAGATCTTTTTCAGGATCGATAACCAGAAAGTTGGAGCTCATTCGTCCGTCTCATCGTATTTGTCGGACTGTATCGGATTTACCGATACTCTTCCAGAGCAAATACGGGTCTCGAACATGCGGAGCGGTAGGCTCCAATGATCGCGGTCAAGACCAAAGATCGTACGGCCGTCTAATTCAACCGCACGGTTGCGGCGCTGCCGCTAAGGTGAAGGCCGAGGCGACCCGGGCGGCACAATTTCTTAGACAAATTTGGCTGAGCCCTTGGATTCGTTAAACTTAACGAAATGATATCATGTCAGGTTCCCTTCTCATCATTGTATTGGTGGGGGAAAATAACTGTCATGTTGCAGTCATCCAAGCTGGAAGGCGCCGGCCGGCGTTTGTCGATTAAGGCAAAGTTTGTCGGGCTGGTCGTTGGGGCAACGTTTGTTTCGTGCCTCGCGGTGGGTCTTCTGAGTTACCAGATCGGAAAGAGCGGCCTGATCGAAGCAAGCAAGATGAGGCTGGAGTCGGCAGCCGGGAACCAGTCCAAGCAACTGGCGGCCTACCAGGAACGAGTTTCGCAGTCGCTTGCAGACCTCGCCCAGAACACCGCTATCGGCCAGGCGGTCGAAACGATGTCGAACATCATCCCAAGCGAAGCCGACAGCATCCGCGCGGAGTTTCAGAAGCCCGGGATGTCCGTCAGTGACCGCGCTGGTTTCGATGGCGCCGCGCTGAAGCTGCTCTATGCCGTGCATCACAGCGCAATCCACGGCACCCTCGCCAGCGCCTGGAAGAATTCCCGGGTCAGCGATATCTACGTCATCGACAACAACGGCCAGGTCGTCTACTCGGTCACCAAAGGGTCTGAACTGCTTCAGCCGGCTTCGAACCTGCCGCAGATCAACGAGCTTCTGAAACAGATTCAAGCGGCATCTCCAGATGCTGTGCATGTTTCCGAATTCGTCCCTTACGAGCCTGATGGCAACAAGCCCTCCGTTCTCATCGGCAAGCAACTTGCCGTGGCGTCCTGGGGTAAGACAGTCACGAAGGGAAGCGTGATCTTCCGCATCTCCGCCGAACAGCTTACGGGTATCGTGACTCCCGACGATTTCGGAAAATCGATCGACGAGGCCGTCCTGCTTGACGGAAAAGGCGCCTTCCGCAGCGGTTCCTTCGCAAACGGGATCTCCCACGATACACCGGCTGAACTGGCAAAGGCGGCGGCGGGCCAGACAAGTGGCTCGGAGTTCGTTACCGCTGGGGATCGCCCGCTCTTCTTCGCCTATCAACCGGTGACGCTGTTCGGCAAGCCTCATCTGCTGGCAATAGGACAGGGAGAAGGTCAGGTGCTCGCCGCTGCAAGATCGCTTGCCATCTGGGCCGTTCTGGCAACCGTTGCCGTCCTCGTGGGGATGGGTGGCGCCGGCACCTACATTGCCGCGCGCCTGACACGACCGCTGACCGACCTCGCAAAGCTGATGAACCGTTTGAACGAGGGCGACAAAGCCATCGTCATTGCCTCCGCTAGCCGTGGCGACGAAATTGGTGTCATGGCCAGAGCGCTGGAATCCTTCCGTCAGGGAGCTCTCGACAAGGAGCGCATGGAGGAAGAAGCTCGTCGAAAGAATGAGGAGCTGAACGAAGAACGCCAGTATCGTGAGGCGGAAAAAGCCGCAAGCGCGCGTGAGATAGAAGAGGCTGTTTCGGCATTGGCAACCGGCCTTGCCGCACTCTCTCGCGGCAGGCTCGACCAGCGCATCGTCAAGCCTTTCGGTCAATCCCTCGACCATTTGCGGCACGACTTCAACAATTCCCTTGCCGGACTGGAAGCCACAATTGCCGCGATCGGCAATAGCGTCGATACTATTCGCACGGGATCGAGCGAGCTGAAGACGGCATCCGACGATTTGTCTCGGCGTACCGAAAGACAGGCCGCGGCCCTTGAGGAGGCGGCAGCGGCGCTTGGCGAGATGACCGGGGCGGTCAACGCTGCCCTCACTCGCTGCGAAACTGCAGTGGATGTAGCGGCCCACACCTTGCAGGGCGCCCAGACCTCAACCACCGTCGTCCGCAACGCCATTCAAGCCATGGAGCGCATCGAAAGCTCTTCGTCCAAGATCCGCCAGATCATCGACGTGATCGACCAGATTGCCTTTCAGACAAACCTTCTTGCCCTCAATGCAGGGGTCGAGGCCGCCCGCGCCGGCGAGGCGGGCAAAGGGTTTGCCGTTGTGGCACAGGAAGTCCGGGAACTTGCGCAGAAGTCGGCAACGGCGGCGCGCGACATCGGCGCATTGATCACTTCATCTGCCGCCGACGTGGAGAATGGGGTTGCCCTGGTGCTCAAGACCGGTGAGAGCCTGGAACTGATCCAGGACAACGTTCAATCGATCAACGAGCACATCGGAGCGATCGTCGGCTCTTCGCGCGATCAGTCCGCTCGCCTCGGCGAGATCAGTTCCGCAGTCAACGGATTGGATCAGGTGACGCAGCAGAATGCCGCCATGGTCGAAGAAACCTCCGCCTCGGCTCATTCGCTGGCCGCAGAAGCTGAAGTGCTGAACGAGCAAATCAGCCATTTCAGTGTCAGTAGCGAAACCGCCGGGTCCAGCCGGTACGCCGCCTGACGCTTTTGCGGTATGGACCAGGGAACCCGCCTTTCGATATCTTCGATAGGCGGGGGTTCGACGCCGCTTTGCATTTCGGCCTTCCCGCAGATTAAAGCCGGGCAGATTGTTTCGGGGCCGGCGGAGACGCAGGCGCGGCGGGGGCTTATTGTCCGTTGCGGAGCGCGGGAGGCACCATGAACCCGCCCCTCGGCTTCGCCAAGGATATACGCACAGAACAAGCTCACCATTAAATATTGTGCACCGCAGCAACCATTCCCATATGGAAGGCGTTGTTGATTGTCGCTGCCGTCCCGGCACGGATTGTCAGGAGGCATTTATGCGATCGTTATCGGATACATTGGAACGGCTTGCGCGTTTTCGAGCACACAAAACCGAACCCCCGGGTCAACCGGGCCGGCTTCAGGACCTGCGGGATTTCGGATCGAATCCCGGGAGGCTTACAGGTAAAGTTCATGTGCCCTCCAATCGCGCCGAGCACCCTGCCCTCGTCGTCGTCCTGCACGGATGCACGCAAACCGCATCTGGCTACGATCATAGCGCCGGATGGTCGGCGCTTGCTGATCAGCATGGCTTCATCGTGCTTCTTCCAGAACAGACCCGTGAGAACAACGGCAACCTCTGCTTCAACTGGTTTGTGCCAGGCGACATCCGCCGCGATCAGGGAGAGGCCCGCTCGATCCGTCAAATGATCGATGCCGTGGTGTCGAAATACACGGTCGATCCGTCGCGGATCTTCATCACCGGTTTGTCCGCAGGCGGTGCAATGGCCAACGTCATGTTGTCCACGTATCCGGAGGTGTTCGCCGCCGGCGCGGTCATCGCGGGTTTGCCCTACGGTGTCGCATCAACGGTGCCGGCGGCCTTCGACCGAATGCGAGGGCACGGCCTCCCCGAAATTAAGACCTTGCAATCGAAATTGAAGGCAGCATCTCCGCATAATGGTCCCTGGCCCGTAGTGTCTGTTTGGCACGGCAGCCAGGACAATACCGTTGCGGAGATCAACGCCCGCGCGATCGTCGACCAATGGCGCGGCGTCCACGGTGTCGGCCCCCGGCCGGACTTTCACGAACCGATCGGTGCCCATTCTAAGGCAGTCTGGAAAAACCCGGAGGGACGCGAGGTCATCGAATATTTCAGCATTACCGGAATGGGTCACGGAACGCCTATCGACGCCTCCTCGGAGCTCGAAAACGCTGCGCCCTACATGTTGGATATCGGCATTTCCTCCACTTTTTGCTCGGCAAAGCGATGGGGACTGCTTCGCGACGATTTCGAACCCGCGCGGCGCGCAAGCGGCCCCGCGCCCCACCGCGAGGCTCCCTTCGCACAAGAAACGAGGGCAGCGGACGGCATCCAGCAAGTCATTGAGGATGCGCTTCGCAAGGCCGGGCTGATGCGCTAGAGGACCATACGTCCGGCGCCAGATATCGGCGCGCGTCCGCGTTCCTGGGCACCAGCCGCGTCGTCAGATATCGAAGTTGGTCGGCAACACGACGACATCGCGGATTGTCACATTTCGTGGCCGCGTCAACATAAAGATGATGGCGTCGGCCACCTCGGTGGGCTCGATCAGACTGCCAGATTCCTTAGCCTTCCTGAGATTTTCCTCCGGCCAGTCGGCAAGCAGCGCGCTGATCACGGGTCCGGGCGAGACCGAGCCGACGCGGATGCCCTTCTTGTTAACCTGACGCCGCACTGTCTGAACAAAACAGGTCATGGCCCATTTCGAAGCCGAATAGACAGGCTCCCAAGGGACTGGGTAGTGACCGGCGACCGAACTCGTCACGATAATATCGCCCAAGCCGCGGGCGATCATATGCGGCAGGACGTCATGGACATTCTTCATCACTGCATTGACGTTGAGGTTGAGCATACGGTCAATCGTCGCAGTGTCCGCCTCGATCAGATCGCCGCCGATATAGGTGCCGGCATTAGCATGGAAAATATCCAGTTGCCCGGTCAGCTTCTCGATGGAGGGCATAAGGGTCGCGCAACTGGCGGGATCGAGAAGGTCGATCTCCAGAGGTATCGCGGCGCTGCCGAGTTCAGCGCAGACTGCGTCCAAAGCCTTCCGGTCGCGATCAACGAGCACTACACGTGCCCCCTCCGCAATCATCGCCCGCGTGCTTGCTAGTCCTATGCCGGAAGCAGCGCCGGTAACCGCCGCGACCTTGCCGTCCAAATGCTCGCCCATATTCGTCTCCTCCTATCGATAAAAATCGAGATCTCGTGGCAACCTGGCCTCACCGCCGGCCCCATTGGTCCGCAACGTCCAGGCATTCCCGCCAGCCGACGACCCCGTCGGTTGTTCCAGCGCTTCTCAACGAACACGCGGCTGCGGCGTGACCGAGCCGCAGGCAGTCCTCGATCGTCCAATCCTCGTGTAGCCCGTACATAAAGCCCGCAGCAAAGGCATCCCCGGCCCCATTGGGACCGACAATTGCGTCTTGCGGCACCTTCACGGAGGGAACGAATACCCTCTCTCCCGACCGCAGGACCGTAATCGCGCCGTCGGGGAAATGGATTGTAACCAGCCGCATCGCACCTTGTTGCAGCATGGCCGCCGATGCGGCGGCGCAAGCATTCACATCCGTCCTGCCGTCTCTACTCGTTGCCATCTGCGCCAGCGCCCCAATTTCACTGTCGTTGACGATCAGCGTGTCGAGATGCGGCAGGCAGGGCAGGATCAGGCCGCGTAGCCGTTCCGGCGTGACCGTGCAGAGTTCGAGATTGGTTTCGAGGCCCGCGGTGCGGGCAGCTTTGAGCACGGTGACCCATCCGTTGGCGTCGTCCTGCCATATCGAATCCATCCGCGGGTGAATGCCGGGAAGACCGAGATGCATGTAACGGGCCGAGGTCGTCGAGAAGTCGAAATGCTCAGGACTCAGGAGCGTAGAAACGCCGAGGTCGGAAATATGCGTGCGCAAGCCGCTTGCCTGCGAAATGAAGGCCTCGGTTGTATGAGTGGGAGCTTGGTCGCTGACATGCATCTGTCGATGGTCGAGACCCGCTCGCTCGGCTTCCGCGATGAGCTTTCGCCCGGCTTCGTCGCTGCCCACCAGTCCGATGGTTTCGACCGGGATCGATGGGTCGAGCCTCTTGATGTCGATCGCAAGATTACAGGCCGGGCCGCCGCCGCGTTCCTCCAACCCCCAGGCGATACCAACGCTGTCCTCGCGGGGCCATGCGTCGATCCTGCGGTTTCGGTCCAGACACCAGGTACCGCCAGCGATGAAGCCACGCCTGCTCGTTCCGGCCATTGCTATCCTCCGGTGCCGGTGTCAATTCATAAGGACTTTTTCGGTGATGACCATGTCGTCGGAAAGCGTCCGCATCGGCGTCTGTCCGACGGCCTGCAAGGCCCCATGATAAGCCCTCACCGCCTCCTCTGGCCCAAGATCGCCATCAGCCACGGCGCGCATGAATTTCACCATGGCAAGTGGGTCTTCAGCGAGATTGATCTTGCGACCAAAGAGCGCCACGCGGGCACCATATTTCTCCGCCTGATGAATGAGTTCGAACGTGTCGCGCGCAGTTCCTGCGCCGCCGCCCAGCACGCCGACGATCAGGCTCGGGTCGTAGGACGCGAGTTCCTCCAGTGCCTTCGGCCCGTTGAACGGGATCTTCAGGAATTGCGGCCGCTGGGCCCGTGTCAGCCCGGCGAGCGCCCGGCAGATGCAGTCATTTACGAAATGGGGCTGGAGGTCAGGCGGAATACCGGTGTCGACATTCGGATTGAAGACTTCGAGGAAGTAATTGAAGCCGTTGTCGTCGGCGTCCTCCACGAAATCCAGGAAAGCAAGCAGGGAATTATAATCGGCATCGAGGTCGTTGTTGAAGGTGATCGAATAGAGGCCGAGATCGGTATGGCGCCGATTCACCGACAGCGACGCAGTGCGATAGGGCCGTGACGGCTGAGCGGCATAGCTCGCGCCGCGCCCCACCCAGATATCAGTCGCATCGTTGGCGCGGATGGCCGGCTTGACGCTGCTTCCGGCGAATGCGCCGCTTTCCGTCAACAGTTCGAGATTGGAAGCGGAGGTCAACATGATATCAACGATGTCCTGGGCGATCACGGCCTTGATTTGCCCGAGGAATTCCGCCCGCGTCCGGAAGCGCGTGTGGGAGCAATCCTTCTCGAGCTTGGGGCCGCACGAGGGGATGCTCGGCCCCATATCGCCATCCTTCGCATCCGCGATAATGAAATCCGTTCGCCTGTAGTTGCCGGCTCTTATTCTGGCAATTTTTGCATCAAACCGTGTCATGCGATGATCCTTGAGAAGATCCGAGGCCACCAGACTGGCGGCAGGAGAGTTTAAGAATAACCGTCACGCAATCATGTAACCGCCGTCCACCGGCATCGACAGGCCGTTGACCATTGCTGCCTCGTCGGAGAGCAGGAAAAGAATAACCTCAGCAATGTCGTCGGGATCTGCGAACCGGCCGACGGGAATGCGGTTGAGCATACCGGCTGCCTTTTCCGGATCGCTCCAGGCCTTCACGGCCATGGGCGTGAGGGTCACAGTCGGATGCACGCCGTTGACGCGAATGCCTTTTGGCGCAAGTTCCTTCGCCATCACCCTGGTTAGCCCGTCGAGGCCCGACTTCGAGGCGCAATATGCGGCGTGGTCGGGAATACCGACGAAGGCCGCGACACTGGATACGTTGACGATCGCGCCTTTTCGACCGTTTCTCACCATGTCACGAGCATATTCCTGCGAAACGATCATCGGAGCACGCGTGTTCACCGCATGGAGCAGGTCGAAGTTTTCGACCGTGACGTCCAGGAAAGGTTGCAGCTCGGTCGTGCCGGCACAGTTCACCAGGAGATCAGCCGGCAAAGCCTGAAGGGCTGCAGCGCGCGTTGCGTCAGGATCGGCGAGATCGACGGCGATCGGAATACATCCGATTTCACTCTTCAGTTCCTCAAGGTCGGCCGCCGAGCGCGACAAAGCCGTCACCTTGGCACCGCGCCGCGCCAGCATCACGGCGGTCGCCCTTCCGATGCCCTTGCCGGCCCCCGTCACCACCACGTGTTTGCCTGAAAAATCCATGGAAAGAACCCTCCCTACCAGCAGGTGAAGCCTGCATCCGCCTTGACGGTCGCGCCTGTGATAAGGCTCGATGCGTCGCAGGCGAGAAAATGCACGACCGATGCGATTTCATGCGGCTGACCCAACCGGCCCATTGGTGTGTCGCGGATCCAGACATCCGTCCATGAACTGTCCACAGCGGTTCTCGTCATTTCCGTCTCGATATAGGTCGGTGCCACTGCGTTGACCCGCACGCCGCGTGAGGCCCATTCGGCCGCTAGCGAGGCCGTCAGATGATGCACGGCGGCCTTCGACGCGTTGTAGTAGGTCTGAAGCTGAGGCCGATTGACGATATACCCAGACATCGAACCGATATTGACGATCGAGCCGCGCCCGGCCTTGAGCATGTAGCGCCCGAAGGCGCGGTTGCACCAGAAGACGCCGTTGTAGTTGACGTCGTTGACATTGAGCCAAAGCTCATCCGACGTCTCTTCTGCGGCGGTACCCGTGCGGGCAATTCCCGCATTGGCGACCAGCGCGTCGATGCGGCCATGCTTTGCGAAGATATCGGCCGCGGCTTTATCGACTGCTGCGGAATCGGTGACATCAAGGACTAAAGCGTCAACCTCGATACCCTTGCTGCTCAAGGCTTGCCTGCCCGATTCCGCAACCGCAGGGTCACGATCAATGATGGTGACGCGGCTGCCCGCCTCGGCAAGCGCTTCGGCGCAGGCAAGGCCGATGCCGCGTCCGCCGCCGGTCACCACAGCGATCTGGCCATCCATCCGGAATTTCTCGAGAAACATGTCTTGCTCCGTGGCCGTGCAGAACTAGAGGCGCCGACCGCTCTTGGCATCGAACAGATGGACGCGGCCCGGATCGATCCGAAGCGAGATCGCCTCGCCGGGCGCCACCGAGATCCGGTCGCGAACAGCCGCCATAATGGCGTCGCCACCCAGATGCGCGAAGATCTGTGTTTCCGAGCCTGTAGGTTCGAGAACCGAGATCGTTGCCGTCAACCCATCGGGCCGCACGTCGATATGTTCGGGACGGATGCCGTATATCACGGCGTCACCATGGTTCTGCGTACCGGCCGGTACGGGCAGCATGGTGCCCGTGTCGCTGACGAAATTCAGCTGGCCGGTTTCCATCGACAATCTGCCAGAGATGAAGTTCATCGACGGCGATCCGATAAATCCTGCCACGAAGACATTCGCAGGCCGATCGTAGAGATCGAGCGGCGCGCCGATCTGCTCCACCCGCCCGTCGCGCATCACGACGATCTTGTCGGCCATGGTCATGGCCTCGATCTGGTCATGCGTTACATAGATTGTGGTGGTCTTCAGCCGCTGGTGCAGTTCCTTGATTTCGACCCGCATGGTGACGCGCAACTTTGCGTCGAGATTGGAGAGCGGCTCGTCGAACAGGAAGACCTGCGGATCGCGGACGATCGCGCGGCCCATGGCGACCCGCTGACGCTGCCCGCCCGAAAGCTGCTTGGGATAGCGATCCAGCAGCTTGCCGAGATCGAGGATATCGGCTGCTTTGCGGACCTTCGCTTCGATCTCGCTCCTTGGCGCACCCTTGAGCTTGAGGGGGAAGCCCATATTGTCGGCAACCGTTTTATGCGGATAAAGCGCGTAGTTCTGAAATACCATGGCAATGTCGCGGTCCTTGGGCAGGACGTCGTTGACCACACGCCCGCCGATCGCAACCGTGCCGCCGGAGATGGTCTCGAGCCCGGCGATCATCCGCAGCAGGGTGGACTTGCCGCACCCGGACGGCCCTACCAACACGACGAACTCGCCGTCTGCGATGTCTATGCCGACGCCGTGGATGACCGGCAGCGCACCATATTTCTTTGTAACGTCCTTGACTGTGACGTGAGCCATTGGAATCCCCTATTGCGGCAGCGCGATCTGCATCTTGACCTCACCCTTGGGGGCGGAAGCCGCGATCTCGAAAGCCCGGACGCTTTCGTCGAAATCGAACGTACGGGTGATGAGCGGCTTCACATCGATCGCACCGGAGGAGAGCATCGCGACACAGCGCGGAAAGACATGGGCATAACGGAAGACATGCTCCACGCGTGCCTCGCGCACCATGGCCTTGCCGATATCGTAGTTGACCGGATGGACCTGGGAACCGATGAAGACCACCCGTCCGCCGGGAGCAAGCGGGTCGAACACACCTTCGGCGGCCTTGGGATGGCCGGAGCATTCGAACACGATCTCGACGCCCCAGCCGTCGGTGGCGGCAAGTATTTCCTTGGTCAGGTCCTGCTTAGCGACGTTGATTGGCGTGATCGGCCCAAGCTTTGCCGCGAGTTCCAGCTTGGCATCGTCAATGTCGCTCACGAACACCCGAGCGCAACCTGCGGCAACGGCCGACAGGGCGGTTACCAGGCCGATCGGGCCGGCACCGATCACCAGCGCTATGTCGCCAGGCTTGACTTGCGCCTTGGTGGCAGCATGCACCCCCACTGCCAGCGGCTCGACCATTGCTGCTTCGGCAAATGACACATTGTCGGGCAGCTTGAAGGTGAAGTCGGCTGGATGGACGACAGTCGGTCTGAGCACGCCGTGGATCGGCGGCGTGGCCCAGAAACGGACGGCCGGATCGATATTGTAGAGCCCCATGCGGGTTGCGCGGCTGTTGGGATCTGGGATCCCGGGCTCCATGCAGACCCGGTCGCCCACCTTTAGTGAGGTTACATCGGCACCGGCCTCGATCACGGTACCCGACGCCTCGTGGCCAAGGATCATCGGCGCTTTCACCTGGAACACGCCGGTACCGCCATGCGTATAATAATGCACGTCCGATCCGCAGATGCCTACGGTGTGGAGCTTTATCCGCACGTCGCGCGGGCCCAGTGTCTCGTCGCGCTCGATCGGGAAATCGCGCAGCGACAGCTTCATCTTCTCTTCTAATACCAGCGCTTTCATTGTCTCTGTCCTATTTCCAAACAAGCCTCAGCCGCGCCATACGATCAGGACCGCGAGCGCGATGGCGAGAACATGGCAGACCATCAAGGGAATCGATTGTTCGAGGAACCGCATCCAGAAAAGTTCGAGTGCGACGAAGAGGTAGATCCCGACGAAGACACGGTCGAACCAGTTGGTGGTGATCGGCAGGAAGCCGGTTCGCGTGGGGGGCGCCGCCTCCGGTTCGGCATCGATCTGTCCAGGATCGAATGGCTCTTGCATGGCGTTACTCCTTGACCGCGCCGAAGGTGAGACCAGCCACGATATGACGCTGGACCACAGCGAAGATGATCAATGCGGGAATGAGAGTGATCACCGCGATCGCCGCCATCGCCCCCCATTCCGTCCCCGTTGTCGTCACGTATTCCGAAAGCCCTGTCGTGATCGTTCGCGCGTTGAAACTGGTCAGCGTCGCGGCGAGCAGGAACTCGTTCCAGGCAAAGACCCAGGTGAGGATCAGCGTCACCGCAAGACCCGGCCGGGCAAGCGGAAAGATCACCTCGTAGATCACCTGCCAGGTGGAGGCGCCGTCGACGGTCGCTGCCTCGTCGAGTTCCTTGGGAATTCCGTCGATGGTCGGCCGCAAGGTCCAGATCGCAAACGGCAGGTTGAAAGTGCAATAAAGCAGGATCATGCCGATCTTGGTGTCATAGAGTTTCCAGTCGCCAAAGGTGAAGACCTGGGTGAACAGGAGATAGAACGGCAGCAGGAACACGGCGGCAGGAGCCATGCGGTTGGTGATCGTCCAGAAGAAGATATTTTCCTTGCCGGCAAGCTCGAAGCGGGACAGCGCATAGCAAGCCAGGAAAGCCAGCGCAGTGACCAGGAGCGCATTCGTGGTGGAGATGATCAGCGAGTTGATCATGTAGCCACGCAGCGTCTCATTGTTGATGACGTTGACGTAATTCTTCCAGTAGATCGCATCCAGGATCACGCTCGGTGTCGTGAAGAGATCCACGGCTGGCTTCACTGAAACGACGAAGAGCCAATAGATCGGGAAAAGCGTCAACAAGCTCAGGAAAAACCAGAGCGCCAGGTAGAGTAGCGGATTGCCGCTTCGCATCAGAATGTCCTCTTGCGTTCGCGTCGAGCCACAAGGGCGACATAGAGCAGCCAGCACATCACGAGGGTGAGGTAGAGTACGATTACCGAGATCGCGGCGCCATAGCCGTAGTCGGTCTTCGGGAAGACGATCTTCCAGATATGCAGCCCCACATAGCGGGTCGCAGCGCCCGGACCTCCGGACGTCAGCATCCAGACTTCATCGACAGTGCGCAACGCATCCATCAGGCGAATGAAGACGGTCGCAAGAATTGCCGGACGGATCATCGGCAGCGTGACGTGCCAGAAGATCTGGCGGCGGTTGGCCCCGTCGATCTGCGCCTGTTCGAACGGCTCTTTTGGAAGGGCAAGAAGCGCTGCAAGCAAAGTCAGCGTCACGAGCGGCGTCCAGTGCCAGATGTCCATGATGACTGTCAGCGCGAAGGCGGCGGTGGCATCGCGGCCGATGTTGAGATCATAGCCAAACCAGCTTTTCAGAAGATAGGGAATGATACCGATACTGGGGGTCGTCATCAGCCGCCAGACCGAACCGACAACGATCGGCGCGACAATCAGCGGCAGCGTGTGGATCGTTCGGAAAAAGCCGCGTCCGGGAAACTCTTTCATGAAGAGCTGCGCCAGCAGATAGCCCAGTGCGACTTCGCTGATTACCGCAAAGAAGGCGAACTTCATCGTGAAGGCGATGGAGGTCAGGAACTCGGCATCGAAGACGAGACGGCGGAAGTTATTGGCGCCGTTATAGATCATGTCAGGACTGGCGCCGAATGGGTTCCATTGATGGAACGACACGTAGAGCACATAGATGAACGGGATGATGCCGAAGATGCCGAGAATTGCGATCGTCGGGGCAAGCATCAGCCAGCCGACAGTATTTGAACGCATGAATTCGTGCTCCCGAGGATAGCCCTGCAGGTCAACGGCCTGCAATGTCAGACACTGCACCCGGATGGCGGTCTTGGGAGATGCCACCCGGGCGCAGGCTCTTATCGGTCTTATTTGCGATAGCCGAGGTTCTTCAGCTCTGCTTCGGCCGCCGCCGCCATCTGGTCGAGGCCTTCGTCAGGACCCACCTCCCCGAGCAGGATTTTATAAAAGATCGGCGCCGTGGCCTCACGCACCTGCGCATGGAAGGGGAAGGGCGGAGCACCGGCGAACAGCTTCCCCTGATCCTTGAGCATGGTGTAGTAGCCGTTCAGCTTCTTATCCATGGCAACGACCTTGGGGTCGTCATAGGTTGCCGTATTGGTGATCCGAGGTGCTGCGACTGCCCAGTCTGGCTGGACCGAATCCTCGCCGATAAACTGCAGGAAGAGTAGTGCCGCCTGCTTGTTCTTGGAGGTGACCGGCAGGCCGAAGGCGCCGCCGTCATAATAGCCGAGATACCCTTTGCCAGCCTCGACCTCCTTAAGAACATCAGGCTCCGTGGGCGGCAGCGCAACACCGACTTTACCGACGACCTTGGACTTTTCGGCATCCGACGCGATCCAGGCGGCGTTCTCGCCATAAACGAGGCCCTGTGCGACGCGGCCAGCGGCAAATGTCGTACCGACCTCCGTCCAGGTCGAAGCGGCGGATTCAGGCGGAGCGATATCGCGCAGATGCAGCCAGTATTTCATGGCGGCCTTTGCCTTGTCGCTGTTCATCTGGCCGCCATTGGCAACTGACGCGGCGTAGTTGTTTTTAGCGTCGATACCCCAGTTGTAGAGGCCGTATGTGGGAGCGATCGACTCGAAGAATTCGTACCAGGATGCCGGATGACCGGTATGCGCCTGGGCAGTTGTCCCCCAGAGCTCCATCCCGCTGTCCTTGCCGTATTTCGTGAAGAAATCAGCAATCTGCGTATATTCCTGATGAGTCTTGGCCGGAGCCAGTTCCTTGCCGGTTTCCTTCTTGAAGGCTTCCTTGATCTTCGGATCGCTGAAGAGATCCGTACGGTAGAGATAGACCTTGATGAAGGCTTCCATCGGAATGCCGAAAAGATCGCCTGAGGCGTTCTTGAAGTAATTGGCGAAGGTCGTGAAATGCGTTTCGTCGAATTCCGGCGCCTTCAGCGAAGGGTCGTCCTTCAGCGATTTCGAGATGTCAACGAGGAAGTTGCGAGCCAGGTAGGCATAGATAATGTCCTGCTCGATATAGACCATGTCATAGATGCCGGTCTTGGCTTCCATGTCCTTGATGGCCTTGTCGTACATCTGGTCCCAGGAGGTCGTCTCGATCTGGACCTTGATGCCGGTCTTCTTCTCGAATTCCGGCGCCAGCACGTCCTTGATATAGTTGGACGGCGGCGTGCTTTCGGTCACGCCGCGCAAGACGACGCCTTTGTATTTCGCACCAGCATCCGACCAAAAATCGGCTCGTGCGGGCATTACGCCGGCAAGAAGACTGAGCGTAAGCGCGGCAATTCCAATTCCACTCTTCTTGATCATAGTTCCTCCTCCTTGTGCCTTTGCACCGCTTGCGGCAGCTGACCGGCAAGCATGTTCCCACGCCCGACATGTGTCGGTTCCTCCCGAATTCCGGCAGCGCGGCTCCTCCCGGCTTCCGGATACGGTTCGCCTTTTAGGATTGCGACCCTTGGATTGCTTCCAGGCCTCGCTCCAATTGGCGTGAGGGGAGCTTAGTGCTGGTTTTTTTGCCCCGCCACGCGTGGTTTGGCGGCGACCTATACTTTTTCGCCGACCGCCATGCCGGCGGAATATGCGCGGATATCACGAAAGGGGTCGCTTCTCGCCTTCGTGCCGATCTTGTGGGCATTGCGACGGTAATCGGTGGGCGTACGTCCACAGATCTTGAAAAACTGCCTGTTGAAATTCGCGATATTGTTGAACCCCACCTCGAAGCAAATTTCGGTGATGGGACGATAGGTCTGGGTGAGCAGTGAGCAGGCGGCATAGATGCGCGCAAGGATCACGTACCGCGCGAAGGTATGACCGGTGTGGCGCTTGAAAAAGCGCGAGAAGGCCTGCGATTCCAGACCACAGATCTTTGCGACTGAAGCCAAATTTATATCGTCACTGTAATGCTCCAGCACATAACGCATGGCGACATCCAGCTCCTGCGGCAGTTCCATCTCGGACGAAGTTGGCGCAAGCCGGGACAACCTGCGACGCTCAGCTGGATCGCGCGAAAGTGCGATCATCAGCTGCAGGAAAAGCAATACACGCTCGGCACCGTGAGCAGAGCCCATCTGCGCCAGCAGCCTCTGGCCTGCGAGTGCCGTCGCCCCGAAAAACTGCACGCCATAGACGGCGTCCTCATAAAGCGGCTTTATCGTTCCGAGCTCGGGGCAAAATGTGGCGACGCGATCGGCCCATTCGGGGGTGAATTGGATCAGCATGTCTCGGTTGCGGATCAGTTTGCCGGGTTCGATATCGCTGACCCAGTTGTGCGGCACATTCGGTCCAGTCAGCACCAGGCAGCCTGGCTCGAACTCACCGATATAATCACCCACCATCATCATGCCGGACGTTGTGCGGGTAAGATGCAATTCGTATTCGGGATGATAGTGCCATTTCGCCCGGAAGAAGGGATAATCGTGCATATTCCAGCGAAAGGATTCTGCCGGCGGGCAGATGATCATTTCGAAATCAGGTACGATCCGCAAATCGGCTTTCATGGAAATAACCTCCTCCCGACCGACAGGCCTCGGCCACTATGCCGGCATGCGCACCAAAAGAGCTGGTTCGTCGTTCGGCTCTCTTAGCCAATCGCAACTGAAGCAAGTGAGCACCGAGATCACCTTGAGCATCCGCCTTCTGGGTGCCGTTCTCCCCCTTATATGTTGCCGGAAGGAACAAATTAGTTCATTTGGTAAAGCTGTCAATGCTAATCTCACTCTCCCGGGTTTTCCGCGGCTGTTGACTGAATGGCGGTGAATTTGCCTATCGAAAGAGGCATCTGCTCGCTTCATCATCAAATACTCACCCCCCACGCGACGTGAATCTGCTTGACAGGGTCAGAAGATGTTTTATTTGTTGCGTAGTGCAACATAATGTTTCAGGGGGAAAGATGGGTCGGCTAGGTATTCATTCTTTCGTGTGGACGGGGGGACAAACCCAGTCGATGCTTGAGGACGCGATGGAGAAATCCGCCTCCTGCGGCTACAATCTCATTGAATTTGCCTATCTGCGACCGGAGAAATTCGATCTCGACGCCCTCGCCAAGCGAGCGGCTGCGCTGAAACTTGATATCGCTGTCACCATGGGCCTTCCGTTCAGCCACGACGTGTCGAGCGATGATGCCCAGGTGGTGCGGGCTGGCGAAGACATGCTAGCGGACGCGGTTCGCGCCGTGCGCGACATAGGCGGGAGCAAGCTCGGCGGCATCCTTTACTCCGCCCACGCAAAATACGCCCGGCTGCCAACAAAAAAGGGATGGGACAGCAGCGTCTCTGCCATTGCCAAGACAGCTGACCTTGCCCAATCCGCGAGGGTTGAGCTTGTTCTCGAAGTCGTGAACCGTTTCGAGACCAATCTGCTCAACACCACCGCCCAGGGCCTCGCCTTCATTGAGCAGGTAGGGTCCGAGCATGTGCGGCTACACCTCGACACGTTCCACATGAACATCGAAGAGGCCAACCCGGCAGCCGCTATTCGGCTCGCGGGCGACAAAATCGGCTATTTTCACATTGGCGAGAGCAATCGCGGTTATCTCGGCGACGGGGTCATCAATTTTGATCTGATCTTCGACGCGTTGCTCGACATCGACTACCAGCGCGACATCACGTTCGAATCCTTCTCAGGCGCTGTCGTCGATGAAAGTTTGTCGCTGGCCTGCGCGATCTGGCGCGACACATGGACCGAAAACATGCCGCTCGCGCAGCATGCGAAGCAATTCATCGACCTCAAGATGGATGAGGCGAGACGCAGGCGCGCCACCGTAGCGCGGCCGTGACGGCAAAGAGAGGCAAGGAGAATTGCCCGTGAATGAAGTGGGTCCAATCGCGCCTCCAAGCGGGATCCGCCAGCGCAATGAACTCGCGGCGATGCGGGCGCTCTATCGTCATGGCCGCCTGAGCCGGGCGGAACTTGCGCGCATTTTGGGCCTCAATCGCTCCTCGTCCGGCCATATCGTCGCCGGGCTGACCGTTGAAGGTCTCGTTCGCGAAGTGGGAACCGCTGAGCAGGCACCGACTTCTCACGCGGGCCGACCAGGAATCATGCTCGAACTCACACCGGACGCTGCCTTTTTTCTCGGCATAGAGATAGGTGTTGAACACATCACCGTAGTTGAAATCGATCTCGCCTGTCGCATCGTCAACAATCGCATGGAGCCGTTCGACGGGCCTTCTGTGGATGTCGAAACTGCGGTATCGCGTGCGGTCTCGCTTGCCTTCGACACATTGCCGCCCAGCCACCGCGGCCGCTGCGAAGGGCTGGGGGTCGCCGTACCGGCGCAAATGGATCGCAAAGGGCTGATCAACATAGCCCCCCTACTTGGATGGCGAAACATACAGCTCGCCGATCTCGCGCGTGCAGCCGTGCCGGCGCAAATGCCCGTCATGGTCGAGAATGACGCGAATGCCTTCGCAATCGGCGCTAGCTACGGTGCTCGGGAGGTCCATTCAGGGGTTACGCTCTATCTCGTCATGGAGAGCGGCGTGGGCGGCGGAATAGTCGTTGATGGGACCTTGTTTCGAGGCGCGCAGGGGCTTGCGGGCGAGATCGGGCATCTGCGCGTCAATGGTTCCGATGCCCCCGACCGCAGCCTTGAAAGCGTCCTCGGGCTGGAATGTATACTGCGGGCCTATCGCGCTATCTCAACCCAACCGGACCCAAACCTTGCCACTTTTCTCACGGATGTGCGCGACCGAGTTCCAGGCGCCGTCGCTATTGCAGAAGAGTGGGCTCGCGCTTTGGCTTACGGCCTGATCCAGGCCGGCAGGATCATCGATGCCGACAGGGTCGTGCTGGGCGGTTCGGTTGCCGCACTTTATCCGCTGATGGCCGCGCGTGTTCTGCATCACATTCGCTCCATGCAGGAGGAAAGCTTTCCGCTGCCCATGATCCAGACAAACAAGGATGAGACGGTCGGGCCTGCTTTCGGCGCGGCATGCTTGCTTCACCAGCGCTATCTGTCTGCCGACGCCGCGCGCCTTGCCGAGGATGCTCCATGACAGGGACCGTGCTTGCCCCCGACGCTGTCGGCCCAACGATTACGATCGGCGAAATCCTCGTCGAGATCATGGCTTTGGATCGTGGAACCGGCTTCCTCGAACCGACTGCGCTCGTTGGCCCCTATCCTAGCGGAGCGCCTGCGATCTTCACCGATCAATGCGCCAGGATCGGAGGTTCGGCCGGCATCATCGCCTGCGTGGGCGACGACGATTTCGGCCGACTCAATGTCACTCGCCTGCGCTCAGACGGGGCAGACATCTCGGCGATCTCAATCAATCCGGACTTTCCCACCGGTAGCGCCTTCGTGCGATATCGGAATGACGGTTCGCGCGATTTCGTCTTCAACATCGCGAAATCCGCCGCCGCCAAGATCGATCTTACATCTGCGGCGCGCGCGCTCATTGACCGGTCGGGCCACCTGCATGTCATGGGGACCGCTCTCGCGATACCTGGCGCCGCGGAAATCATCGAGCATGCGGTCAGGGTGATCAAGGGGCGCGGCGGCAGTATCTCCTTCGATCCCAATGTCCGCAAGGAGTTGCTGGGCGACACCGAAACGCGCACGCGCTTCGCAAGGCTGGTCGATGTCGCCGACCTGATCCTCCCGTCCGGAGAAGAGCTGTTCGTCGCGGCTGGTGTCGAAGACGAAGGCGAGGCGATCCGGGCGCTCTTCGGCCGCAATGCCGGTGAGGTGGTGCTCAAACGTGGCGCAGACGGTTCCACTGTCTTCACGCGGGAAGGCCGACGCATCGATTGCCCCGGTTTCGTTGTCGAGGAAATCGACCCCACCGGCGCCGGAGACTGCTTTGGCGGCGCCTATGTGGCGTGCCGCCGGCTCGGCATGCCGGTCGAACAGGCACTCATCTATGCCAACGCTGCCGGCGCCCGCAATGTCACGGTCATGGGACCGATGGAAGGAGCCGGGACCCTTGCTGAGCTCGACGCCTTCATCGCCGTTACGCCGGGACGCAGATCATGATGTCCGTTCTTCACAACCTGGCGCGCAGCCGACGCGCTGGCCGGCCTGCGGGCATCACGTCCGTGTGCTCGGCCCATCCCTTCGTAATCCGCGCTGCCCTTCGACATGCCATTCGACGTGAAGCTCCGGTCCTGATCGAGGCGACCTGCAACCAGGTGAACCAGTTCGGAGGATATACGGGCTTGAAGCCCCGTGACTTTGTCGCACTGGTGGAAGAGATCGCCAGCGACGAGGGGCTGCCACGAGAAAAGGTCATCCTCGGAGGCGACCATCTTGGTCCGAATCCCTGGCGCGGAGAACCTGCCGAAGTTGCGATGGCTAAGGCGGAAGACATGATCGCCGCCTATGTGGACGCCGGTTTCCGCAAGCTCCATCTCGACACGTCCATGGGTTGTGCGGGCGAACCGGCAGCGCTCGACGACGCCTTGACGGCCGAGCGTGCAGTAAGACTGGCGGCTGTGGCGGAACGGCGCGCGGTCTTTGCGGGCGGCACGGCGCCGGTCTATGTCATCGGCACCGAAGTGCCGCCACCGGGCGGAGCCAATCACCTGATCATGGCGCTCGAACCTACGGGCATCGACGCCGCGCGAAGGACGATTGCATTGCATCGGCTGCAATTTGAGGAAGCGGGCCTGGGCGAGGCTTTCCGCCGCGTGCTGGCGCTCGTGGTTCAGCCCGGGGTCGAATTCAGCAATGAAAATATCATTGTCTACGACCGGACGAAGGCGCGGCCGCTTTCCGAGCTGCTCGCCGAGGAGCCTGCGCTTGTCTACGAGGCGCATTCGACTGACTACCAGGGCGCGGAGGCACTTCGCCAGCTCGTCGAGGACGGATTCGCCATCCTTAAAGTGGGGCCTGAATTGACCTTCGCACTGCGCGAGGCTCTCTACGGGCTCGACCTAATTGCCAGCGATTGCGTCCCCGGCTATCCGCACAGAAACCTCATGGCGGTCATTGAGGCCCTGATGAGGGAGGATCCCCGCCACTGGAGAGGTCATTATCACGGCTCGGAGGCCGAGCAGCACATCCTCCGTCACTACTCTTATTCCGATCGCATTCGCTACTACTGGAACCACGCTGCGGCGGAAGCAGCCGTCTCGCAGCTCACGGAAGCGCTGGACAAAAGGATCATCCCGGCACCTCTTTTCCGACAGCATCTGCCTCATTTGGTGAGGTATGCCGGAGGCCCCCTCGACTCGCGGCAATTGCTGATTGACGCCGTGCAGGCCGTGCTCGACCAATATCAAAGCGCCCACGAGCGCAATCGATAGCTGCGCACGGCCAATGCGTGACAACCACTCGTCGCTCAATGGCAACTTTCAGGCCGGGAAGCTTCGACCTTTCCGAGCGTGGCCTCACGAAGGTGTGCAAACGCCATCACATTCCTGTACCTGGTCGTGGATATTGGGCGAAGATTGAAGCGGGACAACCAGCGACGAAGACACCGTTGTGGAAGATCGATCATCCTTCGCTGGAATCCGTTCACATCGGAAGCAAACACATTTCCGCCCCCAACTGCAGGGGACCTATCGCCGCCGTCCGAAACTGTCGAACTTATTTTCTTCGGACCGATCGCCATTCTCATTCGATAGACCGATGTCGAAGGCGTCACGAACCACCGCCTCCACTGACTTTACCTCCTCGTCGGTCATCTTTTCGAACTCACGGCCGCGCCGCTTCTTGGAAAGCGTACCATCGTTCTGACGGATAAAGTTAACGAGGCTAGAGATCATCGCGTCCGGCATCTCAAGGAAATCCTGAATGCGTCCCTTCGCCTCGTCGAAGCGCGCGAGGTGATCGATCTCATTTGGCAGGTCGTGCCGGATCGTCTGTACGACGCAAGCATAGAGAAATTCCGTCAACTCCGTGTAGTCCCCGAACCTATAGAGATCGGCGGTTTCGTTGACTACACGCACGTTTTTCTCCGCTGTCGGCACCCATTCGATAAAGGGTAGTAACCGTCCAGTGTAGCCGCGCAGGCGCGCACCGTACTCCTCCTGGCGCTCGAGAAGCACGCTAGAAACTGGAAAGATCATGCCGGCAGGCGTGTATCCGCGCTCGGACAGAACATGGTGTATGAGGTATCTGTGCAGGCGACCGTTTCCGTCTTCGAAGGGATGGATGAATACGAAGGCGAAGGCCATAACCGAGGCTTGAAGAACGGCGTCAACCCCACTCTCCGCCATCCTGCTTCCTCCGGCTATGATCCCTCCGAGAAGATCGTTAATGTCTTCGTGCCGAGCTGAAACGAATTCTGGGAGGGGGTCGTCGTTCCAGTCGCGGTCGCCAATAAAGCCGCCGGCGTCTCGCAGCCCGCGCTTTATGAATCGGTTCTCCTCGATGACGAGGTGCTGGAGGCGCACGAGTTCGTCCACGGTGATTGGCCGCTTTCCAGCTTGGGCGACGGCCCTCATCCACCGCTCAAGGCGGCTTCGCGGCGGGCGCTCGCCTTCGATCTGATAGGATGCCTGGCTGTCCGATAGAAGGAGGAAGCTTGCCGCACGGGCGATGATCCCTTTTCCGATCTTTCCGATGAGTTCTCTGGCTTCCGCATCCCAGCGGTGGGTGACCGTTTCGACAAGGTATTCGGTGCGCCTTAAAACGGGGCAGAATGCAGGGGTTCCGAGAAGATTGTCCCGCACGCGGTGACGGGGCGAATTCACAGGGGTCGATGTAAAGTAGCTGGCGGTGTCAATCGCTTCAACATAGTTTCCCCGTTCCGCGTCCGGAATATCAAGGCGTGTACCGGTCAGCCATTCATAGAAGAACCAGATTCGGCGAGTCGCGCTGCTTGTCGGCTCGGCTTCGATCAGCGCCGCGATCTCATTTGCCGGGACGATGTGAAACAGCTTTTTCAGGACCAACAGGTCGATCGTCTCGTGCCTCAGTGCGAAAGACAGATGTCCAAACAAGCTGTCCTCTGGAGTGAAGCGCTTGTCGAAGATCGTCCAATCCTCATGTGCTCTCCTGGAGCCATATATGAAGCCCTTCGCGACGCATGAGGGAAGACGAACAGGGGCTGCGATCCCGTATTTCTGGACGAGAGCGGCATACCCAACAGGCGCCGTATCCGATGGCACGATACGTTCCTGGAAAACCGCCGGATTTGCAGGATTGGCTGTCATGCCCTCTCCTTTGTTATCGAAAAGCGAACCGCGCCATCGAAAGATAGTTAAAGTGAAGAAGTGCGATCGAAAAATGCTTACATCGAAAATTACCCAGCGTCATCGAAAAACAATCAAATCTTGTCGAGAATATCGAAAATTAATTATATCCGCTATATAACATCGAAAACGAGTTTAGTCATCGAAAAACGATTAAAGAAATGAGGAAATATAGGAAATACGATTAGCATCCTTCAAGAAGCGGCGGCGCCCATTAAGGTTGTCGCTTGCATCCACTTATTTAGTGGACTGCACTCACGAGATCGGACCGCGTCAGGAGCCCTTTTCCGCTACCTGGCACTTCCCACGCTTCTGAAGGGCGTGCTGCAAAAGTACACGCTCGGGACTCTTAGTTGCCCAAAGGCAGATTTCTTTCCCCCATTTCCGACTCGATCATCTCAGCAAAGAATTCCCAAACAACGACCTGATCGTCCCTACCCGGACGCAAAATCTTCTCGGTCTTTTCGAGCAAAGTGATCGGTGAAACATCCTCATATGCAGCCCACCGTGCAGCTAGGTAGCCACGCATCTCGTCATGTCGAAACTCATAGGTCTTACCCTCGGTGGTTCGTACAACACGGACATCCCTTTCGTGCAACCCATCGAGCAAATCCTCGTCGAGATCGACCCCCGGTATGAAGTGCCGTTTGCCTTCTACCACAAGCTCCCATGTCTTTCGGCAAAGCGCGTTGACAGGATATCCCACCAAGAATGCGCTGAGGGGCTGGTACCGCGAGTACTTGCAGCATCTCGACCTGCGTATTCAGCCCGTAGCGCGAGCGCCAAATATTCCGAGGCTCAGAGGCAGGCGGCACTTGAGCACTTTCGCACCCATGATCGTTGCTCTCCAATACGAGGTCAGGAAGGCGCTGGGCCGCCTGGGCAACATTCGGGACGCCTTCGTGTTTCACCTCCGCCCAATGGACAACTTGAATGAAAGGGTAGACGCGCAACAAGTGTCCGCACTCGACATGGGAGCGCTTCTTGAAATGGCATTCAGCGCTGCGAACCCAGCACCTATCTTGTCCCAAGTTGTAGAGCGATCGCGCGCCGTCAGGGACTATGGGGTCGCCCGCGCCAATGGTCACTGCGAAGGATGCAGTGCCCCTTATCCCTTCGTTCGCGCCAACGGAATACCCTACCTGGAACCGCATCACATTCGGCGACTGTCCGATGGAGACCCGAATGATCCCGCTTTGTCATCGTTCTTTGCCCGAACTGCCATCGGAGGGTGCACTTTGGCAGCGATGGCAATACCCACAACACTAGCCTCCTTGCTAAGATGAAGTCGATCGAGGTCACTTGAGATCTGAGGGGGCAGGATCTCCGTAAATACCGCAGCAACGCCCTGAAGATTGTTTTCTTGAGCCCATTGCAGCAAAGCGATGCTGTCATTTCCGTAGCTGACAAAGACGACAAACCGGATCGGAGCTTTGGTGCCGTGGGAACGGGGAAGGGCTAACTGCTGCATCAAAGGCCAAGCCCCCACTGCTGGCACTTCAACCGCGGTCTAGATCGTCCGACGTACCTGGCTACATCTATTTGGTTAGCCCGAGCTAATTGGCTTCGGCGGGCTGATAGGCCAATCTGTCCATAGATCTTGCGCGGATGGTCTAGGGAGAATGGGCTATGTCGGATGTGATTCCGGTATCGTTCGGTGCTCGCTGGGGAGCGCCGGTCTGCCTTGTGCAGAAGCGGGCAGTAAAGCGTATCAAGGGGCCGGCGGAGGCTATCCGGTTCATGAAAACCGACTTCAAAGAGCATTCCGGCACGGCTTATTCCCGTGCGGTTGCCGTCTGTTTCGCGGCGCTTCGTCGAGAAACCGAGCCGGATGTCGCGAGGCACTTTTTCCTTGCTGCCTATGAGAGTGAACTGAGGGCTCGGAGCGAACATTAAAACATCTCCTCCTGCTGGCGCTTCGACTTCTGGGAGACGAAGGTCATAACAGCGTCCTTTCGTCCATCGCCTGCCGGAAGGCCGGGCCGTAGCTGGTGGACTTGCCATCCCACTCGATCTCCTTGCGGCGCGGGAACTCGCTCTCGCGTGACAGGGAAAGGATAATGTCGGCCTTGCCGGCGACGCGGTTCATGGCGTCTTCCCAGACCGGGTAGTCGTCGGATTTTTCGGCCGGTTCCATGCCGGCGACGATGGCGCGGGCCTGGAAGACGATCAGAACCTGGTCGGCGTCCTTGTCCATGTTGCCAACGATGTCGCGGTAGGTCGGCCGGCGGTTCATGGCTGCGCTGAGACGTTCTTTGAAGCTGCGCCCCTGGTAGTCCAGGAACGTCGACTTCTTCAGGTGGATGAGCGCGATGATTGGGATATCGTGCTTTTGCGCAAAATCCTTGAGGATAGAGGTGGCGCGCTGGCCCTGCTTGAACTCATCCTCGTATTCCATCTTGCCGGTCCACTGGATCTTGCCGATGTGGTCGAGGAAGAAGGCTTCAATGCCATGCTCCCCGATGAGACGCGCAATCTTCTGATCGATCTGGTCGAGCGTCAGGCGCCGGCAATCAATGTCGATGTATTTGAGGCGCTTCATGGCCTCGCCGGCGCGGAATAGTTCCTCAACCTCGTTATCGCTTACGGATCCGCGCTGCTGGCGGGTGGAGCTTATTCCAGTGCGGCGCGCCTTCTCGCGCATGATGATCTGCATTCGGCTCATTTCGCCGCTGTTGAGCCCTACAGGAGCCTTTTCGGCGATATTGAACATGCACTGCATCGCGAGCGCGCTTTTGCCCTGCTTCACACCGCCACCGATGATGAGGAGTTGCTTTTTCTGCCAAGGGCCGGTGAGCGTGGTGATCTCCGGAATGCCCGGATCAATTCCGACCGGGGTCGCGCCGCGAACGGCATCGTTGGTACGATCGAGCGTATCGTCGACCATATCGGCAAAGCTGTCTTGGGGATCGTTGCGGCTCTCAATAGCGGAGACGATTGCCGTTAGCTTGTCGCGGCATTCCTTGATACGGTCAATGAATTCGAGCTCGTCTTCCGCCTTGACGCCGGCAAGATGGGCATCATCCCCAATGCTCATTGCCTCACGACGGTGGAAATATCCGGTGATCGCGTCTGCGAAGTCGGGAACGCCCTGGATGCTGACCGCGTCGGAAACCAACCTCGCCAAATATCGGGAAACGGTCATGTCCCCCACTTTCTCGGCGGCTATTTCTGGAACCATGAATGACCGGACGGTGAGCGGGGTTCATGCTCTTCCCAACTGCGCGCCCCCGGAGGATTGCGTCGTAAATGTGCCGGTGTAGCCGCTCGAAGAAGTGATCGGTCTCGAAGGTCGGAGGAACGACCGACAGCGTGGCCTTATGCCGTCCGGCGAGCAGGCCGACGCGCTGGTGCATGTCACGGACGGACGTGCGCTTGTCATCAAGAGGCCGGCATGGTCGGCATCCGGGCATCGCGGAAACCTACCGGCGCAGGATCGAGCGTTTGACCGAGACGCTGTATCATCCCGACCAGGCAGTCGATGCAGCCGACGCCATCCGCGGGGTCATCGATCGCAGCGTCGTGACTCCCGGAAAGAAGCGCGGCAGCTACACCATCACCCTGCAAGGCGAGCTTGGCGCCATCCTCGTTTGGATCGACCGCAGTGGAAAACCCGGCTACAAGCAAAGGTCGGACACCCCCCAATCCTATTTGTCGGCCTCGGTAAATACTCGGGGCTGTAGCACGTGACGACCGTCCGAACTGCTCCGCCGGTGTCTTATCCGGGACGCATTCTCAGAACGTCTCCGAGGCTGCATTTTCCTTCAAAGCCCTATAAGACGTCGCTGGAGCAAACCAGGAGAGAGAATGGAAACCGTGGAGATTAGCAGTCGCAGTGATTTTGCCCTCTGGGCGATCCAGCGCGCACAGGAAATTGTGACAGCCGAAGGTGCCGCCTTTGCGATGTCCGCCCGTGACATGAACGAAGAAGTATTGGCGGAGACTGCGGCCGCACTCGGTAAGGCCATCAGCGATGCGATGCTTGAAGTTTTCGACGGCCTGATAGGCGAATGATTTCGAAAGTGCAGTTCCACGAATGCGGACTGCAGGTGATCATTGTCGTTTATCCGCGGGGCATTAGCTTTACCCATGTCAGCAGCACTGGCTGATCCAACCGAATCCGCCTACGTCATCAGCGCGGCTCGCAGACTTTATGCACGCGCAGTGCCTGATTCGAGAAAACCCGACCAAGCAGACTAGAATCGAGACCAGAGTGACCCACAACCATCACGACCACGACGACCATCATCATGCGGATGACCACTGGCGCGAGAATGGCGTCAAGGTCATTCCCGGCAATTCGCTCGATCCAAATACGGCCCAGACGCCCGGCATGAACCGCGCCACCGCCATCAGCAAGGCGCGCGCCGGAGCGGAGAAGATCTGGGCCGGCACGGTGACGATCCACGCCAATGCCAAGACAGGCGCCCATCACCATGGCGATCTGGAAAGCATCATCTACGTGGTCAAGGGCAAAGCCCGCATGCGCTGGGGCGAGCATCTCGAATATACTGCCGAAGCCGGTCCCGGCGACTTCATTTATGTACCGCCCTATGTGCCGCATCAGGAGATCAATGCCAGCCGCGACGAAACCCTGGAATGCGTTCTCGTCCGCTCCGGCCAGGAGCCGATCGTCGTCAACCTCGATATTGAGCCGGTCGAGAAGCCGGAAGACGTGCCCTGGATCGATCCCATCCATCGATGACCGTTGCGAGCGATGCGCAGCAACGGGGTAATGCTCCCCTCAGTTGATAACCGGTTCCGGCGTCTTGCCGCCAAATTCGGTCTTCAGGAAATCGAAGTCGCAACCTTTGTCTGCCTGTTCGATATGGCTTGAGAACATGAAGCCATAACCGCGTTCGTAATGTCGGACAGGTACAGTCCAGGCTGAGCGGCGGGCGGCTATCTCCTCCTCCGAAACCAGCATGTTGAGGCTGCGGGCGGAAATGTCGAGCTCAACCAGATCGCCCGTCTTCAACAGCGCCAATGGCCCTCCGACATAAGCTTCCGGCGCGACATGCAGCACGCAGGCGCCGAAGCTGGTGCCCGACATGCGGGCGTCCGAGATGCGAACCATGTCGCGCAGACCAAGCTTCAGAAGAGCCTTGGGCATCGGGATCATGCCCCATTCCGGCATGCCCGGCCCGCCCTGCGGACCGGCATTGCGCAGCACCAGAACAGTATCCGGCGTCAGCGGATAGTCCGGATCCTCGATGATCTTCTTGATTTCCGGATAGCTGTCGGCGACCAATGCCGGACCCCGATGCCGATGGAATTTCGGATCACAGGCAGCCGGTTTGATGACCGCGCCGTCGGGACAGAGATTCCCCTTGAGCACTGCAAGCGAACCCTCATGATAGACCGGGTTCGATATTGGACGGATGACGTCGTCATTATAGATCTTCACCTGATCGAGGCCTTCCACCAGCGGCTTTCCGGAAACGGTAATTGCCGTCGGGTCCAGCTTGTCCCCGAGCTGCTTCATCAGGGCACGCAAGCCACCTGCATAAAAGAAGTCCTCCATCAGATAGGCCGAACCGGAAGGCCGGATATTGGCAATGACCGGCGTCGTGCGCCCGATGCGATCGAGATCATCCAGTTCCAGCGGAACGCCCGCCCGGCGGGCCATGGCGATCAAGTGAATGATCGCGTTGGTGGAGCAACCGGTAGCCATGGCAACGGTGACCGCGTTGTCGACGGCCGCCGGAGTGATGATCTGGTCCGGCGTCAGATCTTCCCAGACCATGTCGACGATGCGGCGACCACAGGCCGCCGACATCCGCTGATGGTTGGCATCGGCGGCCGGAATGGAGGATGCGCCGGGCAAAGTCAGCCCCATCGCCTCGGCGATAGCCGTCATCGTCGAGGCCGTCCCCATCGTCATGCAATGGCCGTAACTGCGGGCGATCCCGCCTTCGATGCCCTGCCATTCTTCCTGAGTGATGGTGCCGGCGCGCCGCTCGTCCCAATATTTGAAGCCATCGGTGCCGGAGCCGAGCGTCTTGCCGGCGTAGTTGCCGCGGAGCATGGGACCCGCGGGGAGATAGATAAAGGGAATCCCCATGCTGACCGCGCCCATGACGAGACCCGGCGTGGTCTTGTCGCAACCACCCATCAGCACAGCGCCATCAATCGGGTGGCTACGCAGCAGCTCTTCAGTCTCCATCGCCAGCATATTGCGGTAGAGCATGGTGGTCGGCTTGACGAAGTTTTCGGAAAGGGAAAGAGCCGGCAACTCCATGGGAAAACCGCCCGACTGCAGGACGCCCCGCTTCACCCACTCGACACGCTCACGGAAATGCATGTGGCATGGCTGGGCGTCGGACCAGGTGTTGATAATGGCGATGATCGGCTTGCCCTGCCAATCCTCCGGCGCATAGCCCATCTGCATGGTTCGTGATCGATGGCCGAAAGAACGCTGATCGTCAGGCATCATCCATCGCGCCGAGCGCAGTTGCTCGTAAGTTTTCCTCACCGTCACTGCATCCCCTCCACGCACACAGCGGCCACTTCCGTCTGTGCTTCCGTCAAACTGATATTTTAGTTCGATATATATATCAACGGCGGCTCTTCATTGTGCATTGGCCGTGCTGCGGCTATGGATGAGCGAAAAGGATTGGTTCGTATGAATCCCCAGCTTGCCACGACGCTCGGCTTGTCGGCACCCGGTTTTCCAGTCGGCCTCGGCGGTACGGTCCAACGGGTTTATGACGACCTGCGCAAACGGATCGTCACCATCCAGCTTCCGCCGGACACCACGTTGTCGCGCACCGAACTTTCCGAGACCTATGAAGTCAGCCAGACCCCGATTCGCGAGGCATTGCAGCTTCTCAAACAGGAGGGATTGGTTCGCATCTATCCGCAATCCCGCACCGTAGTGACCCGGATCGATGTCCTGCAGATTCACGAGGCGCATTTCCTTCGCGTTGCACTGGAAACCGAAGTCTGCCGCCGCTTGGCCAATGACCCCGATCTGGATCCGAGCGTCGTCACGCGCGCCCGTTCGATTATCAAGATGCAGTCGGCGATCGCCGACGATGCCGAGCAGGTCGCGATCTTCCAGGAGCTCGACGAGGTCTTCCATCAGACATTGTTTGCCGGCGCAAAGCGCAGCGGCCTGCACCAGCTGGTTCGCGAACGCTCCGGTCATCTGGAACGCATTCGTCGTCTTCATCTGCCCGAAAAGGGCAAGATCGTCAGCATTCTCGAAGGCCATCGCGCCATCATCGAGGCCATTGCCGCACGCGACGAACAGGGTGCCGTCAATGCCATCCGCGAGCATCTGAGCCGCACGGTCGCAAAGGTCGAAGACCTCCGAAAGGAATTCCCTCACTATTTCGTCTGAGAATGCCGCGCCGGCGCTGGTTAATCCAAGAACCCGTCTTCACTGACAATCCCTGTGGCTGGCTGGCGCCCCGCGAAAGTGTGAGATCCGGCCGTCTTTTCAGCCGCTTTCTTCACCTAAAAGCCGAATGACGCTCTGCCTCATGTGAAAGTTCATGACATCGCGTGCAAGCGCGGGATCGCCGGCCTTGATGGCTTCGAGAACACGGCTGTGTTCCTCCACGACACGCGGCGCTACCTGATCGGCCGGCCGCTCCTGCAGCTTGCGAGTAAACTCCATCGTAAGCTTGATCTGGTTGCGCATCGTGCCGAGCGCGAAGGTGAAATAAGGGTTGCGAGCCGCCTGTGCCACGGCCATGTGAAAGGCGAAGTCGGCCTCAAGCACACCCTCGCCGCGCGGCAGGGTCAGCATTCGCCGATGCGCTTCCTCGATGCCGCGGATCGCTTCTGGATCGCAAAGCCGTGCTGCATCTTCCGCCGCCGCGCATTCCACCACCTGGCGAAACCGCATGCAGCGCTTCATGTCGAACACTGTCTGGATCGACAGGCTCTGAATGTCGGTGGTTGCCGGCACGACATCCGCGCGAGGCTGTACGAAGTTGGCCGACCCGCGCCGCGAGACGATCCGGCCGGCTTCCCGCATCTTCACCAGGGCCTTTCGCAGGACAGGACGCGAAACGCCGAACTGACGGGCAAGCTCCGCCTCCGGCGGCAGGCGTCCGCCGCCGTGCCAGGCCGGCGCATCAAGCATCGCTTCGAGCCGGGCGAGCACATGAGAGGACAGGTCTTGCAGGGGACGTGTTTGTTGAGTGATCTCATTCATCACCCCCATACTACCGTCGGCATTCCGCCATTCCAATAGGGAGGGCAAATTTACTAATATTTACTTATATTGACAAATTGGTTTGCCTGCGCAACTAATAACACGATGCGGTGAGTGATTGCCGCCAAAGAACCTAAAGCCGCGTGACCAGAATTGCGGGACAGTGACAGAGGATCGGATGCTTATCGAGCCGAATTCGTCGACACCCACCATGGACAGCCCCCTCGCCCGGCACACGCCGCATATCGTTTCCGTGCGGGCTATCCCGGTTGCAGGGCAGGACAGCATGTTGCTCAACCTGAGCGGCGCGCATGCCCCTTTCTTCACCCGCAACCTCGCGATCATCGAAGATGACTCTGGCCATACCGGCATCGGTGAAGTTCCCGGCGGCGAGGCAATCCGCAGGACGATCGAGGAAGCGGGCCCGCTCCTGATCGGACAGACGACCGGCAACTATAACAGCTTGCTCAACAAGGTGCGGAAGGCTTTCGGCGACCGTGATAGCGGCGGCCGTGGGCTGCAGACTTTTGATCTGCGCACCACTATCCACGTGGTGACGGCGCTGGAGTCGGCTCTGCTCGACCTTCTCGGCCAGCATCTCGGCGTGCCGGTGGCAGCCCTTCTCGGCGATGGCCAGCAGCGCGATCGGGTCGAGATGCTCGGCTATCTCTTTTATGTCGGCGACCGACGCAAGACTGACCTGCCCTATCGCGATGGCAAAGACGAAACGCACGCCTGGTTGCGACTGCGCGACGAGGAGGCGCTGACCCCGGAGGCGATTGTCCGGCTCGCCGAGGCGACGAAGGAGCGTTACGGTTTTCGCGACTTCAAGCTGAAAGGCGGCGTCTTGCAAGGCGACGAGGAAATCGAGGCGGTAACGGCAATTGCCCGCCGCTTCCCCGAAGCGCGCGTGACGCTTGATCCGAATGGCGCGTGGTCGCTGGAAGAGGCCATTCGCCTCTGCAAGGGGCGCGGCGACGTGCTCGCCTATGCGGAAGACCCCTGCGGCGCCGAGCAGGGTTATTCCGGCCGCGAGATCATGGCCGAATTCCGCCGTGCCACCGGTCTGCCGACCGCTACCAACATGGTGGCAACAGACTGGCGCCAACTCTCACATGCCATCCAGCTGCAATCGGTCGACATTCCGCTGGCCGACCCGCATTTCTGGACCATGCAGGGCTCGGTGCGCGTCGCGCAGATCTGCCAGACCTTCGGCATGACCTGGGGCTCGCATTCCAACAACCATTTCGATGTATCGCTAGCCATGTTCACCCATGTGGGCGCGGCAGCACCCGGACGCGTCACCGCGCTCGATACCCATTGGATCTGGCAGGACGGCCAGCGGCTGACCCGCGAGCCGCTGAAGATCGAGGACGGACATATCGCCGTACCGGACCGGCCAGGTCTCGGTGTCGAACTGGATATGAGCCAAGTCGAGAAGGCTCACGAACTGTACCTGAAACACGGGCTCGGCGCGCGCGATGACGCGACCGCCATGCAGTACCTCATCAAGGGCTGGCGCTTCGACAACAAGCGGCCGTGCCTCGTGCGATAGCCACAGAACGTCCAAGCGCCCGGGCGGCATCACCTGGAAGCGGCGCCAAGGATCATTGAGGAGGATGAACCTATGAAAGCAAAAAACCTGATCGCCATTTCACTCGGCCTTGGCATCGCCTTTGCGGCGGGCGTTGCCAAAGCCTTCCCGGATGGCCCGATCACTATTGTCGTACCCTTCCCGCCAGGCGGCGCGACCGACACGACTGCGCGGCTCATGGAGCCGCAGATGTCAAAAGTATTGGGCGCAAACATTGTCGTGGAAAACAAGCCGGGCGCCACCGGTGCGATCGGGGCCGGCCTGGTCGCCGATGCCGAAGCCAACGGCCAAACGTTGCTGGTCGCCTCGCTCGGCACCTTTGCCACCAATCCCTATCTGCAGAAGAAGCTCTCCTACGATCCGATGAAGGACTTCGATCTCCTGACCGTCGCCGTGAGCACGCCCAATGTGCTTGTCGCGACGCCGAAATTCACGGCAAACAGCGTGCAGGAACTGATCTCCGCCATGAAGGAAAAGCCGGAGAGCGTCACCTTCGCAAATTCCGGCACCGGCTCCTCCGACCACCTGACCGCAGCCCTCTTCTGGCAGGCGACCGGCACCAAAGGTGTGCATGTGCCCTATAAGGGAGGTTCCGCCGCACAGGCCGATCTCGTCGGCGGCCATGTGGACGTGTCGTTCCAGAACCTCGGCGCCATCATGAACTTCGTGCAGGCGGGGCAGATGAAGGCGCTCGCACAGACCGGCGAGAAGCGCCATCCGCTGTTATCGAACGTGCCCACGCTCACCGAACTCGGCTACGGCAATGTCGTGGTCAACGCCTGGCAGGGTGTTGCCGCGCCCAAGGGTCTACCGGCCGACGTCAAGGCGAAACTCAATCAGGCGATCCAGGCCTCGCTCAAAGACCCCGAGGTGGTCGCCAAGTTCAGCAAGCTGGGCTTCGAGGTCGTGGCGAACTCCAATGAAGAGTTCGCCACCTATCTCGGCAAGGAGATGACGCGCTGGAAGGACGTCATCGAGAAAGGCAATATCAGCGCGGAATGATCCGTGAAAATGGCCGCCGAGGTCTCTTCGGCGGCCATGTTTCATAAGGAAGCCGCCCTGAACGGATAGAACTGCAGGGCCGTTTCATCAAGCTGGTAGACGCTAGACAAGCGGGGCCGACGCTCTTGCGCTCTCTGCGATCGGAACAACGGCGGCTTCCATGCTTTCCGTCGTCGTGCCGGTCACGATGAAGCCGAGCAGCGGCGCAGCGATGCCAGCGGCTTTCAGCTTCGGTATGTCGTCCCCGACGAACCGCTTCTGGCTCGGCGCGATGACCGGGATGCCAGCCTTGCTGGTGATGTCCCTGTAGCGGGCAAGATCGGTCTCATTCAGCGGTTTGCCATAGTCTGCGAAGGCAGCGACAGACGCCTCCATCATCACCCCCGGAATGGCGATGATCTTTGCCAATTCCTCATCCGTGCCCTTTTCACCGAGAGCCGGCATCGGCCTGAGCCTGGTTTGCAGGAGATGCGGCTGCATGTCACTGAAATAGATATTGAAACCCTCGAAACCGAGATCGGCAAGCGCATCCATTTCTTCAGGGCTCGGCACCTTCTCCTGTCCAGCCATGACCAGTAACGGCACGCCAAGTGTCGCAAGTTTTTCGTAGAAGGGCCGCTCCTCGGCAAAGCTTCCGAAGGTCGTGCCCGAGGCGCGATGATAGGCGTTGAGGTGGACCTTGATCGCGAACGCCCCTGCCCCGATCGCGGCTTTCGCAAGATCGAGATCGTGGCGGGCGAGCGAGACGATGACGGGAAATTCCCCACCGCGCAGCGCCCTGGTAAGTCTGGTTTCCGGATAGATTGGCATGGATAAGACCTCAGTTCAAACGCTGCCCATCATCGGCCGCGAAGAGGTGGGCGGTATTGATATCCGGACGAACACGGATCGTCGCGCCTGGAGAGAGCGAGACGCGCTCGCGAAAAACGCCCGTGATCTGCGTTTCGCCGAGCTTCATCGTCACCTGAGTCTCCGAGCCCATCGGCTCGACGAGCACAATTTCGGCCGGCACCCCACTGCTATCGAGGACGAAGTGCTCCGGCCGGATACCATAGATCGCCTTGCGAGCACGGAATTTATGTGCCGATTCCGGCAGCGGCAACAGGATACCAGGCGCAGCAAATCCTTCCGCGGTGATCATGCCGGTCAGGAAATTCATGGCCGGCGAACCGATGAACCCTGCCACGAACTGGTTGGCGGGTCGGTCGTAGAGATCGAGCGGCGCGCCAATCTGCTCCACCCGGCCACCGTTCAGCACCACGATCTTGTCGGCCATGGTCATGGCTTCAACCTGATCGTGAGTAACATACACAGTAGTCGTCCTAAGCTTCTGGTGCAGGCTCTTGATCTCGCCCCGCATGACGACACGCAGCTTCGCATCGAGATTCGACAGAGGCTCGTCGAAGAGAAACACTTGCGGGTTGCGAACGATCGCCCGGCCCATAGCGACGCGCTGCCGCTGCCCCCCGGAGAGCTGGCGAGGGTAACGGTCGAGCAGCGGCGCGAGACCGAGAATATCAGCCGCCCATTTGACCCGTTCGGCGATCTCCGCCTTGCCGCCTCCGCGGTGCTCCAGCGAGAAACCCATATTGGTCGCAACCGTCATATGCGGATAAAGCGCATAGTTCTGGAAGACCATGGCGATGTCGCGGTCCTTCGGGTCTAGATCGTTCACCACCCGCCCGCCGATCTTCACCTCGCCGCCGGAGATCGTCTCGAGCCCCGCTATCATCCTGAGCAGCGTGGACTTGCCGCAGCCGGACGGCCCGACCAGCACGACGAATTCGCCGTCGTTGATGCCGAGATCGACACCATGGATGATATCGACGGCGCCATAACTCTTGCGGACATCAGAAAGGGTAACTTCAGCCATAGGAAATCCGATTTTCAGCCCTTGAGACCGGTATGCGCGAGCCCTTCGACGAATTGCTTCTGCGCGATGATGAAGACAATGAGGACGGGAAGCGCCGTCAGCGTTGCGGCGGCGAGCTGGATATTCCACATCGGGCCGCCGTAAGCGTCGGTGTATTGGGTCAGCGCCTGCGGCAGCGTGAACTTTTCCGCGCTCGACAAGAACACGATCGGTTCGAGAAACAGGTTCCAGGAATGCAGGAAGGTAAAGATCGCGACTGACGCCAGTGCCGGCTTGGCGAGCGGAAGCGCGATCATGCGGAATATTTTAAAGCGGCCAAGGCCATCGACGCGTGCCGCCTCTTCGAGCTCTGCCGGCAAGGTCACGAAAAACTGTCGCATGACGAAGGTGGCGAAGACGCTTGGCGCTCCGAAAATCGGCACCAGGATCAGCGGCCAATGGGTGTTCACCATGCCGGCTTTCAGGAACATCCGGAAGAGAGGCACGATCGTCACCTCCGAGGGGATAAGCAGGCCGAGCAGCACGATCATGAAGATCGTATTCGCGAATGGAAAGCGGATACGGGCAAACGCGTAACCAGCCATCGACGAGACGGCCATCGTCCCGATCGTCACGACCGCTGCGATATAGGCGGAATTCCAGTATTGCTGCACGAATGGCTGCAACTCGAAGACCTTGGAATAGGTCGTCCAGTCATAGCTCTCAGGAATGAGCTGCGGCGGAAAGGCGAAGATGTCGCTAATCGGCTTTACCGAGGACGTCGCCATCCACCAGGTTGGAAAGACGAAGGGAATGAGAAGCACACACATCAGCCCATAGAGAAAGGTTTTCAGGCGCGGGGAGAGTTCAGCTTTCATAAAAGACGATCCTCTTGCGCATCTGCCACTGGGCGAAGGTCAGCACGGCGACGATCAGGAAAAGCAGGATCGACAGCGTCGAGCCGTAGCCAAAGAAATGGAACTGGAAGGCCTGCTGGTAGAGATAATAGACGAGCACGGTCGTCGACAGACCAGGCCCGCCCTGGGTCAGAACCGCAATCTGCGCGAAGACCTGCAGCGACCCGACGATCGTGATGATCGAGGTCAAAAGGATGGTCGGGCTGATCAACGGCAGCGTGATGCGGCGGAACTGCTTGAAACGCGGCGCCCCGTCGACACGTGCGGCTTCATAAAGTTCATTCGGCACGCCCTGGAGTGCTGCGAGGAACAGGATCATATTGAGCCCGACATTCTTGAAGACCTGTACGACGATCACCGAGATCATCGCTGTCGTCTCTTCGCGCAGCCAGTTCGGCCCCTCGATGCCTAAGACCTGCAGCATGCCGTTGATGCCGCCGTTTTTTTGAAGAAGAAATCCCCAGACGATCGTCCAGGCGACGAGCGATACTACGACCGGCGAAAAGAACAGGGTGCGGAAGATGGTTATTCCGGCGAGCCTCTGGTTAAGCAGAATCGCCAAAAGCAGCGCCAGCGACAGATTGAAGACGACCAGGCCCGCGGAAAAGACGGCTGTCGCACCGAGTACTTCGAGGAGATTGCTATCCTCGATCAGCATTTGATAGTTCTGTGCGCCTGTATAGGTAAAAGTATTGGCAAGCACATTCCATTCGTGCAGGGAATACCAGAACACGAGCCCGAGTGGGATCAGCACGAAGACGATGATGCCGACCAACTGCGGGGCGATGAAGAGGAAACCGGCGAGGCTGTCGCGCCGGGCAATCGTCCAGAACGGCGATGAGGAGCGTCCTTCCGGACTTGCGTGATCCTGCGCGACAGCCATCTTATGCTTCCTTAGCGTTTCAGGAGCGGGCCGATCTGACCGCAGATCTTTAGGAGCGTGCCCGGGATATCCGCATCCGGACGCCAAATCGCATCGAGGCCAGAGCGCACCGCCTGCTGGATCTGCGCAAAACCCGTATGACCCGGGATGACCTTGCCCGTAGCGATGCCTGAGATCACGACCTTGTCGATTTGCTCCTGGCTCAAGAGCGGGTTGGTCTTTTTCAGCACTTCGGCATTCAGCAGCGACTTGCGGGCCGAGGGGAAGAACTGGCTGAGCTTGGCCGAGTTCTCCGGATTCGTCATATACGCGACAAATTCGGCAGCGGTTTTGGCGTTCTTGCCCGTCTGCATGACGCCGAGGCCGGCCTGGCCGATCAGCGCGTAGTTGCCGGCTGGCCCCTTCGGCAGCGGTACGAGATCCCAGGCAAAGGGGTTTTCCTTCGGCAGCAACGAGGCGCGGCTGATCTGGGTAATCGTCATTGCCGCATTGCCGGCGAAGAAATCGACGTTTTCTCCGGGACCCGGGATCGCCTTCTTCTTGAAGATCGCGTCATGGATGAAGGTTAGCGCATCGACCATCGGCTTTTCGGCCATAGTGCATGCCTTGCCGTCGGCGCTCCAGGGCGAAGCGCCCCAGCCGTTCCAGACCGAGGCGAGATTCTGCCAGATCTGGTAGTTGAAATCGCGGACGATCAGCCCACCCTTGCCCGTTTGACCCACTGCCGAAGCCGTCGCGATGGCATTGTCCCAGCTCCACTGATCGGCAGCAATCAATTCGGCTGGGGGCTTGGCGCCTGAAGCCTTGATGAGATCGTTGTTGACGAACATCGCGAACGGCGACGTCGAGAACGGATAGGCATAGAGTTTGCCATCCTTCGACCAGCGTTCGGCGGCGCTCGCACTCAGCTCTTCGAGATTGTAGCCCTTGGTTGCCTTAAGGGTATCGCTCAGCGGGAAAAGCGCACCGGAATTGACAAAGTCGTAGGCTGCGGTCTCGAAGATCCAGGCCATGTCCGGCGCGTTGCCGCCAGCGATCTGGGTGGTCAGCGCGGTCGTATAGGTATCGAACGGCAGCGACTCGTATGTCACCGTGACATTAGGATGATCCTTCTCGAAACCTGCGGCGATCTCATTGAACAGCTTCAGATGGGCCTCGTTGGCGCTCCAGATGGTCATGCGCAGATTGACCGCATCCTGCGCAGTGGCAGTGCAGCTCCAGCCGAGCGGCATAGCAAGCGCCAATGCCGCGACCGCCGATTTCAGTGCCCTATGATAGTTCATTCCCGTTCCTCCTCCAAAGATGGGTTCGATCAATAAGCCGAGATATCAGGCCAGCGTATTTCAATGCCCTCGCGGATGAGCACTCGCTGAAGATCCTGCAGATGCTCGTCGTTTGCCTGCACCTGATGCGGCTTCAGCCCCTTTTCGAGGCAATAGGCGGCGAGCATGCCCGCCGCTTCGCCGATGTTCCATTCGACCGGATGCAGGCGGTAGCAGCCATTGGTGATATGGGTAGTGCCTATATTCTTGCAGGCCGCGATGAGATTCTTCATCCGCTGCGGCAGCAGGCTCCCAAGGGGGATCTCGAACGGGCAGGACGGCACGTCGATATAGTTGTCGCCACCGGTCGAGGGGTGTAGGTCGATGCGGTACATGCCGATACCGACGCTGTCGCGATAGTTTACCGCGCCCTTGTCGCCGCGTACCGCATGGGAAAGATCCTGTTCGACAATGCGAGTGACCGGCTTGATGCGGCGACTTTCACGGATATAGGGCGCCATGGCGAGACCGTGCTCGGTGCCGGTGATGTCGCCGCGCAGACGAAGGCCGCGATAGCCCTGCCCGCCGTCAATACGCGGTGCTTCCGTCTGCAGCCAGTAGAAGACCGAATAGGAAAGGTCCGCAGCGCCTTTGAGGTGGCGCACCTTTTCCTCTTCCGAGACGTCAATGATCGTACCGTCCATGTAGTCGATCATCGGCCAGTTTACGAAGCAAATGTCGGACTGATAAAAACCAGGCGTAAAATTGCGCCGCGCCGCGATGCGACGGAAGAGCCAGAGGTTCTCATCGCCACCACCCTTTCGCTGGTCGGCATCGACAGCCAATGGATCGTCGTCGACATTCGGCGTGAATGAGCGGGTGGTGAATTCCAGCGTGCGCGGATGCGGTGCGGTGAAGCCGAGTAGCGGCCCGCCCCAGAAATGCGGCTCATACTTGCGCCAGTAGTCGTAGTTCTCCGGCTTGTCGATCGTCTGGTCGCCATCGACACAATCGACCGCGAAACAAACGGAAACGGCCTGGACATTGTTCGGCTGCGCTTCGGAAGGTGCGCTCGGCTCGCCGGTATCCGACTGCGCCTCGAAACCCTTCACATATTCCGTACCGGTCATCGGCAGCAGGTCGCCGAGTTCGGTCGCGTCGAGCACATAATCTGCGAAGATGACGATCTCCCAACCCGTATCGCGATGACGGACGGCGACCGAGCGAATGATGTCGCCCTCTACATCCGCCGCGACCGGACGAAAGGGCTGCAGCACCTTGAGGCGGCCGGCACCGCGATAGGGCATCAGCATCGCTTCCATCACCGCAAGGCTGACACGCGGCTCGGCGCAGATACGGCTGACCCACCCGCCACCCGGATTGAGATCACCCCAGGCGCGAGCGCCTTCGGTCAGCGGGTAGTTGTCGCGGTAATACTGGCGGATGCCGTTGCGCAGCTTGCGGTAGGAGCGTGTGATGCCGAATTGCTCGACCCAGGTATGTTCGTCGGAGGGAACTGCCTGGCTCGTCAACTGGCCGCCGATCCAATCGAATTCCTCGGTCATGATGACACTTTTGCCCGCCCGGCAAGCACCGATGGCCGCCGCCACGCCGCCGAGGCCGCCGCCGACCACCAGAATATCCGCACGCATCTCTTTTGCAGGCATTTCAATCACGTCCGTTTGTTCGCGAGGGTTTGCCCCTCGACCGGTTCACAAGTCAGAAGAATTTGTTCGATCGGGGCCGCACCCTCGATGCGACGCACCAGCATCGCCGTAGCCTGTCGCCCCATTTCCTCGCGGGGAATGTCGAAGGCGGTAAACTGCATATGGCTGCGTTCTGCACGCACGTGGCTGCCGAGCACGATGGCTGAGAAGTCCTCAGGCACGGAAAGCCCTCTCGCCCTCGCCGCCGCCTCGACACGCACCGCATCAGCCAGTTCGACGAAGAAGACCGCGGTCGCACCACTTGCGACGATCGCATCCAGCGCTTCACCAGCAGGTCGGCCGACCTCGTTCACGTGCAGGACCAGTTCGGCGCCTTCAGCGATCACTTCGGAAAAACCGCGCCAGCGGTCGACGATCGATTCCGCCGAGCCGCTCGGGCCGACATAGGCGAGTTTCTCGTGCCCGAGCGCTCTCGCCTTTTCGACCAATGCACGGGTGCCGTTCGCGTAATCGCCGCCGACATAAGGAACGGGTCCGCCAGCGTCCTCACGTCGGCCGATAGCCACAAAGGGGTAGTCACCCAGCACCAGCCGCCTCAACTCAGCCCGATCGAACTCGCGGCCGAGCACGAGGCAACCGTCAGCGATCCGAAGCCGGTTGCCATCGGCAAAGATTTTGCGTTCCCGCCCGACGCCTGCACCGGTTAAAAGCAGAAGGTCGTAATTCTGCGCCTGCGCCTCTTCCTCGATGCCGAGCAGAAAAGGCGTGAAAAAGTCCGCCTGCTCGCTCGGAAAAGCCGGCTCATAGGTGAAGACGCCGAGGATACGGTTGAGGCCCTTGGCCATGCGTCGGGCAATCGGATCAGCCACGTAGCCGGTCGTCCGGATAACGTGCTGAACGCGCTCGCGGGTTTCCTGCGGGATACGCGCCAAGGCCGTGGGAGCACCATTGAGGACAAGCGAAACGGTCGCCTGGCTCACACCGGCCAGTTTCGCAATATCGCGCTGGGTCAAGCGCTTAGTGCCCGCCACGCATCATCCTCCCAAGCTCCTCTTGACTGCTAATGCGTATTAGCAGCTAATACGTATAAACAAAATTAAACGACCGACTGTCAAGCGGGAAAATGAAGGAAGACTGATGAGGTTTGGAGAACATTTGAAATCGCTGGGAATTTCCGGCATCCGCGTGTTCGGCGACAGCATCACCGCCGGCTTCAACGCCAGTCGGCCGAATCGTGCCTGGCCGGCTCTGTTCGCAGCCGAGGTCGGCAGCCTCCCCATCCGCAATTGCGCGATCCCCGGCACGGTGCTGCAGGGAGCACGCCTCGCGGATGGCAAAGCACGGCCGGACAACGGCATCGGCCGTTTCGAATACGCGCTCCTGGATGCCCGCCACCGCGACGCGATCCTGATTCTCTATGGCTATAACGACGCCCGTTATACGGCGGCGCCCGACACCATGAATGTCCAGAACTTCACGCGCGACTATGCATGGATGCTGGAAGAATTGATCAGAGCCGGCCACGGAGATCGGCTCGCAATCGGCAGCCCGCCCTACATTCCTGATGCTGGGTTTGCGGTTGGCAGCGCCGGATTCACGGGCCAGACGCGGATCGGTTTCGGAAGTTATGCCGAAGCGGTGCTCATGCTGGCACGACGCTTCTCACTTTTTTATGCGCCTGTTTACGAGACCATGAAAGCTTACGGCGACGGCGCCTTGGCCTCCGCCGATCTAGTCCATCCGAGCGATGCCGGACATCGCGCGATTTCTGGCGCTTTTATAGGTGCGGATCGTCCATAGGTCTCCAGACAGCGTGGCTCCAACATCGGTGTCTGTGTCGCCGTCTCAAAGTGCAGGATGGCCCGCGCACACAAATGTTTTGCCCCTGCCTTGGTGATCATTCTGTGTCATAAGGCATGACTCATCGTCAGGTAAGGCAAACTCGTCATGAAAAAGATCGGTTTTCTGTCCTTCGGCCATTGGACGCCGTCGCCCCAATCACAAACGCGCTCCGCCAGCGACGCACTCTTGCAGTCCATTGATCTGGCGGTTGCCGCGGAGGAACTGGGGGCCGACGGAGCCTATTTCCGCGTTCATCATTTTGCGCGCCAGCTCGCCTCGCCTTTCCCTTTGCTGGCGGCCGTCGGTGCCAAAACCAGTCGTATCGAGATCGGCACCGCGGTGATCGACATGCGTTATGAAAATCCCCTCTACATGGCTGAAGACGCAGGTGCCGCCGACATCATCGCCGGCGGCCGCTTGCAACTTGGCATCAGCCGCGGTTCGCCGGAGCAGGTGATCGATGGTTGGCGTTATTTCGGTTATGTGCCGCCCGAGGGACAGACCGACGCGGAGATGGCGAGGCATCATACGCAAGTATTCCTCGACGTTCTGCGCGGCGAAGGTTTTGCCAAGCCCAATCCGCGGCCGATGTTCCCCAATCCTCCAGGCCCGCTACGCTTGGAGCCGCATTCCGAGGGATTGCGCGAGCGTATCTGGTGGGGCGCAAGTTCCAATGCGACGGCTCAATGGGCGGCAGAGCTGGGGATGAACCTTCAGAGCTCGACACTCAAGAACGACGAGACGGGGGAGCCCTTTCATATCCAGCAAGCCGCTCAAATCCGCGTCTTCCGGGAGGCATGGAAAGCCGCCGGTCATGAGCGCGAGCCGCGGGTATCAGTCAGCCGCAGCATTTTCGCGCTGGTGGACGATCGCGACCGCGCCTATTTCGGCCATGGAGACGACGGCCAGGATCAGATCGGCTTCATCGACGAGAAGACCCGGGCGATTTTCGGTCGCAGCTACGCCGCCGAACCGGAGGTTCTGATCGAGCAACTGGCGAGGGACGAGGCGATTGCGGAAGCCGACACGCTGTTGTTGACCGTGCCCAATCAGCTCGGCGTCGACTACAACGCCCACGTGATCGAAGCTATTCTCTCGCACGTGGCCCCGGCGCTGGGATGGCGATAGGCATCGGCTTCTAGTCCACGACCGTCGTCGTGAAAGACAAGGCCGCAGCCGAGTCAGGAGCCGCTGCGGTCGTGGAGCTCCCGTTCGGCGCGTTCCAACGCACTGGAATTCAGGACTTTGCGGAGTAGCGCAACTGCGACGGCACGCATGCGCAGATTGTACCAGCCTTCCATGCCATCGTCCGGCAGATCATAGACTTCGAGCTTTTCGTAAAGCTGCTGTAGCCTGTTCTGGACGCTACGCAATGAAAGTCTCTTGCGTTGGGCGATCGCCTTGTCGGTCAGGCCGAGTGCCACATCCACCAGAATCTCGTATTCCGCATCCGTCAGTCCGTGAGCATTGCCCAGGCTCTTTTGCTGGATGCCCCTCACTTCGCGGTCGATGACACATTGGGATTCGACAAACACGCTTCGAAGCGCCAGTTTTAGCCGTTCATCCGAGGCCGATTTCAGCACATAACCGTAAGTCGCCCCTTCCGGTACGATCCGCGAGACGCCGCGTACATAGGCTTCATCCGAATAATTGGACCAGAAGAGAATTTTGGTGTCGGGTCTTTCGCGCCAGATGGTGCGGGCAGCTTCGATCCCGTTGCGCTCGCTCATCTGCAGATCCATGACGACATGTTCCACGCGCGCCTTGCGAGCTTCAATCTCACCGCTTTGGCCGCTTTCCGCCTCGACGACCATGTCGCATTCCGGCAGCGCCGCACGAACCGCTTCATGCAGATAAGAACGGTGCAACGGGTCGTCTTCAACGATCAAAACCCTCATTTTAATGATCCCGTATTCGTTTGCGGCCGAGAGGCAATTGGACCTTCACGAAGGTGCCGGGGCCTGAGTCGTTCTGACCGATCTCAAATCTTGCAGCGATGAGACGGGCGCGCGTCTTCATATTGTCAATTCCGTGGCCACCCGGATTGCGGGAGGACATCAAGCCGCTACCGTCATCGATAACCTCGATGGACAAAGTGCCGTTCAGATTTCTTATATGCACGAGGATGACCTCCGGCTGGGCATGGCGGATGGCATTATTGACGGCCTCCTGCACGATACGAAACAGCGCCGTCGCCACCGTTTGGCCCAGGGCGTCGAGCGCACCATTGCTTTCGTCCACCATCCGCCATTGGATCGACAGGCCGCTTTCTCGCGCCGAACGATCGAGATGGTTTTCGATCGCTTCCGCGACGCCGAAGAGCTGCAGAACCGTGGGTTTTGCCTCTTCGATAATTTGTCGCAGATCATGCATGCACTGCTGCAGCGCTCGAGACAGGGGCTCCAAACTTTCCCCGGGCAGCTCTGCCTGCCCGCTCAGCCGTTCCATGCGTCGGGCAAGCCGCGTCAGGTCGGCGAGCGTCTGGTCGTGCAGGTCCATGCCGATGCGCTGCCGCTCCGCCTCCAAGGCCTCGGTAAGCTTCAACGCACCGAGTCTCAGCCCCTCCTCGCGAGCCCGGGCTTCAGCCTCCACGATGGCCGAGCGTTTCGCTTGCTCGGCGGCCCGCAGCGCAAAGAAATAGGGGGCCAGCAAGTCGGCAATCGAGCGGGCGTTCTCGACATCCTCCATGGTGTAACAGTCATGGGAATGGCTGGAGCAGCTCAGTGCGCCGATAATATCTCCCTGCACCTTGAGAGGCACGTGCAGTCGGCTGCGCAGCGACAGTTCGACGATCGGGCTCGAAAAGGCACCCTCAAAATGAAATCTCGGATCTGTGCAGGCATCCGGCGAAAGAAGAAAATCCACCTCGCCCGATAGAAGGCTGCGTATCGGGCTGCCGGTCAAGAGAGCCGGCGGGTGTTTGCTCCAGGCGGTTTCAAGACCGCTTTCATAGGCAATGTGATATTTGCCGTCGACCATCTTGATGCACACATCGAGATGGTCGTGCGGGATGATGTGGCTGATCTCGGCAGCCACGGCCTGGATGATGGAATGAAAATCGAGCTGGCCCGCGAGCAGCCGCGAAATCCCGAGATAACGGTCGAACAGCGATTCTCGCGCCGGATTGAGCATGCCTGGACCTCCTCCCAAGTCCTTTTGCAATTAAGCGCCTGCTTTACACCTTTGTCCTGCGGAAACCCGCATATTTTGCGCGAATATCCGCAAACAGATTGCTTGGATGCGCCTGTACAACACCGGTATTTTTCCTCATTCTCGATCTACTGAGCAACCGGGCCTCAGCGCTTTCACTATCTCCGCAAACCGTTGAGGAGCGGCCGGAGATGAGCCCGTCGGGACTAGGGAGGAAATCATGATCATCAGGAAGATGCTGTTTGCATCTGTCGCCACAGCCTGCATCGCAATCCCACTTTCCGCGGTCGCAGACACCGCCGGCAAAAAGATTGCACTGTCTAACAACTATGCCGGCAACTCATGGCGGCAAGCCATGCTGACGAGCTGGGACAAGATCACCAAGGAGGCCGTTGCCAAAGGTATCGTCGCAGCAGCCGATCCTTTCACGACAGCTGAAAACCAGGCAACCGAACAGGCTGCGCAGATCCAGAACCTCATCCTGCAGGGCTATGACGCCATCGTCGTGAACGCGGCCTCCCCGACCGCTCTGAATGGCGCGATCAAGGAAGCCTGCGACGCAGGTATCACCGTCGTTTCCTTCGATGGCATCGTCACCGAGCCTTGCGCCTGGCGGATTGCGGTAGATTTCAAGGCGATGGGCGAAAGCCAGGTCGAATACCTTGCGAAAAAACTGCCGAAGGGTGGAAACCTGCTGGAGATCAGGGGTCTTGCGGGGGTTTCGGTCGACGATGAAATTCACGCGGGCATTCAAGCTGGCGTCCAGAAAAATCCGCAGTTCAAGATCGTCGGATCCGTTAATGGCGACTGGGCTCAGGATGTGGCTCAACGCGCCGTTGCCGGCATCCTCCCGAGCCTTCCGGAAATCGCCGCTGTCGTGACCCAGGGCGGGGACGGCTATGGCGCCGCCCAAGCCTTTGCGGCGGCCAAGCGGCCGACCCCAACGATTGTCATGGGGAACCGCGAGGACGAACTTGTCTGGTGGAAACAACAGAAGGACAAGAACAGCTACGAGACGATGTCCGTCTCGATCGCCCCCGGCGTCTCGACCCTGGCTTTCTGGGTCGCCCAGCAGATCCTCGACGGCAAGGACGTCAAAAAGGACCTCGTCGTGCCCTTCCTGCGCATCGACCAGGATAACCTCGAGGCGAACCTTTCCAAAACCCAGAAGGGCGGTGTAGCGAATGTCGAATATTCGCTTGAGGACGCCCAGAAGGTGATCAGCGCCGCGAAGTGACGGTTAGAGAGAGCCGATACGGTTGGCGGGCCATCCGCTCCGCCAATCCTATCTCGGCGGCCTCTCGGCCGCGCCACAAACACGAGCCTTCATGACTGCAGACCCAATGAAAAACGAGGTGGTAGCCGCCCGCGGCATCAAGGTCGCCTTCGGTGCCGTCAAAGCGCTCGACGGCGTCGATCTTGTTATCCAGGCCGGCGAATGCGTCGGTCTCGTCGGCCATAACGGGGCCGGCAAATCGACCATCGTCAACGTCATCAATGGCGGCCTCTCGCCTCAGGAAGGCGTCGTTAGCTATGGCGGCAAAACCGGCGCGCACGGAATTTCGGCGGCGCGGGCCAATGGCGTGCGGTGCGTCTTCCAGGAACTTTCGCTCTGCCCCAACCTCACCGTCAACGAAAACGTCAGGATCATGCATCCAGACCTGAAAGGCTGGGATTGGCGCAGCCGCGCCTTGGCACTCGTAAAAAGGCAGCTTCAGGACATCTTTCCCGGCCATCTGATCGATTGCGACAGCACCGTGGACGATCTTTCGATTGCCGAACGCCAGATGGTTGAAATTGCCATCAGCTTTGCGGGGCTTGGCGCTCCGCCGAAACTAGTCATTCTGGATGAGCCAACGTCCTCGCTGGACGCAGGGCTTGCCGCGCAGATGATGGCCTATATTCGACGTTTTGTTGCAGGCGGCGGCGCGGTTTTGCTGATCTCGCACATTCTTGGTGAAATCCTGTCGACCGCAGATCGTATCGTGGTGATGAAGGACGGTCGCGTTGTCGCTGATCGTCAGGCCTCGGAAATGAATTCCCGGAGCCTTGTCGAAGCCATGGGCAATGTCGTGCGCGAACAGGAATACCTGCGCTCGGCCGCCGCAAGGTCGGGTTCGCCTGTACTTTCGATGCCGCCCCGGCGTGGACGCGGGCTCGCCTTTGAGGCCCATCGCGGCGAAATCGTGGGACTCGCAGGCCTTGGCGGCCATGGTCAGACCGAAGCACTTCTCGACCTCTACCTCTCACGCAACAGCAATTGGTGGCCGGGGCGCGGGGGCGAACTTGCCTTCGTCGCGGGAGACCGCGGCCTCAACGGTACCTTCCCGCTCTGGAGCATCCTGAAGAACCTCAGCATCGCTTCCCTGCAGGATCTTTCCTCACGCATGCTCATCGACAATGCGCGCGAAAGCAGACTGGGCCTCGGCTGGAAGAACCGCATCGAGATCCGTACTCCGGACCTGGAAAACCGAATCTTGTCGCTGTCCGGCGGCAATCAGCAGAAAGTCCTGTTTGCGCGCGCGCTCGCCACCACGGCGAGAACCGTGCTGATGGACGACCCGATGCGTGGTGTGGACATCGGGACCAAGCAGGAGGTCTATCAAATTCTTCGTTCCGAGGCCGCTTCGGGCCGGACCTTCATCTGGTATTCCACGGAAATGGACGAGATTCGCCTTTGCGACCGGGTCTATGTCTTTCGCGAGGGAGCGATCGTCGCCGAACTCACCGGTGACGAGATCACCGAAAAGAACGTGCTCGCCGCCTCATTCAGCGCTGGAGAAGCGGCATGAAAATTTCCTCTGGCACCGTTCGGCTGATCATCCCGGCGGCCTCGCTGTCGGTTCTGCTGGCAGCCGTGTTTTATATGCAGCCGCGTGCCATGAGCTATACCGGGCTCAACCTGCTCTTCAATCTCGCCGTCCCGATTGCGCTCGCGACGGTTGCGCAGATGCTCATCATGGCGGTCAACGACCTCGATCTGTCGATGGGCACGTTCGTCAGCTTCTGCGCCTGTGTCACAGCCACCTTCCTGCAGGCCTCACCGGGAACCGGTATGCTGATATTCTTGGGCGCGATCGCCGCTTACGCAGCGATCGGCGTCATCATCTATGTCCGCGAACTTCCAGCAATCGTCGTGACGCTCGGCATGAGCTTCGTCTGGGGCGGCCTTGCGGTGTTAATCTTGCCGTCGCCCGGCGGCGCCGCCCCGGGATGGGCACGCTGGCTGATGACGTCGAAGCCCCCGTTCGTCCCGATGGCAATCGTCGCCAGCGTGGTGATCGCTCTCATAACCCATTTCCTCATCATGCGATCGTCCTTCGGCGTGCTCATCCGCGGGGTGGGCGGCAATGTCCGCTCGGTGGAACGCGCCGGCTGGTCCGTCATCAAGGTGCGGGCCGCCGCCTATGGACTCGCAGGCCTCTTCGCGGTGCTGTCAGGGATTGCGCTCGTCGGCCTGACGACCTCGGCGGACGCCAATATCGCGCTTCGCTACACGCTGCTTTCCATCGCCGGCGTTATCCTCGGCGGCGGCGAATTCGTCGGCGGCAAGGTTTCGCCGATCGGAGCCGTCATCGGCGCGTTGACGCTGGCACTTGCCGGCTCGTTCCTCTCCTTCATGCGGATTTCGCCGGACTGGCAGATCGGCGCTCAGGGCGCGATCCTGATCATCGTTCTGGCGATGCGTCTGTTCCTGAACCGGTTGGAAAAGCGGGAGAAAAGCCGATGAATGCACATCGACTGCTCCTCGCCAAGCCTTGGATCTGGTCCTTCGCAGCAACGGCCGCCGTCTGGATCATCACGGTGCTTTTCACCGGTGGAGCCAGCTCGCTCGGATTGTCTCAGGCGGCTTTGACCTTTGCCGCGTTCTCCGTCGTCGTCGGCATCGGCCAAATGTTCGTCATCACTCTGGGGCCGGGCAATATCGACCTGTCCGTGCCGGCCACGATGACGCTTTCGGGCACGCTGGCATTGAAACTGATGGATGTGCAGGACAGCATGATCCTGGTTGGTCTCATCCTATCCGTCGGACTTGGCTCCATTATCGGGCTGGGCAATTACGCGCTGATCAAACTTTTGAGAATTCCACCGATCATCGCAACCCTGTCGATGAGTTTTATCGTCCAGTCGACGGCCATATGGGCCAATCGCGGCCTGCGCATCAAGCCGCCGGAAATGCTTGCAAGCTTTACCACATCCAGCCTTTTCGGCATCCCGAATGTCGCGCTCGTGGCTCTGATCCTCTCGGCCGTCGCGTGGCTGCTCTTGGAAAAGACCATTTACGGGCGCTGGATTTCCGCAGTCGGTCAGAGCATGCCTGCCGCGCGCATGGCCGGCATTCCGGTCGATGGCACGCGGCTCGTAACCTACATTCTTTGCGCTGTGCTCGCCTCTCTTTGCGGCTATCTGCTTGCCAGTTTCTCCGGCGGTGCCGCTCTCAATATGGGGACGGAATACCTCCTCATGTCGATTGCTGTCGTCGTGATCGGCGGAACCGCGGTGGCCGGGGGGAATTCCAATATTCCCGGGATCTGGGGAGCCTCGCTCTTCATGTTCCTCGTTGTATCGATGCTGAATACCTATGGCTTCGGCGCAGGTTTCCGTCTCATCCTCACCGGCCTCATCATCATCGCCGTCATCCTCGTGGCCGGCGGACGCCGATCCACCCGATGAACCCCAATCGGACAGTAGCCATGCTCCAAAAATTGTCGATCTATGAAATTCACGACGAACGCTTTCGGCAGCTGATCGTGGCCAGTGCCGGACTGGAGGAACTTTACGGCGAATGCCGTTGGGCGGAGGGGCCTGTTTGGTTCGCCGACCTCAACTGCCTGATCTGGAGCGATATTCCCAACCAGCGCATGTTGCGCTGGGTGCCAGACGGCGGTGTTTCGGTTTTCCGTTTCCCTTCCAATTTCGTCAACGGCAATACGCGCGACCGCCAAGGCCGGCTGATATCCTGCGAACACGGCGGCCGACGCGTGGTGCGGACGGAGGTCGACGGCACGCTCACCATTCTGGCAGACCGTTATCAGGGCAAGCGGTTGAACTCCCCCAATGACGTCGTGGTCCGCTCCGACGGCAGTATCTGGTTTACCGACCCTACCTACGGCATCAAGTCCGACTATGAAGGCTATCGAGCAGAACCCGAGCAAGCTACCCGCAACGTCTATCGGCTGGATCCGGAAACCGGCGCGCTCGAAGCCGTGATAACCGACTTCGGCCAGCCCAACGGGCTCGCCTTTTCGCCCGATGAAACCAGGCTCTATGTCGCCGATTCCGCTTCAAGCCACGACCTGACCGCGCCGCGCCACATCCGCGTCTTTGACGTTGTCGGGGAGATGACCGTCGCGAACGGAAGGGTCTTTTGCAGTCTCGATAACGGCCTGCCCGACGGCTTTCGCATCGACGTGCAGGGCAATCTGTGGACCAGTGCCGGCGACGGCGTCCATTGTTTCTCTCCCGAAGGAACCCTGCTCGGCAAGATCCTGGTGCCGCAGACGGTCGCCAATCTCACCTTCGGCGGCCCCCGTCGCAACAGGCTCTTTATTACCGCCACCACATCCGTCTACTCCGTCTTCGTGGCGACGAATGGCGTGACTCTGGGCTGACTACTCGGCCGCCTTGTTGCAGCGGGAGGTTCTCGCCTGCGGGTCAACCCAGCTTTTCGGCACAAATCGCGTAACGGTGCTGGGTAGCCCGCTCGAGCCCTTTCAAAAAGCTGAAATTCTTGCGTTGGCTTCGGTGGATCGCTCCCAAACCTGTATCGACGGTAATCTTCTCGAAACCCGCTTGCCTGAGCAGATCTACGACTGCATCGGCCCGAGCCCCTTGCGAAAAATGGACCCGCGACAGAATGCTCTGGTGCGTCTGTGTCAGCTCCGCCGTGTGAGGGCCATTCTGCTGCCCGCTCTCGCCGAAGCCCGCCTTCGCCAGCCACACCGACAACTTCTTCGCCAAACGCGATACCAGACTCGGATTGACGAAGTCACCGTCGATGATCAACAGCTTGCCGGACGGCTTCAGAACCCTATGCCATTCACGAAAGCAGGCCAGGGGATCGACAAGCGTCCAGACGAGATGACGGTTGATGACCACGTCATAGGTCTCGTCGGCTTCCATGGTGCGCTCAGCATCACCGACCAGGAAGCGGATCTGCCGGCCTCGGGTCTTGGCTTTGGCCCTCGCCCGCTCCAGCATGGCTTCGGACCAATCCATCCCGGTCACCTTGAAGCCGAGGTCGTCCATCAGATGCGAGACGACTGCGGTTCCACAAGCAAGATCTAGCGCGACTTTGCCCCTACCGTCTCCGAGATGCTTACGCAGAAGCGCGTGCCACGCTGCCCGCTCCTCCTCCGAAAAAATCTCATGTCCAGGCTGCGTATCGAAGGTCTCGGCTCTCAGGGACCAATAGGCTTTGATTTCATCACGCAGGTCATGGTTATGCAGGGCAGTCTGGTTGAGCATCGCGAAATCTCTTGGACGAGTCGAATTAGATTGGAAGACTTCTAAAAGATATTTCTTGACGGATAAAGTCATGAAAACATAAATCGCCGTTATTAACACCTACACAGGAGAGGAACCCCGTGTTGAAGCTCAAGATGGCGGCCGGTGCCGCCACGGTTATGCTTGCAGTTTTGCCAACGATTGCCACGGCTGCCGAAAAGATCAAGGTCACAGACATCTCCGGCCGCGAGGTCGAGGTGAGCGTGCCGGTCGAGCGCGTGATCCTGGGCGAAGGCCGGCAGATCTACTTCACGGCTGCTCTCGATACCGATGAACCCTTCAAACGCGTCGTCGGCTGGCGCGACGATTTCAAGAAGGCCGATCTCGACGGCTACAATATCTATCTGAGCAAGTTTCCGCAGATGGCAAAGATCCCCACCTTCGGGGGCATGAAGGATGGCACGTTCGACATCGAACAGGCCGTCGCACTGAAGCCGGACGTGATCATTATGAACACCGAGGCAAAATCAGCCACCGAGGAAAGCGGCTATATCGAAAAGCTCGCCAAGGTCGGCATCCCGCTCGTCTACATCGACTTCCGGGAAAAGCCCATGGAAAACACCGATGATTCCATGCGTATCATCGGCAAGTTGTTTGGCAAGGAAGAGCGCGCTGAGGAATTCGTCAAATTCCACGACGAGCAGATTGCCCGGGTAACGGACAAGCTCGAAAAAACAACCGATCTGAAGAAGCCGGTTGTCTTTATCGAGCGCGCCGGCGGCTATTCGGACGATTGCTGCATGTCTTTCGGCAACGAGAATTTCGGCCGCATGGTGGAACTCGCCGGTGGAACCAACATGGCGAAGAGCATCATTCCGGGCACCTTCGGCACGGTTAATCCCGAGCAAATCATCGCCTCCAATCCCGATCAGGTGATCGTGACAGGGTCGAATTGGGAGCTTTACGTTCCCGGCGGCGCCTGGGTAGGCGTTGGTCCGGGCGCCGACAAAGCAAAAGCTCAAGAAAAGCTCGCTGCACTGATGAAGCGGCCCGCCTTTACCGGCATCAAGGCAGCGGCAAACGGCAATGTGCATGCCATCTGGCACCAGTTCTACAACAGCCCGTATCAGTTTGTTGCTGTGCAGCAGATCGCCAAATGGCTGCATCCCGAACTGTTTGCCGATCTCGATGCGGATGCAACCTTCAAGCAGCTGCACGAACGTTTCCTGCCGGTCGCCTACAACCCCGGCTATTTCGCGTCGCTGAAGGCGGGCCTCTGATATTTGGTAAACCCAAGGGGCCGGCGGTGCCAACCGCCGGCCGCCAAAGGATAGAGTAATGATCATCACATGGTTTATTCGGGCGCTTGTCGTCCTGTTTCCGTTTCTGGCCAGCTCGGCTCTTGCTGTTGAAATCACTGACGTCGCCGGCAGAACGGTCGATATCGACTTACCTGCCAAACGCGTGATCGTCGGAGAAGCGCGCCAGGTCCATGTGATTGCCGCCTTGCGCGGAGATAGAACCTTCGACACGATCGTCGGCTGGCGCGACGATCTCTTGAAGAAGGATCCCGACAGCTATCAGGCCTATGTCGAACGCTTCCCCGAAATCGCCAATCTGCCGCAGTTCGGTTATGTGCCCCAGGGCAATTTCGACCTTGAAACCGCGATCACTCTTTCCCCGGATGTCATCACCTTAAATCTCGAAGCCGCCAAGGTGGCCAAGGAGAGCGGCTTCGAAGACAAGGCGGCCGCAGCCGGCATCAAGGTCGTCTATCTCGATTTCCGCATCGATCCAGACAAGAATACGGAACGCTCAATCGACATACTGGGCAAGTTGTTCGGAGCGAGCGACAAGGCCGAAACCTTTAAGACCTATCGCAAAGCCCAGATCGCCCGCGTCACCGATCGTCTGGCGGTCGTCAAGGATCTGAAGCGTCCGAAAGTATTCATCGAACGGTCTCCGGGCATTTCCGGCGAAGACAGGTGCTGCCGCACATTCGGTCCCTATAATTTCGGTGCCATGGTCGATCAGGCGGGGGGCCAGAATATTGCGGACGGGATCATCGGGACGACCTTCGGCGATCTCAATCCCGAGCAACTGATCGTCTCCGATCCGGACCAGGTCATCGTCACCGGTTCCAACTGGGCCGCCGAATCCGACATCAATCAATTTGTCGCGGTCGGCCGGGGTGCCGATCTCAAAGCTGCGCGCGAACGTCTCGCCAACCTGATGAAGCGAACCCCCTTTCCCGAGGTGAAAGCCGTCAGAACCGGGCAGGTTCATGCCGTCTGGCACCAATTCTACGGCGCGCCCTACGAGTTCATTCCGATCCAGCAATTCGCCAAGTGGTTCCATCCGGAACTGTTTGCCGATCTCGATCCGGAAGCGACTTTCATTGAGTTTCACCAGAAATTCCTGCCTGTCACCTACAAGCCCGGCTATTTCGTCTCGCTGGAAAAAGGACTGAACTGATGGCCGTCTTGATTCAGCAGCAATCTGTTGTCGAAGGGGGCCGGCGCTACCGGAGCCTTGCTGCGCGGAGAATCTTGATCCTCTGCTGTCTGCTGGCGGCGCTCGCGCTTAGCATCGCCATCGATATCGGCCTCGGTCCAGCCCGATATTCATTGGGTGAGGTACTGGCTGCGATCTTCACGCCAGGCACAGTACCGAACCAGCTTCGTGTCGTGATCTGGGATATCCGCATGCCGATCGCGTTGATGGCTGTGACCGTAGGCGCCTGCCTCTCGGTCGCCGGCGCGCAGATGCAGACGATCCTCGCCAATCCCCTCGCCAGCCCCTTCACGCTGGGAATTTCTGCCGCAGCCGGCTTCGGCGCAGCTCTGGGCCTCGTTGCGGGTGTCGCGGTCTTTCCGGCGGCCGTACAGTACATGGTTCCCATCAACGCCTTCCTAATGGCGATGGCCGCCTCGCTCTTCATCTACGGCGTGTCGACACTCAGAGGCGTTACCGTCGAGACAATCGTTCTGCTCGGCATCGCTCTGGTCTTTACCTTCAATGCACTTCTGTCGCTGCTCGAATATCTCGCATCCGAACAGGCGCTTGCCGCCGTGGTCTTCTGGACCATGGGCTCGCTCACCAAGGCCACGTGGAGCAAGGTCGCCGTCACCGGAGCGATACTGGTCGTCGTCATTCCACTGTTTGCCCGCAATGCCTGGGCACTGACGGCGCTTAGGCTCGGCGACGAGAAAGCCTCCTCCTTCGGCGTCAGCGTCAGAAGGCTCCGTTTGGAGACGATGATGCTTGTGAGCCTGCTTGCAGCCATTCCGGTTTCCTTTGTGGGTACCATCGGCTTTGTGGGACTGGTCGGCCCGCATATCGCGCGTATGCTCGTTGGTGAGGATCAGCGGTTCTTTCTGCCGGGTTCCGCCATCTGCGGGGCCTTGTTGCTTTCGGCAACTTCGGTCGTATCAAAAGTGCTGATCCCGGGCGCCATTTTGCCGATCGGCGTTATCACGGCCCTCGTCGGCGTGCCCTTCTTCTTCTCACTGATCTTCACCAACAGGAGGCGCGCATGGTAAGCATCGAGCTTTCCGGCGTCGGAGCGCGCTATGGTCGCACTCACATCTTCGCCGACATTACCACCGGACCTATCGAAGGGGGTCATTTGACCGCCGTGATCGGACCGAACGCCGCCGGTAAATCCACCCTGTTCAAGCGAATCGCCGGCCTGCTCAAAGGCGACGGCGTCGTCGAAGTCAGCGGAGAGGAGGCCTTGTCGCGGCCGGTCTGCTATATGCCCCAGGATACAGGCGCCAACGCGGTCCTGACCGTCTACGAATCCGTGCTGCTTGCCGCAAAGCAGGGCTCGGGCTGGCGCGTTGCCGATCAGGATCTCCACGGCATAGACGAGATCCTTCATTCGCTCGGCATCACGGACCTGGCATTTCGCGATCTCGGCGCTCTTTCAGGTGGACAGCGCCAGCTGGTTGCGATCGCACAGGCCCTGGTGCGCAAGCCGCAGGTTCTTCTGATGGACGAACCCACTTCGGCGCTCGATCTCTTCCGGCAGATCGAAGTGCTGCAGTATATGCGCGGGCTTGCGCGAAAAAGCGGGATTGCCGTGTTGATCGCACTGCATGATCTCAACCACGCCATGCGATACTGCGATCATACCATGGTCGTCGCCGACGGCCGGCTCGTAGCCAACGGGCCTACAGCGGAGGTCATTACCGCATCGCTCCTGAGTGACGTCTACCGGGTGAGCGCCCGTATCGAAACCTGTACGCATGGGCGCCCACTGGTGATTGTTGACGGCACTGCCTGAGGCCGATCCCACCGCGACGCAGCTGCCCACCCGTCGTCTTGAGATGGGGTGCATTTACCGAAAAATCGGGCAGCTCTCGCCGCCGCGTATTCTTGAGCGGGTGAGGAAGCGTCGTTCCCGGCCGTTATCAAGCGAGAACATGCCCCCGCGGCCCTGGACGACGTCGATGATCAATTGGGTGTGCTTCCAGGCTTCGTACTGGCCGCCGCTGATATAGAAAGGCACGCCGCCGATTTCGCCAAGCCGTACGTCGTTTTCGCCGATACGAAACTCGCTCTTGGGATAGCACATGGGGGACGATCCATCGCAACAACCGCCCGACTGATGAAACAGGATATCGGGGTGATCCTGCTGGATCTCCAAAATGAGATCGAGGGCCTGCTGCGTCGCCAGAACCGGCGCTTCGTTCTCTGACTCGGCCATCTTTCTTTCCCTCCGCGCCGCAGAAAGGAGAGCCCCAAAAGGATGGGGCTCCCGACGATTGAAAGACGCTCAGAAGAAGCCGAGCGCCTTCGGGCTATAGCTCACCAGCATGTTCTTGGTCTGCTGGTAGTGATCGAGCATCATCTTGTGCGTCTCGCGGCCGATGCCTGACTGCTTGTAACCACCGAAGGCAGCATGGGCGGGATAGGCGTGGTAGCAATTGGTCCAGACACGTCCCGCCTGGATCTCCCGGCCAAAATGGTAGGCACGCATACCATCGCGGGTCCACACACCGGCGCCAAGACCGTAGAGAGTGTCATTGGCAATTTCCAGAGCTTCCTTTTCATCCTTGAACGTCGTGACCGACACGACCGGACCAAAGATTTCCTCCTGGAAGATGCGCATCTTGTTGTGGCCCCGGAAGATCGTCGGCTTTACATAATAGCCGCCTGCGAGGTCGCCGCCGAGATCATTGCGCCCGCCACCGGTCAGCACCTCAGCCCCCTCCTGTCTGCCGATATCGAGATAGGCAAGAATCTTTTCCAACTGCTCGTTGGATGCCTGGGCTCCGATCATCGTCGCGGCATCGAGGGGATTTCCCTGTTTGATCGCTTCAACGCGTTTGATGGCCTTTTCCATGAAACGATCGTAGATCGATTCCTGGACCAGCGCGCGGCTCGGGCAGGTGCAGACCTCGCCCTGGTTCAACGCGAACATGGCAAAGCCTTCAAGCGCTTTGTCGAGAAAGTCGTCGTCTTCGGCCATGACATCGGCAAAGAAGATGTTGGGCGACTTGCCGCCGAGTTCGAGCGTGACCGGAATCAGGTTCTGGCTGGCATATTGCATGATGAGCCGGCCGGTCGACGTTTCGCCGGTGAAGGCAATCTTGGCGATCCGGTTGCTGGTGGCGAGTGGTTTCCCCGCTTCAAGCCCAAAACCGTTGACGATGTTGAGTACGCCAGGAGGCAGAAGGTCGCCGACGATCTCCGCCCATACGAGGATCGATGCCGGTGTCTGTTCGGCAGGCTTGAGGACGACGCAGTTGCCGGCGGCAAGTGCCGGAGCAAGTTTCCATGCCGCCATCAGGATCGGGAAATTCCATGGAATGATCTGGCCGACGACGCCCAGTGGCTCGTGGAAATGATAAGCAACCGTATCGTGATCGATCTCGCCGATCGAACCTTCCTGCGCCCGAATGCAAGAGGCAAAGTAGCGGAAATGGTCGATGGCAAGGGGAATGTCGGCTGCCATGGTCTCACGGATCGGCTTGCCGTTGTCCCAGCTTTCCGCCTGGGCCAGAACCTCAAGCTTGTCCTCCATACGCTGCGCCATCTTCATCAGGATGTTGGCGCGTTCCGTGGTCGAGGTGCGCCCCCACTTGTCCTTGGCGGCATGGGCGGCATCGAGGGCCGCATTGATGTCCTTCTCGTCCGAGCGCGGGATCTCGCAAATCGTTCCACCCGTGACAGGCGTGATATTGTCGAAATACCGACCGCTAATCGGCTCCCGCCATTCGCCACCGATGTAATTGCCGTATTTAAGCTTGAACGGAGATTCGATAATTTTCTGATGCAGCATCTGATCCTCCCAGGATAACAGGTTCATCCCGAACCGAAAGAGAATCTGCCTTTCTTTCCGTAGATGTGACAGAGGCGGAACATCATACCGCAGTGCACAGTGTCGCAAATCTGCGACAGATCGTCAGGCAATCTGCAGCAATCAGTGCAAACCGAACCTGTTGATCTTCCGGTGCAGCGTCGCTCGGCTCATCCCGAGGGAAAGAGCAGCCTGGGTCACGTTTCCATTAGCCCTGGATAAGGCGCGTAGGAGAGCTGCACGCTCGGCCTCCCTCAAGTCCTGCCGCTCGGCGCCTACGCCTTCGCCAAGAAGGTCGGCTGCGCAGATGCCCGCATCTATGCGCTCGTCATCGAGTTCAAGAGCGGAGCGCGCCGTCCGGGTGGCGCCAAGCACCATGTCGCTCTTGTCGACAGCAAGCAGCGCGGACATCGTGCCGGTCGGAGTTGGAAGCACGACGAAACGGGCTCCCGCAAAAGCGTGACGGAAGAGGTTAAGTTCGATCCGCATGGCCGTATCGCGGACGGTCTGCGAAATGATCGAGAGGGTGGTCTCATTGAGGTCGTCGCGGCAAGTCGAGACGTCCAGTGCTCCGGCCAATTGGCCACGTGAATCGCGGATCGGGGCGGTCGTGCAGCTGAGGTTGATTGTGGAACTGAAAAAATGCTGGTCGCGAATGATGGACACGGCCCGATCATCGGCAATCGCCGTGCCGATGCCGTTCGTGCCGATGCTGGCTTCGGTCCAGATCGAACCAGGCCACAAGCCAATGTCGTGAAATTCCTTGTCGTCGGCGGCGACGCCGCGCCTTTCAAGCGCTATGCCCTCGTGGTCGGTCAGGAGCAGGCAACATCCGGCCTTGCCGACGGTTTGGAACAATAGATCCAGTTCATCTACCGCCTGGGCAATCAGTTCTTGCGATTGCGCGCGCACCAGGCGCAATTCCTGCTCCGTCAGGCGGAGAGGCAACCTTTTTTCTTCGGGCGCGAGACGGTGGACCGTCATGCAGCGTCGCCAGGAGGCCACAACGCGCGAGCTGGCGGCAGCCGATTGCGCGGACACATAGACCTGATCTGCATGCGTGACATGCTCTTGCATCGGCTCCTCCCACCGAACGGTGCCTCATTCTCGTTTTAAAAGCATGGCGCCGCAACTGGCCTAAGGTCTAAGAAGACTTGGCTTTTGCGAAAAGTAAGTATGACAAATCGGACTCGAACGAAAACGGGGAGCCGAGCAGGTTCTCAGTGAAAGGAACCAACAAGCCGCTTGACGTGGAGAGATTGCAGCACCGCATTCTTCCGCACAATTGGAATAAACTTCCTCGAAGAATAAGCCGGGAAAATCGAGAGTACGGTACAGATTACCGCATGTCGCACCGGCTTCAGCACCAAGAGGAATATCATGAGCCTTCGTATCAACGACATCGCCCCGGACTTCACGGCAGAGACCAGTCAAGGCACGATCCATTTCCATGAATGGATCGGCGATGGCTGGGCCGTCCTGTTTTCGCATCCGAAAAACTTTACCCCAGTTTGCACGACGGAACTCGGCACCATGGCCGGCCTCGAAGGTGAATTCAAAAGGCGCGGCGTGAAGATCATCGGCATCTCCGTCGATCCGGTCGAAAGCCACGCAAAGTGGAAGGGCGACATCAAGACGGCAACCGGCTTCGACGTCGAGTATCCATTGATCGGCGACCGAGACCTCAACGTTGCCAAGCTTTACGATATGTTGCCGGCCGGTGCAGGCAGTTCGTCGGAAGGCCGCACCCCGGCGGACAATGCCACAGTCCGCTCCGTCTACGTTATCGGCCCTGACAAGAAGATCAAATTGATCCTCACCTATCCGATGACCACCGGCCGCAATTTCAACGAGATCCTGCGCGCGATCGACTCCATCCAGCTGACCGCAAAACATCAGGTTGCTACGCCCGCAAACTGGCAGCAGGGAGATGATGTCATCATCACGGCTGCCGTATCGAACGAGGACGCCATCGCCAGGTTCGGCTCGTTCGAGACGATCCTGCCTTACCTGCGGAAAACCAGGCAGCCCGCCGCTTAACCGGCCTTCACCTCGGTTCGACGACCCACGCGAGCTACTGCGTGGGCTTTCCCCTCCTTTTCGTGAGCCGACCACCAGACGCGGCGGAGAGACTGCGTCTTGTTGCATGCGGTCCCGGTCAGTATCAGCCGAGCCGCATCTCGGTCTGCTGGTCGAAGAGGTGTAGGTGGGACGGATCGAACCGCAACCCTATCACCTCGCCGGATCGGATCGCTGCACGGCTATTGAGCACAATGACGAGTTCCGGCTCCGTCGCGGTGGTGATGTAAGTGCTGGCGCCCGTGGTTTCCACGGCGCCGACGGGCAGACGCAGCATCGCGTCCGCATCGCCGGCAAGTTCGAAATGCTCCGGCCGAATACCGACCAATAACGGCTGGCCCGCCTGGACGGGTCTTGTCAAAGGAATCGCCTGCGGCGCCTCGAATTCGAGGCGGAGAGACTTTCCATCGGCCCCGGACGACGCAGGCACGAAATTCATGGCAGGCGAGCCGATGAAGCCGGCAACGAATTTGTTCACCGGACGATCATAGAGATCCAGCGGCGCGCCCTGTTGTTCTATGATCCCTTGACGCATGACGACCACATGATCGGCCATGGTCATCGCCTCGATCTGATCGTGGGTAACGTAGACGGACGTTGCCTTGAGCCGATCATGAAGGGCGCGGATCTCCTTGCGCATATGCACGCGCAACGCAGCGTCCAGATTGGACAATGGCTCGTCGAACAGAAACGCTTTAGGGTTGCGGATAATCGCCCGGCTCATCGCCACGCGCTGGCGTTGACCGCCGGAGAGCTCTCGCGGATACCGGCCAAGAAGGTGGGAAAGGCCCGTCGTCGCTGCGACCTCCTCGGCCTTGCGCTTGGCCTCGGCCTTATCGACACCCCGGATGCGAAGACTATAGGTGAGGTTCTGTTCGACCGTCATATGCGGATAGAGCGCATAGGATTGAAAAACCATGGCAAGGTCGCGCTTGCGAGGCGGCACCCCGTTCATCTTCGTCCCGGCAATGACGAGGTCGCCGCTTGAAATCGTTTCAAGGCCAGCCAATGAACGCAGAAGCGTGGATTTCCCGCAGCCCGATGGTCCGACCAATGCCACAAACGCGCCTTTGCGGATCTTCAGGTCGATATCCCGCAGCGCATGGTAGGCGCCGTAATATTTGTTGATACCCGTCAGCTCGATCTGGTGCACGGTCATTTAAGAGCTCCCGACGTCAGGCCGGAGACGATCCGGCGCTGCAAGAGGACGAAGATGGCAAGAATCGGGGTCACATACATCGCCGCATAGGCCATGATATTGTTCCATTCGTTCGTATTGGGCCCCATGAACGAGTTGAGCCCCACGCTTGCCGGCTGATATTCGATCGCCTGGATCATAGACTTCGAGTAGACGAATTCGCCGAAAGCCTGCATGAAAATCAGAATGGCGCTGACGAGAATGCCGTTGCGCGCAAGCGGCAGAACGATATGGAAGAAGGCTCCGAAGCGGGAATTTCCGTCGACAAGCGCGGCTTCCTCGAGCTCCATCGGCACGCTCATGAAGGTCGCGCGCACCAGGACCACAAAGAACGGCATGCTTTTGGCTGCAATCGCCAGGATGACAGCAGTGCGCGGGTAGTCCAGGAGACCTATTTGCGAAAATCCGACGAAGATCGGGGTGATCATCAGCGAGGCCGGCAGTACCTGCAGCATCAGGACGAGGAACAGGCCGGCATCCACCCAGGCATTACGGTAACGAGCAAGCACATAGGCGCAACCCGTTCCAAGAACGGCGATCATCGACACCGCCCCCGAGGCGATCACCACCGAATTCCAAAGATAACGGCCGACGTTTCGGCTCTCCCAGACCGAGCGGTAGATGCTCCATTGAGGATCGGCGGGCCAGAAGGACGGAGGCGAGGCAAACATCGCCGAGCCTGTTTTGATCGCCGTCACATACATCCAATAGAGTGGGAACAGATAGACCGCCGCCAGCAGAACTGCGATGATCAACATGATCTTGTCGCGCAAGGCCCAACTCATCCGCGTACCTCATGGCGCGTGGAACGCACATAGACGACCGAGGCGATCATCACAAAAACGATCATGATGACCGATATCGTTGCGCCTTGAGCAAAATCGTATTGTCGGAAGGAAAGATCCCAGGCCCAATATTGTGCCACATTGGAGGAATTGTTCGGTCCTCCGGCGGTGATCGCAGCAAAAAGGTCGAATTGCTGCAGCGTGAAGATCAGCCCCAGCGAAATGATAGCTCCGATCGTCGAACGCATCATCGGTAGGGTGATGGTGAAAAAGCGCTGGATGACATTGGCTCCGTCGAGCTCTGCCGCCTCGTAAAGATCCTGAGGTATCGTCGACAACCCGACCGAAAGAAGGATCATGTTGAAGGAAATGCCAAGCCAGATGTTGGCAATGACGACCGCCCACAGCGAGAAATCAGGGTCGGAGCGCCAAAAAATATGTCCGGTGATGAGGCCGGATTCCCGCAGCAAATAGTTCAGGACGCCAAAATCGCCGGACAAGATCCAGTTCCAGATGGCGCCGACCACCAGGCCCGGCATGACCCAGGAGACGAGAAAGAGGCCGCGCATCCAGGAGGCGCCTGGAAAGTTCGTCCAGAAGAAGAGCGCGAGCGCAAAACCAATGATGAACTGGCCGGCGATCGAGGCGATAACGAAAAGCGCGGTGTTTTTGAGGATCGGCCAGGTCTCCGGCATGGAAAACAAGGTTGTATAGTTCTTGAGCCCAACGAACGGTCGAAAGATCGTGCCGAGGCTGAACATGTCCACTTCCTGGAAGCTCATGACGATATTGTAGACAAGCGGCAGGCCCGCCATCGTGAACAGGAAGATAAGCGGCACCGACACCAGGGCTATATCGAAGCCACGCCCGTCGCTGACGGAAAGAAGCAGTCTCTTCATGTTTCCTCCAGATCGACATTCAACTCCGGTCCGGAGCCGCAAGGACTGGCCACTGCGGCCCCGGCCGGGAGGAAGGAAAGCGGCTAGCGAAGACGCCACCTCAGCATCAGCCGAGCACCGCCTTGATCTTCTGGTCGGCCTGATCGAGCGCCTCCTTAGGGCTCATCTGGCCTGTCAACGCGGCCTGGATGGCATCTTGAATGGCCTTGGAAATTTTCGGCCAGGCCGGATGCGGGCCCCGCGGCTGGGCATATTGCAGCTGCTCCTGGAAGACCTTCAACGCGGCATCCTTCAACGGCTGACCGGTCGATGGAATAGCAAGATCCGAGCGGGCCGGCAGTTGGCCGAAATCCTTGAACATCCGATTGTCCTGCGACACGAAATATTCAAGCACCTTGAAAGCTTCCTTCGGGTGTTGCGTTTTTGAAAAGATCGCCCAGTTGAAATCGCCCATGGCCGACGAGCGCTTCGAACCCGTTTCCGGAAGCGGCAGGAGTGCCACACCCCAATCGAACTTCGCCTCCTTGACCATGCGGTCCAGCTCCCAAGGGCCGGAAATCGCCATGGCGGCATTGCCCGAGTTGAAGGTGCCGGTGGAATCCCATTGGCTGCGGGTCAGCGTGTCGCGAGAGGCGAGTTTTTCGTCGATGATCGTCTTCCAGATTTCCAACGCCTTGACGGCTCCCGGCGCATTGATCTTGTCGTAGCCGCCGCCGCCCATCTGCGCCCAGGGGAGGAACTGGAACGTGCCCTCCTCGTTCGCCTTCGCAGAAAAGGTGATGCCGTAGACGTTTTTGGCCGGGTCACTCAGCTTGCGGGCTGTATCGACCAGGTCGTCCCAGGTCTGCGGCGGCTTGTCAGGATCAAGCCCTTTGGCGCGGAACATATCCTTATTGTAGTAAAGCGCGATCGTGTTGGTCGCCTTCGGCACGCCAAAATATCGCTCCTTCCACATCACCGACTTCAACGGACCGGGGTAATAGTTGTCAGGCTTGATCACGCTCGACTGGGCAATCATATCGGTCAGGTCGAGGAAGGCGCCACGCGATGAAAACAGGACGTGCTCCGGGTTGTCGACGGCGATGATATCCGGCGCCTGCCCCGTCGAATAGGCTCGCATCGCCTCGCTCACAACGTCATCGAACTGGATCTGACGGTATTCGACGGTGATGCCTGTCTTCAGGTTATTGAAATCCTTGATCAGGTTCGGTGCCGGCTGGATGTCGCGGTCAAGCGACCAGACGGTAATCTTCACCTCCTCGGCACGCGCCGAGGTCCAAAGCGTCGACAGGCTTGCGACCGCAAGCGCGCCGATCAGGGCTAATTTACGAATATCCATGCTCTCCTCCTTCAGGTTGTACTCGCTGCGAATGCCTCCTCCAGGTCATCCGGCAAGAGAGGCTGCGTCAGGCGGGATCGATGACAAAGTCACCGCCCCGGCAGGACTTCAAATAGTTCAGTGCATGTACCTGGCCGGTCATCTCGAGCGCATCGCGATAGACCGGATCGTGCCACCCCTCGATATCGATCGATCCCGTCCACCCTGCCAGTCGCAGTTCGGAGATGACATCCGTCCAATTGGTATCCCCGAAGCCCGGCGTGCGCATGAAAACGAAAGGATGTTTGCCGAAAATTCCGTGTTCGCGGATGACGTCCCAGCGGATCGTCGCGTCCTTGCCGTGGACATGGAAGATCTTCGCAGCCCATTTGCGGATCTGCGGCAGCGGCTCGATCAGATAAACCATCTGATGGCACGGCTCCCATTCGAGACCGATATGATCATCCGGCGTTTCGTTGAAAATCAGTTCCCAAGCATCCGGATTATGGGCAATGTTCCAGTCGCCCGTTTGCCAGTTTCCATCCATGGCGCAGTTTTCAAAGGCGATCCTGATCCCCTTGTCGGCAGCCCGCTTGGCAAGTTCGCTCCATATCTGCCGATATCGCGGCAGGCTTTCCGGCAACGGCCGCCCGCGCAGCCGGCCGGTGAAGCCGGCGACGCATGTGGCGCCAAAATGATGGGCGTTGTCGATGCAATCCTTCCAACCCTGCAGCGTCTGCAGATCCATTTCCGTTTCTTCCAACGGATTGCCGAACATGCCTATGGTCGAAATGGTGATGTCGCGGTCGCCGATTGCCTCGCGGCAACGCTTGCCAAGGTCACCCACGTTCTGGCCGTTGGTCGTTTGCCAGAAGAAGGGCTGGAAGCTCTCAAAGCCAAGATCAGCGATCTGGCCGATCCGTTCGGCGGCATTGCCCTTCGTCGCGCTGACCATTGTCCCGATGCGAATAGACTTGGCTGGATTGCTCACGTTGAAAACCTCATGCTTGGATGGCGACAGGCTGACCGGTCTTTGCGCTCTCGATTGCGCCAAAAACCATGGCCAGGCTCTTGATATTGTCAAAACCGGCGGTCTCCGGAGGCCGACCGGATCCGATCGACTCCAGAAAACCAGCAATCACGCTGGCATGACCATGGGTCTCTTGCTCATGTGGCGCATCCGGCACGTCGACAGTACGATGCCCCCGCAGCAGGCCGGGTTCGTCGCCGGCAACCGTGGCATCGAAGCTTTCCTCACCGTCCCAGGTGAGCATGCCCTTGGATCCGACCAGCCGCCAGGAGCTCTCCCAACTCGTCCGTCGCCCCTCGGCGCACCAGGAGCCGCGATAGGTGAAAACCACCTCGTCGCTGAAGCGGAAGACCGCGTTTGCCGACGCTCCATGCGCATACCACGAGCCTGCCGGATTGGTTTCGACACAGTAGACGGATTGGGGCTGCCTGCCGCTGACAAACCGCGCAGCATCGAAGGTATGGATCGCCATATCGAGAAGCAGCACATTGTCCATGGCTTCCCTGAACCCGCCAAAATGCGGCGCGAGGAAAAAGTCGCAGTGGATGCCGGACAGGTCACCGATGGCCCCGCTTTCAACGAAGCGCCGCATCCGGCGCACGCCTGAGATAAAGCGGCGGTTCTGCACGACCGCATGTATGCGCCCGGCCTCCTCGGCCAGCCGCACGAGCTGCCGGGCCTCATCGAGCGATGCAGCCATCGGCTTTTCGCTGAGCACGTGGCAGCCGTGTTTCAGGCCGGCTGCAACGACAGGCTGGCGTGCGGCTGGTATCACCACATCGAAGAGAATATCGGCATTCGTTTTCTCAAGCACCGCTTCGAGATCGTTTCCGATTTCGACATCGCTGAGGCCGAAGGCTTCGGCAAGCGACCGGGCGACGGCAACATCCAGATCGACCAGACCGACGATCGTAACCGACCTCGCCAGGTCAGGTTGCATGGCAAGAGCCCGCATCCACCCGTGCGCCATGGCGCCACATCCGCATAAGACGGCCTTCAATGTCACGATCGTCCTCCAGCTGACAGAGGTGATGCTCCTTCACCATCTCCGTAAACGTTTACGATCCTAGTTGCGGTTTCCGTTCTGTGTCAATAGGGTTTCGAAAACGATTACGATCTGGTGGATAGAACAATGAAGGGCATTCGCCGGCTGGCAGAACATCTGGATGTTTCGATTGGCACAGTTTCGCGCGCCCTCAACGGCAAACCCGACGTCAATGAAGAAACCAGGCGCCGTGTTTTGGAGGCGGCGGAAAAGCTTGGCTATGTCGCCAACCAATCCGGCCGGGCTCTGCGCAAGGGCGCAACCGGAGTTATCGGTTTCATGATGCAGACGGGCCGGGAAATCACCGGCCAGGGCGACACCTTCTTCATGAGCGTCTTTGATGGCGTTCAAGCGGTGTTGGCGCGCCACAAGCTCGACCTCGTTGCACTTTTATGCTCCTCGGAAGAGGACCCGGACGATTACCTCAAGCGCATGGTCGCGCGCGGTTTTGCCGATGGCCTTATTTTGTCAGCCACGCGGCGCCACGATCCTCGTTTTGAATTTCTGGCGCGTCACCAAATCCCCTTTATCACGCTGGGCCGCAGTCTGACGGACGTTGGCCAGCCTTGGATCGATCTTGATTTCGAGGGAATGGCCGAGCAATCCGTCGAGCGGCTCGTCAAGGCAGGCCACCGCGAGATCGGATTTGTCTGGCCGCATGGCGAACTCAATCTCGGTTACGTGTTTATCGAAAGGTGCCGCCAAGCCCTCGCCCGTTTCGGGTTGATATTGTCTGAGCACCATATCTTCCGGACTACTCCGAGCGAAATGGGTGGTTACAAGGTGGCTCGGGACATCAAGACCATCGAACGCCCCCCCACCGCTCTTATCCTGGTCAATGAGACGCTCGTCACAGGACTTTACCGCGGCCTGGAGGAAGTGGGGCTGCAGCCGGGGCGCGATATCGCCATTATCGGTCGCCAAAGCCCGCACGCACGTTTTCTGTCTCCCACCCTCACAGGATTCGACCTGTCGCTTCGCGACCTCGGAGTTGCCCTCGCCGAAGGGCTTTTGTCCGCAATGCCTGCCTATGCCGAACTTTATCCGAAAGCTCCGCGACAAAAACTGTGGCCGATGACGCTGATCGAAGGCGAAAGCGGCTGAAACTGCTTGCGCAGCACATGCCGAGGCGCAATTGTGCCAAGGTGGCGGCCCATTATCTGCCATGGCGGCAGACCGCCAGATCCGTTTTCAGATCACACCCCAAGCCCGAAACCTTCCCCTACCGGTCAGTTCTCGCAGCGAGAGTTCGGCGGCAATTTTCAACGCTCCCTGGGGGGTAACGCAGAGCGCCTCGGCGATCATGCCCGCAGACACCATTGGCGTGGAGAGGACGAGCTCGATCAGCTGAGGAAGCTTTGATGACTGCCGCCTGCCGGCGGCTCGATGCTGCATCTGCTGCTTTGCCAGGAGCAGCCGGTCGTGCTCTTTCGAGCCGAATTCAGCCGCCATCGTGATCGCGTCAAGAAATGCCTTCAGCCGCGTATCCCGGTCTCGGCTTGCCCGACGCTCGCGCGCGATCTGCTTCAGCCCGAGATTGATTGTTGCGAGATGCGCGCTGGTGGCTCCAATCTGCCGCAGGAGTGCGGCGGTCAACTGCCGACCGAGCCAGGGCGCATGCTGAAAGACCTGCAGGACGTTCCAAGCATCCAGCAGCAAGGCTGCCCTGAGCAGCGGCGGCAGGCCCTCCGTCTCCATGTCGACAGACCGCCACTCCGCAAGCCGCTCGTCTTCATCCCAATCGGCCTCATAAACAAGGGGATCCCGGTCGCGCCGCAGCTGGGGCTCCGTGGTTCTGGCCTCAGCAAGCAGCACCTCGCTTCGTGCCAGAAGCGCATCGATGGCAGCAAGATGGACGGCAAGCGGATCATCCTCGTCCCCCTCCTCGGATGAATGCTCATGCGTCATAGCTGCGGCGTTATCGGATTGATCGGTCTCGCCTCCCCTTCCCCTGAGGCAACGCAAGCCCTCGGTACTCATGGCCCATTCGGGCGGGTTAGAAAAAATTCGCCGACGGGTACGCAGGACGTCATGCGCAATTGTCAGTTCGTGGGTTGGCGCACGCACGCTCATGCCGGCATCGTAAAGCACCAGGTCCTCGAGCTGGACCAACTCTCCGTCGACCCACAAGGAAGCACATGCTTCGGAAAAATGGGTACGCGCCAACCATCCCGGCCCGACAGATGAACGGCTAATCCGCTCGTCCACCCGTGCCAGCGCCGAGGTCGCAGCGCTTAAGGGCGTGAGCAGGTCCTGTAAGGGCAATTTGGATAATTCGTAACGCATTGAAAAAGCGTTATCTGATTTGCCTTTTGAAAGCTATAAGGGTGTTTGGTTTCATCACTGGGTGTTAACCATAATCGCCACCCACCCGGCGAATGATGAATATTGGGGTCGCCCGCATGAGCTTTGCCGAAGCGACGAACTCGACCACCGCAGCGATGCACGAATCGTAGCCCTCATCATATCCGTGCTGGCTGATTCTGACTAGGCCGACCTGCCCAGGCAACATTGCACGCATCGATGATGGGCAACTCCACATATCGTCCTCCGCCAAATCACTGCGCCGGCTGCCGGAGCATCGATCCTCCCTGGGAGGAAAGATGACGACAGCGATGGCGCCATCATCGACAAAGACGCGGGGCAGCAGGAAGTCCTCCAAAAAATTACCGAACTAGATTCCGCTCCACCTTGGGGATGGCAGGACAACCCGTCTGCAGCCCGATCATGCAGTCCACCGATGACTTCCTGATGCATCAGATGACACTCGTTCACCTCGCAGTTCGGCATAAGCCGCGGCACCAACTTGGGCCCACGTCACCTGGCAAAGACGCCCTTCAGCCCATGACTGCGATGCAGTGCCGGACTTGCCGGACTTGCCGGGGCAGAACCCGGCTCTACCCTGAGCGCAAATGCGACCAGCAGCCGGGAGCGACTTCTACGGGCAAGTCCGAGTTTGCCGAGACGACAACCTCGCTGGTTGGGGCGTTCTAGTTCGATGCGCGCAGGCCCCACAGAGAGTTCAGGGCCGAGGAAGAGATAAAGGCCTTATGCGCCAGCGCAGGATTGCGACACCGGCCAGAGATCCGCGCGAAGTCCGGCCGCCGCCCCGAAAGCTTCGCCCCTGCCTTCCGCGCGTATCCAGACACACGCACCCTTTCGTACGCAGCAATGCAGTCCAACCATTTCAACGGCGCCAAAGAGAGCCCCTCTTCTTACTGGCTCGCAATACGACCGGAGAACCCTGGTTCGGCCGACAGAACGAAGGATTGACGGCAGTTAGCCGCGGCTAACTGCCGAAACATAAGCGAGAGAGAAGACCGGGCCTCGCTTCCAATTCGTGGCGCGACCCTATCCGCCGCTCCGCGAATCTGATCTTCTCTCCAAAATGCGGCTCCCGATACCGCGTATGAAACGCAAGTTAGCCGCGGCTAACCGCCGGCCCGGTTAGGGTGTCGTTAACCAAAAAACCCTTGCCAAATCGACAGAATCGGGTCTCTTTCATCAACTGCGGTAAAAAACGTTTTCCTCGCCCAGAACCGTAGTTTTAGAAATTAGGCGCTCAAGTAATGAAGCAAGCTGTTGAGAAGAATGCCGCTCCCCCGGTGGCGGACCTCAAGGGACTTATCCAGCATCATTCCGCTGCACTGTCGGCGCAGTTGCAGGCACACCATATGGCCGTCTTTCCGCCCAATGCGGAAAAGACAATTCGCAATTTCACGCCGGCTGAGACCGCCAAATTGATCGGCATCGGCGAGGGTTATCTGCGACAGGTCGCTGCCGAAATGCCGGATCTCGCAGCCAGCCAAACCGGCGGGCGCCGCAGCTATTCCGTCGATGATATCCAGGCATTGCGCGTTCATCTTGACCAAGGCAGCAGGGGCGGGCGGCGATATCTGCCTCACCGCCGCGGAGATGAGGCGCTCCAGGTCATTGCTGTCATGAATTTCAAAGGTGGCTCCGGCAAGACCACCACGTCGGCGCATCTCGCCCAATACCTGGCCTTAAGAGGCTACCGCGTCCTTGCCATCGACCTCGATCCCCAGGCGAGCCTTTCTGCACTTTTCGGGCACCAACCCGAAATCGATGTCGGACCAAACGAGACGCTTTACGGAGCAATCCGTTATGACGGCGAACGCCGCCCGATCGCCGAGATTGTCAGGGCGACCTATATTCCTGACTTACATCTCATTCCCGGAAACCTCGAACTGATGGAGTTCGAGCATGATACACCCCGCGCCCTGATGAAGCGGCAAGTCGGAGACACCTTGTTTTTCGCAAGGATCGGGCAGGCGCTTGCTCAGGCGCAAAATCTCTATGATGTCGTCGTCATCGACTGCCCGCCACAACTCGGCTACCTCACGCTCTCAGCGCTGACGGCCGCGACATCCGTCCTTGTCACCGTGCACCCGCAAATGCTGGACGTCATGTCGATGAACCAGTTTCTGGCAATGACTGGCGATTTGCTCGAAGAGATCAGCAATGCCGGAGCACGCTCGGACTACAATTGGATGCGATATCTCGTCACTCGCTTCGAGCCCAGTGATGGGCCTCAAAATCAGATGGTGGCATTCCTGCGCTCCATATTCGGTGAACATGTGCTGATCCATCCGATGTTGAAAAGCACAGCGGTCTCCGATGCCGGGCTTACCAACAACACGCTCTTCGAAGTGGAGCGCGGTCAATTTACGCGCTCGACATACGATCGCGCGCTGGAGGCCATGAACAACGTCAATGCAGAGATAGAGACTCTGATCAAGAAAGCATGGGGGAGGGCCGCATGAGCAGAAAAGACGTTTTCGCCAATCTGCAACCCCCGGCGCCAGCCCAGCCGGAAATTCGGACAGCCAAGAATCGTTTGCGGCCGATCCTCGGTTCACCGGAGTTGCTGGAGAACGGATCACGGTCGCCCGTTGGTGCCATCGGCCAATCCTTAAGCGAAGTGAACGACCGCAATCGCCGTGCCGAAGAGATCGAGAGGCGTTTGTCGCAGGGCCATGCGGTCATCTCACTGGATACCGCCGATATCGATCCCTCCTTTATTCCAGACCGTATGCCTGGCGCCAAGGAAGCACATGACCGGCTCGTGGCGTCAATTCGGGAGCAGGGGCAGCAAGTACCGATCCTGGTCCGGCCCCATCCAGAAATCCCAGGCCGCTATCAGGTCGCTTTCGGTCACCGCCGCTTGCGTGCCATCACCGAGCTCGGCCAGCAGATCAATGCCATCGTGCGCGAACTATCGGACGAACAGCTCGTCGTCGCCCAGGGACAGGAAAACAACGAGCGCCAGGACCTTACCTACATCGAAAAAGCGCGGTTTGCGCAGCGGTTGCAGCAGCGCTTTCCCCGCGACGTCATCATGGCCGCCATGTCGCTCTATAAAAGCGACCTGTCCAACATGCTCTCAGTGGTGTCGCGGATCCCGGCCGAGCTTATCGATATGATCGGTCCCGCTCCATCGGTCGGAAGGCGCAGCTGGATGGAGCTTTCCGATCTTCTATCGACCGACAAGGTCGTAGACCGGGCCAAAGCCTTCCTGGAACGGTCCGAGATCGCCGAGTGGGAATCCGAAGACCGGTTCAAGGCGCTGATGGAGCATCTCAAGCCGCGGCCGCAAAAGGCCAAGTCGGATGTCTGGGCAACCGGCACAGGCGCTCGCCTTGCAAAGGTCACCCACAACGATACTCGCGTCGAAATTCTTATCGATCGAAGGGAGGCGCCGGAATTTGCGGCCTTCGTGCTCGATCGCCTGAAGGCTTTGTTCGAAGAACATCGCTCTAAGAACTGAACAACACGGAACCAAAGCAGGAGCATCCAGCAAAAGAAAAAAGCCCCCGAACGTTACCGTCACGGAAGCTTTCCTCGTAGTCTCGACAGCTTCGAGAATCGCATTTCCGAGAATCACTGTCAAGAGTTTTGGCGCCTTTCGGGCGGGTGGATTTCTTTTGCCTAAACCAAGGTGAAGGCAAATGAGGCATGAATTTATAACGACGCCCTTCGGGCGGCGATCGATGTCGCTTGGAATGCTGGCAAATCAGCATCTCGCCGACCAGATCGAACCTGGAATGCGCCGGAACAAGTGGAAACTATTCCGATCGGTCTGCGAAGCCCGCCGAGCCTTGGGGATCAGTGACCGGTCGTTGACCGTTCTTGATGCGCTCCTGACGTTTTATCCGGCGGACGAACTCAGCCAAGACAGCAGCCTTGTTGTTTTCCCCTCAAACGCTCAGCTCTCTCTCCGGGCAAGGGGGATGACGCCCGCAACTCTTCGCAGGCATCTCTCCATGCTGATCGAGGCCGGCCTGATTTTCCGCAAGGATAGTCCAAATGGAAAACGTTACGCGCGGCGTGCACGGAGCGGGCAAATCAGCGAGGTTTTCGGCTTCAGCCTTGCGCCTCTGCTCGCCAGAGCGTCTGAAATCGATTGCCTTGCTGCCGAGATCGTAACCGACAGAGAAAATCTCAAAGCAACCAAAGAACAGATCAGCATCTGCCGGCGCGATATCTCCAAGCTGCTCGCGACTGCCATTGCCGAAGCACTTCCCGGAGATTGGGATGATATGTTGGCCGAATTTCGCACAATTACCTCTCAGATCCCTCGCAACCCTACCTTAGAAACCCTTCAGCCAATTCGGCGGCAGATGAACGAACTTCATCACTTCGTCGTTAAGAGCTTGAAGTCACAAGTTAAAATTCAGAATCTGAGCGCCAATGAATCCCAGAATGAGCGCCACAAACAGGATTCAAAACCAAACTTCAATTTTGAATCTGAAAACATCTGCATCCGAGATCATCTTCCACCTCCAAATCCGTTGGACCAGCAAGTCGAAGTCACGGAACAGCTGCGTGATGTCGATGAAGATATCCCAAATCACACACCGTCTTCCGAAGGGATAACGCTCGATCTGGTGCTTCGAGCATGCCCCCAGATCATCGATTACGCCCCAGCCGGATCTGTCCGAAACTGGCGCGATCTTGCCGCCGCCGCTGCCGTTGTGCGTTCAATGTTCGATGTGAGCGAGACAGCCTACACCCAGGCCTGCGCCACGATGGGGATTGAAACGACGGCGATCGTTATGGCCTGTATCCTCGAGCGGGCCACATCCATCAATTCGCCGGGGGGATACCTGCGTGATCTGACCAAGCGATGCGAACGCCGCCAATTCGTTCCAAACCGGATGCTCATGGCCGTCCTGCGGGCTCACGCAAAAGTCGGTACCAGCAGTAATGAAACGGAGATGCCGCTTAGGTTTAACAACGAAAAGCCACTTCAGAAAAAGCAAGACGTTACCGTCTCGCCGGAATATTGCAGTGCCAATTGACCAGGTAAGCGGGGCACATTTGGTGGCAGGGCTGGCTGAACGGGCAGAGTTCCATAGGCGCCTACTGCAGTCTCAGCTTGAATCGGGCGCAAACCAACAAAACCAGATAGCCGGCGGCCGCCAGAACAAACGGCCCGCGAAGAGCCATTTCGCGTCCGGCCTCGGTCTCGATCAGCGACACCAGTATGCCAGCAGCTATCGCACCGAGAGGCATCGATCCCCAGCCGAAGAAGCGGTAAATGCTGTTTACACGCCCCAGCAGTTCTGCCGGAATGCGGCGCTGGCGCCACGACACGGTGATGACGTTCCAAAGCATGGATGCTGCCATAAACAAGGCCATTGCTGCGCCGACGACCCACGCCGTGGAGCTAAGACCAATGGCTGCGTATGCCATTCCCCACGTCAGGAACGAGAGGTAGAGCGCCGCCTGCGCGCCAATCCCTTTCGTGATGAGCGGCGCCCCCAGACTGCCAGCTACCGCGCCTGTCGCAGCCGCGGACAGCAAGAGCCCATGCTCGGCGGCCGACAACCCCAAAATCTCTTGGGAGAACAGAATAGTGATTGTCGTGGCCATCGAGAATAGGAAGTTCACCATGCCCAAGGTTACGGCGAACCTAAACAGCAGGCGATCTTTTCGCATCCAGTTTATGCCCTCAACCAAAGCGGGCCAAAACCGCGCAGAGTTCGTCAGTTGAGGTGGCAATGTAATGAGCCAGACCATGCCGGCTGCAAACACCAGCGCTGCGCCATCCAGGCCAAAAGGCACCGCGATACCCAGCCCGATCAGTACGCCTGCTAGCGGGGGGCCAATGAACTGGCCTATCAGTTGCTCTGCGCTCCACATCTGACCATTAGCAACCTCAAGATCTGCTGGAGCGACAATAGACGGCAAAATTGTTTGAGCTGCGTTGTCTCGCATTACCTCGGCAGAGCCGAGAAGAAAGGCAAGGCCTGCTAGGAGCCAAACGGCCCCGGCCACCGGCTCGCTCAAAGCGAGCATCATGATGGCGGTCACAATGCCCGCCCGGATCATGTCTGCACGCGCGATCAACTTGCGGCGGTCAGTTCGGTCAATGATCACGCCTGACGGCAAGGCAAACAGCAGCCAAGGCATGCTGCCGGCGGCTGCTACAGCAGCAATCGCGAGCGGATCGCGTGACATCAGCGTAGCGAGCCAAGGTAGCGCTAGGGCAATCACTCCGTCGCCAAGGTTTGTAAGCGTGCCTGCGGTCAGAAGCAGGCGATAGTTTCGATTACGAACCAAAAGCGGCATTGCCATCTTGAGTTGATCCCCTTCGCTGTTTCTAGCAGCCTATAGGGTAACTTGGCATCGTCAATCGAGATCATCCGGCATCCGTCACCTTAAGTTAGCGCCCACGGGCAAAGCCCCGTGTCATGAGCGTGCTGCGACGATGGCCGCGAGAGGTGGAACGAGCTTCCCTTCGTTATTGATCCCAAGTCGATCTCCGAGATAGTGCCAGAATGACAGGCCGAGCTTCTGGCAGGTTTTCATCAACCCGAGCATGCTGTCGCGCGCCTGTCGACCGTCGCGGCTGACCGTGCCGCCCGAGATCTTCCGCTTGATGACACAGCCGCGCAGATCTCTTTCCGACGCATTCGTATGCAGCGGCGTTTCGGGCCGCTCCAGAACCCGCAGCAGTTCGGCCTTGCGACGCGCAGGCGAGCCAGCAGTTTGTCGAGGTCGCCATAACCGGTGCGCATGGAGAAAATTCTGTCGAACCGGACCTTGAGGCCTTGGGCTGCCCGTCGGCTGGGACTTCGCTGGTAGTTTTTCAGCTGCTTGTAGAACAGCCAGATAAGTTCGCGCAGGGTCTCGACATGCTTTACCTGGCGCGGCGTCGCCGGCATCAGCTTATGCAACAGCCGTTCGGCATGGACCCAGCAGAGCGCATGGGTACCGACCCGGAATTGCCCGGCATCGTCGGAGACGATCACCGCATTGCCAACCAGACCATGATGGCGGATGGCGCCCCAGATGCCGGCCTCGGCAAATGGTTGGATGATGTCCCGGTCGAAAATGTCGATGCCATGTTCGGCCAGATGCCTGAGAAACGGAACCTGATTGGCAAACCGCCGCGGCTCGCCTGTGTTCAGGCGCGCCAGAAGGGCAGGGTCCACCTGCCGGTCTTCCAGAAAGGTAAAGGCGGCATCGTTGAGGACATAGTCCTGATAGTTGCCGCGCAGCAGAGCCAGAAAGTTCAGCCGCGACTTCGATGGAGCCGTGCGGAAGGCGCAAAAATGCTCGCCTCCGATATGCGTCGTATAAAAATTGCGGTTGGCATGGCGGGCACCGGTGTCGTCGACGGTCACATAGGACGCCGCCACCAGGCCGGCATGCAGCACAGCGGCATCCTCGGCATGAAAGCCTTCCAGCTTCTGTGTCAGAAGCCGGATGACCTGTCGTTTGGAAATCTCGACACCGACATCGTTGAGCAAGGTCGTCAAACGCTGCGTCGTGACCTGACCATGGCTATGCAGCATCAGACAGAAACGCCGCAGGTTGGGTCCAAAGCCACCCAGAATTCCTGCCGGTAGCGGCGCAGTGATCGTGCGCCCGTCCGGCGTCAGCCAGCACTCACGACGATAGCGCACCACCTCGGCCCGCACGACCAGATCGCGCACCACGCAATCCTTGTAGCCCTTGAAACGCGATCCAGGCGGAGCCGCGACCGGTAGCACCTCTTCACGCGTGACGCTGCCCGTGTCGTTTTTGGGGCCCCGACGCCGCGCAGGCTTGCCGGTGACGGCAACCGTCTTATCGCTGGTCGCCTTTTCCATATCCGATGATCTGAACGGTGGGCGTGGCGGCAGGTTCTTCAGCCGTGCGATCTCATCGCGCAGGAGCTGGTTGTCGACCTTCAGTCGGGTGTTCTCGATCCTGAGCTGGTCGTTTTCGGCGCGAAGCTTTTGGTCTTCGGCCTCCAGCTTTTCGATACGGATGTCGGCTCGATCAGCCCGAGTGACCAGACCCGTCACAAGCTCACGCAGCGCTTTCAGCGACAGCGTATCGGCATGCTCGACCATGGGCAGGCGGCGCTTCGTCATATACACAGTGAATCATGATTTACGGAAAACAGGAATCCCTCCAGCCACCGGATTTGCTCCGGTTACTGACCACGCATATGGCAGCCGCGGCCGGAGGGCTTTTCGCCCTACTCAAAATAACTAGCTGCAAAAGCCCCTGGGCTTCGGACAGCACGCCTCATTTTCCTGCTGGAGAGGCCGCAATACGCCTGACTTCGTCGGCAGCTGCGTTGAGGACGTCTTGCGACAAACCTTCGTCGAGGATGCGGGAGAGTGTGACTGCACCCACCATGAGCGACAATATGGTCATTGCTTTGCCTCTTGGTTCCGAGCCCTCGGTCACGTCCATGAGTTCGTCCAGCACTTGGAGATGAGCCTTTATGCCGTCCTGAAAAGGAAGCTTCACCTCCTCGCTTTGACGACGTGCCACGTCAGAACCGAGCGCCACCAAGGGGCAACCATCGCCTTTCTCACCCTCGAGGATCCTTTGAGAGATAAAAACGGATTATGGCCTCCAGCGGATCCGGGGTCGAGGCCGCGGCGGTCGACCATCTGCCGGTCGAGCTTTCCATCGCCCGCCTTAAGGCAAGCGCTGCAAGATCGTCCTTGGACTCGAACTGCTTATAAAATCCGCCTTGGGTGAGGCCCGCACCTTTCATCAGGTCCTTCAATCCGATGCCATCAAAACCGTGCTCTCTAAACAGCCGGCTTGCGACGTTGATGACGGCCTCGCAATTTGCCGCGGCTTGCGCTAAAAATCGCGGGGGAAGCGCGGATGATTTCGCGCCGCCTCAGGAGAAATTCCTATGTCATTTCAGCGGCCGCCCGCGAAAAACATCCCCGCTCCGTCATTACCTTCCGGTCGCGGTTATAGTGATCGCGTCATCGAGCAGGGAGCCGGGTCGCGAACCGTTCTCCGCAAACGGGGAGCATCCGGCGCTCGATGGCGGTCGTTTAAGGCACGGCAACGCCGTCAGGGCGCCAACCGCCGGGGCGAAATGGTTTCGGAATTTGGACCCTCCGCAGCCATATCCCCCGGAAAAGCCGAAGCGATCGAGCAGGCAGAGAACCTGACATCCATCTAACACACCGACTGCCTGCCCATCCCTTGTGACACCGTGACGACCACCTTCGTCGCGGACACTCGTCGTACCGGTGTCGTGGCACCAGCTTATGATGTCCTCCGCCCTCGACCATGCCGTTTTTCGCTATGTGGCAGAATCGGACGCCTCAATTCCCCCCCAAGGCACAACCTGATTGCCGGCGCTTGGATTGGCCGGAGGTCGGCAATATGTTCTCCTCTGGAGAAGGCGGCTCTCGGCGATCCGCAGGAATCGCATCAAAAGGAGATGAGGCGATGAAACTGAACGACCCGACACTGTTTCGCGAGGCTGCGCTGGTGGGCGAGCGCTGGCTCGATGCCGATCCGTCGAACGCGGTAGAAGTCAACAACCCGGCGACTGGCGAGATCATCGGCCGAGTGCCGAAGCTTGGCGCGGCAGAGACCCGCGCTGCGATCGAAGCGGCGCAGGCCGCTCAGCAGCAATGGGCTTCAAGGACCGCGAAGGAGCGCTCGGCGATCCTGCGCAAATGGTTCGACCTGATGATCGCCAACAAGGACGATCTGGGACGTATCCTGACGCTCGAGCAGGGCAAGCCGCTGACCGAAGCGACCGGTGAGATCGTTTATGGCGCGAGCTTTATCGAATGGTTTGCGGAAGAGGGCCGACGCGTCTACGGCGATCTCATTCCGGGCCACCAGCCCGACAAGCGCATCATGGTGATGAAGCAGCCGATCGGCGTGGTGGCGGCGATTACACCGTGGAACTTTCCGAATGCGATGATCACTCGCAAGGCCGGCCCGGCGCTGGCCGCCGGCTGTGCCATGGTGCTGAAACCCGCATCGCAGACGCCGTTTTCGGCGATCGCGCTGGCAGTGCTGGCCGAACGGGCGGGCTTGCCCAAAGGGCTGTTCAGCGTGATTACAGGTTCGGCCCGCGAGATCGGCGGCGAGATGACGGCCAATCCGATCGTCAGGAAACTGACCTTTACCGGTTCGACCGAAGTTGGTGCGGAGCTCTATAGGCAGTCCGCGCCGACCATCAAGAAGCTCGGGCTGGAGCTCGGCGGCAATGCCCCTTTCATCGTTTTCGACGATGCGGACCTGGATGCAGCCGTGGAAGGGGCGCTGATCGCCAAATATCGCAACAACGGCCAGACCTGTGTCTGTGCCAACCGGCTCTATGTGCAGGACGGTGTTTACGATACATTCGCGGCAAAGCTCGCCACGGCGGTCGGCAAGCTGAAAACTGGTAACGGCTTCGACGAGGGCGTCGTTCTTGGGCCTCTGATCGACAAGGCGGCTCTGGAAAAGGTCGAGGAGCATGTCGGCGACGCCTTATCCAAAGGTGCCCGCGTCATTCAGGGCGGCGGGCGCCATGCGCTTGGCGGCACATTTTATGAGGCAACAGTTCTGGCCGATGTGACGGCCGACATGGCCGTGGCGCGGGAGGAGACGTTCGGGCCGGTGGCGCCGCTTTTCCGCTTCAAGGACGAGGCGGATGTCATTGCGCAGGCCAATGATACCGAATTCGGCCTTGCCTCCTATTTCTATGCCCGTGATCTTTCCCGGGTATTCCGGGTCGCCGAGGCGCTTGAATACGGCATGGTGGGCGTCAATACCGGCCTGATCTCGACTGCCGAAGCCCCCTTCGGCGGCATCAAGCTTTCCGGCCTCGGCCGTGAGGGTTCGCGCCACGGCATCGAGGAATTCGTTGAGATCAAATATGTATGCCTCGGCGGCATAGGCTGATTGACAGGAACCCTTCGATCATCCGCGGCTGCCGAGCTTTGTCGCGCACATCCTGCTTCTGCTTATCATCAGCATTGAGGAACGAACGAGCGCCGACGTGTGGTCGGGTCACGTCGTTCTGCTGCTGGGGAAGGCAGTGGTGCTTGACACCGTACACGCTGCCTGAGTTCGAAACTGGGGGAGGAAAACCACTTCGCCGCGGTCTCTCGATTAATTGCCGTCAGCTGCGGGCCAACACCGGCAGATTTGGGTATTCCGTAAGCTCCTCCGAGGTTCGCTTGTGTTCGCCGATAAACTTTTCCTCTCCATCTCGACAGCCGCTGAAACAATAGCGAGCGCCGGTTGTTACACTTGTCTCCGGTCGAGAGACCACCACAACAAAGAGGAAGCGGAAAATGCTCGTCAAAATGCTCGCAGCTACTGTTCTTTCCCTGGGCTTAGCCACGGCAGCAGTCGCTCAATCAGGCGGCTCCGGCTCTGGCACTGATTCAGGTTCTGGATCGTCCGGATCCGGAACAAACAGAGGAGCTTCCGTGGGCTCTGGAGCCGGTGGTACAGGAACGTCGCTCGACGCCAATAACCCTACAACAGGCAGCGTGGGTGGAAATGCCAACAATACCGGATCCACCAATGCTCCTTGCAAGACCACACCGACACAGCAAGGCTCGGCAGGTACGGCGGCGTCGAACTCCGGCAGCGCGGCAACCCAACAGCCGGCATGCTGAGTGATTTTGGGCTGGGACGCGCCTGCGTCCCACCCCCCTTGAATGAATTCGGAAAAGAAGCAATTTCAATAACGAAAATCCAGGTCCGCGGCCACCTTCTCAAGCTGCTCCAGGGCTGCCCCTCGGCGCCGGTAAAGATCGGCACGCTCGCCAAAAGTGCGGCGACGCATTGCAATCTGGTGACGCAGGTTGATCTCCGCAGCCATCATCGCTCCGCAGAAAGCCGCGCTTAGGACGCTGGCGCCTGAATGGAGGTCGCTTGCCACTTTGCGATCTATAGAGCCTGCCACATCACGGAAAAGCTCAAGCCCCTCCACGATAAGATGCGCCGCAGCAAGGGGTTCTTCGGTCGCCTGCGTCTGAGCATCTCGCAGACCGCTATCATTGTTGACTTCATGATCGGAAGGTTCCTCGGAAAGCACGTCTAAATATCGCCGAAAGTAGCGCCGATCCCGATCTGCGGATATCGTAAGCCGTTCTGAAAGTTCGTCCAATCGCCGCCGGGCGTCGGAAAAGCGGTCACTGTCGTCGTCCGATACCGCAATAGCCATCTTCCCCATCGCGAGACCAAGGAGCGCGGCCAGAATCGACGCAGTGCTGCCTGGTATATCAGGGGCTCGCCGACCAATGGATTCGACGATGTCTCTGAATTGCTTGTCTACGAGGGCAGATGACAATTTCAATACTCTTTGAACCAACCGCAAACGGATCGAACTAACCAATGCTGTCGAAGTTCCGTCAACCTCACTTCTAGATGACGCCCGCGTCTCTTTGTTCGGGGCTTCGACGGGAAGGCTTGTTGGGCCGCTGGGGTCAGGTGTCGGTTGCAAGGCAGGGTTCATGCTACCCGGTCGGCGAAGATGTTGGAAAGACAGCAATGCGCCACCCAGCCCGGTCAAACCTGCGCTTACGCGGAAAAAGGCTTAAGCGCTAATCAATCACCACCAGCCCCGCTTCCTCTGCGGCCGCGACGAATGCGTCTCTTGCGTCCTCCGGCTCTGCTTTTCCATCGAGCACCAGCATGAAAGTGCGGAGAGCTTGATGAAAATGCTCCCCATCGTCGACGGGCCAGTCTTCAAGGAGGCAATTTGCGGCGTCTCGGGTGCAGAAGATCAGATCGTGGTCTCCTGCACCATGAAGCTCGACAGAAACGGGAATGGCCCAGTCGACATCAAACATGCAGCCTTACCTCCAGAGGAAAAGAGACGCGAGGGCAGGAGATTTGTGATCTCTGAAGGGGGGGACGGGAGACCGCCCTCGCGACCTCACTCTAATGCACTGGATCGCGAATCGTTCCACGAGGGGATCGAAGCGTCGGGGGAGGAACCCCCACCGCCGATGATAGTTATCTTCCGAAAGGAGACCGAGATATGGCTATGCATTATACGGACATTCGCGGTACGCTTGTAAGCTTCCTTGCCGAAATCGGCTTGGTAGGGCCGAACGTCGAAGCCACCGCTACGGACCCGGTCCCGCCGCTTTCGACCGAACAGGAACTACTGGTCGAATGCTGGCAATCGGGCCAGATCGAACCTGCGGTTTGGTGGCAGCACCTTGACGATGATCCGGTGCTCGCGGCAAATTTCCAGAAGCCGCAGGTAACACATTAGGGCGCCCGGCCATCGAGCGCTCGCGCCGGGTGCTGCTCGGCCCAAGGATAGTGAATTAACTCACGTGCCCCGTAAGTCCGGCGTTCCCGCGGTGGTCGATCGAAAAGTTCGTGCCGGATCTTCATATCGACGTCTGCGTCCCTATCCGGCGTCATTTCTGCACGCGGGGCTTACGGATCGCATCGTGACTTGCCGCGGCTTGCGGCGCTATCCGATTCTGGGTTCAGGTACCTGCGCCGCTTCTGCGCCGGATCAGCTCAAACACGCCCGAAATGTCTTCGTCTCCATGTCCTGCACTATCGCGTTTTCGAAACAGGTCCAGCAGGGGGGCAAGCAGACTGGTGGCGACACCCTGCTCACGGGTGGCTGTGAGTATATTTTCCAGCGAGGTGGCCTGCATGGCGAGGTTCGACACCACATTAAGGCCGTGCCCGCCGCTATCGATCTTCTCTGCGTATCCTGGGAGTTCACCCATCATTGCGGTCATCCAGGGGCCAAGCAACTGGAGAAACTCCCTCGCGTGAATGCCCTCGGAATCGACAAGGGCAGTAGCGTGAAAGAAGCCGGCGAACAGACCATACATGCCGCTGAGAAGAGCGAGGTCGTGTAGCGACGCCAGTCCAGCATCGGCACCGAGATAGGCAGCGGCGCCGAGCGCCTTAAGCGTACCGATATGTGCGTCGAAAGTCGGCTTCGAGCCGCTGTAGAGGATCAGGGCATGTTCGCCTCCGATCATCGGAGGCGTCGCCATGATGCCGCCGTCGAGATAGGAGGCTGTAAGGCTTGCGAGCCGCTCGGCGGTGGCGCGCGCTTGGGCGGGCGTGCCATTGGTCACATTGACCACCGCACGCCCGGCGAGCGCCGAGGCCGCACCATCGAGCACAGAGCTCGCGGCGGCATAGTCCAATACGCAAATCACAGTGAGATCGCTTGAAGCAATGGCGTCTGCTGCGCTGGTGACTTCACGCGCTCCTTGAGCAACTAGGAAGCCAGCCTTGCCAGCTGTCCGATTCCAAAGGGTGACCGAATGCCCTTGTTGGAGAAGGCGAGCGGCCAGCGCCTGCCCCATCGCCCCTAGGCCGAGAACCGAAATATTGGTCATGGATCTATTCTTCCCTCGATGTCCCAACACGACGCCCCCTTTGGGGGAGCGGGTTGCTGAAAAGATGCAATATTGGACGAAAGCGGGGTAGTCGGCTATTCGTAGATCCATCGTCTTCAAAACAGAACGATGGATGGATTAGTGCTCAATCTCAACGACCTTCTCATCTTCGTTCGAGTGGTGGATCACGGCGGTTTTGCCGCAGCTGGTCGCGCGCTGCGCCTTCCCAAATCCACGCTGAGCAAGCGGCTCGCTGAATTGGAGCGGGAGATCGGGGTCCGTCTGATTCAACGAACCTCGAGGAGCTTCGCCGTGACGGAGATCGGCCGAGATTTGTATCGACATGCCGCCGCCATGCTGATCGAGGCCGAGGCCGCGGAGCATGTCATTAAGGGCCGCCTGGCCGAACCAAGCGGAACTGTCCGGATCACAGCATCCTTGCCCATTGCCCAATTCCGTTTGTCGGCGCTGCTTCCACCCCTCGCCGCGCGCTATCCGAAAATGCGCATCACGCTCGACGTTTCCGACAGATTCGTGGACATCGTGCAGGAGGGTTTTGACATCGCGATCCGCAACCACTTCGCCCCTCTGTCCGATGCCGATCTCGTACAACGTCGGATATATGACGACCCAGTCTGGCTGGTCGCCTCGCCCGACTATATCCGGGAGAAAGGTGCGTTTTCTCGCCCCGGGGAGGCGAGAGAACTCGATGGGTTGATGGCATCGCCCTCGGAATCGGTATGGACGCTTCGCAATGACCAAGGCTCGGTCACCAAAGTCACGCCTTTCCCTCGCTACGCGGCTAACGAGACGATCTCGCTACTTGAAGCAGCCAAGGCTGGTCTTGGAGTAGCTTGCCTTGCGAGCAGTTTCTGTGCACCACTCATTGAATCTGGCGCACTTGTTCGCATTTTTCCCGAATGGACAGCAGGTGGTGTGGCGACAACGCTACTCGTTCCGCACCGCCGCGGGCAACTGCCTTCAGTTCGGATAGTCGCTGACTATTTGATCGCAAAACTCTCTCGCCGAGCTCATGACCCCTAGTCCGCGATCCCGGATTCGGGAGGGTGCTCGTGGTGGCCGTTCGAACCGCGTTCTGCAGGGAGACGGGCGAAGAAACAGGCACCATGCTGGACCCCGTTTGGACGACCGAACACAAAGTCTCCCTTTCCGGCAGGCCCTTCAAAGACAAATATGCAGAAAATCCTAGAGCCCCTGCACGAGTTGAGGTCGTGGAGAAACTAAATAACGCATTGGCCGCTATCGATTGAGATGGGATGTCTGCTTGCGGCGCAAGCATACGCCCTTGCATTCCCCGCACGAATAAAGGCTTGAAGGCCTTACTGGGGCGTGGCCTGAAGGCGCTGTTTCAGAAGCCAATCCCAAAGCTCGGAATCATTCAAGGCGGCCCATTCGACGCTTGAGTGGTCCACGCCCTCCAGAACGCTCAAGCGAGCATTGCGCTTCAGACCGACGAGCCGCTCGTACAGCACGATCGAATCCGACAAAGGGATGACTTCATCGTTCGTGCCGTGGAACACCCAAAATGCCGTCTTCTCATTTGTCCTGCTCAGATAGTGGCGATTACCGCCACCAGCGATCGGAACGACAGCGGCGAACTTTTCCGGAAACTGTTCTGCCATTGCCCAGGTGCCGAAACCGCCGCGGCTGAATCCCATGACATAGACCCGCGTGCGATCCACCCGATATTTTGACATAACCTCGTTGAGCGCCACCTCCACTTTCTCGATCGGAAAAAGCAGTTCTTCACTCGGGTTCTGTGGCGAAAACACCAGGAAGGGGAATGTCTTTCCGCCCTCGATCAATTTCGGAAGGCCACTCGATTTGACTTTCTCGATATCGGTCCCGCCCTGGTCGCCGCCGTGTAGCCACACAACCAGCGGATAGGAGTTGCTGGATGACGCATAGTCGTCCGGCGTGTACATCAGATAGTTGAGATCAGTCTCCAGGCTGGCGTTCGATCTGGCTTTTATCTGCTCGGCCTGCGCCAGGCCCGCACCGCACATTCCGACTACAGCCGCGAAAGCTACTGCCATAATGTTCCGCCGCATCCGATGACCTCCTTACGATTTTGGACCTGCAATCCCATCAGATGGATCCGAAGGACCAGAACTCAAGTCTTCCCGTCCGGGATGTAGTCCGGCTCGGGAAAATGTTAGCGCGCCAAAACCGTTGCATTCTCGAAATGCAGCGCGCGACGTGGAGACTGTCACATTGATATGGAAACGAGGCGGCGAGGCTTGAACGGCGCTGCTTCCCTAATCGGCAGGTTTAGGTGAGGGCCTGTTCAAGCTTATTCACTACTGCACGATCAAGGGGTCCGTCCGCGGTCGGCCCTCAATGGCCGTCAGAAAGGTCGCCGTCGCGCCTCCTTGAAGCAGACATCGCAAGGCAGCGCCAATGTCGCTAGGGCGCCAGAAGCTGGAATATTCTTCGTACAGCCGCCGGAGCCGAGCAAACCCATCCTCGCCGGCGCCGCGTTTGGGCTGTCAGCCGCGATCGGCGGACTGAGCGAGCTCCTCTCGCAACTTGTCCACCTTCTCACTGGCCCACTGCTGGGCATCCTCGCCAAAGATGAGGCGCGCCGGTGCCTTGTCTTGTGAAGCGAGCTCCACAATTCGTGCGGCAAGCAGCTTCGGGTCGTTCGGCTGGTTGCCGTTTGCCCCGTCCACGAACGATCGATACCGGGCGACTGCCTCGGCATAGTCTGGAATGAGGATGCTGCCGAAGCTCGCGGACTTGCCGTCCATGAAGTCGGTTCGCAGCATCCCCGGCTCGACCAGGAGAGAGCGGACACCAAACGGGGCCAGCTCCTGCGCAAAGCCCTCCATCCAGCCCTCGACCGCGAATTTCGACGCGGAGTATACCGACCCTCCAGCGTTGGAGACCAGTCCGCTAACCGATGAGATTGTGACGATGAGGCCTGAGCGACGCTTGCGCATGTGGGGGACGACCGCGCGCGCGACGTTCATCGTGCCGAACAGGTTTACCTCGAACTGACGCCGCACAGCGGCTTCCGTGAAGGTCTCGAAGAAGCCCAGTTCGGCATATCCGGCATTGTTGACCAGCACGTCGATTTTACCAAACCGCTTTACAATTTCCGCAGCGACCGACTTCGCTGCCTCGGCGTCGGTGATATCGAGCGCGACGGGGTGCAGGCGATCCTGGTAAACCTCAAAGCCATCGCGCACCGCATCAGCGGACCGCGCCGTTGCCACCACCGTTTGGCCCGCATCGAGTGCCGCACGCATGATCTCGCGGCCCAGTCCCCGGCTTGCGCCCGTCACCAACCAAACCCTAGCCATAGCCGTTCCTCTCTTCCTTGAGCGTCATCAGCTATGTAGGGTTGGTAATATATCGTGATAACGCGCTAATAAGTAATGGACCCCAGTAGCAGGGATTATCAATGCGGCCGGATCAGCTCAGCGACCTTGCAGTCTTCGCGGCTATTGCCTCGGAGCGCAGCTTCACGCGCGCCGCAAGGCGGCTCGGCGTCACGCAGTCAGCGTTGAGCCAGACCATGAAGCGGCTGGAGGGCCAACTGGGTTTTCGGCTCCTCTCTCGCACGACACGCAGCGTCGCCCCGACTGCTGCCGGTGAGCGCCTGCTCGCAACCCTGTCGCCGGCACTGGCCGGGTTGGACGACGAGATCGAGGCGCTGTCCCAGGCACGGGGAGCGGCGATCGGCACCATCCGGATAACGACGGGCAAACATGCCGCCGACACGGTGCTGTGGCCGATGCTCCCGTCCTTCATGCGCCACCACCCCGGCATCGAAGTTGAGGTACGCGTGGAGAGCGGGATGACAGACATCATTGCTGGCCGCTACGACGCGGGTATCCGGCTCGGCGAGCGTTTGGAGAAGGACATGATCGCGCTGCCGATCGGGCCACCCCTTCGCGTCGCGGTGGTGGCTGCTCCCGGCTACCTGAGCGACCATCCGGCGCCTATCGGGCCTTCCGACCTTACGGCGCATCGTTGCATAGCCTACGGCGATGCACATGGCGAGCTGTCTCCCTGGCTATTCGAGCGCGATGGTCGCGCGGTGACGGTCGTGCCGGGTCGGGGGCCGGTGTTTAACGACGGCGACCTGCTTGTCGCCGCCGCCGTTGAGGGTTTGGGTATCCTCTACATTCTGGAGGATCTGGTCGCGACGCCAATTGTCGACGGTCGTCTCATCCGCCTTCTGGAGCCGTGGTGCGAGCCCTTTCCAGGTTACCATCTCTATTACCCCGACCGGCGGGGCACAGCGGCCTTTGAACTGTTCAAGGAGACGCTTCGAGGATGGAAAGAAAAATAGACGGTGGCTGGCCGTCGGGAGTAGTTCCTCAGAATTCGACCGCCGTCGGTAGGACCAGTTGTTCCCATCCGGCTCGTACTCGAAGGTCTGACGTCGCTGCGCAGACAGCAGTTCTCGCGAAAGCTTCCTAGCCTCCCCATCCGCGCTTCACACGGATGCTGCCTTCGACGATCGCTGCAGCATGCCCGCTACCTCAGCTCGGTTCCGATTTCCCCATTCGCAGAGCGGAACCAGCGCCTCAACGAGCGTTTCCCCGAACGGCGTCAGCGCGTAATCGACCACCGGAGGCACCTGGTGGTGATCGTGGCGTACCAGAACGGTCATTGCGACCAACTCCCGTAATTGCTGGATCAGCACTTTTTCGCTGATGCCTCCGACCCGCCTTCTGATCTCGGAAAATCGAGTAGGGCCATCCTGGAGATGGTAAAGGATCAAAGGCTTCCACTTGCCGCCGATAACCGCCAGCGAAACGTCAAGGCCACATTGGGTGCTCGGTCCGTCCATCAAAAACCTCGCGCTTACCTTTTGGTATGTTCTACCCATCGAGCAAGTGGGTGTCTACATGTCTTCCGTCGCCCGCCGCCAGAGGTCGGGATAGCCGGAAACATTACGAGGAGCTGTCAATGAGAGACGATATCCAAATGATCAAAGAGCTATACGCTGCAGCAGAGGGAGACGGACTGGATGTCGGCAAGTTCGTCTCCTTCTTCTCCGGGGATGCCTATGTGCGGGATATCCCGACCAACATGGAGTTCCGCGGCAAGGATATCGCCATGGTCGCCGGCGGCATGGCTCAGGCCTTTCCAGATATTCACCGAGAGCTCTTCAACATCTACGCGATGGAAAATGTGATCGTGGTCGAGCTCGCCATTCGCGGCACGCATAGTGGAGCATTGGTGACACCAGATGGCCCGATCGCTCCCACCGGGAGGACCATCGATGTTCCTTGCTGCGATGTCTTTCACCTGCGGGATGGAAAGGTCGTCTCCTTTCACTGCTACAACGCAGCCTCCATCCTGCAGCGCCAGTTGGGTCTTGCGGGTAGCGACACGGCAGCTTGATAGGCGGAGAGACTGATTTGTTGACACTCCCTGCCGATTCAATTTCTTCGGCAAGGCCAGTCCGGGGGCGCCGCGTTTCTCAAGTCATGAACTCTTGACGATTGTCTCGCGCCTGAATCTGCGATGCGAAAGACAAATTGACGGGCCTGCCGCCCCATATCTGAAGCGCCTTTGGGTGCCGGAACGAGCCGGAAAGCGCGCTTTCCCAACGAGTCAACTGGAACTGCTTCGCCTTCTTGATGCAATTCGGGAATCAGCTAGCGCTCAGATCATAGTGGCCACGCACTTTTCAATCCGGGAGCCTGTTCCTGGTGCCCGATTGCTGAAACCTACCCGCGCAGGCCTTGCGCGGGTCAGGGACTCAATGTCCTGACTCCGCGGACGCACGTTGATAGAAGCGTCGGATCGACAGGTGGGACGACCGGATGTCGAGGTTGATCGCGTGGCGTGCTGCCGCTCGGTCCCGCTGGGAAATCGCCTCGATAGCGTTGCTGTGGATTTGAACGCCGTTATTGAAGATCCGATAGAAGAGCCCCTCATCCTTGCGCGCAGACGCTACGATCGGGCCGGTGCGAAGCCAGAGGGTTGAGATGATGTCGAGCAGTTGCGGATAGCCGCCGGCACGATAGAGCTCGAAATGGAACGCCTGGTTGCCAGCGAGTGCAGCGTCGAAGTCGCGGACCTCAAGGGCCTCCTGGATGCTGTCGTTATGGCGCCTCAGCGCATCGGTCAAAGCCGGGTTCTTCGGCGCGCTTGCCGCCCGCTCGGCCGCATAACCTTCCAGCTGCATGCGCACGCGAATGTAGTTCTCGTGATCGGAGGCAAGATAAGGCGCAACCCGAAGCGTCCGCGGCCCGGATTGCTCGATGGCCCGTTCCGCAATCAGCCGTGCCACCGCCTCACGCACCGGCATTGGGCTTGTTCCGAATACTTCCGCGAGGGCGCGAATGGAAACCTGCTCGCCTGGAAGAAATTCTCCCTTGAGCAGACCAAGTCGAAGGCTCTGGTAGACCCGATCCTGCACTGTCGACACATCGACCGGCACCAGCGTTCGCTGGCTTCTTATTGTCGGATCGAAAGTGTTCACGTCCTCTGGCCTCGCTAGGTCGTTGAATCAGTGTTGGGGTGCTCGGACGCCCGCGCGACCTCCAAGCCATCAGTCGTTCTACGTTCAATCGGCGGAGTTCACAACAAAAAGCAATATTGCCGCGGCTGTGAGATGTGTGATCACATATCTCAAGGCTTTACACATCGGGACGTGTGTGATTACATGCCTGCAGTGCCTCAGGAGGACCCTTGGCGATCGACGCTGAACGGTGCGGCACACGGACAGACATTCGGGAGGAGAAGAATATGAGAAGTCTCGTCATGAGCGCGATTTCGGCTGCAGCCGCATTCAGCGCTACTGCACTTCACGCCGAGCCATTGAAGATTGGCATTGTCGAGAGCCTTTCTGGCGCCCAGACGTCGACGGGTCGCCTTTACGCCAATGCCGTCAAATATGGTGTCGATCGCATCAACGATACGGGCGGTTTCAACGGCGAGCCCGTCACCGTCACGGAATACGACAACGCCGGCGGTTCGCCCGAAGCGGCCGACAAATTTCGCCAGGCCGTAGCGGACGGCGTCGACATCATCTTCCAAGGCGCTTCCTCGGCCATTGCCGGTCAGCTCACCGAGGACGTGCGCAAGCACAACATCCGCAATCCCGGCAAGGAAGTGATCTTCATCAACCTGGGCGGCGAGGCCATGGAACTGACGGGCAACAAGTGCCAGTTCTACCACTTCCGCTACACCACGACCGCTCCGATGCGGGTGAACGCGCTTGTCAGCGCGATGAAGGAGTCGGGGGACCTCGGCGACAAGGTTTATTCGATCAACCAGAATTATTCCTGGGGCCAGGACATGCAGGCAGCCGTCGAGGCAGCGGCAGCAGAGGGCGGCTACACGGTGGTCGACGAGGTTCTCCACGACGTCAACAAGATCCAGGACTTCGCGCCCTTCGTCGCGCGGATCAGGTCTGCGGCTCCGGACACCGTCTTCACTGGGAATTGGTCAAACGACCTCCTGCTGCTGATGAAGGCGGCAGGCGATGCGGGGCTCGATGTCACATTCGCCACGGCTTTCCTCGATCAACCCGGCAATATCGCCAACGCCGGCAAGACGGCCATCGGCCACTATATCGCCAACAATTATGACAACGCCGCGACGGACGGTAAATTCGCCGAAAGCTACAAGGCGGCGACGGGCCATTATCCGATCTTCGTTGAAGGCCACACCGCCTTCGCGCTTGGTGCCCTGCAACAGGCGCTGGGGACCGTCGATTTCGGCGGCGGCGACATTGATGCGACGAAGATCGCGCTGGCGCTGGAAAACACCACCTACGAGAGCCCGATCGGCCCGATCTCGGTCCGCAAGGAGGATCACCAGACGATCCGCCCCGTAGTTGTCTCCAAGGTCGTGGAAAATCCCAAGTATCCTGCCGATGGCACGAACATGGGCTTCGAAACGGTGAAGGTCATTGCCGGCGACAAGGCAATCAACTCGGTGCAGGACAGCTGCAAGATGGAACGCCCGGCCGAATAGGCCCCCGTCATCGAACGCTGGTCCGTACCAGACACGGACCAGCATCCTGACCGTCAGCTCCCGGAACACTCATGGAATTCGCGATCATCTCCACGTTGAACGGCGTGACCTATGGACTGTTGTTGTTCATGGTTTCCGCCGGTCTGACGCTCATCTTCGGCATGATGGGCGTGCTAAACTTTGCCCATGCGTCGTTCTACATGCTGGGCGCTTATGTCGCCTATGCGGTGTCCTCCGTCTTCGGCTTCTGGGCCGCCATCATCGTCGCGCCGATCTTCGTTGGCGTGACGGGCATGGCGGTTGAACGTTTTCTCTTGCCGCGCGTGCATGCCCATGGCCACGCGCATGAACTCTTGCTGACCTTCGGCCTGGCACTGATCATCGAGGAGCTCATCAAGCTCTGCTTCGGCGACTTCCCCGTGAACTACCAGATGCCCGCCGAAATGCGCTTTTCAGCCTTCCAGATATTCGGCGCAGACTATCCCTTCTACCGGCTCTTCATCGGCGGCGTGGCGATCGTGATGTTCACGGCGCTCTGGTTGCTTCTGACCCGCACCCGTACGGGGATCATCGTGCGGGCGGCGGAGCGGCTTCCGGCCATGGCCGAGGCACTAGGGCACAACATCCCGATGGTCTTCATGTTCGTGTTCGCGACGGGTGCCGCACTGGCCGGGCTTGCCGGAGCGGTGGCCGGAGCCTTCTACCCGACCAATCCCAACATGGGGCTGGAGCTCGGCGTTATTGTCTTCGTCGTCGTGGTCGTCGGCGGCCTCGGGTCACTGAAGGGATCGCTCGTTGCGTCACTTCTGATCGGGCTTTTCTCCTCGTTTGCCGTCGGCCTCGACTGGTCGCTGGCGACCCTCTTCTCGCTGGTAGGCCTGGGCGAGTGGGCGCGCTCCTTTGGTGGACTGATGACACTGGAGCTCTCCTCGGTCAGTGCGACGATACCGTTTGCTCTGATGCTGATCGTCTTGTTGGTCCGCCCGGCAGGTCTCATGGGCGAGCGCAACTAGAGAGGATGCCGATGCGTAAACTTTTTCTTCCCATCGCCCTGCTGGTCCTGCTGATCGTCATCCCTCCGTTCATGGGGATTGCCTGGCAGAACGCGCTGGTCAACGTGCTGATCGCAAGCCTCTTTGCCTTGGCGTTCAATCTGCTCATCGGCCAGGCGGGGCTGCTTTCCTTCGGCCATGCCGCCTATTTCGGACTGGGCGCCTTCGCAGCACTTCATATGATGATTGCGATCGATGACGGCTTTCCCTTCCCGACGCCGCTCGTTCCGCTTGCGGGCGCTGCGATCGGCCTCATTATCGGGCTCATCGCCGGCTACTTCGCCACAATGCGTTCGGGCGTCTACTTCGCCCTGGTCACGCTCGCGATCGCCGAGCTCTTCCATTCGCTGGCGCCGCGGCTGGAGGACCTTTTCGGCGGCGAAGCGGGTGTGTCCTCTATGCGGATGCCCTGGAGCGGGATCATTTTCGGCTCCACGCTGGAAGTCTATTACCTGACCTTGGCGTGGGTGGTGCTTTGCGGTCTCGCTCTCTGGTCCTATACCCACACCCCCTTCGGGCGTCTGACGCTTGCCCTGCGTGACAACGAACAGCGTGTAAGGTTCCTCGGTTACAACGCCCATTCATCAAAGGTGATCATATTCGCGATCTCGGCGATGTTCACGGGTGTGGCGGGCGCGCTCTTGGCAATCTCAAACGAGACGGCGAACTATTCCCTGTTTGCGAGCGATGTTTCGGCGCAGGTGGTCCTGCAGACCTTCGTCGGCGGGTCGACAATATTCTTCGGCCCCGTCATCGGCGCTGCAGCCTTCACCCTGTTCTCGTTTCTGCTTTCGGACGTCACGCGATCCTGGGTCTTTTACCAGGGGCTGATCTTCGTGCTGGTGATGCTCTATGCACCTGCGGGAATTGGCGGCGTCTTGCAACACCACATTCGCCATCGTCGCCAGCTGGACTGGTCGCGGCTCGCATGTCCCTATCTCGTCGCGATCCTTGGTGGCGTGCTGGTGGCCGCCGGCGTGGTCTTCATGACCGAAACCGTCTCGATTCTCTTCGGCGAGGAATATGCAATGGCGAGGCAGGCTACAGCCGGCGGCTTGCCGTCCTATCCGCTCTTCGGCATCGAATGGCGGCCGGTGAGCCCTCTCACCTGGCTCCTCCCGCTGATCCTCCTGGTCTGCGGTGTCGCCGTGATGGTTCGTGCCAGACGGCGTATCGATGCGCTCTGGGGAAGGATGGACGAAAGTAGGCAAGTCACGGCAGACGTCGCTGTACTGGGAGGTGCAACATGATCGCCCCGATCAACGACCAGCCGGCACTAAGGCTGTCGCGCGTTACCAAGTCGTTCGGCCCGATCGAGGTCATCAAGGGGCTGGAACTCGACGTCAGACGGGGCGATCGGCATGCGGTGATCGGACCCAATGGTGCCGGCAAATCCACACTCTTCAACCTGATTTCGGGCATGTTCGCGCCGTCGTCCGGCGAAATCATGCTCAACGGCCAAAGCATCGGCGGTCTGGCGCCGCATCGCATCAACAGGGGAGGGCTGGCACGCTCGTTCCAGATCACCAACATCTTCCATCGTCTGAGCGTGTTCGAGAACCTGCGCATCGGCGTCCTTGCCCGCCATGGCGTACGGTACGGCTTGTTTCGCCGGATTGCGCGGATGCAGCAGGTGAACGAGGAAGCGGCTGAGGCGCTGGCCCGGGTGGGGCTTGAGGCTCGCGCCCACGACCTTGCAGGCGATCTGACCTATTCGGAGCAGCGGGCGCTCGAGATCGGCATGACGCTGACCACCGGCGCGGACGTCATCCTTTTGGACGAACCGACCGCCGGCATGTCGCGCGAGGAGACAGCTCAGGCGGTGGAACTGATCCGCTCCGTCACAGAAGGCAAGACCCTGCTGATGGTCGAGCACGACATGAGCGTAGTTTTCAGCCTTTGCGATCGGGTTTCGGTACTCGTCTACGGCAACATCCTTGCAACCGACACGCCGGCGCGCATCAGCGCCAACCGAGAGGTGCAGGAAGCCTATCTGGGTCAGGAGGCGTCATGAGTCTACTCCAGGTAAAGGGACTGCACGCCCATTACGGCAAAAGCCACATCCTGCACGGCATCGATCTGGAGGTGCCGGAATCGTCAGTCGTATCCCTATTGGGTCGAAACGGTTCCGGCCGCTCGACCCTGTTGAAGGCGATGATGGGTCTGGTGCCGCCGAGCGGCGGGACGGTAACGCTGGATGGGGTTCAACTGGCCGGGCAGCGACCCTTCGACATCTGCCGCCAGGGGATCGGATACGTGCCCGAGGAGCGGCTGGTTTTTCCCAACCTCACGGTCGAGGAAAACCTCACCATGGGTGTGCAAAAAGGAGCGCCCGGCGCACATCGTTGGTCGGTCGATGAAATGTACGACTATTTCCCGCGCCTGAAGGAACGGCGCGCGATCCGGGCCGGCTATCTGTCGGGCGGCGAACAGCAGATGCTGACGATTTGCCGCTCCCTGCTGGGCAACCCCCGCGTACTGCTGATCGATGAGCCGACCGAAGGTCTGGCACCCAAGATCGTTGAGGTAGTGATGGAGGTGATCCTCGATATCGGACGCCGCGGCGTGGCGGTGGTGCTGGTCGAGCAAAAACTGACAATCGCTCTCAAGGTCGCACGGCAGGTGATGGTCATGGGCCACGGCGAGCTCGTCTTCAAGGGCACGCCCGAAGAGCTGGACGCTCATCCTGACGTAAGGCGCAACTGGCTCGAAGTGGCCTGAGGCAGCATCGCCCGCATGCAAGTAAGTGGACAGCAAATGAACATGATCAAGCGGATGAGCCCGCGCCCCGGTCTTCGGGTTCTGGTGACTGCCGGTGCTTCCGGCATCGGCGCCGCGATCGCCCGCGGCTTCCTGGAGGCCGAGGCGAAGGTGCTGATTTGTGACGTCGACGAAGAGGCTCTTCGATGTTTTGCGCAAGATCATCCGGAGGTCGCCGTCCTAAAAGCCGACATCTCTGACGAGGCCCAGGTCGACGCGCTTCTGGTCGCGACCGCGGCGAAGCTCGGCGATTTGGATGTGCTGATCAACAACGCCGGCATTGCTGGACCGACCGGCGCGATCGACGAGCTATCCGTCAACGACATCCGCCGCACCCTCGATATCGACCTGATGGGCCAGTTCTTGGTGGTGCGGCGGGCTGCACCGCTGCTGCGCGCCAGCGACGCCGGGTCGATCATCAACATTTCATCCGTAGCGGGGCGGTTGGGTTATGCACTTCGTACCCCCTATTCGGCTGCGAAATGGGGCATTGTCGGGCTGACCCAGAGCCTGGCGAAGGAGATGGGTCCGGACGGCATCCGGGTGAACGCCATTTTGCCGGGCATCGTGCGGGGTGCTCGCATCGAAAACGTCATTCGCGAGCGCGCCGCAGCCTCCGGTCTCAGCTACGAGGAGATGGAGGCGCAGTATCTCTCCAACATCTCGCTGCGCCGCATGGTCGAGCCGGAGGATGTCGCCGCCATGGCGCTCTTTCTAGCCTCGCCCGGTGGCGCCAATATCTCCGGACAAGCCATCAGCGTCTGCGGCAACGTCGAGAACATCTGAGATCAAGGAAGGAAAAGACTATGGCTCGATCATCCCGCAAGGTCATCATCACCTGTGCCATCACAGGCGGTATCCACACGCCGAGCATGTCTGCGCACTTGCCTGTCACCCCGGACCAGATCGCCGCAAATGCCATAGAAGCGGCCGAAGCCGGTGCGGCAATCCTGCACTTGCATGCCCGTAACCCGGAAGATGGCCGGCCGACCCAAGATCCTCAAGCCTTCGCGCGCTTCCTGCCACGGATCAAGCAGGCGACAGACGCGGTGTTGAATCTGACCACCGGCGGAAGCCCCACCATGACCGTGGAAGAGCGCCTGCAGCCGGCACTGAGGTTTGCTCCCGAAGTCGCGTCTCTCAACATGGGATCGATGAACTTTGGTCTCTACCCCATGCTCGGCCGCTACGAAAACTTCCAGCACGACTGGGAGCCGGCATATCTGGAGAAGACCCGCGACACCGTGTTCAGGAACACGTTCAAGGATATCGAGCACATACTGGAGAATTGCGGCGGTAACGGCACGCGCTTCGAGTTCGAATGCTATGACACCAGCCACCTCTACAATCTAGCGCATTTCCGCGACCGGGGGTTGGTCAGGGGTCCGCTGTTCATCCAGACGGTGTTCGGCATTCTTGGGGGCATCGGCACCCATCCGGATGATGTTTCGCACATGAAGCGCACGGCCGACCGGCTGTTTGGAGATGACTATGTCTGGTCCGTCCTGGGGGCCGGGCGCCATCAGCTTCCCGTCACGACGATGGCGGCTGCCATGGGCGGCAATGTTCGCGTCGGGCTGGAGGATTCCCTTTGGGACGGTCCGGGGAAACTCGCAACCTCCAATGCTGTCCAGGTGCGCCGCATCCGGCAGGTCCTCGAGGGACTGGGGCTGGAGATCGCCACTCCGGCTGACGCCCGCGAGATGCTCGCCTTGAAGGGGGGCGACAGTGTGCAGTTCTAGCGGCAGCAGAAGGGAGACGACCTATGTGGAATGACTTGGACGGTCGCGCGGCGACAAGCGGTGATATCTCGCTCGCTCGGCATTCGAAGGGTTTTCGACAAGGCGGCTGGCTTCATCTGCACGGTCGATTTTGCCCATCCCTGCAACGGAAAGAGCAGCGAGATTTCCTTCTGTCTTGGGAAATCTGCCTGACCGAACGACGCGGCTTGAATTGACGGCCAGAGCAGGAGCATTGCCTTGAACACCGAAGACATCACAACTGTGACCGTGGTGGGGACTGGACTCATCGGCGCCAGCTGGACGTGCCTTTTTTTGGCTCACGGGCTGGATGTCGTCGCGACCGACATTCGCGAAGGAGCTCAAAACGAGCTGGAGCTCGCAATAGAGCGATGCTGGTCTTCTCTTCCCGACACCTTGCTTGAAAAGAAGATGCGTGGCTCCCTGACGTTTGCCGCAGATCTCTCCGAGGCATGCCGAGGAACAGACTTTGTGCAGGAAAACGCGATCGAAAGAGTGGAAGAGAAGATCGAGCTGATGAGACGGATCGATGCTGTAACCTCTCCGGGGGTGGTAATCGCTTCCAGTTCATCCGCAATTTCTGTCAGCGACATGCAGAGTGCCTGCGCCCATCCAGAACGGGTGGTGCTTGGTCACCCCTTCAACCCGCCGCATCTGGTTCCGCTGGTCGAAGTCGTCGGCGGGGCAATGACGGAGGAAACTGCACTCGAGAAGGCCGAGCGATTTTACAAACGCCTGGGCAAGACGACGATTCGGCTGAGGAAGGAAATCTACGGGCACGTCGCTAACCGGCTGCAGGCAGCCATCTTCCGCGAGGCAATCCACCTGCTCGACAGTGGGGTCGCCTCGGCCGAGGACATCGACCGGGCCGTCATCGAGGGACCCGGTCTGCGGTGGGCCTTGATGGGGCCGTTGCTCACCTACCGTCTCGCGGGCGGCGACCGAGGTATGCAGGGGTTCTGGGACATGTTCACACCGATGCAGGACAAGCTCTGGCGCGAGCTCGGGACGCCAATGCTAGATGAGGCTCTGCAAAAGCGAGTGACGACGGCCGTGGAACTTGCATACGAGAACGTTCCGGTGGAGGCCTCGGTTCGGGAACGTGACGCAAGGCTGCGCCGGATACTGGCGATGCGGCAACAGAAAGGTCATCTGCGTTGATTGGCCCTCAGCCGGCGTTCGTTGGTGCCAGCTTAGCACCGACCGATCCGGTTCTTGCCGCCGACGTTCAGGTCGGGCCCCCAAGAGCGGGCAGGAAGATGAGGTTCGATTTGGCCTTACATCTGAGGCGGGATTGAACGATGGGTTAGCTTTTCCCTTCGTGAATCTCGCCATTGCAATCAGCCTCTCAGCTGCCGATGGCGAGCCTTGGTTGGGAACGTGGATCGCACATAATGTTTTGTGGGAAGTCGGTGCCGGCGTGCTGATCGGCCGCATCTTCGGCTGGCTCACCTTTCTGATTCCGGCTGATACGAAGCTAGCTCAGACGGGCGATGGCTTAATTGCCATCGCTGCCACATTCGTGTCCTACGGCCTCACAGAAATGATTGAGTGTTACGGCTTCTTGGCAGTGTTCATCACCGCGCTTACGATCCGTCATTCTCATAGGGAGCACGATTTTCATCGTGAGATGCACGACGTAACCGAGCAGATCGAGCGCCTCGCGATGATGATTTTGCTCGTGCTCTTTGGTGGAGCACTGGTCAATGGCTTGCTTGCGCCACTTCGATTCATGGATGTTATGGTCTCAGTCATCGTCCTTCTAGTTATTCGGCCGGTAGCAGGATGGATCGGCTTACTTGGGTTGGAGGCGGCACGGAGAGAGAAGCTGACGCTCTCCTTCTTCGGCATTCGCGGCGTTGGCTCGTTCTGCTACCTCGCCTATGGCCTTAACAATATGCCCATCGAAGGCGGGGAACGCCTTTGGGCCATCGTTGGCTTGGTGGTGCTCCTATCAGTCCTCCTCCACGGACTGACCGTAACCCCGATCATGCGGCAGCTCGACCGCAGCCAAGGCCGAGACCCCGATGCCGAGGGCATACCTCCGTCAGGACTGCAGCGGCCCGGCTAATCAGAGACGACTTCAGAGACATAAGTCGACAATACTTCGCAGATCCCAAGAGGCTCTTCTTGCAACCAAGGGGATTGACAATTATTGCGCTGCAGCCGCCAATGTGCGCGCGGAAAACCACTGCCCTCAGGTGCCATCGCATCAACCGAGGGATCTGGTTTTCCCGATAGGGGTGCGAATGCCCCTTCTATTCGACGCTTGGCACCGATCAACGCTCGTATGTCGGTCGCCAGCCTCGGGTAAACCCCGCGCTGCTCGATGCTTCCGTCAAAGCCAGTTGCTGGCGCAGGTGCCGGCAATCCTCAAGCAACGTCTCGATCGCAGCCCTTGCGTCACCGTCGTGCCAAGCCAGCACCACCTCGACGTCCGTTTCAGGTTGTTCGCTCAGTAGTTCAGCCGGACTGGATTGCATGACGCGAAATCCTCCTCCTTTCCGACACCTACGATTTTCATGACAAACCGGTACTTTCGCCGAGGCTTCCAGCTCGCCGGCACCGCGGCGGTCATTCCTCCCAGCGCCATCTGCTGCATGTGGACGTCCATGTATTCCGCATACCAAGACTCGCAGTCCTCCGCGACTTCGGCATAGGTCGCGCTTCTCCCACATTTCGGGTTGTCGCAAGTCACGATGTCTTCCGGTGACGGATTTCCGCCGTCGTACTTCAATCCACCGCCACAGGCAGCGCAGATCGGTGCGCCGAGGTGCCGGGTTCCATCATCGATTTCCATGGGCATGATTGCTCCTCTCGTCTTCGACCGGCTAAGGATCCAGAGCCAATTGCGGCGCGCCTTCAGCGGGCGGCGCCGGCTTTTTCTTGCTCGCGCGCGGTTTCGCAACTTGCCGCCGAGGCGCAGCGACCGGTTCGCTTAGCTCCAGTACGGGAGGCCTCTCGACCGGTTTGATCGCCGCGAGCGGAGCACTGACCGGTTCTGCTTCCACAGGCTCAGAGGCGGGTGCAAACCGGATCATTTTAGAGCCCTATCAAGTTTGGACATGATTTCTCCATCGCCCCGAAGCGCGTTATATATCTGTTGACAATATGTGGATGACCGCCTTCATCGCGGCCCATATGTTCTCATTATGTTCTTGTTGGCCAAGGAGTCAATGAGGATTCTCCTTCAGCCTTGTTGAGGCCGTCCAAGCGCGCGCATCGCGGTTAAGTCTGGTAGCAACCACTAACGTGGATGTGCAATCCGATTAGTTGCAAATCACCGTTGATTCCAGAAGCACATGCGCCTCTTCCTTTTGCCACTATTCGCGATCTTGCTACAACCCGGGCTTTGCTTTCGAGGATCCGAGGCTGTCTTGCGCCCGCATGTCGGCCGTTGAACCGGTTGCGCGTTTTCCTCTGAACTGCATTTCTGCTTTCCGGACCTGTCTGTACAGCGCGGGCGAAAAGACCTAATCTTTCTTTAAGCAGCAAAGCTCGGAATCAGCAGGCAATGCGTGTTGCCTCGCGTCAGTTGATGATCCCGCCCCGTTGGTCCGGGCGCAGCGAGGTTAGTCGCTCTCTCCACATTTGTAGTGCCTCAGGCGTCAATCGCGTCCACTGGGTGATTTCGCCGATAACCTTGAGTGGTGCGCTGCTACGATACGACCGCGTGGGGTTGCCGGGAAATTTCTTGTCAGTCACGTTCGGGTCGTCCTCGAATGTTCCAGCCGGCTCTACGATGTACACACGCGGGACTGCGCCGCCTCCGTTGAGTTCAGCCGCGATTTCAGCGGCGAGCCCGGCGCCGTCCACCATGGCAGTGAAGTAGATATGGTTCATCACCACTTCGGGACGATAGTTCGAGGGGTATCCCGCGGTGAGGAAGTCGCCCCTGCTCAAATCCGCGATTGTGCCATGAAAGAAGGGCCCGTCGTCCGGCGCTGTGGTCATCGTGACTGTCCTTATTTTACGATCTGCTTGTAGTCGGTTCGCTAAGCGGCGCCACCATCCGCAATGTGGTTATAAAGCGCCGTGAAGAATTCCGCTTCTGTCGCTCAGCGCGCCCATATCTGTCGTAGGGCCTGCCGCGGCATTTTCCCGAAAACAGACGTCAATCAAGATAGGTTTCGACGGCATCCAGACGCCCGGAAGCAGACATGACGTCGACTCGGAAATCCTGATTGGGGCAGTCATAGAACCCTGAAGAACGTCGCCTTGCAATGCCGATTTTTTCGCATCGGCGTGTCGGATTCCGTCTCCGCCGAACGCCATCATCACGAGCGGCCAGAAAAAGGCTCGTCCGCCGATCGAGGAGAAACCAGATGGAGCAAATGAATAATATAGATGGTGCCCAAAACCGCACGTCGGTCGAGCGTAGAGGAGACCGCGAACTCGTTGTGACACGGATAATCAATGCGCCGCCGAGCACGGTGTTCAGGGCGTGGAGCCAGCCCGTGCGCTTCCAACGCTGGTGGGTGCCCAAGTCGGCACCCGGTGTCTCGCTCGTGTCGTGCGACATGGACGTCCGTACCGGCGGCAAATATCGGCTGGAATTCGGGGCCGGCGGCTCGGGAACGATGGCCTTCTACGGCAGGTATCTCGAGGTCGTGACAAATGAGCGCATTGTCTGGACCAATGATGAAGGGGCTGAGGGCGCAGTCACGACCGTGACTTTCGAAGATCAGGGCGGGACGACGCTGCAGACCTTCCGCGAAATCTATCCGTCAACGGAAGCGCTCGAGGATGCACTGCAGGGCAGTGCGGCCGCATTGCCGGAACAATTGGACCAGCTTGAAAAATTGCTTTTCAGCTCTGAAAGGTAGCGCGAGTCGGGAAACCTGCCTCTGTACACCGACCTCCCTAGCGACCTCTTCTAACGACTGTTCCTGCCGGCGATGCCTGCTCAAGGTGGGCTTCATCACCCGCAGGGGCCTGAGGCCGTCTCCAAATCGCCTTAACTGCCATAGAGGCGATCTTGGCCGTCGCCCCGAAGCAGACATTTGGGCGACCACCAAAAATTTTCAGTCGCGCCACGACCGCCATTCCCGCCGATCTGTGTACTACGCTCGGCTCGCCTGAACGCTCAGCCACCAATCGTCCGGCCTTCCCATGCACCGCCGTATATCGCTGACGATCCAGCCGGCGTCCCTGATCGCGGATCGCAGGGAAGGCTCTCGCCAGTAGGTCTCGACATAGTGCCGCATCGCTGCATCGCGGCCGTGTGTGGATACATCCTCGCCGTCGCCCTCTCTCACCGATGCGTGCAGCCGGCCGCCGCTCCTGGTTGCCTCGGCAAGCCGTCCAAGCACCGTGCCGAAATCCTCACGCGCGACGTGAATCAGGCAAGCGCAGGCCCAGATCCCGTCATACGGCGCGCCGGGACGCTGCGGGTCGGCCAGATCGTCGATCAGCGGGTCCAACAGATCGGCCTCGTAGCCGCTCGCGCGAAGCAATTCGACGAAACCCTTCGAAATGTCGGTGCGCCGGACGCTAATCCCCCGCTTCTCAAGCGCCAGTGCATCTCGCCCGCCCCCGCTTCCGATCTCCAGCACTCTTCCCGAGCCACCCAGCGCGGTCACGAACACATCGATCTCAGTCGCCACCCATTCGGGCATCGCCGCCGCCTCGGCAGCATACTCGGCTGCGACCGCATCATAGGACCGCACGGTATCCCTGTCTGTGCTCATCGTAGCCCTCCTCCTTCAAAAACAACCGGCCCGATAGGCGAGAGGCCCATCAGCCGGTTGCGACTTCCGCACTTCGTCAGTTCATGCCATCGCGGGCGAATTGCTCCCGTGATTATCAGCAACGCGATCCAGAAGCACCACCGACCGAATTCCCTGCTGCCGGGCGGCAAGGCGCCCTCATCTCAGTCATAAAAGTCGTCCCGGCGCGCACGTGAAAGCAGACATCGGTCGCTGCGACTTGGCATCCCCCGGTGCGCCAATTGCGGTCATGCCACCTTGCTCTCCTCGTGGTGTTCCGGTTTCCATTTTTCAGCAAACGTGTTTTCAGGCTACAGATGATTAGTGATAAACCGGGACCAGACGCTTGAAACTTCTTTTGGTCGAAGACGACGCAGAGCTCGCGCAGTGGCTGATCAAGGCCCTGAAGCAACGATATGCCTTCATGATCGAATGGGCTGATGACGGCGCACTGGCGGATCAACGATTACGGCAAGAGGAATTCGACGCGGTCATCCTGGACCTCGGGCTGCCGAAGATGGACGGACGCGCAGTCCTTTCGGCCATGCGCAGCCGCGGAGACACGACACCTGCACTCGTCCTGACTGCTCGCGACACTTTATCCGAAAGGATTGGGACGCTGCATGAAGGTGCGGACGACTTCCTGGCCAAGCCGTTCGCGATTGAGGAGTTGGAGGCAAGGCTAGTGGCGCTGGTGCGTCGGGTCCATGGGCGAAATGCAGGAACGTTCTCCTGTGGTGAGCTGACCTACTATTCCGCCGAGCAGCGCTTTACGTTGAACGGCGATCCGCTGGACCTTTCGCCTCGCGAGCACTCGCTCCTGCGCATCCTCCTACAGCACGCGGGAGAGCCGATGTCGAAGCAGAAGATCGTCGACAGGATGTTCTCCTACGACGCCGACATCCACCTCGAGGCAATCGAGGTCATCGCTCACCGTCTTAGGAAAAAGCTCTCTCACTCCGTCCAAATCAGGACGCTTCGTGGCCTTGGCTACGTGCTTGAAGCGGGCGCGACATGAGCGCCACGAGCACCTCTAACCCCGGACGTCCTCTAGCGGTCACCCTTGGGGTGTGGATTGTTCCGGCAATCGTCCTTGCGATGGCGTCGACGCTCTGGTTCAGCGCGACGACCGTCCAGGAGATGGCCAACAGCGCCTACGACCGGTCTCTCGCCGGAGCCGTTAGGGCGATCGACGCCAACATCTCCACGGAAAGCGGTGGGGTCGGGGTCGAGCTTCCCTATAACCTCTTCGAGTTCTTCCAGCTCACGGCACAGGGCAAGGTCTACTTCAACGTCTCCACGAGCGATGGGCTGGTGCAGATCGGGGACGTGCTTTTACCGGAGACGCCGAACCTTGAACCGGGTCAGCTCCGTTTCCATGACGGCGACTACTTTGGCGAAGTCATCCGGGTTGGAGCGCTCTCTCGTCCGCTCGATCCTGCTAGACCTGAGGGGACTCAGATCACGATCCAGGTCGCCGAGACGAAGCTGTCGCGCACCACCTTCCAGAACGAGTTGATGATGCGCGCCATCCTGCGCGACGTCCTCGTTGTTGCGGTCCTTGGTACGTTGATAGGCGTCGGCGTCTACATGGCGCTGAAGCCACTGAACAGGCTGCGGGAAGCCATCGACGCTCGGGAGCCTGACGAGTTAAAACCTCTTGAGGTCGCTGATCTGCCCAAGGAGGTTCGGCCGGCAGTCGAGGCGATGAACCGTTTGATGGCCAGAAACGTAGAGCAAGCCCAACAACAGCGGCGATTTCTTGATGACGCTTCACATCAACTCAGGACGCCGATGACGATCCTACGCACCCAGATCGACTACGCGCTGCACCAGTCGAACCCCGATGAGGTCCGTACTGCGCTGCAGTCGTCCAAACTCGTGCTGGATCGCTCAATCCGCACGACAAACCAGCTTCTTGCGCTTGCCAAGGCGCGGACGTCACAAGGCACGGAGACATACCCCCAAGCTTCTATCGACGTCGCCGAGTCGGTCGCAGAAGTCGTCCGCATGCTGTGGCCGCGTATACGTAGTCGCCAAATGGACTGCATCGTCGAGTCTTCCGGTCAGAGGCTGATCGTCCGCGCCAACGAGGGCTTCCTTCAGGAGGCGATGATGAACATCCTGGACAACTCGATCAAATACGCCCCTGAAACCAGCCTCGTGACGGTGACGCTTTGGCGAGAAGACGCCGCGGCTGTCGTGGAGGTAATGGACGAAGGTCCGGGAATGGAAGAGGAGGAACTTGCCTACGCCGGTATGCGCTTTCGCAGCGGTCAAAAGGCTACGAGCGGGAGCGGTCTCGGGCTGGCGATCGCGCTAACCGTCGCCCGCGCCAGCGGCGGGTCGATGCAGGTGAGGAACAGGTCGGACCGCAGAGGCCTTGTCGTCTCGCTCCGCCTGCCTTTGGCAACTGAAAGCCAGTTGAAAGCTTGAGGCGGATATATGGCGAGCTTCGCAGATAGGAGGTCTGCGTTCGTCATCTGGAGGATCATCTATGACAATTGCATCTCGCGCCGCGCTCGCCGCCGCCATTTCTATCACAGCCGTTTCCGTTGCTCCGACTTTCGCGCAAGCAGAGCCGAAGAACCCAGAATGCATCGCACCAGCGCAGCCGGGCGGAGGTTTCGACATCACCTGCAAGCTCGCCCAGGCGACGCTTCAGCAGTCGGGCGCGATCAAGTCCCCGATGCGCGTCTCGTACATGCCGGGCGGCATTGGCGCGGTTGCCTACAACGCGATCGTCGGACAGCGCCGTGCCGAACCAAATGTCGTCGTGGCATTCTCCGCCGGATCGCTCCTGAACCTCGCCCAGGGCAAGTTCGGGGCATATTCTGAAAAAGACGTTCGCTGGGTCGCCAGCGTCGGCACCGACTACGGCGCTGTCGTCGTCCAGGACAGCAGCGAATACAAGTCGCTGACGGACCTGATGGCTGCCATCAAAAAAGACCCGAAGTCTGTCATCACCGGAGCCGGTGGCACGATAGGCAGCCAGGACTGGATGAAGGCCGCGATGGCTGCGCGTGCCGCAGGCATCGACTACAAAGCCATGCGCTTTGTGGCGTTCGAGGGCGGCGGGGATTGCGCAACCGCACTTCAGGGCGGACACGTCCATGTCTGCATGAACGACGTGGGTGACAGCCAGGCAGCAATCGATGGTGGCGCGCCGCTGAGGCTTCTTGCGATCTTCTCGGAGCAGAGGCTCCCAGGCAAGCTGTCCCAGGTGCCGACGGCCACCGAACAGGGATTTGACATCAAGTGGCCCATCGTCCGCGGGTTCTATGTCGGACCTGAAGTCAGCGACGCGGACTATAAGTGGTGGGCTGATGCTTTCGCCAAGACGATGCAGTCTCCCGACTACGCCGCGGAACTTCAGAAGCGCAACCTCTTCCCGCTTCCCATGACGGGCGAGGAGACGAAGGCGTTCGTGGAAAAACAGGTGGCGTCATACAAGAAGCTCGCCGCTGACTTCGGTCTCGCCACGACCAAATAAGGCCTCGCATCATGAAAACCGACCGCCTCCTGGGAGCGACCGCAATCGCGGTCGCAGCAATGATGCTCGTGTTCGGATACGCGCTTCAAGCACCCTTCGCCTACGAACCTGTTGGGCCCCGAGCGTTTCCGCTCATAGCTGCAGGCATGATCGCGCTGTGCGGCGTCATCTTGGTGCTGAGGCCCGGAGAACCGTCCTCCGAATCAGCGGGGCCTATCGGAGCGCTCGCAGCTTTATGTGGCTGTCTCGTTGGCTATGCGCTGCTCTTCCAGCCGCTCGGCTTCGTAATCGCGACGACAATCTTCATGGTCCCGATCGCGATGATCTTCGGCGCTAAGTGGTGGCAGGGTGCGGTAACGGGTGTCGTGCTCGCGGTCTCTTCCTACCTGCTCTTCGACCGAGTTCTGGAGGTCGTTCTTCCGGTGGGTCCATTCGGAGGGATCGTCTGATGGATTCGTTCAACTACCTGTTACACGGATTCGGAGTCGCTCTTGCTCCGACAAACCTGCTCCTGGCTGCGCTTGGAGCCGTCGTCGGGACGATGGTCGGTGTCTTACCGGGTCTTGGGCCCATCAACGCCGTTGCCATGCTGGTTCCAGTCGTGTTCGCGCTGGGACTGCCGCCGGAAGGCTCGCTGATCCTGATGGCGGCCATCTATATCGGCTCCGAATACGGCGGTCGCATCAGCGCCATCCTGCTGAACGTGCCGGGCGAAGCGTCTGCAGTGATGACCGCTCTGGAAGGCTATCCGCTCGCACGCCAAGGGAAAGCAGGGATTGCCCTGTCCCTTTCCGCCTGGACCTCGTTCGTCGGGTCGGCCATTGCGACCTTGGGGATTGTCCTTGCGGCCCCGGTTTTGGCGAAATGGGCCTTGGCATTCGGACCCGTGGAGTATGTCGCGCTCATGGTCTTCGCCTTCGCGTGTCTTACGGGCCTTCTCACGGACCAGCCCGTGAAGGCGATGCTCGCGATCGGGCTCGGGCTCGCGATCTCCACGATCGGCATCGATGCGAACTCGGGTGTCTACCGCTACACGTTTGGCTCGCCGAATCTGGTGGACGGCGTTCAGTTCGCCACTGTCGTGATCGGCCTCTTCGCGATCAGCGAGTTGCTGATCATGCTGGACGCCAAGCATGGTGGAGCAGCCGTCCGCATCGAGCAGTTCGGGCGCTCGCTATTCAACCGTCAGGAGATGCGCTTCACGAACATGGCGACGCTGCGTGGCTCGATAATCGGGTTCTTCGTCGGCATTCTTCCGGGCGCGGGTGGGACCGTGGCTTCTGCGCTCGCCTACACCACCGAGAAACGTGTTGTCGAAAAGAGCGATCCGGAAGGGAGCCGTTTCGGAGAGGGAGATGTGCGCGGGCTCGCTTCGGTCGAGGCGGCAAACAACAGCGCTTCCAACTCCAACTTCATCCCGATGCTGACGCTGGGCATTCCAAGCTCCGGGACGACGGCGATCATGCTGGGCGTCCTGACGCTCTACAACCTGACACCCGGTCCCGCGCTCTTCCGCTCGCAGCCTGATCTGGTCTGGGGTCTCATCGCCTCGCTGTTCATTGGCAACTTCATCCTTTTGGCGATCAACATCCCGCTTGTCGGCGTGTTCGCCAGGATGCTGTCCGTCCCGGCTTGGGTCCTGGTGCCGTTCATTGTCGTCGTGAGCGCGATCGGGGTCTACTCGGGCAAATCGACGACATTCGATCTCGTCCTCATGGTCGGCCTTGGTGTCGGCGGTTACCTCCTGCGCCGTCTCGGCGTGCCCATGGCACCGCTCATCCTCGGCCTCGTGCTCGGTAAGATACTGGAGCAGAGCCTGAGGCGAGCGCTATCGCTCTCTGCCGGAGATGTGGCCATCCTATGGTCGAGCCCGATCTCGATTACGCTGTGGATCATGGCTGCCGCCGTCCTCATTATCCCCCTCCTTCTTCCGCGCTTCGCGAAGTGGAGGCACAAGACAGCACTGCAGGTGGATTGACCGCAATGAATTATCTTCTTCCTAACCCAAATGACGAAAATCCGGCGGGTGACAGGCTTCGCCTTCTCTTGCGCAAGCCGGAGATCGTCAGGATGCCGGGGGCGCATAACGGCCTTGCAGCGCTCCAGGCCAAGGCCGCGGGCTTCGAGGCGCTGTACCTGTCCGGGGCAGCGATGAGCGCTTCGATGGGGCTGCCCGATCTCGGAATCCTGACGCTCGAAGACGTCTTGTTCTTCACCCGGCAGATCGTTGGGGCCTCGGGTCTTCCATTGCTGGTCGATGGAGACACGGGCTTTGGCGAAGTCTTGAATGTCATGAACACGGTACGGCGTCTTGAAGAAGTCGGTGCTGCCGCGATCCAGATCGAGGATCAGGTGCTGCCGAAGAAGTGCGGTCACCTGAACGACAAGAAGCTCGCGACCCCCGAAGACATGGCAGCCAAGGTTGCCGCCGCAGCGAGGGCTCGTCGTTCTCTTGTCATCGTGGCACGTACGGACGCTGTCGCAGACGAAGGGATAGAACGGGCAATCGACCGCGCCCGTCTGTACGTCAAGGCTGGCGCGGATGCCATCTTCCCGGAGGCTCTGATCACCGAAGCCATGTTCGCCGAGTTCGCAGCCGCCATGGGAGGCGTCCCTCTCCTGGCGAACATGACGGAGTTCGGTCGCTCTCCTCCCATGACGGCCGGCGCGCTCCAGGACCTCGGCTACAAGATGGTGATCTGGCCGGTATCGTCACTTCGGGTCGCCAACAGGGCGCAGCAGGACCTCTACGGGGAGCTTGCCCAGCATGGCGCCACGACAGATTTGGTGGCCAGGATGCAGACACGGGCCGAACTATACGACCTGATTGACCTCGCGAGCTATGAATCGCTCGACGCCAGTATTGTCGCAAGCGCTGTACCCCAGGCGGAATCGCGACAGGAGTAGAAGCCCATGGGTGGCATTAAGACCAGTGACTGCGAGATGATCCCTGACCTGATACGTCGAGTTCTTCCTCCTTCAACACGAGGAACTGGTCACGGATGGCTGCCGCTCTGGTCGCCTGCGGTACCACCGACCGATCGCCAATGCCGCCGGGCGGCAACGCGCCTTCACCTCGGCGGTAGATGCCGTCTCGCGCGCTTCCTGGAAGCGGACATCGCTCACGGCGTCGTCACGTCGCGTGTGCCGAGATCGGTGCGGCCGCCCGGTAGCATCCAGCACGCCTTGTCTAGTGGATCGGCGCTGGACGAGAAATAATGCGCCGTCTTTCGTCGCGAACGACCGCACTGGCTGCAAGAATGCGTTGTGAACTAGACATCTTCATCCTCGTTCGGATTGGCTGGCAGCATGGGATGACTTCACCGCTGTTATCGTGGAATCGTGTTTATCGGTAAGTGCGGCGAATGTCGCAGCCAGCAGCCCAATCGTCGTCGAAAGAAGAATGATGCAGAAGAGCCCATAGGTCGCGTCGTTTTCTGTCAGCATCGCCCCCGTGATCGATGAAAGGGCCGCACCGCCGCCAACCGTCATGGCACCGGCCAATCCGGCGGCGCTTCCGGCGAGATCCGGACGCACCGAGAGCATCCCGGCATTGGCACTCGGCATGGTCAGGCCGTTGCCGATGCCGATCAGGATGCAGGGGCCGAATAGCGCAATGGCATTCCTGAAGCCTGCCAGAAACAGGGCCAAGCCGATTATAGGGCACGCGCACGCTACGACGCGCCCCATAATCATCATGGTGGTCAACGGCACGCGCCCGGCATATCGCCCCGACAGGAAGCTGCCGAAGATATAGCCCAGGGTTGTGACGCCCATGAAGATACCGAGCGTTCCGGCCTGTAGGTCATATGCCGATGTTGCCGCCAATGGAGCGCCGGCAAGGAAGGCATAGAACGCTCCAACCGAGAACGACATGCACAATCCGTAGGCCCAGAAGCGCGGCGCGCGGAACAAGGCCGGATAGGTTCGGAACTGCTGAGCAATCGTGTCCGAGCGCGCTTTGTTGGTTTCGCTCAGACCGAACCAGCACAAGAGGAACATCACTGCCCCGGCGAGGGCGAGACACCAGAAAATCGCCCGCCAGCCAAGGGCCTGATCTAAAGCCCCGCCGAATGCCGGGGCGAACATCGGCGCGATCGCCCAGATCATTGCCGTATAGCCGATCCTGCTCGCCGTCCGCTCCTTTCCGACGGTATCCCTGATGACCGCCATAGCGACCGGGTAGCAGGAGGTAATTGTAGCCTGAAGCATACGGAAGGCGAGGAATATCCAAATATCAGGCGATAGGGCACAGCCGATTGATCCAAGCGTGAAAGCAGCAAGGTTCGCCAGAATGATCGGTCGCCGTCCGAACCGATCCGACAGCGGACCCATGACCATTTCCACCGCAACGGCGACCACCGCATAGCCTGCCAACGACAAGCTAGCGAAAGCATAGCTTATATGAAAATCCCCGGCGATATTCGCCAGCGAAGGCAGGAACACGTTCAGCGGTATGACCGAAAGAGCGCACAATAGGATGATTGTCGAGAACCTTGGAGGGGAGCGCATCATGTCTCAGCCCTCTCCAAGCCGCTCCGCCGCGGAGAAATCGAGGGTGAGGGCAAGATCTTGATCGTGCTGCCTCTAGGGGTATTCGTTCCGAGCTTTGGTTTCGTCAATGTCATTACGGCCTCGTCTAAGAGGCCGGCTGAGGATAGGTGTCGGACCCGTCCCTTCGCCGGCATGATCCGGATCAGGTTCAAAGGGTCACTGCGCTGCGTTGGCCAGCAGTATCTCAGCCCTTCGGCAGGGCACCCCTCGGTGTAGACGATGATAGAGCGAAAATCGCAAGCAAGCACGCTTTTTGAGGGGTACGGACAGTTACCACCTAAAACCTCACCTGGAAATTCACCCACCCCCTGGCAAGCATTCTCGCAGTGTCAACCCCGACTTTGTCTCACAAGCTGGATTTTAAACGCGTTTCTTCGGCAGTCGATGACCTCAAGGGGGCTCAAGCCCAACGTTAACTGCGATAAGCAACATGTCCGCTTTTCCTACTGGCAATGCGCCAAGCTGACAGTCTGAATAGCGCCTTTATTTCCGCCGTTCAGACCACCATTGCAGCTTCCCGAAAGCTGACGGTCTGCCAAGTCGGCACCAAGGCTTCCAGCGGTTACTCCGCGGTCAGCTCGTTTCCCAACGATAATCGCCGGGTTGATGTCAATGCGAGCATCCAAATATCATGCAAGTACTCCTAGGCTATCCGCCGGCGTGGTCGTTGCCGCCGTGCGCGGCCATGAACATGGCGACGGCCGATCGGCAGTAGGATTCGATCTCCTTGTCGTCCTCTGCTCGCGCCTGATCGAAGCGTGCAATAATTAGGAGATCGGACCCTTTGAAAAGCGCAGCGAACAAGCGGGCGGACCGGAGAGGATCGGGCACGTTTAGAACCGCCTTGTCGTGCAATTGACGCAACAGAACCTCGATTTGGGCGATGATATGGGCCGGGCCGGCGTCGTAATGCAGCTTACCCAACGACTTTTGATTCGTCGTGTCGGCCATGACCATGGCTTCGACATTGCGGACGTCCGGGCGCAACAGCGTGCGAAGCAGGGACGATCCCACCGCCATGAGCTGATCTTCGGCCGAACCGTCGACGCCTTCAAAAAGGACCTGCGGGATTAACTGATGGCACCGGGCCGCAAACGCCGCGCCAAACAGGGCCTCTTTGCTCTCGAAGTGACGATAGATGCTGAGTTTGGATATCTTCGCCCGCTGAGCGACCTTGTCCAATGTCGTCGCTTGAAAACCCAATTCCGCAAAAAGTTCGCTCGCGGCGTCGACTATGGTTTGACCAAGCGCCTCGTTAGCGGGCCGGCCGCGCCGGCCTCGACTATTTTCGGTCATGTCAATTCCAGTCCTTGACAGTATCTTTATTCTCGAATTACGATACCACTTAGTTTCAGAAATATGCAAGCCAAAGAATGAATCGAAAAACATGAGGGTGCCATGCAACGACGAACACTGCTGAAGCTGGCCGCGCTGTCCACCATCGGCCTGCCGCACGCCCAAGCCATCGCGGGTTCGAATCCAACATCGTCTACCCACAATACGGAGCCCACTACTATGGATAACGTCATCATCATCGGCGGCAGCTTTGCCGGTCTCGCCGCCGCCCTGCAGCTCGGCCGTGCCCGCCGTAAGGTCACCGTTCTCGATACCGGCCTGCCGCGTAATCGCTTCGCGGGCCGCTCGCACGGTATGCTCGGCCACGATCACAAGCCACCGCTGGACATCCTGGCCGAGGCGCGGCAACAGCTGACGCGTTATCCCGCGATCCGGCTGGTCAATGCCCGTGCCGACAGCATTTCCGGCACCATCGACAACTTCTCCGTCCTCACTGGCGATGGCGAAAGCCTTGGGGCGCGCCGCCTGATCCTGAGCTATGGCGTCGTTGACCAGATGCCTGATGTTCCGGGCTATGCCGAAAGCTGGGGCACATCCATCATTCCATGCCCCTATTGCGACGGCTTCGAAGTCGCCGGCCAGCATTGGGGCCTCGTCTGGTCCGGTCCGCAGTCAATGAACCAGGTCAGGCTGTTTCGCGATTGGACTGACAGGCTGACGGTCTTCGCCGATGGTCACGAGATTTCATCCGATATCCGGGCCGATCTGGCGGGCCGCAACGTACCTGTCGTCGATGGCCGGATCACCGGCGTCGCCCCTCACGGGAGCCACAACGCCACGATCAAGCTCGATACCGGGCCAAACGTTGCGGTCGACATCCTGTTCGCGCATCCGCGCAACAAGCCGTCCGCGAGCCTGCATGAATCACTGGGTCTCGCCACGGCCGACACACCCCTCGGCGTCGTGCTCAAGGTCGACGAGCGCCGCGAAACCAGCATGCCGGGCATCTACGCTGCCGGCGACCTCACCAACCCCGTCTTGCCCTCGGTCACCACGGCATCATGGCAAGGCGCGATGGCGGGTATCTTCGCCCAACAATCGATGCTGCGTTGAGAGCACAGATTGGAGATGAACATGGCCGTCGAACCGGACAGCGCGGGTGTCCGCTTCCCTCCGCCCTTCGTCTATCTGGGAGCGCTGCTGTTGGGGCTGGCGGTGGAGCGGTTCGTCCCCCTGCGCTCGTTCGGCATCGACTGGCGGTTACTGGTCGCGACGGGCGCGCTGCTGTTCGTTGCCGGCGCGGCGATCATGCTTGCGGCGGCGGGGCTGTTCCGGCGGCTGGGCACCAACATTCCGCCCTCGCAGCCAACGACCCTCATTGCAACGACCGGTCCTTATCGGTGGACCCGCAATCCCATGTATCTCGGCATGGCGCTTGTCTATGCCGGCCTTGCGATCGGCTTCGACGGGCCGATCGCCTTCGCCTTGCTCCCGTTGGTGCTGATCGCGATCCAGACGCAGGTGATCGCCCGCGAGGAGCGCTATCTCGAAGAGAAGTTCGGCGACGACTACCGCCGCTACAAGGCCGAGGTTCGCCGCTGGCTCTGACTATTCCGCCGCTGCCGCCTTCGGGGCCTTCTGATAAACCAGCACCGGCTTGCTTAAGCGGTAACCAAGAGCGGACAGACCGCCACCGGCCCCCCACCCTGGAAGCCTAGAACCTGCTCGTTGTTCCAATGGCCAATGGTGGCCTAGGAGAACCACAATGGGTATAGCACAATATGATCCTACCGCGCTGGGCCGACCGGCCTGGAACGCAGGCAAGCAAGTTGGCGTCAAGAAGCCCCTGAAACAACGCCAAATCTGGGCAGTACGCTTTTTCCTCGACCGAGAAGGAAGGATGAGAGATCGGGCGCTTTTCGATCTCGCCATCGACAGCAAGCTCCGTGGCTGCGATCTGGTAAAACTGAAAATCGGGACTCTCGTCACGGGCCACGAGATTCGAAATCGCGCGATGGTCGTTCAGCAAAAGACCGGACGACCGGTGCAGTTCGAAATTACGACCGAGGTCAGAGCTAGTCTGCTTGCCTGGCTTCAACGAAGGGGAGGAACAGTCGATGACTATGCCTTTCCCAGTCGCGCCGACCACGCTGATCATCGCAGCACCCGGCAGTACGCCCGGCTGGTCGATGAGTGGGTGACGGCGATCGGGCTTCGTCGGGAGGATTACGGTACGCATTCCCTGCGGCGAACGAAGGCTGCGATGATTTACAAGGCAACCTGCAACCTTCGGGCTATCCAGATATTGCTTGGCCATACTAAAATCGAGAACACAGTAAGGTATCTCGGCGTCGACATTGAGGATGCACTGGAACTGGCCGAGCGAACCGAGATCTGAAGGGGGGGGACGGCCCTGCAGGTCGCCGGGCCGCGCCGTTTTGCTCGGAGAGCCTCTTCCAGGATTCGATCGGCTTTGCGCCTTCAAGGCGGTCGTAAAGGGCGTCTGACGCGCTTCCTGAAGCGGTCGTCGCTCACGGCGTCGTCACGCCGCGTGTGAGCCAGATGCGCACATTGCAAAGCGGAATTCAACGTCTTTTCGATCAGAAGCAGCACAAATTAGGCGTCGAAAAAGTGTGAGTGGGCATCAGTCTGTTCGGGCGAAAACGCCCGGAGTGACGCCTACATGCCGCGTCATCGCGACAGGGCAAATGACGAGCGAGAGTTTAAGGTAACCTCTCCAATAGGGGCGACGCGGTGCCATCGATCAGCTCGCTTCTTTTGTGCGGGTTTTGCCCGGCCCTTGGTGGGCTTGGAGGGCGTAGCTTTTTTGCCTGCGCTAGCTCGCGAAACACCTGACGGAAGGCGGTGCGGTTGTCGCGACGGAAATCAGCGATCGTCTTGAAGTCAGGCTTCAGATGCCGAAGCAGCCAGATCACCTCGATGTTGCGATGTGTTTCCGCTCCCAGTCGGCGGCTCGAACGCACACGGTTGAGATAGCCGTAGATGTAGAGCTTCAGCAGATCGGCCGGATCGTAGCCGGGGCGGGCGGTCGCTTTCGGTGTCACGCGACTGAACCCGCCGCCTGTAAATCCAGCCCATCAACGAAGGCTTCGATGAGCGTGCAGGATTCTCGGCACCGACACAATCATCCACCGCCTCTGGAAGAAGCAGCATCTGAGAGCGGTCTGTTGCTGATGAATGGGACATAGCAAAACCTACCATGTCGCCACCTTGAAGAATCACGGATGCCTTCCATAGAAAGAAGCGACATTGCCAATAAACAGAATAGTGCTCCACGCGCAGGACGTCCAGGAGACCGTTCGTTTCTACGAAAAACACTTCAGCTTTGAGGCGTCCAAAGCCCTCATCGCATCACCGGCGTTCGCACCGCCGCAAAAGCCGCGCCGGCCGCCGCCGAAAAATACTCAGTTCTCCCTGGCGTCCACGTCGGCGTAAGTGGGGAATTTTACTTCGGCTTCTGGGGAAAACTCACGCGGCATTGACAGGGATGGCGTCTCACGTTGGCGCACGTCTTGTTGTCCAAGGGATGCAGCGTCAAGGTGGTTTCCGGACGGGCTGGCTTTGGCAGCGCCACATCCTTGTCACGCGCCTTCTCGCGTCACCTCGGATACGCTCCGAATGAGATCGGAAAACATCATCCGCCACTGCGGAAATAATCAAGCTGCATCAGTTTCATCCCTTTGCCAGTGATCGACCGGGCAGTAATTGACCGATCCCGGTCTTCACAGCATACGCGCAGCGCGCCCGCTTCGGCGTGTCGCGTTGTTGTAATAGCTTGAGGCCTGTTGGACCGAACGATGGCGCGACTGTTCCATCGCTTCGGGTAGGGGAATACCGCGGTTAGCCGCCTCGGTCAGGTACCCCGACCGCAGCCCGTGCGCCGAAAACTCCCCAGACTCCAGCCCTGCCAGCGCCGCCCGCTGCTTCACGATCTGGTTGATCGCGCTCGGCTCCAGCGCCCGCTTCGAAACATTACCCCAACGATCGATCTTCCGAAAAATGCTCCCCGTTTCGATCTTACCCGCCACAAGCCAGGCATTCAGCGCATCCACCGGCCGTCCTGTCAGATAGACGATCTCATCGTGCTCGGAGCCGGACGTCTTGGTGCGGCCCAGATGAATGGCGAGAGAGGGGAGGGGAGGGCTAGCTTCAACGAAGATCGGCGGCTCGACGATCAGCTGATCTCTGCGCAGACCGGCAATCTCGCTGCGACGGCGCCCGCCGGACGCGAACGCCACCATCAAAATTGCCCGGTCGCGGATATCACGAAGGCTGTCGGTGCTGCAGGTTGCGAGCAGCTTGGCCAGAACGTCGCCGGTTACCGCCTGGGCGCTCTTGCGTTTTCGGGGGCGTGGCGTTGCGCGCACTGCCAACCGGATCGCCGATTTGAGGGCAGGGGAGGCGAAGGCGCCGTCAACACCGCGCCATCTGGTCAGCGTCGACCAGCTGGCAAGCCGCCGGCGCACAGTATCGGGCGCATGCGGGCCGGACGACCGAAGGAAGCGCTGGTCGCGCAAGCTTTGCTCGACATCGGATGGCATGCCGTGGTGAGGGTCGATGGCGCGCTGCTCGGGCTGCCACAGATGATGGGCAACGAATTTCAGGAGAAGGGCCTCGGGTGCCGGCCAGGGCAGAGATTTGCCGGTGGCGGCCAGCGACCAGGCCTGCAGATAGGCAAGATCAGAGGTCAACGCCCGCAGCGTATTGGCGCCCATGCCCTCGTTGACCAGATGGCGAAGCGTCTCGACATCCTGATCGGTCAACAGCTCGGCCAGTTCGTCGCGGCGGTCGATCGGCAGGACGGCGGCGATCGTGTCCAGCGTCGCGATGCGTTTGTCGATGGAACGTGACGGCGAACTGCTTATATCGCCAGGCCGTGGACGTGCTGCCACGACGATATCTACGGGTTCCGTCATCGCCGCTGCCCTTTACCAGACCCGCTCATGCAAGATCGCATCGAACGCCATGTCGGTGGAGACGAATGCGCAATGCTCCAGCCGTGCCTGGGCGGCGAGAATGCGGTCCCAAGGATCTCGGTGATCCCAGTCAAAAGCCGCCGCGAGCTCGGCATGCAGATCGCTGACGGCCAACGTTTGCAGGCCACTTTCCATGACGGCTGCCCGCAGCTCTTGCGGCTTAAGATCAAGTTTGTTCAGGCGCATCTTGTTGTCCAACTCGTAGAACGTGACCGCACTAACGAGGATGGCGTTTGCCTTGTCCTCGATCAGGGATCGTGCCTTTGCCGACAGGCGATCGCTGCCGATCGTCCACCAGTAGACAGCATGGCTGTCGAGCAAAACTTTCATTGGGTGCTGTCGCCGCTCTCGGATTTGCCCTGCCAGACGCCGGTATCGTCGTTCCAGTCGCCAGCGTCGATCGCTGCCTGCTCTTCATCGACTGTATCGAACAGGTCATCGGGCAGTCGACGGTGGCGCAGCAGACCGAACGGCCGCTTACCTCCACCGGCTGCGGGGCCGATCCGTGCATAAACTTCGTTGCCGCGCATGATGACGATTTCCTCACCCTGGTTGGCGCGCTCGAGGACTTCTGCGAAATTTTTGCGGGCTTCGCTGATCTTGTAGCGGGTCTGGGGCATCCAACCCTCCGATATTGGCTTTCGACCAACTTATACCACGGCTTCCGAGTGCGTACAACTGCGATGTACATATCACCTCCGATAAGCGATACTTATCGATGGTTAGGCCGCCAACCTCGGATCATACCAAGTGAGGAACCGCAATATTAAGATAGAGTTCGATTAGCAAATCATTTACCATAAATTCAATGGTTTACGATCTCGCGAAAATCAGCATGACAGCCCTGATGCGGCCGGCTTTCGACGCCGGTGTCGCTCTGACCCGTCTCGACGAGCGCATCGCCCGTTCGCCGGTCGGCGCCGGCTTCCTCGAACGTCAAAACTTCGCCGACGCCTGCGCCTCGCTGTGGAGCGATGGCGAACTCGTCCATCTCGAGGACCTCGTCCTGCACGACGCCACCCGTGATATCCGCACCCCCACCCACGAGCTCACCATCGCCCGCGACGTGCTGCGCACCCGCCGGCGCATTGCCGCGCAGTCTCCGGACTGGGCGCTGTCGGCAGAAGGCATTCGCGCGCTCCGGAAAACCTCGGAGATCGCGTCGGGCGGCGGAGACGAGGCAACGACCGCCGGCGTCATTCGGCCCGCACTTATGGCTGATCCGGAAGGGGAGGGGGATAATGATGACGCGGATAGTATCGAAGGCGTCGACTACGTCGCCATCGATGCGGTGCTCGCCCGATCGGAGGCTGCGATCGAGAGTGCCAGAAGACCCCGGGCGTGGCAGCGTCCAGGACAAAGACCCGATGATCTATGATCTGGACTGGGACGAGGATGCCCGGATCGAGGAATGGCGCGGCGTGCTTCGCCAGGCCGAAAACTTGCCGGCGGTGCTGCAGGCGATCGTCGCCCTCGATGCCTGGAACGAGCTGGCCGTCCTGCAGCATGCGCCGTGGCTCGGCCGGCTATTTGCCGCCTCCATCCTGCGCCAGGCCGGCATCACCACCGGCGCCCATCTGGCCGCCATCAATCTCGGCCTCAAAACCATCCCTGTCGATCGGCGCCGGCATCGTGATCGGGAAACCCGGCTGCTTGCTATCGCGCATGGGCTGATCGCGGCCGCGGAGATCGGCATGAAGGAGCATGACCGGTTGGCGCTGGCGCGAAAAATGTTCGAGCGAAAGCTGGACGGACGCCGGACGTCTTCAAAGCTGCCGGAGCTGGTCGAGCTGGTGATGGCGAAACCGCTGGTGTCGGCCGGAATGGTGGCGAAGACCCTCGACGTCACGCCGCAGGCGGCGCGGCGGATTGTTTTGGAACTCGGCTTGAGGGAGATGACGGGGAGGGGGAGGTTTCGGGCGTGGGGGGTTCTATAAGCCCAGGTCGCGCCGGGATAGCCTGCCGCTGAACCAAAGCGACGGCGGCTACATTTTTGAGCAAAGGCCAAGCGTCATTAGCGTTTCTCGTCATCTTGATCAAGGACACCGCGGCGCGAACTGCGCTCAAGGACTCCGGCAATGGTCCGGATAGGCCGCTTGCAAATTGCGAGCGTTGACGGAGGCGACTGGCTTTGGCCAGCGGATCTTGTCGAAAAAGGCGTTATGGATCAGCCCGTCGACGTTGATTGAGGCACGACCTGTGGGGCCCGACTTGCCTACCAAGGGATACCGCCGGCTTGGACCTCTTCCACAGGCGACGTCGCTTTACTATGAGGGGGTGTTACGACGGAGCTAGATTCTGTAAGAGCGGACAGGACGACTCCGAACGGGCACGGTTGCAGTATGGCACTACACAAAGACGAGATTTTAAACTCCTTAGCCGCAACGGCGAATATCGCGCAGTTTGTGGCTTTTCGGCCAGCGGGTGGACGCCTCATACAAAGCTACTGTAGGATCGCGGGTTTTGAAGAGAACCATCGTTTTCAGGGTCCGACGGAGGCGATCACGGCACTGTTAGGCCGGAGCTTCGACCGAACGGTGAATGTCAGAAGCTATGAACCCAACAGCCCGCGTAGCCGGGAGTTTGTCTATGGCCTGCAGACGGTTGAAGAGGCGCTCGCGGTGCTTCACCGCCTCGCGGCAGAAGATTTGCATCTCATCGTGAATGAAACAATAGACATCCATGACGGGGGCGTATCTGGCGTCGTCCAGGGGCAGCTCATCGAGTTCGCCCCAGATGATACGCCACGTTGCGTCGAGAAACCTGGAGCCGCCTCCCTGCCATTGGCTCTTGGCTTGAACATACTGAAGACGGTCTACGGGTTCTCAGCCGAACTGTCTTTTGCCCAAAATGCTCGCATAGAATTCAGCATCCATCCTCGCCCTCGGGGGTACCACCAGCGTCACACCATCGTTTGGGAGCTAGAATGGGACGCGCCAGGCTTTCTGCCGGCGGCGCTGCTATGGCCAAACAGGTTCAGCCGCCATCTTGGCGACAAGGTTTTTGGTCTGCTGGTCGCGAATGAACTCGGCGTCCCGGTCCCACGAACGACGGTGATTGGGAGACGCATCGCACCTTTCACGTTCGGCCGAGACACCGGATCGGCGGAAGTATGGACCAGGACTGCCCCAACAGATCCGCAGCCAGGGCTCTACACGACCGTCAAAGGTTGGGTGGACCCGTTTGCCCTTCTGTCCTCTGAGGATTCAGACGGATCAAACATCCGGTCTGTGATCTGCCAGTCGGCGGTGCGCGCTCAATTTTCTGGTGCGGCGGTAACTGGGCCCAAGGGAGAAATCATCATCGAAGGGAGAAAAGGCGAGGGAGATCAGTTCATGCTGGGCCTTCAGCTGCCCGAAACGTTGCCCTCCTTCGTCGTTGAAAATGTCACGGCTATCTATTCAGTGCTAGCAAGCCGGCTCGGACCTGTAAGGTTTGAATGGGTTCATGACGGCGATGTTGTCTGGATAGTGCAGCTCCATTGCGGTGCCACAAGTTCCACAGCTGACGTTATCGTTCCAGGACAAGCTGATGCGTGGGTCGAATTCGAAACTTCAGCTGGACTAGAAACGTTGCGGCGGATTTTGGCCACAATGCCTGACGGCCATGGGGTTCTGGTGGTCGGTCGCGTGGGACTCACAAGTCACGTAGCTGATCTGCTGCGAAAGGCGAACCGGCCCGCAAAACTCAAAAGCAACTAGTGGTGGGGTTTCTTGGCCTTTGCTCGCGAGCCCGGTTACGGGTTGAATGAGCCGTTAACTGTGCCACCATCGTTTTGCGTGGACGGCTAGAAAAACAACTGGTTCCTGCTGAGGAACGAGGATAGCAAGCGAAAATGCATCTTGCGCTCTCACTCAACTCAAACGAAGATCGCGCATAGATAGCATTGAAGAGCTGATTCGCTAAAGGATACGCAATGAACGTTCAGGTCGCTGTCAAGATGAAATCTGGACCGAGCATTATGCTCGCAAGCGGCACCTGGTTCGATCTTCTTGACCCTTGGCACAGCGAATTTACCATCGCGGATATTGCGCAAGGTTTAGCAAACATATGCCGCTATACTGGCCAATGCCGAAGCTTCTATTCGGTCGCAGAGCACTCGCTTCACGTTTGCGACACCACCGACTCCTTCAAGCTTGAGGCATTGATGCACGATGCTGCCGAAGCATTTCTTGGGGACATCACCAGACCACTGAAGCAACTTCTACCAGAGTACAAAGCCATTGAGTCAAATGTCGAAGCTGCAATATTCAGTCGCTTTGGCCTTGATCGAGCTGCAATGGCTGACGTCAAGCTGGCTGATCTGCGTGTACTGGCGGCAGAGCAGTCGCAGCTGATGCCCGATGGTACCGATTACTGGGCGGTACAATCAAATATCCGCCCAGCGCCGGTCACCGTTCAATTTCTGTCTCCTTATGAGGCGCGGGAACGGTTCCTCGCAAAGTTCAACGACCTCATCGCCTGAAAGTTTTCAGTTTGGCTTCGATGCTAATCTAACTGAGCCCTACCGATGCAGCGCTTACGTCAAGGTCCGTCATTGGGCGCTGAACCAGGGCGCCGCCATAGCTCTGCTAACTTTCCATCTGCGAACCGGTGTGCCGATATCATATGGTCCTTGATATCCTGGACGCCATAATGCACCGTCAACTCCACCAGCGCGTTCTCAACGGACCGCGATTTCCTCCGATCCGCGTAGGGATACTCACTAATTGGGAGGAATGTGTTGGCCCCCCGTGGCTGCGGTTTCATAATAGTGGAGCCGCTGTTGATCGGGCTGAGAAGGATCTTGTCTTGATGAGCAGCAACGAGCGATGCGGTGTCAATCGTAAGGATTGTTTGCGGAAATGCACGGTAGGCTTCAGCATCCAGCAATCTCCATAGACGCTTCTTGTGAAGCCAAAAAAACGTCTTTCCATTTAACGTGCGATACCATTGCTCTGGTACAAGCCCGTCCAACAAACATTTCTCCAAAGCACTGTCTGTCATTGGTTTGTTGTCGCGGATAACAGCGTCGGGCAGCCCCTCCTTCGAGATCGTTACGCTTTCCGGGCGCCGCCGTGCTTCGATCGCTATTCGTTGTTGCCCGTTAATTTCATAGCGGTCGAGCAACGCTGTCGCGCTAAGGAGGCCGTGTTCTTGGATGGAAGGAAACGCGCCGTCTTCCGCCATGTGAAACAATCGCGGATAGGTTTTTACAAGAAGCTCAATTTCCATTTTCAGTTCTGCTTCCTCTGCGATCGATCACAATGGCATCCTCACCAAAACCCTTGGTGATCCAAGTAACATCGGTCCCGGTGACACGTTCAAGTTCCTCAACGAATTTCTTCGTTTCGGCTGTGAGCATCGCGTATTCCGTTGCAGACTTATTCGACGCATTAATGTAGTCAGCGAACGTAAGTGCGATATCTGTTGCTCCATTTAGTACCGCTGACCGTCGTACCTGCTCCCAATCAAATTCTCCAATCCGACGTTTCTTACCTGATACGGTACCAACTTCCGTTCCACGGATTTCCGCTTCGGATACGCCACTTCGCTCAGCGATCGTCGCGAAATCTATTTCCCGCATCATGGGACCGGATTTTCCCCCTACGCGGATAGGATATGTGCGCGTCACCATGATCACGCGGCGGACCCTTGCTGGAGCGATACCTGCGTCTGCCAAGCATCCAGAAGCGGTCGTTTCTCTGGACGTGACCCACGGATAATACCCGTGATGGATGCTCAGATCAGTCCCTTGTGTCCCTTCGAGCAAAATTCGATCGCCGCGCAGGTAAGCCTTTTCGAGCTCAATCTTCGTGCACCGGACATATTCCTTGAGTTCGGGCACGTCTCTCGCGAGCCGAACAGGGGAGTCAAAGTAGACCTTGTCGCCACGCCCAAGTATTTTCCTAGCGGTTGCGACGCCCACGCCTTTCTTAGTTGAGCCGATCGCCTCTAGACTCCCCATCTCGGTCTCGATGTCCGTGTCTTCGATGATCACGGCTTGAGGATCAATAGACAGCCGATCTCCCGTAAGTTTGAGATCCCGGACCTCCTTAAGGACCTGCTTGACAGAGAGCGTGGCCCCCGCGCCGATTAAGAGCTTGGCATCCGGGTTGGACAGCGTTCCCGATGGAAGTTGAATGTAGTCATACTTCGGAAAAGAGACCTTATGACCGGCGTTTGGTCCTCCGACCCGCATAAGGATATGATAATCCTTTGCAATATGCGCGCATATATTGCCTTTTCCCTCGCTACCGAACTGCGCACCAACGAGAACGTCGACGAGTCTTTCCGTCGTCTTCGGAAAGAGGTTCAGATCGCTCGCGGCGCGCGCCAGGAGCGAAGCAGCGTCGTTCTTATGCGTATCGAGGATGCAATCAGCCACCGTCGCCAAGTCATCGATGTTCCTTTCTGTTCCGTGAAGGCGAGCATCGTCGTAACTGGAAAACTCCTGCAACTCTGCTGGACGTTCAAGGTAACGTTTCCGAAGGACGCCAATCGGCGCTGTCAGATGAACATGAAAAACTTTTCCGGGTAACTGTTGTCTAAAATGCTGGACTTGATCCAACGTCCGTACCGCATCAATAAGCCAGATCGATCCTTCCAGATCACCTCGAGCGACATCGAGGAACTCATCAAGGACCCATCGGCCGGACGTGCTCTCGTCAAGCTCCAATCCCAGCTTAATAAGCGCTTCCCGGTCGCCTTGTGGGTTGCGCTGTAATAACAACTGCCGCGTGGAAATCCTCCGATCGCCGAAACGCTTTTCGAACTCGTTGACCAGCGCCGATTTGCCCACTGAAATGGGGCCTGAGATCAGGACTACATTGCCCATTGAATTTCCCGCCAATCGATCATTCTATTCTCCAATAAAGGCGATTCGTGCAAAAGTTGAAAGGGTGTGTGCGCTGCAATGCTTGAAAACTAACGTATCTCACGCATGAACGACGCTCCGGCCGTCAATCGCCTTCCGCAAACAACACAGCAATGAGCAATCGTCGCCGGAAGTTGGTGCCAATCTTCAGGTAGCTCAAGGACTTTTCAGGTACGTAACGCCAGAATGTCGGCGATTTACGTGCTCAACTCAAGCAGCGGCGACTCAAGTTCAATTGCTAGCGACGTTGGGACAGGTATTATATGTAGCTGTTGTAAAATCGAAGTATTCGGCAGCGAGGGGGATAAGCTTGCCCATCGAGAGCATCCATACATACCTTGTATATCCCAATAAGGGGGCCGCCGAGCCATCGGCCATCGTCGGAAGCCAAGTGCCGCATGAAGGCGACATGTTTATCCTAATGAGAAACGTGTACGAAAAGGCCGATACCGAATGCAACATCGGCATCGCCTTCAACAAGGGCAACGGCGGCGCTCAAGCCAACGCGCGTCGTGACATGTTGATTGCCTATGCGTCAGCGCCCGGGGTTGATTTGGGCCGTGTGCTTGCCGAGGAACTGGCGACGGTAACGACCCGTCGCTCGGGGCTCGGGCTTCTATTCCTGATCAAGGGCACCGAAGGTGCCGAGCACAAGGTGGTGATATCACGTTTTCGCGCCAACAATGGCGTGGTTGTAAACGAGGCTGCCGACATGTTGACGGTCGAATTCATCGACCGCGTGTTCATGAAAAATGCGCATTCCTACAAAGCTGTCGTCTACAAGCATCAGTCATTCCAAGGTGGTTTCTGGAGTGGCATGGCCGTCGACAAGCAGATTAACAGTCAGGATCTGGAGTCGTCGGACTACTGGGTTAAGGAGTTTCTGCTGTCGGACTTTATGACTAGCCCTGCGTTTGGTACCCGTCGTCTCGCTGTCGCATTGAAGAAGGCGATCAAAACGACGGACGATTTGGAAATCAAGCGCCAGATCACTGCCGCGGCTACCTTGGCCAGTGGGCTTGGTACAGAGACATTGAGCGTTGAGGTTTTCTGTAATCGTTACGGATTTTCCGAGGGCGCCAAGGCCGCCGTGGTGAAGCAGCTCGAACGAGCTGACCTGGCCAATGATAATTTTCAGTTCGATGCCACCGAGTTCACTCGGCAATTGCCTTATCGCACCGTGGAACTGGACAATGGGGCCATGCTCACCGCTGACGCTGCCTCCTTCGATAAGGTCTTCGAACACAAACCCGTCGAGGAAGGAGCCGATAAGATGCGCTTCAGCACAGTCGGCTCAGTGATTAGCGAAAAACTGGAGAAGGGTAGATGACCGTCGAAGCTCAATATCGAGCGCGGTACGAAACCGTACTCTTCCCCATCGCCGATAAGCTCGCCAACTTATTGCAGGACATCTTCGCCGGTCAGCCGCGGATCGATCGCATCTCGACGCGCCCGAAGTCTGTGGAGCGCTTCATGGGCAAAGCCGCTGCTGAGAAAGATGGAAAAGCGAAGTACGAAGATCCGCTTCATCAGATTCAGGATCAAATCGGCGCGCGGATCATCACTTTCTATAAGGACGACGTGCATAGGATTTCGGAGGAAGTTCAGCGCTACTTCCACGCCATCGAATCGAAAGACATGTTGCCAGAGAACGAGTGGGAGTTTGGGTATTTCGGAAATCACCATATCCTTATGCTGCAGCAAGATCTGATCGATCCTAGTTTCGACAAGAACCTCGTGCCCTACTGCTTCGAGTTGCAGATCAAGACTCTCTTTCAGCACGCATGGTCCGAAGCGAACCATGATCTCGGCTACAAGCCCGGGCAGCAGCCACTGGCCAGCGACGAGTTGCGACAGCTTGCCTTCACATCGGCTCAGGCGTGGGGAGCGGATCGGGTGTTCAACGATCTGTTCGTAAAGCGGAGCGCGCAGCATTGAGAACAACTGCTTTAGGCCTGCCCATCGTACTTGTTTAGATGGTCATCCCGCGTTGGCTTCCTGGAGTCAGGCCGGCTCGACCTCGGCCGCTTCCGAATGCTCCTTTAGGGCCTGGGCTTCCTCCAAAGAGATTTTGCTGGCCACATATTCCTCCAGCTCGGCAGCGTGGTTTTCACAGCCCTTCGCCTGCTTGCGAAGAAGTAATATATGGTCAGAGAGTTCTCGCGGCGTGCAAAGGCTTATGGGAACCAGCGCCCTCTCACCGTTTCTGATCACGGGATATGATTTAACCAAACGGGTATGGCTCGGAAACACCATCTGAGGAGAGGCGGGATCGTCGCTCATGCCGATGCGCTTCAGCATTCGCGTCACTACCTTTACCAATTCCTTCTTGGCAAACGCCCTGTAGAAGTCGGCATGAGGGCTTGTCAGAGGCTTGTTCTTAAAAATTTCTTCAACAATCTGGCTCGGCTGTGCAATCTGGCCAGCATCCATCCGCTGTCCGATCAGCTTATGCAGCTCAGACAATAGTGCAGCGTCTTTGGCCATGAGCTTCGTCCTATCAATCTTGAGCAGAGAAAAAGGTACGGCCACGCAGGCGCTTCCGTCCCCGACGGCTCCCAGCGCTCGGGGGGAGCTTGGCTGGAAGCCATGCATTGCCCAGTGATAATCCACGGATTCTAAGGATTGTCAAAGCAGATGTTCTGATTTTGTTCGAAGAAGCGATAAACGCCAGTCGATGGAGCAGGTAATCGCCATTCAAATTCAAAAGTTGAAGTTCGCGAAGACAGATATCTTGCCCACGTTCGCCGTCGCTGCCGGTCCGTTGCGGAAATGATGCTGCCATTCGCGAAATATTGGGTTGATGCCCGCCAAAGCCCCTCTAGCGCTTCATTGCGAGCTGATCCTCGTAAGTGAAAGCCTGCGTCTCCAGAGCTTCCTAGGCGCTGGGATTTGCGGCGTCGGTCCGATCATTATCCAATGTCGTGCACTTTTCCTCACGCTTGGACAATACAGCCAGCCGGCCTTCGTCGCAGCGAACTGCGCATGAAGCCGAAGAAAGAATTCGGAAGGTGGCTGCTACAACGCTGATCGAACGGCCGCGACAAATTTGTTGTATGCGGCCGCGTCCCCTTTCATCATCGATCGAAGCCCGGCATGGATCTCGAGTTGCACACCCGCGCCGGTGCTTCCGCGGTTGCAGATATTCTCCGGTTCCATGCCGCCGTATGCGTCGTCTATCACGACTTTGCTGTTGAAGCCGGCGCCCTGCAGCGCTTCGTGGACACGGCTGCGCAGTGCCTCGTCGCGTCCGCCGATCTGGAGGGATCGGGCGTCCGCATCGAGACCATGAATAGTGACCACTCTCTCGCAAGGCTCGATCAGCGCCACAGCGCGCTCCTCGTCGAAGCGGTGAGATGTGATGTGCAGAACCTTGTTACCGTTTTTCTTGAGACCCCTCAGCGCATAAAAATTGTGGTCATTTCCGGCGATGGAATCTGCGAGTTCGGCTGTGAGAAATTCGATCCCGCCGCCATGTGGCGCGACAATTGCTACCTTGCTGCCCTCGGCGTGGCGCGCGGTTACGCTATAATCGACGTTTTCCCGTTCTTTCCGGCGGAGTTCTTCGAAGCTCCTGTATTCATCCTTGCGCGCCACTGTTTCCTCCCGCTGACGCCACCTTCCGTCCCTTGAGGAAGACCATACCATCAAAAGCACCGAGCTTGGCGCTACCAGCGTCCGCGTAGGGCCGCTTGTTCGTAACCGCATCGCCCGTCCCGAGGTCGGTGATCTTGCCACCCCAGGAGCCGTCACTGAGCGGATACACAACGATGTGGAAGCCATCGGTCTTCAGGTAGGGATTGCCTGACCGCGATTTCTTCCACTTGCGTGTGAGCCATCGCTTCCTGCGGCCGGCGACATTCTTTAGGTCCTGCTCCCGGCGACGCGGATTGATGTAGTCGTCTTCCATCTTCTCGGCGCAAACGCAGCCGACATCGAGCAAGTCTTCATAGTCCTCATGTGCCATGTGGTGGACGTAGCGGATTTCCTCTCTCCCGCACATCTCGCAGCGCCCGTCAGGCGAGCCGAGGTCCGTGACGCCCTCACAAGTCCACCCTTTCTGGGGGACTCCTTTTTGATCCCAAAGCATGCCTCAATCTCGATCGCTCGCGCTGTGCAAGAGAGCGCGGCCGTGTAGGAACATTTCCATCTCCTGTTTCAAGAGTTCGTCGTAACGCGCCGATAGCTGGTCCAAGACTTCAATCATCTTCATCTGGCCGATCGACCAGATGGCCAGACCGCGATCGCCGAACGGGCCGCCGGTTGTCTCCTCGACGATGGCGAGCGCTTCGGCCTCAGCCAACGAGCGGTTCAATTTCGCGCAGAGATAGGCATACGTTGCCGGAAATTTTCCCCTGATCGAGTGCCAACATTCTTCTGAGATCGTCGGTGTTTTAAGCGCGGCTTTGCTGACAAGCCATCCTTCCGCGGCATGGTTGATCAGCTCGGGAAGCGCTTCGGCGATTCGTGCGCCCGCAGCGTGCTGGATGAATATTTTTGCTGGCAACGGATCGCGGCTCGATTGCCATTCGCCCCATGCGAGTTCGACGTCGAGTAACAATGCGTCATTCGCCATTGCCTTCAGCCAACGGGCGGCCGCCGCTTTGTTTCCTCGATCGAGCCAACGCTCGAGGATTGCTTTTCGCGCCTCAACCGAAAGGAAGGGATAGATGGCCGAAAGCACGCTGTCCGTTCGTGGGTCTAGACGGCGGCCCTTTGCCGGCAGCGCGATCAGATCCGCACTCAATTGGTCCAGTTCGTTCGAGTTGCCGCCATCGTTCCCAACGCGGACAAGACGTGTTCGGAGCGCTCGTATGAGTACCTGGTCCGCTTCAAGATAGTGGAGTGTTGCATTGCGCAGCTCCGCCGGGCTGAGGCAAGCCACGTAAGCGTGAAGCAGATTGCGACCGAAATCGTCCCGGATGTGCATCAAGCAAGCTTCAATGCGGCCCAGCTTCTGCCCGAGCGTCTTGCGATGCAAGGCGGGTGTGTTGTCTGTCGCTCTGAATGTCATGGCTCAGTTAGGCCTCTTAGCGTCCTTTTGGCGATCGGCGATGCTCGTAAGCCAGCTCTCCAACTTGATGACCTCGTTTAAAAGGTCCGCATGTGTGACGGTTTCGGGGTTCAGCGTTTCCGCGGTCGCATGAAGTTCCTCTGAGAGACGACCGCGCGCGGCTGTGACCGTTTTCACGTCCGCGTCGTCAAGAACGGCTAGCTTGAACAGGCTCGTTCCCTTGATCGCATTGTCGAACCTGCCAAGCACGGGGAAGATGAAATCGGCAATGCCTTGATCCCACGATTCTCGGAGCTGCTCGATAACACCTTTGGCAAAGATCGTGCGCTTGGCGTCGGCCCAACCATCGAAATGAGGTTTCGCCGCTTTTAGCTCCGAGCGGAGCGACTGGCCCAACTGCCATGCAGACTTGGCTTTCATCGGGAGCTCGGCTTCCACGAAGCCCGGACGATTCTGTTTACGGGCTACCGTTTGGTAGTAAATTGGCATCGCCTTTGACTCCGCTTCCCGGCGTAGTTCAAAAAGGAATGCAAGGTCGTGGGTGAAGACGATGACTTGGCGATGGGCGGATTCTTCCACCAGGCGCGCTGCAACAGCCTTGCGATGAATATGGTCGAGCGAGGACATCGGATCGTCAAACACGATGCTGGAATATTGCTTCGCCGTGACAAGTTCGGCGAGAAACGCCGCAAGCGCTACGCAGCGATGCTCGCCTTCGCTGAAAATCTCGCCGACTGGCTCGTCCGGCTTTTCGACCAGTGTGACCTGAAAATACGAAACGGCCGCCGCATCTTTGATCTTTTTCAGCTCGACCGGCATGCGCGAGAGCTTCAACTTTTCGATCTCGCGGGCAAAGCGGCCGCGAAGCGCGTTGGTCACTATGCGGTCCGATAGGTCCTTGTTCTTGTCGGTGACACCGCGCTTGGCTGTATCCTTGATCGCCTTCCTGATTTCCTGCGCTTCCTTGAGCCGCTGGATCTCTGCCTTGAGGTCTGGCACGAGCGGCGCCAGTCCCTCACGCGCCTTGAGTTCCCGATACTCGTCCAGCAAGGACGTGTATTCGGGGCTACCGTGGTCCACCGCCAGTCGGGCTGACCGTGTTCCTAGCTCAGCCGACGCAGCTACGAGTTCTGCCTCCGGCAGAACCGCCAACTGCAGCGGCGCCGCTGTTTCCCGAAGCAGTGCGCGCAGGCGCCCGGCCGCAATCAATGCACACCTGCGAACAGCCATCGCAAGTTGCGCGTCCCCGAGGTCACCCTCGATGAATCTGCTGAGCTCGAGGATCGTTTTCATGTCGATCTTCGACTTGCCTGCGTCTGTTAGGAACGCGCGATAGCGCCACTCGGCGGCTTCCTCCTCCGCACGCGTGCTACTCTTTACGAAACCCTCAAAAACGTTGCGCCGCTTGATCGCATCATCACCCAGCGGTTGCTGACAAAGCACGCAAAGCTCGTCATGTCCTTCCTCGTCTGGAAAGTGCTTATCGGGATATGCGACTTCATCGGAATATTTCCGGGCAGCTTCCCAGAGCGCGCGCCAAGTCGGTTCACCAATACTTGGCAACGGTGATGCGGCGAATAAGGCATCGGATGCGAGCTGAGCGGCGGAAACGGCTGCGTCGCGATCCTCCCTCAATTTCTCGCGAGCTTGAAAAGCGCCTACGGAAGCCGCTGCCACAAGCCGCGCCAGCTTTGCAGCACCATCGTCGAGGCGAGTCTTGTGGTGGGCAAGGCGCGTTGAGGCACGCTTTGGGTCCTGTGCCAGATCGGTTTCGAGCGTGATCAGACGACGGTTTTCTTCGTCGGATAGATTTGCGAGCAAATCTAGCTGGGCAACATTCGAACGGGCGGAAAGGTCGAGGACGTAAACGCCCGCCGCCGTGTCCCGGTCAAGCTTGGAATTCTTGATTGAAAGCGGCGTTTGGGCGGACAGCTCGGCGAGCTTGGCTTCAAGATTCGCTTTTAGTTTGTCGCAGGCGGCGGCTAGGCCTTCCAAGACCTGCATCGGCTGCGGGATGTAGGCTACAGCGTTGGTCTTCTCGACATGGACGTTTGCACTGCGCGAGTCAAAGATGCTGATCGACGGCAGGTCCGGATTCCCGGACGTATCGGGCGTCCACGCAAAACTCTGCTCGATCGATCCGCGTATATAAGCGAGGTTTGCGGACTGTGGCACTTCCGGGCTGCCTTCAACGTCCCGGAGAATCTTCACCCCGCGGTCGCGCGTCCGGCATGCGTGCTTTAGAATACGGACAAAGCCTGATTTGCCCGAGCCGTTGTCGCCGTAGATGACCGTGAGGCCGCTATTTGCGAATTCGAGCGTCTGGTCGGGGGCGAGAGCGTTTATACCCGTTGGTTTCTCGATACGCAGCAGGGAAATCGGTACGCCCGTGGACTGCTGCGTGGAGACGTGATCGCCAGACAAAACCTCATGCGGAAGCGTCGGGTCGAGGCAGAGTTTTGTCAGCTCCTCCAGGTCGTCGGAGGAAAGCGGTCTGCCGGCAACGAGGCGCCTTAGCGCGTCCCGCTGCCAGACCGGACGATCGAGCGACCACGACAGGATCTCGGCAAATGCGTCGCTCTCGCCGAAGACCTGCCCGAGGTCCGGCGTCGCGGAAATCGTAGCCGCTTCGTCCTTAAGTGCCTGCATTCTCACCCCGCCCCTACTTGGCCTTGAGCGACTTTAAGGAGAGCAAGATAAAGGGCTGGCCGTGATCGATATTCACGCGCAAAGACCTCTCTCCAAACTCTCCCGGAGGTGCGAGGGCGACAAGCAGCCTGCTTTGCAGCGTGTGCTCTTCGCCATCGGGCGGAAGTGTCATGCGCTCGGGAAGGCGGCGGAAGAACGACGTTTCATACACCCAGACATCGTTCCCCTTCAGCGAGACGAGAAGCTGGCGGATACGCCGGCGCAGCGCGATCTCTTCCGCGGGCTCGATATCCTTCAGTATGTCCCTCTTCGCATATGTGAGGCCACCAAGGATTTCGAACAGTTCTTCTGCGTAGGCGCTGGTCTCTTCGGTGAGCGCAATTTCAATTGCCGTGACAAGGTCATGAGAATGCGACGCTTCGCGGTAGAGGCGCGTCTCATCAGATGTGGCGTAGGCATAATCCCAATCGAAGCGCGGAATGACCTGCGGCGGCTCCTCCAAGGTACAGTCCGCAGGCGGGACCGGAGGGAGTGGCGGGACCGTAGACTCTAGCGCCTCCACGCTAGCCGGCCCGCCTTCCGAATAGATGATCTGCTCGCGACGCACGCCAAGCGCTTTCGCCAAGCGATCGACCGTCGTCATGGGAATGGCGGCATTATTATTTTCAATCAAACGGAGCATGCGTTCGCTGACGCCGATTTCCGCCGCCATCTCCTTTTGCGTGCTCAGCCGGTCAAGGCCCCCGCGCAACTCTTTGATCGTCGCTCCTTTAGCGGTGTATTTTTTCATACCTGCCCCTTTCTAGCTGGTGCAGCCTACAACAGAATGGATCAGGGCGTGAGGCAAATGATCGGCAAGCGACCGGCAGCAGGGCGGCAAGAACATGCAACCTGCGGGCGGCGTCCGCTAGCGTAGACGGCAGACTTGGAGCTGCCTGTCAGCGTCCGACCCCAATCAGTCATTCCAGCCAGGCCAAATTCTTGGCTCGCCTAGCGAATCTGTTACAGAGGAAATTTGAAACAACAGGGCCGTTGGTTCTGATCCCTTCAAGGCGCAAAGCGTTGGCAGCTTCTCAGCCACCAGCACGATCGGGTTAGACTTAGGGTATGTCGACTCGTTTTTGAGAGGAGTTGCGCCTTGAGTGCTACCGTCGATCGGTTCGGTCTTAGCTAGGCTCCTCCTAAATGCCAACCGATCATCGGGGTCGTCGCCCTGCTCGCCATGACGAGCAGAGCCGTTGTGAACTACGCCCTTGGTTGTAATTCGGTCGCTAAATACACCTTTAGGACAAGGAGCACCATCACAGGGAAGTGAATTATACTGTTTCGACGGTGCCGAGATTGAGGGAGGCCGGGCATCCGCTGATTTTGCGCAAGCGTTAGGTGGGAGGCTAAATGGGTATTCTGGCAGACATGTTGGTTAGCCTCTCCGGCGAAGCCACCAGGAACTACAACCATTGGTACGTAGGCGAGAGGTCCGGGCCCGTTCCTACGGATACCGGTTATGCCCGGGTCTGGCTCCGTAGCGCGCGTATCACCGACGTCCGACGCTGGACCCGGAAATTCTATCCCACGGTCCACGCCCGCTTCGTTCACGCCGATCCATCGGTCGGGTTGCGGGAGGTGATGTCGGTCAGTTCGCCCAACAAAACCTTCCAGGAACTCGACTCCCGGCATCTGGACCGGTTCATCGTCGTGAACCAGTCGCTGCTTGGGCCAATTCCCTTTCGCGGCGAATTGACCAGTGAAATCGCACTGTTTTCCGTCGTCGGCGACGACCTTGCAAAGCCGTATCTCGATCTTCTCTCGGAAATGTCGGCGTCGGCGATTGGGTCGTCGTTTCCCGCAGTCGAACCTCTCATCGCACCCTTGAAGCGCGGTGCCGAGATGCTCCTACTGGACCAGAGCCGTGCCGAACTGGAAATCGGACTTGCGCGGACGGATACCGAGTTTTCTCCCGGCAACATCGTCGTGGGCCGTACCGAAATGGGCGGGCCGGCAATCAAGGATCTGAAGCTCGACCCGGACGACTTTCGCCTGCTGGACGCCAAAGGCAAGCCGGTCGATTCATTTCCCTATATGGTGATCGGCATGGCGTTCGATTCCGAACGAGCCGATTTCCGCACTCTTCCCGACTTACGCGCCGCCTGGAAAGGTGTTTCGGACGCGGCACAGAAGGGCGAACCGCAAGAGACGGTGATTGACGCATTCCGCGCCCTGATGCGGGTGGTCAATTTTAGCGCCGATCTCATTCGCACCGATCGCCGGCGGATCGTCGGAATTTTCGCCGAAGAACTGCGTCAGGCGGGTTACTCGCTCGATGGCGTTGCCGGGCTGCCGCCACCCCCAACCGTGGGCGGCGCAGGTGCGGCGACGGAGATCGTGAGCGTGCCGCGTCCTCTGCCGGTTACGGAAAGTATTGAGGTGGCCGAGGCGTGGAAGGCGGAGACCGGACGGATCTCGATATCCGAGGCGCGGCGGATGATCATCGATCCGCAGGTGCCGGAGCACGTTGTCCGGCAGATACTGATTCCCGATCAGCAAGCCTCGCGACCTTTTGCGCCAGCTCTTCGCTTCAATCCGGACGTCGTTGCCGTCGGCACAACGGAGTTCGGCACCGAAGGCGCCCAGATGATGAGCTGGGCCAACGAACTTGCCGCCTGGCGACGCAAGAATGCGTTCCTTGCCCGGATCGAGGCAAAGGATCCGCGACCGCTACTGGTTTCGGTGGGCGACAGCTGGTTCCAGTTTCCTATCTTTCTCGACGACGTCATCGACCAGCTCGGATCGGCATACTCCATATGGAGCCTTGATGTCGCCGGGGACACGCTGGAGAACATGATCCTGCGGCAAAAGCGGCATATAGCCGGGCTGAAGCAGTGGAAGGGGAAAGCGAAGGCGCTGCTGGTCTCGGGCAGCGGCAACGATATCGTTGGCGAGGATCCGGACGGCGTCTCGGTGCTCACAAAGATCCTGAAGCCGTTTTGCCGCGGCAAGCCGCCCGAGTGGTATATCAAGACCGGCGAGTTCGAACGGCGGATTGGTGCGCTAGAGGCGTGTTTCTCCAGTTTGTTCGCAGAGGTTGCAGAGGAATTTCCGGATCTTCCTGTAATCTGCCACGGTTACGATCTGGCTATTCCGTCTTATCCCGGCGATCCGCGTCATCCGCTCTGGGCAAGTCAGGATGCCTGGCTCGCCGGCCCCATGTCGAACCGCCTCGGCATCCGCGATCCAAAGCTCCAGCGCGCGATCATCGCCGCCCTGATCAATGAATTGAACGCGATGCAGATCCGCCTGTGCGGCGGTAACGGTCGCGGTCGCCACGCAAACGCGTGGCATGTGGATGTGAGGGGCAAGGTGGGCACGAGGTGGGCCGACGAACTGCATCCTACGGACGACGGCTTTTCAACTGTAGGCAAGCTCTTCAAGACCGTCCTCGACGCGGCTTTGAGCCGCACTGAGGCGCAGGCCATCATTTTCGCTGCCGCCGAAGGGGGCACCGAAGCGTACGCCACGCAGGGCCGTGATGCCGAACTGGAATCGTCTGAGCGGATAGAGGCACGTCTCGAAGTATTGCGCACTGAAGGTGCCAGCCCGGAAAATGCCACCGAAGGAGAGGCCGGGCCGATGCCACCGGTTTCGGCCCGCGCGCTCAACCTGATCGTGGAATACGAGACGGGCGGGCGGCTCTATTACGACCGCGTGATCCGCCGGCTGCCGATATGGCCCAAGGGCGCATCCGGGGTCACCATCGGCTTCGGCTACGATCTCGGATATATCAAACCGGCCGAGTTCGAACGAGATTGGGCAGCCTTGCCGGCCGCGATCCGCAGCCGGCTGGCCAAGGCGCTTGGCCGTCACGGAGGGCGCGACAGCGACGCCGAACTAAAGGCGTTGGTCGCGGCACTCAAGGATATCGAGATACCGTGGGAGATGGCCGAGGCAGTGTTCACCGCTGCCACGGTACCCAAATTCGTCCGTGCCACGGTTCGCGTGCTGGACAATACCCAGACGCTTTCACCCGACTGCTTCGGCAGTTTGGTCTCGCTTTCCTTCAACCGCGGGGCTGCCTACCGCAAGCTGCGTTCCCCTTCCGATCCGCTGGACCGCTATCGCGAGATGCGCGGCATCGGCGCGGCGATGACCGAACGCCGCTTCGGCGACATCCCGGGCCTGATGCGGTTGATGAAGCGCGTCTGGCGCGGAACGGCTGTCGAGGCAGGGCTTGCGCGCCGCCGGGAGGACGAGGCGGTGCTTTTCGAGGCGGGTCTTGCGGCGATGCCAGGTTTTGTCGCCGGCACCTGACCAAATGCAATGCCATTGCAGGGTAACGGAGCAAGGACGGAGGATCCGATGAAACTTGAGTCTGTTAGCAGGCCGGTTGCGAGGCCGGGCCGCGAGATGGATGCACCGCCGCCGAAGCCATCGCAGGTGGTAGAGCGGACCAAAATCACGGCGGCAGCCGCCAATCCGCCGGAGCTTTCAGATCCCGTGCGCCGGCGGATCGTCGTCGGGAAGTCCGCCAAACCGCTGATAGCGCCGGAGAGCACTGGTCTGGAATCCGTGATCGATGCGGATGAAAGGACGCGGATCGTCAATACCACCGAGTCACCCTGGCGCATGGTCTGCGCTCTCGCCATCGATTCCGAATGGGGCACCTTCATCGGTACGGGCTGGTTGGTCACGCCGACTACGGTCATCACCGCCGGTCACTGCGTCTTCGACAAGAGCCAGATGAACGGCTGGGCGCGGTCGATCACCATCACGCCGGGTCGTGAAAGGGAGCGGGCGCCCTACGGCATCGCCAAAGCAACGCGCTTTTCTTCCGTAGACCGCTGGGTTTCGGATCAGGATCCGGATTTCGACCTTGCAGCGATCCATCTCGACAGACCGCTGCTCGACGACCCGGATAGTGTGTTTCGCGTGGGAGCTTTCACGGACGAAGAGCTTGTAGAGCACATGATCAATGTCAGCGGTTATCCGGGTAGTCCTGGCGGTGGTCAGGAACTCTACTGGGCGAAAAACCGTATCCGGGCGGTGTCGCCACGGCGGATTTTCTACGATGTCGATACCTCCGGCGGGCAGAGCGGCGGCCCTGCTTTCATTTTCCGCGAGGGAGAGACACAGCCGATCGTCGTCGGTATCCACGCCTATGGCTTCGGCGGAACACCCGCAAGCATGAACATGCGCGTCAACTCGGCGCCGCGGATTATTCCCGCCGTCGTCGAGCAGATCGAAAAATGGTCCAACACCGCAGACGGTGGCGCAGGTGACATCGGGTAACAGGAAGGTAACGGCATGGATGTGCGACGTATCCTGCACACCGGACGCGTCGTCCACCACAACGGCAGGCCGGCGGCTGGCGCTTTCGTCTGGGTAGCGACAGGCACGGCGCCGACACCGGAAATCGCAGTTGTAAGTGACGAGAAAGGCTATTTCCGGCTGGCGCTACCGCCGGGGCATTTCGAGATCAGGGCCCGCTCCGAGGGAGGGCAGGAAGGCAAAGCAGAGGCAACCGCCGGCGAAGAACCGCTGCACATCGAAATCGAGGTGAGCGCGCCGGATTGAACAGGAGGCGATAATGAGTGGCAGCGACGACATTATTGAAACCGCCAAGAAAACTTATCCGGGCGGAATGACACCCGAATCCGAACTAGCTCACGAAATCGGCCCTGACAAGGATGCGGATCTTCATGGTGATCCCGACGATCCCGAACCTTCGCCGCCGATCACCGAAGCAGGGGTGGCCAACTGGCGGGTCGCTTCGTGCCTCCTGAAGCTTCGCGAACAGGTCAATGCACTTGCGCCCAACCGCAACAAGGCAAGTGACGGCACCATAGGCGACCGGTCTCACCAGAGCAGAGCCTCGGACCACAACCCATGGGTCCTCGATTCCGGTACCGGCGTCGTCACCGCCATGGACATTACCCACCACCCGGTCGGAGGATGCGACGCGGATTTAATCGCGAAGGCGATACGCGACGCCGCCGACAAACGGGTGAAGTACATCATCTGGAACCGGCGGATTGCAAACTCATCACCTGTCGGCGGTGCGCCCGCGTGGGGCTGGCGGCCATACACCGGCAGGAACGGCCACACGCACCACATCCACATCTCGGTCAAGCCGGACAAGACAAACTACGATTCGACGGCGGCGTGGACGCTTCCGACCTCGCTGAATTCCGGACAGGTTTAGAGAAGCGACAGATCAGGGCGGAAGGAAAGGCCACGTATGTCAAGCGGCATAATGGGTAATCCATCGATCATCGGGCCGTATTTTCAGCGCGTCAGCCGATCCGTCTGTGCAATCGTATCCGGACCATGGCACCGGGGTGCTGATCGGTCCGGATCTGATGCTAACGTAACTGATAGGAAAACTATGGAGGGCGCCCAATCGCCTATCGCATTTCCGCTTTAGGCGGCTTTAGGGTGAATGGAAGCAGCTTACAGTCGGAGACTATCATAAGTTTCTGCGCAGCATGATTTAGAATGCCGAGGACGACACGTCTCGAATAACAGCCCTTCGCAGGCTGGCCGAAACGGTCAATCGGCGTGCATTTTATGTCGGAGAATTTTATGGCGCTGCAACCCAGAGAGACAGGTACACTGGTTGATCTACTTGCTGGAACCTTAAGCGAGTACGACCTCCGGACTATCGTTGCCGAGAGTACCGGGGATGATCTCTACGTAGAGTGGGTGGGGACCGGAAATCCCCTTAAGCGGACGATCCGCGAACTTATCGAGGCGATGGAGAAAGAGGGCGTTACGCCCCAGTTTCTCGCCGAAGTGTATAGAAAACGTCCGAGACGAAACGACGTTCGCCAAGGCATCGCGCTCCTTTACCCTGAGATCATTGGACTCGCGGCCCAAATGCCGGCCGACTTTGATCTGCAGATTCAGGGCGTCACGAAAGAACAAACGCAGGGAAGGTTCGCGCCTGGTTTGCAGCGCAATATCAAGGATCATCTCGTTATGCTCAGCATTGGCGGGTGGGCACAGCGGCTGTCAGAGATCCAGCGCCAAGTTTGTGTTGTTGAAATTGCCGGCAGGGCGGCGGGTACCGGCTTTCTAGTTGGGCCAAATGCTGTTCTGACAAACTGGCACGTGGTCGAACACGGGCAGGTAGCCAAGGCCGATATAGTTTGCCGCTTTGACTACGCCGAACACCCCGCGGGCGGTCCCGAAGCGGGAATTCGGGTTGCGGGGCAGGTGGTATGGTATCGCCCATACGCTCCCGCCGAACTTACGTCCACGCCCTACAGCCCGCCACCGCTACCAACCGAGCTCGATTTCGCACTGATCAAACTTGCGAGCGGTATAGGTACTGAAACCATTGGGGGGGTGGAGCGTGGCTCTATTGAACTTCCTCCATCGTCGGCGCCCATAGCGCCTGGCGCTGGCGTTATTATAGTGCAGCATCCTGACGGAGGACCGATGAAGCTGGCAATCGACTCAGATGCCGTGCAGAAGCTTCCACCACCCGGCGACTGGCCGAGAATCCGCTATTCAACGAACACGGCAGCGGGATCGTCAGGCTCGCCATGTTTCACCATGGAATGGGAACTGATCGCCATTCATCATTTTGGTGACCCGGCGTGGAAAGCAGTCTTCAATCAAGGCGTGCCCGCGCATCTGGTTCGGCAAGACATCGTAAGCGCGGGGTACGGCCCCTTACTACGCTGACACGGAGATAACAATGCCGCTTCTGTACGCCGGAGTGACCTTGGAGCCCATCAGTAAAGCGATCGGCAATAGGTTCACTTTCGAAGATTTAGCCGAGGTAATGAGTAACCTGCACGGTGAGGGCTCTATTCACGAAGCCACTACAAAGGAAAGGCCGAGGGAAGTAGTCGCCAAGGAGTGCATCGACTACACGCGCAGGCGCGGCTTGCTTGCCGAGATGTTTCTTATCATTGCTACCCGAACCGACGTGGAGGAAAAACTACGTTTCCAGCTCGCGGACCTGCTTCGACTGGGGTTCAAACAATATGCCGACGTTAGCCTACAAGTGGCGGCAGCGACCAGTTGGCTTCCGCCGCCGCCCGTCTCCTTGCCAGGCGTTTCGCGGCTCGGAACGTTGTTCGGCGAGGTGGCAGACGCTGTCGAACGGCCCTGGGTGATTAAGGACTTGGACAGCGTGGCGCGCAGATTGCTTACCTATTCCCGCAAGTTCGCCCCACTTTTCGATCAGCACGGTGCGGACCAGGATCTCGAGATCGGACAGGTTTTGCTTCACGAGTTCGAGCGCGGGATCGCCGAGGCCGAGATGACATTGAAGCGCATTTCGCGACCTCAACCCGATGGAGCGGAGACGCGTTGGGTAGTCGCTTTGCGCAAAGCTTCGGAAGCCTATCGCGAGGCGATGAGAGCGAGGGAAATTGAAACGGTGCGCGCGTGCCGCGAGGTACTGACCAATTTACTTGAGATGACGGCGTTAGACGATGAGATTCGGGCGAGCGGGCGACGATTGTCATTCGAGCGACTAGCGGTATTGTCACGCGAAGTCTCCAAGGAGCTTGGCGTGCAAGCAACTGTCGATACTTCGGTCGCGCCCGCATTTCTTATATGCGACTTCGCCTTTTCCTATCGCTCGGAGACATATGAACGATGGAAGGACGCCATATCAACTTTGCAGAATGCGGTGGAAGCAGTTCCTACTGAACAGCACCGCAATGATGACGCTTGGCTGGCAACCTTTAACGACAAATGGTCCTCGATCGAGACATTGGTGCGGACGCTTTCCCTCCTCGATGCCAGCGGCGCGATTGCGAAACTTGAAGAGGATCTCGCCGATTCCGTCAATTCCGCTTTCGAAGAAATCATGTTGGAAGAATTGGAGACATCATCGATCAATCTAGTTCATAGCTTGGCGGCCTATGTCGACTTCACGACTGCACGAAAGGTACAGATAGGTCATGAGTTCGACGTCGAACTGGGTAAGCTCTTGGCCTTTCGAGAGTTCGTCCAGCAACTGAAAGTCATTGTAGCCGTCGACCAGGGGCTCCGATCGGGGCAATAGGGGAAACTAATGACTGCCAGGACAACCTCTTCGCATGGCGGCAAGCCGACGGGCCTTAAATCGCTGCAACAAGAATACGCCCAGCTGAGGCAGGCGATGGCATCCGCACAATCCGATCCTCAAAAAATCGAGTCAAACATCCAAACCATTCGCAACTTCAGCGAACGCATCATCGAAGCTGGTTTGGGTTTTGCCGATCTGGGGGAGAGACGGCAAGCCCAGGTTATGCTCAACTATTGCACTGCTCTGCTATTCGCCTTGGCACCAGACGATCCCAATTTAGAAATCCGCCTGATAGAGCCATATGCTGAGAGAGCAGCTGAAGCAGAGGGGGAAGTCGCCCAATTGGCCTCTGATGCCGTTGATGCCGCGCCCCCCCATGAGCCGCTTGGATCGAAAAGTAGCCAAGCGCGCGAGCAAGTTCGCCTCAAAGCTATGGCACGTCAGTGGATTATCTCAGGAGAACACGATGGATACTTACTTAATGGGCCGGCTTTAACGAAAGTAGAGGCGTTTTGGGGGAAGGATTCGGATATCACCGCTTTTATCTCTGCTAGTCGACAAAAAGTAATAACGGATCGCAAGTTTCACAGAATCTATGGAGCTATGGTCGTTACCGTTTTGGGAATCGTTGGGACTGGATGGTGGTGGGGGCCATTGCTAAGCCACCAGTTCTTCGTCTTGCTTACCCGGCAACATGCTGCAGAGATTGTAGAAACGGAGTCCTGTAATGAGAACAGGGATAGAGATCATGCCGTTGTCGAACCAAAAAAGGTATCGGCACTACAGCAGATTTCGACTTGGGAGCTATCAGGGAGATTCACCGGATCGACTATCTGTGACCTCGTGCTTACCGACCAGTCACTCGCCTTTCCTCTTGATTTTAGCGGAGCAACACTTAAACGGCCCTTCCTACAGCGGGTAAAGGGCAAGCAACCAAATGCCCCGGAAAAGGTTGATTTCTCCGATTCAGAAATCGAGGATGGTCGCTTTATTGAAGCTGTGTTGACCGACGCGAAATTCAAAAACTGCGAACTGGTGTCTACTGAAAATCCTTCAAAGGAAAGTCTCCGCTACACGTCATTTGAGGGAGCGTCTCTTGAACGAGCAGATTTTCGCAGTTGCCAGATCAAAGGAGTAAGTTTCGCGAACGCCGATCTCCGTGATGCGGACTTTACGGGCGCCAACATACTCGGTGAGACGGATTTCACGGATGCAAATCTGGCTGGTGCCGTCTTTGCCAATGCAACGATTGAAAAGCCGAATTTCAACGATGCTGATCTAACTCATACGGATTTCAGAGGCAGTAACTTGCGGCTGGTCAATTCCCATGACACCACATGGTGGTTGGCGATTTGGAACGCGCCACTCGATCGGTCGAATTTCGATCGAGAAGACGCCTCAAAAGGCAACCTTTACATTAAAAACCTTATTGAACGTAATGGTAAGGTCGAGCAGGCGAGGACCATTGCACGGACCTATCCCCCTATCCTCAAGGAGCCCGCGCGTTCGACGGGTTTGGCAACAGCGCTCAACGATTGGGCTTGGCATCAGGCCATATACGGACTCGAACTGGAAAGTGCTGCGCAGCTGGCCTTGGAGGCACAGTCCGTAGCCAAAGCAGATACACGCATCAGTGATACGATCGGCTACATCTATCTTCAGCTGGGTAAATTTAAGGAAGCAAAAGAGGCTTACAAGTTCATTGAAGAAAGGATAGCAGCTGGCTCATTAGACTCGGTGGAGCCGAGCTCGCGCTACCGTTACGGCCTTGTACTTGCCGCGCTGGGCATGTGCGCGGAAGCAGAAAAAGTTGTCAAGCAGGAGCCAATCTACGCAGCCACACATGAGCGCGTGCTGGTTCTTCCGCTTACCCCCAACCGTTGCCCCGAAGTAAGCAAAATTCTTAACAAATAGCGTCGATTCGAGAGACGAGTGCAGACAGCAATCGCTCGACCTAGTAGTAATGTACGACTTGCGCCAACGTCCACCTAAAGGTTCCCGCCGCATCCCGTCTGGGGGCTGCATGGCCCAGCGAGAGCCACTACCGGGGCTAAGCCGGCACCGCCGAGCAGCGCCAACACCAACGCTAGTCTGATGCCGAACGCGAAGGCATTTTTCAATATCAACATCATCTCTCGTACCTCCATCTATAACATACTCCAATCATGGCAGTTAGGCAATCTGGACACCGTCCACGACGGTTGCTGCCGCTTACCAGTTAAAAGGGTTCATCCTCAAGGTCTGTGGTTCCGCGGCAGCATTCCCGCCCTCATCAGTTCTGGGCCGGCGCGGGTATTGCAGTTGTTCGATGCTTGCATTTCGGTGTAGTCCTGCGTAATGAAATTACCGAAGTCTTTTCCCCGGTTGACGGAGTTTCGATTGACCTCGTGCCCCTAAGTCGGCTGGTGCGGGAACCACGGTTGTGCCAGCAATTACAGAGGGCTTCAGACATCTTCCGATGAACGGCTTCAACACTAATCCCCGATCCGGCCGCTTCGTCGAATTCTCTGTGGCCGGTGAACGTGTAACAGCGTTCGTGCCTCCGCCATTACAACCCGTGCTCTCGATTGACGTCCTTTCACGGTTGGAGTGGCTGAGCCTGGCCGAACGCGCCTTGGGACGCCTCGACGGAATAACCATGCTGCTGCCGCGGCAAAATTGAACGGCTGCATTCCGGAACAATGATGTTGCGAGGGTGCTTTCGCTCAGCGACAGCATTTGGTTGCGTCCGGCCGTGAACGAGCTACAGTGGGTGTGGCTGATGGACTAGGAGGAGCGTTTCATGAAACGGATGTGGCCCGACGAGTTCAACTTCATTCTGGATGATGCAGAGGAAGTGACGCTGGAAATTCCTCATACGCCAGGCGCGGACGGCTCAACCAATGTGGCGACCCGAAGACCGGCCTTGAAAGTTCGGTTACTCCAACAGGACTATGAGCGAATTTGGCCGCTGGCAGACGCCCGGTTCCGGCTCGGAGGCAGGTTTGGCGGCAAGGCCATCACAATGATTGTCAACAACCCGCTCTATCACCAGTGGCATCCGGCAGACGGCGGAACGCAACGTGAGATTGACGACCCGGTAAAGCAGCCCATTACAAAGAACGTCGTCGTGCATTTCCTCCTTGACGATGTGCGTGAACCCGCAGTGACGTAAGCAAGACGGTATACTTGTACCTGCCCTCGTAGACACAATCGCCATGGTATAGACCGCCAGCGGGGGAGCCGCTAATTGCAAGGCTTACCACGATGACGAAGACGTCTCTGAAACCCACCCGCAGACACCCAGGCTTCACCATTGAAGAAAGCGCAACGCAGTTTTGCCGTCGAGTACAAATCCGGCCGGCGAAAGACCGAACCCAAATCCAACTCGATCTGGGGAGACATAAACCTCAAGTCCCTGTCGCAAGATGTGCTGGAAGAGGCAATGCCATTTCTGCCCGTCGGCTCACCAGATAATAAAACCGGCGCTGGAGGATCTTTATCTCCAGAAGATCCGGCCGGGCCATTATTGACAGTGTCGATCGAGCATCAGACAACTGCATCGGATTTACAGGAGAGAGACATGGCCGACGAAAACGATACGATCACTATTGCTGACGCGCCAGCCGCAGCAACGCCCGATGTGCCCAAGAAACAGCGCAAACCGCGCGCCAAAAAAGCTGCCGCTGAAATGGGAACCGTCGAGGCTGTAACGGAACCGGCTGCTGCTTCAAATGCATCAGCTGGAAAACAGAGGAGGGGACGTAAACCGAGATCCAGCGAAGGCGCGACGAGTGCCAAGCGGGTGCCGGTCAAACGTGGCCCGAAGGCTATGCAAACAGCGGCTGCTCCTTCGCCGGCGGCAATTGATGAGATGGCCGATCTACTGCAGCTGGAGGAAGAAAACCGCCGGCTCCGCAAGCTTTTGGCTGAGAAGCTTCGTGCCGAAAATGCCGATCTGCGGAAGCGGCTGAACCTCGATTGATCTGCAGCACGCGGCCAAGCACTGGCCGCATTCTCATGCTTATCGAGATGAAGGTTTTGGTGGCGGTTTTTTCCGCCGCCAATGCTTATAAATACGCAGTCAGCGTGCCGAGCAGACGAGGCGGCTAAAATGGCATCTCCATGGAAATTTCTGGCTCGACTGGTGTCACCGCGACGGCAGCAGGGGCAAGAGCTTGATGTCACCGATGAGGTGACGCCGGACGGTCCGGCCATCGCCAAGTCGACTGAAAATCCTGCTGACGCGATGTTGGCCTCCACGGATCAGCCAACAGGTGAGGAGCCACCCCCGCACAGCGAACCCGTTGTGGCGTCAACGGCTGCCCAGCATTCCGCGGCAGTGATCAGCGCTCCAGGCACGCGAGATGTCGAAAGCACCGACATCGCCGAGGCTGCTGATCCAGTCCGACCTGAGAGCTCCGACACCGCCGACCGCGAGGTTTTAAACACCGCGCAGCTTCGCCAACGCGTAGAGCCAGGTCGTCGCAGACGCGGCAAGAAGGCGGACGTGCTTGAAGTCGTTCCGCCGAGCTCGGCGGACGTTCTCGTCGTTTCCGACGACACCCTAAGCCTCGATGAAGAAATCAGGGTGCTTCGACAGCAGTTGGCGAACAAGCTTCAGCAGCAGAACGCACAGCTCAAGAGGATGCTGGAGCGGTTTGAACGTTGAACGCGGGCAGGGCTGGTCTATCCGTTTGTCCGAGCCCAAACCGTGCAATGGCTTAACCTTGAAGTCAGCAGCTGACGCGTGTGGCTTCAGGCTTTGGTCGATAGCCGCGCGCCCGCTTTGTTTTGATGACCTCGAGAAACAGCCTGACGGCATCCTCTTCTTTAGCAAACGCATGAACCATGGACTGGCCAGAAGCGCCTATTCGACCCCATCGCCTGATCAGGCAGGGTTCTCCAAACAGCGTCTCGGAGATTGCGACGGTATAAAACCGCGCCATGTTTTTCGCGGGATCGGTTTGTTCGACGTAGAGCTGATAGGACTGAGTGAGCATGGGGAGAAGATCGTCGAACGGAAAGAGAACGTCTAACGACAATTCTGAATCGGTGGATCGCAACCGATTCAAACTCGTGATGTTTGCCGTCGGTCACGAAGCTTCCAAACCGGTCAATATGCGGAGTGGCTTTGATGCCTATCCCTCCAGCTTTTCCCTGCAGATCTTCTCGACAAGTCCCTGGAGCACATAGATCCGTTCGATCAGCCAGCGCAGCTCTTCCTCGGTGATCTCGTAATGCGGCGAGTAGCGCGCATCGACATAGGCGCGATCGAGCCGTTCAAAACAACGGCGGGCGAACTTGGTATCCCGCGGCCATGCCTCGATCAGCCGTGGTTCTATCCGTTCCGCGGATGAGCGCAGTGATTTCAGTCGATGCGATTTCGGGCTGTAGAGGGTCAAAACGAGAAGTAAACAATGGTACATGCCCTCTGTGGCCTGATGGAATAGGAAGACTGCTTGGTTGAGGTATCGCTTTCCAAAAGCGTTTCCGGCTAGGTCCATTAGTGCAGCAACATCTTTGCTCCACTTTTTGAAGTAAAGGCGTGCTTCTTCGTGTTCCGCTTCCACACTGAGCGGCTTCGGCGCCACAAACGGATGGCCGTCCTTCTCATACAGCATGATGCCGTCACGGATGATGTCGATGAAGAACGGTCGTCCGCGTGCCAGCTGATCGTTCACATCCTGCAGCGTGTGCACGATGACATTGACTGGCGTCTCGATCGTCTTCGTCACCAATAGCTCGCGCAAGAAGTGATCGGACACATCGTGCCAGAGCTCGTTTTCCTCGCCGACGCTGTGCATGTTGACGACGACGAGAATATCGTAGTCGGAGCGATAACCGCTCTTATGATCCTCCACCCAGCCGCCGCGGCTATACGAACCGAACAGGATGACCTTGAGGATCCGCCCGGCCTTCTGTTTTTCAGAAAGCTTTGACTGCTGCGCGGCGTCGAACTCCTCGAAGATGATCTTCAAGGCGCGCGAAAGCTCGCGCCGCTTGCGCTCAGGAAGATGGTTCAAGGCTTCGTTGTCAGTCACGCCACCGCTCGTATCCATTCGTCGTGCCGTATCCTTTTAAGAAAAGCACCGCTCGCAAACCAGTGCCTGACTGCCCGTCAATCATCATCCCCGGTTTGGTCCGTCAAGGATATACAACGGGAAGACCAGGCCCGCCAGCTGGTTGAAGATCCGGCGGTCGCGTCGGGATGCTGTGCTGAGGATGCTACTTGGGCCTTCGCGCCAGATCGGTCGAAGGAGTGCCGGTTCAGATTGCATCATATCGTCCCCTGAACTCCTGATCTTCATAGTACCGCAGCTTGCTCGCGACGATCGGACGCCGTGCTGCCAGAAACAGCAATTGGTTTTGCTCGGCCATGTTGCGGACCTCGTCCGGCGTCAACAAAGGCCGGCCGGTATGGTGCTGGCTGAAGGAAAGCCCCGACTGTTCGGAATCAAGCGCCCGCGCCACCGTCTGGAAGACAACGGTTTCCTGTCCGAGCAGATCGGAGACAAGACGGGCGGTGTCGTGATCGTTGACACCAAACACCTGCAATACGCCGGCATTCGACAGGAAGGTGCCGGCTCGCTTGCCATAGGTGGCGCGCAGCTGATGGATGTCCTGCAGGATCGGCCAAAGCTGCACACCGTACCCCGCCATCAGACCCATGGCGCGTTCGACGGGAGCGAGATATCCGAGGCTCGCAAATTCATCGAGGAGATACAGAACCGGCTTTGCCTCAGTGACCGGTACGACCGAGGTTCTGGTCATCTCGATCAGGCTCTGGGTGATCAGCAGGCGAAGCCATCTGGAATAGGCGGAAAGACGATCCGGTGGCAGGACGAGGAAGACGGTGGTATTGCGGCTCTTGAGATCGACGAACCTAAAATCCGATTGGCTCAAGACCGAGATCATTCGAGGGCTGTCAAGAAAGTGGGTATGCCGCTGTGCCGCCGACAGAACACCTGCCGCCTCACGATCGGACTTGCCGAGATGACGGTTGGCGGCACGGGCAATCAAACCACCGGCTTCGCTGCTTTGCTGCATCGTCGTCAACAGCGCTGCAAACGCATCCGGTGGCAGCGTCAGATAGTCCCTCAAGGTGCCAAGATGTCGGCGGCCGATTTCCTCGTAACCGATGATCCTCAGGATCAAGCCGCCGATCAACGCTTTGGCTTCCTCGTTCCAATGCGCCTCGCCCGCCATGCCCGGTTCGTCAAAGACAAGCGCGTCCGCAAGCGTGCTCGCATCCACGGCGATATCGACATCGGAGAGATCAATCTATCGACGGGAACTCACGATCTACTCGTGGTGATCAGGTGCAAGGCAGAATTGCCCCTTGTAACCGCTGCCGCTGACAGCTTGCGATCGAATGTCGCCAGCTGGCCACCACGCGTCTTGGCTAGCGCAAGCAAGTAGGTATCAGTTACCTGTCCCGGTGTTAGAATCTTTGTGGGAGCGATATCACCTGATCCAACAAGGCTCACATCGTCCGGCCAAAAACTGTGGCCGGGGAGAGAGCGCAACTTGCGGACGATCTCCGTCACGAGTGCCGGTGAACCAGGAGAGTTAGGATATTTGGGGTTGCCGACAATCCGGATGACACCATTTTCGGTAATCGGGCAGGTAGCCCACGCGACCTGACCCATCGCCGTGAACCACTCGTGCGCATCATCATGAGCTACATGGCCCGGATCAATTAAGGCAATCAGAACATTGACGTCGAGCAGGAAAGTCACGGCAGTTCGTCACGCAAGGCGTTCACGATGTCGAGCGTCACTGGCGGCGTATCCGGCCGAGCTGACAGGAGAGGAATGCCATTGCGCTCACCGCTGCTGGGCGGTCGGCGCAGAGAACATCTCGCCAGCTCAGAAATGACCTCGCCGACGCTCCGGTGCTGCTGGGTGGCCATCGCCTTGGCGGCGATCAGGACATTGTCATCAATTGCCAAGGTCGTCCTCATATCCGCCTCATTGCGCATCAATCATCACGCATCATATAAAGCAAGTGGTCGGACTTCTCAAGGTGGATACCGAATGGACCCACCTTTGCGCCAATCTGTTCACCGGCGAAAACGGTTGAAATCACTTCTCAAATCTGTGCGCGAAACCACGGGTCTCCGGTTCGAACCTCCTCAAGAGCTTAAACCGACAATAGCCGAGTCAACAGACTAGTTCTTTCCTATCTGGAACACGAGCCACGCGTCTTCTACCAGCGAGGTACACGCCTTTCATAAGCTGGGTCGAATAGCTTCATGTAGGCTGTGTCGTCGCGCTCCTTCATTGCAGTCTCTTCATAATGAGCCGAGAGCACAGCGAGTTTTTGGCGGTCGAGCGATACGCCAAGACCCGGGCCTATGGGGAGATCCAGCTTGCCGGCCCGGAAAGCAAAGGGTTCACCTTCGATCACATCGACGCCTGTCCACGGATAGTGGGTATCGCAATCGAAACTCAGGTTGGGCGTGGCGGCCGCGACATGGATCATGGCCGCAAGAGTGATCCCGAGATGTGAGTTCGAATGCATCGAGACGCCGAGCCCCAGTGTTTCGCATATTTTTCCAAGATGGGTAGAGGCGCGCAGCCCGCCCCAATAGTGATGATCGGAGAGAACGATCTTTACTGCGTTTGTCCGGAAGGCTTCGGCGATCTGGTCGAACTCAAGCACGATCATGTTGGTAGCGAGGGGGATCGGCGTGGCGGCCGCAACCTTTGCCATCTGATCCATGCCGATGACCGGATCCTCAAGATATTCCAGAACGTTTTCGAGTTTGTGAGCGATGTTTATCGCGGTCTCGACGGTCCAGCCGCCGTTGGGGTCGATGCGCAGCGGATGATTTGGAAAGGCTTCGCGAAGCTTCAATATCGTCTCGATTTCTAGACCGGGATGCAGCACGCCGCCTTTGAGTTTCAGCGATCGGAAGCCATAGGTTTCAACCATCTTTCGCGCTTCGCCGACCATGGCATCCGGTGTCAGCACCTCTCCCCACTCGTCTGAAGCTTCGCCGATATGTGCGGCGAACTTGAAGAAAAGATAGGCGCTGAACGGGACGCCGGATCGAACCGCACCCCCAAGCAGGTCTGCGACCGGTCGCCCGAGCAGCTTGCCCTGAATGTCCAGGCAGGGAACTTCGAAGGCCGAAGTAACCACATCTGTCAGCTTGTGATCGGCCACCGCTGATTTGGCATTGATGCCGCCGCCACCGGGCAGTGCGGCAATAACACGAGATTTCAGCTCATGGAGATGGAAAGGGTCAAGCCCGATCAGTGCTGGCGCGGCGCGGCGCAGTCCATCGAGAGCCTTGATGCTTCCATAACTTTCACCCAGGCCAACGGTGCCGTCGTCGCAGATCACCTCGATCACTGTGCGCAAGGCGTAGGGCTGGTGCACGCCTTTGCAGTTCAGGAGCGGTTTGTCGGGGATTGCTACGGGCGTTAGGTGGATCTCAGCGACGCACATCAAAAACTCCTTGTTTCCACCAGTTGCGCGCTGCCGTCAGGGCGTCGTCCAACGATGGCAATTCGGGATGCCAGTGGCGTTCCCATTCCAGGCTGATAGGGATGTGTCGTTCATTCTGTCGAAGGAGCGAGATCAGATCTGCCATCGGAAAATCACCATGGCCGGGCAGTATGTAGCGTCGGCGCCCATCGCTATCGACCTTGCTGTCCTTCACGTGCAGATGGACGGTGTTGCGGGCGACACGATCCCAGACGGAAGCGAGATCAGTTCCACGGGCCCATGTATGATGTGTGTCCCATAATATCTGCACAGTAGGCGCAAGCTCGATGAAAGCGACAAGCTGATCGACATCGGCCAGTGAATCGTGGGTCTCGATCATCAGGTCGACATTGAGCCCAGATGAACTCCGTGTGGTCTGCCAATTAATGAGAAGATCGGCGGCGTGTTTCATCTCTTCAGTGGCCAGCTGCTTGCCGCCATCGAAAATACGCAGATGAGCGGCACCGACGGCCTCCGCCCAAGGGATGAACGGCTCGATGGCTGAAAGGTTTGGGCTTTCGAATAGCTTGATGGATGTATTCAGGGCCACAATATCGAGATTGCGCCCGGCCAGAAACGCTGCAAGGCCTGCCGGATTTTCAAATTCGGCGGTCAGCGCCGAAGTCAGGTCGACAGTGCCGGATAGCGCCCGCAGTTCAACCGCAGCGATATCATGTCGATCTGCCAGATTGGCGACTTCATGCAGGCTCATTTCCGAGCAGCCGAGTGTAGAGAAACAGTATTCAAATGCGCTCATGCCACACGCTCCAGATCCTGCTTTATCACAGGGTGAAGCGGAGCAAGGCCGTCGACAAATCGTTCGATTTCGGTGATCGCAACGTCGGAAAGCGCTCGCAGCTCATTGCCCAGCGCACCGGCGATATGCGGGGTGAGCACGACGTTCGGCAGATCGTAGAACAGGCTATCCGTCGGCAATGGCTCCGGTTCCGGAGTATCGATAAGGATACGCAGCCGGCCGGATTGTGCTTCCGCCAGCAAGGCGTCGTGGTCGACAAGCCAGCCGCGCGCCGTGTTGATGAAGATTGCCTGATCCGCCATCAGCGCCAGCTTGTGTGCGCCGATCATGTGGCGGGTTTCAGGCAGGATAGGTGCGTGCAGCGAAACGACATCGGACCATGCGAGAAGTTGGTGCAGCTCCATTTTCGCTGCGCCGAGGGCTGTCGCTTCGTCTGATGAAAGGAAGGGATCGTAAACCGCGACCTCGAATGTGCCGCGTGCGAGCATGTCGATAACCAGACGCCCGATGCGGGAGGCGCCGATAATGCCGATACGGCGGGCATGATTGCCGAGATGGTGCAGGTTCATGCCGCGGCGGCTGCCGAAGCCGCCTGTGCCGCGCTCTGTCCGGTGCTCGTCGCGCAGTCGGAAAACATTTTTGCCGCACATGATGATTGCAGCATAGGTGAACTCGGCCACAGGTACGGCCATGGCGGATGCCGCCGTGGTGACGAGAATATCGGATGTTTCCCAGAATTCCGTGGGTGTGACGGTTCGCACGGAGGATGCCGCATAGGCGACCATCTTGAGTTTTTTCGCTCGCACAAGACGTTCCCTTGTGAGCGACGGCGTGCCCCAGGCCGCCAGCAGAATATCGGCCTCCGCCAGAGCTTTTGCACCCTCAGCCGCATCGAAATCCGTGTAGGGGAAACCTGCAATGATATCCGTTACCGCGTTCAACCGCGCCCATTCGCGCGGGCCGAAGAAACCTTCGGGAAGTTCGCTGCGCATGGCGATCAGCAATCTTGGTTTGCTGGCGTTCATGCGCGCACCGGACTTGAAACGGGGCGGATGTCGATGCGCGACACGTCTATCTCGAGCGGCCTCGAACCTGGTCGCAGAATGACGTCGAGATAAAGTTCAGGTTCCGTATCACCGGGGCGAAGCTTCAGCGGAGGGGTTCGCAATGCACCCTTCCATTCAGTGTCAGGGAAGGGGAAAAGTGTGCCGTCGTCTGCGCGGAACGGGCCGAGCGCGATTGTTTCTTGCCCTGCGGGAGCAACGTCCTTCAACCGTAGTGATATGCCGAGAACGCCTTCGTGTGCGGGCACGTCGATATCGCAGATCGCTTCCACCCAGACACCGACACCAGGATGAATAAGCTTTTCGCCGAGGCGATGGTTATGCTGTTCCCTTTCTGTCCTAGTTTGAACCCTAAGAACCGATGCCAGATTGCCTAGCGGGTTGTTCACGGGGTCGAAGCGATCGTCTCTTGCTAATATGCGGGTGGGCGCGCGGGGCACGATCGTTTCGAGATAGTCCGCCAGCGCCTTTCCGACAGCAAAGCCACCCAGCACGGAAAAATGCGTCCCGTCGTTGGAGTAGCCGGCATAGGGCTCGGCGAATTCGCTCTCCGGATCAACCCATGCGGAATTCCAGTCGAAGAGATGGCAGTTGGCGTGGCTGGCGGCGAATTCGATGCTTTGACGATTGATCCAATGCGCCCTTGCCCGCTCCGCGCCACCGGCAGGCCATTTTTCGATGCCGCGGGCGAGGATTGGCAGCAGGATGACAGTCTTGCCAGCGTTGAGCAAAGCCGACGCAATTCGCGCTCGCGTCTCGGCAATCGTCTGGCGGGTTTCCACCATCATGTCGTTGGTTCCGGCATCAACGACGATCAGGTCGAAATCCGATTGCAGCAATCGCGGCAGCCGCCGTTCTATCTCGACCGCCTTCTGCCCGGATACGCCGAAATTGAGACCGGAGAAAAAGCGGCTGACGCCCGGCCGATTGCTAGGCTCCCAGCCGAGCGGGACTGATGGATCGTGATACACAGGGCAGGAGAGCCTGCCATGCGACAGGACCTCGGCCCAGCTCATCCAGCCGCGTGCCGAAGTCGTCAGCGAAGTCTCGGTGCCGATATGGTTCTGCTGGACGAGCGAAGTGCCGAGAACGGCAATCCGGCTCGCCCTGGGGTGAGATACGGACATGATCCTACCGGAATATCAGGAATACAGGACGCCGCCGTTGATGTCGTAGCAGGCTCCGGTGATATAGGCGGCGTCATCCGATGCAAGGAAAGCTACCAGGCCGGCGACATCCTCGCTCACACCTTCTCGCTTCAGCGAGGTGGCGCCAGCGACCCGCTCGCGCACTTCCGGTTTGGTGAAGGTGTCGTGGAAGGTCGTCGAGATCATGCCGGGGCAAACGGCGTTGACGCGGATATCGGGGCCGACCTCCTTGGAAAGGCCGCGCGTAAAGGTCATCACTGCTCCCTTCGATGTCGCATATGCGATGGCGCCCGGACCGCCGCCATCCCGGCCTGCCTGTGATGAGAAGGTTACGATCGCCGCGCCTTTGGCCATTTTCGGAAGTGCAGCCTTGGTTATCAGGAAAAGCGAGGTCAGATTGACGTTAAGAACCTGATGCCAGAAGGCCTCATCCATCTCCGCGATCGTCTTGCGTGCAATCATGCCGCCGGCCACGTGGACGAGGCCATGGATAGCGCCGAACTTGTCGGATGCCGTGGAAATCACGGCCTCGACTTCTGCTGCATTTGTCAGGTCCGCCTTGATCGCCAAAGCGGAGCGGCCGAGTTTTTCGATTTCCGCCACCGTTGCTGCGGCGCCTTCTGCCGCACCGTTATAGGTGAGCACCACATTGGCATCTTCCTGGGCAAAACGGACGGCGCATGCCCGACCGATATCCCGGCCCGCACCGGCGACGACAATGGTTTTGTTGGTAAAACGCTGCATCTGAAAACCTCGCATTGGTTAGAATTGTTTGGGGAGGGAGAGTTTGAATCGCTCGTCGTCGACATCGCTGAAATAGATGTCGGTTGAGAAACCCTGATCGTCGATGAAGCTGAAGATCCGCTTCGGCTCGCTCAAGCTGTAGGGCACGAGCAGGGTTACCAGACGATGCCTGCTGGCGGCCGGAACCGTTGCGCAGACATGGTGGTGGATTTCCAGACCCTCGTATTCCTTCGGCTCGATTTCCGGAAAGCCTTCAACGGCCGTGATCTGCGGATTGCCCGCAGAGGAGAAGACGAACTGGGCGTAAAAGCCTGCCTTCTTGCCATTGTAGCGAAAGCTAGAACGGCCGGTCTGCGGTACACCTGTCGTGTGGCAGAGCCATTGTAACTCCTGCGGTTCGGCGCATTCGACCTCATCGACAATGACGAAATAGCTGTCTTTGACGAAATGGATTTCCCGTTCCGCCTTGCGCACCAGCGGGTTTGCCACTTGATAGGCGGCCGTCGCGTCACCGAGAATGCGGATATGACCGGGCTTTTCATCGACAGATACGATGCGACCGGCGGCGCGGCGCGCGAGTGCCTTGTCCTTCTCCGCATATTGCCCTTTTCCGCCGATCAGGACCGCGTTTTTGGAACGTGTCTGCCTGCGCCAGTTGATGTGCATTTGCGAATTGAATGCGACGTAATAACCGGTTTGGATCGCCAGATCCTCACCATAGGCATAAAGGACGAAGGCGTTCTGATCTCCATGGCTATGGCTGAGCGAGCCGTATGGGCTGGATTTGAAGACGAACTGTAGATGCCGGTCAGGGTCTTCCATATGTTTCTGAATCGTGACCCAACCGATATCGTCGAAGGCGGCGAGCGAGGGCAGATCAGTCGGTGAAACAGCTTCCACCTGCCGGTAATCATGGCGATAAACAAGATCGTCGAAATTCAGATCCCACCAGCCGTAATTGTAGAAGGCCATTTCCGTGCCGGCCGCATCCTGCTTGATGCGATCGAAATACCATTGATAGTGACCGTTGCCGGTGACGCCCGCGAACTGACGGACATTGTAGCCCACCTTCAGTCCGGGCAGGTCGCCCATGGTGGAGTCGTCGCCGAAATTGGCACGCCTCGTGCCGGGCGCCTTGGTGTAGAGCGGGAACCGGCCCGTGTTCTGGAAGAAAGGCCGCTGGTAGAGGTCATAACCGATATAGGAGCGGATCAGGTTGGCGGCCTCGATGAGATAGGCCATGCCGGTCATCCAGTAATGCGGACCTTCCGCCCAGCCGCCGTCGGTGCCCGCCCAGGGGGAATAGAGTGTTGCGAGGAATTCGACCGTATAGTCGAGCCATTCGCCGGCATCATCGCTTTCACCCAGAAGCGAAATACAGGCCGGTGTGAGCACTGCAGAAAGCGAACGCACCGCATGACTGTCATAAGGGAACACGTGAATGCGCGCGTGGGCAATCACATGGTCTGCGACTTCGCGGGTACGGCGCAGCAGGACGGTGCGAACGGTCTCCCGTTCTTTCTCGCTCAGATGGTCGTAGAGCCAGTCGTATCCCCATGCCAGCGCGACGACGACGCGGAAACCGGCCTCGTCGTTATAGGCGCGGGAGGTGGCACCATTCGGATCCCATGCGGCAACCGAGAGCAGCCAATCGCGCGACGCATCAAGGAGATCTTCTCGTCTCAGAACGCGGCCGGCAATCGCCAGATGGCGGATGGCGTAGATCACCTCCTGGCAATCGATATACATCTGCCGCCAGAGCGTCGCGACGCGGACGTTGTTGGGATATGGCTGCGGTTCCGGCATGAGGGGCCGGTCGAGCCAGGGTTTTACGGATTTCTCGAAGAATTCGGACCATCCGCAATGGTTCGGGTCTGCGTCTACGGCTTGCGAAAACGATTTCAGTTGCTCGGGGTTGAGCCAGAGCCTGGGATGGCTCGTATGGGCCGCAGCGTGGCGGGCTGCTCTGCCAGGCAAGGGCGTTTTTGGAAGCGCGGCGGTGATCTCGAAACTGCGCACCGCACTCCAGTTCGACAGGGGTTTTGCGGCGGTCTGGTCCCAGAGCGCATAACACCAATGATAATTGCCTTCCGGCAGCACTTCGTCCGGGGTGAAGAAATTCCAGGCGAGGTCTTCGAACATGCGCGTCTTGGCATCGGCAAATTCGGGGTCGGTCGAGATGCGCAGCACATAGCGCGCACCGTCGTCGATATCGGGAAGCCAGGAAAAACGCGGCGGGTTTTCGGTGGGCGGGGTTTGCTCGCTCGGCACGTAGCCAATGGTCAAGGAACCCGGTCGGGGTTCATCGAGATGAGCTTGTCTGGCGATGGCCGAGGCAGAGGGACGCATTGCGCTCTAACTCCTATAAAAATCAAGGGGAAAAAGGATGGCGGCGACAGGGCCGCCATCACGATCGAAGGATTATTGGGCCGCCTTGTATTGGCGGTCGTAGCCGGACTGCATGCTCTTGATGACCTCGTCATAACCGAGAGCCGTCAGTCGCTTCTTGTAAGCATCCCAACCGGTATTGACGTCTTGGGCGCCGAGCACCCATGTCTGCTGCATCTCGGTCATGTAGGTGAGAAGGCCCGGCCAGTAGCGGTCGAAGGTCGCCTTCTCATCGGCGTTCAACGAGACGCCCATGAATTCGTCCTTGAGGCAATTGCACCTGTCGTAGAGGTCGATGCCTTCAAGCGCGATCCTGTTGGTCCATTGGCGCTCGTACTCATAGTCCATCCAGTATCCGCGCGGGACCTGTGCGCCCACCGCCCAGAGCTGGGCGTTGACCGGATCCTTGTTATCCAGCACTTCCTTTTTGAACTGCGGCTTGCCGTCGACCATGTCGTAGGTCTTTCCCTCGACACCAAAATTCGACAGCAGGCGCCCCTGCTGGGAGAACCAGAAATCGAAATACTTGATCGTTTCGACGGGATGTTCGTTTGTGGCAGAGATCGCCCATCCGACAGGCTGGACGCGCAGTCGGCGGGAATCCTCGAACCGCTGGCCGGAAGCCGTCTTGGGCGGCAGCATAGGCTTCAGCGCAAAACCTTCGATCTTTGGCGACAAGGCGTCGTTATAGGTCGAGGTGCTGGCAAACCAGTCATGGGTCATGCCGCCGAGATTGTTACCCAGAAGATATTCGCGCGAGCGGGCGCCGCGGGTGAAGATCTCCTTGTCGATCAGGCCTTCCTTGTACCACTTGGCCACATTCGAAATGCCGGTCTTGTAGTTCTCCTCGGCCCAAGGGTGACGGAGCTGTCCGTCATAGACGGCGAAGTCGCCATAGCGCTCCGACCCGGAAACGCGCGCGTCCCACAGATTGATAAGGCGGACGGCATCGATTTCCTCGCGAGCAAAATACGGAACCTCGTCCTTCTTGCCGTTTCCATTGGGATCCTTGTCGCGGAAAGCCTTGAGAACCTCGTAGACCTCTTCAGGCGTTTCCGGCTGTTTCAGTCCAAGTTTGTTGAGCCAGTCCTGGCGGATGAACCAGCCGCGAGAGTATTTGCCATCCGGCACATAGGGTATGAAGTAGAGCTTGCCGTCCGGTCCGGAAATCGCGTTGCGGATGTCCTTGTGACTGTCGAAGAACGCCTTGAGGTTCGGGGCATTTTCCTCGATCAGGTCGTCGAGCGGAATGAACGCACCTTCCAGCCCGTAGCGGATAAAGTCCTCCTTCAATCCGCCGTTCGCATCGCCGCCGACAATGTCCGGAAGATCGCCTGATGCGATCAGCAGGTTGAAGGCATCGCGGCTGCTGGTCGTCGCCAGCGATGCGACGTTGCGGACGTGGATATTGGTGATCTCTGCGGCCTTCTGCTCCACGGGCCACTTTTCCGAATAAACGTATTTGTCGCGGAAGTGGAAATGGATCGTCAGTTCCAGAGGGTCTTCGGATATCTTGCCGGCATCCTGAGCGGAGGCGGGCAAGGCCATTGTCATGGCTGTCATGAACGCCAGAAGGGGCGCGCCTTTTCGTAGTTTTGTCACAGGTTCTCCTCCCTTGTGCAGCTACTCTTTCACTCCGCCCAGCAGAATTCCCTTAGTGAAATACTTCTGCGCGTAGGGGTAAATGATGAGGACGGGGATGATCGACGCGATCATGATCGCGGAGGTCACCGTCTCGAATGAATAGTGTGCCGTCAGCAGGCTCGAGGCGAATTCGTCGTTCGAATTGAGATCGACGATCACCCGCTTCAGGTAGACCTGCAGCGGGATCTTTTCTTCGCCACGCAGCAAAACCATTGCCCAGAAATAACCGTTCCAGCGCGAGACGATGCAGAACAGCGCCACGGTGACGATGGCCGGTTTGGAAAGTGGAATGAAGACCTTCCAGAGCAACTGCAGCTCGCTGGCCCCGTCCATCTTGGCGGCTTCCTCAAAGGATTTCGGCACCGCTTCAAAGAAGTTGCGCAACAGGATGACGTTGAAGGCGCTTGCCGCGAAGCCGATGATGATGCCGAAACGGCTGTCGAGCAGGCCGAGATCCCGCATGTTGAGGAAGAACGGGATCATGCCGGCATGGAACCAGAGCGTGAAGGCGATCGCGATATTGAAAAACGTCCGACCGCGCAGACGTTTGCGTGACAGCGCATAGGCTCCCGGGATCATGATCAGCAGGCTCATGAAGGTGCCGCCGAACGTGTAGATGAAGGTGTTGCCGTAGGCGATCCAGAACATCCTGTCGGACAGGACGTGCTCGTAGGCAGCCAGAGTGACGTCGACCGGCCAGAGCGTTACGCGCCCGGCAGTCACGGCCGCGCCTGAGGAAATCGAGACAGCGACGACGTAGATGAAGGGATAAAGCGTAGACAGGACGAACAGGCTCAAAAGAATGGCGTTGGCCCAGCCAAAGATCTTGTCGCCGCGGGAATAGAGATTGAAACTCTTCATCTTCAGCTCCTCACCAAAGCGACGTCGACGAGACTTTCCGGCTGATACGATTTGCCGAATAGACAAGGACGAAAGCGATGACCGCATTGAACAGGCCGGCAGCTGTTGCCAGGTCGTACTGGGTCCCCTGCAGGCCGGTGCGGTAGATGAATGTCGAGACGACGTCGGCCGACTCATAGGTGGATGGGCGATAGAGAAGGATGATGTATTCGAACCCGACCTCGACCAGATTGCCGATACGGATGATCAGCATGATCACGATCGTCGGCAGGATGCAGGGCAGGGTAATGCGCCACATCATCTGCCAGCGCGAGGCGCCGTCGACACGGGCGGATTCGTAAAGGGTCGGGCTGACACCGGCGATCGCGGCCAGATAGACGATCGACTCGAAACCCGACTCTTTCCAGACCGACGAACCGATGAAGACAGGTCGGAACCATTCCGGCTGGGTGAGAAAATAGATCGGCTCCAGACCTATCCCCTTCAGGAACAGATTGACGATGCCGATGGAAGGCGAAAGGAAGTTGATGACAATGCCCGCAACGATGACCACCGAAATGAAGTGCGGCAGGTACACTATCGTCTGCGCCCAGCGACGACCAACCTCGTTCTGAACCTCGTTGAACATCAGCGCCAGAATGATCGGCACGGGAAACGCGAAGATCAGTCCGAGGCCGCTGATGGCTATTGTGTTCCAGAAGGCACGGACAAACATGTCGTTTTGGAATAGCTCCACGAAGTTCGCAAAACCGACCCATGGGCTTTTCTCGATGCCGCGGAAAATCGAAAAGTCCTGGAAAGCGATGACCAGACCGTACATCGGCTTGTAGAGAAAGAGTGCAAACCAGATGGCCATCGGCGCAAGCAGGAGATAGAGCTGCCAGTCACGGCGCACGTCTCCCCACAGATTATGCAGGCGTTCCTGATAGGTCTGTTTCATGAGCGCGACCTGCCTGCGGCTTTGAGTGACCGACCGGTTGTCGCGTCGAAGATCTGGATGCGCGTCGTGTCGATGCCGAGTTGGGTCACGCCGTTAAGGGCATGATCAGCATAGAGTGTTTCTGCCTTGGCAATGAAGGATTGACCTTCGGCCTTGCCATGAAGCAGAGCTTCGGCGCCGAGGGGCTCCACGAGATCGATGCTGCAATTCAGAACTTCCCGACCATCGCCGGTTTTAACCGACATGATTTCGGGGCGCAGGCCAAGCTTGATCGTCTGCCCCTCTGTGGCGCCCTTCGCGAAGGCTTCGGGAATGGTGAGGCGCTGTCCGGCATTGCCTGACAGTATCGCGCTGACACGGCCATCCCGCTTTTCGATCACCGCGTCGAGAAGGTTCATCGGTGGCGAGCCTATGAAGCTGGCGACGAATGTGTTTGCCGGCTCGAGAAACACTTCCATCGGCGAGCCGACTTGCTCGATATCGCCGCCATTCATGATGACAATGCGGTCGGCAAGCGTCATCGCCTCTACCTGGTCGTGCGTGACGTAGACGCTGGTCGCCTGCATTCGTTTGTGGAGCAATTTGATCTCGGCGCGCATATGGGTGCGAAGCTTGGCATCGAGGTTTGAGAGGGGCTCATCGAAGAGGAAAATCTTGGGCCGGCGGACGATGGCGCGCCCCATCGCCACGCGCTGACGCTGGCCGCCGGAAAGGTCTGCAGGCTTGCGCGCCAGGTATTCGGTCAGGCTGAGGATCTGGGCCGCTTCCGCGACGGCCTTGTCGATCACATCCCGTTTTTCGCCTCTGACCCGCAGGCCGAAGGCAATGTTTTCCGCCACGTTGAGGTGCGGGTAGAGGGCATAATTCTGAAAGACCATCGCAACGTCGCGGTCTTTCGGGGCGATCTTGTTGACCACCCGGCCATCGATGGAGACGGTGCCGTCGGAGATATCTTCCAGCCCGGCAAGCATGCGCAGTGTGGTGGATTTTCCGCATCCCGAAGGTCCGACGAGAACCACGAATTCCTGCGGCTGAATGGAAAGATTGATGCCATGGACAACTTCGAGAGCGCCGTAGCGCTTGACGACGTCGTTGATTTGAACTGCAGACATGAAAGGCCCCTCCTCAAAGCCTTGAATGTTCCGTCAGGCGGGGGCCTTGGCTCCTCGTGACACACGCTTCCTCGTGACGCGCGTGTTGACCTGTTCGATGAAGGTCCAGATTTTCGGGTTCTTAGAGAGTTCTGCGATCTTGGATTCAAGCGAGCCAAGATGCCGCTGGATGGCTTCGCGAGCGGCCTCCACATTTCCGGACTCGATCGCGTTGACGATCGCTTCGTGTTCTTCGATCACCTTTTCGGTGCGGCGGACCGCAAAAACGCGCTTCAGGTGGCGCATCCGGTCCATTTCGCCTTTGGCCTGATTGACGACGCTCCAGGCGCCGGGCAGGCGGGCTGCAGCAAAGATCGTTCGGTGAAATTCTTCGTCGAGCAGGAAGAAGTCGGTGAATTCCTCGTCCTGCGCAGCTGTGCGCTGCTGGGAAAGGCAGGTTTTCAAACGCGCAATATCTTCCAGCGAATGCCGTTTGGTCGCTTCGATGGCGGCGCCTTCTTCAAGCTTGAAGCGGATGAAGCAAGCTTCCATGTAGCGCTGCACGTCGATCGGCGAAATATAGGTGCCGCCCTGCGGTACGACCGTGACGAAACCTTCTTCTGCAAGGCGGATGATCGCTTCGCGCACCGGTGTCTTGCTGACATGCAGCAGTGCGGCGATTTCCTTTTCCGACAGTGCGCGCCCCGGAAGCAGCTTTACCTCGACAATCAGTTTGCGAAGCAGAGCATGGATTCGGTTTGTCATGTTCCCGCCCACCGGCAGATCCTGCGGTATCACGAGGTCAGACAAAGGCAGCGATGGAAATTCAAGTGAGCCAGACATATCAATTGCCAAACTGAGATATCAGAATTTGACTTGACATATCTGTTGTGTTTTGGAGAGTCAAGCTATGGTGTGCCGCAGATGTGCGATTGCTTCTGTGAGGCGCCGGAACCGCTCACCACCTGAGCAAGCGCCAAGGAGAGACAATGAACCCCGCAACCCGTGAAAAACTGATGGGCGTATCCGTCGCGACGCTGTGCTCGGCGCTCTACAAGCGCGGCCTGAAGAACCAGACGATCCAGGATGTGCGACCGGTTCGACCGAAGGGCCGAAACATGGTCGGTCCGGCATTCACGCTGCGCTACATACCGGCAAGCGAGGATCGCAATCCGATGACGGTGTTCCGTGATCCCAAACACCCGCAGCGCCATGCGATCGAAACCTGCCCGGAAGGTTCTGTACTCGTCATGGACAGCCGCAAGGACGCGCGGGCGGCATCGGCCGGCGATATCCTCATCACCCGGCTGATGGTGCGCGACGGGGCAGGGGTGGTCACCGACGGCGGCTTTCGTGATGCGATGACGATCGGCGAACTGGATATGCCGGCTTACCACCACCGCCCTTCGAGCCCGACGAACCTGACACTGCATGAGGCGATCGACATTAACGTGCCGATCGGCTGCGGAGACGTTGGGGCGACATCATGGTCGGTGACGACGACAGCGTCATCGTCATTCCGGCGGAAATTGCCGACGAGATCGCCGACGAGGCAGTGGAGATGACCGCTTACGAGGATTTCGTCGTCGAGCGGGTGAAGGCGGGCCACACGATTATCGGGCTCTACCCTGCGACCGAGGAGGACAACCTGTCGCTATTTGCCGAATGGCGTAGGAAATCAGGACGATGAACGTGAACCTCGCTCTTCCCATCATGAACCGACCATAAACGTAGCGTCCTTAACCTCGATCCGACGTCAAAGGTAAGTGGGCTTCTAGGCGGTTGCCGACGCCGTGTGACGGCGCAAACCCCAAAGCGCGAGCGTGGCGGGCCTACCTCGTAAGCATAACACACTGTCTCAGTTTTGCTGGCGTCTCGGAGGAGCATTGTCGCAGACCAGTGCTGCACCGATTGTCTTGGTCTCAAACACGAAACACGAAGATCATTATCTGCAGTTAGTATGCACTGCGGCTTCCACCTCATATTCGGTGAGGCGACGCGGTGAGGTAAGTCGCAGAGCACCAGAATCTCAAGCGAATGTGTATTTGGTGTCTTGTCGAGCATGCTTCGAGAGATCCCGATTTCGCTAAGTCATTGAAGTGGCGATCAGTGAGGAAAACAACATTACGGGTGCACGTTCAATTCGCACTGCACGCACACGTCTAGCGACCGCTCTGGGTTGTGCTCGAGCAGAGGTAGATAGGGCGGATCGGCGTCTTCTTCGAAAGAGCAGATCCCTCCAAGCGATATAAGATTAGAGGTATCGGCGGTGGCCATATACCCACATATGTGTTAATGTGGGTTTTCTCAGTTGAGGAGGACGTTAGATGAGCCGATTGACGATCGATATAACGGACCAACAACATCAAAGCCTAAAGGCGCTGGCCGCTTTGCAGGGCAAGACGATCAAGCAGTATGCACTTGAGCGCCTCTTTCCCGGTGACACAGATGGAGAACGAGCCTGGGAGGAGTTGAAGACGTTGATGAACACGCGCGTCAATGAGGGGCTCGCCGGAAGACTGTCGACCAAAACCGTAGGTGAGATCCTCGAAGAGGAGATTGCCGAAGGTCGTGCTTGACGACCTACATTCTTACCGCGGAGGCGGAATCGGATCTACGTTCGGTCATCCGCTACACACGTGCGCAATGGGGTGCTGCCCAGGTACGCCGCTACGTTTCGGGTTTGGAGCGAGGTATCGCAAACCTTGCCGAGGGCAAAGGTCCGTTCAAGGATATGAGCGCGCTTTATCCCGCGTTACGAATGGCGCGATGCCAACACCACTATGTCTTTTGTCTGCCTCGAGAGAATGCGCCCGCCCTCATCGTGGCGATTCTTCATGAACGAATGGATCTCATGAAGCGTTTGGTTGATCGTCTGAACGAATAATGTTTGGACGGAGGCGAGGTTACCTGAGCGCGAACGCCATCGATCTGCCCTGGAGCAACGGTCAGGCGGAAGGTCAGATCAACCGTTTGAAGACGATTAAGCGCGCAATGTACGGCAGAGCTGGATCGGAGCTTCTGAGAGCGCGGATGATACCCATAAAAATGGCTGAGCTCCACACAAAGTCAGGAAGACCCCAATCTGACGGCATCTTCTTCTTTGGCAAACGCATGGACCATGGACTGGCCGATTGACAGTCAGGAGCCTACCGTGTCTTGGCACACCACTTTCGCCCAAATGCCGGACACCCACAGGTCACTCAAAGCAAAAACCGTCATCAGGCTCGCTTCGATATCGGTTCCGATGCCGACGATAGCACGCTCGAACTCGTCGATGCCGAGACGGCGCAGCGTATCTGTGTTTATGGTATCGGCCGCACGACCTGCCTGAGCTTGGAGGCCGATCTATCCACAATCGCCCGTTCTCCTCCATGGCGAGTACGTCATGCCCATGTGCATTAGGGTTTCGGGCACCCCCGACAGGTTACCGGTCTCACCCCACGAGTGGACTATACAGTATGGGTTTCGACACGATAGTGCTGCCAGTCGGTCTGGAGGCGTGGCCGGCTTTCGCAGTATTTTCGTCAGGGGACTGCCACCGATCCGGTTGCAGAAATGTTCGCTGGAGTCACGTCAGTAACGCCAGATTCCGGAGCCGAGCCAGGGAGTCGGCTAAAAGAGGCTCATTCGCAAGCATACCTTTCACATGAATGCGAGCCAGCATCTGCAATACCTGCTCCCCCTTCACCGTCAGTGAAACGAGAACGCTTCTCTTGTCACGTTCCGAGGGGGTACGTTCCACGAACCCCGCTGCTGAAAGGCGATCGACCAGTTGCACCGCGGCATTGTGCGGCATCAACATTTGCTCGGCGAGTTCCCTGATTCTTATCCGGCCGGCCGGCCCGGTTTTGACCACCAGCATAGCTTGATATTGTTGGGACGTGACTTGGGCGTCTGCGAGCGCCGCTTCACTGAAAGCGAGAAACCGCCGCATAGCAAGACGGAAGCCTGCCAGTCCCTCATATATTCCCAGCGGCAGATCGACCTCGGTCTCAAATCCATCGGTGACAGACATTCAAAAAGTCCTTTAATTATATCACACCGTGATATATCTTGTGATTGTCCGCAGGAGGGGAGAGCTTGGGCATGGACGGCCTCAGGTGGAATTCGCAGACATTAGACCTGTCATTCTCGCGGGCCCTATTTCTTATCCCTTCGGCAAAAAGGGGCGGCTACGCGTCGCGCGACATTTGAAGGGGTATTACTTTGGTGTCATCGCTCAATAATCTGCCTTGTGATCCGGGCAAAATTTCGTCTCAATTCGGATTGTCCCATGAAGAGTTCGACCGATACTTTGCCCTCGGATTGGTTAAGATTGCCGTCCAGAAAAGCGCTTCGGAACACGAGGACGAAAAACGAATTCAATGTCGCTTCGGCAATCGTGTCTGGAGCGCGGAGGTCGACCGCAGTGGCTCGATCATATGGGACGAGATCCGCTTTCTTCGCGGCAAGCATGCGGCCCCTGCCAATGAACTTTGACGGTTTCGAGATCGCTTGCCGTGATCCTTTGCGCTCTTTCCCGGACCTGCCGCCGGTAACGAGCATTTGCCGCTCAACGGTTGCTTGGAGCAAGTATCTGCCGCGGCGCACATCATCTCATCTCGGCGGAAACTTTTGGGGGGAAACATGAAAAACGTTATATGGGATCGGCCGGTGGATGTGCATGGTTTGCTGATTTTCGGACCACGAGCAGCGTGGGATTTCATGCTTCACGGTTGGCCGCCTAACAAAGACATGAACTTTGCGAGCGCATCAGAGGCCATCTTGGCTGCGCTGGACGGACGAGGCTGCCCGGACTTGGCCCGCGAGAAATTTGAGGATGCCCTGCGGACCGCTCAAATCAATCGCTAACATGTCGGAGACATCGCTAAGCTGTCTCTAACGGAAGAACCTTCTCACCTCGCTCCCTGGGCACCCTGCTGAGACGATGATGCGGTGGTGCAGATAGATGGTCGCTGAAGGTTTCGTGATAGACGTGTGATTGGAATTTATATCATGTCGTGATATAATGGTAACTTTAAGGAGGCTCTAGGTCGCCGGCTGCAGCGAGCTTTGTTGGTTGAGGGAGAGAGCTGACATAGTTGCAAAATGCGATGCCGGGGCATCGCTGGGGGGGAAACAATGAACGACATCGCAGAAGTGATGAAACTGGGTTTGCTGCTCGAACGCAAACTGAGCGAACGCGGCTTGGTAGACCAGAATGGAGATCTAACATCCCCCTTCCTGCCAACTGACATCGAGGAAAAACTAGACGGGCTGATCGAAAATCCGATGGAGCTTGAAGGGATACTTCGGTTGGCAAATGCTGCTCGGCGAGGAGAGGCGCTTTCGGCTCCTGTTGCAAATGCCACGCGCCTGATGATCGAGGAAATTTGCAACGCCCTCTTCGAACCGGATGAATTTCAGAAAATTACCAGGATCCATTAGCGGGGAGCTCTTCCACGTGAGGTCAACTCGCAGGCCAGCAAATGTGCGGTGGTTTACACCTGCGTGTCTCGCAGGGCTCGTTTTATCGCCAGCCCACGCTGATGACCGGCTGAATTGTTCCGCCGCCGCCAAAGCAGTCTTGATGGAGACGCCAGGTCAACTGCTGTCTGTGGAGGATGGCCGACAGAACTGTACGATCGTCTTTCTGATGCATCGGGAGGGAAGGCGCCCGCAAAAGATGACGGTTCGGGTCCAAATCGACCTGCCTCGTGTTGACTCACCCAAGCCAGCAGAAAAAGTTCCCTCTGTGCACAGTATCGAGCGGATCGGGGGCTCACCCAAACCCTGAAGCCCAACGGAGGGAGCTATGAATTGCAGGTTCGGCATACTTCTGACCATGCTTGCGCTCGCTGTCCTGTCGAACGTCACATCTCCAGCACAGGCCGGATCTGAGGACAGTTGGCCGAGGCAGCCCACTGCTTCAGCTACCGACAAACATCGTTACATCATAGACGTCGTTGGAAAGCAGGTACGCCTCGTCGGTCCGCGCTTCTATACAAATCTTGTAGGCAAGATGAACTTTCCAGGGCGCGATGGGCGATCTCAAAAGCCGGACGGAGATTGATCCTCGGCCTGCAGGCCCGGGCAGGCGCAGTCGCGAAGCTCTTCCGCGTCCTGGCTAAGCCGCAGGGCAGTCATCACGGCACTTTGACAGGTGGCGAGGCCTCACCTACCGGTTGAACCGCCGCAATGTACCTTTTGATGGCAAATTGGGCTTTCTTCTATAGCGCGGCAATCAGGATGAGACGAATCTCACCTAGATTGCCGCTATGCACTTCTTCGCTGTCTGAGTTTCGCGCTTGCGGGCCTCGCTGGTTCCGCGGGCTACTACTACTGTCTGTTGGTTATGGGATGGCCCGCCCTTCCGAGGACGTCGAGTTTTCACTCGGGCGACCACCCATCCTGTGGCCAATCAAGCCGACAATCTCAGCCATCCATTCAGTTCGTCGCATGTAGGGAGAAGCAATCTCGGACAACCTGTCGGTGAAGGTTCGTCGCTCGCATTTTCGGGGGCTACACTGCCACCGGTTTAGTGCGAGATCTATTTTCACAATGTTTGCCGTCGGTCACGAAGCTTCCAAACCGGTCAATATGCGGAGTGGCTTTGATGCCTATCCCTCCAGCTTTTCCCTGCAGATCTTCTCGACGAGTCCCTGGAGCACATGGATCCGTTCGATCAGCCAGCGGAGTTCTTCCTCGGTAATTTGGTAGTGGCGGGAATATCGAGCGTCGACATAGGCACGATCGAGCCGCTCAAAGCAGCGGCGGGCAAATTTTGTGTCCCTTGGCCATGCCTCGATCAGCCGCGGCTCAAGTCTTTCTGCCGAAGATCGGAGAAACTTCAGCCGGTGTGACTTTGGGCTGTAGAGAGTGAGCACGAGAAGGAGGCAGTGATAGAGGCGTTCAGTCGCCTGATGGAGATTGAAGGCGGCAAGTTTAAAATTGTTCCTTTCTCGATAGAATTCGGCGCCGAGATAGAATTCGATCGCGTCCGGATACCATCCATCGAAATAACCTTTTGCTTCCTCAAAGGCCTCCTCTTCACCGACCGGCTTCGGCGCCACAAACGGGTGCCCTTCCTTCTCATAGAGCATGATGCCGTCACGGATGATGTCGATGAAGAACGGTCGTCCGCGTGCCAGCTGATCATTCACGTCCTGCAGCGTGTGAACGATGACATTGACCGGCGTCTCGATCGTCTTTGTCACCAATAGCTCGCGTAAGAAATGATCGGACACATCATGCCAGAGCTCGTTTTCTTCCGCGACGCTATGCATGTTGACGACAACAAGGATATCGTAGTCGGAACGGTAGCCGCTCTTGTGGTCCTCTACCCAGCCGCCGCGGCTATAGGAACCAAACAAAATGACCTTCAGGATCCGCCCGGCCTTCTGTTTTTCCGAAAGCCTTGACTGCTGCGCGGTTTCGAACTCCTCGAAGATGATCTTCAAGGCGCGCGAAAGCTCGCGACGCTTGCGGTCGGGAAGATGGTTCAAGGCTTCGTTGTCAGTCACGCCACCGCTCGTATCCATTCGTCGTGCCGTATCCTTTTAAAAAAAGCACCGCTTGCAAACCAGTGCCTGACTGCCCGTCAATCATCATCCCCGGTTTGGTCCGTCAAGGATATACAACCGGAAGACCAGGCCCGCCAGCAGGTTGAAGATCGGGCGCCGCGCTGAGGATGCTGTGCAGAGGATGCTGCTTGGACCTGTCGCGCCAGATCGGTCGAAGGCGTCGCGGTTCAGATTGCATCAAACCGTTCCTTGAACTCCGCATCGGCGTAATACCGCAGCTTGCTCGCGACGATCGGGCGTCGCGCTGCCAGAAACAGCAATTGGTTTTGCTCGGCCATGTTGCGGACCTCGTCCGGTGTCAACAAAGGCCGGCCGGTATGATGCTGGCTGAAGGAAAGCCCCGACTGTTCGGAATCGAGTGCACGCGCTACCGTCTGGAAGACAACGGTTTCCTGTCCGAGCAGATCGGAGACAAGACGGGCGGTGTCGTGATCGTTGACACCAAACACCTGCAATACGCCGGCATTCGACAGGAAGGTGCCGGCTCGCTTGCCATAGGTGGCGCGCAGCTGATGGATGTCCTGCAGGATCGGCCAAAGCTGCACGCCGTATCCTGCCATCAGACCCATGGCGCGTTCGACGGGAGCGAGATATCCGAGGCTCGCAAATTCATCGAGGAGATACAGAACCGGCTTTGCCTCAGTGACCCGTACGACCGAGGTTCTGGCCATCTCGATCAGGCTCTGGGTGATCAGCAGGCGAAGCCATCTGGTATAGGTGGAAAGACGATCCGGTGGCAGGACGAGGAAGACGGTGGTATTGCGGCTTTTGAGATCGCAGAACCGAAAGTCCGATTGGCTGAGAACCGAGATCATTCGAGGACTGTCAAGAAAGTGGGTATGCCGCTGTGCCGCCGACAGAACACCTGCCGCCTCACGGTCGGACTTGCCGAGATGACGGTTGGCGGCACGGGCAACCAAACCACCTGCTTCGCTGCTTTGCTGCATCGTCGTCAACAGTGCCGCAAACGCATCCGGCGGCAGCGTCAGATAGTCCCTCAAGGTGCCAAGATGCCGGCGGCCCAATTCCTCGTAACGCGCCTACCCAAGACCTGATATCCAAGGTCACGACTGGACGAACAAGCGCTTACCACTCAAAGCGTCGAAGAGGTGTATTTTAAACGGGTTTCCGCGCACATAGAAGATATCGCCAACATTGACATCAGCGTCACGAGAGAACTCGACCGACAGCATTTTCGAATGACCCACCTCGATATAACCGTAGGTCTGGCTCCCTAACCGCTCCGCCACCATCAGTTCGCCGCTAAACCATGCTTCTTCGGCTGGACACTGCAGGAGATCCTCGGGTCGAATACCCAGCACGACCTCATTCGGCATCGCGCTTGTCGGCGCCGATCCTTCCAGCTTCACAGCCCTGCCAAGCACCTTAAGCGTGTCGCTTTCCTTCAGGACGCTTGCCGGCACGGTGTTCATCGTCGGACTGCCGATGAACCGGGCCACGAAGAGGCTCGCTGGCCTGTGATAGAGTTCGAGAGGCTTGCCGATCTGTTCAATCACGCCGCCATTCATGACAACGATTCGGTCCGCCAGCGTCATCGCTTCCACCTGGTCGTGCGTCACGTAGACCGTGGTGGCCTTCATGCGATTGTGCAGTTTAGCAATCTCAAGTCGCATCTCGACACGTAGGGCGGCGTCCAGATTGGAAAGCGGTTCGTCGAAGAGGAAGGCTACCGGCTCGCGCACGATTGCGCGCCCCATGGCGACGCGCTGGCGCTGGCCCCCAGAGAGCTGCGCCGGGCGACGATCCAGATAATCCTGTATTTTCAGGATATCGGCGGCATGACCGACCCGACTTTCGATATCGCTGTCCTTGCCGCCACGCATCTTGAGGCCGAAGGACATGTTCTCGCGCACGCTCATGTGCGGATAGAGCGCGTAGTCCTGAAAGACCATGGCGATGTTGCGTTCGGCAGGCGGAAGCAGATTGGCCACCCGGCCTTCGATGTCGAGCTCGCCGCCGGAGATCTCCTCCAGTCCCGCAATCATTCGCAATAGGGTCGATTTTCCGCAGCCGGAAGGACCCACTAGGACCAGGAATTCGCCGCTTTCAATCTCGATATCGATGTTGTGGATGACCTCCAGAGCTCCATAAGATTTCTGGATTTTCTTCAATGCAATGCCGGCCACGGGTTTCCTCCTCGATGCGATTTGAGGCTTGACGCCAAATATCGATATCGATATCAATAATGATAAGCTCATAAATGCGCAACCGGCTGGATCGACCTACATGGCGTATTTTCCGTCTCGACCGACATCGCCCAAGCCTCCCAAGGCGGGTGCCGCCTTCAATGCCTTGAAGCGGGACATTATGCTCGGAACGCTGGCGCCCGGGACCGGGCTGCCCGAGCTGGAACTGGCTGCGCATTTTCAGTGCAGTCAGGGGACGGTGCGTGAGGCATTGCTCCAGCTCCAGGAGGAGGGGCTTGTTCGTCGTCAGGGACATCGAGGCACGCAGGTTTCCGAGTGCACCGAGGACGAAGCGATCGAAATGTTCCGGCTGCGCCAGCAGATCGAAGGCAACGGCATCGCGCGTGTGATGCGTGGGCCGAGTCGGACGCTGGTCAAGGAGCTCAACGGCCTCCTTGAGAAGATGCTTGCTGCGGCCGGGGCGGGTGATGAGCTGGAGCTTGCCTCTTTCGACCGCGATTTCCATCGCCGGATTTTCGAGGATGCTAGCCTGCCGGCGCTCGATCCGATCCTGCATCGCTGCCTGGTCCATAACCACCGCTTCAAGATTTCCCGCAGCCCGATGGCGCGTGATCTCGAAGCGACGGCGCTTCGCCATCGCAGCATCATCGATGCGATCGAGGGCGGCGACGTGAGGCGCGCCACCGCTGCCATGCATCATCATATCGCGACGATCGTCGACTTAGGGCCGGAAGTCTTTCCGGAGGTGATCCAGTGAGCGATGTTGTCGAATTGTCGGATGTCTTGTCGGACGAGATGGTAGCGCTCATGGAGCGGGTTCTCGCCGAGCTAGGGCCATTGCCGGATCCGACGACGCTGCCGCCTGCGGAAGGCCGGGCGCAATCGCTTGCCGCCAATGTCCGCTGCAACGTCAACCTGCCGCCGATGGATAGCGTGACGGAGCTTATGGTTGCGGAGGACCTCAGCCTCGGTTCGGCACGCTGTCGGCTGAAAGTGCTGGTGCCCCCTGGGGCCGGGGCTGGCGCCATTCTCTTTGTTCATGGCGGCGGTTTTGCTTTCTGTTCGCCGGAAACCCATGAGCGGTGTGCTCGGGTTCTGGCGCTCGAAAGTGGCCTGCCGGTGGTTTTGCCGGATTATCGGCTGGCCCCGGAAAGCCCGTATCCTGGCCCCCTGAAGGACGTCGTCGCAGCCCTGCGTAACCTCTTTGAGGTGACAGCCGCTGCCGGGGTTCGCCGCGGTCCATTGCTGATTTCGGGCGACTCCGCGGGTGCTAATCTTGCTCTTGCAGCGATGCTGCACGAACAGGCTGAAGGCTGCGCATTGCCGGATGCGGCGCTGCTCTTCTACGGCTGCTACGCACGGAGCTTCACGACGCCGTCCTATGTCCGCTTCTCCGAAGGTCCGGCACTGACGCGCGGAAAGATGCAGCGCTACTGGTCGTTCTATGCCGGCGAGCGTGTGGTCGAGGAGGATCCGCTTGCCTGCCCTCTCGTGGCTTCCGATGCGGCTTTGGCCGCGCTGCCGCCGCTCTATCTGATGGCGGCGGCCGTGGATCCGCTGCTCTCCGACACCTTGATCCTGGGCCAGCGTCTCAAGGCCATTGGTCGTGATGACGAGCTGCACATCGTGCCGGGCGTCATCCACGGCTTTCTGCAGAACACCAACGAACTTTCGGCCGCAAGGGAGGCTCTGGCGGCCGCAGGCAATGCAGTAAGGCGACTGACACGACGTCCATGACATAAACGAAAAGAGGAGGAGACTATGAAATTTCTGAGGACACTCGCGCTCGGCGCCGCTCTTGCGGCTTCGGCCGCTTTCGGCCAGGCAAAGGCGGAAACCGTCCGCTTCTGGTACCATTTCGACAATCCGGCGAACCCGATGTCGGACCTGGTCAAGAAATTCGAGGCGGCCAATCCCGGCATCAAGGTCGAAGCCGAGAACGTGCCGTGGAACAGCTATTACGACAATCTCTACACTGCGCTGGTCGGCGGCAATGCGCCCGACGCGGCGATGGTCAAGCTTTTCGCCCAGCCGAGGCTCGCCGAAATGGGCGCACTGGAGCCGATCGGCAAGCAGATCGACAGCTGGAAAGGCAAGGCCGACCTGCTGGACAACCTGCTCGAGCTGAACAAGGGGCCGGACGGCAAGCAATATTATCTGCCGATCCAATACGTCGTCCTTTATCTATATTACCGCACCGATCTCCTCCAGGCAGCCGGCCTGCAGCCGCCGAAGACCTGCGAGGAATTCCGCAATGCGGCCATCAAGCTCACCAATGCGCCGCAGACCTATGGTTTCGGCCTGCGCGGCGGCAAGGGCGGCTGGGACCAGTGGGGTGTCTTCGTTCTCTCTCAAGGCGCCGAGCTGAAGCAGGGCGGTCTGACCAAGCCGGAGGCCATCGCGGCCAACCAGTGGATGATCGATCTCTTCCAGAAGGACAAGGTCATTCCGCCATCGGCGCCGAATGATGGCTTCCAGGAAATCGTCGCGGCCTTCAAGTCCGGCAAGACGGCGATGACCATCCACCATATCGGTTCGTCCAAGGATCTGGTCGCCGCGCTTGGCGACAAGGTCTCCGCCGTGCCGGTTCCTAAATGCGGCAATGGCCAGTGGACGTCCTATGGGGACGAGTCTCTCGCGATCTTCTCTTCGTCCTCGGTGAAGGAGGCAGCCTGGAAGTGGATTTCCTTCCTCGCCGAAGGCCAGAACAATGTCGCCTTCAACAGCGCGACGGGTCAGCTGACGGTCACGAAGAGCGGCTCCGCCGACTGGAAGCTCCATGAGCGCCGTTTCGTTGAGGCGACCGTCCAGTCCCTGCCGTTTGCCAGGGTGCTGCCGCAGACCTCGGCGGTCTCGGAATTCGTTAATACGGCCTGGCAGACGAACATGCAGCAGGCGCTGACCGGCCAGATCACACCGAAGAAGATGATGGAACAGTTGCAGACGTTGTTCGCTGAGTAAAGCCGCTCCGGTCCCGGCACCGACGTGTCGGGACCTCCTTCTCCGCCTTGCTTCCCACAGGCAGGATAAGCATGTCCCTATCGATCTCTTCTCCCGTGCAACGCCGCGCCACATCGATCTGGCGTTCCGAGCGGCTGTTGCCCTACCTGCTGCTTACTCCCGCCGTCGTGGTCACCGTCGTCATCGTCTTCATGCCGATGCTGCAGGCGGTCTATACCAGCTTCTACGATCTCATCCTGTTCCGGCCGAGTGCCAGCAGGTTCGTCGGTTTCGGAAACTATGTGAAGCTGTTCAACGATCCGGTTTTCTGGACAGCGCTCTGGAACACGATCATCTGGATCGGGCTGACCGTGCCGCTGCAGATGGGACTGGGACTCGTCGCGGCCCTGTTTCTCAACCGCGAATTTCCCTGGCGCGGCCTTGCGCGCGCCCTGATCATCATTCCATGGGCATTGCCGAGTGTCGTGATCGCGCTGATGTGGCGCTGGATCTACGATCCGAATACCGGTGTCTTGAACGACATCCTCATCTATCTTTCGATCGTCCAGTCGGCGGTGCCGTGGCTGGCCGATCCGAATGTGGCGATCTATGCGATCATCGCGACGCTGACCTGGCAGGGATTTCCCTTCTTTGCCGTGATGATTCTTGCCGGCCTGCAGGGCATTCCACGCAGCCAGTACGAGGCAGCCTCGATCGACGGCGCATCGACCTGGCGGCAGTTCGTGCACATCACGCTGCCGGGCATCGCGCCGGTACTGGCGACGGCCGGGCTGCTCAGGGTGATTTGGGTTGCCAATTCCATGGACGTCATTTTCGTCATGACCGGCGGCGGTCCCGGCTACGCAACGCATACGCTGCCGCTCTATGCCTTCGTCAAGGCTCGCCAGAATCTCGATTTCGGATACGGCACGTCGATCGCCGTGACCTTCACCATTTTTCTGGGTGCGTTCGTGGCTCTCTATATCGCCCGCACCATGCGCGAGGTGGAACGATGAGACAGCAGGGCACGCTGCACCGGATACTCACCACGGACTTGCCGGTTCTTGCGATCGTCTTCTTCGCCATGGCGCCGTTTGCCTGGATGATCCTGACGTCGCTGACACCGACCGCTGCGCTTTCTGCCACGGGGGTATCGCTTTCACCTCGAGGCTGGAGCCTCGACAACTATGTAAGGTTGGTTGAGCAGACGTCTTTCCTCAAGAACATGCTCGATAGCCTGATCATCGCGGGCGGAACGGTGGTCGTCGGCCTGATTGTTTCGGTCACGGCAGCCTATGCCTTCTCGCGCTTCCGTTTTGCGGGCCGCAAGTTGCTGATGCTGCAGTTCCTGCTGATCAACATGTTCCCGATCGTGCTGCTCATCCTGCCTCTCTTCGTGCTGATGCGCCGGTTCAACATCCTCGACACCCATCTCGGCCTCATCCTCGCCAACGCGACGGTGGCGATCCCGTTCGCGGTGTGGATGCTGACGAGCTATATCGGTGCCATCCCGAAAAGCCTCGACGAAGCGGCGATGACGGACGGGTGCTCGCGGCTGACGGCGCTGCGCAAGATCGTCCTGCCGTTGACCATGCCGGGTATCATCTCCACAGGCATCTACATCTTCATCACCGCCTGGAACGAATATCTCTACGCGCTGACGCTCGGCGGGCGCAACGTGCGGCCGGTCACGGTCGCGATCCAGACGCTGATCGGCGAATACCAGATCGAATGGGGCCTGTTGGCGGCCGGGGCCGTTGTCGGCGCCATGCCGGCCACCATCCTGTTCCTTCTCGTTCAGCGCCGCCTCATCGGGGGGCTGACGCAGGGCGCGGTGAAAGGATGACGGTAAGCAACGATCGGCGTAGCCGGTGAGACGGTCCCGTAGGTTGGGAGCGCTCGAAAATCGAACTGTTGAATGCGGTAAAAAGGAAATGACAATGAACCCCATCGGGTTGATTTCCATGCAATATGCAAGGCCTTTTACAGCCGAGCATTTTCCGCTGTTTGCAAAGATGCGTGAGCACGGTTTTGACTTCGTGGAGCTTCTGGTTCCGGAAGCCGGCGAACTCGACATCAGGGAAACGAAGAAAGCGCTCGACGATGCCGGTCTCGGCGTCGTGCTCGCAGCCCGTGTCAACCTGCAGCGCAATCTCGCGTCGGCGGACGTCGACGCCCATCGCGCTGGTGTCGAATACCTGAAATATGCGGCCGATTGCGCGGCCGGCCTTGGTTCGGAGATTGTCGGTGGGCCGCTGACAGGCAATCCTCTCGTGTTTGCCGGTCGTGCCCCGCAGCCGGTGGACGAGCCCGAACGGCTTGCCCGCAAGGAGCGTTGCGTCAAAGGCCTGAAGGAAGCCGGAGACCACGCTGCCAAAACGGGTGTTTTGCTCGCCGTCGAGCCGCTCAATCGCTTCGAAAGCGACGTTCTCTGCACCACGCAACAGGCGATGGAACTGCTGGATGCCGTCGATCACCCAGCCGTCAAGCTGATGCTCGACACCTTCCACATGCACATGGAGGAAAGCTCGATCGCCGAGGCCATCCGGCTTGCCGGTGGCCGGCTGGTACATTTCCAGGCCAATGAAAACCACCGCGGTTTCCCAGGCACGGGTTCTACCGATTGGGTCGACGTCTGCCGGGCGCTCCACGAGATCGGTTACAAGGGGCCGGTTTCGCTGGAACCGTTCCGGCGCAATGACGACCGCTTCGGTGTGCCGTTCGCACAATGGCGCCCGCCCCACGAGGACGAGAGCGATCGTCTCGCGGCTTCGAGCGCATTCATGAAATCCCATCTCCTGCTTACGGAATATCGTCGATGACCTTGAAAATCGGTTGGATCGGTTGCGGCGTCCACGCAACCCAGATGCTGCTTCCTCAACTTGTGCGCCATGACGTCGAAATCGTCGCGCTGTGCGATATCGATGGCAAACGCCTCAAGGACGCCGGCCGGCAATTCGGTGTCACCAACCTGACGACGGATGCACAGACCCTGCTTTCGACCCGCGGCATCGATGCGGTCGGGATGGCCGTCGGCCCGGATCAGCACCTCGTCTTCGGCAAGGCGGCGCTCGAACGAGGCCTTTCGGTCTTCATGGAAAAGCCGCCATCGGGTTCCGCCGCCGGGGCGCGGGAGCTTATGGCCGCTTCGGAGAAGGCGAAGAAGCCGCTGCTGCTCGGCTTCATGAAGCGCTATTCGATCGGCAACCGCATGGCGGCGAATATCGTGAAGTCCGGCCGCTTCGGGGACGTGCTGGGCCTGACCGGCTATTACATGACGGCGCCAGGGTATTTCGTGGGCAATGTCGATTACACCGGCTTTTTCCTGCATCACTGCGTTCATTATATGGACCTGGTGTCCTTTCTCGTTTCGCCGGTCCGTTCGATCTCCACGCGGAAGGTGGAGAAAGCTCCGGGCCGGCTGCTGTTCCATGTTGCTTTTGAGTTCGAATGCGGAGCGATCGGCAACATCGGCATGGGTACGATCCAGTCGCGCGGCACACCCGTAGAGCGGATCGAGCTGATGGGTGACCACCAGCGTATCGAGGTGGAAGACGTGATCGAAATCCGCTGGCATCGCAATCCGCCCTTCAAGATCGACGACCTTGGCGCCACGCTGAAGGAGGACTGCGACACGCTGACGTGGAAACCGAATTTCACCGCAGCGGCAAACGAGGATCCGAAGGGATATCATTCGCTGTTGGCCGATGTGGTTCCCGCTCTCGGTGGCGCATCGAGTCCGGCGCCAACCATCGCCGATGGCGTGGTGGCCATGGAACGTCTTGACACGCTTCGCCGCGAACTCGCCCTGTAATGCACTCCGGCCCTCTATACGGGAGCGGTCTCCCCTGAAGTCATAATAACCGGAGTGGCGGATCGGAGACTGAAGCATGGCCTGGTGATCAACGAAGAGCGTGTCGTTTGGCACTTAACCGTAAGAATGCGGCCGTTACTTTGAGAGCGGGAAAAACGCGGGGGTTACGCTGCAGGCAGACGCAACGAAACAACCTCCGCAACCGTGGTCCTCAGATGGCACGCTAAGACCAGCGGTGCCGGCACCTCAATCGTGCCTACGACCAGACTGACGGCCAGTCCCCGAATTTCCGAAAGAATGCGCGGGAGAAGGCCGCCGCGCTGCCAAAGCCGACCTGACGCGCCACTGCCTTCACCTTTGCTCCTCCGGCGAGCTTTCGGCGAGCAAGAATCAGACGCCATCCAGTCAGATAAGCCTGCGGTGTCGTGCCGACCACGTCGCGAAACAGGGCCATGAAATGGCTTCTTGACATTCCCGCCACCTTAGCAAGGTCATTGCTGTTCCAGGCTTGCGCTGGCGCATCATGCATTGCCACCAACGCCCGGTGTAGCGCGGGATGGGACAAACCCGCCAGCAAACCCGGTCCAGTCGCCCCGCGGTCGATCGCTGACCTCAGGATAAGCAGGACGATGACTTCGCAAAGCCGGTTAAGGGCGGCGCTGCGTCCGCAGCGCGATTCCAGCGCTTCCGCCATGAAGGCGGCCGTGGTGTCGCGAAGGGTAGGAATGTCATTGACGTCGACGACGACCCGGTCCGGCAAAGCGTTCATCAGCGGGTTATGCGTCCCCTCGAAATCGACCGCCGCGGTTATCAAAGCCGATGGCTCGGGAGGCGTGTCGCCCCGTGGGTGGAGGACGATCCGTTCGGCGGGGTCACCCGGTTCTCCAATTACAAACAGTCGGGCACGGCCATCGCTGATGGGTGGCGGTTCCAGCGAGGCTTCCAGCTCGAACGCATCAAAGAAGGCCGTTAGGCGATCGACTTTCGGAAGAATTTTCAGACTTTGGATCATGATTCATGGACCAATAATGATCGTGATCATGGGATGATGAGGCCGCGACGTCAACATGGCGTCGGAAGTTTCACCTAAAGGAGCTATCGATGTTGGTCCCAAGGACACTGGCCCCCAATTTGACCGTCAAGACTCTTCAGCACGGAGAATTCGATCTCACGAGTGAAAACCCATCGCTCATGACGCTCGTGTGCTTCTACCGCGGCCTTCACTGCCCCGTCTGCGGAAACTATCTCAAAGAGCTGGAACGGTTGACGCCAGCCTTCCAAGAGCGCGGCGTGCGCACAATTGCCATGAGTTCCGACGGGGAGGAGCGCGCCCGGCAGATGGCCGACAAGATCGGCGCCGAACACCTGCGCATCGGTTACGGCCTGTCGTTGAGCGTGGCCCGGCAATGGGGTCTTTATATATCCGCCTCGCGCGGAAAGACGTCGATCGGTATCGAGGAGCCTGAGCTTTTCTCAGAGCCGGGCGTATTCTTGATCAGGCCGGATCAAACCGTCTATTGGCTCTCGGTGCAATCCATGCCGTTTGCGCGGCCGATTTTCGCCGAGATGGTGCAGGCGTTGGACTTCGTGATCAAGAATGACTATCCGGCGAGGGGCGAATACACGGGTGCGGTTTAAGTCCGCTTGGTCGCAGTCGGGCGCCGGAAGGCTGCCCTGGCTGCTGCCGCCTTGTCTCTAATGACTCAGCTCTCCGCGTGATCGTTGATCAGGCCCATCGCCTGCATGAAAGCATAGACGGTGGTGGGGCCGACGAAGGACCAACCGCGCCTCTTGAGATCTTTCGACATGGCGACGGACGCGGCCGACACCGACCACGTCTGTGGAGGCGAAAGCTCGAACGCCTTCGGCTCGAAGCGCCAGACATAGGAGGCCAGCGATCCTTCCTGCTTGACCAGTTCGTGGGCGCGCCGCGCGTTTTTGACCACCGCCGCGATCTTCCCTCGATGGCGCACGATGCCAGGGCCCTGCAGGAGACGCTCGACGTCGGCGTCCGCAAATCGCGTGATATGGTCGAAATCGAAGCCGAGAAAGGCGGCTCGAAAGTTCTCCCGCTTGGCCAGGATCGTGCGCCAGCTCAAACCGGATTGAAAACCTTCCAGGCAGAGTCTTTCGAATAGGCGGCTGTCATCGTTGACGGGAAAGCCCCACTCTCTTTCGCGAAAGGGCAGAATTTCCGGAGCGGCAGGACACCAACGACAGCGGAACTGCCCGTCCGGGCCCGGGATCGTTGCCCTCACGCCTCAACCTTGAGAAAAGCCAGGCTCTCACCAGTGCGGCTGCGATTTCGAGAATGTCTGCGGTGACGACATCTTCCACGACAAAGGGGTCTTACTGAGCGTGTGTTTCCCGATCGGCGCGGGAGGTATTGTGGGCGAGAACCGGTAGCTCACCCATAGCGGCAAATACCAACGAACTGAACGATTGGATTTTGAGACGTTTGAAGGCATTTTCTGGGCGTATGACGGGACACCTGGTCTGTGCGCGCCACCCAGACTGTACAATAAACTCGCTCAGGATTATGCCCTTCAAAAGGGAGTTTCAGACGTCAGTGGAGCTGTGATCCGAGACGAAATCCAGACTGACGTGATAGGCCGCCGCGTGGCCTCGATCTTCGATCCGTTCGGCCACATTTGGGCGCTCGTGGAGCGTAAGGCCGAGGGCATGTCACTCGCAGCTTAAATCTGTCGCAAATGTCTGTCGCGAAACTTCGACTTTTGAGAGCGAGTTTCGCGACGAAAATTCCCTTTACTTTTCAGGGCTGGAGGATTTGTTTGATATGTTAGGATATTTGCGACGCATCTTGCGTTAGGAGCAGCCGGCGGAACGGGTCCGTTCGATCACATAATGAAGCCGCTCTTGCACCTTCTGTCATTGGGTGCCTTCGACCACCGGCTGCACACAGATGTTGATCAAACCCGATACTCTAAGCGAGAGACAGCGCCCGCTTGACCTCGTCCAGCGGAATCGTTCCGGGCCGCAGTTTTTCTCGTACCATGCGGGCAGCGAGTTCGCAGAACCAGGTATTGGCAGGTGTGGGGACACCATGCAGCCGCCCCAGTAGAACGACTTCACCGTTGAGATAATCGGTCTCGATAGATCCCGTGGAGCGGGCAAGGCTTTGCATGGAGGAGCTCCCCGCACGGCTGAAACCTGCGATCGATGCCATCTTCATCAGCCTTCCACGGTTGGGATCGGTTTCACCGACGCTCTGCCATTGCACGCCCGAAGCGGCGAAAACCACCTCTGCCTCTTCGCGGAGAAGGTCGACGATTGGCGCGATATCGCCCTGGTCGGCGCATGCGGCCTCGACGATGTTGTGAAGGTTTAAGAGCAGCTTTCCATATTTGTTCTTCATCACGTCCGGAACCACAAAGGCTGGCAGGCCTGACGCCGTGAGCGCCTCCGCGACGGCTTCATCGACACTGTCGAAACCTTGCGGATACCGGCCAAGATAGAAATAGCCGGAGTGAGGTGATCCGAAGGCGAGGATCTCGCCGGGCGTGACATAGTCCGCCGGCAGTATGACGCTCACGCCATGTACATTGGCAAAACGCCGCAAAGCGGTGCGTTCGTTCTCGACACCGTTCTGGAAGCAGAAGATCGACTGGTCCTGAAGGCCAGCCGCCGCGAGTTGCTCGATCACTGCACCCATGTGTTGGGTCTTCGTACAGACCAGCACCACATCGTCAGGAAGAAGCGCGATCGCGCTCGGCGATTCCACGCATTCGAAGTGACAGGTCTCGGTTCCCCTGGGAGTCCGCAATGTCAGCCCCTTCGCTTTGATCGCCTTTAGCTGCTCGCCGCGCGCGATCCCGATGACCTTCTGACTGGCCGAAGCAAGCGAGACCGCAATCGTGCCGCCGATGGCACCCACACCATGAATTATGAAACGCATTTTCAAACACCTTGTGCAAGCGATCCGGACAGGCCCGGTTCCATCTTGAAATTTTAAAAGACTTGGGCCGAAGACAACGAACGTCCAGATAATATTTGCGATTCCGGCCGCATTAAAGATCGACGGCGCTTCGCCAGACCAACCCTTCGATTGTTTCGCTAGCGGAGGTTATTCACGCCCAACCCAGCGTTCATAGCCGAGTTCGCCGATCCGCCATAGCACATACCCCACACGATATTGTTCCCGGACCCGCTAAGGACGGGAATATAAGCCGTGGTCGATGACGCCAAGTCGATCGCCTGGCGGCGCGGGCCTTACCGCATCTTGGCCGCAGGTTCTGCATCGCCTTTCGCTACACATTCCCCTCTCCAGAAGACACGCCTAGCCGGCCACCTCCATCCGTTCATAAGCATCAAACGCCGCGCCGATCATTTCCCCGATCAGACTCCAATCGGTTTTGATTTGGCTCTCCTTTCATATGTGACGTAGGGCCTCGGAGACCTACGACGCCTTTGCAGGAAGTACATGGTACTTGGGCGATCGCGTTTGTCGCAAATCTCCCAATTAAAGCGGCACTTGTTTTCCTGGCTTTTGCAATGTCGCAGAATAGGGAGTTTTGCGGCAGCCGCAATGTCCGGTGTTGGCGGATACCGTTGAAATAGTCGGTTCGGGATCGGTGGCAGCATTTGGATTGCGACGGACGCGCTGGGGTATATTTCCCCTCACGCCGAATTCGGCATCGGCGCGGGGATCAGCTTTGCCAGTTTCCGGAGGTTTTGGGCTGCGGCTGCGAGGTGGAACTCATCACGTGCTCCGTTCGGCCCTCGGAGTCGCAAGCGATCCAATCGGAGGATGCGTTTGAGGTGGGCAAAGAGCATCTCGACCTTCTTCCGCTCCCGTCTCGATGTGACATAGGCTTCCGTCTTGGCGATATCGCGTGCCATGTCGCGAGCGCCCTCATGGATAGAGCGCGGTATCTTGCGCGCCGGGGTGGTCGGGCAGCATTTGGGTTTCAGGGCGCAGGCATCGCAGTCGTGCTTGCTGGCCCGGTAGCGTATCATGCCGTTCTCATCGACAAGCGGGCGCTCCCTTTTGTAGGTGATCTGCCGCGAGCGTAACTCTTTTCCGCCAGGGCAGGTATAGAGATCGCGCTTGTGGTCATAGACAAAGTCGCCTTTTCGAACGTACCGTCGCGCCGTTCGGATTTGTCGAAGACCGGAATGTGCGGCTCTATCCCTCGCTCGTGCACCAGCCAGCCCAGCATCTCGGCAGAACCATAGGCGCTATCGGCGGCCAGCCGTTCCGGATAAAGGTCGAAGCGATCCTGGGTGCGTTCGATCATCGTGCGTGCCGCACCGACCTCGGCCTGGCGGATCGCCCGGCTCGCCTCGACGTCGACGATCACGGCATTGTTCATATCCATCAGATAGTTGGTGGCGTAGGCGAAGAAAGCATGGCCCTTCTGCGCTCCCGTCCACTGGGCCGCCGGGTCGGACCTCGATACGAACTTCGGCTTCACCTCGCTCGCTGCACCCAATGCAGCGTCATCGACGGTGTCGAGATATTCCTGGACCGAGCGACGGCTCTCGGCCATCGACTTCCAGTCGACCGGCTCGGACCCTTCCGCCGAGCGCTGCTTGTTCGCATCCGCCTTGATCAGGCTCGCGTCGACGGCAAATCCTTCGCCGCCGACAAGGCCCTCCTCGATGCAGCGGCGTACCGTCGTCTCAAATAGCTCGCGCAGCAAGCACAACGTCGTGTTCGATGGGCTCGAGTATTCTCCTCTCGAATGTGCCGCCCGAGGCATGGCCAACCTTCAGTCCGAAGTTGCGCAGCAGCCCACGCATCTCGTTCCCCAGGTCAATCGCCTTTTCCTGCAGCAGCGATCGGGCCGTTAGCAAGGCGCGACGCTTCTGGCTGATGAGCGTCTTCACGTGCACATCCTTGAACAGGCCGACCCGCATCATGTGGGCGATGCCGCGTGCATCGTTCCTGTCGCTTTTGTTCTGCTGCAGGGCATCCAGAAAAGCTTTGGTGTGGCGCGTCTCGATGCAGAATTCCGGGAACCCAGCCTTTGCCAGTCCTTCGAACAGCCACTGCGATAGCGGCCCTGCCTCAACGCCCACTCTCTCCAAGCTGAATACCGGATCGCTCAGGATGGTAACAAGGTCATCCGGGTGGGAGACCACCTTCCGTTCCCGGCATAGCTTCCCGCTTTCATCGACGATACAGACGCTCGTTTCTTTGACCGAGACATCGAGGCCGGCATAGTGTTTCATGGCTGCGCTCCTCTGCATGATGGTTGTGCCTGGTTTCCGACAGGGCCACTTTTATCATCGGCAGTGCGGTGCGGCTCCTTATTCCGGGCAGAAGGGGGGCACGAAGCCGATTAACCCATCTATGCTGATTTCTCCGATACTCTTCATCTTTTCCGGATCGCTCCGTGCTCGTTTCACGTCGCGCTGGCGCGATCGACAGGTTAAGTCTGCGCGCGAGCGCTGTTCGAATTCGTTTTCCAGCCGCAGTGCCGCCGGGCGGCGCGACCGCCGCCGGAGTGAGCCGGCATCGCAGGCGAGCGGTAGCCAAGCGGAGGAAACCCGCGCTCCCATATAGCGCCGTAGGGTTTTCCGGAGCCTCGTGGGAAACGTCCGCCTGGCCCCAAATGCAGGTCTCCAAGATGGTTCACGTTACCGGGCGATCTTCAGCCACCGCTTGAGTGCGGCGCATTCAAGATCGTTCATCGCCATATCATTCCCCTAAGATCGGTTGACGCCCCTAAGCCGGCGGATTGCGGAAGCTTGCTTGACTGCCGTTGCGATCTTTTCGAGGAAGGCGGTGCTTACACTGCCGATGGGCCGGGTCGAGGCGAAGTCGAAAGCCTTGTCGAGATCGACGCGATTATACTCATCGAGAATGATCCAGCACGGAAAGGAAAGACCGGCGCGGCGGCATTCCATTTCGGAAAAGGAAAGTGAAATGTGACCGTCCTGCGGTTCCTGTGAGGTGATCGGGAAGAGGTAGACAGCACCGGGATTGCCGGGCGCGCGCACGACGATGCAAACCGGTCGCGCCTTGCGGCCGGATTCCTCGCCGGCATCCGCCTGTCTGGCCCACAGATAATGGAAGCGGACGATCTGGCCCCGTTCAAGCATTGCGATCCGCCTCGTCGAGGATTGCATCGATGCCTTCCATCAACTCGTTATGGATGTCGTCGGGAGCATCTTCCAGGAGGTAAGCTTTGGTATGCTGCTCACCCTTCAGGCGCTCATAGGCATCGGCTGTGAGGATCACCAGCTTCTGCTTGCCGCGCTTGGTGAGAGCGACCGGTTCGATCAGGGCGGCCTCCAGGATTTCTCCGGACGCCCGGTTCATGTCGGAAAACGTATACTGCTTCATCTTCGGCCTCGATTTCGAAGTAGGTAATTTACGTATTTTATGCGAAATATGCAATAAGATTTCGGCGTGGGGGATCATCCGCTCGGTGAGCGGACTGCGCTCTATACCGATGGCACGGAGCCGGCCCTTTGCCGTCTCCGCCGATCCCGGTGACGACCGCTTGTCCATCGGGCGCTTTGCACCCGGCGATGAGGCCCGCTCCGGGCCGCGTCTGCTTGTTTCGCCCCATGACATCGTCGGCCGCCCGGATCAAGGGGCAGGCGCGGCGAAACCGCTTGTCGCGCCGGGAAAAAAAGGCTTTCCGCCTGCGGCCGAACCTTCCGTTTTTTCCCCGTCACGACCCCTTGACCCGTCCGACCGCCCGCCGCGGGGCGGGCTTTCGCCCGAGGGGGCTTGCCCTTCGGGTGGCAACCGCAACCAACGGAGACAGACAATGACCGACTACGCAAACTTCATCCGCTTCGGTGAAAACAACACCCTTCGGGCCGAAGAAGGTTGCGGTCAGGCAAGTTCGCTCGGTGCTGTGCTCGGCGCGAACGAGCTTTTCCGTTCCGCTCAGATCCTGATCGAGCAGACGACGATTTCCAAAGGCGGAAGCCCCGCTTATCTCGTGTATGGCGCGATCCTGATCGTCTATTTCGCATTGTGCTGGAGCATATCGGCGCTTGGCGCAAGGCTCGAAAGGCATTTCGCGCGGCCATACCGGAAGGAGACGCGTAGGTCTCTCAAAGCTGAGCGGTTGAAGGGCGTGACCGGCGCATCTATTTCCCGATAAATTACTTCCAAGTTTCAAAATGAATCCGGCTACAGCTGGATGCGCATCTCAGTGACTGCGTCGAACAGGCTAAGTCCTGCCAACTCCGCGCGCAGGTAGACACCGTCTCCGGCCTTTGAAGAGAACCGCGACGGCAACCGTGCGACAACGGCTTGATCCCCGACTCGTACGGTTACGATTGTGTCTGGGCCGGTTGGTTCAATGACGTCAATTGTCCCCGTCAGCATCGAGCCTGTAACGTCGGCTATTTTCAACTCCTCAGGTCTGATCCCGAGAACGGCTGCTTTCGCGCGGAAAATCTCGCCGGAAGACATTGGGGCCTCTACGCGGACGCCGGGCGCCTCGAAACGTGCAAGACGACCATCTGAAGTCAATGTTCCCGTCACGAAATTCATCGGGGGCGAGCCAATGAATCCGGCGACAAACATATTGGCCGGTTTTTCATAGATCGTCTGGGGGTCCGCAAACTGCTGGATGTAGCCGCCCTTCATGACAGCCACTTTGGTGCCGAGTGTCATGGCTTCGATCTGGTCGTGCGTGACGTACACGACGCTCGTGCCGAGTCTTCCATGAAGCCGCTTGATCTCGGTACGCATTTCGGCGCGGAGCTTCGCATCAAGATTTGAAAGCGGTTCATCGAAAAGGAACAAGTCGGGATTGCGTACGATGGCACGGCCCATGGCAACGCGCTGTCGTTGCCCGCCGGACAGATTGGCGGGCCGTCTGTCGAGCAGATGCGAAATCTGCAGGAGGTCTGCCGCCTTCTTGACCGCAGCACTGCGTTCAATGCCGTTGATACCGCGCATCTCCAGGCCGAACCCGATATTCCGTTCGACCGTCATCGTTGGATAGAGCGCATAGGACTGGAAAACCATTGCGATATTGCGGTCTTTCGGGGCGAGCTCGACAACCGAACGGCCATCGATGCGGATATCGCCCGCCGAGATGTCGTCGAGCCCGGCGATCAGGTTGAGGAGTGTAGATTTTCCGCAGCCGGACGGGCCAAGGAGAACGAGGAAACCTCCGTCTTCAAGCTCCACATCGATCCCGTGCAGGACCTGAAGGCCACCGTAGGATTTTTGAACGTTCTGAAGAGACAATGTCGCCATAGCGGTGTCCTTAGCCTTTGATGGCGCCGGCCGTCAGGCCCTGCACCATCACGCGCTGCACGAGCGCAAACATCAACATGACCGGTAGAATGCTGAGTATCCCCCCGGCGGCGAGCACGCCCCAGGGGAGCTGAAACTCGCCAACCATCAACTGGAGGCCAACCGGCCAGGTCCGGGAGCCCTGTCCGGTCGTCAGCATCAGTGCAAACAGGAACTCGTTCCACGCGGCGATTGCGACAAAGATCGAACTCGCCACCAAACCGTTTCTGGCGAGGGGGATCACGATCCAGAGCATGGCGCCAAAGCGGGTGGAGCCGTCGATCCGCGCGGCACTTTCTAGCTCCTTCGGCGCTGCATCGAAAAAGCCCTTCAGCATCCAGACGAATAGAGGCAGCAGGAAACTCGTATAGGCGAGGGCGAGACCAATGCGGCTGTCGATCAGTCCGACGGATCGAAGCACGACGTAGAGCGGGATGATCATCATGACCGCCGGGAACATGCGCACGACCAGATATCCGAGCATCAGCGTGTTGCGACCTTTGAAAGTGTAGCGGGAAAACGCGTATGCAGCGAGCGTTCCTGTCGCGAGACAAACAATGACGGTGATGAGGGTGACGATGAAACTGTTGCCGATAAGCACCGGAAAGCTGGATTGGGTCCAGATCGCGACATAGTTCTGGAAGGTGATCCGGTTGGGGATATACTGCATTGTCTGGGTAACGATGTCCGCTTCAAGTTTCAGCGAGGTCAAAAACATCCAGGCAATCGGTCCGATGCAAAACAGCGACATGGAAACCAGAACAAAATAGGTGAGAATGTCAGCAGCCATTCGCCTGCTGCGGCGGGTTGCAGCCATGATCTACTCCCGACCTATCTTGGAAAGGCGGATGTAGGCGTAGGCGAATACCATCAGGATCACGAACATCACGACCGACAATGCCGATGCATATCCGAAGTTGAAGTCCTTGTAGGCCGTCTGGAAGGCATAGAGCGACAGGACTTGTGTCGCGTCGCCCGGGCCACCACCGGTCAGGATGAGCAGAAGATCCGGCGAGTTGACGAGGCTGATGACGCGCAGGATCACGGCGGCCGCGATGACCGACTTCAGCATCGGGACGGTAATCAGCCTGAACTCAGCGATTGGCCCGGCACCATCCACTGCGGCGGCTTTGTAAAGATCCTGCGGGATCCCTTTCAAGCCGGCAAGCAACAGCAGGGCGAAGAATGGAAAACCGTGCCAGGCTTCAACAAAGATTGTCGCGGCGAGCGCGGTGTTCGGATCGGCGAACCAGGCTTTGTAGCTGTTCAATATGCCGATGCGGACAAGGATGTCGTTGATGACACCCAGGCGCGGGTCCAGCAGCAGCGCCCACATATGGCCGGCGACGACATTCGGAAGGAAGTAGGGTACCAGGATCAGGACTGCAAAGATCCCGGTCCCCGGCACATTGCGATTCAAAGCCGTGGCAGCGATGAAACCCAATCCCAGTTCCAGCACCACCGCGAAGGTCACCCAGAGCACGGTGTTCTTGAGAGCGACCCAAAACACCGGATCATCGATCATCACAAGGTAATGTTTGAACCCGACCCAGCCATTGAGGCCTGGCCGAGTCAGCCGCATTTCGCGAAAGCTGATCGCCATGCCGTAGATGGTCGGGTAGGCGATCACGAGCAATATGATCACCAGGCTCGGCAAAAGGAGCAGGTAGATCCAGTATCGCGTCTCGGAGAGCTCCCCAATCATCCCGGTTTTGGGAAGATGAGATCCAGTATCCATTCAATCCTCGGCTTTCGCGCCGTTCCTTCAGAAGACGGGGAGAGGGCGCAAGGCGCGCCCTCGTCTTGGATTAGCGCATTGCTGCGTCGAGACCCTTGATCATCCTGTCGACTGCATCAGTCGGTTTGGACTGACCGGTCAAAACGGACTGGAATGCAGGATTGACGACGTTTTCCGACCAACCCGCTGCGCCGACAAAAGTATTGGGCAAGCGCCCGAAATCGAGCGTCTTGACTGCCGCGTCATAGATCTTGTTCGACGTCAGGCGTGGATCCTGTAGGGCCGCGGTCGAGGCGGGGAAATATCCGGTTGCCTCAAGCAGCGCGATCGCCGCTTCCGGCTCCCCCCAGAAGCTGACCCACTGCCAGGCGTCCTCGATATTGTCTTCCTTCATGACGCCATTGCCCGCATAGGCGACGCGGGCAATCTGCGCCCTGGGTCCTGCCGGCATCGGGGCTGTCTGAAACTGGGTGCCTTGCTTCAGTGCACCGGAAATCTCGCTCAACGATCCGGTGTGATGCCAGACCATCGCCGTCTGGCCGGTCCTGAAGGCCTCCATGATTTGACGATAGCTGTCGTTCGGCGCACTCGGCGGCACGACCTTTTCCTTGACGAAGAGGTCGGAATAGAATGTCACCGCTTCGATCGCTGCCGCGCGGTCGATGGCAGGCTTACCGTCTTTGACGATCGGTGAGCCGAAGGCTTCCATCACGTCGATCACGTATTTGAAAGCGCCAGCGCCGCCGCGCATGCTGAAAGCGTAGCGCCCCTTGGATGGGTCGGTCAGTTTACGGGCGGCCTGAACGAACTCGTCAAAGTTCTTCGGCGGCCCTGAAAGGCCGGCTTGCTCGAAATAGTCGGCGCGATAATACATCCAGTCGACGAATGTGAATGCGGGCACCGCATAGATCTTGCCGTCCTGAGACAGGCCTTTCCAACGATTATCAGGAAAGTTCGATTTTCCGGGCCAGGCTTTGACCCGCGCGCTGAGGTCGACAAGACCATTCATGGCCACGAGATCGGCGAAACGTTCGGTGATCACCATACCGGTATCGGGCTTGCCGCCCGCAACAACAGCGGAGGATACCTTCGCCATATATTCCGAATTCGGAATGCCTTCCTGTGTGACCTTCGTGCCGGGATATTTCGCCTGGAAGAGGGAGATGATCTTCGCGAGACCCTCCATCTCCGACTGGCTGGCAAAGTGATGCCAGTAGTTGATTGCCCCGGCGGCACGCGCAGTGCCCATCTGACTTGCCAACGCCATTGCCGTCGCACCAGCCATAAGCTCTCTACGATTCAGCTGCATATCCATCCCTCCCAGAAATATCAGAATATCGTTCTGATCGATCAGTTGGTGATTGGATAACACCATTCCAATGCAGGCGCAACTGCTGCTTTGACCTGCGGCGACTGTATCAGATTAGGCCGAGGTTTCTTTGAACTGCAGCTTGGAAATGGGCAACCAAGGCTGCTTCCGCCGCATCGGCATTGCGTTTGCTGCAGGCCTCGAGAATGTCCAGATGCTCGCCGATCGTGCGCCGGATGATCGGGGGCGTCAGCTTTCGGTCCAGTCTCAAGAGACGCAGGTAATTATGCATGCGGCGGTATGTTGTCTCGATGAGGGGATTGCGTAACGCCCGAATGATACTGCTGTGCAGTTCGATCTCCAGAGCGTCGAGTTCTTCCAGCATTTCGGACGTAAGGATGCCTTTCTCGGTGGCGCGGGCCAGCCGGGAATGGCGCACTTCCAGCATTGCCATGAGATGTTCGTCGCCTTCTTCGGCGAAAACCCGTACGGCCGCGCGTTCGATGATGATGCGAAACTGGTATGTCGAACGCGTCAGCTCCATTCCTGGACGGACGAACTGGATGCCTGACCTTGGATGGATCGTCAGGATCCCCTCTGCCTCCAGCATCCGCAAGGCGTCGCGCAACGGTGCGACAGGTACATTGACGATTGCGGACAGCTCGTTTTGCGAGATGAATGCGCCAACCGGAACGCGACGATCAAAGAGACCTTCAAGGATTCGATCATAAGCGACGTCGCTCATGCGTTGCGTCGCGGGGGATTGATCGTTGCTCGGTTTTGCCTTTAGCGCCACTTGCGGCTACTCCGTTCATTTGCTAGCGGTAAGCACCTGATAGATCAGACATCGATTATAATCGATCAGAGGGCAACCGTGATGACACTTTCTCATTTCCGTATAACGCGTTTTCAGTTCGCCCGCGACAGGGTAATTGGCGATAGCCAGGTTCGTGCGGATGACACCAACGTCGCCGCACTGGAGCTGATTTCAGAAAGCGGCGAAGTCGGTCTCGGCTTTATCCAGACGCTGTTCACGGCTCTGCCGGATCAGGCGGAAATCGAGAGCATCTTTGAGCGGGAAGTTTGGCCGGGGCTGGCAGGACAGAAAGCGATCGCTCTCGTCCATCGCGTGAACCGCCCGCGCGGCGGAAATCAACGGGCGTTTTCACTGCCTTTCGGCGAGGCCATCCAGGTTGCGCTGTGGGATCTTGCCGCAAAGGAAGCAGGATTGCCCCTGCATGTGCTGCTGGGAAGTCGCCGAAACCGGGTTCGAGCCTATGCCTCAGGCCTCGACTTCCACCTGAGCGACGATGATTTTGTAAAACTATTCAGATATGCCGCCTCGCAGGGTTATGAAGCCTTCAAGATTAAGGTCGGTCACACGGATTTCGCGCGGGACATGCGACGCCTGGAACTTCTCAAGTCATGCGTGCCAGCCGGATCCAAGGTGATGATCGATCCAAATGAGGCCTGGAATTCCAAGGAAGCCTTGATGAAGCTCGAGGCAATCCGGGCTGCCGGCCACGAGTTGCTTTGGGTGGAGGATCCGATCCTTCGTCATGACTATGAAGGGCTACGCACCCTTCGCCATGCCGTAAGCTGGACACAAATCAATTCCGGCGAATATCTTGACGTTCATGGCAAGCGGCTCCTGCTGGAAGCGTTTGGTGCAGACATTCTCAACGTCCATGCCTTCGTCACGGATGTGATGCGCATCGGCTGGCTTGCTGCCGAGCTCGGGATTCCTGTCACCATCGGAAACACATTCCTTGAGGTAGGCGTGCATATGGCCGTGGCGCTGCCGGAGGTCGAATGGCTGGAATATTCATTCCAGAACTTTGACCATCTGGTGGAACGGCCTATCGAGATTCGGGACGGATATGCCTATGCGCCCGACAGGCCTGGCCATGGTCTCGTGCTTTCCAATAGTGCGCGCGAGAAATGGGCTCGTCCAAAGCGCCTGGAGCGAGGGGAGCTCGGCGCCGCACCGGCCAATCCTCGCCTTCCGGTCTTCGGAGGCGTCGCATGAGCGGAAAACTCGATGGGAGGACTGTTTTCGTTACCGCCGCTGCACAGGGAATTGGACGAGCAACGGCGCTGGCGTTTGCGTCCGTCGGCGCAAAAGTTCATGCGACCGATATCAACCCAGACCTCATCCAGCAACTGAACGGTATCCCCGGTATCCGGGCAAGCGTGCTTGATGTTCTCGATAGTGGCGCGGTTGCGGCCGCCATCGGCGATATTGGCCGGGTGGATGTTCTCTTCAATTGCGCCGGGATCGTGCACGATGGATCGGTACTGGATATGGCTGAGGGTGATCTGGACTTTGCGTTCGAGCTGAACGTGAAAGCGATGGTGCGCACCACCCGCGCGGTTCTGCCCGGCATGATCAATGCGAAATCGGGCTGTATCATCAACATGGCGTCTGTTGCATCCAGCATCAAAGGCGTCCCGAACCGCTTCGCCTACGGAACGACCAAGGCCGCTGTCATCGGCATGACCAAGTCGATCGCCGCCGACTACGTGGCGCAGGGGATACGGTGCAATGCCATTTGCCCGGGTACCGTTGATAGTCCGTCCCTTCATCAGAGGCTTCAGGCCACGGGTGACTACGACAATGCTCTTGCAAACTTCATTGCGCGTCAGCCTCAGGGCCGTTTGGGAGCGGCAGAGGAAATCGCCGATCTCGCGGTCTACATCGCCGGGGCGACTTACACGACCGGACAAGCCTTCGCGATTGATGGTGGCTGGACGATCTGACCCTCCTTTTCGACGCAATTTAAACAGTTTGGCGAACAACGAAACTGATGCGCGTTGGTGAGCTGGGTCAGGAGAAGCCGGCCGGCGGGTTGCAGGTTCGTATCGGTTCAAGGCGACCGAACACCTACTAAGTTGGGTCCTGTTGGAGCACGCCCTTTAGGGTGCTTACGAATGTCTGCGCGGCGAGCGACAGTGGCCTGCGTTTGGGCAAGATCATACCGACGGATACGGGAATTCGCGGCTCGAACTGACGGACGACAATGTGGTCCAGTTCGTTCGCGTCCCATACAGAGAACTGGTCGACGAGGGCCACACCTCGGCCCCGCTCTACCAGCCGCCGGATGAGCTGGCTTTGATTGGAAATCAGAGTATTCGACGGCCGCACTCCCTCGTCGGACAGCGATCGGAAGATCGCCGCGCCGAAAGGCACCGAGCGGGGATAGGTTACAAATGGCTGATCGGCAATGTCACTCGCCAGAATGATACGATGCTGGGCGAGCATGTGGTCGGGCGGCATGATACAAACCATTGAGGAGGTCTTCAGCGTCTGCGTCATCAGGTCGGGTTCGTGTTCGGGATGGTGCACCAGTCCAAAGTCGTAGTTCCCGCGGCTGACATAGGAGTGGATCTTGTCGGAATCGAGCAGGTCGACCTGGACCTGAATGCCGGGATAGAGGTTGTTGAAACGCTCGACCGCCATCGGGATGAGGGCTGTGCTGAAGGCCGACAGGATGCCGATATTCACATAGCCTTGGGCCATGGCGGTGAGGTCAAGCGACAGGCTTTCGAAAACCGTCAACTCTTCCATCAGGCGCGTGGCATGCGAGAAAAGGAGTTCGGCCTCCGGCGTCGGACGCAGCCTTCCCGCACTCCGTTCAAAGAGCCTCACACCTGCAAAATCCTCCAGCTGCTTCAGGGACTTGCTGGCATTCGGCTGGGTGGTGTGGAGCACCAGCGCTGCCTCAGTTACCGAGCCCGTCTTCATAAAGGCGGCCAGTGTGTCGAGATGTCTAAGCTTGATCCGTCGCATGACCCGCGCCTCCGTGACATTCCATTTTGGAATGGAAAGCTCGAATAATTGAATTTTACAAGATGCGCTAGCGGATTTTAGATCATGTCCATGACAGGCAAGGCGTCGGCGTGAAGCCGCAGCCACAATGCAGAAGACCAGAGCATCATGGGCAATATCAGGGTCGGCATCGATGTCGGCGGCACCTTCACGGACTTTACGGTCCTCGACGACGAAACGGGGAGCATGCGGCACTTCAAGGTGTCATCGACGCCGCATGATCCGTCGGAAGCCATTGAGATTGGCATTGCAGATTTCGGTGAACGTGGGCTTCGGTCGTCCGACGTCGTGCATTTCGGTCATGGCACCACGGTCGCGACCAACATGGTCATTGAGCGTCGTGGCGGCAAGACCGGCCTGCTGACCACCGAAGGCTTCCGCGACGTGCTGGAGATCGGCCGCCAGACCCGTCCCGACCTCTTCGACATGAGCGTTCGCAAGCCCGATCCGCTGGTCGTGCGCCCGCTGCGTCTTGAAGTTTCCGAGCGTCTCGGTCCTGACGGTGAAGTCATCGTGCCGCTGGATGAGGCTGGTGTTGAAGCTGCTGCCAGGCGTTTTAAGGAAGAAGGCGTGGAAGCGGTCGCGATCGGCTTCCTTCATTCCTACCGCAACCCGGCTCACGAACAACGCGCGGCCGTGATCATTCGCCAGCATCTGCCGGCCGTCTTCATTTCTCTGTCGAGCGATGTTCTGCCGGAGTTCCGCGAATACGAGCGTATCTCCACCACGGTCATGAATGCCTATCTCATGCCACGCATGGATGGATATCTCGAACGTTTCATGGCCCGGTCGCGCAAGGCGGGCGTCGAAGCAAAGCCCTATACCATTCATTCGAACGGTGGACTGATGTCGACCGAGACGGCGCGCAACTATCCGGTTCGCACCTGCCTTTCCGGTCCGGCAGCCGGGGTCGTCGGGGCGTCACTGGTGGGCAAAGCTGCGTCCTTCCTCGATGTCATCACCTATGATGTCGGCGGCACCTCGACTGACGTCGCATTGATCGCCGGCGGCAGGCCGGCCTATTCCACCGACCGCGACGTCGCCGGTTATTCCATTCGCTGCCCGATGGTTGACGTGCATGTCATCGGTGCCGGCGGTGGTTCGATCGCCTGGCTGGACGATGCCGGCGGCCTGAAGGTCGGTCCACAGAGTGCCGCCGCAGTTCCGGGACCCGCCGCCTACGGCAAGGGCGGAACGGACGCAACGATCTCCGACGCCAATATCGTGCTGCAGCGGCTCAATCCGGTGGCCTTGCTCGACGGCGCCATGCCGGTCGACCGCGAAGCCGCCCTCAAGGCCGTCGGCGCGGTGGCCGAAAGGATCGGCCGTTCCGTCGAGGATACGGCCTGGGGTATCATCCGCATCGCCGTCGCCAACATGGCCCGCGCGATACGTGCTGTGTCCATGGACAGGGGCCATGACCTCAAGTCCTTCGCGCTGATGGCGTTCGGCGGCGCTGGTCCGCTGCATTCTTCGTTGGTGGCCGCAGAGACCGGGCTGAATACCGTCATCATCCCGGAATCCCCTGGCACGATGTGCGCCCGCGGCGTGCTGCTGTCCGATGTGACGTGCGATTTCGTCTCCACACAGATCAAGCGGGTCGAGGATGATGCCTGGCCCGACATCACGTCGGCGGTCGAAGGCCTGCAAGTGCAGGCGAGGGAATGGCTGGAGGCAGAAACCATACCTGATGAGAAACGTGCGCTTCAGCATATCGCGGAAGCTCGTTATGCCGGCCAGAACCACGAAATCCGCGTCGAGGGCATTCTATCAACTGCGGAAGATTTCACTGATCGTTTCGCCGAAGCGCACCGCGTCGTTTATGGTTATGCGCTCGAAAATCACCCAGTCGAGATCGTCAACCTGCGCGTCCAGGCGATCGGCCACGCCGGCGGACCGCTCCAGATGGTCGAGGGCGCTGCAGGCTCCATGAAGGACGCCATAGTCGGCGAGCGCGAGGTCTATATCGATCCGCAGGCCGGATGGCAGACCGTGCCGGTCTACAAGCGTTCGGCCATGCCGCAGGGAGAGACTTTCTCAGGCCCTGCGATCGTCGAGGAGCTCACCTCCACGACCTACGTGGTTCCCGGCCAATCCGGCGTCGTCGATGCCTATGGCAACATCATTCTCAGCTTTGTGAAGGACCGTGCGTGATGCAGCAGCACGTCAAACCACCCCGCGAATTCGACCCCATCGAAATGGAGGTCTACTCCAACCGGTTCATGTCGATTACCGACGAAATGGGGTTGAGCCTGGTGCGCTCGTCCTTCTCGACCAATATCAAGGAACGAAAGGATTGCTCAGTTGGCCTCTTCGATGGCCGTGGCCGTCTGATCGTCCAGGCGTCGCATATCCCGGTGCATCTCGGCTCGTTGCAGGGCGGCGTCGCGGCGGTGCTCGAAAACTACAGGCTCGAGGACATCAAGCCGGGCGATGCATTCATCTGTAACGACCCTTATCTCGCCGGCGGTTCGCACACGCCTGATATCTCGATCCTGACACCTGTTTTCTACGAAGGCCGGCTCTGCTTCTTCGCCGCCAACCTCGGCCATCATTCGGATGTCGGCGGCGGCGTTCCCGGCTCCTGCGATCCCAGCCAAACCAGCATCTTCGCCGAAGGGATCCGCATTCCGGTGCTGAAAATCGCCCGTGAGGGCATGCTGGACGAGCAGATCGTCAAGCTTATCAGCACCAACAGTCGTGATCCGCTGGAACGTATTCTCGACCTCAAGGTGCAGATCGCCACCAATGCGATCGGCCAGCGCAAGCTGGTGGCGCTCGCCGATCAGTTCGGCATCGCCACCGTCGAAAAGGCGATCGACGACCTGATCGCCTATTCGGAAAGCCGGCTGCGCAAGCGCATCGGCGATCTTCCGGATGGCACCTACAGGGGGGAAGCCCTCATCGATGGCGATGGCGTAGGATTCGATCCTTGCCGCATCCAGGTCGCCATAAAGGTGGAAGGTGATGGCATCACCTTCGATTTCACCGGCACCGACATTCAGGCGCGAGGTGCGGTCAACATTCCCAAGACTGCCCTCGACGCCACCTGTTACTACACGATCAAGGCGCTGCTCGATCCGGCTCTGCCGCCGAACGAGGGCATGGCGCTTCCCGTGACGATCGTTGCGGAAGAGGGCACGCTGGTGCGTCCGAGATTCCCGGCCGCGGTCGGTATTCGCTCGACCAGTTGCCAGCGTGTCGTCCGCGCCATCTTCCAGGCTTTCGCCGATGTTCTGCCGAGGGAAAAGGTGTTTGCCTCCTCGGCCGACATGAATGCGACGATGATCTTCTTCGGCCCGCACAAGACGCGCGAAGGCAGTTTCGTCTACCTCGAAACCGTCGGCGGCGGTGCGGGCGCAAGCCTTGAGCATGACGGCATGAACGGCATTCAGGTGCATATCACCAACACCTCGAACCTGCCGGCCGAAGCGCTCGAAATCGAATATCCGCTGATGGTGCGCCGTTATGCGCTCGCCACCGGCTCGGGTGGCGAAGGCCAGACGACGGGCGGCATGGGCATCGTCCGCGAGGTGGTCGCGATGACGGACGGGGTCCGGGCAAATGCCTCCTGCGAAGGTCTGCGCACTCCGGCTGACGGCGTTTTCGGCGGCGGCCCGGGCGAGGTCGCCCGGCTAAAATTCGCGAGTGCCGACGGGACGGTCAAGGAATACGACATCTCGATCACCAACATCCTGATGAACCGCGGGGACAGCCTGTTCCTGCAAACGCCGGGCGGCGGCGGCTTCGGCCGTGCTTCCTGAATTCCCTTTGGAGAATGAATAACATGGCTCTCGAAAACCTGACGCCGAGCGACGAACAGATCAAGTCCGCTCCGAACCCCAACTACCTCGAAGGGGACTATCTGAAGGGCGTCCTGGAGATGACCTTCCGCGACGGCAACCCGGTTGCCAAAAAGCTGGTCGATGAAATCTTCTCGTCGCGCCAGATCGACTCTATCTATCTCGTCGGTGCCGGCGGCTCGAATTCCTATATCGAGCCGGTCAAATACATCCTCGACAAATATTGCGACCTCAGGATCGAGCGCATCAACTCGACGGAACTCGAAACGCGACGTCCGAAACCCGTCAACGAAAAGGCTGTCGTGCTCCTCACATCCCATAACGGCGAGACCGAGGATACCGTCGTCGCGGCCCGTTGGGCGAAGACCACCGGCGCCATCACCGTGGCGCTGACCTCCGGTCATGACAGCGGCCTAGCGAGGATCTGCGACTACCTGCTGCCCTACAGCAAGGAATTGCCGGGCATGCCGAAGACGATGATCGCCTATCTCTTCGCCGCCCATTTCCTGAAGCGCCTCGGCAATCCGGTCGGCGCCCAGCTCATTGCCGATCTCGAGGCGATGCCTGCCAAGCTGCACGACATCAAGAATGCCGAGCGCGAGCGGGGCATGGAACTCGCCCGCCGCTACAAGGACGAGAACATCTACTACGTCCTTTCGAGCGGCATCCTGTCGGCGCTGAATTACCAGTATTCGATCTGCATCTTCAACGAGATGCTGTGGCTCGACGCCTCCGACATCCATTCGGGCGAATTCCGCCACGGTCCGTTCGAGGTCGCCGACCCGGAGATGGCCTATGTCTTCCTGATGGACAATGGCGAGAACCGCAAGATCGACCAGCGGGCGCTGAAGTTCACCCGCCGCGTCACGGACAAGATCATCACCTTCGATGCCGGCCGCTATGGGGATGTCTCGCCGCTGCTGTCGCCTTTCGTGATAGGCGTCACTTGGTACTGGTTCGCCCATACGCTTTCGGTCCTGCGCGAGCATCCGCTCAGCGTTCGTCGCTACATGTGGAAAGTCGATTACTGATGACGAAGACATCCGCCGACATAACCCTTTATTCGGGCGTGAGAATTTCGCCCCGGGTCGGGCTGCGCGATCGGCGGATGTCTTATCCGTCTCGGCCTCGCATTACAGAAAGGCGGTCGGGGAATGATGACGCCTGACAGGACATATTCGAGCTTCAAAGTCCTTGGACTGGGCGACAATGTCGTCGACCGCTACCTAAATGCGGGTAAGATGTACCCGGGCGGCAATGCTCTCAATTTTTCAGTCTACGCCAGGATGCTCGGCGCGGACGCGGCCTTTCTCGGCACGTTCGGCACGGATGCGGCCGGTCGCCACGTGCGCTCCACTCTCGAAGAATTGGCCATTCCAACAACACTCTGCCGGATTGTAGACGGCGAGAACGGCCATGCGGACGTGCGCGTCGTTGATGGAAACCGCGAGTTCGTGTTTTCCAACAGGGGCGGCGTTGCCCGGGAAAATCCCTTCACGCCGAGCCAAACCGATCTCGACTATATCGCCGGTTTCCGGCTCGTGCACACGAGCTGCTATAGCCATCTCAATCTGCACCTAGCGGCCTTGAGGAACGCAAGTGCGTTACTATCCTATGACTTTTCCTATCGGTGGCAGGTGGACGAACTGATAGGGCCGGTCACGCCACATATTGATTTCGCGGCATTTTCGGCAGGCGACATCGGTTGCGAGCGCGGTCTTGAAGCCTTGCGACAAGCCGTTTCCAACGGCTGCAGTCTGGCTCTGGCGACCTTTGGACCGGAAGGCGCCACGGCCTATAACGGCGTCGACTTCATTTCCGTCTTGCCAAAACCCGCCAATGTCGTCGATACGCTCGGCGCCGGCGACGCGTTCATCACGGCAACACTGCTGTCGCTGCTCGCGGCAGGCTGGACGCGCGGCAACCGGCCTTCCGCAGACGCCATTGCGATTGCCATGGAAAAGGGCCGCCAATTTGCAGCCGAAATCTGCGGGATCGACGGCGCATTCGGCCATGCGGCTCCCATCACCGCCAACGAACAGGTCTGAGAGGAGGCTAAATGCTCGAAGTCAGAAACCTCTCGATCGCCTTCAAGACCAGCACCGGGCTAAAGTCCGCTGTGCGCAATATCGATTTCACGATCGAGCCGGGAGCAATCCTCGGACTGGTCGGAGAAAGCGGCAGCGGCAAGACGATCACGTCGCTTGGCGTGATGGGCCTTCTTCCGCCCAACGCGGTGGTCACCAGCGGCGAGGTCCTGGTAGACGGGATCGATATCCTGAAGCTGCCGCCGGGGGACCTGCGCAAGCTGCGTGGGCGCCATATCGCCATGATCTTCCAGGATCCGATGGCGTCGCTCGATCCAATCTTCACCTGCGGCGACCAGATCGCCGAAGCGATCCTTCTGCATGAGCCCATCGGACGCGCGAATGCACGCCGGAAGGCACGCGAACTGCTGGAAAAAGTCCTGATCCCCGATCCCGATCGCGCCATGCGTTCCTATCCGCACGAACTGTCCGGCGGCCAGTGCCAGCGCATCATGATCGCCATGGCAGTCGCTTGCCGGCCGCGCATCATCATCGCCGACGAACCCACCACTGCGCTCGACGTCACGGTGCAGAAGCAGGTGCTCGAACTGCTCCGCGAACTGAACGAGGAAGTCGGCGCGGCGATCCTGCTGATCACCCACGATCTCGGCGTCATCTACGAAGTCGCCGACCGCGTCGTGGTCATGTATGCCGGCGACAAGATGGAGGAGGCGTCGACCGCCGATCTCTTTGCCGCCCCCCAAAGCGATTACTCCAGGGCGCTGATCGATTCCATGCCGTCGCTTGGCCGCGAGGCTGAACGGCTGCCGGTGATCGAGCGCGATCCGTCCGGAAGAGTGCGCAGTGTCCGGCCCGAGCCGCGCCCCCGACCGACATCCGCCGGGCCGGTCCCGCCTGAAGGTGATCGCCCGCTTCTCGAGATCCGTGATCTCTGCAAGTCCTACTGGGTAAAACCTTCGCCTCTCGCCATGCCGGTCGAGATGCGCGCCGTTGATCGCGTCAGCCTGTCGGTCGCACCCCGCACGACGCTTGGCCTCGTCGGCGAATCCGGTTGCGGCAAGAGCACGCTTTCTCGTGCTGTCATCAGGCTCTACAAGCCCGATTCCGGCCAGATCCTGTTCAAGGGCGAGGACATTGCAGCGCTTTCGGACAAGGAGATGCGGCCTTTCCGGCGCGAGATCGCCATGGTCTTCCAGAATCCCTACGGTTCGCTCAACCCACGCCAGACGGTCGCCCAGCTCATCGAGGCGCCGATGGTGATCTTCGCCGACGGTGATGCGATAAAGCGCCGGAGACGGGTCCTCTCGCTGCTCGAAGCCGTTGGCCTGTCCGCCACGGCGGCCCAGAAATATCCGCATGAATTCTCGGGCGGGCAGCGGCAGAGAATTGCCATCGCCCGGGCGCTTGCCCTCAACCCGTCGCTCGTCATCTGCGATGAAGCCGTCTCCGCACTCGACGTCTCCGTCCAGGCACAGGTGCTGAACCTGCTCAAAGACCTGCAGGCGGAGTTCGAACTGACCTACCTCTTCTCTCCCACGACCTTTCGGTTGTCGAACATGTCAGTGACACGGTCGCGGTCATGCAGAAGGGCAGGATCGTGGAATACGGATCTGCCGCCGAGATCTTCGGCAATCCTAGGGAGCCCTATACCCGCATCTTGCTGGATGCCGTGCCGACCGTCGGTTCGATGCGCGGCGGAAAGGTGGCCACATGAACGCGTCGATCGCAGGGGCTCTGCTCCTTGTTGCGCGAAAGCTCCTGACGGCCATCGTCCAGCTTCTCGTCGTCGCCACCCTGATCTTCTCCGTCATGTACATCATGCCGGGCGACCCCGTGCTTTTGCTGCTCGGTGCCGACAGCAATCCATCGCCGGAGGCGATCGCCTCGATGCGCAGCCAGCTTGGCCTCGACCAGCCGGTGCTGTCCCAATATTTCGTCTGGCTCTGGAACGCCCTGCATCTCGATTTCGGCAAGTCGCTGACCAATGGTTATCCGGTTGCCAATTACGTGATGCAGAACCTGCCGCGCACGCTCGAGCTCGCATTTGCGGCGATCATCATTGCCGCACTCATCGGCGTTCCGCTCGGCATCGCAGCCGCACTCAAGCGGGGCAGCACGCGCGATACGGTGCTGACTTCGATCGCGACGATCGGCATATCGGTGCCGGTTTATATCATGGGCACGCTGCTGGTGTTGTTCTTCAGCTTGAAGCTCGGCTGGCTTCCGGCAAGCGGCTATACGGATATATCGCGCAACATGCTGGAGCATTTCCGCAAGCTGGCCCTGCCGGCCCTCGCTTTGGGCTTCGGCTTGGCAGCGTCGATCGCCCGCATGACGCGCTCCTCCATGCTGGAAATCCTCGGCCGCGATTTCGTCCGCGCGCTACGTGCCAAGGGGATGCCTGAACGGCGGATCATCTGGCAGCACGTGCTGCGCAATGCCGCGATCCCGATCGTCACGATCATCGGCCTGCAGCTCGGCAACCTCATGGGCGGCACGGTTCTCGTCGAGGCCATGTTCAACTGGCCTGGCCTCAGCACGCTGCTCGTCGGGGCGGTATCGGCGCGCAACTATCCTCTGGTACAGGGGGCGATGCTGGCGATCGCGGCCGCCTTCATCCTGATCAACCTGGTGGTGGAGCTGCTCTACAGCCTGCTTGACCCGCGTATCCGGAGGAAACGCTCGTGATCCCCGAGGCAATTCTTCGCGCGTCCCGCAACCAGCCTTCCTTCCTTGCCAGCATCGTCCTGCTTGTCGCAGTCATTTTCATTGGTGTCTTCGGCAACTGGTTGGCCCCGCAGGACCCGTTTCTGCTCAATCCGCAGACGGTCAATCAGAGCAGTTCCGCAGCCCACTGGCTGGGCACCGACGAATTCGGCCGCGATCTGCTAAGCCGCCTGCTGATCGGGGTCCAGCCGACCCTGCTGGTGGCGATCGGCGCGACGGTTATCGCCGGGATTTTCGGAACCATGATCGGCATCGCGGGCGCCTATGGCCGGCCGCTAATCGCATTCCTCATCATGCGCAGCGTAGATATCATGCTGAGCTTTCCGCCCATCCTTCTGGCACTCTTGGCGGTCGGGTTCTGGGAAAGCGGGATCTTCAGTCTCGCCGTCGTCATTGGTGTTCTCTACATCCCGCATTTCGCCCGCGTCGCGCACGCCGCAACGCTGCAGGTCTCGCGCATGGAGTTCATGGAGGCTGAACACGCGATGGGCGCCTCAGCCCGCCGCGTCGTCTTCACCGCCATCCTGCCGAACATCCTGTCGCCGCTGGTGGTCCAGGCGACGTTGACGGTCGCCGCCGCCATCCTTCTGGAATCTGGCCTGAGCTTCCTCGGCCTCGGCATCGTGCCGCCAGAACCTTCCTGGGGCCAGATGATCGGAACCGCGCGCGGCTATCTCGGCCAGAACCCAATGTATGTGATCTGGCCGTCCCTTCTTCTCGCCCTGACGGTGCTTGCCATCAACGTGGTGGGCGACCGCCTGCGCGACATTCTCGATCCACGCCTCAGGGAGGAGTAACGGACATGGCAATTTCGCATCGACAACCACAATCAAAGAAGGGGTACAGCATGAAAAGGAAGATCTTCGGGCTCGTCTTGGCCCTGTCATATAGTGCCTTCGCTCAGCAGGCGCTGGCCGATGGCGGTACTCTCTATTTCGGTATTTCCGGCGAGCCGTCGACGCTGGAAAGCACCATCAACGCTGGCACGCCGGCGCGAACCATCCGGCTTGCGATCCATCGCGGCCTCTTCAACTACGGCGCCGACGGCAAGCTCTCGCTCGAACTCGCCGAGAGCTACAACGTCGCCCCTGATGCACTCCACTATACGCTCAAGCTGCGCGACGCGAAGTTCCATGACGGCTCTCCGGTCACCTCGGCGGACGTCAAGGCGTCCATCGAGCGCATGACCGCCAAGGACAGCAAGGCGACTTATAGAAACGAACTCGGCGTCATTCAATCGATCGAGACGCCGGACCCCAAGACGGTGAAGCTGGTGCTCTCCAAGCCGTTCGTGCCGTTGGTCCACTATCTGGCGCTCCCGGAATCGGCGATCATCCCGGCGGCCTGGATCGAGGCGCATGGTACCGATCCGAACGCCGCGCCGGTTGGAGCAGGCCCCTTCAAGTTCGTCAACTGGGAGCGCGGCCGCGAGCTGACGGTCGAGAAGTTCGACGGCTACTACAAGAAGGGCAAGCCGCATCTCGATGACATTCACTATGTCTTCTACGGCGATGAAAATACCCGGGTGAATGCGCTGAAGTCCGGCGACGTCGATATCATCGACTACGTTCCTTGGAAGGATGCCGGCTCGATCGAGGGCAGCTCGGACCTGAAGCTGGCCAGTACCACCGGCCCGTTCATGATGCTGCAGTTCAACACCAAGTTCGAACCATTCTCGAAGCCGGAAGTGCGGCAGGCGATTTCCTATGCGATCGACCGTGCAACCGTGATCAACACCGCCTTCAACGGCCGCGGTACTCCGCTGTTCGGCATCGCGATCCCGGAAGGTTACATGGGGTATTCGAAGGAAAAGGCGAACTTCTTCAAGTATGACATCGCAAAGGCCAAGGAACTGCTCGCCAAGGCAGGTTATCCGAACGGTTTCGAAGCCCGGCTGCTCTCCACCTCGCAATATGGCTTCCACAACAACACCGCGATCGCTGTGCAGGCCGAGCTTGCCAAGATCGGCATCAACGCGAGGCTCGATCTTCCCGACTGGTCGGGCCGTATCGCCAAGAACAATGCCGGCGACTATGACTTCCTGGTTGCAGGTACTGCCGGGGACATTGCGGACCCCGATTGGCTCAGCAACTTCTTCTATGGTGGCCAGCAGCTGGTACGGCTTAACAACTCCGCCTACTTCAATGACACAGTGATCAACGACCTTCTCGATAAGGGACGTGTCACGCTCGACGCCGGCGAGCGCGAGAAGATCTACGGCCAGTTCGTGGATCGTGCTCTCGAACAATCGCCGTTCGTTTATCTGATGTGGCGCGACCAAAGTTTTGGGCTCAGCAAGAAGGTCAAGGGCTTTACCAACATCCCAGGTTTTCTCACGTTCCAATCCGGCATTACCGTCGAGAATGTCGAACTGGAGTGATCCGGAGAACGTTCATTTTCAGATCCTATCGATAGCACCAGGAGCGGGATGTCTAATCCCGCTCTTATATGTTGTGCGCCCAGCATGGGCGCATTCTTGTGGGTGGAAGTCCCACCGTAAGCTGGTCATGGCGAGCGAAGTGAAGCGCAACTGCGGAAGGGCGACCGACCGTGGGGAGGAAGCGTGGATCGAACCT
>NZ_PVBM01000039.1 GCF_002968575.1 Neorhizobium huautlense | reverse complement strand
ATCATAAGGTGCAGTCACGCTTTGCTCTCCTTCACTGAGTTCGCGAAAACCCAGGAAAGGTAAGCCAAACGGCGCAAAGCGTGACTGTCCTAAGATCATCTGCATCTCAGAGATCCGTTCTCTCCATGGACGTGGCCTCTTTCATGCCACCTCCTTTACGAGGGAGATGATCGGACCTAGTCTTATTGACGTCAATCTTGATGCAATCGATCAATATGAACACGCTCTGGATCACCGCCGAAGAGGCGCTTGCCCTTCTCGGAACCAAACCGCAGACGCTTTATGCCAATGTTAGCCGCGGACGCATTCGCGCGAAAGCCGATTCGTCAGATCCCCGCCGCAGCCTCTACCAGCTCTCGGACGTGAAACGGCTGGCGGAACGCAACGCCGGTCGACGGCAGTCGGCGGTGGTGGCGGCAGAAACCATCCGGTGGGGCGATCCGATCCTGCCCACGACGATCTCGACCATTGCCGATGGAAAGCTTTTCTATCGCGGCGTGGACGCTGTCGAACTTTCCCGGCATGCAACGCTGGAGGAGGCAGCGGCGCTTCTGTGGAATACCGCCAGCGTGCGGATCTCTGCAGGTGGAGAAAATGAACCGGAAGCGTCTCGGATGGGATCGGCTTTCATGAGGCTCGCCGCCCGGTCTGCCACGGATCTTCCCGCATTGGGAAGAAATGCCTCGGTTCTTCGGGTTGAGGCCGCGGATGTGCTGTCGGCCTTGGCCGAAGCGCTTGCCCCGTGGCCGGAACAGCTGCCGCTGCACGATCGGTTGGCATTGGGTTGGCAGCGGCCCCAGGCAGCAGAGCTTATTCGGAAGGCGCTTGTTCTCGCCGCAGAACACGAACTCAACGTATCCGCCTTTGCAGCGCGGGTGACGGCCTCCTCGGGAGCTGCTCTTTCCGCCGCCGTATTGGCCGGGTTGACCGCTCTATCCGGCCCTCGCCACGGTGGCGCCTGGGTGAGCATATCACTGCTGGCAGAACAGGCCGCATCGGTTGGAGCGCGGGAAGCGATCCGCAGCGCATTGTCCTCGGAGGGCCTCGTACGGGCATTCGGACACAGGCTTTATCCGCAAGGCGATCCGCGCGCCAAAGCGCTGATGGCAGACCTCGATGCGCCGGAACTTTATGCCAACCTTGCCGAGGCTGGCGAAGAGATGCTCGGCGAGCCGGTGAATATCGACTTCGCGCTTGCGGCTCTCGCTGCAAAGTTCCGGCTTCCGGAGGACGCGCCGCTGGTGATTTTTGCGCTCGCCCATGCGGTCGGCTGGCTTGCCCATGCCTTGGAACAGGTCGAAAGCGGGCATCTGATCAGGCCTCGTGCCCGCTATACCGGACCCGCTATCGGCTCCCGCTCATATGGCCTGGGGGAATGAGCAGTTATAGCGGCGAGTGACGTGGCTCTGTCACGCATTTCCCGGTATCCTGACGCCGGAATCGAGGCGATCGGAATGATGACCGGCAATGAAATCAACTTGAGTTTGAGCCTTTTCGTGGAGCAAGGGCAGGAACGCTCGACCGCCGAGTTCTACAAGGCTGTTTTCGGTGCGGAAGAAGTCAATTGCTACGAGATGCTGAGGCTGCTGATGATCGAGCTGCAGCTCGGCCCGTTCAACATCGTCATCTGCGGCTCGGATCCAAAGCATGAAGCCGCCCCATCCTACAGCGGGCCATTCTATCCAAAGACGCCGGGGGCCGTCAGCACCATCTTCCAGCTTACCGTGCCTGACGTCGGCGAAATCGTGAATGCAGCCATCGAAGCCGGGGGGATGATCCGAGATCCAGTGCAAACGGATCTCCGCGACCGGGAAGTGGCGTCCATCTTTGATCCAGGCGGCCATATCTGGGTATTGATCGGGCAACCTCATGAGGCCGAGGCTAATGTTTCCGACCAGGCAGGCACGCCAGAGGGGTGAGGCATTGATTATTCAGGATCGCATTGCCCGATAGGCAGCAAGAGCTCTGTCACGGGCGAAGTCGTGACTGACAATGGGTTTCGGATAGTCCTTGCCCAGTTCGATACCCGCCTGATCCAAAACCTGCTTTGGTGCTTCAAACGGGCGGTGAATAAATTTGCGGTCGAGCTTCGCGAGCTCCGGCACATGCATCTTCACATAGTCGCCTTCGGGATCGAACTTCTCCCCCTGGAGGACTGGATTGAAAATCCGAAAAAACGGGGAGGCGTCCGCGCCTGATCCGGCAACCCATTGCCAGTTCGCAGGATTATTGGCCGGGTCGGCATCGACAAGCGTGTCCCGGAACCATCGTTCGCCCTTGCGCCAATCGATCATCAGGTCTTTGACCAGAAACGACGCGACAATCATCCGCACCCTGTTGTGCATGAAGCCGTAACGCCACAGCTGACGCATTCCGGCGTCGACGATCGGATAACCCGTCTGCCCGCGGGTCCAGGCCCGATACGCTTGCGCATCATCCTCCCACGGGAACGCGTCGAACCTGCTGTTCCAGTTGCGGTCATGAAGATGCGGAAACTCGACGAGCAGGCCGTAGCAGAAATCACGCCAAGCCAATTCGCGACGAAAGTGAGCAACGTCCGAAGATGCCGTGTGAGGCAGGCTCCGCGTGGCGTGCCAGATGCGGGCGGGCGAGATTTCACCGAACGCCAGATGGGGCGAAAGATGCGACGTGTTCTCTTCAGCGGCGAGGTCGCGACCGTCTCGATAGTTCTGCAGCTTTCGGTCGATTATGTCGGCAAGCCGCTGCTGCGCGCCCTGCTCCCCGGGGGTCCAAGCCGCAGGGAAATGCGACGCCCAGTTGGGCTTTTGCGGTAAAAGGTTCCAATCTTCCAGATCTTCAGAAGGGAGGGGGCCGGGATATGCGGAAATTCTCGATGGCGCGTCGATAGGCTCGTGCGGTTCGTCTCGCTTCTGAAGCGCGTTCCAAAAAGGTGTAAAGACGCGAAAGGCCGCACCGGCGCTCGTCCGGATCTCCAGAGGGTCGGACAAAAGCTGCCCGTGGAACGTGTGAACGGCAATTCGACGCTTTTTCAACGTCGGGACGATTTCGCAGTCCTGCGACGATCGCTCATACGCCCGATTGAAGAAGATCGACCGTGCGCCGATCCGGTCAGCCAGATCGGCGAGCACACGATCGGCCGTTCCGGACAGAAGAAGCAGATCTGTCCCGAGCGATCTCAGCGATTTTTGGAGGGTTTCCAGGGAATGATGCAGCCACCAGCTCTGCGCTGACCCAAGCGGGCCGATATTGTGGGCGGCGGGCTCACGAATATAGACCGAAACAATCGGTCCGCCGGCCTCGATGGCGGCATGAAGGGCGTGATTGTCATCAAGACGGAGATCCTTCCGGAACCAGAGGACGCTCGGGCGGGGCTCATCTGCGGGCACTGGTCGGAACTCCCTGTTCTTCCGGCGGGCGGGAATGCGCTTGGCCGGCTCAGGGCCTGATGAGAAGGATCGGGCAGGGCGCGCCCGCAGGCAGCTCGGGCGCATTCGGCGGACGGATGATCAGCCCGTCGGAATGGGCAAAAATCTTCATCATCGAGGAATCCTGCTTGTCAAAGGCCTCGGCGATCACGTTACCGTCCCGGTCCCTGGAAAGCTTTGCGCGGAGATAATCCTGCCGCTGGTCGTTGGACGGCAGCCTTCCGGCCGTAGTTCCCTCTATCTGCCGCCGTCTTTCCGGAAGGCGGGCCAGTTTTCGCACCAGCGGCTCCAGAAAGAGCATGCCGGTTACAAGGCTGGCGACCGGGTTGCCCGGCAGACCGAGTACCTGCATGTCCTCAAGCCGGCCGACCATCAGCGGCTTGCCGGGCCGCATGGCGATACGCCAGAAGTCGAGTTCCATACCTGCGTTTTTCAAGGTTGCCTGGACGAGATCGTGATCACCGACCGATGCACCGCCGAGCGTTACGAGCACGTCGGCGCGGGCGGCCCTCGCTCTTGCGATAGCGGCGGCTATATCCTCCTCGCGATCGTTGACGAGGCCGAGGTCGAGAACTTCTCCGCCATTGTCCTTCACCAGTGCGTCAATGCCGAACGTATTGGAGGCGATGATCTGCGCCGCGCCGGGCATATTGCCGGGCTGAACGAGCTCATCGCCGGTTGCAAGTATGGCAATGCGGGGCCGGCGGTGGACCGATAGCTCCGCGTAATTCATCGCCGCCGCGACGGTGACATGGGAAAAGTCCAGCAGCGTGCCTGCCGCCAGTACGGTTTCGCCCTCGCGAAAATCCTGACCCCGAGGACGAACGTGACGACCCTTCGTCACTTCGAATTTGGTGCGGATACGGTCGCCTTCGAGTTTTTCGGCATCTTCCTGGATCAATACGGCATCTGCCCCTTCCGGGACCGGTGCGCCGGTGAATATCCGCACGGCCTGGCCTGCCGCGACAGCGCCCGAAAAGGCGTGGCCCGCCGCAGCACTGCCGATCACCGTCAGTTCCGTGCCTATCCGGGGAGCGTCCGCGGCGCGCAGAGCATAACCATCCATTGCCGAAGCATCGAACGGCGGCTGTGTGAGGCGCGCCGCCAGATCGGCGGCAAGCACGCGCCCGTCGGCATCCGCAAGTGGCACGACCTCTATCGTCTCAACCGGGATCGCCTTGGCCAAAAGCCGGCTCTTCGCTTCCGAGACGGGCAAAAGCGCCATTCTCAATCTCCCGCGCGGTAGGTTCCGGATTTGCCGCCGGTCTTTTCGAGTAAGCGGATGCCGCCGATCTCCATACCTTTATCAACGGCCTTGGCCATGTCGTAGACCGTCAGGCACGCGACGGAGACCGCTGTCAGCGCCTCCATTTCGACGCCGGTCTTGCCGCTGAGTTTCGCGGTCGCGCTGACGCGAAGTCCAGGCAGCGTGTCGTCTTCGATGATCTCTACGGAAACCTTCGTCAGCATCAGAGGATGGCAGAGCGGAATGAGGTCGGACGTTTTCTTTGCCGCCATAATACCCGCAAGCCGCGCCGTGCCGATCACGTCGCCCTTCTTGGCGTTGCCGTCGCGGATGAGCGCCAGTGTTGCCGGCAGCATCCTGACATAACCTTCCGCGGTCGCCTGGCGCACGGTGTCCGCCTTGTCGCCGACATCCACCATATGCGCCTCGCCCGAAGCGCCTATATGGGTGAGGTTTCCCATTATTCGGCCGCCAGCGCGGTCTGGCCGGTAAGCAGCAGCCGGGTCGCCGCGGCAACGTCGTCCTTCCGCATCAGACTTTCCCCGACCAGGAATGTGTTGATACCGACCTTCTTCAGGCGCTGGCAATCGTCATGGGTAAAGATGCCGCTTTCGCCTATCAGCAGGCGGTCGGCCGGAACCATGGGGGCAAGCGTCTCGCTCGTTTCCAGGCTCAGCTCGAAAGTCCGCAGATTGCGATTGTTGATGCCGACGAGCGGCGAGGGGAGCTTCAGCGCGCGTTCCATCTCCACCTCGTCATGCACCTCGATCAGTGAATCCATCCCGAGTTCTGCGGCTACGTCGTAGAGTTCGCGCGCCTCGTCGTCGGATAGCGACGCCATGATCAGCAGAATACAATCGGCGCCCCAGGCGCGCGCCTCGTAAACCTGATAGGGCTCGAACATGAAATCCTTGCGCAGAGCCGGCAAGGCGCAAGCATTGCGCGCGGCGGTCAGAAACTCCGGTGCACCCTGGAAGCTCGGTTTGTCGGTGAGCACCGAAAGACAGGCGGCTCCGCCCGCCTCGTAGGCCTTGGCAAGCGATGGTGGATCGAAATCGGGACGGATCAGCCCCTTAGACGGGCTGGCTTTCTTGATTTCGGCAATCAGACCGAAAGCGCCGCTATCCTGTTTCGCCTTCAAGGCCCGGTAAAAACCGCGCGGGGACGGCTGGTCGGCGGCACGGGCCTTCAAATCGGCGAGCGGCACGCTGGCTTTTGCCGCTGCAATCTCCTCGCGCTTGTAGGCTTCGATCTTCCTCAGGATATCCGCCACTGCCTTAATCCTCGTCGTTCGACACCGCGACCAGACGCTCGAGAGCGGCCGCAGCTTCACCGCTTTCCAGCGAACAGGTAGCAAGCCTCATGCCGTCGGCGATCGTTTCGGCCTTGCCGGCGACGACAAGCGAGGCTGCCGCGTTGCAGAGCGATATATCGCGATAGGCATTTTTGGCACCGCCGAGGACCGAACGCAAGGCGGCGGCATTCGCCACGCCATCTCCGCCCTTCAATTCAGCGAGCGTCGCAGGACTAACTCCGAAATCCATCGGCGTCAGTTCGAAGGAGCGGATCTTCCCATCTTCAAGCGCAGTGACCTGAGTGATGCCTGTGGTGGTGATCTCGTCCATACCGTCGCCATGCACGACCCAGACGGTTTCGGAGCCAAGATCCCGCAGCACCTCGGCAATCGGTTCCAACCATTTCGGCGCAAAGACGCCTAAAAGCTGACGCCTTGCGCCGGCAGGGTTGGAGAGCGGTCCCAGCAGATTGAAGATCGTCCGCGTGCCGAGTTCCACCCGGCTCGGCCCCACATGGCGCATGGCCGCGTGATGCATGGAGGCAAACATAAAGCCGATGCCGGCCTGACTGATGCAGCGGGCAATCTGATCCGGGCCGATTTCGAGATTGACGCCGAGCGCCGACAGCGTATCGGCCGCGCCGGATTTCGAGCTCAAGGCTCTGTTGCCGTGCTTGGCGACGGGCACGCCGCAGCCTGCGACGATTAGCGAGGCAAGGGTCGAAATGTTGTAGGTGCCGGTACCATCGCCACCCGTGCCGACGATGTCGATTGCGTTGTCGGGCGCTACGACGGGCAGCATCTTTGCCCGCATGGTGGAGACCGCTCCGGTGATCTCGGCGACGGTCTCTCCGCGAACGCGAAGAGCCATCAGGAAGCCCCCGATCTGCGAGGGCGTCGCTTCGCCCGACATCAGGATATCGAAGGCTTCGCGCGCTTCTTCGCGCGTTAGACTTTCGCCATTGGCGACCTTGGCGATGAGGGGCTTCAGCTCAGGCATACTCGGATCATCCTTTGTTACTGGAGCATGACCTGATCGACCACGGTCTGATTGACCGAGACGCCATAGGTATTCTTGAGGCTGTTGACCATCTGGTCAAGCATATCGTCGCCCGCCGACTCGGCCATCCGCTGCAATTGTTCATCGCCGGAGAGGGCATCGGTCGTTGCCTGGTCGATTGCAGTGACCTTCAGCAGCAGGCGGCTTTCGCCATCGGCTCCGAGCGCGGTCGCAGTCGTGTCGACAGGGCCCGAGAAAGCCGCGGCAATCGCCTCGCCGCCGAAGATTGCATCCTCGGCGCCACGGCGCAGGCCTTGCTTGGTTTCGACCGCCAGGCCGAGCTCTTCGGCTATCGCGGCAAGGGTCTCGCCCTTGTCGAGACGTCCTTTCAGTTCGTTTGCCTTCGCGGTAAGCGCCTGGCGCTGCTGCTCGGCCGTCCAGTCGGCAACCGCTTTGTCACGCACGTCGGCGAGCGGACGTTCGCGTTCGGGGGTGATATTGCGCACCTCGAACCAGACATAGCCGTCATTGCCGAGGCTGACCGGAATCGTATCAGCGCCTGGCTCTGTGCGGAAGACTTCGCCCAGCAACTGCGTGGAAGCCGGAAGATCGGCGATACGCTGCTCCTGCTCGTTGCGCCCGGACGCGTCGGCAGTGACCGTCACGACCTTCAGATTGAGCGCCTTTGCGGTTTCCTCAAGCGACGTGCCGCCGCTGCGCATGTCTTCGAAGCGGTCGTGGACGCTCAATACCTCCTGCGACGCCGTGCTCACCGACAGCTGCTTCCGAATCTCTTCCTTGACCTCGTCGAAGGAGCGCGTCGTTTCCGGGCGGATATTGGTGACACGCAGGATCACCGGTCCGAACGTTCCCTGGACAACCGGCGTGGTGTCCCCAGCCGAAGCGACCTTGAAGACGGGATCCGCAAATGCGGCGTCGGGGAGATTGTCCCTGGTAAAATCACCCAGCAGAACGTCGGCGCTGTTCTTACCCTGATCGGCGATCAGCTGATCAAACGTCGCAGTACCATCCTTGAGCTGCGTTGCCGCGGCCTCCGCCATTTCCTTGTTGGGGAAGGGGAGCTGCTCGATCGTGCGCGTTTCAGGCGTCTTATAGCTGTCCTTGCCTTTTTCGTATTGGGCGCGAACCGCGTCGTCCGTCACCGAGGACGTATCGGCGATGTCAGCGGGCTGCAGCTTTACGTAAGCGAAGCTCCGATATTCCGGGGCGCGATACCGCGTCTTCACGCCTTCGAACCATGCTGCGAGCACGTCCTCGGCCGGCGCCTTGACCGGATCGATATTGGCGTTGGAGAGCAGGAGATAATCCACCGAACGGGTTTCATCGCGGTAATGCTTGAGCGCTTCCACGAGAACCTGCGGCGGCTTGAACCCGTCCGAGACCGCCTCGACCACCTGGCTGCGCACGGCGACCTTGCTGCGCTCCTTGATATAGTCGTCCTCTCGCAGCCCCGCATTGCGCAGGCGCGAGGTGAAGAGGTTGCGGTCGAACTGGCCGTTGACGCCCTTAAAGGCCGGATCCTCGGAGATCAAAGTGGCGAGACGATTTTCGGACAGGCCGAGATTCATATCGTCCGAGAGCTGGTCGAGGGCAGCACCGGCGGCAAGCTGGGCAAAGACATCGTTTTCGACGCCGAAGGCCCGGGCCTGTTCGGCGGTAAGCTGCATGCCGAACTGACGGCTCAGATTGGCTATCTGGCGTTGATAGGCGAGCCGGAATTCCTCCGTCGAGATCTGCTGATCACCGACCGTCATCACGGTATTGCTGCTGGTCGTCAAAAGGGAACTGGAAACACCCCATATGCCGAAGGAAACGACCAGAAGCAGGAGGAGAGCCTTGGCAACCCACGAGCGGGCGGCGTTTCTGAGGGAATCAAGCATCGATCGACATACCTTGTGAACAGTCAGGCCGCCTTGTCAGGCGGTTTGAAGGACTGTCTCTAAATCAAACCGAGACGGAAATGAAGGCATGGAGATGGAAAAGCGAACAGGCTGTGCTCAGGCGCGTTTAAAGCCTTTCGGGCGAGAGGCCACGGACCCCGAATTGAGGCGGACGGCAAGCGATTCGGCATCCCGCGGCGCACGAACCTTCACATCATTATCGAAGTAGACATAGACGTCGCGCCCGTGCGTACGGGACGGCGAGGGCGGCAAGACACGTTGAGCCTCTTTCGGATCGCGGCCCTTTACCCATTCAGCGACCAGATGCGCCCAGCGATCGAGCGCCTCGTCATCATAACCACTGACATACAACTGTTCGGAACCGTGGAGCCGGCAATAGACGAAATCAGCCGTCAGATCCATCAGGAGCGGCCAATCCACCGTATCCGCCACAACCAGGCCGATCCGATAGCGGCGCAGGAGATCGATAAAATCGGGCGAGCGAAAGCTGTCGTGGCGGATTTCCACAGCGTGACGCATCGGCCGGCTCTCATCCGTCTCGACATAGGCTCGGTCGTCGAGACGAGCATCATGCCGCCCCGCCAGATCACTGGCTTCATCGGTATCTTTGGGCAGCAGTTTGAAGAAAGCTTCGAAACGGTCGGGGTCGAATTTCAACCGGGGCGGAAACTGCCATAGGATCGGCCCCAGTTTCTTTCCGAGCCGAAGGACGCCGGAGGCCAGGAAATTGGCCAACGGAGTCTCGATGTCCTTGAGGCGCCGCATATGCGTAATGTAACGCGAACCCTTGACGGCGAAGACGAAATCCTCAGGCGTGGCGTCATACCACGTGGCAAAGCTGCTGGGACGCTGCAGACCATAAAACGTGCCGTTGATTTCGATCGAACGAAAATGCTCCGCCGCATAACTCAGCTCTTGTTTCTGCGGCAGCCCCTGCGGATAGAAGACGCCGCGCCAGGGTTTGTAGGTCCAGCCCGAGATGCCGATCCGGATATCGCCTGAATGCTTTCTCATCGCACCACCTGAGGTCACGGTGGCCCAACGCCCCATCGGTGCGAGAGTTCCGGAGCGGCTATTTCGTAAAGATGAAGAAGGCGCCGAGAGCGATGAAGCAGAAGCCGAGGATCTGCTTCCAGTGGATCGGCTCGCCCAGATAGAGAACTGAAAAAATAACGAAGACGGAAAGCGTGATGATTTCCTGGATCGTCTTCAGCTGCGCCGCATTGAAATAGCCGTAGCCGATCCTGTTTGCCGGAACCTGGGCGCAATATTCGAAGAATGCGATCCCCCAACTCACAAGGATCACCAGATAAAGCGGCCTGTCCTCGAATTTAAGGTGACCGTACCAGGCAAACGTCATGAACACGTTGGAAAGGATCAAAAGACCGATAGTTGCAAAGGGAACGGCGGCTGATGACATTGTGCGAATCCGTTATACGTTTGGTTTGCTCACGCCAACCATGTCCGACTCGGAAAGACAAGCAGGTTCAACGCGAGCCTGCTTCGCAGCCGGTCTGCGAAGGTCAACTTGCGTTCTGGCTGACCAACAACAGCAATACATAGGCAAGCACCGTGAACATCAGGCCCCGGAAGGCATAAGATACGAACTTGTATTTCTGCCTGGCGATCAGCGAGAGCACGTCGGCATTGTCCAGATATTCGTTGAAGAGATAGCTGACATCGCTGCGCTGTGCCGCCTGCTCGAACAGCGGCCGATGATTTGGCCACGTACCCCAGAAAAGCGAGGTGGACTTCTCGATCCGCCGTGGCAAAACGACAAGAATAGCAGAAAGAATCGAGAAGACGGACGCGAGAGCGAGCGCGGCAGAGAGAACAATTTCCGCCCATTCTCCTTGAATATAGCGCGTCAGATTAAATACGCTTCGCCCTTCGGCAGATGAAACCAAGAAAGCCAGCATGAAGGTGAATATGTAGGCAGCCTTCTGATCGGATATCTTGATCTGGTCGTAATAGACGTCATTTATCTTGCGGACGTGATTGAAATATTCCTCGGTGACCTCGCCGGTCGCCATAGGCATCTCAAGCATCTCTGTCGGTGCGCTGTCGAAGTCACTCAAGTCGATCGTCCCCGCCTAAAACTGTTTCCCTGTTAATACACTTTGCGGGGAAAGCAATCCGGCGGCGGCGCCTCTACCTTGACTCCCGACATATTTATCAGCACTGGTGAGGCATGTTGGGGGATTTTAAACGACTTTATATTGCAGCCGTTGTGCTGCCTATACTTGCGGCTGCAATACCGGCTCCCGCATGGGCGGAACCCGTTGCGCGCTCGGCTCCGGCAGCCGGAGCAGTCATAGCCCGCAAAGCGGGCGAGGAAGTCCGTTTCATCGACCTGTCAAACTGGCAGGTCGTCGACCTCAAGCAGGACCTGCTGACGGGCGACGTTCTGCGCACCAACGCGGCGGGTCAGCTGGCGATCGTCTTTTCCGACCGGACGCAAGTGCGGCTTGGCCGCAACTCGTCGCTGGTCGTCAAGCAGATGACTGCCGGAACAAGCGCCGACACCATTCTGGAGCTGCAGTCAGGCACCATCTGGGCGCGCGCCGAGCGCGGCGGCCCGGGGGTGCGGGTCGAAACACCCGCGGCAGCGGCAGCGATCCGCGGCACCGACTGGACGATGACCGTCAATGGCAACCAGACCTCGCTTCAGGTTCTCGAAGGCCAGGTGGAGCTCAGCAACCCGCAAGGCAGCGTCGACGTGCGGCAGGGCGAGGGGGCCGTCGCCTCGATCGGGCAGGCGCCCAGAAAGGTCGCGATCGTCGAATCCGATGACCGCGAGCAGATGCTCTTCTACCTGCCGCCGCGTGAAGCGTTCGAGCGCATGCCGCCGTCCGCGCAGCCGGTCGCAGAGATGCGCCGGCAGGCGGACCGTATCCAGGCCACAGCGCCGGAAAGGCGCAGCATCGACGACTGGGTGACGCTTGCCGAAGCGCAGCTTGCGCTGGAAGGCCGGCAACGGACCAAGCAAACCCTGGCGATATTGGAAGGAAAACCGCTCTCCTCCTCCCAGCAAGCGCGCGTGAACCTGATCAAGGCGGTGATTGCTGCCTCCGAGACGCGGTATGCAGAGGCGGCCAAATTGTTCGCCCAAGCGGAGCGCGGGCTGGACAAGAAACGGCGCAGCATTGCGCTCTACGGCGGATATTACGCCCGATCGCTCGCCGACCCCAGCCGGGTCGAGAGTCTGCCGAAACATGTTGGCGGGCCGGATGGAGCATTCCTGCATGCCTATGCGATCGGGTTCCTGCAGGATTTCAAGGCGGCCATAAAGGTTCTGGCAGATGCGGAAAAACAGTATCCGGACGATCCCGAGCTTCCGGCCTATCGCGCCTGGCTCGCATTGCTTCTGAACGACCGCGAGCAAGCCTTGGAGGCAATGAACAAGGCGCTGTCGATCGACCCGCGTGAACCGACCGCACTCGAAATCCGCGCCCATTACAAGTCGGGGGTTCAGGGCGACATAAAGGGTGCGCTGGCGGACATTGAAACAGCGCTCGAAGTCACACCCGGCAGCAGCACTGCGTTGAATGTGCGCGGTACGCTTCATTCCGAACTCGGTGCGGACCGGGAGGCGGAAGCCGACTACAGGAAATCCATCGAGCTCGACCCGGAAGATCCGGTCGCGCGGACCAATCTTGCCGTGTTCTACCTGGAACACGGCCGGGTTGAAGACGCAAAACGTGAGCTTGATTTGGCCCTCAAGCTCGATCCGACGCTTGGTCCGGCGCTGGTGGTGCGCGGAATGTACTACCTGCAGACGGGCCAGCTTGACCTGGCAATTGATGACCTTTTGGCAGGAACGGTTTCGAACCCGAGCCATTCTCAGGGTCAGCTCCTGCTGGCGGCGGCTTATTACGAAAAGGGGGATCGTATTCCCGCCGCGCAAGCGCTCGACAATGCCGATCGTCTCGATAACAACGACCCGGTAATATCCGCGGCACGCGCGGCGATTGCAATCGACAACTACGATTCCGAAGGCGCGATCCGACATGCGCAGGAATATGTAAGACGCTCACAGGCGCGGGGTGGCCACTACAGCTCGCTCGGCGCCAATCAGCAGGCAGGCTCCACCCTGAACGACGCTTTCCGTTTCCAGGGCATGAATGCCTGGGCAGAATATTACAGCGACGCCGTATTCGATCCCTTCGCCGGGACTGCTTATATCGACCAGAGCATCCGCGGCAGCGCCGACATTCTCGCCAACGACTATTCTCCCGGCACGGACATCTTCAACAATACCACGAACGGTCAATCCTTCTCGGCCTTCCTGCAGGGCCTGATGCTGGAGCCGCACGTCATTTCAGGCCGCTCGCGTTCGGCAAATCTTCTCCGTCGCCCCTTCTTCGAGGGCTCTATCGGCGGCGGCATAACCGAGGCAAACGGCGAGCTCGGCTATGTCGCCGAAGGTGATATCCAGGGTTACAGCAACCTGCCGTTCCCAATTAGCTTCTACGGAAACCTGAAATGGGAGACAGTGCCGGACAGCCGGGATATCGGCGCTTTGACGGACTTGAACGTGGACAACAAGATTTTGGGTGGGAACGGATATCTGACGGCCAGTCCGACGCCATATGATCGATTTGTCCTGTATTTTAGTCGGGGGTACACCGATTTCTCCCGGGGGTTTCAATTTGAATCGGCACCGGGTGTTGTTACAGCGGACAGCATTGACATTTCCGCCACCGCCACCAGCGGCGGCATCGGCTGGAGCCATACCTTCGCCCACGAGAATATTCTTAATGCTGGTCTGCTCTTCAATGAGCAGAAAAGTAAAAGCGACCTCCTAAGCGAGACTCTATTGGGCGGGTTGCCGGTCTTGACCACGTTGACAACCAATGAAGCCCGCAAACAATCATATATTGCAGCGATCAATCACAGCATCGGACTGGAAAACTTCGCCCTTCGATACGGAATTGAGGGCGGGTGGGTCGACACCTTTCAGTCGCAGAATTTTTCTCTCGTGGTCCCGCCCTTTCCGGGTACGCCAATTGAGGATATTGAAAGAAGCGGCGTCAGCCGTATTTACGCGGACTTGCTTCATGAAATATCGGCTGATTTCAAGGCCGAATATGCATTGTTCGGCTCGCTTATTGCGGATGACACAACCGAGGTCTTCAGGCTGGACCCACGGGTTGGAATTGCTTGGTCGCCCTTCGAAGGTCAATGGTTGCGCGCCGGCTTTATCCGAGACAGCTTTGATTCGACCATCCCCACGTTGTCGCCTATCGGCGTCGTCGGTTTGCAGCCGAATCAGCTTTCTATCGATCCGAGCGGCTCCGTGGACACCTATGCGTTCAGATGGGATGCGGAGTGGACAGACTATTTCTTTACCGCCGCTGAGTTCCAGCACCAGGATGTGCGCGACGCCAGCATCTCCATCCCCTTACAGGCAACGACGTTCGACACCGGGCGCGGGACGATTGATAGGACGAGCCTCAACGCTAACCTCCTCCTTGGAGGTGGATTCGGTTTGTCTTCAACGATAATATACACCGATACCGACGATAAAAGCACCACGCCAGCCGCAGGAGGGCAGCTGCCTTATGTGCCCGAGTGGGCCGGGCAGGCCGCACTCACCTGGGTCAATGAAGCCAACTTGAGGGCTACGGTAGCCGCAAACTACGTAGGTGAACGCGTCAACGAGACCGGCCTCGAGCTCGATGACTATTGGACAATCGATGCCGGCCTGACCTGGGAGCCGTTTGACAAACGGTTCAAACTGGAGCTCGCTGCCTATAATCTTCTAGACGAAGATATTCAATTGAACGGGAATACGCCCGGCTGGGGGCGGGTCTTCAAGGGTACGCTTACGGTCCGTTTCTGATGGCCAGCCGGCAGATATCTTCGTTGACCACATCACGACTACTTTCGTCTCGCCGCCTGCAGGTCGTCGTTTTGGCAGCCTTCGCCCTCGTGGCGGTGGCGCTGGTCGCAAAGCTTCCCGGCTGGCCGCTGATCGACTACCGCGCCTTCGATTATCTGTCTACGATGGGCGCACCGCCACTGCCGAAGGATGGGCCGATCATCGTTGCCATCGACGAGCCGTCGCTTTCGGAGATCAACGTGCAATGGCCCTGGCCACGCAGCCAGCACGCCAAGTTGATTTCGGCTCTCCGTGCAGCAGGCGCGAAGGTGATCGGCCTGGACATCATTTTTTCCGAACCCTCGACACCGGAAGAGGATGAGACGCTTGCGGCAGCGCTCGGTCCGGATGTGGTCCTTGCCGGCGACGAGACGCTGGTGACGTCGGATCAGGCCGACCAGTTCATTCGCGTCCTGCCGCTGCCGTTGTTTTCCGATAAATTCGCGCTGACCGGCATTGCCTCGGTCGGGCTGCACCGTGACGGCGTCCTGCGCGAAGTGCCCGCTTATGACGACGGGTTTGCGGCGATGGTCGCGACCGCAGCCGGGGTTGATGCGGAGCTGCCGGAAGGGGTCGGTCTGATCCAGACATTCGGAGGCCAAAGAACCTATCCGACCGTCTCCTATTACCAGGCACTCGATCCGGAAAACTTTCTGCCGCCGGGGATTTTCAAGGACCGCATCGTCATCGTGGGTCTCAGCCTGCAGAACGCGCCTTCGATCGAAAACGGCGGGGCAGATGCCTTTGCGACATCCTATACCGTTCACACGGGCCGGTTGACCGCGGGCGCCGAAATCCAGGCGACCGTTTTCGACAACCTCAGGCTCAGGAGCTGGATCGAAGAGGCCGAAGGGCCGGCAAAGCAGAGCATCCTGTTTTTCGCGGTGTTGTCGGCGGTCGTACTGGTGTGGAAGGGGACCGGCTGGCGCACTGTGGCAGTCGGGGCAACCGCAATCGTCGTCCTCTTCGCAGTCAGCTATCTGGCGCTGCGCTTCGGCCGCGTGTTCATCCCACCCTTGGCGCCTTCTCTTGCATTCGTCGGTATCGCTGCAGGGCAGGCGACGCTTGACTACGCCCAGGAGCGGAAGAACCGCCGGCAAATCACGCGCGCCTTTTCGCAATATCTGGCGCCGGCGCTGGTTGACCAGCTTGCCCGCGATCCATCCAGGTTGAAGCTCGGCGGCGAAAAGCGGGAGCTTTCGATCCTTTTCTGCGACGTCCGCGGCTTCACGACGATTTCGGAACAGCTCAAGGACGATCCCGAGCAGCTGACCGCGCTGATCAATCGCCTTCTGACGCCGCTCTCCGATATCGTCCTGTCGCATTCGGGAACGATCGACAAATATATCGGCGATTGCCTCATGGCTTTCTGGAACGCCCCTCTGGACGATCAGGCGCATGCGGCCCATGCGGTCTCTGCCGCGCTCGACATGCTGGAATCAATGGAGGTGCTGAATGAGGATCTCAAGGCGGAGGCCGAGGGCGCCGGCAGAACCCATTATCCGCTCAGGATCGGAATAGGCATCAACACCGGTGAATGTGTGGTGGGAAACATGGGTTCCACCAGCCGTTTCGACTATTCGGCTCTGGGCGACACGGTCAATCTGGCGGCGAGGCTCGAGGGCGCATCGAAAGCCTATGGCGTATCGCTGCTGCTCGGCGAGAGGACGGCGCGCGCGGTGCGCGAAGCCTTTGCCGTGCTGGAACTCGACCGGATCACGGTCAAGGGCAAGACGGAAGAATCGCCCGTCTTCACCGTCACACGCAAATGTTCTGAAGGTGCGCTCGCCGCACATCAGCAATTCCTGGAAGCGCATTATCGGCGAGATGTTGGCAGCCAGCAGCAGTTGGCGCCAGACCTGATGCGCGATATCCCCGAACTCAGAGCCTATTACGAACGGGCGCTTCAGTCAGGCAGCGCCTGACGGAGGCTATGCTCAGTGGACGGTGTCGAGGCGGATTTCGTCTTCGAGCGTGCGGAACGCTTCGTAAAGCGCCTCGACCAGGATATCGGTCAGCTTGTCTGCGTCGTTATCCTGCAGGAACAGCGCGATCGACTGTTCGGAGGGCTGGGTAAAGGAAGTTGTTTCGTTCGACATGTCATTGTCCCCAAATTGCGGCCGGCATCATTCCGGTTAAGGAGACCATAGAAATCGTGGCTTGCGCCGAACTGGACACGGGGCATCGCCATCATGATATGGCGGAAGAGGTGGGATTCGAACCCACGGTACGGTTTCCCGCACGCCGGTTTTCAAGACCGGTTCCTTAAACCACTCGGACACTCTTCCACTGGTGGGGCTTTATAGCCTGCGGGCTTACGGCGTCAACCTTTGGCCGCTGTGAAACCGGTTGGCGAACGACAATGGCTCTTCGTCTATCCGGCTTTTCGCCCCTTCCAGGGCATTACTATTTACCGAGAGTTAACCATACTGCGTAGAACTTTAATTATTCCACAGTTTTCGTTCGCATTTTCGCCACGTTGCCAGCAAAACTAGAACACCATTGGTTCGCGGACATAGGGGTATGTCCCGAACCGGTTCATTGGCCGGCAAGGGCAGGGTGGTGACGAGGACCATCATCTGCCTGAGGCGGTGAAGGCGGCATGGGACGGACGGGTTTGGGTTTGAGTGGCGGCAAGCTTTCGCTCAGTGCGAAATGGCTCGGGATAACGATGGTCTGCCTCGGTATGGCTTCTTGTGCCACAACCGAGGCCCCAAAGAAGAAGCCCCGCAGCAAGGAATATTTTTCGGAAAAGGAATACGGCGTCAAGGCGAGCCCCAGGGTGGTTGCCGACGGCAGACCGGTGCCGAAGGGTGGCGGCCGCTTCATGGTGGGCCAGCCCTATCAGGTAAAGGGGCAGACCTATGTTCCGAAGGAAGATCCGAACTACAGCAAAAGCGGTCTTGCTTCCTGGTACGGCTCGGCCTTTCACGGGCGCCTGACCGCCAATGGCGAAGTCTACGACAGCGCCCATCTTTCTGCAGCCCATCCGACCTTTCCGCTGCCGAGCTATGCCAGGGTCACCAATATCGACACCGGATCTTCGGTGATCGTCCGGGTCAACGACCGCGGACCTTATCATCCGGGCCGCATCATCGACGTTTCGGGCAAGACGGCCGAACTTCTCGACATGAAGCGGACGGGGACCGCCAAGGTCAATGTCCAATATGTCGGCCGGGCCCGTATGGACGGCCAGGACATGCCATTCCTGATGGCCTCGTACGTGCGCAAGGGTGATCGTCTGCCGTCGATCAGGCCGGAAGGGCAGATCGCAACAGGCGTCATGGTTGCATCCAATCAGCCACTCCGCGAGCAGCTTCAAAGCTACGGCTCGGCAATGCCCGCATCCGTCGCACTTGCCGGACGCACGCCGAGCGGGCCGGCTCCCGTATCCGCCGCTCCGCAGGCGTCCCAGGCATTCGATCAGGTGGCCGTATTGCCCCAGATCGGACCTGTTCCTGCCGAACGCCCATCGGGCTACGGAGTGAGCCGCCAAACGGCGACGGTCGCTGCCGCATATGTAACCGAGCCGCAAGCAAAAGCTCCGCAGGTCATGTTCGGCAATGTCGTCCTGGAATCTGCAAGGCCCACTCAAAAGCCCGTGCGTTGAAATCCTAGCCGATTGCCCGTCACGAAGGGCGCTGATAGGCATAGGTGAAATGACCTGCGGGGTAATGATGCGGCGGCTGATCCTTCTAGTCCTTATCCTCCTCGGCGCTGTCTCTTTTGCGAAGACAGCAGGCGCGCAAGAGCCCGCGCCAGCCTTCGTCACCAAAGCAAAGCAGATATATCTGGTGGAGGCGAAAACCGGAACGGTCCTGCTTGCTTCCAATGAGAACCAGGGCTTCCCGCCGGCGTCACTTGCGAAACTGATGACGATGGAGGTCGTCTTCAGCGCCATCAAACGCGGGGAGCTCAGCCTCGACAGCGTCTATCCGGTCAGCGAATACGCCTGGCGCACAGGCGGGGCACCATCCGGGACGACAACCATGTTCGCCGCGTTGAAGTCGCAGGTGCCTGTCAACGCCCTTATCAGAGGCGTCATCGTGCAGAACGCCAACGACGCCTGCATCATCCTTGCCGAAGGCCTTTCCCGTTCCGAGGGCGAGTTCGCCGCCCGGATGACCGCCCGAGCGCGGGACCTCGGCCTCACCCGTTCCGTCTTCGGGAATTCCACCGGACTGCCTGGCGTAGAAAACCGCACCACGGCCCGCGACCTCGTCGAACTCTCGCGGCATATCTACCGCAGTTATCCGGAATTCTACCCGCTCTATTCGCAGCCGGATTTCGAGTGGAACAAGATCTTCCAGCGTAACAAGAATCCCCTGTTGGGATCGAATATGGGCGTCGACGGCCTTGGCGCCGGTTTCGCCGAAGGCTTCGGCTATGCGCTGGTCGCCTCGGTGCAACGGGACGGCACACGGCTTTTCCTGGCCATAGGCGGGCTTGCGAGCGACAAGGAGCGGCTCGAGGAAGCCCGAAGGGTTCTAGAATGGGGGCTTTCCTCCTTTGAGACGAAAGTCCTTTTCAAACAAGGCGAGGTGATCGGCCAGGCGAGCGTCTATGGCGGGACGTCGCGATATATCGATCTCGTCGCCAGGGAGCCCGTTGACATCTATTTGGGGACAAGCAATCCCGAAAGGCTCTCGGGCCGCATCGTCTACAAATGGCCGCTGCGGGCGCCGGTCGCCGAGGGCCAGGAGGTTGGTGTCCTGAGGATTTCCGCGGGCGATCGGGTGGTGCGGGAGGTGCCGCTGGTTACGGCTCAATCTGTCGGGACGGGAACGCTGACGAGCAGAGCAACGGATGCGCTGCTGGAACTGATGTTCTTCTGGCTTTAATTGATACACTTATTTCGCGGCGCACCCAATTGGGCTATAAGTGCCCCGTGAAGATGAGTGCGGAAATACGCGTGGCAGAACATTCCGGATTGTTCGTGACTTTCGAAGGCGGCGAGGGGGCTGGCAAATCCACCCAGATTCGCAGGCTCGCAGATCAGCTGCGCCGACGCGGCCATGACGTGTTGGTAACCCGCGAGCCAGGAGGATCACCGGGCGCCGAAGCCGTGCGGCATGTGCTCCTGTCGGGTGCTGCCGAGGAGTTCGGCGTACGCATGGAGGCAATCCTCTTCGCTGCCGCTCGAAACGATCACGTGGAAGAAGTCATCCGGCCAGCGCTGGAAAGCGGCGCCGTCGTGCTCTGTGATCGCTTCATCGACTCCTCGCGGGTCTACCAAGGTGTGACCGGCAACCTTGAATGGGATTTCATCGAGAGGCTGCAGCGGATTGCGATCGACGGAGTGATGCCAGATTGCACCTTGATTCTCGACCTGCCGGCGGAAATCGGGCTGAAGCGCGCCCGCAAGCGCGGCGCCGGCAATGCTCCCGACCGCTTCGAGCGCGAGGAGATCGAGACCCACGAGAAGCGTCGGGAAGCTTATCTGGAGATCGCAGAGGCAGAGCCGGAGCGCTGCCACATCGTGAATGCCGAGCGCTCTGAAGAAGAGATCGCGGACGAGATTTTCGCGGTGGTGGAACCGTTGGCGCGCGAACTCGGCTTTACCCATTCGAGCAGCGCGGAATCGGTCGGATGAGCGAAGAAGCAGTCGGCATCCTCGACGGCGCACTGCCGCCGGCCCGCAATCCGCATCTTTACGGACATCGCGCGGCCGAGGACTTTCTGGCGCGCAGCTACCAATCCGGCAAAGCTCACCATGCAATCCTGATCGAAGGGCCGGAAGGGATCGGAAAGGCTACCTTGGCTTTCCGGTTCGCCAACCACGTGCTCGCCCATCCGGATCCGGCGACGGCCCCCGGCCATATCGCCGACCCCGATATCGATTCGCCGGTGAGCCGTCAGCTCGCCTCCGGCGCCTCACATAATCTTTTGCATTTGACGCGTCCCGTCGACGAGAAAACCGGCAAGGCAAAGACGGCGATCACGGTCGACGAGGTTCGAAGGGCGGGACACTTTTTTTCGCAGACATCCGGTACCGGGAACTGGCGGATCGTCATCATCGATCCGGCCGACGATCTCAACCGCAATGCGGCAAATGCCATCCTCAAGATCCTTGAGGAGCCGCCCCGGCGGGCTCTGTTCCTGGTGCTTTCCCACGCGCCCGGGAAACTGCTGCCGACAATCCGCTCCCGGTGCCAGCCTTTGAGGCTGTCGCCTTTGGGAGAAAACGACCTCTCACGGGCGCTGGCTGGCCTCGGCATGCCGCTCGATGGAGGCAAGACGGAAGAGACGGTGCTGTCGCTGTCCAAGGGCAGTGTTGCGCAGGCATTGAAGCTGCTGAATTACGGCGGCACGGAAATCATCGCGGCGTTCGACGAAGTAATCGCGGCGGAAGGCGCGACGGCCCGCAAAGCGATGCATCGGCTCGCAGATGTGCTGTCCGGCAAGGAGAGTGAAGTGATCTTCGGCTTTTTCGTGGAACATCTGAGCGACCATCTTATCGCGCGGGCACGCGATGCGGCGCTGGCCGGAGACCTCGCAACCGCTGACCGGCAGGCCAAGCTCGTCAGCAATATCGGCGAAAAGATCGCCATCGCGCAGACCTACAATCTCGACCGGAAGCAGACCATTATTTCGATCCTTGACGCTGCGCGGCAATAACCAGGGCATGAGGGGCGGAGACACTTGCAAGGAACTTTGTGTTTCGCATCCGCGAAACATACGCTAAGAGCGGCATCAACTCTTTTTCAAAGTGTCCGAGTGCTTCATGTCCGACAAGACGCCTTATTACATCACCACCGCGATCTCCTATCCGAACGGCAAGCCGCATATCGGGCATGCCTACGAACTGATCGCGACCGATGCCATGGCGCGTTTCCAGCGTCTCGACGGCAAGGACGTCTTCTTCCTTACCGGTACGGACGAGCACGGCCAGAAAATGCAGCAGACTGCGCGCGCCGAAGGCATCTCGCCGGAGGCGCTGGCGGAGCGCAATTCCAGCGAATTCCGTCAGATGGGGAAGCTGTTGAACGCGTCCAACGACGACTTCATCCGCACCACCGAACCGCGTCACCACGAGGCGTCGAAAGACATCTGGAACCGGATGGCGGAAAACGGCGATATCTACAAGGATACCTATGCCGGCTGGTATTCGGTACGCGACGAAGCCTATTACGCCGAGGGTGAAACCGAGGTGCGCGACGGTGTGCGTTATGGACCTCAGGGGACGCCGGTCGAATGGGTCGAGGAGTCGAGCTATTTCTTCAAGCTGTCGGCCTATGGCGACAAGCTCCTGAAGCATTATGAGGAGAACCCGGATTTCATCGGCCCCAACGAGCGCCGCAACGAGGTGATCTCCTTCGTGAAATCCGGCCTCAAGGACCTGTCGGTTTCCCGCACCACTTTCGATTGGGGTATCAAGGTACCGAATGATCCGGCGCATGTGATGTATGTCTGGGTCGACGCGCTTACCAACTACATCACCGCAACCGGCTATCTGGAGGACAAGAGCGGTCCCCGTGCCAAATATTGGCCGGCAGATGTGCACATCATCGGCAAGGACATCATCCGCTTCCATGCAGTCTACTGGCCGGCCTTCCTCATGTCGGCGCAGCTGCCGCTGCCGAAACGTGTCTTTGCGCATGGGTTCGTTCTGAACAACGGCGAGAAGATGTCTAAGTCGCTCGGCAACGTCGTGGACCCGTTCGAACTCATCGAAAAATTCGGGCTCGACTATCTGCGCTACTATCTCTGCCGCGAAATCTCCTTCGGCCATGACGGCAATTGCAACGAGCAGCTGATAGCCGCTCGGGTCAATGCCGACCTCGCCAATGGCATCGGCAATCTCGCAAGCCGGTCTCTCTCGATGATCGTCAAGAATTGCGACGGCAAGCTGCCGGAGCCGGGCGAATTGACGGATGCCGACAAGGAATTGGTGGCCGCCGCCGACGAGATGCTCGCAACCTGCCGCGCAGAAATGGACAAGCAGGCCATTCACCGCGCCCTGGCGGCGGTCATTGGAGTGGTCTCGGAAACCGACCGCTATTTCGCCGCGCAGGCGCCATGGGTGCTGAGGAAAACAGATCCGGCGCGGATGGCTACCGTGCTTTACGTTACGGCCGAAGTCGTGCGGCAGATCGCAATCCTGTTGCAGCCGTTCATGCCGGAGTCATCGGCGAGGTTGCTTGATCTGCTTGCTGTCGCTTCAGACGGCCGCAGCTTCGCGGCGCTCGGCGAAACCGGTCGCCTGAAGCCGGGAACCCTGCTCGAGGCACCGACACCGGTCTTTCCGCGTTATGTGGCTCCGGAAGCGACTGCCTGAGGTTCAAGGCTTATCATGCTGATCGATACACACTGCCATCTGGATTTTCCCGATTTTGCAGAAGAACGCGATGCGATCATCGCGCGGGCCCATGAATCGGGCGTAAAGCAGATGGTGACGATCTCAACCCGGGTGCGGAAACTCGACGGATTGCTCGCAATAGCCGAGAGATACCCTTCCGTGTTCTGCTCGGTCGGAACCCATCCGAACAATGCCGGAGACGAACTCGACGTCCAGACGGAGGACCTGGTTCGTCTTGCGAATGCCCACCAAAAGATCGTCGCGATCGGCGAGGCCGGCCTCGACTATTTCTACGATACCCAGACACCCGCTGACCAGAAGACCGGCTTGATCCGGCATATTGCTGCGGCACGTCAGACCGGACTGCCGCTGGTCATTCACAGCCGCAGCGCCGATGACGACATGATCGAAATTCTGACGACGGAAAGCGGGAAGGGGGCGTTTCCCTTCATCCTGCACTGCTTCTCGTCAGGTGCCGAACTCGCCCGCACGGGCGTGGAGCTCGGCGGCTATGTCTCGTTTTCCGGCATTCTGACCTTTCCCAAATCGGAGGATCTGAGGGAGATTGCCAAAAGCGTGCCGCTCGACCGGCTGCTGGTCGAAACCGATGCACCTTATCTGGCGCCCAAACGCTGGCGCGGCAAGCGCAACGAACCTTCATACGTGGTCAACACGGCCGAGGTTCTCGCTGAATGCAAGGGCGTCAGTTACGAGGAGATCGCGCGGATCACGACGGAGAACGCATTGCGCATTTTCTCCAGGATGCCGAGGCTCTGACCGTGGCTCGCTATCGCCGGCGCTTCACCATCCTCGGCTGCTCCTCGTCGCCCGGCGTTCCGCGGTTGAATGGAGACTGGGGCGCCTGCGACCCGAGCAATCCGAGAAACAGGCGTACCCGTGCCGCCTTCATGGTCGAACAGATCGCGCCGGATGGCGGCAGCACGGTCGTCGTGGTCGACACCGGGCCTGATTTTCGGGAGCAGATGATCGCCAATCGCGTCCAGCGCGTCGATGCGGTTCTCTATACCCATGCCCATGCCGACCACCTGCACGGTATCGATGACCTGCGCGGGTTTTTCATTCTTCAAAAGCACCGCATTCCGATCTATGCTGACCCGTTCACCATGGAGCGTATCAGGCAGGGGTTCAGGTATTGTCTTGAAACTCCACCAGGTGGCAATTATCCGCCGATCGTCCAACCCGTGCTCATTGAGACAATGGACGAGCCGATCATCATTGACGGTCCCGGCGGGCCGATCCGCTTCCTGCCGCATATGCAGGTCCACGGCGACATCAATTCGCTCGGCTTCAGGATTGGCGGCGTGGCGTATTGCAGCGATGTAAGCGACTTTCCGGCAGAAAGCGTCAGCAAGCTCGGCGGTCTCGATGTCTTGATCATCGACTCGCTGCAGTACCGTTATCATCCAAGCCATCTCTCGATCGATCAGGCGCTTGAATGGATCGCGCGGCTAGCGCCAAAACACGCGATCCTGACCCACATGCACATTCCGCTGGACTACGAAACGGTGATGGGCGAAACGCCGCCGCATGTGGAGCCAGCCTATGACGGCCTGGCTTTCGAGGTCGAAATCGATCTCTGATCGCAACCCACTTCTTTGATACCTTTTAGTTCCATAATCTATCTTATGTGATCTTTGTATGTAGAGGCTATTTAGTAATGCGACAGTTGGGCCAGTTAGAGATGCGACAGTCTCGCCTCTCGACGCACTGGTCAAAGCCAACGTTGGGAGCAAGGATGACGATCTTCAGCCTGGTCGAGACCATGA
>NZ_PVBM01000038.1 GCF_002968575.1 Neorhizobium huautlense | reverse complement strand
AGTTTCGATCCACGCTTCCTCCCCACGCTCGGTCACCCTCACGCAGTTGCGCTTCTCTTCGCTTGCTGTGACCAGCTCACGGTGGGACTTGCACCCACAAGAATGCGCCCATGCTGGGCGCACAACGCAAAAAAGCCCGGCACTGCCGGGCTTTTCCGCCGTCCCCTTGAAACGCACTACATTATTCAAGGAAGGTAATCGGGTTGACCGGCGTCGCGTCCTTGCGGACCTCGAAATGGACCTGCGGGCGCTTTGCGTCACCGCTCATGCCGGAAGAGGCGAGCGTCTGGCCGCGGGTGATTTTCTGGCCGCGCGTCACGTTGATGTTGCCCGCATGACCGTAAACGGTGACCTTGCCGTCGTCGTGACGCACGAGAACCGTGTTGCCGAGCTGCTTCAAGCCGTTGCCGGCATAGATGACTACGCCGTTTTCGGCGGCCTTGATCGGCGTGCCTTCCGGGACCGAGATATCGATACCGTCATTGCGGTTTCCGTCGACATTCTGGCCGTAGCCCGCGACGACCGCGCCGTTCACCGGCCAGCGATACTTGCTGATGCCCGTGGATTGTGGTGCAGCGGCAGCAACATCCGACTTCTTCTCGACATCGGCGACCGATGCGGTCTCCGCGGGAGCCTTGGCGGCCGGCGCAGAAGCAGGCGTTGCCGGCTGAGCGGCGGCGGGCGCTGCGGCTACGGCAGGTTTCGGCGACGCGGCCGCCTTTTCAGTCGGCTGCTGCGGAATGGATGCCGTCTTGACCGGATCGGCTGCGGGCGCTGCGGCACCGTTTGCGACCTTCAGCGTCTGCCCCACCCGGATACCGCCGGCGGAAAGATTGTTGGAAGCCTTGAGCTGGTCGACGGAGGTGCCGGTCTCCCGTGCGATCTTGGTAAGCGTATCGCCTGGCTTAACCGTGTAGGTGCCGCCCATGGGCTTCCCACCCGGAGGCGTGAGCTTGGCGGGCTCGGCAAGCGCCTTGTCGCGGGCCTGGGACGGAAGGACGGCGACCTTCTGCTCCGGCTGCTGTGCCGGCGCAGGCGCCCTGTTCTGAATGTCGATATCCCCGGCGGCGACCTTGGCCGAATTGCGCGCTGGCCCGAAGGTGGGGATCACGACGCTCTGGCCGGGGGCAACAGCTCCGCCGTTGGCCTTCAGGATCTCCTTTTCCGGCACGCCGTAACGCTTGGACAGTGTCGCCACCGTCTCGCCGGGCTTCAACGTCACCTTCGGCGCGTTGACCGTGGACCAGCCGGACATCGGCTTGACGGTTCCGGTCGTCAGGCTGTCGGCCTTGGCTGACGCAGCCGACGGAGCCGCGAGCTTCGGCGCTGAGGCCTGGCTGCTCGGGAATGGCTGGGCAAGGGCCTGCTGGCGGTTGGCCGGATCGCGAGCTGGAGGCGTCGCGCCAGGAGCCGCAAGCTCTGCACGCTGGACTGCGACGGGCGCTGAGGCCGCGCGAGCCGGCGAAGAATAACCACCGGAATTTGCTGGATAAGGCTGGTTCATAGCCGTGTTCCGCGAGCCATAGTCACCCTGCGGGACCGGAGGCAGAGCCTGGCCGCCGGCAAGTTCGGCCCTGGGAGTGGGCGCCTGACCATAGGCCCCGCCGCCCTGACGCTGCGGGATCGATGCCGTGGTAATATTATCGGACTTGGAGAAGAGGCCGGAGAAGCGGGTCGCATCCGAACTGCACCCCGTCGCCACACTGGCGAGAAGGCCCGCAACGGCGAACTTGGCAACGGACTTTCCGAATTTCGGAGAACTCTTATGACGCATGACTCGACCTACAGATACGCAACCATCGTGTAAGTCATTAAACCGCGTTAGTCTTACCGCCCGGTTAAAGCGGCCGGCTTAGATCGATTTTTTTGTCAAATTGATAACCATGACGTTCGGAGCTATCGCAGCCATGGAACAATCGGCTGGATTGAGCTCTTCAGAGCGCCGCGGCCACATGCGGAATGATCGGCAGGTAGGGCACCGTGAACAGGTCCTCCCGCTCGAACCGGCTACCCGTCTTGGTGAGCCGCGTCATCATGCAGGTCTCGTCATCGATCATCAGCGGCGCCACCATCGAGCCACCATGGGTAAGCTGCTCCGCATAAAAGCGCGGCAGCGACGGGAACGCCGCTGTCACGAAGATGCGATCGAAGGTGCCCTCGCCCGGCATACCATTGCTGCCGTCGGCCTGGCGCACGACGACATTGCGGAGATCCAGGGCATCCATGCGCTCCTGCGCGGCGGTAACGAGGGTGCGGTAACGCTCGACGCTTAGAACCCGCTCCGCGATACGGCCCATGACCGCTCCGGTAAAACCGCTGCCCGTGCCGATTTCAAGCACACGGTGTCCAGGCTTGACCTGCAGGCGGTGCAAAAGCCTGACGGCAAGATCGGCACCTTCCATGAAGGATCCGCAGTCGATCGGGACGGTGCGGCTGGAATAGGCATCGTCCGCGAGGGGGGCGGGTACGAATTGCGAACGCGGCGTCTGCTCGACGGCAGTCAGAAGATCGAGGTCGGAAATACCTTCCGACCTGAGACGCAGCACCAGCGCCGCGAAGCCTTCCCTTTCGACCATGCCCGATTTCAATCGGCCGCTCCAAATCCCAATGCCTTGGCCACACGATCCTGAACCGAATGATCGGTCAGGTCCAGCTTAAGCGGCGTCACGGAGATCTTGTTTTCCTTGAGGGCCTGGATATCGGTTCCATCGCGGAAATGGCCCTTCCGCTCGCCGAAACGCAACCAGTAGTAAGGCAAGCCTCGGCCGTCGTTGCGGGCATCGATCGTCAGGCCGAAATCGAGCTTGCCCTGGGAGGTCACTTCCACGCCCTGAACGTCCTTCGGTTCGCAATTCGGAAAGTTGAGGTTGAGGAACGTGCCGTCAGGCAATTCCACGTCGCTCAATTTCCGGATCAAGTCCGGCGCAAAGGATTCCGCCACTTCCCATGGCGCGAAGCGACCGTTCTCGCGGCGCACGGCCTGACTCAGAGCAAAAGAACGTACACCCTGGAGTGTCCCTTCGATCGCGCCCGCGATCGTTCCCGAATAAGTCACGTCGTCGGCCATGTTGGCCCCGTCATTGACGCCCGACAGCACGAGGTCCGGCTTTTCCGGCAAGATTTCGCGGATGCCCATGATGACGCAATCGGTCGGCGTGCCGCGCAAGGCAAAGTGCTTTTCGCTGATCTTGCGGAGCCGCAGCGGCTCGGACAGCGTCAGCGAATGAGCAAGACCGCTCTGGTCCGTTTCCGGCGCGACGATCCAGACATCATCGGAAAGCTGTCTCGCGATGCGTTCCAGCACCGCGAGACCTTCCGCATGGATGCCATCGTCATTGGTCAGGAGGATACGCATCAGCCCGCCCGCTCGATCTTGGTGATGCCGCCCATGTAAGGCAGCAGCGCGTCGGGAACGGTGATGGATCCGTCTTCGTTGAGGTAGTTCTCCATGACCGCAATCAGGCAACGCCCGACGGCGACGCCGGAACCGTTCAGCGTGTGCACGAACCTGAGGTTCTTGTCATCCTTGACACGATAGCGGGCGTTCATCCGGCGGCCCTGGAAATCGCCGCAAACGGAGCAGGAGGAGATTTCGCGGTAGGTGTCCTGACCGGGCAGCCAGACCTCGATGTCGTAGGTCTTGCGGGCACCGAATCCCATGTCGCCGGTGCAGAGCGTCATCGTGCGGAAATGCAGTCCGAGCCGCTTCAGTACATTCTCGGCGCATTCGGTCATCCGTTCATGCTCGGCGATCGAGCTATCGGCATCGGTGATCGACACCAGCTCGCATTTCCAGAATTGATGTTGGCGCAGCATCCCGCGGGTGTCGCGGCCGGCCGAACCGGCCTCCGAGCGGAACGACGGCGTGAGTGCGGTGAGGCGCAGCGGCAGCTTTTCCTGCTCCAGCGTCTCCCCCGAGACCAGGTTGGTGAGGGTCACTTCGGCGGTCGGAATCAGCCAACGGCCATCGGTCGTCCTGAACAGATCCTCGGCGAACTTCGGCAGCTGCCCGGTACCATACATGGCCTCGTCACGAACCATCAGCGGCGACGAGACCTCCGTATAGCCATGCTCCGTCGTATGCATGTCGAGCATGAACTGGCCGAGCGCGCGCTCCATCCTGGCGAGTTGGCTGGTCAGCACGGTGAAACGAGCACCGGAGAGCTTTGCCGCACGCTCGAAGTCCATATAACCGAGCGCCTCGCCGATCTCGAAATGCTCCTTAGCGGCGTGGTTCCAGCGCGGCTTCTCGCCCACCACGCGCTTCACGACATTGTCGTGCTCGTCCTTGCCGACCGGCACGTCATCAAGCGGAATGTTGGGGACCCGCGACAGTGCATCGTCAAGCGCGGCAACGGCCTCCCGCTCCTCCTGTTCGGCGGCGGGCATGGTGTCCTTGATCTGCGCGACTTCGGCTTTCAGCTTCTCGGCAAGCTCGGAATTCTTCTGTCCGAGCGCAATCCCGATCTCCTTCGAGGCGGCGTTACGGCGAGACTGCATGTCCTGCAGCTTCTGGATGACAGAGCGGCGCTTGTCGTCAAGCGACAGAAGCGTTGCAGCCATCGGCTCTGCTCCGCGCTTCTTCAGCGCTTCATCCAGAGCCGCTTCGTTTTCCCGGATCCACTTGATATCGAGCATCGTTCCTTGCCTTTGAAGCGTGATGCCGCCAACTCGCAAGCAGGACCGGAAGGATCAAGCCTTTTCCGTCTCCGCAACGTCCGAAGAGGCTTGCTCAGCAAGGGCTTGGTCAGCACGTTTGCGCTCCACGAGTCGTGCGGCGTAGATGGAAATCTCGTAGAGAAGGATGGTGGGCAGCGCAAGGCCGATCTGAGACATCGGGTCCGGCGGCGTGAGCACGGCGGCAACCACGAAAGCGATGACGATCGCGAACTTGCGCTTTTCCCTCAGCCATTGGCTGGTCAGCAACCCGACCCGCGCAAGCAGCGTCGTGACGACCGGCAGCTGGAAGACCAGGCCGAAAGACAGGACCAGCGTCATGATCAGACTCAGATATTCCGAAACACGCGGCAGCAGCGAGATGGCGACATCGCCTTCCCCCGGCGCCTGCTGCATGGCAAGGAAGAACCACATGACCATTGGCGTAAAGAAGAAATAAACCAGCGCACCGCCCATCAGGAACAGGATCGGGGACGCGACGAGGAACGGCAGAAAGGCCGCTCGCTCGTTCTTATAGAGACCAGGCGCCACGAACTTGTAGAGCTGCGAGGCGATAACCGGAAAGGCGATCACCAGCGCGCCAAACATTGCCACCTTCACCTGGGTGAAGAAGAACTCCTGCGGCGCCGTGTAGATCAGTTCGGATTTCGCGAGATCGAGTCCTGCCCACACGACCGCCCATTTGTAAGGGACGACGAGCAGGTTGAAGAGCTGCTTTGCAAAGAAGAAGCAGATCACGAAAGCAACGAAAAACGCCCCGATCGACCACATCAGGCGGGTACGCAGCTCGATCAGATGCTCCATCAGAGGCTGCGGTTTGTCTTCGTAATCACCGCTCATGCGTCACCCTTCGGGGTATCAGTCTTCTTCGCCGCACGTCTGCGAGCCGGCGCCTTGGCGGCAACCTCTTCGGCAACCCGGGGAGCGGGCTTTGCAGCGCGGCCGCGCTGCGGCTTTTCGGCCGCCCCCGCCGAGGGTTCAGGCGCGGCAGCAGGCTTGGTCTTGGCAGCAGTCTTACGAGAGGGCTTCGGCTTCTCGGCTGGAGATCCGGCAGCCGCCGACGGAGGCCGGTCAGGTCCCGAGAGCGGAGCGGAGACAGGCGGCGCGGTTGACGGCAGGGTCAAAGAGGGCGCCGACACATTTGCCGCGTTTTTTGCTTCAGCGGCCGCCTCGCCCGTCGTCACACCTTCGACCGCCTGCCGAGCCTCGATGTCGGTCGGCACCACGTCAGGTGTTGGCACATGCGTCGTCTTCTGCAAATCCGCCCTGATCTCCTCGCCCATCTGCCGCAGCGGATTGATTGCATCCCGTAGCGCGTTGGACGGGTTCAGGCGCTGGGCGTCGGAGATCGTCTTGCGGACGTCATCAAGTTCCGACTCCCGCAATGCCTCGTCGAATTGCGTTCGAAAATCACCCGCCATCTTGCGCAAATTCGCTGTCATCTTGCCAAACGCCCTCAGCATGGGCGGCAAGTCCTTGGGACCTACGACGACGATAAGAACGATCGCAATGACAAGTAGCTCGGTCCAGCCGATATCAAGCATGCTAATGAGGCTCCTGGAGCCCGGCCACCGTTATCAGGACCGGGTGGTTTCCTTGGCCTCGTCCGGCTTGTGATCGACTGTCTTCGCAGTCGTCGTACCATTTGCCTCCGGAGCATCATCTTCGGTGATGCCCTTCTTGAAGCTCTTGATGCCTTTTGCGACGTCGCCCATCAATTCCGGAATCTTGCCGCGTCCGAAGAGAACGAGCACGATGACCAGAACGATCAGCCAGTGCCACACACTAAAAGAACCCATAGTCTACTCCATTAGAACCGTATTATCGATGTAAGCTCTTTATGGTGCTTTTTCAAACACCAAAATGTCTCGGGGCGCGACCGTTACAGAGACGTCGTGAACCCCCGGCGCAACTCGACCGGCGCGCACCCGGGCGCGGATGGGATCGTCGCTTCCGGCAACCGCAAGGGTGAGCAATTCTACAATCCCCAGGAACCTGCGCGACAGGATGCGGGCTTCGACCGCGCCCCCTTCAGCAGCGACATCGACATCAGACAGTCTTACTGCTACGGAGACCCGACTTCCTTCAGCCAACCCCTCTGCCGGCGCCGTGCCTAACGGCGTCTGGGCTGCACCATCCTTGACGACACCCGACAACTCATTGATTTCCGAAAAGAAAGCGGCGGCAAACAAGCTGCAAGGGCGGTTGTAGAGATCGGCCGGCGCGCCTAGCTGCACAAGGGATCCGTCCCTTAGAAGCGCAATCCGGTCTGCCATCCGCATAGCCTCCTCGGCATCATGCGTGACAACGATCGCCGTTGCGCGACTCTCCTTCAGGATCGTCAATGTGTCAGTCCGGATGGTATCCTTTAACCTGGAGTCGAGGCCGGAAAAGGGCTCATCCATCAAAAGTACGCCCGGCCTCGGCGCCAGCGCACGGGCAAGCGCGACGCGCTGCTGCTCCCCGCCCGAGAGCGCGTGGGGATATTTTGCCGCGTGGTGCGACAAGCCGACGCGCTCCAATGCGGCTCCGGCTTCCGCGATTGCCTCTTTGGCAGAGAGCGCCGTCAACCCGAAGCGAACGTTTTCCAGCACCGTCATATGTGGAAAGAGTGCGAAATCCTGGAACATCAGCCCAACGCCGCGCTTTTCCGGAGGTAGGAAACCTTGCGGACCAGCAACTTCGCGGCCGTCGATGACGATCCGGCCATGGCTTTGAGCCTCTAAACCCGCGGCAATCCGCAGCAAGGTCGTCTTGCCGGAGCCGGAGGGACCGAGCAGGCACAGGACTTCTCCGGGTTCCGCCGCGAGCGAGATCCCGCGAATCGTCTCCTTGCCATGGTAGGAATGCCGGATATCCTCGAACGCCAGGCGGGACGCAAAAGTGACGCCCGTCTTTCGTCTCGTCTCCCCGCTGGCCGTCTGTGTGGTCATGACAATGCCCGTTTGCACCCGCAGTTCGGGCTGTTTCGACAGTTCGACGCTATTCGTCCGCTTCCCCGCCGGGTGTCAAGAGCCCCAGCTCCTCGAGGTCGAGCTGCGTGATCGGATCCTCGTCCTCGGCAAGCTCGTCGACATTCTGCGGTATCGGTATGGCAAAGCCCGGGGGGATGCGACCGGAGAGAAGGCCGGCACCCTTCAATTCTTCGAGACCCGGCAAGTCGCGCAGCTCCTCCAGGCCGAAATGGTCGAGGAATTCCACGGTCGTGCCGAGCGTCACAGGGCGCCCCGGCGTTCGACGGCGGCCGCGGAAGCGCACCCAGCCGGCTTCCATCAGCACGTCGAGCGTGCCTTTGGATGTCTGGACGCCGCGGATCTCCTCGATCTCGGCACGCGTGACCGGCTGGTGATAGGCGATGATCGCCAGCACCTCGAGCGCCGCCCGCGATAGTTTCTTTGCTTCGTTCTCATCCTTGCGGATGACGAACGAGAGGTCCGCCGCCGTACGAAAGGCCCACCGATCGCCCGTCCTGATGAGGTTGACGCCACGCGGCGCATAGGCCTCCACCAGCCGACGCATCACAGCGCCGACATCGGTGCCGCGCGGCAGGCGTTCGGAAAGAAAGGCTTCCGGAACCGGCTCGGAGGAGGCAAAGACCAGCGCCTCCGCTATCCGCTCGACCTCGATCAGCGACATCGGCTCGGTTTCGCCTTCTTCGGTTTCCATCAGCGGCAGATCGTCATCCTCGTCAGGCGTCAATCGACGTCTCCCGCGATGGCTTGCAGCACGGGGTTCGTCGTTCCCGAGGATTGCCCCTTACGCAAATAGATCGGCTGGAATGCCCCATCCTGGCGAATTTCGAGCCTGCCCTCGCGCACCAGTTCCAACGAAGCGGCAAAGGCGCTCGCGGTTGCGGTGATCCGGTCCTCCGGCGGCAGATAAGGCAACAGATAGTGTTGCAGCGCTGTCCAATCGACGATTTCGCCGAGCATCCGGGTCAACAGGTTGCGGGCGTCTGCCAGCGACCAGACTTTGCGCTTTTCGATCGTCACCTGCGTAACCGCGCCGCGTTGCCGCAGATTGGCATAGGCCGAGAGGAGATCGTAAAGCGTGGCGTCATAGGCAGACTGCACCCGATGCGGAATATGCTCCGGCGCGCCGCGGGCGAATACGTCACGGCCGAGGCGATTGCGATTGACAAGCCGGGTCGCCGCTTCCCGCATCGCCTCCAGCCGCTTCAGACGGAAGGCTAGCGTTGCCGCCATCTCCTCGCCGCTCGGGCCGGCATCGCCCCTTGCCTGCTGCGGTATGAGGAGTTTGGATTTCAGATACGCCAGCCAGGCAGCCATGACGAGATAATCGGCCGCGAGTTCTATGCGCACCCGTCTGGCACTCTCGATGAACTGGAGATATTGCTCTGCCAGCGCCAGCACGGAAATGCGGGCAAGATCGACCTTCTGGTTGCGGGCAAGATGAAGCAGCAGGTCGAGCGGACCTTCGAAACCACCGACATCAATCACCAGCGCCGGATCGTCTGCGGCCCGTTCCGGTTCTTGCCACAGCTTGTCCATCGGAATGGCATTCTGCGATGTCGTCACGGCCATTCCCAACCTCACTCTGTCCGTCGCCGTCAGGAGACGGCAAGCAGCCCATGAAACTCGGCGCGCAGAGCCGATTCGTCAGCCCCATCACCCGGCCCGAAGGCTCGCTCTACCGCTTCGGCGCGCCTCAGCGCCTCGCCGGCGAGCGGGATCGCCTCCTTCACCACGGCTTTCATTTCTTCCATGACGCCGTTGCAATGCAAGATAATATCGCAACCACCCCCAACGATTCTCGCTGCACGCTCTCCGATCGTGCCCTTCAGGGCGTTCATCGAGGTGTCGTCGGACATCAAAAGGCCGTCGAAGCCGATATGGCCGCGGATGACGTCCTCGATCACCTTTCGGGAAATGGTCGCCGGTTCCTCCGGATCGATCGCCGTAAAGACGATGTGCGCGCTCATCGCCATAAGCTCGTCCTTGAGCGCCATGAACGGCAGGAAATCGTGCGCTTCGAGCTCGGCCCGCGAGGCGGCGACAACAGGCAGTTCATGGTGAGAATCCGCCATGCCGCGTCCGTGGCCCGGGATATGCTTCATGACCGGCAACATGCCGCCGGCCTTCAGTCCCTCCGCCGCGGCCCGGCCCATGTCCGACACGGTCTTCGGATCGAAACCATAGGCACGATCGCCGATCACGTTGCTTGCCCCCTCGACCGGCACGTCGAGTACCGGCAGGCAATCGACGTTGATGCCGAATTTCATAAGGTCGAAGGCATGCAGACGCGACATCAGCCATGCGGCGCGCAGCCCCTTGGCCCGGTCCTGTCTATAGAGCTCACCGAGTGCGGCGGCAGACGGATAACGCTCGATCATCGGCGGCCGGATGCGCTGCACGCGGCCCCCTTCCTGATCGATCAGCACCGCCGCTTCGGGCCGCCCGACTGCATCGCGCATGGCTGCGACGAGATCGGAAATCTGAGCCGGCTCGATGCAGTTGCGGGCAAACAGGATAAAGCCCCAGGGACGTTCATCCCTATAAAGCGCGATCTCGTCGGCGGTGAGGGTCGGGCCGCTGGAGCCCAGGATCATGGCTTTTGATTCGGTCATGGCGCCATCTTAGTCGATGGAAGCCCAAACGAAAAACGGGGCGCCAAGCGCCCCGCCTTTCCATTCATTGCTGTTGCCTATCTTGCGACAAGGCAGCTTCCGCCGGCGGCGCGATATTTTTCGCAGAGCGCCACGGCATCGTTCTTGCCGCCTGCAGGGATGCGAACGCGATAGAACGTACCCTTGCCGGCAACTTCCGCGGCCTTGATATCGACGCCGCGGCCGCCAATCACGCTGCCGAATTTCGCCGACAGGCTCTGGTAGGATTTTTGGGCTTCGGCCTGCGACGGCAGCGACGCAATCTGGATCACGTAGCCACCTTCACCGACGGGAGCCGCCTGGGCGGACGCCGAGGCAACCTGTTGAGAGGCAGGCTGGCCAGGAGCACGAATATTGCCCTGATCGGTCACCGCAGCAACCACATTGACCGGCTGTTCCGCCGGACGTGCCCTCGGAACAGGGGCCTTGATGACTGGCGCCGACGTGTCAACGGCGGGAACGGCAGCGGGTGCGGCCGCCTGGGTGGCAGCCGGGTCGACAACTGGCGACGCCGGAGCTGGCGTACCGGTATTCATCTGCTCGGGCGCGGCCGTTGTCGGTGCGGCAACCGGTGCGACATTCGCATTCGGCGCTGCCGAGACCGGCCGAGTTTGAACCGGCGTTGCGGGAACCGAAACCGGAGAATGGGCGGGAACGGCTGCGACCTCCACCGGCTTCGCGCCGGCCGCGGGCAGCTTTTCGGTCTCCGGGGCGGCAAGGGCCGGGGCAGGAACTTCCTGTTCCACAAGCTTGCCATCGGGCCGCACGATCATCGTCTTGACCTTGCGCGGCATGATGGTCACCGGCGGTTGCTCTGCCGCGGCGGTCTCCTGAGGTTCGTCCTGCGGCAGCAGGCGCGCATCCTTTGTGTCCGCCACTTCCACCGGTTCGATCTCGTTCTCACCTTCAAGCGGCAGCGAATCCGGCATCAGGGTCTTCTGGACGACATCCACCGGTTCCTCGCTGGAGGAAATCAATGTCGGCTGCTTCGGATCCTGGGCCGATACACCCGCAACGCGGTCGTAGACGGCCTTGTCCTGATTCGGAACAGTCTTGCCGCCCGGGTTCTCCGGAGCGACTTTTATCGGGTCCGTATCAGCGGCGATAACGACCGGCTCGCCGCTTGCGACGTTACCGGGCGCACTGCTGCCCAACCACGCATAGGCACCGATGCCGCCGAGAATGACAACACCCACCAGAGCCAACGGAACGGCAAAGCGGCCGACCGCAGAGCGACGCGCATTTTCCACGGTTGCCAGATAATCGGCCTCACCGTAGTGCAGTTCTTCGTGTGCGGCCGGCTGCAACGGGGCCGAAAGGCTGCGGCGGAAATCTTCTTCCAGCGCCCGCTCGAAGTCGTCGAGGTCGGAATAGCTCGGCGGCTGGCTCGCCTGAACAGAGCGATTTGCCGTCGCCGGCGCCATGGAAGCAATATCGATTTCCGGCTTGCGCGCGGGCGTCGGCTGCGCCTTTTCTGGCGTCATCAGGAGCGTCGCCAATTCGGCGTCGATATCGAGGTCGTAGTCCGGACGATAGGCCGGCGCCTGCTCGGGCTCCTCGGCCGGCAGCGACGGAACGTCGAGCTCGGCTATCGCCTCAACATGGTCTTCCGCATCGGCAATCTGGGCCGGATCGAAGGGGAGCTCGGCGACAAGATCCGTCTCCTCCCTCACCTCCGGTTCCATCGCCGGAGCTGCCACTGCTGAAGGCATGGTACGGGCGGCGGCAATTTCCGGCTCGTATGACACCGTTTCTGATTCCAGAGCAGGCCTGGCGGTTTGTTCAGGCTGTTTTTTTGTCTCTTCGACGATCAACTCGGCAAGATCGAGTTCCAGATCATCGAGCGCGATCTCGAACTCGTCGTCGGAGAAGGGGTCGAATTCGTCGATCGCTGCGTCCTCTGCGGCCCGCGCCTCGAGGGCCGGGGGAACAGCTACCGGAACAATCGTTTCCGGCGCAGGGTTCGCGGCGGGCACAGCGGCGACAGCCGCCGTCTCCTCGACAACGGCAGGTGAGTCGGGTTTCTCGCGGGTGGCAGCAAGCGAATATCGCTGAACGTCGTAGATCAGTTCGTCAAGTTCCGAAAACCGGCTCTCCGGTTCGGACCGAACCTCGGCTTGAGACGATGCGACAGCCGAGGGCTCGATCGAAGTCGGCGGAGGGGGCTCAGTGGCGACGGGCGAGACGGCAGCGGAAGCCGGAGCTTTTGCCTGTTCAAATTTCTCCGTCTGCGACGCCGTGACAGGCACTTCGTGGACAGGCGTGGTAGCGCCCAGAACCGGCAGATCCTCGAGCACCGGCAGGTCCAGGGCTTCTTCGACCGGCTGGGGCGCCACAGGCTGCGCACGTGGAGCCGGCTCCGGTGCCCGCGCAACGTTGAAATTTGCCAGCGGCATGCGGAAGCCCGGAATATAGCCGGTCTTGGCTCTCGGCTCCGGCTTTACGTCCGGTTCGCTGTCAACGGCGGGCTCGGAGCCAATCGAAGTCTCCAGCTCGGCAGCCAAGTCGAATTCATCATCGAATCCATCGACGGCCCCGGCTACGCCAGTCGACGGCGCTTCGGAAACGGCTTCGACGGCCGGCAGATCGGGCAGGTCGAAGACCGGCTCGATGCGATCGGCATCGGAAATCTCAGCAGCAGCCGGTTCCGAGGCGGATACGTCGCGATAGTTTCCGACCGGATACGACGGCTCGCCATCGCTGACAGAGAAAGCCTCACCGTCTAAGCTGTCACGGTCGCCCGGCAGCAATGCCGGAGGATATTCCGCCGCAGTTTCGACGGCGTCATCGAATTCCGGCTCGGCGAACAAAACCGCACGCGGCGCGTCGTCAATGCTTATGTCGTGAATCGGGTCAAGACGCGGCGCATCGTAGCGTTCGAACTCCTGCAGGAGTTCGTCCTCCAGATTAAAAGCAGGTTCGCGACGAGGCGAATAAGCATCGTCGCCAAACGGCGACGCCTGCTTAGTGACGGGCCGATCTTCGTAACCTACAATGCGGGCAAGTTCGGCCAGCGGGTCATCATCGGCAAAGAAATCCGGCAAATCATTCCGGCTACGCGCAAGGTTGTTGTCTGCCATTACCTCGTCCACTCACCTACATTACAACGCATATGCCAGTGCAATGTGGGGAAATGGTGGCGATTCTAGCGCATTTCTTCTGGTGCTGCTGTGCCTGTTATAGCAAGTCCGGACTTCAAAACAGAGGCGACAGCATGCACCAGCCCAAGCCTGGCGACGCTCAATTGTCGGTTCTTATCGTTAACAAAGCGTAAGTCGGCATTTTCGGAGCCCTTGCTCCAATGGCCGTGGAAAGAACTTGCCAGATCATAGAGGTAAAATGCAAGTCGATGCGGCTCCTGCGCAACGGCCGCAGCCTCAACAATTCGTGGATATTCTGCAAGCTTGGCGATCAACCGCAACTCGTTCTCTTCGCAGATCAGGTTTGCGTGGGCCGCCAGATCGAGTGATTCGATATCGAGATCCGGAAATGCCTTCTGCGCCTGCCGGAACACCGACGCGCAACGGGCATGGGCATATTGCACGTAGAAGACCGGATTGTCCTTCGACTGCTCCGTCACCTTGGCAAAGTCGAAGTCGAGCGGCTCTGAACTCTTCCGGTAGAGCATCATGAAACGAACCGCGTCACGGCCGACCTCGTCGACCACTTCGCGCAGGGTCACGAAATTGCCGGAACGTTTGGACATCTTCACCGGCTCGCCATTGCGGAACAGCTTGACCAACTGACACAAAAGCACCGTCAGCTTGGCCTTGCCGCCGGAAACGGCACGCGCCAGCGCTTCCAGGCGTTTTACATACCCACCATGGTCCGCGCCGAGCACATAGATCATCTCGTCGTAGCCGCGGTCGAACTTGTCTTTGAAATAAGCAACGTCGGCTGCAAAATAGGTATAGCTTCCGTCGGACTTGATCAGCGGCCGATCGATGTCGTCGCCCACCTCCGTCGAACGGAATAACGTCTGCTCGCGATCTTCCCAATCCTCGGGCAGCTGCCCCTTCGGCGGCGGCAGGGTGCCGCGATAGACATGCCCCTTGAAGGTCAGGTCATTGATGGCGGCGCGAATACGCTGCGCTCCACCGGCATGCAGTGCGCGTTCGGAAAAGAAGATGTCGTGGTGAACGTTCAGCGCATCGAGATCCTCGCGGATCATCGTCATCATGGCGTCGATCGCCTTGTCCTTGACGATAGGCAGCCAATCCTCTTCCGACATGTTATGCAGACGCGGGCCATATTCCTCGGCAAGCGCCTGTCCGACAGGAACCAGATAGTCTCCCGGATAGAGACCCGACGGGATTTCGCCGATCGTCTCTCCGAGCGCCTCGCGGTAGCGCAGGAAGACCGAACGCGCCAGCACGTCGATCTGGCTGCCCGCGTCGTTGATATAATATTCCTTGGTGACATCGTAGCCGGCGAACGCCATGAGGTTGGCAAGCGCGTCGCCCACCACCGCGCCACGGCAATGACCGACATGCATGGGTCCGGTGGGATTGGCCGAGACATATTCGACATTTGCTTTTTTGGACGCGCCGACAGTGGAACGGCCATAGCTTGTGCCCTGCTCGATCATCGACTCCAGCAGGCGTTGCCAATAGCCGGTGGAAAGACGGATATTGATGAAGCCAGGGCCGGCAACGGACACTTCGCTGATATCAGGATCGCCACGCAACGCCACAGCGATAATATCGGCAAGCGCACGTGGATTCGTGCCAAGCGGCTTGGCCAGCACCATGGCCGCATTGGTTGCTACGTCGCCGTGGCTCTGGTCGCGCGGGGGTTCAACCGCAACACGCCCGAAATCGACTTCGCTTCGCTTTTCCTTGATAATATCAAGCACTTCCAAAGCATTCTTAATTCTATTTTCGAAGTCGGCAAACAGATTCATATCACTCATCCGCGCAAGACTGCCGCGCGGGCCCTTGAAAAGCCGTTGTTGTTGGCGGCTGCCTATCGCAAATCGGGAGTCTGGTCAAACAGCTCGCCATGCGCCCTGACGGCATAGGTGTCGGTCATGCCGGCCAGATAGTCGGCCACATGGCGGGCTTTTGCACCCTCGTTCAGACCGGCAATGTGGTTCACCCAATAGTGGCTACGCATAAGGGTCGGATCGTTCATGTAGGCGTTGAAGAGATCGGAGAGAATCTGGGCCGCACCCGCACGAATTCGCATGATTTCGGGATGCCGGTAGATCCGCGAGAACAGAAGCCTCTTGATGCAGCGGTCGGTCTCGGCAACTTCGCCGGAAAAAGTGGCCATGACCTGATCGGCGTTTCGAACATCGTGGGCGCTCTGCGGCCGCAGCCTCCGCAGATTGTCCTGCGTGACGCCGATCACGTCCTCCACCATGTGGGTGATCTGCCGGCGAGTGATTTCGTAGGTGAAGCGGCTTGGTTCCAGATGCGGATAACGCTGCCTTACGTCCGCCATGACCTTGGCGAGGAAAGGGACATCCTCCAGCATCTCAAAGGTCAAAAGCCCCGAACGCAGGCCGTCGTCGATATCGTGGGTATTGTAGGCAATATCGTCTGAAATCGCGGCGACTTGGGCTTCAAGGCTCGCATAGCTCGCCAGCTCCAGATCGTGCAATTCGCAATAGTCGCGGATCGGCTGTGGTACTGGCCCGCGGGTACCCTCACCCGTTTTGGTCAGGAGCGGGCCGTTGTGCTTGACGAGCCCCTCCAGGCTCTCCCATGTGAGATTGAGACCGTCGAACTCCGCATAATGGCGTTCCAGCTTGGTGACGATCCTGAGCGATTGGGCGTTGTGGTCGAAGCCGCCATAGGGTTCGAGCAATTCGTGGAGTGCGTCCTCCCCCGTATGTCCGAAGGGCGTATGGCCAAAATCATGAACGAGCGCGACGCCCTCGGCCAAATCCTCGTCCAGCTTGAGGGCACGCGCGAGCGCTCGGGCAATTTGAGCAACTTCGATCGTGTGGGTGAGCCGCGTACGGTAATGATCGCCGTCGGGGCTGATAAAGACCTGCGTCTTGTGCTTCAAACGGCGGAAAGCAGTCGTGTGGACGATACGATCGCGGTCGCGCTGGAACTCCGAACGCGTCAGACTGCTCGGCTCCGGAAAGAGCCGGCCGCGCGAAGCCCAGGGATTGGCGGCATAGGCGGCCCGTTCGCCGCTGCCGAAGCCGAGGGCACCGGTATCAATCGTCATTCGTTCACCTGTCTCTTCGTTCCAAGCCGGCCATTGACGCGCCGTTCAAGCCTTCATACCTATAGTGAAGCCGTGCGCAACGCCGGTGACGGGAATCTCCGGGATTTTGCCCGGAACTCACCGGGCCTTGAACCCGGCAGGAGACGGATATGGACATAAATGTAACTCTTTCGGATGCCGCCGCAAAGCGCATTACGGAAATCGTCGCTAGCGAAGAAGGCAAGCAGGCGCTGCGTGTCTCCGTCGAAGGCGGAGGGTGTTCCGGCTTTTCCTACAAGTTTGATCTCGCCGAAGCGCCGGAAGCCGACGATGTCGTCGTCGCCAATGGCGAAGCCAAGGTGCTGATCGACAGTCTATCGCTCGTCTACATGGCCGGCTCCGAAATCGATTTCGTCGACAACCTGCTCGGCCAGTCCTTCCAGATCAGGAACCCGAATGCCGTCGCAAGCTGCGGCTGCGGTACGAGCTTCTCGGTCTGACACCGATCTTTGCCCTTCCCAACGCTTCCTCTTTCGCTAAAAGAGGAAGCGAAAGAGGAAGGGACGGCCCATGAAGATAGCCACCTGGAATATCAACGGCGTGAAGGCGCGCATCGACAATTTGCGTCAATGGCTTGCCGATTCCCAACCCGACATCGTCTGCCTTCAGGAGATCAAATCGGTCGACGAGAACTTTCCGCGGCTGGAAATCGAGGCGCTCGGCTATCACGTCGAGACGCATGGGCAGAAAGGCTTCAACGGCGTAGCCCTGTTGTCGAAGACCCGTCCGGACGAGGTACTTCGCGGCCTGCCTGGCGGTGAAGGCGACGAGCAGTCCCGTTACATCGAGGGTGTGTTCTCCGTTGCAGGCGGGGCGATCCGCGTGGCGTCCATCTACCTGCCGAACGGCAATCCGGCCGACGATCCGGTTAAATACCCCTATAAGCTTGCCTGGATGGAGCGGCTGCGGCGGCATGCTGAGGAGTGCCTGTTGCTCGAAGAGCCGCTGATCCTGGCCGGCGACTACAATGTCATTCCCGAACCGCGCGATTGTTTCGACCCGGCGGTGTGGGCGACCGACGCGCTCTTCCTGCCCGAAACCCGTGCGGCATTCCGGCGCCTGGAAAATCTCGGCCTTGTCGATGCCGTGCGCGCAACGACGGACGCGACGAAGCTTTATTCCTTCTGGGATTATCAGGCTGGCGCTTGGCAGAAGAACAACGGCATCCGCATCGACCACCTGCTCCTCTCGGCGGAAGCCCTCGACCGGCTGAAGTCCACCGCGATCGAAAAGCATGTGCGGGCCTGGGAAAAGCCGTCGGACCACGTGCCTGTCATCGGTATCTTCGATTTCGGCTGAAGGTGTGCGGGTTTAGTCGGCGCCTTGGGCAAATTGCTGCGAGAGCGCGACTGCTCCGCGGCGGTCCTCCTCACCGGCGACGGAGAAAGCCTGCTCCTGCAGCTGCTGCATCCAGTTGCACTCTTTGGCAGAACACTTGTCGAGCGCGGCCGTCATGAAAGCAAGTCCACGCACGGTCTGGCCCTCCTGGAAGAGCACGTTGCCGAAGACGGACATCGCGCCCGCGTGGCCGTTTTTGCGGGCCTGGTTCAGCCATTTCTTGGCCTGCTGGATATTGGCGGTGCCACCCTCGCCCGCAAGGATCATCTTGGCCAGCTGGAACTGGGCTTCCGCCACGCCAAAGGTCGATGCCGCCTGGAAATAGAGCTGACGCGCCTGCGACAGGTCAGGCTTTACGGGGCTGCCGGGAATGCCACGTCGATAATAATTTGCAAGCGACAACAGCGCGTTAATGAAGAAACTCGTATCTTCCGAGCCGGGCTCCACCCCCTGAGCGGCGATCTCGTTGTAGATCTTGAAGGCTTCGAAATCATCCTTCGCCACGCCATCGCCATAGGCATACATATTGGCAAGCGCCCAGCGCGAGCCGGTATGGCCTTTCTCGGCCGCATACCGATAGGCCTCGACAGCGTCTTCCTTCTGGCCGTTCTTATAGGCCTTGAAGCCAAACTTGAAGAGATCGAACGGGCCCGACTCCTTGGTCACGCCGGACTTGATGTCGAAGGCCGAGGCCGAACCCGCCAAAAGCGAGGCGAGCGACATTCCAAGAAGCAATACTCTCATGGATCCGATGTCAGACTTCGGCATGTTTCAGTTTCTTTCACTCCGCTGCGAAGCTACGCGGCAGGCGGCCGCAGCTCGAGCACTCCGTGTCTTTGCAGAGAGGCTTTGACGGGCATGTCCACCGGCCACTCCTCCTGACAGGCGTCGGAAACTATATGCGCCGTTTTCGGCAACACTTGGACCCATTGCCGGTGGAAGTACGGCGAAGCATACCGGCGCCGATACACGGCTGCCGTTGTGCCAGAGCCCCGGCATTTCTTTGGAAAACCCGCCCATGATACTCCAAACTTGCGCCCCGCCCCCGCGGTCCGCCCCTGCTGTCCGTTTATCGCTGCGCTTCGTTTGTGGCGGGAAATGGACAGAACGCATCCTCTCGATGCGCCTGACGATCGTCCCAAAAAAATGTTGCCAAATCGTCACAATCGGCACGACGACTTTATCTGTCGCAATTTGCGCGCGGCCACAAAAAAGCCCGGTCGCAACCGGGCTTTTCTTGATAATGGTCAGATCAGAACTTTATCTTGAGAGAAGTCGACAGAGCCGCAACCAGATCGTCGTCGAAGTCGTAGTTCACGTCGGCACCGTACGTTTCGCCATCCAGCGTGACCGTTCCGGACGAACCGCCCGTCATCACGCCCAAGACACCGCCGAGGCGGATTTCGACATTCTGATTAGGACTGTAAGCGACGCCGGCACCGAAGGTCCAGGTATCGGTCTGAGTGCCATAGCCCTGCGATGTCCCCCGATCCCAGGTGACACTGACCGCTCCGCTCCACTGCTCATTGAACTTATGCCCGACACCGCCGGAAATGGTCCACCCGTCACGATAGCCGAGGTCAAGCGAGGTGGCTCCAGCCGGCGACGCGCAAAGAGGAACGAGCGGATTGTCGCAATAGAACCGAACCTTCTGAAGCTGGCTCCAGTCTGTCCACTTAACGGAGCCGAAAGCAAGCCAATCGGGCGCGATACCGGATTGGACCTTCAACTCGACCGTGTCCGGCATTTTCTGCGCGCCTGTCACCGGCAGCACGAGGCCGTTTACCTGCGACAGATCGAGCGTACCGGTAATGTCGTCGAGATTGACCTCGCTGTTGTAGACGAGGCTCGCCCTGAACGCATATTCGGGGATCTCATAGGCTACGCCAGCACGCCATCCCCAGCCGTCACCTTCAAGATCAAGTCTGCCAACGCCGGTTCCCGGCACTGCGATATCTGGAACGACCTGCCGCTCCTTGAAACCAAATACTTCTTGATAAAAGGCGCCGCCTATGATGCGAAGCTGCCCCGGACCGGCATCAAATCTGTAGGAACATGTCGCGGCGTAGTTCCGGCTTTCTACCTTGGTCTCGATGTTCGAGTTGGCACCCGCCCAGTTGCGACCTGGGGCTGCATGGGCACCCCATGGCTCGGAATAGTCAAGCATGCAGTCGGCGCTGTCGCCAATGCCCGCCTTCATGCCGATCCTCGGCACAAAGTAACTTTCGGAATCCTCGACACCACTTGTCGCAAAAGAAAATGGTGGGGAATCAAGATCTCCATCCGCCGCACGGATGTCCCTCACGTTCTTCACCTTGCGCTGGGGCATGACGAAGGTAGCGCTCGATTCCACCGCGAACCGCGAAGGATCGAAAAGCAGGTCGATATTGTAACCGCCCCGATCAAGTCCTCCCGCCAAAGCCGTCGAATGCAGTCCGCAACCTGCGGCAACAACCAACAGACCTTTCGATATTATTTTTCTTACCATAATTGCTCCCACTCCCTGGTAAGTGATCGGAATCACTCTAAATGTTTCCCTCTGATTGACAACTTTCAGCTGTCCTGAACCTTCCGGGGTTGGAAGGTCATGATTTACGTAAAAAACTGAGGAACCAGACCGAAGCGACCATATGTCGCAAAATTTTTCTGCCTTGTAGCAATACCGGTCGAGAATATTAGAAATTTATTACTTTTCGGTCGGATTATGTGTCAATGTGGCAACATTGGGGCTTTCTCGAAAGCAAGCGGCTGCACATTTTTGCGACAGATTGACGAAGCCTGAAAAAGAAATGCCGCGCCTGTTTCGGCGCGGCATTTGCTCAAAGCGATGTCGGGCGAATCAGCCTGCTTCGGTGATTCTGAGGAGCGCCGTCTTCAGATTGGCCGTCTGCACCTCGAGTTCCGCGAAGCGTTCGCGTTCAGCCGCGACAACGTCCGGGTCGGCGTTGGCGACGAATTTCTCGTTCGCCAGTTTCTTGCCGATGCGATCCATTTCGTCGGCCGTCTTGCCTATGGCCTTCTCGATCCGCGCCCGTTCGGCAGTCAGGTCGATCAGATTGCCGAGCGGCAGGCAGGCCGTCGCCTCTCCCACGACGATCTGAGCGGCCCCCTTGGGCGCAATCTCAGCAAGGTCGATGCTTTCCACGCGAGCGAGACGGCGGATCGCAGCCTCGTGACGCTTGAGCCGCGTCTGGCTGGTCTCGTTGGCCCCCACAACGATCAGCGGAGCCACCGCCGAAGGCGGAACGTTCATCTCGGCGCGCGCCGAACGAAGGCCGGTCACGAGATCGATCAGCCAGTTGATCTCTTCGGCCGCCGCCGTGTCGGAAAATTCCGGCGCCGGCCAATCGGCGTGGCAGAGCAGGCCATCGCGGGTATCGGTATGGGCCCAAAGCTCTTCCGTCATGAAGGGCATGAAAGGATGAAGGAGCTTATAGGTCTCTTCCAGAACATAGGCCGCGCAGGCCTGGGCTTCCGCTTTAGCCTTTTCGTCATCGCTCGCAAAGATCGGCTTCAGGAATTCGAGATACCAGTCGCAGACCTGGTTCCAGACGAAACGGTAGAGTGCGCCGGCCGCCTCGTTGAAGCGTTGGCTCTCGATCGCCTCGGTCACGTCGCTGATCGTTGCGGAAAGCTCCGTGAGAATCCAGCGATTGATGGTGAGCGTCGTCGTCTCTGGAACGAATGCCGCATCGCCCTTGACGCCATTCATCTCGGCAAAGCGTGTGGCGTTCCAGAGTTTGGTGCCGAAGTTGCGATAGCCCGCAATACGTGCCGGATCGAGTTTGACGTCGCGGCCCTGAGCGGCCATGATCGCCAGCGTGAAGCGCAGGGCGTCCGCGCCATATTCGTCGATCAGTTCCAGCGGGTCGATGACGTTGCCCTTGGATTTCGACATTTTCTGGCCGTTCTTGTCCCGCACCAGCGCGTGAACATAGACCGTATGGAATGGCTCGACCGGATTGCCCTCTTCATCCTTCATGAAATGAAGTCCCATCATCATCATGCGGGCGACCCAGAAGAAGATGATATCGAAGCCGGTGACGAGAACGCTGGTCGGGTAATATTTCTCAAGCTCGATCGTCTGATCCGGCCAGCCGAGGGTCGAGAACGGCCATAGGGCCGAGGAGAACCAGGTATCCAGCACATCTTCGTCGCGCGTCAGGATTTCGCCCGGCTTGAAGTTCTCAAGCTTATCCTGAACGAAGGCCTTCATCGGCCCCTCATGAGCAAGATAGTGCTGGATGGCCGCCTGTAGCGCCTCTTCTTCCGTCTTCTCGACGAAAACTTGGCCGTCCGGGCCATACCAGGCCGGGATCTGGTGTCCCCACCAGAGCTGGCGCGAGATGCACCAGGGCTGGATATTCTCCATCCACTCGAAATAGGTCTTTTCCCAGTTCTTCGGGACGAATTTGGTGCGGCCTTCGCGAACCGAAGCGATCGCCGGCTGAGCAAGCGTATGTGCATCCACATACCACTGCTCGGTCAGCCGGGGTTCGATCGGCACTCCGCCGCGGTCGCCATGCGGCACCATGTGCTTGTGCGGCTCGATCCTGTCGAGCAGGCCCGCTTCCTCAAAGATCTCGACGATGATCTTTCGCGCGGTAAAGCGGTCCTGGCCCTCGAGGCGATCCCAGGCGCCGTGAAGCGCAGCCGGATGATCGAGGCCTTCGAGGAAGTCCTCGTTTTCCTTGATGGCGATCGTGCCGTCGATGTTCATGATGTTGATGGCGCTGAGTCCCGCCCGCTTGCCGACTTCGAAGTCGTTGAAATCGTGGGCAGGCGTGATTTTCACCGCACCCGTACCCGCGGACGGATCGGCATAGCCGTCGGCGACGATCGGGATGCGTCGACCGACGATCGGCAGAATGACATGCTTGCCGACGATCGCTCTGTAGCGCTCATCTTCCGGATTCACGGCAATGCCGGTATCGCCCAGCATGGTTTCGGGCCGCGTCGTCGCTACGACCAGGTAGTCGCGCGTCTCGTATTCGGTAGCCTTGCCGTCCTCATCGAAGGCGACCGGATACTGATAGGTGACGCCCGGCTCGAGCGGGTAGCGCAGATGCCAAAGATTGCCCTTGATCTCGACCTGTTCGACTTCGAGGTCGGAAATCGCGGTGAGTAATTTGGGGTCCCAATTGACGAGACGCTTGTCCTTGTAGATCAGGCCTTCCTTGTAGAGCGTCACGAAGACTTCAAGAACGGCTTCGGACAAACCTTCATCCATGGTGAAGCGTTCGCGCGACCAGTCGCAGGAGGCGCCGAGACGCTTCAGCTGATTGAAGATCAGGCCGCCGGACTCCGCCTTCCATTCCCAGACTTTCTCAACGAAAGCCTCGCGGCCCATTTCGCGCCGGCCGGGAAGCTGGCGCTCCATCAACTGCCGCTCGACGACCATCTGGGTGGCAATGCCCGCATGGTCCATGCCCGGCTGCCACAGCACGTCCTTGCCGCGCATGCGCTCGAAGCGGACCATGATGTCCTGCAGCGTGTTGTTGAGCGCATGACCCATATGCAGCGAACCGGTCACATTCGGTGGCGGGATCACGATCGTGAAGGTGTCCGCCCCTGGTTTTGCGTTCGCCCCGGCGCGGAAGGCGTCCGCCTCGTCCCAGGCTCGCGCGATTTTCGGTTCTACGGCTGCGGAATCATAGGTCTTTTCGAGCATTTCCTGACCCGGTTCTGTTCTTTGAGAGGTATCGCGGTGTAAATAGGATGGGGTGTTCCAAGTCAATAAAAAAGCCGCCCCGTCACCGGAGCGGCAGCATCATCGGTCTCGGATACGGATCAGCGGCGCGGGCCGCGAGCCACGCGTTCGATCTCCTCGCGCACGAGACGCTCGACCAATGTCGGCAGGTTGTCGTCCAGCCATTCCTGCAGCATCGGCCGCAGCATATCGCCTGCCATGTCTTCCAGCGAACGCCGTTCGATACCGTTGAAAACAGCCGCCAGTTCGCCGAAGGACTTTGCAACCTGGGCGCCTGCTTCGAGGGACAGCAGATTGGCTGTTTCTTCGATCTTGGCCGGCAGGCTCTGTGGTGCCGGCTTCGGCGCTTGCCGATCGGCAGCGTCAAGCCGCGTGGGGGCTGGCTGAGGCGGATCGAAAACGGGCATGACACGCTGAACCGGCTCGGGCTGAGTCGGCGCCGGTGTCGGGGCCGCTTGTGCCGCAGGCGCCGGTTCCGGACGCGGCTCGCGGAGTTCCGGCATGCGCGGCGTCAGAGGGCGAAGCGGAGCCTCCTCCTGACGAGCCTGCTGAGCGGGCGCTCCACCCGGCTCGGATATCGGAGCAACCCGTGCTGGGGCCGGCTCCGGCTGCCGGGAGGAGGCGGCGCGAACGCGGGCGGCGACATCGGCGAGCGACAGGGTGCGCTCCGGCTGGCTAATCGACGCAGGAACGTCAGCCGGCAAGCCGCTGCGCGACGGCATGCCGCGGTCATTCGCGGCCACGTCCGGCGCAAAGCCCTCGTCTTCGGAGCCTTCCAGTTCGTCATCGCCATAAGCCTGGGGAAGCGGACGGGAGAGCGCGTTCTCGGCGGTCGGTTCATTGCTTTCAATGATCCGGCGGATCGAGGCCAAGATTTCCTCCATGGAGGGTTCACGCGCTACATTTGGCTGAGCCATTTTCATCCCCGCTGTTACCGGCAATCGATTCGCACCCGAATGCAAGGGTTTCGAATCGCGGTTAGCTTAAGGTGTTGGGGGGGCTGGAAACAATGACAAGTGCCCCAGGCGCTCTACCGATACACAGTTTTGTTGGGGATGTGAATCCCGTATGTCACACTCTTCTAAAACAGGCCAAATGAACCCTGCCCCAAACAGCAAAAGAGCCGCTTGCGCGGCTCTGCTTTCACGATGGAATCATCCGACCGATCAGAAGACGAATTCCTTCGCCTTGTGAAAGCCCGGCAGCGCTTTCACGGACGCGTTGAAATAGGAGCTTTCGGAGATCACACCTTGTTCTTTCACGAGAACCTTTGCCTGGGCTGCGTTCCCGTAACCGACGACGGCCACCAAACGCCCCCCGTCCCGGAGCTGGTCGAGAAGTGCGGGCGGCACCTCCTCGACGGCCCCGTTGACAAAGATCAGGTCATAGGGCGCTTCACTCGCATAGCCGTTCTGCAATTCTCCGATCACCACCGCGACATTGTCATGGCCAAGCGACGACAGGGTCCGGGTTGCCTGTTCCGCCAGCGCCCCGTCGACCTCGATCGAGATTACCGACCCGGCCAGTTGCGACAGGATGGCGGTTGCATATCCGCTACCCGTACCCACTTCGAGTACGACATCGTTTTTGGTTACGGCTGCGAGCTGCAGAAGCTTGGCGAGCGGCGAAGCCTCCATCAGGTACCGTCCGGGCGCCACTTCGATGTCTGTATCGATATAAGCGAGAGACTTGGCCTTGGCGGGCACGAATGCTTCACGGGGGACGTTGTAAAACGCCCGCAGAACCGAATGCGACGTAACATCGGTGGTGCGGATCTGGTTCTCGACCATCTTCGTACGTGCTGCTTCGAAATCCATCATCTCAGTCGTCCCAAATCATCCGGCGCCAGGCGCGGTTCGTGTCCCGTCTTACTGACGGCGCGTTCCGCTTTCAAGACATTGCGGGTCTTCGAGGCAAAAAAGCGCAGGGGATTTCGGAACGCGGGGGAGCGCCGGCCGGAACGAGACGGGTCACGCGTAGGCGCGCGGCGCCTCGTCCAGACGGCGGACAACGACGTAGTCCCGGGTATAGGAGGTGCGCAGACCGTGATCCCTGTCGAAGGCAGATTGTTCGGCAGAGGTCAGCGGAAAGATGCCATCGGCGAAGGTACCCGTGCCTTCGGCCTCATTGGCCGGCTGGCGATGGACGGTGATAAGTCTGGTGATCATGTCGCTTTCCCTCCGTTCGGCGCATAAAGCAATGAACAGGCCGTTCTGTTCCAAGCCTAGAAGGAGAAAGTTAAAAATTAACCATATTGCACCGCACACAAAACGGCATGGTAAATGCTTGATCGAAAAGAAAGATCGGATTGTTGTGATTGTGAGGAGAATGGAGGCCTCGCCGAGAATCGAACTCGGGTGCAAGGATTTGCAGTCCTCTGCGTCACCACTCCGCCACGAGGCCGTCCGTACGCATAAAGAGCGAGTGGTGTCGGGCGTTTAGAACGAATCGAATGATGGCGCAAGCGGGTTCATGCCGAATGTCGCCGTTTTTTCATCGCTGATTGCGGTTCGCGTCCCGTTTCCCGCAACGCCTCGAAAATCAAGCGAAAGCAGCCCTGCGGATAAGTAGTTTCTCTTCATCCGTCCTTTTGGCATTATCGCCGCGCAGTCAACGTTGGACGGCGGTCCGCTGAGGTTGGTTATGAGCTCTCGGGTTCTGCGGATCATCTGCGCATTGGCGCTGAGCGTGGTGCCGCTTCCGGGCTACGGCGATGCTGTGGCCGAGGAAGCAGCGGAGGACCGGTGCCTTTACGAACGAGGCGCGGAAGGCGGGGGCCCTCCTCTATGCATCCGCGCCAAAAGCTTCAATCATGACCTTTGCAGGGTCCTGGAGCATACGGCGGCGGACAGCAACCTACCGCCCGAGTTCTTCGCGCGGCTGATCTGGCGCGAAAGCCTGTTCAGGCCCGGCGCGGTCAGCCATAAGGGGGCCGAGGGCATTGCCCAGTTCATGCCGGGAACCGCCAGGTTGCGTGGATTGCAGAACAGCTTCGACGCGATCGAGGCGCTGACGGCATCTTCCCGCTATCTCGATGACCTGCGGAACCGGTTCGGAAATCTCGGACTGGCGGCGGCGGCCTACAACGCAGGCGAAAGCGGACTGGAGACATTCCTGAAGCTTGGTCGCCTGCCGATCGAAACGCGCGACTATGTGTTTGCGATAACGGGATATCCCGTGGAGACCTGGAGAGATGCTCCTCCCGACAAGCCGGCCCCTCCCCTTGCGGCCGAAAAATCCTTCATGGACGGCTGCGTCACGCTCGCCGAGACGAGGAACCTCAATGAGCCGGTTCTGCTGAGTGGAGCCGACTGGGCGCCGTGGGGCGTGCAACTGTCCGCACATTATAATCCGCACGTCGCCAACCGGCTCTTCGCCAATGCAATAACGAGACTTCCACCCGCCCTCAGCGACGAACGTCCTCTCATCGTCCGGCAAAAAGGCGGAAATTTCGGCTCTCGCCCCCGCTATGCCGCGAGAATCGGAAAAGCGACCAGAGCCGAGGCAACCGACCTCTGCACGCGCGTCAGATCCGCGGGTGTCCCCTGCACGGTCTTCAAAAATTGATTACTTCGGACACCTCCTCCAGCATCAAATCACGTGCATCAAAATTTGCCGCCGCAGGGGAACCAATCCTCGCCTCGTGAGTTTTCGCGCCGCAATGCCAAGGTGTGGAATGATGAGTAAGGCAACAGAAGTCGATGAAGTTCTGTGGAGTGCTCCTGTCAGAGTGCGTATCGGATACGGATTTCCTGAAATGATACGAGGCCCCAGGGAAGCGCTTGATTATCTCAACTGGCGCTGGCCGATCCGGGAAGGCACGTATTACCTTCAGGCTCTCAAGGAATGCGCAGCCGGGCTGCAGCGAAAGATCCCTCTGGAAAAGGTTCGGGAAACCTTCGTCCTTGCGAGCATAGAGGCAAAAATGCTGAGCTGATCAGCGAACCCCAAAGCGATCCGCTTCGGCGGCAGCGATGATTGCACGTGCCGAAAGGTTACGGATGTCTTGCGGCGAAGCGGATGTTAACCATGGTTATCAAGAGCTTCTTTAAAGGTTTTGCTTAAATTCGGTGAGCGATGGCGATGTTGCCATCAATATCCTTATGAGAAGGATCGCCATGATGGCGATAAACAGTATGAAGCTCACTGTCTCCGACGCCGTAGCGGCGTGCGCGACCATAGCGTCGCTTGTCGGCATCATATATGTCGGTCATCTCTTCATGACATTATTCTGATGCACCTGCCGGCGGCGATCACGCCGGCCAGTAGATGTCCGCGCGGAAGTCGGCGGGAATCTCGGCCAATCTGCCGATAGCTTCCGCTGCGTAGCCGATTTGCATTGCGAGGTAGCTGATCTCGCGCGGGATCGGGATTCCCGTGAGCTGCTCCCGGTTGCGCCACCTGTCGTAACCCGTTGCCCTGCGCCGCCTCTCGGCCTCCCGCAACACGTCGTCCCGCGTCGGCACCTCGTCAGCGGTCTCATAGGAAATCGGTGACGGGCCTGCGCCCATCCCGCCCTCGATCACTCGGAACATCTTCTTTGCCCCACGTCTTCTACACAGCGATTCCCAAGAGGATGCGCCGCTTTCCTTGCAAGATTCCTAAAGTAGCGAGGCGACTAAAAGGGTGTTAGAATTCTCATATCGCCCATTGGGAGATGTCGGGCGGACATGCGGTAGGAGGAGACCGACATGCAATATCTGGAATTCATGACAGCGCTTAATCCTGTCGTGGTGGCGATCCTTGCTGTCGTGCTGGCCTGCGGCGCCTATGACCACTGGATGGCTTCGAAGTAGAACGGCTGCCGCGACGAAACCCACGGCTCTCACCCTGCGATACCGCCTCTGCGGGTGCGCGGCCTTTGCTCACATGCCGAATGCTGCTATGCATCCGGCCTGACGGAGACTGCGCGGAGCATCAGCTTGGACGGAAGCATCGAATTTGAGGACACCTCCACTTCTTTGAGCGGCACACTGCGGCAGCTCATCAACGGGATCAGGGGTCAGTCGGTTACACTGCGCGAACTGATGGATGCCGTGGGCGAACAGGGCCTTCTGCTCATCTGCGCCGTCGCCTCGCTGCCCTTCCTCATTCCTGTTTCGATTCCAGGCGTCAGCACCGTTTTTGGCGCAGCCATCATTCTGATCAGCCTGGCGATTACCGCAAACCGCCTGCCCTGGCTGCCGAAGAAGATCCTCGACCGTCAGCTCGACACGAAGAAGCTCGTGCCCGCCCTGGAAAAGGGCGTCAATATCGTTTCGCGGCTCGACCGTTTCCTGAAGCCGCGCCTCTCGGCGCTCACGACGGGCAGGTTCATGAACCGGCTGAACGGACTTGCGATCACCCTGGCCGGCATATTGCTGATGTTCCCGCTCGGCCTCATCCCGTTCTCGAACACGTTGCCGGGGATCGCGATCCTTCTCCTGTCCACAGGGATGATCCAGCGCGACGGCCTGATCATGCTGGGCGGTTATCTCTTCAACGTGATCACGGTGATCTATTTCGGCGTACTCGCCTATGCGGCCTTCAGCGCCGGCCAGGGCTTGGCGTCGCTGCTCAGCTGATAAGAGCCACCCGCTTCACCTGTCAGCCTTGCTGGCCTTTCGCCTCGCCCACCAGACGGCGATACGGCGACGCTTGCGCCGGACGATGGGCAGGTCGTGTGAGAGAACCAGAAAACCGAGCGGCAGCATCCAGAAGCCCAGCACCGGCAGAAAGCCGAGCGTTCCGCCGACGATCAGCGTCAGGCCGATGCCGACGCGGCCGATACGAGAGCGAGGCATCGGAATCTGCCAGCTGCCAAACGCCAGCTTGCCGCTCTGGGGGTCCATTCCGAATCTCGTCGACTTCCGCTCTTCAGTCACCAGAGCTCATTCTCCTTATTCCTTGAAGGCTGCTTTCCCGAGCAGATGGGGCTTAAACGGGGATAAAACAACCAAGTTCGATTTTTTTGCAAAAAGCGCTTGGCAAAACGGCAAAGCATTTGTATTACCCCGCTCACGCCGCCACCGAGCGGTTGATCCCTGGTAGCTCAGCGGTAGAGCATTCGACTGTTAATCGACAGGTCGCCGGTTCGAATCCGGCCCGGGGAGCCAGATTCTGAACAAAAGCGCGCCAATGGCGCGCTTTTGTCGTTTTCGGCCCACCTTATCCACGGTGGTTCAGGCTTTCGGCATACCGTCGGGCCGCATCTGTTTTTTCAGCGCTGCGATGCGGAAGATAGCGTTTGGGGCGCCGTAGCCTTTGTAGCCGCGCCGTTCGACGATCTCGAAGAAGAAGCCCTCGCCATAGGTCGTGCTGTAGAGCTGGAAATATTCACCGTTGTCGTCGCGGTCGTAGAGGATGTTGTCGGCCTTCAGCCTTTCGGTGAGCGCCGGGTCGAGCCCGAAGCGGGCCTCCACGTCGCCGTAATAGTTGGGCGAGATGGCAAGCGGCCGAAAACCGTTCTGCTTGAGCGCCTTGGCGGTTTTGAAGATGTCGCCGGTCGCAAAGGCCAGATGCTGGATGCCGGAGCCGAATGTCTCGGCGATGAAGTGGCCGGCGAGCGTGCGGCGGTTCTCCGCCCCGTTCAGGGTGATCCTCAGCGTGC